>NZ_CP015401.2:2523333-3785000 GCF_001688725.2 Bacteroides caecimuris | reverse complement strand
GACTATGTAGCGAAGAATCCTGATGCCATGGGAGTTATTGGAGTAAACTGGTTGGGCAACCGCAGTGATACGACCAATCTTTCTTTTCGTGAAGAGATCAGAGTGATGGCAGTCAGTGCTGAAGATGTGGCAACTCCTGCGAATAGCTATAAGCCTTACCAGGCCTATCTGTTCTACGGTAATTATCCGCTGGCGCGATCCATCTATGCATTACTGAACGATCCTCGAAGTGGGCTGCCTTGGGGATTTGCTTCTTTTATGACATCCGACAAGGGGCAGAGGATTATATTAAAATCCGGACTTGTTCCGGCTACACAGCCGGTGCGTATTGTCCATGTGAAAGACGAATAATAACTAAAATTAGAGACTATCATGAAACGAGTACAAATGTTTTTAGCTGGAGCGTTTATAGCTGTTGGGGCGCTCTATGCGCAATCATCTGATGCCGAATGGCGGGCGGAAGTTGCCAAATTGAAAGGAACTATCCAGACGAATCCGGCACAGGCTGCTGAAGAAGCCGAGCATCTGATAAAGGGTAAGAATAAAAAGAATGTGGAACTTTTGGTAGCTATCGGAAATGCGTATCTGGATGCTGACAAACTTCCCGAAGCGCAAGAATATGCAACTCTTGCCAGAAAAGCGAATGGTAAATCGGCTCTTGCTTCTGACTTACAGTTCCAAGTTGGCAGACTTTATTACGGTGCTGGTACGCAACCTGATTCATTGACAATCACTGTTGAAGAACGCAAGCAGGCGTTGATGTCTGCCGATTCTGTTTTCCACGCAATTGCGGAAGCAGCACCGGACAACTACTTGGGTAACTTTTGGAGAGCTCGTGCCAATTCTGCACTGGATCCTGAAACCACTCAAGGACTTGCGAAACCTTTCTATGAGGAAGTGGCTGCTTTATTGGAAAGCAAAAACGATCCTCATTACAATTCGGCTTTGGTTGAATGTTACAGTTATCTTGGATATTACTATTTGTTAGCGATCGAGAATCCGGCATTGAAGGCCGAAGCAAAGGCTAACAAAGATAAATCCATAGAATACTGGAATAAAATTTGGCTATAGACCCCGCTAATGCTACTGCTAAAAGGGCATTGGACGGCATCAAATAGTGAATAATTTTAGCTGTTTGTCGTGACAGGAGGAGTGGAGAGTGATCTTAGCTCCTCCTTTTTTTGCACTTTTTTCCTTTCTCTATATGGTTGTTACAACGCTTTTGTCAGAGTGAAACAATCGATATCCGGTGCCCAGTTGTAACTATTACCCATGCGAATGGTGTTGTAACCGGCTTTTAGTTCAACGGGAACTGTAATTTCGTGATGGTTATTATCTTCTCCCAAAGAATCTATTCGGGTAATAATGCCGTTGACATCCAGTTCTATTTGGCGTCCTTTACCGTATAAGTAATGGATAGTCATGTTGTAGCGTCCGCCATCTTCGCTGTACACTTCCTTCCATTCGGCATAATTTTCCGGTTGTCCACCCAGAAAACCTACTTTCATTTTGCCGGAAGCTTCTTTGTCATGGGCATAAAGAATACCTTTAGAATTTTTGCCTAGGTCGTTGAAAAGAGGCAAGTAAGCCCATTCCGCTTCGTACAAAGTCGGTTCCAGGCGTGTTTCGCCTTCCATGCGAAGGAACATGGCACTGTGTGCCGGAAGCGTTTGTTCGAATATGCCGGAGAAGCTGCCTAAATCGCTATGTTTGACGAGATCACGCACTTTTACGTTTCCTCCAAATTCCAGTGAAGAGAACGGGACGGAGAAACTGCATACAGTATCGGAAGGATTGTAGAGAGCCACAGCGCGCACATTGCCACGTTTCTGCTCGATATCTTTCACAAGAACGTAACCTTCATTTTCATGTTGTGCTACGTATGCCTGCAAACCTAGCGGGTCTTGGTTGAGGGCAATCAATTCTTTGTTTTTCAGCAGTTCGAGGGAAGACTCCGGTATGTTTTCCAGGTTGCATCCGATAAGCAAAGGAGAGCTCATGATACACCATAAACCGAAATGAGCTTCTTCCTCTGTCGGGGTAAGACCTTGTCCGCCCACTTTGCTGTTGTTGCGGAATCCGATAACCATCATATCCATGTCATTGTAATGTCCGTTGCCGGCATAGGCAGACAGGTAAAGATTCTTGCCGACTACATATCTTAATGAGCCCCAATGTGCATTAATATCACCGCTGATACGCCAGGAGGTTGCTGCGTCTTTAGCCCAAGTGCCCGGGAAGGCCCATCGGCAGATATTGATGGAAATATCTTTGTTCACTTTGTCTATATTGTTCCGGATTGAAGTGTAGCGTTCTTTTTCATTAAGTCCCAGCTCCTCTCCTCCGCAATAGTCAATTTTGATAAAGTCGAAACCCCAGTCGCCAAAGTATAACTGGGCATCTTGCGGTTCATGTCCGTAGATACCTGCTCCTATACCTGCAGTATCATTGTCCCACATGGAGCCGCACGTACTATTACCCGCATCGGTATAAAGGCCGGCTTTCATTCCCAAGCTGTGAATATGTTCCGCCACCGGTTTCATACCGTTCGGGAAACGTTTCTCATTTGCAAGCATTATTCCGTTTTCATCGCGTTTTCCGAAATAACCATCGTCAACATTGACATAATGATATCCGACATCTTTCAGACCTTTTTCTACCATCAGGTCAGCCTGGTGTTTGATAATGTCTTCATTGATGTCTACGCGAAACGCATTCCATGAACTCCATCCCATGATAGGAGGATTGATTGCCTTTTCATTTTCTGAAAGAGTGGTTTGAGTTTTTGTGCAACTGATGCACATAAAAGAAGCTATTGCTACTGTAAAGAAATAAATCTTGTTTTTCATGATATAATAGGTTGGTGTTTCTTGCATTGCCGTCCCGATTTCGTCCCGGTGACTAAATAAAAATAAAGGGTAACTTGCTGTATTCCAGAAAGCTACCCTTTGTTCTGTCGGAATGAGGCGACTCGAACGCCCGACCCCTACGTCCCGAACGTAGTGCGCTACCAACTGCGCTACATTCCGATTGCTCAAGATTAATAAGTGGAGCAATGAAAAACCACTTGCTTAGTATCTTAAGTTAGTTGAAAATCAGTAAGATTTTTAAACCTAATAACTTTAAATGTATCACTCTACACTCTGTTATAGGAGCTCTTTTTATTTCAACGGTGCAAAGGTATTATTATTATTTTAAATACGCAATACTTGTGAACTATTATTTTTTAGACTTTCAGCGATGTACATGTAAAAATTCAGTTTGCCCCCAATATGTTATTGATGTACACCATTCAAATATAATGAACTTATCTCGTTGCAAGATGAATTTAAATATGTAATTTGTTTACTGTGAAAATTACGAAATCCAACATGAATAAAGATACTCGAACACAGCATGATACGGTTAAAAGGTTTGGTGCTCCTTGTTCCGAATTAAATTAATAGCTTATCTGCTCTTAATTTAATTCGGAGCAGATAAGCTGAAATTTTTTTCTACATTGCTTATGGTATATAATTCCAGTAGTTCATATTGGTGATTATCTCGACTATAATTTTCCGGTCACCTCTTCTTATCTGGTCGGAGTCGAACGGCTTTCCGTTTTTTGAGGTCATTCCGTCCACATATACTGGTTGTCCTTCCTTCAGCGCGTTTATTTCATCCGCTGTCAGCCTGATGCCTTTCACTTCACTTGGTATGTATACGTTTTCCTGCCGTACGGCAACCAGTTCGTTGGTATTCTTGTCAATGGAGATGAGACAGGGTGTATAGGATCCCCCGTTCAGGTTCAGTTCCGCCACCCGTCCCATGTTTCCTGTCTCACGGAGATTCTTCTTGTCCTCTTCCGTGAAGATGTGCCCGAAATAGGGTCTTTCTAGCTCCGGTTCCTTGCGGATGCCGTGGATACCCAGACCGATCTGCCCGTCCGGCATGGTGATGAATGAGAGGCGTGCGTCCAGTTTGACCCTGGCACCTGTCAGCGTCAGTGTCAGGGGAACCAGTTTGTTGGTTTTGTATCCTTTCAGCATGGAATCCAGCAGTCCCTATTGTTCGAGGGAAGTTTTGGAGACGCCCATCTTTTCCAGTGCGTCCCAGTTTACCATGTTCTCGTCATAACGGTAGCGTGGTGCCTGCTGTTC
This sequence comes from Bacteroides caecimuris, assembly GCF_001688725.2. Taxonomy (NCBI): domain Bacteria; kingdom Pseudomonadati; phylum Bacteroidota; class Bacteroidia; order Bacteroidales; family Bacteroidaceae; genus Bacteroides; species Bacteroides caecimuris. The sequence goes on along the minus strand of NZ_CP015401.2, from coordinate 3,780,861 downwards.
CTGTGGTTGTCCTGTTGAAACTGTCGGTTGTGGTGCTTGCTGTGGTACCTGTTCCTGCGGGTTTTGTTTTTGTTTCTTTGCCATCGTTTCTGTTTCTTTTTCGTTCTTACTCTGTTCCTTGTTTTCTCTCGGCCGGATTTCGTAGCGTTTGAGGAACTCTTTTACTACGTCCGTTTCCTTGCCTTGTGACAAATCCCTGATTGACTGTTTGTTCTGCTTGTAATCATGGACGGTCATTCGTATGAGCCGGAAATGTGTCGGTTCCTTGAACTGGCTCCAGAAGTTCTTGATGAAGTTTTCGAGGATACTGGAGTTTTTCTCGAATTTCAGAAAGGAGTTTTCGTTCTTTTCTTCGGCAGGAACCGTTTGAGCTTTTCCTTCTCCGTCAATTTCGCTGACGGCTTGCACACCGGCTTTGGGGTCCTCCTTGTTGTGGACAAACAGTAGTTCGTTGATTTGTTCCACATAGGGCTTTTCTTTGGCGGATTTCTGCGTTTTGCGTGTCCGCTTCGGTTTTTCTTTCACTTCTTTTTCTTGTGCCATGATCCATCATTTTGAGATTAATGTTTTCGTTTGACAGCTCAAAAATAATGGCTGAAATTGAATAAAATGCTGATTCTCAAAATGGTGACATCACGTGTCGTTAGATGTCAGCAGATGTCAGTCAAAGGGGAAAGATGATGGTAAGCGTCTCTGCGATAGCATATAGCGCATCTCAAAAACGACTTTTACATAGATCAGTAAAAAACGAATTATGATAATAGAAAATTCTGATCCGGTTCCCTTAAAATATCTTACGTTATTGGAAGTTCCTAAAAAGAGCTGACGCAGAATCCTAAAAAGTCTTTGGTATCATTCTGTGAAAAACATTCAATAAATGATCATTTCAACAGATGGTTTTGCCCCCTCAGAATAGACTATGTAATGAAGTATGCCTGGAGGCTGGCCAGTCTCCAAATTCAAATGAATTGTACTTAAACAGCTCCGAATTATTGAAGACTGAACTGAATAATGATATTAATCTATGTCTCGTTGATTTTTGTGAAAGGCACAATATCGATTATAGGGGAATGGTGAATAGGCTGGTAACTAACAATATGTATTTTTTCTATATATGGGGCAAATATGCGCTGTCAAAGGCATAGAGATTCCCAAGGACAACAGCTAACCTTATATTCCTCCTCCTTTCAACGGGGACAAGGCACAAGCAAGACTCGGGAAGACACTGGATAAATACCGAAAATAACTGGATTCCAATCCATGTTATTCGCTGAAAGTTCATTGCACCAGAATGGGAATAAATTATTGTGATATGTCACGCTGGATGAGATTAATGAAGGTTATTGTCAGACAATTGTAAAAGGCGTAAGATTCAATACGAAAATTCCCCGATAATCTTCCATGTTCATGGTTCAGTTTTGGTTCAATGGAGGCCCTCGCTCAGATATGTTTAGAGGTGTGACTATCAGCTGTCCTGATGGGAAGAGCATTCATGTGGAGGAATGTTCCGTTATTGAATTGTGTACTTCTATACACTTATGATAAAGACCAAAGACGAAAATATATACTCCCAATTATATTTGAACTATCAGAAAACAACCAGTACTTTTTCTTTCCAGAACCTGTCCGCATGAGTTGTGGTATTGATGTTTTTTCCAAATCGGTTTATATCCATCCTATACTTTCATTGGTTTCAGGGAATATATTCATTTTTTATGTTGACAACAAAATTATGTTGGTATTGACCTATAATATCTTTAAATAGAAATACTAAAGTTTTTTTATCACAACATAATAATCTTGCATGTTTCATATCTTTATGTCAAGGAACTGCCACTAGCGGCAGCATCAATCACATGTACGAAAGACTTTATGTTACAGAATCCAAGTTGCGGGTGCATCTTGATTCTCCATTGCTAAAAGAACGCAGAGTATTTTTAGAAGAAAATGCGAACATGGGTAAATCTAAAGACCGGTTACGGATATTAGCGTCCTATATTTTTACGCTACGCATGCTTTGCATTTACACGACGGGGAAAATGATATAGTTCCTATTGAGAATATCACCAAAGTATGCCATGATTATCGGATGCATTATTCAGATCATTTCCATAAAGTCTGCATAGCGAGTGAATTAAATGAATTTACAGATGCTTTTCGCATTATTTATTCATGGCTTTTCTCTTTAAAACTTTTAGAGCCTAAGTTCATGGATAAGGATTCTATCTTTTGTAGGTTATTTACAAGCATCCACTTTAGGCTAAAATATATTGCAGCTCCACATTATGAAGAAAGGAAAAGGCATCTGGAGACTTTGGAAAAGGATGGAGTACCGAAGGCTTACATTAGAGAATATGCAGAGCAACAGCTTAATGTCATCAAGCAGTTTAAACTTGAACAAAAGCCTATAAGACATAGCTTCTCCACTGATGAAATCATTGATGCGGCCCGTTGTTTTGGAGAGTTATCAAATGGGATATCTGTTCGCAGTAGATATCAGCGTTTCAGAGCTGTCTGTATGAGTTGGTTCTCATTCATGGAAGTTATCACAGGAAAAGATAAGAGTTATCCCGGCTCTAACTATGTGGACATGTTCTGTGAATGGCATCTCACCTCCAAAGGAAGCTCTGTCGGCGCTACGGTACATATATGTCAGGAATTAGATAGATTCTTTGCTTATATCAACTCAAAAAGCGTAACGATCAACTTATTGACCGCGGCTTGTATCGACGGATATATTGAAACTTATCAATCCGCATGTTTCGCACGTAAGACTGTGGCCAGTAAGGTGTCAATTTTGAGGACTTTTCTCAGATATCTATATAACAGAAGTATCATTAAAACAGACATGTCATCATACCTCATAAGCCCCCGAATTTATACATGTGAGATTCTATCTGTTTCTCCAAACGAGAATGACCTTAATCGAATCTCTCATTTTTATGATGGTAACACTCCCTCTGCCATTAGAAATAAAGCTATACTTCTTTTACTTAGAGCCTGTTTAAATTTTCCTGAGATTATGTTAGATAGGCTTTACCGACCAGTTTTTATTCGTCACATAGTCTCCGTCATGCTCCTCACAACAACAGAAAATATACTCGAAAGCAACTCTCAAAACTGTGTCGGGCAAAACTCGGAGCAGGCTCTTAATAACCCACTTTTCATTCATTAATAGAAAAGTTCTCTTTCATTAATTGTAAACTTCTTATTATCAGCATGTAAACTTATTTTTCATTAACCGTAATCTATAAACGCAAGCTTCGTTTATAAAAACAAAGGCTTTGATTATAAAAACGAAGCTTGCAATCAGGGCAGACGCATTATATTTTGTCTATCAATTAGTCAACTATTATCTATATTTCATTTTTATTATTTGTCTTATTATTAATCTATTAATATTTTGTATATTAATTATTTATTTGTATTTTTGTTGTATTGAATTTAAACAAAAATAAACCCTAAAATGAGCTTAATTAGTCTTTGTAAACAACTTGAAGATCCTCGTATTGACCGAAAAAAAGAACACTCTTTGGAAGTCATCGTTTATATAGCCTTGTGTGCTGTAATCTGTGGAAGTGAAAGCTGGAATGAAATAGAACGGTTCGGTATTTGTAAGTTTGACTTCTTTAAACGTCGTTTTCCTGATTTAGTAAAGATCCCAAGTCATGACACTTTCAATCGTTTTTTCAGTTTACTCAAACCCGGTTATTTTGAATTGGTCTTTCGTGATTGGGTATCTGAGCTTTGTGGTAAGTATGAAGGGGTTGTTGCTATAGACGGTAAAATGCTTCGTGGAGCAAGTAAGTGCAGCAAAGACAATCCCTTTGGCAAAAAAGGATTCAAGCTTCATATGGTTAGTGCCTGGGCTGTTTCCAATGGAATCAGTATGGGTCAGGTAAAAGTAGATGATAAAAGCAATGAAATCACCGCTATTCCTTCTCTTATAAAATCTCTGGATTTGCAGGATTGCATAGTGACAATTGATGCTATTGCATGCCAAACAGATATTGCCGAAGTAATAATAGAAAATAATGCAGACTATATTCTGGCATTAAATGGAAAATTTAAAGTCGATTGACCCACTATTATACTCTAAATTGACCCATCAAAAAAATATTAGATTTAAATAAAGAAAATGCATTTTAACCCGGGTCATTTTCAATTATAATAATCTACAATATATACTATTTCTTTTTAGCATTAATCTTTCTTACAGAATCCCCGGTAAGTTCAATCTTGTGTGCTGTATGTACAATTCTGTCCAGGATTGCGTCAGCTACTGTAGGATCACCAATTGCATCATACCAGCTTTCGACAGGAAGTTGTGATGTTATTATGATTGATTTTAATCCGTGTCTGTCTTCTATTATTTCCATAAGGATTGACCTTTCCCTGGCATCCAGTCCTATAAGAAACAGATCGTCAAGAATCAGCAGTTGACACTTTTCTATTTTTTTCATCTCAGATTCTATAGTGCCCTTGTTTTTGGCAATTTTAAGCTGTCCCATAAGCTTTGACGCATTTGAATACAAAGTCTTTATTCCATTCTTACATGCCTCATATCCTATGGCTGAAGCTATATAGCTTTTACCTGTACCGGAGCTTCCCGTGATGAAAACATTCTGTCCGTCTCTTATAAAATCAAGAGATGCAAGTCTCTCAAGCTGGTTACGGTCAAGGTTACGTTTTATGGTATAGTCTATTTTTTCCATATATGCCTTATATCTGAAGTTTGCAGACTTTATCAGTCTCTCAATGCTTACATTGCGTCTGTAATCATATTCGCTTTCAAGAAGCCATTTAAGAAACTCATCGTTTGTCATACCATCAGAGGATGTGGTCCTGCAGTCATTTCTATATGTTTCAAGCATACCGTAAAAACGTAACTTGGAGAGTAGTTCCATTATTCTGTCCATATTTTTTCCGACAGTTCTGCTTGTTTTATTATTACTTGTCATTTTTATCCATGTTTTTAGAGTTAAAATAATCCTTGCCTCTGAGATTTCTGTGTTTGGGGGTAAGTTCTGGAGCCTGTCCCTCCATCTGTACATGATACTTCTCATCTTCCCTGTTTACCAGAATACTTTCAAGTTCGTTGTATCCGAACATACCGAATTCCATTGCCACCTGACATGAAAGAACCACCCTGTCATGTCCGAAACGCTCCACAAGACTTAATATGCCATCGGCTGAACGTACGGCCTGGACCGGATATTTCTTGGCAACGGCCACACGCTTTATGTACTCTTCCAATACCGGATCAATTCCACATGCCTTGCGGTATATATCATCCATTCTGATTCTGTATTCATGTAGCACTCCCGAAAGTTTGTGGGACGGTTTTTCTGAATAAGTGAAAGGTGTATCATCCTTTCGATGTGTCGTTATGTGTCTGAACTTATGATATATCTCCACTGTGTCCCCATCATACAGTAATTCTACAGTATCGCCGATATACTCTTTAGGAACACTGTAATAGTGATTGTTAAGCGATACATAACTGTTTCTCATGACAGTTGCCGTTTTCCGGCTTTTTGATATAAATTTTGTTGCCGGCAATGTATGCAGCCTGTCTTTCTCGACTTCGAGGAAACGTTCCCGACGGCTGTAGTTGCGATTGTACATCTTTCGGCTGTTCAACGCATCCGTATGCTTCATTATTTCTATGTTCAAGGCTTCAAGATCATTGAATTTCAATCCCGTCATCTTTGAATACACCTCCCTGTAGAGCAGTCTTACAGCATTCTCAACCAGAGCTTTGTCTTTAGGCTTTCGTACTCTTGCCGGGAAGACAACACATCCATAATGGTCTGCAAATGCAGCAAAGTCGTCATTGATTACAGGTTCAATACCTCCAGGCTTTGTTACGGCTGATCTCAGGTTGTCTGGAACTATGGCATTGGGGACACCTCCAAAATAATGGAAAGCATTTTCACATGCCTGGATAAGGTGTTCTTTCTTTTGTGATGGTACAGCCTCGTAATAGGTAATCTGGCTGCATGGAAGTATGGCGGCAAATACTTCTACGGGAACCTTATTGCCTGTTCTTTCGTATGAGAGATAAAGTTTGTCACCGGCAAAATCCACATACATCTGATCACCGGCTATATGATCTATGCGTCCAACAGGAATCTTTACTTCCCTTTCTCGTCTGATATACAAACAAAAAGAACAGTAGCTGTAACCTTGTGGACGATTTTTAAGATATTCCTCATACAAGGACCTTCTTGTTGTCCCACGGACCTTAAGTCGTTTCATGTAATCAGGTATACGTTCTTGAAGATACTTATACTCTGCAGATCCAGACGATTCTTTGTCAGTCTCCGTACCGAAAAGCTCATGCAGATGCTGCTCGTCCATTTTCAACAGACGCTCAAGTTCTATACCCATATCTTCGTATATACGGATATAACGTTTGACTGTATTACGTGAAACAAGGAGAGAAGAACTGATACCGCGGATACTCATTCCTGACTGATAACACCGCAGTATGTGCTTGATTCTTATTTTCATTCTTTAAAATTTTATTCGGTTAATAATACCGGGTTAAAATGCTTTGTAAAGTACGAAAACAAGACTGAAATATGGTAATTATATAGGGGCAATTTTTATTATAATCACAGCGGATCAGTTTCGGTTATAAAGGTGGGTCAGAAGACTTTTATAATAGTGGGTCAATCGACTTTAAATTTTCCACTTGATATGCAAAACACTGTGTATGAGCGCAAACAAAACGGTGAGGGTTTCTTTTCATTGCCTGCCGTTACCTATTCCCGTTTCGGTAACTGCCCGGCTAACGGTTTGGTAACTGAACAACCTCAATATTCCGTTATTATTTGCATTTTCTCCACTTGGCAGAATGCTGAAACAAAGCTCATTTCAAACGGTTTACGTTTTATCTTCACCTGTCCGCTTTTCCTTGCACAGCCTATCACTTTCCATCAGGCAAGGCACACCTTCGGAAGCATCATCTGTCTGTCACAGGGGATTCCGATAGAGACCGTCAGTAAAATCATGGGGCATCGGCATATCACCACCACACAGCGGTATGCGAAAGTCACGCAGGATAAAATAGACAAGGATATGGACGGTCTGAACGATATTATCGGGGGCAAGTTTACCTTATCGGGCATTGACACTGCTCCGTCTCCAATTCTGAAGGATTATAGCCAACGTAAAGTCAATCCGAGCATGAAGCAAAGAGAGTACATAACCAAAATGATGGAGGGGTAAGCCATGCGAAGCACATTCAAACTGTTGTTCTATATCAACCGCCGGAAAATAAAGAAAAACGGCAGATGTCCGATTATGGGACGGGTCACCCTTGACGGGAAGATAAGCCAGTATTCCACAGGGTTGGAAATAGAGCCTGACTTATGGGATGCAAAAGTGGGCAAGGCATTCACGGACGGCCGTAAGACCGGAAACATCACCGGCGAAAAAAGAAATGAGTTGAACAGGCTGAACTCATTATTGGAGGCTTTGGAGGAGAAAGCGAAGGCCGCCTACAAAAGAAACGTGGACTCTTATGGCTTCGTCTCGGCAGAAATCATCAAGAATGCCGTCACCGGGAAATCGATGTCAAAGAGACATTGCTGTCCCTGTTTGACGGACATAACGGGGAATACGCCAAACGTGTGGGCATTGACCGGACAAGGCATTCCTACGTCCGTTATCTTATCACCCGCAAGCATATATTTAACTTTTTGAAATTCAAGTATGATTTGGAGGATATTCCGTTACGCTCACTGACGATGAAGTTCATGACCGACTTCACGTTCTATTTCTCTACCGTACTGCGGTTAAAGGTGTCTGCCTACAATGACTACCTTATCCTGCTACACAAGATGACACGGCTGGCGTTGAAGAAGCACATACTCAAGCGCGACCCGTTTGCAGGGCATAAGATTGAGAAAGTGCCTGTCAACCATCGCCACCTGAACAGGGAACAGTTTGAAAAGCTGCTCAATGCCAAACTGCCCACCTACCGCCTGTGCCACACGCGCGACCTGTTTGTCTTTTCGGTGTTCACTGGCATCGGAAGGGCAGATCTGGCAAACCTGACGGAAGACAACATCGTCACAAAGGAAGACGGTTCCAAATGGATTCACATCGCACGGCAGAAGACCAAGGCGGAGTGCCATATCAAACTTCTTGACATACCTCTCCGCATTATCGAAAAATACAAAGGGGAAGGCAAGGACGGAAGATTGTTTTACGTCCCGCAGACCTGTAACCTGTGCCGCAGCCTTAAAATCATAGCCGAACAGTGCGGTCTGGGATGTCACCTGACATTCTATCAGGCGAGGCACAGTTTTGCGACCCTTATCTGCCTGAGCAACGGGGTTCCGATAGAAACCATCAGCAAGATGATGGGACATTATTCCATACGCACCACCCAGATATATGCCGAGATAACCAACCACAAAGTGAGCAGGGATTTGGAAACCCTGTCTGAAAATACCAAAGGCAAATATGCGTTGCCCGATGACGGTATGGCGTCACGGGTGTTCAAATGCAGAAATTACAGCGGTTGGAAAAAGGAGTGTGCATCAAATGATGAAACTAAAATCAAGTGACAATGAATAGAGGAATAATAACAATCAGTGAAACGGGTGCGGTCACGATGCCGACCGTATCCGTATGTATGACGCAACAAGAGATAGCCGACCTGTTCGGGGTGTTCTCATGCGATGTCCGTAAGGCGATTCATACCATTTACAAGCACAAGGAACTGAACGAACTTGACACGATGAAGTATCTCAAGCAACCGGATGGCATAAGTTACGATGTCTATAACATTGAAGTGATTATAGCCGTTGCATTCAGGATATGCAGTAAAGAGAGTGTCTTGTTCAGACGGTTTATAATAAATGAAATTAGCACTATTAAGAAAGCTACACCGATTACACTGTTTGTTGCCAGCGTCAGAGGTAATAACCGATGGTATAGTTGAGGTTCATTCCGTCAGCCACTCGTTCCCGATGCACGGATGCAAAGGTAGCGTATGGCTTGATGGCAGCGGCAAGGTCGGGCGGCAAGCCGTTTCGGGCAGAATCTTCCTCAAACGAGTTTGAGCGTATTCAACCCGAAAACCTTGTCACTGCCTGCCACTCGCTTGAAGAGCATCCGGCAACGGAAACAAGCGAGCGACTGGCGGGAAATCAGAAGAAAGAAGAGAGGAGCGACTTACAGACGAAGCGGAATTTTGATGCTCCGTCTGTAAGCCGCTCCTTTCTCTTTTTGCCGAAAGTCCATTGCTGACGCAATCACAGGGCAGACGGCAAACTGCGCTCCTTCAAGAAAATCAGGTTGCCGTCTGTCGGTAAGCGGAGCGGTAGCAGCCAGCCAGCATCCTTTCGATGTCAGATTCACGGTAGAGTATTTTACCGCCTAACTGGATATAGGCTATGCGCCCTTCGTTCCGGTAGTCCTGAAGTGTCCGGCGGCTCACTTTCAGCCGTGCCGACACTTCCTTGTCAGTGAAGAAACGCTCTCCGTTCAGTGTCGGGCGGTAATTGGCGGTCAGATGCTCGAAGCTGTCCAAAAGACGGTCGAGACTGCCCATGAAGTGGATTATCCACTCGCTGTCCTTGTTAATCAGTTCATTCATGTTACTTTGGATTTAGTGGGTATTGTTAGTTTACTTCGTTCATTTCATCAAGTTTATATAGTTCTTCCTTTGAACTTTGCTTCTTTGCGCCTGTCCTCCACAACGGAAACAATACGCTGCACGTCTTCGGGACGGTAATACGTCTTGTGGCTTATCTGCGAGTAAGCCAGCGTCCCGTTGTCCCGAAGCGTCTGCAATGTGCGTGGGCTGATGTTGAGCATCCGGCACACGTCCTGATTGTCCATCCACTCGCCCATTGTCTTCTCTCCGTGCCGCCGGCAGATGGCATCCATGCGACTGACGAAACGGTCGAACTTGGCGACCATCGCCTCAAAGGTCTTTCTTTCAATTGATACGATTTCCATATACATACTTTTTATTGTTACTGTTTCTTTTGCCGCAAAGGAATACATAATCTGTTATCCGGCAATGGATTTCCCGGAAGTGGAAGCATGTGGCACAGGTTGGTAGAGGTTGGCACAGATTTGGAGTATATTCTTAATCCCGGAAATCAGCAATGTATCAAGATTGAAAACAAGGGCTTAATTCAAACCTGACTGTAATCGCACCTTTGTTCTTCCGGCTATTCACGTCCGGCAAATCTGTGAAGTCCTCACCAATATCTCTGTCACCATAAAGCAAAGTCTCACAATACTGCCTGATTGAATCCAAGTCGTTGACTGACTGCACTAAAGTATCTTACTTTACTTGCGATAATCGGTCAAGGCACAGACCAAGACCACAGTAATAACTTAATCAACCTGTTTTATGACAATGAAAAGAGAACCAAGTATCAGTGAGCAGCAGGCTCGTGAAATCGTGGAAAGAATGGGACGCAGGGAATCCCGTAGTGAAAAGTCTATGGACGACTTCTACAAGAACATCGGTCTGGATTCGGGACAGCTGGCACAACCCGGCAAGACCATCACGAAAAAAGCGGAAACAGCTACGGTGGATGAACCGTCAGGCAGAACGCCCGAAGAAGTGGCAGTGCCACAGAAGCGTGTCAGCAGCAAACAACGCAGGCTGTCGCTGGACGAGTACCGTACCGCTTACCTGCAAGTTCCCAAGATAACCGACCGCAAGCCCGTGTTCGTCAGCGGTGAGGTGCGTGACCGGCTGGACGGGATTGTCCGCCGTCTCGGCGGGCGTGGCATGAGCGCATCGGGACTTATCGAGAACCTCGCCCGCCTGCACCTTGAAACCTACCGGGAGGACATCGAGCAGTGGCGCAAACTCTGAGCGAATTACGGTAGAACCAATCAAGTCGGTGGATATACTCCATCGGCTTGACCGATATTCCAAATGAGTTATTATACTCACAAACCAATCCGACAGGCGGAGGATTCTTGTGTCTTCAAAGACACAGCAAGGTATATTTTCAGTTACCCGAATAATTCTAAGTAACTGAAAACACCTTCACCGCCGTGGGTAGAATTATCCTCCGCAGTCGGATAATTTCGGGGTTCCTTAATCAAAGATTAAACAATGGATGAACCATTAAATTAAAAGAACAAGAGAATGGAAAAGAAGAGCAAGTACGGGAGAAATCCCAAATTGAACCCGAAGACGCACTGCGTGATGGTGCGCTTCGATGATGAGGAATGGAACAAATTTCTCACGATGTACGAAGAATCACAGGTGTATGCGAAAGCTGTTTTTCTGAAGGCGCATTTCTTCGGGCAGAAGTTCAAGGTGCTGAAAGTGGACAAGACGCTGGTGGACTACTACACCAAACTGTCGGACTTCCACGCCCATTTCCGTGCCATCGGTACGAACTACAATCAGGTCGTTAAAGAGTTGCGCATCCATTTTTCGGAGAAAAAGGCGATGGCGTTGCTCTACAAGTTGGAGAAACATACCATCGACCTTGTGAAGTTGAGCAAAGAAATTGTGGAACTTTCAAGGAAGATGTATGCTAGGTGGGAACAACAGAATTGAAGAAAGTAGCCTGATAAATGAACAAAGTTCGTCAAACAACTTCATTGCCGATCATGTCATCATCGGCGGCCGGGGTTTCAATTCAAGGATGAAAACCATCCGAAAGGGATAAAAATGTATATAAAAAAATGAAGTAAGCGGAATAATTATCTACATTCTCTTGCTTCATTTTCATTTATTAATCTATAAATTTCATTGTCGTAATAATAACGTTTGCTTATAAATCATAAAAATAGCCGTATTTGCTTGGCTGACTAATTTATTTAGACTAATTTTGCATATACCAAATTTCATTTTATGATGGAACAACTTACCAAGCGTGAAGAAGAAGTGATGAATAAGTTTTGGGAGAAGGGCGAAGCTACCGTTAAGGAGATTATCGCCACTTATCCCGAACCTCGTCCAAGCAGAACCGCCATATCTACATTCGTGAAGTTTCTTGTTGATAAGGGCTTTTTAGACCACAAGCCGGCAGGAAACAACGGATTCATCTACTATCCCCTTATAGAAAGAGAGGAGTATTGTGGTAACAATCTGAAAAATGTCGTTCAGCGATATTTCAACAATTCCATTCGTGGAGTGATAAGCACTCTTGTAAGGGACAGGAAAATGTCAGACGATGAAGTCCTGGAGTTGATAAATCAGGTGATAGAAGGCAATCGCCAAGAATAGAACTGATTATTATATGGAAGTCAAGAGCGTTATTGGCATTAATGGTGATGCGCAGGAAGATGGCAATATTTATCATTATTTGCACATATTGAATATAAATGAAATAGAACGGCTCAAATAGTTTTAGATATGAACCAAACAGAGATATATCCTCGTTCTGGTGATAATCAGACTGTCTATCTTAAATCAGTCATAACGCACCAGAATATTGAAGTCGGAGATTTTACCATTTACAATGATTTTGTGAATGACCCTCGTGACTTTGAGAAGAATAACGTGCTGTATCATTATCCTATAAATCATGATCGTTTGATTATCGGAAAGTTTTGCTCAATAGCCTGCGGAGCAAAGTTTATATTCAATTGCGCCAACCATACCCTGAAATCGCTTTCTACATACACGTTCCCACTTTTCTTTGAGGAATGGGACTTACCGAAATCTGATGTTGTGTCTGCTTGGGATAACAAGGGCGATATTGTAATTGGCAATGATGTGTGGATTGGATATGACGCTATAATAATGGCTGGAGTGACCATCGGTGATGGTGCTATAATTGGCACACGAGCTGTTGTCACAAAGGATGTCGAGCCATACTCGATTGTTGGCGGTGTTCCTGCAAAGGAAATACGAAAACGATTCTCTACAGATATTATAGCCCGATTGCAAGAACTCCAATGGTGGAACTGGGACGCAGATATAATTCGTAATTCAATCAAAGCTATTCAAGACGGGGATTTAGGTTCATTAGACTGTCATTTTATATGAGGGACAAAACGCATTCAAAATGAAGATATTACTGATTATAATAACATTTCTGACTTTTATATCGCCTGCTTTCGCTGGTGGAAACAAGGCGATAGAGAATGCTTTGCACGAGTATATCAAAGGGAAAGATGCCCGTATAGGTGTCGCGGTCATTATCAATGGCAAAGACACCGTATCTGTCAACGGCAATCGGGATTTCCCTATGATGAGCGTAGTCAAATTTCCGCTGGCTCTGACGGTAGCGCACTGGATAAATACTAACGGTATGTCCCTGAACGATACCGTAACATTCAGCGAGAAGGCTATGAAAGAGGATACCTATAGCCCGATGCTCAAAAAGTATGGTAAGAACCGAAATACCATAACTATAAGAGAACTGCTTGAATGGTCTTTGGTTGAGAGTGACAACAATGCGGCAGACATACTCCTGCATCGCGTCGGTGGAACATCGGGAGTAACATCAATAATGAGGCAAATGGGTATCTCTGATGAGATTGTAATCGGAGCCTCGGAAGAAGATATGCACCGTGATCCATACCTAAGCTATCTTAACCGTACCACACCTTTGGCAATGGCGCAGCTATTTGATAGGTTTTACCACGAATTGAGAAACGCATCACAGTCATATTCTGAAATATCCGTCATGCTTGAACAGTGTCGCACGGGGCTTGACAGGCTTGCGTTCCCCCTTTTGCCTACTAATGCCCTGATAGGACATAAGACAGGTACGGGATTTCCGACACCCGAAGGTCGCATATCCGCAGTAAATGATTGTGGATATGTGAATTTGCCTAATGGTACAAGATATTCTATTGCCGTGTTTGTTGCTGATTCCAATTACGACATAGCAACGACCTCAGCCATCATTACTGAGGTTTCTAAGATTGTCTTGGAAGGTTTGATTAAACAAAAATAAGATAAGAATATGGAACATAAATTTTGTCAAAGCTGCGGAATGCCGCTGACTACAGACAACAAAGGTACTAAGGCTGATGGCAGTCGCAACGAGGATTACTGTATCTACTGCTATAAGGATGGCAGATTCACACAAGACTTCACTATGGAGCAGATGATTGAACATTGCGCTCAGTTTACCGACGAGATAAACAAGGAGTCAGGACAGACCTTGACACAGGAGCAGGCAAAAGACATGATGCGTCAATTCTTTCCACAACTCAAACGCTGGAAAAACCGGACAGCCATGTTTATTGCAATTCTGACATATAAAAAACCGCTTGAAGAAGTCGACCGTTTCCTTCAGGCACATCGTGACTATCTTGCTGAGCACTATGCGGCTGGCGATTTCATCGCATCCGGTCCGCAGGCTCCCCGCGTGGGCGGTGTAATATTGATAAAGGCCGAAAGCCGTGCAGTGGTTGATTCTATCATAGAGCAAGATCCGTTCAACATCAATGGTGTTGCTGACTACCGGATTGTGGAGTTTACTCCGACAATGTTTGTAGAATCAAGCCTTTCCGACATACTAAAATAAGTATTATACTGATGGTTAATAAAAGATCTATAATTATTTGGCTGGCAATCACAATCCTTGTGATGTTAGCATTGCCTTTTGCCGTTGCCCGGCTTGCGTCTGAATGTTCCGGAATGGCACTGTGCATGATGCTTTTCTTAATTGTGAATCCTATTTATTCTGCGATTCTTGGTTATCGCTGCGGGAAAGACATAAAGAAAATGTGGAATCTTCCATTGGTGTCAGCCGTAGCGTTTCTTGCCGGGACATGGATTTTCTTTGACATACATGAATTATGGTTTGTCGTCTATGCAATAGTATATCTTGCAATAGGTTGGATAGCAATGGCTATAAACAAATATATAAATAGCTCAAATAAGAGAAATGATATATACCCGTTTTCAGACGCGCCAAATACCGCTGTTTTTATATGTAGTCACATATTGGACAGTGGAGAAGATATATTATTTGTTTCACACGATACGGATGATGGAGCATGGCAATTTCTTTGTGACAAAGAACATAATGAAAGCGACGCAAGGATAGTTTCATTAAAGTATGTATTGAATTTAGATCCGACTATCAGCAACCTGAATGATTTACCTCTTGGTTATTGTGCACAACGAAAATCCAAGAGTGACAAGTGGGTAATTGCAAAGAATTAAATTATGCCATACATATCAATCGAGAGCGGCAAACTGACCGCTGAACATAAAAACCGTTAATTGAAAATGAGCAACGATACACGAGACATCTTTTCCGGACTTAAAGCCCGCAAGCCACAATATGTGCTGGGCACAAAGAACGGGGATATACGCACATCAAACGTGACCGAGGAAAAGATCCTTGATGCTATAGACGACATTGAGGATAATGAATGCGTATACCTTGAAAAATGCGTGCCGGTGGTGTTAGTCAGCTCTGCAAAGGCATACTCAATTGATTACTTTAAGGATAGCAGTATAGCGGTATGTTTTATGGTCAACGGGTATATGCTGCGAATGTGGCGGTCGGACGTTGATTGCGACATGGCCGCCGATATCATGTGTGACTTCTTCCGCACCGCATCGCTCCCTGATATGACCGGCTGGCACTGCCAGAAAATCCATCCCGAGCAAGAAAAGGCAGAGACGAAACTATGTGTTGACGGCGAGGATTTCCGATACTTTGATATGGCGGATGTGTTCTGTGCTTTGGAAGATATCATAGAGGGCAAATCGCTATGGATGCTTTATGATTTCACTAAAGGCGATGGCGGGTATATCAACATCAGCAGGCGTGACAATGATACCGCTCCGACCACCGGATATAAAGTTGAATATGTAAGGTGGTCGGAGCCGGTGCCTATTGGTTACAGAGGTGTTATTTTTGATGTCGGTCTCCTGCGGAACTGGCTGTGGAGTCTGATTGATGGCGAGAGATTGCCCGATCCTCTGAGCTGTTGGGAGGAGTTTGACGTAAACGATTATTTTGGAAGACTGGTATTCAGATTTTTAGACGAAGAGAAAGATGAAAGGTAAATATAGCAGGCAGTTGAAAACGGCAGTCAAGCTGATTTGGTCAAGTTTTGACCGCGATGAAATACGCCGGGGATACTCAATACTTATACTGGAGGCGCAAAAGGGCGATGCAGATGCGCTGGCATTCATAGCCCGCTGCTTCATGGGTGAGTCGTATGTGTGGCCGCAGGCAGGCTTCAAAGCTGACGATGAAAACGCATCGAAGCTGATGCAGAAGAGCGCGATGATGGGCAGTGCCACGGGCGTTCTTTGTGCTGCGCGAAGCGCAAACCTCACCCCTTCGGTGGAACGTGCAATGCCGTTCGCCTCGTTTAAGGAAGCGTTTGAGGAGATTCTCGGTCAGGCAGAGCGTGGCGACGCCTTCTGCTGCTACATGGTCGGCAATGTGTATTATTGGGGCGACTATCTGCGTGTCGAGCCAGACTATGCCAAGCAATTCAAAGACGAAAGCGACTATAACGCATGGGCCTGGCCGATAGCAAAGGTGTGGTACGAGCGCAGTTTCGACGGCGGGCTTTGTGCCGGATGGGGCAATTACTGCGACATACGCAAATCCGGCCTCTGCGAGATTGCGCAAGATGTTTATGAGAAATATTACTTGAAGCTGGCGGATATTTCACCCGTAATCTGCAACAACTACGGCTATTATCTCCGCACCGAGAAGGGCGACTCATACGGTGGGCTGTTGCGATATGTGGAGGCTGCCCGCAGGGGCGACCCACAAGCCGCATACAATGCAGGGCATATCTACGAAGCCGGTGAAGAAGTGGATGAGAATATCGACCTTGCATATCAACTCTATGAAATGGCTGCCAAATGCGGACATCCCGCAGGACAATTTGAGGTAGGATATTATCTGTTTGAAGGCTTCGGTGATGTGGAGCAGGACTACGCCAAGGCTGTGGAATGGTTTGAAAAGGCATACCAAAACCCGAAATGCAGCGAGACCACCCGGACGCAGACCGCCGCCTACCTCGGTTTATGCTATCAGGAGGGGCTGGGAACAGTTCAAGACGACGATGTGGCATTCGAGTATCTTCATGAAGCCGGGGAAGACATCGACAATCTATGGGAGTCAATAACCGTCAAGGTGCTCACCGCACTCGGCGTGGCGTATGCCTTCGGATGTGGCACCGAGGCGGATATTGAGTTGGGATACCAGTATTTTGAGGATGCTGTAAAACTCGGTTCGGAAGAAGCCAAAGAGTATATCGGCTATATCAACTCGCCCGACTTTGAAGCCCGCGAGCGGAAAAAAGAAGAACCGGCCACTCCCGTAGCCCCGTTCTGGCAGGAAGTGACTGAAAAAATCAGAGATGCGGTTACAACTGACCTGCGCGAAATTCTTGGCCGCATAGATGATGAGCACATATACACTGCCGCCTTGGTCACCGACAGGTATTGCTGCTCTCTTTTTCTCGCTGTGAACACGTTGGAGTACCTTCAAAGCGAAGACGAAGAACCCGATGACGAGAGCAAATGGCATCCGGATGAATGGGGATATTCCGACGGACATGGCAGCGAACTGGTGAAGCTCAGCAAATCGCTGTGGGAAAACCACGCCACTTTGCCGGGCGAAGCCTTTTTCTTCAGCGCAATGATATCAGCGATGGCGCAGGTCAAAGGCTCGGGAATATTCGGAGAAGGCACCGAAGAAATCACATTCTTCATTTCAATATCGGATGATGAAGATGCTGAAAATCTCGAAGACTCGTCAGCCATGACACTGAACAGCCCCGAACTGGCAGCAGCTTTTTTGAATAGAAACAAGTAACATCATATTATGGCATATTATACTGTTTACTGGCCTCAGGACTGGTTGGACGAACTAAGAAAATCAAATGACACAGGGCCTATAAAAGTAGTGTTTGGCAGCATCCACTCAAGGATGCCATCAATAGCATCAATAAAAGAGGGAGATGTCGTATTTCCGGTCTCATTGCTCGACCGGCATCTCTACATAATGGCAAGATTGGAAGTGACTCATAAGGAAAGAGCCTTCGACTATTGCATAAGAGAACTCGGAAATCCTTACAGGTCTCTTATTCCCGGAGGTGTTGTCGTTAAGGTCTCTGACGCATTCTTTTGTGCAAAAGACGTTTCTTATAAAAGTCTCCAGAGTGTGCCTGAGAATCTCACGATGATTATTCCCGGCGACAAACCCCATTGCAAGCATCAGGAACCGTTTAATTGCTGTGCCGAATGGGCAGTATGGGGAGAAAATGGCAGTGTTATCCAACCGCGCCTCATTCCTGATGAGGTTGTGCCACTTCTTAGATTCGGTTATCCGAAGAGTAAAGAGAAGCCATTACGAATCAATTCAAAAGGAGTTGTGTTGGCTCAAAGTATAGCTGCAACCCGGCGTTTGTCGGAGGAATCTGCAATGTTTTTTGAAGAAATCTTTGAAAACAGCTAAATTCGTTTAACCTCAGGAGAATCATGAATATAAAGTCGGAACTACAACAACTCTGTGGGGATACCCAAAATCTACGGCTTAATGACGTAAATATTGAGCCGGAAACGATACAGGCAATCATGATAAATGAGGTTGTCCCGTCATGTCCGGAAGATGATTTCTATGGGAAACCGGATTCCGCGTATATGTCAACGACAATTCCGATGTTCAGAAAAGCAGGAATAGAGATAGGTTCAGTACAAGACATTCTGAATAATGGAATTTACATTACTAATGCTGTCAAGACTCCTAAAACCGAATATGCAGTTTCAAAGGAGAGCATAGAGGATAGCCTGCCCTATCTGGAAAAAGAGCTTGCTTTGTTTCCAAACGTCAAGGTTATCATGCTTATGGGGGATGTGGCAAAGAAAGCCTTTAATATGATATGCAAGAAGGCGACCAAAAAAAATGCCGTTCCAAGTATATCTACTTACAAGTTACGTAATACAGAGATTTTCTATAATGGAATACGCATTATGCCCTCTTACATTATGACCGGCCAGAACATTCTGATTGAAAAGTCAAAATTCGAGATGGCATCGAAGGATATAGAAACGATGTACAGGTTAATTAAATGTTTTGATTAAAGATGGCTATTGCACCTGATGATATTTTGAAATATTGCCTTGACAACCTTGAAGGGACGGTCGAAGTAAACAGTTGGGGCGAGCGTGGGATTTTCTACAATCCGGATGGAGTGTTGAAACGTGGGGTTTATATCTTGACGATAAAAGAAAAGGATGGCGACAATGATCGAGCTTCCCACCTTGACCGCAAGGATGTGTGGCGAATAAATATAGGAGTCAGAAAACAGACTTTCCGCACTTTATTCGGAGAACTGCCCAAACGTCCATGTAAAGGTTGCATTGTAGATATGCCGTATGAATTTACCGCAAAGGATGTCATTATGCCGCATCCGGTTTATGCGTGGATGGGCTGGATTTGCGCTTTAACCCCATCTGAAGCGACGTTTGAATCATTAAAACCTTACATCCTTGAATCCTACGAATACGCAAAAGAGAAATTCAAAAAAAGATGACGGGATAGTGAATTGATTATTTGAAAACGATGATAGAACATATGGAACAAAAACTTTGTCAAAGCTGTGGTATGCCTCTTGTTGAGGGTATTATCGGCACAAATTCAGACGGCAGTAAAAGTAAGGACTATTGTGGCTACTGCTACAAAGGAGGTGTTTTCCTCCAAGATTTCAACATGAGCCAGATGATAGAGTTCTGCACTCAGTTTACCGACCAGATTAACAAGGAAACGGGTTGGAATCTGACGCCCCAACAGGCAAAGGCTCAAATGCAACAAATCTTCCCAACACTCAAACGCTGGAAAGAGAAAGATGAAAGAAGTTTGATTGAAAAAGCGATCCATCTTCTTTCCCAATGCAAAGAGGTTACGCTGGCATCGGTCAATGCGGAGGGTTTTCCTCGCCCTGTGCCATTGGATAAAATTCACTCGTTAGGATGCAATGAAGTTTGGGTAGTGACCGCAGCAGACTCCGAAAAGGTAGCCGATTTCAGGCTCAATCCCAAAGCCGGGCTTTCCTATTCATTTTATGGCGACAGTGTTGCTTTGCGCGGCACAGTCGAAATCATTACGGATGATGTAACCCGCAAACGGATGTGGCAGGAGTATTTTATAAATTATTTCCCCGGCGGTCCGGCAGATCCGAACTATGTGCTTATCCATTTTATCGGAAAAGAGGCTACCATCTGGATAAACCGCGAGTTTGCTCACATTACCATATAACACATAAATTATGAGAGATTCGGAACAAATGTATCCGGTCGTTTTTACAACAGCTATCATTCAGAGGAATTTACGGTTGAGTGAGGCATATAACACCAATGTCTGTTTTTTACTATCATTGGAAATTGTCATGTTGTAATTTTACGGGATGCAGACATTCAGAATCATACAGCCAACGCCTGCCCTGAAACCGTTCATACGGTATTACTGGATATTGCAGGATAGTACCTCAGGCATAGTGTCGCAACGCACTTTGCCGACAGGCTGTATATCACTTGTGTTCCATCGAGGCGAAAGGCTCAAAGTCACGAACCGTGATGAATTGCAACCGCATAGTTTTATTTGCGGTCAGGAAAGCGGTTATTCAGATGTGACTTCAACCGGTGACATCGAAATGATAGTGGTGGTATTCCAACCTCATGCGGCAAAAATATTCTTTCATATGCCAGTCACTTTACTGCGTGACAGGAATGTGGCGGTTGCGGACATTGAAAATCCAGCCTTGCGTGATTTGGCACACAGAGTTGAAGACAGTGAAAATCACGACATCTGCATTGAACTGATAGAGAATTATTTCTATAAGTGCCTGATGTACGGGACACCTTATCATCTGCCACGACTGGCGGAAGTGGTACGTCATATCAACAATTCCACTCAAACAAATATCAGGGCACTTTCGAATATTGCGTGCCTGAGCGAAAAGCAATTCTCCCGGATTTTCTCGGAAAACATAGGAACGACACCCAAAGATTTCATGCGTATAGTCAGGTTGCAACGTACCTTATCTGTCATGCAGCATAATCAGGGAATAGGTTTTGCGCAGCTGTCATACGAATGTGGGTACACCGACCAATCCCACATGATTAAAGAATTCAAGCTATTCTCCGGCTACACACCGAAAGAGTATATTGCTCGATACTCTCCTGTTTCTGACTATTTTACATTCTGAAAAATAGCGTTTATACAGCCTTGTATTTGGTTGTCACCGATTATTTTTATAATTTTGTCACCACTTAGTGACGTTATATAAGATGGAATTGAAAGAAACAGAAAAAAGGCTCCTTGAAGCTGTGAGCCATATCGTAGAGAACGATGGTTTTACCAAAATCGGAGTTAATCGCATAGCTAATCAAGCCGGATGCGATAAGGTTTTGATTTATCGCTATTTCGGTGGGTTGGATGGTTTGCTCGTGGAATGGGCAAAGCGTCATGACTATTATTCGTTTGCCTATTCAGAGTTTATTGACACCATTAAACGAGCTAAAGACGGTAACATAAAGCAGATTGTTAAGGATGTGTTTATGTGTCAACTTAACTATCTAAAAGATAATGTAATCATGCAAGAACTTTTGGTATGGGAACTTTCAGGTCATTCATCTTTCAAGGGAATTATAGAAGAACGTGAGCGTGTCGGTCATAAATTGCAGGAGGAACTGAACAGGTATTTGGGCAAGAGTGTCGACAACAATATGTCGATTGCAATAATCATATCCGCAATCAACTACATTGTTCTTTTCACAAGGCAATACCACAAAATCAACGGCATAGATTTCAGTAACCCGGAAGCATGGGAAAGAATGGAAGCTATGATTTCCAAATATGTGGATTTTATCTTTGACAATAACTGTCTATGAAACATATTATTACAATAGTACTTACATTATTTCTTGCAGCATTTGCAATGGCGCAGGAAAGAAACTACATTTCCATCTGCGGCAAGACCAAAACATCCATCAAATGGACGGAAGAACGCAAGAATGGAAAGATATACCTGCATACGGTTCAAGGTGGTGAGAAGCATGAGTATATCTTAGGAAGCGGATATAAAACCGAGAGTTGGAAGATAGTAAATACTTCTTCAAACACCAATCTGTCAATCAGTCTGAATAATGGGATATGCTCCATATCCGGCAAATTCAATGGAAAACAGATTTCAAAAAAGGTGAAAAGTAAAGGCAAGCCGTGGTATCAAAACATAGCCTATAATGCGGGATTAACTCTGAAAAATGGCAGGTCTGTGGAATACGAATGTTTTCGCCCCGACAACATAAAACTATATACCATGTCGGCAGTAAAGAAAGGAAATGAGAAATTAGACGGAAAGAATGCAGTAAGAATCGAAGTCAGTCTTGCCGGCTTTATGTCTGCTTTCTGGAGCTGTGATTATTACTTTGACACGAGTTCTCTGATGTTTGTGGGGTATAAGGGCGTAAACGGTGGCCCCAGAACACCTGAAACAAAAATATCAGTCGCAAGATGAAGACAATAATATTCTATCGTTCCTCATATAGAGGAAACACATTGAAGATTGCGGAAAGCATGAAGGATGCCCTATCTGCCGAATTGGTATCTATCGACAGCAATCCGTCAATCGACCTGTCGAATTATGACCTTATAGGCTTTGGCTCCGCGATTAACTTTGCCGCTCACGATATACGACTTCAAAGATTTGTTTCAAGTCAAAATCTTAAAGGGAAAAATGTGTTTCTATTTTCCACCCGTTGCAGACCTTTCTTGGGAGCATATCATAAGCCCCTCAGGAAAGTCGTCGAGACAAAAGGGGGAATTATAGCCGGAGAGTTTTCCTGCCGAGGATTTGACCGCACAGGGCCGTGGGTGTTGATGGACGGCTACAATAAAGCCAGACCGGATGAGCGGGATATGTTCAAGGCAAGACTGTTCTCGGAAAAGCTTCGATGGAAATTGCATCCGTTGGCTCTTGCCCATAAAAATCCTGTTGCAGGATATTCAGATGGCATACCGATACGGCACAATGGTTCAAATATAGTGATAGGTGATAAGGTGGTATTCCTTAATACCTCTACTTGTATAAAGTGCGGAAAATGTATCAACGTTTGTCCGATGCACATATTCTCACTAAAAGATACGGCTTTGCCGATGGACGAGAAAAATTGTATCCAGTGCCGATTATGCGCCGACAACTGTCCGACATCCTCAATATATATCCAAGAATCTTTCTTGAATGGATTGCGGATAGCTCTCAGGGAATCATTCAGTAACAAATTGCAGAATAGTTATAAAGCAGAGGATAATCATCATTAGGTCTTTTAACCTAACACGGATGTCCGCTTTTTACTATCACAGGCTATTACATCGCTGTAACTTTGCAGCGTACTAATCAAATAATAAAAAGTATGATTGCATTTTTTGAAATCCCCACCAATGACTTTGACAAGTCGGTGGCGTTCTATCAGGCTCTCTTTGGCGAAAAGCTGGAGGTGTCGCAGTTCGGCGATGAGAAAATGGCCTGTCTTATGAAAGAAGGTAAGAGTGTATGCTCAATCTCCTCGGCTCCCTCGTTTCCCGGTTTCGCACCCTCTAACGGAGGCGTGTTGGTATATCTCCAGACAAAAGATTTGGATGCCAGCGTGAAAACTGCGTTGGATAACAGCGCGACAATCGTAACTCCCAAGACCAAGATTCAGGTTGACGGTTGGGGTTACTTCGCCATCATCGCCGATCCTGTCGGCAACCTCATCGGGCTTTATGGCGACAAGTAAAGAGCCGAAAACGTAGGTTACAGTAGAGAGAACTACTCGGTTCTCTCCACTATCCGTATCTATAATCAATTTTTTCTGCCCGATTATTTTGTCGTCTAAAATAATTAGACTATTTTTGCATTATCAAATCGTCTAAGTTGGTTAGACTAAATGCAAATGGAAGATATGAGGCCATTAACAGAAAGAGAAGAAGAAGTGATGAACTTCTTTTGGGAAAGCGGGGCACTCTCGGTTCGGGATGTCGTTGCCCTTCACAATGAGCCGCTTCCAAGCCGGACGATGGTAGTCACATTCGTGAAATTTCTTGAACAGAAAGGCTATCTCGACCACAAGGCTGAAAGCACAGGCTTCATATATTTTCCAATAATAGAGCGAGAAGATTATTGCAGACAAAATCTGAAGAGCGTCATAAGGCGGTATTTCGACAATTCCATTCAGAATGTTGTGAACTTCCTGATTAAAAGCGAGGAATATAGCGATGAAGAGGCTAAGGAAATAATATTGCAAATATCTAACAGAGGAAAGGAATAACAATGGCAGGCATATTTTTAGCATATTCATTATTAGCAAGCACCCTCTTGATTGTTGTCTGGGTGGTGTACAAATGCGTTCTTGCCAATATCGGATGTTTCCGGTTCAACAGGACATTGTTGTTGTCCTGTATAACGCTTGCTTTCGTTTTTCCTATCTTCATACTTAATCCCTTTTGGGTAGCGGATATTATGGAGAATAATATTGAAATCGCTTTTAATCCGGTCGAGATTGCCTATATAGCCAATACGGTATCAGAGCAGATCACTCCGATATGGGATTATATAGTCACACTTTACCTTATAGGGGTTATTGTCATGATTCTCTATTTCCTCGTTTCACTGGTACGGTTGGCACTGTTCATTCTCAAAGGTGAGCATATAAAACAGGATGACTGCCGCATTATACTTCATCGCCATAACAGCGTCGCCCCGTTTGCATGGTGCGGATATATCATGATGCCAAGACGTGACTGGTATGAGTTCGGGCAGATGATAGTATGCCATGAAAAAGCGCATATAGAATGTCGCCATTGGATTGACTTGCTTCTTATGCAGGCTGCGATTATTATCACTTGGTATTGTCCCGCTATATGGCTTCTGCGCAATGAGCTTCATACCCTCCATGAGTATGAAGCCGACAGCCATGTGCTTGCATCGGGCGTAAAACGAGAAGAGTATCAGATGTTTCTAATAAAAAAGACAGTTGGAGCAAGGTTCGCAACTCTTTCTAACTGTCTCAATCACAGTTCACTTAAAAAACGTATAACTATGATGTTATCAAGCAAACCGACAGGCAAAGCCCGTGTGCGTGCTTTTGTCATGGTGCCTGCAATGGCACTCGCGTTAATCGGTCTGGCCACCCCTGCGGTGTCAGCAGTAATCAACGAGGTATCTGCCGCTACGCCGGTGGAGGATCTGCGTTACAAAATTAGCGAAAAATCCGATTCCACCATTCGAGTGACAGAAAGAAATTCCGATGTGGTGGTCACGGAGAAAGCGAACGCGGCCGATGCCGTGCCATTCATCAGGACAGAAACCGCCCCAAACTTTCCCGGAGGTAAAGATAAGTTGACGGAGTTTGCCAACAAGAATAT
Organism: Bacteroides caecimuris; assembly: GCF_001688725.2. NCBI lineage: Bacteria > Pseudomonadati > Bacteroidota > Bacteroidia > Bacteroidales > Bacteroidaceae > Bacteroides > Bacteroides caecimuris. The sequence goes on along the minus strand of NZ_CP015401.2, from coordinate 3,755,512 downwards.
ATCTTTCCCTGAAAGCACATACGTCAACGGTATTCTTGATATGGATGCGGTGGTTCAGCTCACAATCGCTAAAGACGGCGTAGTAAAAGATGCCCGAATTGTAAAAAGCTCAGGCCAAGTGCTGGATGCCGAAGCTCTGCGTGTGGCTCGTATGCTTCCAAAATTCCACCCCGGTCTCAATGGAGGACTGCCTGCGGAATCAAGTTACACACTGGCTTTCAACTATTCGGTCAACAAACAGCAATAAAACTTCTAAAAAATACATATATCTTATCTGATACTTGGAGTGTGCCGTATTTTGCAGTACGGCATACCTTGTATCATTAGTAGCCTTAGTTATCTCTAAGAGATAGACTGCGATATAAAGGTCTTATAGTCGGGATGATTCCGACAAGTTGAATTAATCAGTTTTATGGACAGGAATATGATTGCCCTATGTGGGCTAAACTGCGCTGTTTGCAGCGAAGCATTGCGAGAAGATAGTCCCTGCGTGGGTTGCCGTAGTGAGGGCAATAAAGGTGAGTATTGTGCCAATTTATGCAAGATTGTCAAATGCGAGATACGAAAAAGTCTGCCGGACGGATTCTGTGACAAATGCCCTCAATACCCTTGCCGGGAGATTGTCAATAAGGAGTGTTGGTATGCCAACGCCTATCCGATGATAGAATCGCTGATGGGCAATCTCGCCTTTATTGGAGAGAACGGTCTTAAAAAGTTCTTACAAAGGGAAAAAGAACGTTGGACTTGCTCCGATTGCGGTGGTGTCATATCCGTGCATAACGGAAAATGTTATGGCTGTGGCAAAAATTATACAAATAGAAAATATTGAATATATGGGAAATATAACAACAGATATAAACAATATAGCCGCCTGTGGGCTGTATTGTGGCGCGTGTCGCAAATTTTTGTCTGGGAAATGCCCCGGATGCAGGAATAACGAGAAAGCATCATGGTGTAAAATCCGCAAATGCTGCATAAACAAAGGCTATCATACTTGTGCCGAATGCGAGTGTGACGTAAGAGAGTGTAAAACCTATTCCAACTTCATAAGCAAAGTGTTCGCGTTGCTCTTTAACTCCGACCGTCCGGCTTGTATCAGCTATATACGGGAACAAGGAGAAATAGCGTATGCAGAGGAAATGAGCAAGCGAAAATGCCAGACCATAAAACGCAAATGATATGAAAACAAACATTCTTACAGCAATAATGCTTGCATTAGCCATATTGGTTGGCTCATGCAATGCCCCGTCAGATAATGCCCTGTACAGGGAATGGCGACTTGAGAAATACAACTGTATCGCCACTTCTTCATACGGGCTGACACAGGTAAATGAGAATTGTAATTATGTATTGCAGATGGATAAAACCGGAGTATTCTATTGTACCACCGATTGCAATACCATCTCCGGCTGTTTTGAAAAAAGCAAAAACGCTTTGAAATTCTCCGATATATCCTTTACCGAACTGGCTTGCGATAACATGATAGTGGAAAGGAGTATCGTGTATAATCTACCTTGTATCAAATCATACGAAATCACAGACGATTCTATCTTAGTGCTGAAAGATGATAAAGGTCATATCCTGATGGAACTAATCAGGTATGATTTACCGGATGAAAGTTTGTGTGGGAAATGGCAACTTGAAAAATACAACAGCATCGTTATAACTTCAAACGAACTAACTGACATAAACGAGGAATCGGACTGCGTTTTACAGTTGAATAACACCGGATTTGTCTGCACCACTGACTGTAACATAATATCAGGCAATTTTGTCGAGGATAATAATATTTTGGGCTTCTCCAACATATCCATGACTGAAAAGGCAGTAGAGGGTATAGTATCTTGTGATGATATGGAATTGGAAAGAAGTATAGAGGCAAATCTACACTGTGTCAAGTCATACGAGCTAAAAAACAACACCGTTCTGTATCTGAAAGATACGTATGGTCATATATTAATGGAGCTAATAAAGCAATAGTTTTACAATGATGAAAAGAATAATAATTGCAACTATTTTAGCCACCTGTTCCATATTAAACATTATGGCTTCCGAGGATAATATTTCGAGTGCATGGCATGGTACGCTGAAGATAACTCCGCAAGTGGCATTAAAGATTGTGTTCAAATTCAAGATAGAAGAAGATGGCAAACCGTCAGTCACGCTTGATTCTCCGGATCAAGGAGCATACGGAATAGCCGGAGAAGTGAATTTCATTTCGGCTGATTCTGTAAATGTGACAGTTCGACGCATCGGATTGACGTTTACAGGACGGAAACAAGATGGGAAACTCATTGGGAAATGCACACAAGGAGCAATGAGTGCCGCCCTTGAATTATCGCCGGGCATTGTGGAATTAAAGCGACCTCAAACACCTAAGCCACCATATCCATACACTACAAAGGAGGTTCGTTTCAATAACTTATCAGATAGTGTTACTCTCGCTGGGACACTTACTTTACCTGAAGGTTTTAATGAGACAACTCCGGTTATCGTAATGATTACCGGTAGCGGATTGCAAAACCGCGATGAAGAAATATACGGACATAAGCCGTTTGCTGTCATCGCCGATTACCTTGCCCGAAACGGCGTTGCAACCTTACGATATGATGACCGAGGATATGGAGAATCAACCGGCGACGGCAAAAATGCCACCACTGAAGATTTTGCACGAGATGCGAAAACGGCAATGGAATACCTGCGCAAAGAAATGAAATTCAAAAATGTCGGAATATTGGGGCATAGCGAGGGAGCGGCAGTGGCATTTATACTGGGAGCAGAGAACAATTCGGGATTATTCTCAAATCCGAATTTCATTATTGCCATTGGCGCACAGACGGTTCGTGGAGACTCGGTTCTAATAGACCAAAGTGCAACAATGCTGAAACAAGGTAACATGCCGGCGGATATTGTGTCTGATTATGTTGAAGCATTGCGCAAGATGTATGAACTGAAAATAAGGGAGGGTAACAATATGACCGTTGACAGTATTGAAGCTATATGTGCAAATTGGAAGAATACTCCCGTTCACACATCTTTGAAAGCCAATCTGAAAAAGATTGCAGCCGACAATAACCCGTGGTTAAATTTCTATATCGGTTTTTCACCGGCGGAAAGCATTGCAGATACGGATTGCCCTGTATTCGCACTATACGGAGAAAAAGATATACAAGTTCGCCCGGAACTGAATATGCCTCAAATGCAACGACTCGCCCCGAAAGCGACCGTGAAACTTTATCCCGGACTTAATCACCTTTTCCAGCACGCTCAAACGGGCGCAGTACAGGAATACGGCACAATTGAGGAAACGATCTCCCCCGAAGTCCTTCAGGACATTGTTGATTTTATCTCTTTCAAACCTCATTAAATTTATGATTTCAATCCGCAAGCTAATATCATGTGGCTATATTCTAATATTCATACTAATAGGAATGATTATATATTGCTATCAGTATGAATGGAAAAAGCTTGAAGTATTAGAGAAGGAGAACCGAACCACTGATGAGTTGCGCCGACATGTTAATGAATTAAACTTTCGCTTAACAGGATTTTCTCTGTTAGGAGAAACAATATTGGAATGGGAAGATAAAGATATTGCAAATTATCATTTGCAGCGTATGGCTTTGGATAGTATGCTTTATTATTTCACGTCTATCTACCCGTTTGAACGCATTGACAGTGTACACTATCTTTTAGAGGATAAAGAAAAACAAATGCGACGAATTGTACAGATGCTTGATGAACAGAAAAGCATCAAAGAAAGGATAGCCCGTCAAGTGCCTGCAATCGTATATAAAAGTACGCAAGAACAACCCAAGAAGCTGAAGCGAAAGGGCTTCTTGGGCATCTTTGGTAAAAAGGAGGAAGCAAAGCCCACCGTGACTACCACGATGCTCCATTCTCTTAGCCGGAATATGATAGCCGAACAACAAGCACAAAGCCGCCGTTTATCGGAACACGCTGACAGTCTTGCTGTTAACCGTCAGTTACAAAGTTTGATTCGCCAAATAGATGGAAAAATACAAGCTGACCTGCAAAAAAGAGAGAGGACGAGATAGCCACCATGCGTGAAAAATCGTTTATTCAGATAGGTGGCTTGACAGGATTCGTCCTCCTTCTGTTAATCATTTCATATATCATAATTCACCGGAATACTAACCGTATCAAGCGGTACAAACGGGAAACGACAAATTTAATCAAACAGCTACAACAAGCGGTAGAGAAAAACGAGGCACTGATAAATTCTCGCAAGAAAGCCGTGCATACTATCACGCATGAACTGCGCACACCTTTAACCGCAATAATCGGTTATACCGCGTTGATGGAAAAAGGGAATGATGCGGATAAAAAAGAGCAATATGTCCGTAATATCCGGCAATCTTCCGACCGTATGCGCGAAATGCTTAACACACTGCTTGACTTTTTCCGTCTGGATAACGGCAAGGAGCAGCCGAACACTTCTCCTTGCCGGATTTCGGCAATCACGCACATTCTTGAAACGGAGTTTATGCCAATCGCCATGAATAAGGGGCTGGCTCTTATCATAACCAATCAGACGGATACTATTGTCCTGACCGATAAGGAACGTATCCTGCAAATCGGCAACAACCTGCTGTCAAACGCCATCAAGTTCACGGAGAACGGTGGCGTTTCTCTGACAACGGACTATGATAACGACGTCCTGAAACTTATCGTCAAAGATACGGGTACAGGTATGACCGAAGAGGAACAACAACGGGTATTCGGTGCGTTTGAGCGTCTGTCAAACGCCGCCGCAAAAGACGGCTTCGGACTGGGACTGTCCATCATTCAGCGTATCGTGTCAATGCTCGGAGGTACAATCCGGCTGGAGAGCGAGAAAGGCAAAGGCAGCCGTTTCACGGTGGAAATACCCATGCATACAGCCGGGGAACTGCCGGAACGGATAAATCAGACACAGATTCATCATGACCGTACATTCCATGATGTCATCGCCATCGACAATGACGAGGTGTTACTATTGATGTTGAAAGAAATGTATGCACAGGAAGGCGTACACTGCGACACCTGCACCGATGCTGCGGAACTGATGGAAATGATACGCCGGAAAGAATACAGCCTGCTTCTGACGGATTTGAACATGCCGGAAATCAACGGCTTCGAGCTGTTGGAACTGCTGCGCACCTCCAACGTTGGCAATTCAAAGACTATCCCGGTAGTCGTGACAACCGCTTCAGGCAGTTGCAGCAAGGAGGAACTTATGGAACGTGGTTTCTCCGGTTGCCTGCTCAAACCGTTCTCCATATCGGAACTGATGGAGGTTTCAGACAAATGCGCCATGAAAGGCAACCGGAATGAAAAGCCGGATTTCACTTCTCTGCTGTCATACGGCAATGAATCCGTCATGCTGGATAAACTGATAACGGAAACCGAAAAGGAAATGCAGGCAATCAGGGAAGCGGGTCTAAAGAAAGACCTTCAGGAACTGGACGCACTTACACACCACCTGCGAAGTTCATGGGAGATACTCCGTGCCGACCAGCCGTTAAGGGAACTATACAAATTGCTTCATTGCGATGGCACACCTGACGATAAAACAATTGGCAATGCTGTAAAAGCTGTGCTGGATAAGGGTTCGGAGATAATCCAGCTGGCAAAAGAAGAAAGGAGAAAATACGAAAATGGATAAAACAAAAATTATCGTGGTGGAGGATAACATCGTATATTGTGAGTTTGTCTGCAACCTGCTGGCACGTGAGGGATTCCGCACCGTGCAAGCATTCCACCTCTCGACAGCAAAGAAGCTTCTGCTACAAGCGACAGAAAACGACATCATAGTTTCAAACTTACGTTTGCCTGAAGGCGATGGCATCGACTTGTTGCGCTGGATGCGCAAGGAGGGCATGATGCAACCGTTCATCATCATGACCGACTATGCCGAAGTACATACGGCAGTTGAAAGTATGAAACTCGGCTCGCTGGACTATATACCCAAACAGCTTGTGGAGGACAAACTTGTCCCATTACTCCGCACCATATTGAAAGAATGCAATGTCGGACGGAGCCGTATGCCCCTGTTCTCGCGTGACGGCTCGGCGTTCCAAGCCATCATGAAGCGGATAAGGCTGGTAGCCCCCACCGACATGAGCGTGCTGATATTCGGGGAGAACGGCACGGGCAAGGAGCATATCGCCCACCTGCTGCACGACAAGGGCAAGCGGGCAGGAAAGCCGTTTGTGGCTGTGGACTGCGGTTCGCTCACCAAAGAGCTTGCGCCGTCGGCTTTCTTCGGACACGTAAAAGGCGCATTCACGGGTGCGGACAGTGCCAAGAAAGGTTATTTCCATGAAGCCGAAGGCGGCACGCTGTTCTTGGACGAGGTGGGCAACCTCGCACCGGAAACCCAGCAGATGCTACTCCGCGCCATACAGGAACGTAGGTTCCGTCCCGTTGGCGACAAATCTGACCGGAGTTTCAATGTGCGCATCATCGCCGCCACCAACGAGGATCTGGAGAAGGCGGTCCATGAAAAGCGTTTCCGGCAGGATCTATTATACCGCCTGCATGACTTCGAGATAACCGTCCCGCCGTTGCGCGACTGTCAGGAGGACATCATGCCGCTGGCTGAGTTCTTCCGTGAAATTGCGAACCGGGAACTGGAGTGTGATGTCATCGGATTTGACGGAGAAGCCCGCAAGACATTGCTGACCCATGCGTGGCCGGGCAATGTCCGCGAGCTTCGTCAGAAAATCATGGGCGCGGTGTTGCAGGCACAGACGGGTCTTGTCACGAAAGAGCATCTGGAACTTGCCGTGACGAGGGCGACCTCACCTGTCAGCTTCGCCCTGCGCAGCGATGCGGAAGACAAGGAGCGTGTCTTACGCGCGTTGAAGCAGGCGAACGGTAACCGCAAGGTTGCCGCCGAACTGCTCGGGATAGGACGTACGACACTGTACAACAAACTGGAAGAATATGGATTGAAGTATAAATTTCAGCAACCATAGCCGGTAATTCGCTGAATTTGTATGATTTTGATTATCAGAATTTGGTTAATTCTCAAAATAATATTATCTTCGCATTGAGCTATTTGAAATGATTGGGAATCATGCAAAATGATGAAGACAGGTGGTTTCTAACCCATTACCTATACCTCTATTATTAGTTTGCAATTTATTGATAATCAAGCATACATTAGTTAGTGCAACAAATGTGAAAACGCAAAAGATAAAAACATCCCGTACCAGTTCCAGCCGTTCAATCCTGAACTCTTTCTGCCATATCCGGTTTATCTCGGCTTGGCTTAGGAACTGTTTGTTTACCTCCACCTCGTGAAACTTGATTCCTGCAAACGGGTTCTTTGCCAGCCACTCGTTGGCAATGGCAAGGTTTATCACTTTCTTAAAACATTTCATGTACCGGATAACGGTATTCTGTGCGCAATGCTTCTCCGTCTTTAGGTATAAATCGAATTTGCGTACCAGTTCCCCGTTTACCTCACGCAGTAACATATCATCTACCTTGTAATCCCGTTTAACCAGTTCCATGAGGTATTTAAGGCAATTGTCGTAACGTCTTACGGTGATGTCGGCATAGTCCGTCCCGATTAGCTTCCGGCAGTTGTCGTTATGTTCCTTGAATACATTATACAATGTCTTGAACGTTTCGTCCTTTCCCTGATAGCGGTTCACTATGGCACGTGCGGAGATAATCTTTCCCTCCAGTTCCAAGTCTTGGTAAATCTGATAGAATTTCACACGCAGGGCGTCAATGTAATGGTTAAGTTCGACAGAATTTCGGTCTTTGCCTGTCGATTTCTCTTTTTCCTGCGACCAAAGTGGGACTTTGATACTCCGTTTCAGTTGAAGTTCCACGTATAAGCGGGCTCAGTCTGAAAATTTGGGGGATTGCGTTAAAATTCTTATTTTTGCATCATGAAAACATCCTCTTCCCAAACGATTGATCCTGTTGCTTCTTTAAGCTTGTTCTTGCCTTCAGGAATCCTTGATTACTTCACCCTAGTCAATCATGTATCTCAGGATACTTGCTTTATTCTTTATTTAGAGGAGAAAGCCACTATTCCTTCCGAGTACTCTGATCTCCATCTTCACTCAAAAGGTTTCCTCCCTGAGATTGAAGTTCAGGACTTCCCTATCCGTGGTAAAGCCGTTTATTTACGTATCAAGCGTCGTCGCTGGGAAGATCCATCCACCGGGCAGACGTATAGTCGTGACTGGAGTTTGGTAGCCACCGGTACTCGCATAACCGCTGAGTTCGGTGCTTTTTTAAAAGAATTACTTGGATAATCACGCTGTTAGCTGCCAAAGTGTAGCCGAGCATTACTGCATGGATGGCAAACATCTTCAAAGCCAATATAAAGACCACCTGAGTGACTTCCAGAATTGGGATCAGAGAGCACATGCCCAAGAGTATATCCTTTATCCAAAGAATATGGGTTATCACCTATGTATTGACGAGACGGCTTTAAGCAAGGGAGATCTTTATACCATCTTAATAAATAGAGATAAGCGAGGCAGGAAAGGTTCTATTATAGCTGTAATTCAGGGCACTAAAACCGATGATATCATTGCGGTACTTACAAAGATGCCACAGGAGCTGCGGAATCAAGTCAAAGAAATCACACTGGATATGGCAGGGAGCATGCAAAAGATTGCGAAAACGTGCTTTCCACGTGCCATGCAGGTGATTGATAGGTTTCATGTACAAAAACTTGTATATGAAGCTGTACAAGAGTTGCGCATTACATATAGATGGCAAGTGATAAAAGAGGAGAATAAAGCCATGAAAGCGGCAAAAGAGAAGGGGGAAGTATATAAAGCGGAAGAACTCGAAAACGGAGATACACTCAGGCAATTATTGGCCAGAAGCAGATATTTATTATTTAAATCACCTGATAAATGGACCAAGAGTCAGAAAATCAGGGCAGAATTACTTTTCAAGCAGTTTGAAGATATTAAGCACGTATATTACTACTCATTGGAGTTGGGAAAGATATTTTCCACAAACTATGACAAGGATGTGGCAAGAGCAAAGCTGGCACTATGGTATAATAAGATTGAAGAATATGGATACGATACATTCACAACAGTAGCAAACTCTATTGAGAACCATTACGAAAGGATTTTAAACTTCTTTGTGAACAGGAGCACAAATGCAGCTGCAGAAGCATTTAATGCTAAAATCAAAGCATTTAGGGCATCATTTAGAGGAGTCGTGGATATGAGATTCTTCCTTTTTAGGCTAGCAAAGGTATATGCATAAATGGAAGTTACAAATATTAATCCCCCAAGAATTACAACTGAGCCTATAAGCGGTCATAAGTGACACGCACACGCACGGGCGCTTCCCCGTTTTTTAACAGTTTGCTGCGCTTGATGAAGAACAACACGCTGAATCTTTTTCTTTCCATACGGCTCAATTTTTAATGATACAAAGTTAGGAAATCGAACCGAGAACCCTGTTATGTAAGATAATGCAACGTGCTGTAAAAGAATGAAGTAAATACCTCGTAGTGGAACATTTCGGGCTTTTAAAAACAGTCCCTTGAATAAGGACGTATAGTTTGCTTCAATCCCACTAATTTTGCTTACTCTTGGAAAAGAAAAATCCCCGAACTTCTTTGAAATTCAGGGATTTACATCGTTTTGCCTTCTTAAAAAGTGGTGCCACCAGGAATCGAACCGGGGACACAAGGATTTTCAGTCCTTTGCTCTACCAACTGAGCTATGGCACCTTTCTCGTTTGCGGGTGCAAAGATAAGTATATTTTTTAATACTGCAATAACTTTGCGGGAAAATTTCGTCAAATTCTGACCAGTGAAAATATGAATGTATTTTTGTTAGAACAAATATGTAGATAACTTATTATTTATGCAACATGTTTTATAAATTTATGCACTGAAACTATCAAAATATTATAAACACTCTAATCCTATGTCATCACTGGCAATTATTATTATAATAGTTCTAGCAGCTACCCTCATTTATGTGTGGGCAAAGTGCTAGTCACTTTTTCGATCTTTCTCAAATAGAATCCGGGACGATAGATTTCGTTTATACGGAGTCTGATACCAATGATTTGTAGAGAGTTGGACGGAATATTTAAGACAAAATAGAATAACTCGCTGGTAGAATTGATTAAGCTCAGCCCATAAAGTAAATCGCCCTTACCACAGTTGTAAAGTGTAGCTCAAAAGTGTTAAGTCTGACTTTTTTGGGGGCTTCACTTGATTGTAGTAAGGGTGATTTTATAAATTCAAGGCTTCTTAAATTCTCTTGAATTTCTTGATGAACAGGATGAATGTTTAGCCTTTACGACTTACGTGCATCCTTATCTTTGTTTCCGGTTCCCGGAGATGCTTTGCTGGCAGAGGAACTTCCGAGGGAAGCTGAACCGGAGGATGCTGTACCTGAAGTTGTTGCATTAGAAGCGGTTGCCCCAGGGGTAGCTGTATTTGCCCCGGTTATTCCTCCTGCATGTGCAGAAGTAGCATTAGCAGGACGGGAGGCATTAGCGCTGCTTGCACTAACATTTGCAGTGGCAGGTTGAGCCTGAACTTCCCAATGGAACGGTTCGAAATTAGAATTAGGATCTACCCAAGACGGTTTCTTGGAAGCGTAGATAATAAACGGAGCAACGACAACGATAATTGCACCGATAATTAGTACGGAGAACCAAACGGTGTTGCTACCAGTAGAAATCTGGTTGGGCGGGATGAAGCTAAGAATAAAGGCAAGCAATGATCCGCAGAAGCCAAGACCGCCAACAAACCACATCAGACCGTTGCCGGACTTACCGATACGGAACGGACGGTTGAGTTTCTTCATCTTATAACGCAATGCGATAGCTCCGGAGAACATCAACAGGTACATAATCAGATAAAGAATAACTGTCAGCTGTGACAGAATCTGATAGAAGCTCTGTACGGAAGGCATAACAACAAACAACAAACTTAATACGGTTACAGCGATACCCTGTACGAACAAGATATTCTTCTGTACACCCAGCTTGTTTGTTTTCTGGAAGAACGGAGGCATATAACCGGCTTTACCTACGGCAAATATACCTTTGGACGGACCGGCAACCCATGTCAATACACCAGCCAATACACCGAAAGCAAGAGCGACGGCAATGATGGGTGACAACCAGGAAGCATGAATATATTTGAAATAGTTGTCGAAACCGACAAGCAGGCTTTGAGTCAGGTTGATGTCTTTGGCAGGGATAATCACACCCAATGCGAAAGTACCCAAAACGAAGATCAACACTGTGATAAGCGCACCGATAAATACGGCTTTCGGATAGTTTTTAGAAGGGTTATCTACGTCTTTTACGTGGATACCGCCCATTTCCATACCGGCATAAAATAAGAAGATGCTGGCAGCAAGAACGACGTTATCAAAGTTGGTAAAGTCGGGGAAGAAGCTGCTGTTGAAATCCATATTGGAATGTCCGCCTGTTGCCAGGTAAATGATTCCTAAGATAATCAACAGTCCGGCCGGGATAATGGTACCGACCATACCACCGATTTTGGCTACTTTACCTACCCAGCTCATACCTTTCAGAGAGATGAAGGTGGCCAGCCAATAGATGATAAGTACGACGACGAGCGTATAATACTTATTGTTTGCCAGTGACATGTCATGTACGTCATTCATTCCGATGAAAGCGATAGATACGGCACCAAACGTTAATACTGTCGGATACCAGATCGTACTTTCAATCCATTGCACCCAGATGGCGAGGAATCCCAACTTCTTGCCATAAGCCTCGCCTACCCACCGGAACACACCGCCCTGCTTATCCTGAAACATCGCTGCCAACTCGGCTGCAACGAGCGATGTAGGGATTAGAAAGACAATAGCTGCAAAAAGATAATAGAAGGCCGAACTCATTCCATATACGGCTCGGCTGGTAGTCCACGCAAGGATACTACTGCCGTAACATTCATGATAGCAAGGGTAAACACCCCCAGCTTCACTGCATTTTTAATATTTGCCATAAGTTAAGGTTTTAAGTGAAAAATATTTTAAAGTCAGTGTTATAACAACATTTTGTGCGAGATGTTTCCGCAATCTCTTTCAAAGTTCGTTAATTAACATCGCCGGAATTGGGATACTGTAAACCCCGGTTTGCCTGTTTCGAAACAATTACTTTTCTCGATTGTTTCTAAACAATCTAAATTATACATCAACCATTTTATTATCAATTAAGTAGTTATGAAATCAGCGTTTTCAGATTTTATTTCCGGGAAAAAGGGGATTTACGGTATTCTTCACATTATTATATTGGTGATGTCCCTGTTTCTGGTTATCAGTATCTCGGTGGATACTTTTAAGGGAATCCCTTTCTATACACAGTCTTCTTACATGAAGGTACAGCTATGTATCTGCCTTTGGTTTCTTTTCGATTTTGTATTGGAGTTCTTTTTGGCAAAGCATAAAGGACGCTATCTGCGGACACATTTTATCTTTTTATTGGTGGCCATCCCTTATCAGAATATTATTGCATATTATGGATGGACATTTTCGCAGGAGATCACCTACTTGCTTCGTTTCATTCCTTTGTTGAGGGGAGGATATGCGCTTGCTATTGTGGTCGGCTGGCTGACTTACAACCGGGCTTCTAGCTTGTTCGTCTCTTATCTGACGATGTTGCTGGTAACAGTTTATTTCTCTAGTTTGGCATTTTTTGTGCTCGAGCATCGGGTGAATCCATTGGTAAATGATTATGGAGATGCCTTGTGGTGGGCTTTTATGGATGTCACTACCGTGGGGTCGGATATTACAGCGCAGACCGTGACCGGGCGTGTGCTTTCCGTTCTGCTCGCCGCCTTGGGTATGATGATGTTTCCCATCTTCACGGTTTATATTACAAATCTGATTCAACAATCCAACGAGCGTAGGAAGCAATATTACGAAGAGGAGGAACAACAGAAAAAGGCTTCTGCCCAAAAGGAATCGGCAGAAAAAGCAGTCGTACAGAAGGTTAATACATAATATGCTTGGGTGGGGATAAAAACTGAGAGAGCGACGTCGGGCGTAAAATGTTGAAAAGCAATAGTAGATTACTTTTCTTAAAGAAAAAGAGGCTGTCTAAAAAGTCGGTTCTATTATAATTCTCCTCCTTCCCTGAAGGAGGGGAGTTAGAGTTACTGACGACTTTTTAGACAGCCTCTTTACCTACTTATAAAAGAGATCGAGAGAGAGTTTTAGTCAACAACGGTGATATGGTTGTTGCTAAACACATTTAATTCCAGCTTGTTCATGATGTATTGAATAGCTAGTTGCGCTTTCACGGAGTTGCCCGATCCATCCAAAGGAGGAGCAAAGGCAGCAATGCCGAACTGTCCGGGCAGTACACCCATCACACCGCCGCCTACACCTGTCTTGGCGGGGATACCGGAAGTGTACATCCAGTCGCCGGTATGTTCGTAGAAACCTACTGCGGCAATCATGGCAGTGATTTTAGGAGCTAGCGCGGCATCAAAAACTTCTTTCTTAGTCACCGGATTTACACCACCGTTGGCGATTGTGCCGGCTGCAATGGAAAGCTGCAATGCAGTCACTCCCAAAGAGCACTGACGGGTGTAAAGGTCTAATGACATATCCGGATCATCATAAATCCGGTCATAGTTTTTCAGCAACCATGCGATAGAACGGTTGTTGAAGTTGGTATCCGATTCGGACTTGTACAGTTCATCAATCAATTGTGGGACGCTGCCGCATAAATCGGTTACGTTTCCTACAATGGCATCCCATTTCTTGGCAGAGTCGCCAATGGGCTGCACCATGCTGCAGGCGGAGATAGCTCCGGCGTTTACCAACGGAGTAGACGGATGGTCGTTCTCCAGCAAGATGGCGATAATTGAATTGAAAGGCAAGCCTGTTGCGTCGGCTCCAATCTTGTCCAGGATTTCTTTGGCACCATATTGGCGCAGTGCCAGAATAGCTGTATGTACTTTGGATACGGATTCTATACCGAAGCGGTAGTCAGTATCTCCCACATGGATGGTCTGCCCGTTGAGCAGGCAGACACTGATACCAAAGAGATCTTTGTTGACATTTGCCAGGTAGGGGATATAGTCGGCGTTCTTGCCGCTGGTGTGGGTCTTTACCTGATCGTATGCCTCCTGTACCACTTCTTTCAATTGAGCGAGTGTTACTTTTTTATTCATAGATTCTTTTCTTGAGCCATACGGGTAGGAGTAGGATATTCCAGCTTTTCCAGTTCGGTGATAGCGTTGTTGATGTCGCCCAGCAGCATATCTGCCATATCGCGGCTGAATCCCTGACGGACAACGATACGCATCACTACATAATCTTCCAGTTTGGAAGGCAAGGTATAAGCAGGAACCATCCAACCGCGTTGAGATAGTTTGTCTTGCAAATCGTACAAAGTCCATTTGGCGTTCTTTGCATATTCCGGTTTCAGATACCGGATGAATAATGGGTTCACAACATCATTAGAGTAGTTGACAAACGGAACCATCTTGGCTATTTCGCTGTGGATATATTTAGCAATTTGCAGGGAGTTGTACTGCACTTCTTTGTATCCCTGGAATCCTAAACGGATGAATTGATAATATTGTCCCAGGATTTGTGCGGCGGGACGGGAGAAGTTCAAACCTACCTGTGTAATGTTGGCACCCAGATAATTTACGCTGAATGACATTTCTTCGGGCAGATATTCTTTGCCTTTCCAGCAAACCCATCCGAGTCCCGGATATACCAAATCAAACTTATGGCCGGATACGTTGATGGAAAGTACCCATTTCAGACGGAAGTCCCATTTCTTTTCCGGATACAGGAACGGAAGGATGAAACCACCACTGGCGGCATCTACGTGGATAGGAATGTCGTAACCGGTCTTGGCATTGTAAGCATCCAGTGCTTTGTCCAATGCTTCGACGTCATCATTCAGTCCAGTCCATGTAACACCTTGGATAGGCACGATACAGATGGTGTTTTCATCACACATTTTCAAAGCTTCTTCGGGGTCGAGAGTGGTTTTTCCGAGTGTCAAAGGCACTTCACGCATTTCAATCTGCCACAACTGTGCAAACTTTTCCCAAACAACCTGGAAACCGGTAGAAATAACAAAGTTTGGTTTATCAAATGGTTTGCCCTGTGCTTGTCTTTTTTTTGCGCCAACGCAACCAGGCAGCTACGCCACCTAGCATACATGCTTCCGAAGAACCGATAGCCAGCGCACCGGTTTTCCAAGTGTCTTTTTCAGGAGAGTTCCACAAGTTGGCAACGATGTTGATACATTTACCGTTCATCACTGCGATACGCGGATATTCTGTTTCATCAATGTAGTTGATGTTAATGGCCTCATTCATCAGCTTAGTGGCATATTCATCCATATAAGTGGTTACGAACGTAGCCAGATTCAATCGTGGTTGGGTTTGAGCAAATGTTTCATCTTTCACCATTTGATAGGCGACTTCAGGAGTAGTAGGTCCATCGGGTATTTTCTCTACCGGGGAGGGTTGTAACATTCTGTCCGAACCAAATACATCGGTCTTTGCATCACCTTTTCTGAAATTTAAATCTTCCATACTAATTTGTTTTTTTAAGGTTTAGGGCGATGGGGATTTTCCCCGTCGAATTTCCCACAACAACAGTGGATAGTTTTTAAAGTTTCCCGGTTTTGCATTATTGGGCGTTTATCAAGGAGGAGGACGCCCTTATTGAAACGGAGCTTTTGTGATTGGGTTGAAAAACTCATGACCATGCACGGAAATGAATGAGATTTTGTTTTCAATAACTGATTTGCATAAGTATACCATGAACTTTTGATTTATAAGTTCCACCCGTTTCACCTTATAACTGAAACATCGATGAATAAGTAGATAGCGGGTGAAAGCGTAGGAAAAAAACAGGTGAAGTCTTCCATTATCGCTTTCACCTTTTGAATGTAACGGCATCGCGGAGACGCTTACTTGTTTATACCGATTGCTGGACATATATAGCCACCGTGCTGGACATATATAGCCACCGTGCTGGACATATATAGCCATCGTGCTGAATACATAGATGCAATCTGTTGAATCTATAGATGTACCAATTCAAGTATTAACAGATGAGAACCAAGGTGTTAACACCTGACGACTAGGCTATTAACATCTGACAGTTCATCTATTAATACCTGACAATGAATTTGCTATCAGCCTATTTTCATTAGCTATAATGATATCTGGATTAGCTATAATGATATTGGTTTTAGCTCAAAGGATATTTTGAAAAGACAAGGTGAAACCGATAATGTTCTGTTTCACCTGATTTCACCCCTCGCTTTCACCCGCTATCTCCTTATTCATCGGCATTTCAGGAATCAGGTGAAATCGATGAATGGCAATAATCCTATAGTGGCATTATGCTTTGCTCGGCATCGGGTCCGGACTTATTATCCCTTTATCTACCGGATTGGTTTCCAGATATTTTGTGGGAACTTATCGGGTGAAACAGTTCGGGTTGAGTTCCGCCATAACTAATTTCACGTTAGGGATAGCAACTGCCGTGACAGGTTATCTGGCAGAAGTCAGTTGGCATCTGCCTTTCCTGATGGAAAAGCATCATTTCTCCAATGGATATTTCATACCCAATCACAAGAGTTTCCGTTTATCTTTAATCTGTTGATTACCATTGTGACTCTTTTCTGGGCATGCCGGCGCCGTCATAGCTTTTTGTTTAACGACCAATTGACCAATTAAAATAAAAAAGAGCGTCCTTCTTAGAACGCTCTTGCTTATTTCATCATCATGTTTTATAGAGAGGAGTTGATTGCTTGTGCTATGGACTTGAATTCTTCATCCGACAATTTCAGTTTCGGATTCGAGAACAACATATCCGATTCCTTTTGAATAGGAATTAAATGAATATGTGCATGAGGAACTTCCAGTCCGATAACCGCTTCGCCTACCTTTTTACAGGGGAAAGCTTTTTCAATGGCACGGGCCACTTTCTTTGCAAATACATGCATCGCAGCCAGGTCCTCATCGCTCAAATCGAAAATATAGTCCACTTCCTGTTTGGGCACCACCAATGTATGTCCCTTTACCAACGGATTGATATCAAGAAACGCAAAAAACTTTTCGTTTTCCGCCACCTTATAGCAGGGGATTTCGCCTGCGATGATTCTACTGAATATTGTTGCCATAACTTTTATTGATAAATGAAGGCAAGCCCCACAAGGAGACCTGCCTTTACGTTAAATTGATATGTTTACTACTTCCAATGCAATTTTACCTTGTGGGACAGTGATTTCGGCTATATCACCCACCTTCTTGCCAAGCAGACCTTGTGCAATCGGAGTGTTAACGGAAATCTTTCCTTCCTTCAGGTTAGCTTCACTTTCGGAAACGATGGTATAAGTCATCTTCATACCGTTCTTTACATTCTTCAGTTCCACTTTATTTAAGATCTGTACAGAATCTGTTTTCAGTTTAGATTCATCAATGATTTTTGCGTCTGCAATGGTAGCTTTCAATTTGTTGATGCGCATTTCAAGCATACCTTGCGCCTCTTTGGCAGCATCGTATTCTGCATTTTCCGATAAGTCTCCTTTATCTCTTGCTTCGGCTATTGCCGCAGAGATCTTTGGGCGTTCCACTGTTTCCAGTTCCTTCAGTTCCGCCATCAGTTTCTTGTAACCTTCTTCTGACATATAAGCCATGATGTTTTCCTCCTTTAATTGTTTTAAATGGTCATATAAACAAAAAAGAATTCCAACATGAGCCATGTTGGAACCCTCTTATCATTATTTCTTTGCAAAGATAGACTTTTAAGTGATACGTGTCAAGTGAAAAAAGATGCTATGTAACATATTTAAATGAAATATGCTAAATTATAACAACTTAGAGCAATGACTTGACAGCTGCTTCCAAATTCTTGATATCTTCGCCGCGAAGCTTCAATTCGTTGTTACGGTTAATCAAAAAGATAGATGGAACCTGACGAACATTATATACAGCTACGTTGGTAGAATACACTCCGTTTCCATCGCGTACACAAACCCAGGGAAGGTTGTCTGCCGCAGTTTTCCAGTAGTGTTCGTCCGCATCGAGAGATACCTGGTATATTTCCAGCCCTTGTTTTGCGTATTCATTATATAGTTCGCGAAGCATCAGGTTATGAGGAGATCCGGCAGGCGACTGGAATACAGAGAAGTCGAGCAATACAACTTTTCCTTTCAGATCGGTCAGTTTGCGTACATTTCCTTTTACGTCACGCAAGGCGATGTCAATAATTCCGGTTTCCACTATTTTCTCTTGAGGAATCTCCAATGCTTTCGCCTGTGGCTGGCGCGTGTTCTTCATTCCCTTAATTACAATATTATAAAGGTTCTTGGAACGTACGGCATGAGGGAACGCATTGTTGAGGCTCGTAGCGACAGCAGCGAAACATTTCACATCATCTTTATTGTTCAACGGATCGAATATCAGGTAATTATTGAGTTTCTGGAACAGGGCAAAGTAAGCGGCTGCCGTGTTGGGAGCAGCGAAAATATAGTTCACTTTGACGTCTTCCTTATAATTGTTGAGCAACGTTGCCAGACTGTCTTCAAATACATCATGCCCCATTCTGTTACTGCGTAAAGCTGCCAGCAAGTCGTCCACCTCTTTTTGAAGGCGGATCTGCTTCATCGTTAGTTCTTTTATCTTGTTGCTGTTTTCCGAACCTTCCACCGTGTAAGTCGTGGAGAAATCCGCATACGGCGCTTTGATCTGAATCGTTTCGATAGAATCTACAGAAAAATTGATGATTTTGTCGTCAATCCGCAAGCGATAAAATTCGGGTGATTCGGGACGAGGCTGCTTGAAACTGAATGTACCTTCTCCCTTCAGTTTCACTGAATCGAGCGGAACAATACCTTCCAGACCGGAAGCTTCGAGATAAAGCATTTTACCATCGGCTCCTGATACATTCCCGTTCACCTGAAATTTAGGACCGGAACTACAAGCGGTAATAGTAAGTGCGGCGAGCGCTGCAAAAGTAACCTTTTTCATATAGTGTGTGTTATTAACGAGATGCAAATATACTTCTTTTCGAGATTAGTCAAAGCATTTTGCCGGGTTCTTCATTCTAATTTTGAAAAAAAATCAGTTCATCACTAACTTTTTACCTCATTCCCACCTGATTACCACGATAAATGTATATCTTTGCAGGAATTTTGAAAGAAAAAGTATAGATAAAACAATTTTTATGATTAACCCAATTGTTAAGACAATCGAGTTACCTGATGGAAGAACCATCACACTCGAGACGGGAAAGTTGGCAAAACAGGCAGACGGTTCTGTAATGCTTCGCATGGGCAACACCATGTTGTTAGCTACTGTTTGTGCCGCTAAAGATGCAGTTCCCGGAACAGATTTTATGCCTTTACAGGTAGAGTACAAAGAAAAATTTGCGGCATTCGGCCGTTTCCCTGGTGGTTTCACCAAGCGAGAAGGTAGGGCTTCTGATTATGAGATTCTTACTTGCCGTCTTGTCGACCGTGCTCTCCGTCCTTTATTCCCCGATAATTATCACGCAGAGGTATATGTGAACATCATCCTCTTTTCTGCTGATGGTGTAGACATGCCGGATGCATTGGCAGGACTTGCCGCTTCTGCAGCACTTGCCGTTTCAGATATTCCTTTCAACGGACCGATCTCTGAAGTACGTGTAGCACGTGTTGACGGTCAGTTCGTTATCAATCCTACTTTTGAACAACTGGAAAAAGCTGACATGGACTTGATGGTAGCCGCTACTTATGAGAACATCATGATGGTAGAAGGTGAAATGCATGAAGTATCCGAAGCTGAATTGCTGGAAGCAATGAAGGTAGCTCACGAAGCTATCAAGATTCATTGCAAAGCGCAGATGGAATTGACTGAAGAGGTTGGTAAAACTGTAAAACGCGAATACAACCACGAAGTAAACGACGAAGACTTGCGCAAGGCTGTTCATGAAGCATGTTACGACAAGGCTTACGCAGTTGCCGCTTCCGGAAACAATAACAAACACGAACGTTTTGCTGCTTTCGAAGCAATCCGCGAAGAATTCAAAGCTCAATTCTCTGAAGAAGAGTTGGACGAAAAGGCTGCATTGATCGACCGTTACTACCACGATGTAGAAAAAGAAGCCATGCGCCGTTCTATTTTGGACGAAGGTAAGCGTCTGGATGGTCGTAAGACTACTGAAATCCGTCCGATCTGGTGTGAGGTTAGTCCTCTGCCTGGCCCTCACGGATCTGCTATCTTTACTCGTGGTGAAACACAGTCATTGACTTCTGTTACTCTGGGTACAAAACTGGATGAGAAGATTATCGACGATGTTTTGGAACACGGAAAAGAACGTTTCTTGTTACACTATAACTTCCCTCCTTTCTCTACAGGCGAAGCAAAAGCACAACGTGGTGTAGGTCGTCGTGAAATCGGTCACGGTCACTTGGCTTGGCGTGCTTTGAAAGGACAGATTCCTGCTGATTATCCGTATGTAGTACGTGTGGTTTCAGATATCCTCGAATCTAACGGTTCTTCTTCTATGGCTACCGTATGTGCCGGCACATTGGCATTGATGGATGCAGGTGTGAAGATCAAGAAACCGGTATCGGGTATCGCTATGGGATTGATTAAGAATCCGGGCGAAGAAAAATATGCTGTATTGTCTGATATCCTGGGTGACGAAGACCATTTGGGAGATATGGACTTCAAGGTGACCGGAACAAAAGACGGTATCACTGCTACACAGATGGATATCAAGGTAGACGGTCTGTCTTACGACATTTTGGAACGTGCTTTGAACCAGGCTAAAGAAGGACGTATGCATATCCTTAATAAGATTACTGAAACAATTGCCGAACCACGTGCCGACCTGAAAGAACATGCTCCACGTATCGAAACGATGACAATTCCTAAAGAATTCATCGGTGCTGTGATCGGCCCTGGTGGAAAGATCATCCAAGGTATGCAGGAAGAAACTGGTGCTGTGATTACTATCGAAGAAATTGATGGTATGGGACGCATCGAAGTTTCCGGAACAAACAAGAAATGTATTGATGATGCAATGCGCATGATTAAAGCAATCGTTGCTGTTCCTGAAGTAGGCGAAGTTTATAAAGGTAAAGTTCGTTCTATTATGCCTTATGGTGCATTTATCGAATTCTTGCCGGGCAAGGATGGTTTGCTGCACATCTCCGAAATTGACTGGAAACGTCTGGAAACAGTAGAAGAAGCCGGAATCAAAGAAGGTGATGAAATCGAAGTAAAACTGATTGATATTGATCCGAAAACTGGTAAATTCAAACTTTCAAGAAAAGTTTTGTTGCCAAGGCCGGAAAAGAAGTAAGAAAGCGATAGCTTCTATATATAATGAAGGCTGTTTCAAATTTAATCTTGAAACAGCCTTCTTTTTTTCTATCAGCATACTTCTTTTAGGCTTTTCACCACAGAGGACACAGAGGTTATAATTATCTCTAAACTAGAACTCTGTGTCCTCCGTGTCCTCTGTGGTGAAATAGTTCATTTATGAAACAAGCATGAGGTTCCCGCCTAAAACTAGGTTTTGCAGGAGATGATTTCTGTATATCCTAAAAAAACAAGATTTCTTATTAGTATCATCCGGAGTTGAACTGTTTTATATAGAGAATTAGTATATATTAGATTTATCCAGTTTATTAAAACCCTTAAAAAGATGAAGACGCTTTGTTATATCCTCTCCAAAAAAAGAATCGGAAAGTACCCCCATACTTCCCGATTCGAAACAGTCAAAAATCGACCTTAATCAATTTATTAACTTAACACGTCGCAAAGATATGAGAAAAATTTCTTTGAAAGAGCTTTTTTATTTAAAAAGTTTATGATACAGGCAAATATACCTGTTAATAAAGTCGTTTTCTACCTTTAAAACCAAGCGATGGAATCGATAAATCAATAGCTTATGTCACTTATAAACTTGTATCGGCAATTCTCCTTTCAACGCTCCTATGGCATTAAAAGCCAACGACTCCATTTCATTCTCTCCCGGATAAACATAGATGGGAGCCAGGAAAGAAATTCTTTTTTTGAGCCTTGAAACTACATAGTCCGAATAAGCGATTCCTCCTGTCAGAAGGATAGCATCTACTTTCCCGCAAAGTACAGTAGCACTGGCTCCTATCGCTTTTGCAACATTATAAATCATGGCGTCCAGTATCAGTTCCGCCTTTTTATCCCCTTCTTCTATCGAATGGATGATGGAGGGCACATCAGTCGTACCTAAATGAGCAGTCAATCCGGCACGTCCGGAGATACGTTTCTTCAATTCGTCTTTGGTATGCTGACCGCTAAAACAAAGGTCGATCAGTTGACCGGCAGGAAGTGTGCCGGCGCGTTCCGGTGAGAAAGGTCCTTCGCCGTCCAACGCATTGTTGGCGTCAATAGCACGTCCATGGTGATGGACTGCAACAGAAATGCCTCCTCCTAAATGGCAGATGATTAAATCCAAATCTTCGTATTGCGTCCCTTGCTCTTTGGCAAAACGCCGTGCGATTGCTTTTTGGTTCAAGGCGTGCCAGATGGTAATTTTCGGCATTAACGGAGAACCTGTAATGCGGGCTACGTCTTCCAGTTCATCCACCACTCCCGGATCAGCGATGAAAGCCGGGCAATCGGGTAGGGTGGCAGCTAGTTCGCTGGCAATCAGTCCTCCTAAGTTGCAGGCATGGGTACGCATGGCATGCACTGTATCACGTTTCATGGCATCGTTCACCTCATACACTCCGCCCGGTATCGGTTTCACCAAACCTCCGCGTCCGATGATTGCATCAAAAGAAAAAGGGATCTTGTTGTTCTCCAATTCTTGTAATACCAGATTTTTCCGGAATTCAAACTGATCTATTACCTCGGGAAAAGCGGACTGCTCTTCTACGGAATGTTTTATATTGCTGATAAACAGCGGAGTTCCGTCTTCGTAAACCGCAATCTTTGTAGAAGTAGAGCCGGGGTTGATAACCAGTATTTTCATGACTAGTGAGTTTTAAGTGGTGAATTTAGAATGATGAGTTTGCGATCTGGCTAGCCTGTTTTCTGCACTCGCAATCTCCTGACACTTGTAAGCATGCCATCGCAATGCTATAATATTTGGATAAGCCGGAATCGCTGCGCGACGGAAGAACTACAGGACAAATAGGACCTTGAAGCAATCCTGCCATCTCTGCCTTTGCAAACAGGGAGACAGATTTGTAGAATGCGTTGCCCGATTCAATGTTCGGGAATATCAGTACGTCTGCCTGTCCGTTGATAGGAGATACAATCCCTTTAATATCACCACTTGCCTGTTCGCACGCAGTACGTACATCCAGCGGGCCGTCAATAATCACATTTCCGAATTCTCCCGCTTCGGCAAGCTCTACGATATTCACATAATCTAGTGAATGAGGGAATTTGGCACTCACTTTTTCCGTACAGTGAATCAAGGCGACACGCGGCTGGTCGATGCCAAAATGGCGACAGCTACAGATAGCATACCAAATCATCTCTATGCGTTGTTGTAGCGTGGGACGTGGAATGACCGCAGCATCCGAGAAGAAAAGCAGTTTATGATAGGTCGGAATTTCCATCACTGCCAGATGCGTGAGGATTTTTCCTTTCGGTAACAACCCTTTTTCTTTGTCGAGTATGGCGTGCAGTAAGTTGTCTGTATTGATAATCCCTTTCATCAAAATATCGGCTCCCCCTTCGCGAACGATACGGACAGCCTCGCGTGCCGCTTCGTCCGGATTTTCGATATGGATAGTTTTTACATATTCGGGATATTGTTTGAGCGTGGGATACTTCTTCAGAATTGTTGAATCTCCAATCATAAGAAATTCTGCAATTCCCTCTTCCAGCGCACGAGAGATGGCATACTCTGTGTTAGGATCGTTGGCACAGACCACGGCAATTCGTTTTCTATGATTTAGTTTTTTGAGATGGGCCGTTAGTTGGGCAAAATTTAGAATAGGTTCCATAACGTTAGATTTTTAGCAAATATCAGAAAAATGATTGAAAAAATAACGATTATAATCCGAAAAAATGCATCTGTTATGTAACATTTTGCTATATTTTGTTTGTTTTGACTGTTGGATGTGTATGGAACCGTTTTTTCCTGTATTTTTGCAGATGAAAACAAATGCATCCGGGCAGTCTGGTATTTTATCAACGAAAGTCAATTAAATAAGAATATATATGGATATTCAATTTCCTTCCTTTTTGCAGAAAGGTGATAAAGTGGTTATTGTATCACCTTCGAGTAAGATAGACCAACAATTTCTGAAAGGAGCCGAGAAACGTTTAGAATCATGGGGCTTGAAAGTGGCTATGGGAAAATATGCCGGAAGTTCATCCGGGAGATATGCCGGAACAATCAGGCAACGGCTGCAAGATTTGCAGGACGCGATGGACGACCCTGAGGTGAAAGCTATCCTGTGTAGTCGTGGAGGGTACGGGGCGGTACATTTGATTGATAAGATTGATTTTACAGCTTTTCGTGAACATCCTAAATGGTTACTGGGTTTTAGCGATATCACAGCGTTGCACAATCTGTTTCAGAAAAATGGATATGCTTCCCTACATTCGTTGATGGCCCGTCATCTTACGGTAGAACCGGAAGATGATCTTTGTACGAACTATCTGAAGGATATCTTATTTGGAAATATCCCTTCTTATACATGCGAGAAGCACAAACTGAATAAGCAGGGGGCTGCACAAGGCGTTTTGCATGGTGGCAATATGGCGGTAGCATACGGTTTGCGGGGAACTCCATACGATATTCCGGCAGAAGGGACGATATTGTTTATTGAAGATGTCAGCGAACGTCCGCATGCTATCGAGCGTATGATGTATAATTTGAAATTAGGAGGCGTACTCGAAAAACTGTCCGGACTGATTATCGGTCAATTTACAGAGTATGAAGAAGACTGTTCGTTGGGTAAGGAATTGTATGCAGCTTTGGCGGATTTAGTAAAAGAGTATGATTATCCGGTCTGTTTTAATTTTCCGGTAGGACACGTGACTCATAATCTGCCGCTTATAAACGGCGCAAAAGTGGAACTTATGGTCGGAAAGAAAAATGTAGAACTGAAGTTTATATGTTAATAAACCATTCCATCTGAACGATGCTGTGATGAAAATGACTAATTTTGAAGCCTTAATAGATGAAAGGACGATGAAAAAGAAAACTATGATAGTATTAATGAGTGCCTTTTTGTTATTATCAGCATTCTCTTGCGGAGGAGGTAATAAAGCAAATAGTACGAGTGAACAAAGCGAAGAGACAGCAGTGAATGTACCTCAATTTGATGCGGATAGTGCTTATTTGTATGTAAAGAATCAGGTGGATTTCGGACCTCGTGTTCCTAACACAAAAGGACATGTTGCCTGTGGAAATTACCTTGCCAGTCAGTTGGAGGCTTTCGGTGCTCAAGTGACTAATCAATATGCAGATTTGATTGCTTATGACGGAACCTTGTTGAAAGCGAGAAACATTATCGGTTCTTATAAACCGGAAAGCAAAAAACGAATTGCTCTGTTTGCGCATTGGGATACACGTCCGTGGGCTGATAACGATTCTGACGAGAAGAATCATAAAACTCCGATCTTGGGTGCCAATGATGGTGCCAGTGGTGTAGGTGCTTTGTTGGAAATAGCTCGCCTGCTCAATCAGCAACAACCGGAACTAGGAATTGATATTATTTTGCTGGATGCAGAGGATTATGGTGCGCCTCAGTTTTATACGGGGCAGCATAAAGAAGAATTCTGGTGTCTCGGCTCACAGTATTGGGCACGCAATCCTCATGTGCAGGGATATAATGCACGTTTTGGCATCTTGCTCGATATGGTAGGGGGGGAAAGTAGCGTGTTTATGAAAGAGGGATATTCTGAAGAGTTTGCTCCCGATATAAATCAGAAAGTCTGGAAAGCGGCGAAGAAGATTGGCAACGGGAACACTTTTATGGATGGTAACGGAGGATTTGTTACCGATGACCATCTGTTCATTAATCGCTTGGCACGTATTAAAACAATTGATATTATTCCATATAATCAGGAGGGTGACTTTACTCCTACATGGCATACGGTCAATGATAATATGGAACATATAGATAAGAATACGTTGAAAGCAGTAGGCCAAACGGTATTGGAAGTGATTTATAATGAGAAATAACAGGATTAAATAATTATTTATAATGTCAATTAATGAATTACAGGACGAAGTGATTGCAGAATTCAGTGACTTCGACGATTGGATGGACCGTTATCAACTACTTATTGACTTAGGAAATGAGCAGGAACCACTTGAAGAAAAATATAAGACGGAACAAAATCTGATTGAAGGATGCCAAAGTAGGGTGTGGCTTCAAGCGGATGATGTAGACGGTAAAATCGTTTTTAAAGCGGAAAGTGATGCTTTGATAGTCAAAGGAATTATTGCCTTATTGATTAAAGTCCTTTCAGGACATACTCCTGATGAAATCTTGAATACAGATCTTTATTTTATAGACAAGATCGGGTTGAAAGAGCATCTGTCGCCAACGCGTAGCAATGGTTTGCTGTCGATGGTGAAACAGATACGAATGTATGCATTGGCATTTAAAGCAAAAGAGAGATAAAATTCCCCACAGAGGACGTGGAGTACACAGAGCTTTTTTACCATCACACATTTTGCGATTATTATATATCCCTATTGTTGGTATAAACCTTTGTGTCCTCTGTGGTGAGAATTCATGATTGATATGGTGCAAATAAGTAGCAGGACTGAACCGACCAAAGCGATGAGATAAGGAGTACCGTTAATCAGGTCATCCATATTTTCGGCTTCGGGATATTTAATACTAAGATACAGAGATAGCGAGTTATTGAGCACGTGCATGAGTATACACGGTATCAGGCTACCTGTTTTGTAATAAGTCCATGCCAGCAGGATACCGATTAGAAATGCCGGAAGGATCTGGGCCGGATTTATATGAAAGACACCGAACAGAAGTGCGGAAATCAGAATGGCTTTAGTCGGATTATATTGTTGAAGCAAAGCTTTGGTAATGGCTCCGCGAAACAAGATTTCTTCAAGTACAGGACCGATGATAGCTATTGCAAGAATACCGCCCCAACCGGATTGGAGGATGTCGAAAGATTGCTCCATGATGTTGGGTATCCAGTCTAGCAGTCCCATAAGTGCAGATACCAAAAAGCCGGCGGTGAGAATAGCTAGCCCGCTACAAATTAGGAATGGCGCTGATACAGGCAACCATGTCGCCTTTTGTGTACTGATATAGCCGGCTTTCCATAGATAAATACCCATCATAATCTGACCGGCTAATTGGGCCGGAATCATAATCATTTGCGTCAGAGCAACCTTATCCAAATCTCCTGTGGTGACTAACAAATAGAGCGTACAGGGAATCGTAATCAGGATAGGGGCGACAATCTGTGCAATGAGAAGGTCTATTAATATCAGTTTGATAGCTGTTTTCATTGCTCTTTAGTTAGTTGTAAAGAAATTATAGATAAACATAGCTAACATCGAAATAGCTATTACCACCAAAGAGATGCTCATAAATGACTTTTGCATAAGAATCTATTTTTAAGTTGTTATTATTCGGTTATTGTGTTATTTATTTTGTCTCTCTACTGTTATCGCCTGCCTTGCTGGCAAGAAGAATAGCTTCCGTATCTTCGGCATCTTTATGGAGTTGCACTGTTAACTCGTCGATACTAGAGAATTTCAGCTCGGGACGCGTCCGTTTTACGAAAGTAAGCCGGATGAATTTATCGTATATGTCCGAATGGAAGTGAAGGATATTCACCTCAATGGTTCGGTTAGGGCCATTATCAATCGTCGGGCGGACACCTATGTTCAGCATTCCCATATATGTTTTTTTATCGAATGTCACCCATACGGCATATACACCGTCCGCGGGGATCAGTTTATCAGGATCATCCACGCTTAAATTGGCCGTTGGAAAACCTATTTTGCGGCCTACCTGATAGCCGCCTACTACTATCCCGTCCAGGAAATATTCATATTTCAGGCAATCGGCAGCTAGGTCTACTTCTCCTTGATGAAGAAGTTTGCGGATCAGGGAAGAACTTACCGGAACATTGGGTACGTTCTCTATTTCTATATTGCTGGTGTATGCTTTGGCGCGGATCACTTCTATACCAATTTCTTTCCCATAGCGTACATAATCTTCGAAACCTTCGCTGCGGTTGTGCCCAAAACGATGGTCATAGCCGATAACCAGGTGTTTTACTTGATAACGTTTTTTTAACAGCTGTGTCATGAATTCTCGGGCGGTAAGCCGGGAAACTTCCGGGGTGAAATCAAGCATCAGACAGTAATCTACTCCGATGTTTGCCAGCAGCCTTATTTTTTCTTCCGGGGTAGTCAGAAGCTCCGGACGATAATTCGTGTTCATCACTTTGCGGGGATGAACGGGGAAAGTAACCAATGCAGAGCGTAGACTTTTGGCGGCGGCTATCTCTTTCACTTGCTGAATCAGATAGCGATGTCCTGCATGTACTCCATCAAAAAAACCGATGGTAGCTACACTGGGTTCCGGGTTAATAGCCGATGTGTCACGTATAATCTGCATATCTCTAGAATTATTTGCTGTTGAAAAGATGACTCCAGTCTTCGCCTTCTTTTGCTGTATAAGTGGAAATTCCTAAATTCTGGGCTGCCTTACAGTTCATCTCAGAATCATCGATGAAGAGTGTTTCTTTCGGCTCGATACCGGCATCCTCTATGATTGCTTTGAAGATCTCCGGTTCGGGCTTGGCCATTTGCATTTCAAAAGAGAGGTACGTTTTCTCAAAATAGTCTTCCACCTTAAATGTGCGGTAGGGAAACAGGTGAATACATGCCCAGTCCCAGTGGATTTGGTTGGTATTGCTCAATAAATAGACGACGTATTTCTCGCGTAATTTTAATAATAAATCGAGTTTGTGTGTCGGTATGTCTACCAAAAAACTATTCCAGGCTGCATCTATTTGTGTGTCGCTCACTGCTTTGCCTATCATCTGACGAACTCCGTCACGGAATTCGGCGGGTGTAATCAATCCTTTTTCCTGTTGCAGCAGGAGTCCGTTCGGATTATGGATATCCAATAGGTCCTCCACGTTCCGGATCCCTAATTTCTGAAAGTTCCCAATGCAACGTTGGCGGTCGAGATTGATAAGTACACCACCTAAATCAATAAGAAGGTTTTTTATTCCTTTACTTTTCATTTCTACTCTCTTAGTGAATAATACGTTGAACAAGGCGAACAACTTCTCCAACCCATAACACCGTGGACGAAACGCCTATAATTAAAAGCCAAGTTTGCCAGTCAAGCGGCTCCGTACGGAATACAGCACCACCGAACTGTACGATCAGGAATTGTCCGGCAAGAATAGCCAATACAATAAGTTCCATACCATACGATTTGGAAAGTCCCTTGAATGCCGAATCGGTAGTGCCGAATACACGGGCATTGAACAGATTCCAGAATTGTAGCATGACAAAGAAGGTGAAGAAAATGGTCAGGTTGTGTATATCCATGCCTTCCGTGCTGTGGTCGAAATAATAAATCATTCCGAGCAGTACGATGAGGAAGATGGAGCCCACACCTAATATATTATACTGCATTGCCTTACTGATAATAAAATCAGTGCTTCGGCGGGGTTTCTCAAGCATCACGGTTTCGCTGGGCGGAATGGAAGCGAGGGCCAAAGCGGCAAAAGTGTCCATAATCAGGTTCACCCATAACATTTGTGTGACAGTCAGCGGAAGTTCCGTACCGATCACAGAACCCAACAAGACAATGAGCAGTGCTACGAAGTTGATCGTCAGCTGGAAAACAATGAAACGCTGGATATTCTTATACAGGGAGCGTCCCCACATAACGGCAGTTCCGATACTGTTGAAGGAGTCATCGAGCAGGGTAATATCGCTGGCTTCTTTGGCTACAGAAGTACCTGTACCCATTGACAAACCTACTTGGGCATGATTCAAAGCCGGGGCATCGTTGGTTCCGTCTCCGGTTACGGCTACGACTGCTCCTTTTTGCTGAAGCAGCTGCACCAGGCGTTGCTTGTCTGTCGGGCGGGCGCGGGACATGATTTTTAAATCCATTACTCTATCCAATGCTTCTTCATCGCTCAATTCAGCAAATGCAACACCGGTGATTCGATTTCGTTCGGTATCAGTTTCGGGGTTCCAAAGACCTATCTGACGTGCGATTTCCGTTGCCGTTCCCGGTGTATCACCAGTTACAATCTTGATGCCTATACCTGCGGATTGGCATTTAGCAACCGCAGCAGGTACGTCCGGACGAATCGGGTCGGAGATGGCAACTACTCCCAAGAAATTCAGGTCGTTGGCTGAAACCAGTTCTGTACAATCGTTTGGCTCATTTTCTCCGACAATCTTGAACGCAAATCCAAGTGTACGCATAGCCATATTCTGATAGCTCAACAGTTGTGCTTCTACTGTGGAACGATATTCTACGGCGTCCACTCGTCGTCCGTCCAAGACTACTTCTTTACACTTGCCCAAAATAATTTCCGGGGCTCCTTTTGTATAGAGTATTTTTTTTCCGATCAGTGGCGACTCAACAAGGGTTGCCATGAATTTCCGTTCCGTAGAGAAAGTGAGTTGGTCGAGGATATGTGCTTTCTCGCGAAGTTCCAGATAATTTTTTCCCTGTTTGTTAAGCCAGAGCAATAAAGCCACTTCGGTTGGATTTCCTACGCCTTTGGGTTTTTCTCCCTTGGCTGATTCTTCAAGGAAAGCGGTTGAGTTAGCGCTTATTCCTTCTGCAATGAGTGTGCTGATATCATCGTCGGACAAAATACTGCCATTTTTGATGCCGTAAAAATTGGGTTCGTGCACTTGCATCAGATTTTGAGTCAGTGTACCGGTTTTATCCGTACAAATCACGGTGATGGCTCCCATTGTTTCGCAAGCATGCATTTTTCGCACTAGATTGTTGGTGGAAAGCATGCGACGCATATTCAATGCCAGACTAAGCGTAACACTCATTGGCAATCCTTCAGGCACAGCTACTACAATCAGTGTAACTGCCATCATAAAATATTTCAGTGTCCGTTCGAAAACCGGAAGCCACTCATGCCATCCGTTCAGTGAACCGAAATCAAAATATAGCACTACATCTTTCACCAAGAAAATAAGGAAAGCCAGACCGGCAACGGTGAAACCGATCTTTCCAATCAGATTTGCGAGTTTGGTGAGCTGTATGTTCAGCGGGGTGGGTTCGAGGTTATCCTCTGTACTCTGTCGGGCTACTTTCCCGATTTCAGTAGCATCTCCCACATGCAGTACGCGCATGGTACCATGTCCATCCACCACTGTAGTGCCACGCATCACCAGATTGGAGGCATAAGTGGCTTCTTCATCAAAATCGGCTGCTACAGTAGTTTTATTAATAACAGGTTCTCCAGTCAGATTAGATTCGTTTACTTGCAAAGAGATGGCTTCCAGCAGTTCTCCGTCGGCGGGAATTTCTTCACCCGTTTCCAGAATTACGATATCACCTACCACTATGTCTTTGCGGGGAATTTCTTGTACACGTCCGTTTCGGATCACTTTAACCAATGTTTCTTCATTGACAGCATTCAGCAGATCAAACTTCTTGCTGGCATCATACTCGAAAAAGAAACCGATTCCGGTAGCCAGCAGGATGGCGGCAATAATTCCGATAGTCTCA
The DNA here is from genome assembly GCF_001688725.2 of Bacteroides caecimuris. NCBI lineage: Bacteria > Pseudomonadati > Bacteroidota > Bacteroidia > Bacteroidales > Bacteroidaceae > Bacteroides > Bacteroides caecimuris. Next base: position 3,723,805 of record NZ_CP015401.2, on the reverse strand, counting down.
GCGTATTCGTTCTCGATGATGGAAATGATTAACGAGAAAACGGCTGCTACTAATAGTACACGCACCACCGGGTCTTCAAATTTTTCGAGATAAAGCTTCCACAGGGAAGGACGCTTGGGAGGTGTTAACAGGTTAATACCATTTTTCTCCCTGCTTTGTAGGACTTCGTCATCCGTAAGTCCTAAGTGATAATAGTCATTTTTATTTGTACTCATGCAGATACATGCGTTTAGTTTGAACCGCAAAAATACAACATAAAATTGTGATAAATTGTTTAATTAAAACTTTTTATGAAGTTGAATTTGTTACCGTCGTTTACCACATGTGCGATAAGGAACGGACAATGGTTTGAGAAATTTCTTTAGTTTGGAAAATAGTGTTGAACAAATATCTTGCTATTTGTGTTATATTAGTTAGAAAACCAATTAAAAATACGAACGTTATGAAGAAGTACATTTGCACGGTCTGTGAATATATTTACGACCCTGAACAAGGAGATCCGGAAAGCGGAATTGAACCAGGAACAGCCTTTGAAGACATTCCAGATGATTGGACTTGTCCGTTATGCGGAGTCGGCAAAGAAGATTTTGAACCGTACGAAGGATAAAAACAAGAGAGAGAATTATTAAGAGGAGAATGGCCGGGTGTATAGATATATGCCCGGTCTTTTTTGTTTTTCTGGAGGATGATTTAATTTAAAAGGAGAATCGGCTATAAATATATTTTAGCTGGTTCTCCTTTTTTATCATTCAATTAGGCTCTCTGTCAAGAAGCTTTTTTCTCTTTTACATCACTACTGGCTTCTACTACATTCACCACATAGTCACCTAGTTTTTCACATTCGGCGATAATATCCATGTAATAAACTCCCATCTGATAATCGTATTCTTTGTTGTTTACGTCCAGAATGTTCTGATTCTTCAGTTGGTTACGGTAGTTGTTAATTTCATTCTCGATGTTGAAGGACTTATTGATGTCAATGTTCTGATGTTCCGGCTTTTCTACAACCACAATCATTTGGGCAAGTGCATCGTTGGTCAACTTCATCATGAGGTGGATATGTTCATATTGTTTCTCGGTAAAATCCTGATTAGTCTGACGTTTCCGGTTGATGGTACGTGCTAGGTTATAACAGCTGTCGCCGATACTTTCAATTTCCGTCACTTCACGTAGCATGGCGCGTATCTGTAGTTTGCTTTCAGAACTTAACCGGCCTTCAGATACTTGATTCAGGTAGTTGGCTATTTCAAGTTCCATGTTGTCGCTGATATTCTCATATTTCTCAATTCGGCTGAACAGCTTGTTGAAATCGTCGTCCTTTTCTGTGTGTAGCAAATCCTGCACCATGCCGAACATCCGGTGTATACGTTCTGCAAAAAGATGGATTTCTTTGCGAGCCTGAAGAATAGAAAGTTCAGCGGTAGAAAGCATACCACCGGTGATAAACCGCAAACGGGGCTCTTCGTCCTCTTCTTTGGGGTGGATAAGAGCACATACGGTACGTTCAATCAGTTTAATCGCCCATATCAGGATACATACGTTACAGATATTGAAGATTGAGTGGAAAGCCGATAATTTGTAGGAAATAGCAACTTCCGGATTGTTACTTTGGAAAAAGGTATCTACTACCCAGTTTACCAGTTCCATGAAAGGATGGAAGACAATCAAGACCCAGATAACACCGAACACGTTAAAAACAAAATGGGCCAATGCTGCCCGCTTAGCCTGTGTGTTGGCTGTAAGTGCGGCAAGGTTGGCCGTGATAGTGGTTCCGATGTTTTCTCCCAAAACGAGTGCTGCTCCCAGTTCCAGACTGATCCATCCGTTGGCGCACATAATCAATGTAATTGCCATGGTGGCGGCGGAGGCCTGTACAATCATCGTCAATATAGTACCGATGAGTAAGAACAGGATGATGGAGAAGAATCCCATGTCCGTGTAGTTTTGTACGAAGGCAAGCATTTCCGGGTTGGCGTTCAGGTCGGGCGCGTTTGCTTTCAGATAAGAAAGCCCCATGAAAAGGAAAGAAAAACCGAAAATGAATTCGCCGATGGACTTGCGGTTGCTTTTGCCGGAGAAGATGAGCGGAAGGGCGATGGCTAAGAGCGGGAGAGCGAAGGCAGCCATATCAACCTTAAATCCGAAAATTGAAATGATCCAGGCAGTCACGGTAGTACCGATATTAGCACCCATAATGACGCTGATGGATTCGGCAAGTGTGAGCAATCCGGCGTTTACGAAACTTACGACCATCACTGTCGTTGCTGAAGAAGACTGGATAAGAGCTGTTATTAACACTCCTGTTAAAACTCCCGTTACCCGATTGGTAGTCATTGCCGTTAGAATACTTCGCAATCTGTCACCCGCGACCTTTTGTAAGCCCTCACTCATAATCTTCATTCCGTAAAGGAAGAGTCCTAATGAGCCTATAAGCTTTAAAAAATCATAAAAAGAATATTCCATCTATAATATTTTTAATGGTTATTTGTTCTCTATCTGATTATAAGTATATTAGTTCCAAATTATTCACCTTTTAACGAACTCGATGAAACAGATGTTACAAATATGTTGCAAAAATAACAATATTTCCAAAGAATTCCCTATCGGAAGCTCACTTTTGGATATTTATTACGGTTTTAATCTTAATTTTCCTTATCAGGTAGTAAGTGCCAAGGTCAATAATCGTTCCGAGGGGCTTAACTTCAGAGTTTATAATAATAAGGATGTAGAGTTTCTGGATGTGAGAGATCAGTCCGGTATGCGTACGTATGTCCGTTCGCTCTGCTTTGTATTGTTTAAGGCAGTCACGGAACTGTTTCCTGATGGTAAACTGTTTGTAGAACATCCTGTTTCAAAAGGCTATTTCTGCAATTTGCGGATTGGACGCCCCATCGAACTGGAAGATGTGACACGCATCAAGCAACGGATGCAGGAGATTATCGCGGAGAATATTTCCTATCACCGTATTGAATGTCACACGGCTGAAGCTGTGCGTGTTTTCAGCGAGCGAGGAATGAATGATAAAGTGAGGTTGCTGGAAACTTCCGGTTCGCTCTATACCTATTATTATACATTGGGTGATACCATTGATTATTATTATGGGAACCTGCTACCCAGTACCGGATATCTTAAATTATTCGATATCGTGAAATATTACGATGGATTGCTCCTCCGGATTCCGAGCCGGGAAAATCCGAATGTGCTTGAAGATGTGGTGAAGCAGGAAAAAATGCTGGATGTCTTTAAAGAATACCTAAACTGGAGTTATATCATGGGGCTTAACAATGCCGGAGATTTTAACCTGGCCTGCGAAGAGGGACATGCAACCGATCTGATAAATGTTGCAGAAGCACTGCAGGAGAAGAAAATAGCTCAGATAGCCGATACTATATTCCATCGTGGTGAAAACGGTAACCAGGTAAAACTGGTATTGATTGCCGGACCGTCTTCTTCGGGAAAGACAACTTTCAGTAAACGGCTTTCTATCCAGCTAATGACTAATGGACTGAAACCATTCCCGATCTCTTTGGATAATTACTTTGTAGATCGTGAAGAGACTCCTTTGGATGAAAACGGAAATTATGATTATGAATCACTGTATGCACTTGATCTGGAACTGTTCAATCAACAGTTGCAGGCACTCCTACGCGGTGAAGAGGTGGAACTGCCTCGTTTTAATTTCTCTCTTGGCAAGAAGGAGTATAAAGGCGATAAACTGAAAATAGAAGATAATACGATTCTGATTCTGGAAGGTATTCATGCCCTGAATCCGGAACTGACACCGCATATACCGGCTGAACGGAAATTCAAGATTTATGTTTCGGCATTAACCACCATCTCTTTGGATGACCATAACTGGATTCCGACAACTGACAACCGTCTGTTGCGTCGCATTATCCGTGACTTCAATTATCGGGGATATTCGGCACGTGAAACGATATTACGCTGGCCGAGTGTACGTGCCGGTGAAGATAAATGGATTTTCCCCTATCAAGAGAATGCCGACGTAATGTTTAATTCGGCGCTGCTTTTTGAGTTTGCAGTTCTCCGTTTGCATGCCGAACCTATTCTGATGGGAGTTCCGCGCAACTGTCCTGAATATTGCGAAGCATACCGATTGCTGAAGTTTATCAAATATTTTGTTCCTGTACAGGATAAGGAGATTCCGCCTACGTCCTTATTGCGCGAATTCTTAGGAGGTAGTAGCTTTAAATATTAAGTAGGGTGTTCAGTTTGCCATGGGGTAGGTGTACTTTGAAATCTAGTTTGTCAGTAACAAAACGGAGCCTGCATTGCATTGTAACAGAGGCTTTGTTTTACCTAGATACAGGCTCTGTTTTGTTCAGCCCACGTGTTGGCGGGTTCCAGCCCACATGCAAGCAATCATAAGCCCACGTTTCACCTTACTTTTGCCCACGTGGTGAATATATATACCCCGCTTGCTGGACATATATATCCAGCATAGTGAGTATATATAAGGAAAAAAAGAGTAGTTGCCCATATCCGAATGGAATGATTGATTCTTTATTTCAAATGCTTCTTTATCCAAAGCAGATGCCCATATTCCGTATCATTGGAGGTCCAATGCTCATTAATAGGAGTAATCAGGGCTTCTTTCGGACAGTTTAATACATTGTATACTATATAGCTGGTAGTCGGAGGACATACATCATCGTTGAATCCCCGTTATATAGGTGTCTGTTTTTATCAATTTAGCAAAGTTCACTACATCATAATAGGCCATTGTCTTTATTTTTTTGGGGGTATCCATATCCACCGAATTTCTGAAGAAATGCGGATAGCCACCGGCACGTCCGGCTTTATAGCCTGCCATATCGCTTAAGGCAGGATGATTGGCGACGCAAGCTGTCACCCGTTCATCCAGTCCGGCGGTGATTAATGCTAGGGCGCCTCCCTGGCTACCTCCTTGTGCGATCACATTCTTACCATCCCATTCCGGTAGGGAAGTTAGAAAGTCGATGCCGCGTACACAAGCCAGATATACCCGCTTCATATAGTAATTATCACGGCTGTCGAGCCCGTTGGTCAGATAGCCGTTTTCTCTGCCATTAAAAGCGTTGCTGATTTCTTTAAATTCTTCATCAGTCATTTCCGGATTCAGACCGTGTATCTCGAATTCAAAACGGATGCATCCTTGCTCCGCATAATATTTATGGCGTAGAGGCTCTTTGATGGTTTTGATACCTGCTCCCGGAGGGCACAAGACAACCGGAAACTTTCCTTCTTTTTTCGGATAGAATAAATATCCGTAGACGCATTGCCCACGTTTGTTCAGTTGCAATTTTACGAGATAACAGTCTATTTTATCAGTGGAATATTTTTCGACATGTTCTTTGGTATACGTTAGGGGAAACTCCTTTTGTTCCGCCTTAGCCTTTTCCCAAAATTCCTTGAAATCGGAAGGCATGGTGGTATATGGACGAAGTTTCTCCGGTGAAAATCCTACTTTGATATGATGTGAATAGGTCTTTCCATCTACAGTTGCTTTCAGGCGGCAGTCGCGGAATCCCGGCTCTTTCATTGTGCCCACAGGAATCACAGCCCTGCCATTCTTTAAAGTTGCACTTCCTTTGGTATCGGCAACAGGCATCATATCACCCCCTATTTCATAAGTGACGGTTACGTTATCCCTGGGGATACCGTATTTATAGAATTGTACCTCCACAGTTGCTTTTTCTCCCGTTTTATAAAGCCAGTCGGCATGATTGGGAACGGTGACCCAAAGCACATCGCTTTTATAAGGATAGTTTTCAGCTACGGCGGACAGCAAGGTAAGTGACAATAGCCATACAGATAAAAGTAGTCTCTTCATGGTGTTATTCATTGGTTTATCTTAAAGCTTCTACCTCTTCCGGTGTCAAAGGGATCTTCTTTCCTAAGCGGCGGGCGCCGGTTTCTGTAATCAGATAATCTTCCTCGTTGCGGATACCACCAAAATCCTTATAAGTTTCCACTACATCATAATTGATGAAATCGGTAAATTTCTTTTCTCCTTTCCACATGTCGATCAGTTCCGGAATAAAATAAATACCCGGTTCTACCGTGTGTACAAATCCCGGTTCCAACGGAATGGCGAGACGTTGCGATTTGCGACCGAACTGTGTGCTCTTCGGTTGGCCGTTATATCCTACCCATATCTCTCCCAGATTTTCCATGTCGTGTACGTCCAATCCCATCATGTGACCTAATCCGTGAGGATAAAATAACGCATGAGCACCTTCGCGGACCGCATCTTCCGTATTTCCTTTCATCAATCCGAGTGCCTTCATACCGTCTACCATGACACGGGCAGACAGTTCGTATACATCCATATAAGGAATACCCGGACGGAGAGCTTTTACAGATTCCAGATGCATCGCATTCTGAATCTCGTATACTTCGCGCTGGCGGGCTGTAAACTTTTTGTCGGCAGGAATGGTAGACGACATATCGCCTGCATAGCCTGATTCTACTTCTGCGCCTGCGTCGATTAGGAACAGATCACCCGGTTTTACTTTATTTCCATGATAGTGGTTGTGTAAAGTCTGTCCGTTGATAGTGGCAATGGTAGCAAACGAAAGCTGGCAGTTGTTAGATTCGGCCACCCGGTTCATTTCCGCTACCACTTCGTATTCATACATGCCCGGACGGAGCACTTTCATGGCGGTGATGTGCATATCGGCAGTTACATCGCAAGCCTTCTCTATTTCTACAATTTCTTCGGCTGATTTGTAATTACGTTGGGCGATAACGGCACGGATGAATGGAACAGAACCTTCCTGACGTGTAGGGGGAATACCCAGCCAATCCATCAGTTTCAACTTATGCTCGGCACGGTAAGGTGGCAGGTAATGAATCGCTTTCCCTTTCTGGACGCACTTGTGGAGATAGCTTGTAATTTCTGCGGAAGGCATCAGATTTTTTACGCCCACACGTTCACATTTTTCGTGTAATGTAGGTTGCGATCCCATCCATACGATGGCATCGATAGACAGTTCATCTCCAAAAATGATTTCTTTGTCTTCATCAATATCAATAATAGCCGAAAGACCGGCACATGAAAGTCCGAAATAATAAAGGAAAGTGGAATCCTGACGATAACGGAAGGTGTTATCCTCGTAGTTCAGTCCGCACTCGTCATTTCCGAGAAATAACAATACTCCGGAGCCTAAATTCTTTTTTAGCAGGGCTCTTCGCTGCATATACGTTTCTTTGGCAAACATATTGTCCTTATTTTTAAGTTCGTGCAACAAAGATAACGATTTTTGTGTTATAGGATTAAAAATTATCTCACTAATCTGTGTAATCTCTCGTTAAAAAGTTACTTTTGTAGCGAGAAATAGTAGAAAGCAAAAACGAATATGGCACAAGGTTCCCGTCAAATACAATCTCAGGCGCAACAGCAGGTACAAACGCTTTCGCCTCAGCAGATTCTGGTCGTGAAACTGTTGGAGCTTCCCGCAGTAGAGCTGGAAGACCGTATCCATGCTGAACTGCTTGAAAATCCGGCACTTGAAGAAGGTAAAGAAGAAAACGCTGCGGATGAGTATGCTGATTCCGACATTACAGAAGATGGCATGGATAGCGATACCAACGATTATGATTCTTTGAGTGATTATCTGAATGAAGACGATATTCCCGATTATAAATTACAAGAGAACAACCGTTCGAAAGATGAACAGGCGGAGGATATCCCGTTCTCTGATTCCACCTCTTTTTATGAAATTCTGAAAGAACAGTTGCGTGAACGCAACCTGACCGAACATCAGAGTGATCTGGTGGAATATCTGATCGGTTCATTGGACGACGACGGACTGCTCCGTAAGTCATTGGAGAGCATCTGTGATGAACTGGCAATTTATGCCGGTATCGAATCGACAGAAGAAGAACTGGAAGAAGCACTCTGTATCTTGCAGGATTTTGATCCCGCTGGTATCGGTGCCCGCAGCCTTCAGGAATGTCTGTTGATACAGATTTGCCGGAAGAAGGATGAAGAGAAGAAGCCCAACCCGATACTGGAGCTGGAAGAACGTATCATCAGAGAGTGTTATGAAGAATTCACCCGTAAACATTGGGAGAAGATTATAAAGAAACTGGACATTGATGAAGAAACTTTCCAGGAAGCTCTTAATGAGATAACCAAGCTGAATCCCCGTCCGGGTGCTTCTTTGGGAGAAACGATTGGCAGGAATCTTCAACAGATAGTTCCCGACTTTATCGTGGAAACGTATGATGACGGAACCATCAATGTAAGCCTCAATAACCGTAATGTTCCCGAACTTCGTATGAGTCGCGACTTCACGGAAATGGTGGAAGAGCATACCAAAAACAGGGCTAATCAATCAAAAGAATCCAAAGAAGCGATGATGTTCCTGAAGCAGAAAATGGATGCGGCACAAGGATTTATCGATGCTGTGCGGCAGCGTCAGAATACCCTGATGACTACCATGCAGGCTATCATTGACTTACAACGTCCTTTCTTCTTGGAAGGAGACGAATCACTGTTGAAACCGATGATTTTGAAAGATGTGGCTGAACGTACCGGACTGGACATTTCAACGATCTCCCGCGTGAGCAACAGTAAATATGTGCAGACAAATTACGGCATCTATCCGCTCAAATTCTTTTTCAGCGACGGGTATACCACAGAGGACGGCGAAGAAATGTCTGTCCGTGAGATACGCAAGATTCTGAAAGAGTGTATTGACGGGGAGGACAAAAAGAAACCGCTGACAGATGATGAATTGGCAGACATCTTGAAAGAGAAAGGTTATCCCATTGCTCGTAGAACGGTAGCCAAATACCGTCAGCAGTTGAATATTCCGGTTGCGCGACTTCGAAAATAAGAACGAATATAAAGTATTAAGTATAAAGTATTAAGTATTAGTATTGATGGACAGAGAAAGAGAGCATATCATAGCGGATAAGACAATGTTGCAGGTGGCGAGAGCTACTTCGATGGTCTTTACTCCATTTTCTATTCCGTTTTTATCGTTTCTGGTGTTATTCCTGTTTTCTTATCTTCGTATCATGCCGATACAATATAAGTTGATCGTGTTGGGAATTGTTTACTGCTTTACCATACTGACACCTACCATTACCATTTTCCTGTTTCGTAAAATCAATGGCTTTGCCCGTCAGGAGTTGAGTGAGCGTAAGAAACGTTATGTACCGATTCTGCTGACTATCATCTCGTATGTGTTCTGCCTGTTGATGATGCGCCGGCTGAATATACCTTGGTATATGACAGGTATCATCCTCGTTTCTTTGGTAGTATCTATTATCTGCATTGCAGTGAATTTGAAATGGAAATTGAGTGAACACATGGCAGGAATAGGCGGAGTGATCGGCGGACTGGTTTCTTTCAGTGCTTTGTTCGGTTACAATCCGGTCGGATGGTTATGTCTGTTTATATTGATTGCCGGTATATTAGGTTCTGCGCGAATTGTATTGGGACATCACACGTTGGGTGAGGTGCTTTCCGGTTTTGCTGTCGGACTGATATGTGCTCTTTTGGTGCTCCATCCGATGATGAACCTATTATTTCGAGTATTTTTGTTTTAAAACAGTATAAATCCTAAAAACTAATTATTATGAACTTTCCACAGAATTTGAAGTACACAAGCGAACACGAATGGATTCGCATTGAAGGAGACATTGCATACGTAGGTATCACTGATTATGCTCAAGAACAATTGGGTGATATCGTGTTCGTAGACATACCGACTGTTGGCGAAACGTTGGAAGCCGGTGAGACATTCGGAACCATCGAAGTAGTGAAAACCATTTCCGACCTTTTCCTACCTGTAGCAGGTGAAGTACTCGAACAAAATGAAGCATTGGAAGAAAATCCGGAATTGGTGAACAAAGATCCTTATGGCGAAGGCTGGCTGATTAAAATGAAACCGGCAGACCCGAAAGCCGTTGAGGACCTGCTGGATGCCGAAGCGTATAAAGCTGTGGTAAACGGATAATTCTTACCTCACTTTAAATTGTAAATAGTAAATCGTAAAATAGTAAATCAAAATGACTCCAATTGTAAGTATCATCATGGGCAGTACGTCCGATCTTCCTGTAATGGAGAAGGCTGCGCAACTGCTGAATGATATGCATGTACCGTTCGAAATGAACGCGCTTTCTGCTCACCGCACGCCTGAGGCTGTGGAAGAATTTGCCAAGAATGCCCGCAACCGCGGCATTAAAGTGATTATCGCCGCTGCCGGAATGGCTGCCGCCCTTCCCGGTGTAATTGCAGCCAACACTACACTGCCGGTGATCGGGGTACCCGTAAAAGGTTCCGTGCTCGATGGTGTAGACGCACTTTATTCTATCATTCAGATGCCTCCGGGCATTCCTGTGGCAACGGTTGCTATAAACGGAGCGATGAATGCCGCTATCCTTGCCATTCAGATGTTGGCATTGAGTGACGAGAAATTGGCAGAAGCTTTTGCTGCTTACAAAGAAGGACTGAAAAAGAAAATCGTAAAAGCAAACGAAGAACTGAAAGAAGTTAAGTTTGAATATAAAACGAACTAATGGATCTATTCAATTATTTTCGAAGAGAAACCACAGAAGTAAATATTGGGGCTGTGCCGTTGGGCGGCCCCAATTCTATTCGTGTCCAGTCGATGACTAATACGTCTACGCAGGACACGTCGGCTTGTGTGGAACAGGCGAAACGTATTGTTGACGCAGGTGGCGAGTATGTCCGCCTCACAACCCAGGGTGTCAAAGAAGCCGAAAACCTGATGAATATCAATATCGGGCTGCGCAGTCAGGGATATATGGTTCCCTTGGTTGCCGATGTGCATTTCAATCCGAAAGTGGCGGATGTAGCTGCCCAATATGCAGAAAAGGTGCGTATCAATCCGGGAAACTATGTAGATGCTGCGCGTACTTTTAAGAAACTGGAATATACAGACGAGGAGTACGCTCAGGAGATACGCAAGATTCACGACCGGTTTGTCCCTTTTCTGAATATCTGCAAGGAGAACCACACGGCCATCCGTATCGGGGTGAACCACGGTTCTCTGTCCGACCGCATCATGTCGCGCTATGGTGATACGCCTGCGGGGATGGTGGAATCCTGTATGGAATTTCTCCGCATCTGTGTCGAGGAGAATTTCACTGACGTAGTGATTTCCATCAAAGCGTCCAATACGGTCGTGATGGTGAAAACCGTCCGTCTGTTGGTGGACGTCATGGAAAAAGAGGGGATGGCTTTCCCACTGCACCTCGGAGTGACAGAAGCCGGAGACGGTGAGGACGGGCGTATCAAGTCTGCTCTCGGCATCGGAGCATTGTTGAGCGACGGGTTGGGCGATACCATCCGCGTATCTTTGAGTGAAGCACCCGAAGCTGAAATTCCGGTAGCCCGTAAATTGGTGGATTATGTTCTGTTGAGGCAGGGACATCCCTATATTCCGGGCTTGGAAGCACCGGATTTCAATTACCTGTCTCCTGAACGCCGGAAGACAAAAGCGGTCCGTAACATCGGAGGCGAACATGTGCCCGTAGTCATTGCCGACCGCATGGATGGAAAGACGGAAGTAAATCCGCAATTCACTCCGGACTATATTTATGCCGGAAGAGCCTTGCCCGAGCAACGGGAAGAAGGCGTGGAATATATCCTCGATGCAGACGTATGGCAAGGGGAAACCGGAACTTGGCCTGCCTTTAATCATGTGCAATTACCGCTGATGGGCGGATGCAATGCGGAACTCAAATTCCTGTTCATGCCTTATATGGCACAGACAGAAGAAGTAATCGCCTGTCTGAAGCAACATCCGGAAGTGGTCATTGTTTCCCAAAGCAATCACCCGAACCGTTTGGGCGAACACCGTGCATTGGTGCATCAACTGACAACGGAAGGTTTGCAGAATCCGGTTGTTTTCTTCCAACATTATGCAGAAGATAATGCAGAGGATTTGCAAATAAAATCTGCCGCCGATATGGGCGCATTGATTTTTGACGGACTTTGCGATGGCATCTTCCTGTTCAATCAAGGTAACCTGAGCCATGCTGTTGTCGACGCCACTGCTTTCGGAATCCTGCAAGCCGGACGTACCCGTACCTCTAAGACAGAATATATCTCTTGTCCCGGTTGCGGTCGTACGCTCTACGACTTGGAGGCAACGATTGCCCGCATCAAGGCTGCTACCTCACACCTGAAAGGATTGAAAATCGGTATCATGGGCTGTATCGTGAATGGCCCCGGTGAAATGGCAGATGCTGACTACGGTTATGTAGGTGCCGGACGAGGAAAAATCAGTCTTTATAAAGGCAAGGTCTGTGTAGAAAAGAATATTCCTGAAGAAGAGGCAGTGGAAAGATTGCTAGAGTTTATACGGAATGACAGGGAAGAAAATTCCTAATCGTATGTAAAACCTCATAATCAGTTGTTTTCTTTCAGCAACGACAGTTACTGTAACCGTTGTTGCTGAAAGAAACGTTTTTATATGAAAATACTTCGCATGCCTTCTCTTTTCTCTTTTTTCGCTAATAACGTGTAACGCTCTCCTATAAGAAAAAATAAAATCATTTCTCATATTCTCATAAAAAGGTATATTCACCTGATTACTAGTCTTATATATTATGAGAATAAAATTGTTTACATGCATTTCTCATGGTTTATAGCTATAAAATGCTTTTAAAAGAAGGTATTTCTCATACTTTATTTCGCATTTCTCATACTACATATTCTTGTCTTCGTATTTTTGCAACCGACATTATTGTGTTTTCCTGCCTTCATCCGTATTATTCCACTCCAGTGAACAGATCTTTGCACTCCAGTGAATAGATCTTTGCACTCGAGTGCGCGAATCTGTTCACTGGAGTGGAACGATAGAGATGTCTTATTGAAAATCTATTGATTATAGTAATATAATCTTTGATAATCAGTTGGTTATGATGAAGGCGGACGGCGGCTTTGCTGTAGCTTATTAAGCGTTGATGATTAGACTATGAGAATACTATTTTTGATGTATGAGAAATTTGTACACCGTCGCATGGAGCTTTCCAGGCAATCGGTAGAAATTCAATGTATATGGCATACCTTTTATTTGATATATCACTTACCTCGTTCAAGATCTCCGGTTTCCATAATCCGAAATCTTTGAAAACACATTCTTGGATATTTTCATTGGTGATTTCTCGTAAGCGGTCCACCATTGCCTGATTGTTGAGAAATTATTGATTTTCCGTAATAGATCAAACTTGTTTCATTATATTTGCAGCATATAATTTCTAACTAATAATTAAATTGTTTATTCTTATGAAAAAAGTTTTGTTATTTTTCGTTTTAGTGGCGATGAGTGTAGTGAGTGTCAACGCGCAAGATAACCTGAAATGGGGTGTGATGGCAGGTATGAATGTCAGCAAATACACTATTACCGGCTTTGACAGCAGGATCGGTTTTCATGCAGGTGTAAAAGCCGAATTAGGGTTGTCTCAGGAAGCGAGCGGGGCATATATGGATTTTGCAGCGTTACTGACATTAAAAGGTGCGAAGGTTGATGGTGGTTCACTTGCAAGTATTAAATTTAATCCGTATTATTTGGAGGTTCCGGTGCATGTTGGTTATAAATATGCAGTAAATGACGACTTTGCATTATTTGGTAGTGTGGGACCCTATATTGCTGTCGGCTTGTTTGGAAAGGTAAAAGCAAAAGTAGACGGTAGCATTGCCGATTTAGAAGAGTTGGACACTGACTCTGCATCCGAAGATATATTTGGAAATGACGGATTAAAACGATTTGATTTTGGTCTTGGTTTGAAAGCCGGTGTTGAGTTCAGTAAGAAATATCAGTTTGCTATAAGCTATGATTTCGGTTTGGTAGAAGTGGCAAAAGATTTAGGAATGAAGAACAGAAACCTGATGATTTCATTGGGATATATGTTCTGAAAAATAGGTTGAAGGTCGAAACAGAACTAGGAAAGATTGTTACGATAGAGAAAAAGAGGACGTTGCTTAATATATTGAGCATAATTTTGCTATATTTGTGCAATATAAAGAGCATATTTTATGGAAAAACGAATAATAAAGGCAATTATAGTCGAGCGTCAGCAAGAAATTAGTAAGATTCAGCTGGTTGAAAGACCGATATATTTTGAGGAGCAGGCGAATTATGTTCTGGTTGGTATTCGTCGTGCGGGTAAGTCTTATCAAATGTATCAGGATATACAGAATCTTGTAAAATTGGGCAAAGTGACTTTTGAAGACTGTCTTTATATTAATTTTGAGGATGAGCGTATCTCTTCTATTGAAGCTTCGGAACTAGGACTTCTGTTGGAGTGTTATGCTGAAATGTATGATAACCGTAAGCCTTTGATATATCTTGATGAGATTCAGAATATTGACGGATGGGAAAAATTTGTTCGTAGGCTGGCTGATTCTAAATATAGGGTTTTCATTACCGGAAGTAATGCGCGAATGCTTAGTAGGGATATTGCCACTACTTTGGGTGGACGATATATCATACGGGAAGTATTTCCCTTTTCATTTGCAGAGTATCTCACTTTTCATCAGATTCACTTGAAAGCAAACTGGGAATTTGAACCAGAACAACGGTTGGAAGTCATTAAGCAGTTCAATACCTATTTTCATTTCGGAGGATTTGCCGAAACGTTCTCTTTGATAGATAAACGGGAATGGATTAATTCGTTATATCAAAAGATTTTACTAGGAGATATTATAGCACGCAACGAGATTCGCAATAGCGGTGCCATCCGGCTATTGGCAAAGAAGCTTGCTGAAAGTGTCATGCAGCCAACTACGCAGACACGACTATTGCATATTGTAAAATCCTCAGGTAGTGGTATCAGCCGTAATACATTGGCAGATTATCTCACCTATATGAATGATGTTTATTTGACTTTTAACATTCCTAATTTTACAGATTCAGTAGCTGAACGCATGTCTAGTTGTAAAAGGTATTTTTATGATAACGGGTTGCTTAGTAATTTTCTGATAAATGCCGAAACTAAACTATTGGAGAATATCGTTGCTGTAAATTTAATAGAACGATACGGAAAAGAAGATAGAGTGTTCTTTTATAATAAGGGTATTGAGGTAGACTTTTATATTCCTGATGAAGGAATGGCTATACAAGTATCATATAGCATTGATGATCCGATTACCCGGGAACGGGAGGTCAGGGCTTTATATAAAATGTCGGAAGTTTTTGGCTTAAAAAAGACTTTTATTATTACTTGGGATGAAGAAAGGACAATTTCAGGGAATGAGTTGGATATAGAAGTCGTGCCGGTTTGGAAATGGCTGTTGCGGTATTGCTGACATTGAAAGGTGCTAAAACCGATTTTGCAACTTTGTTGCACGAATCATTCACTACCTTTGTAGCAACTAAAAGATGAAAGATATGGGACATTGTAGTTGCTGTGCACACGGATGTGCATCTGAAAAGGAAGTTGAAGTTAAAAATTCTATATTTCAAGAATACTGGAAAGCAGGGCTTTCATTTATATTGCTGATTAGCGGTATTATAATAAATGCCCTGGGTTCCTCTTTTTTTCATAAAGAGTATGTAGCTTTAATTTGGTATATGGTAGCTTATCTTCCGGTCGGATTCCCTGTTATGAAAGAAGCGTGGGAGAGCATGAAAGAGAAAGACTACTTCAGTGAGTTTACTCTAATGATTGTTGCCACAATCGGGGCTTTCTATATTGGCGAATACCCGGAGGGGGTAGCCGTGATGCTGTTTTATACCATCGGCGAACTGTTTCAAGACAGGGCAGTCGATAAGGCGAAACGCAATATCGGTGCTTTATTGGATGTAAGGTCGGAGAAGGCTTTGGTGTTGAGAGATAACGGTCTGATTACGGAAAGCCCGAAGAACGTAAAGGTCGGTGAGATTATAGAGATAAAATCGGGCGAGAGAGTTCCTTTGGACGGAGTGATGCTCAACGAAGTTGCCGCTTTTAATACGGCGGCATTGACAGGTGAAAGTGTCCCCCGTAATATTCGCGAAGGCGAAGAAGTGCTTGCCGGAATGATTGTGACGGATAAAGTGATTCGAATCAAGGTGACAAGACCATTCGATAAGAGTGCGCTTGCCCGGATATTGGAACTTGTGCAAAATGCTTCGGAACGAAAAGCCCCGGCAGAATTGTTTGTCCGTAAATTTGCACGTATCTATACACCTATTGTTATAGGACTGGCGGTATTAATCGTACTCTTTCCGTTTGTTTATTCATTCATTGATACTCAGTTTGCGTATGTGTTTAATGACTGGCTGTACAGGGCTCTCGTCTTTCTGGTGATTTCGTGCCCGTGTGCTTTGGTAGTAAGTATTCCGTTGGGATATTTTGGTGGCATCGGAGCTGCTTCCCGGTTGGGAATCTTATTTAAAGGCGGTAATTATCTGGATGCAATCACTAAAATCAATACGGTTGTATTTGATAAAACGGGAACTCTGACTCAGGGAACTTTTGAAGTGCAAGAGTGTAAATCCGCATCCGGTATTAAAGAAAAAGAATTGATTAAGCTGGTTGCTTCGGTAGAAAGCAACAGTACCCATCCGGTTGCTAAAGCCATAGTGAACTATGCAAAGCTACAAAACGTAGAACTGCTGCCGGTCACCGGTGCAAAAGAATTTGCCGGATTCGGTTTGGAGGCAATGATTAACGGAACTCCGGTATGGGTTGGAAACTGTCGTTTACTATCCAAATTTAATATCAAATATCCGGCAGAGTTATTACAGATTACCGATACGATGGTAGTCTGCGCCATTGGAACCGACTATGCAGGTTATTTGTTATTGGCTGATACTCTAAAAGAGGATGCAAAGAAAGCTATTGATGATTTAAGAATGTTGCATATCAAAAACATTCAGATATTATCCGGTGATAAACAGAGTATTGTTACTAACTTTGCGGAGAAGCTCGGCATATCGAAAGCCTATGGCGACTTGCTGCCGGAAGGGAAAGTGAAACACTTGGAAGAATTGCGTCAGGATGAGGCAAACCGGATTGCATTTGTCGGCGACGGAATGAATGATGCGCCGGTACTTGCTTTAAGTCACGTTGGTATTGCCATGGGCGGATTGGGTAGCGATGCGGCTATTGAAACTGCTGATGTCGTGATACAGACAGACCAGCCTTCAAAAGTAGCCGAAGCTATCAAAGTAGGAAAGCTGACACGCAGGATTATCTGGCAAAATGTTTCATTGGCATTCGGAGTGAAACTGCTTGTATTGATATTGGGAGCCGGTGGAATCGCTACTCTTTGGGAAGCTGTCTTCGCAGATGTAGGCGTTGCGTTACTTGCCATAATGAACGCCGTCAGAATACAGAAAATGATAAAATAAGAGATTATGGAAGAGAATATTTATTTGGATAAGTTGGCGCGGAGAGATATCAAGCCAACTGCAATAAGGCTTTTGGTGATAAAAGAGATGATGCAGGCAGAGCGTGCAGTGTCATTGCTTGACCTCGAAACATTGCTCGATACAGTCGATAAATCGACCATATCCCGTACTATCGCTCTCTTCTTGTCTCATCACCTCATACATAGCATAGACGATGGAAGTGGCTCGTTGAAGTATGCCGTTTGCGACAACTCTTGTAATTGTGTAGTACAGGATTTACATTCGCATTTTTATTGTGAGAAATGTCATCGGACATTCTGCCTGGAAGGTACACATATTCCTGTTATTGATTTGCCGGAGGGGTTTGCTTTGCATAGTATGAACTATGTATTGAAGGGGATTTGTCCGGAGTGTTCTTCTCGAAAATAGCTTGACAGTTTAAACAGGCTCTTAGTTTATAAAAAAAAAGCCGGAACTCTGATAACTGAATTATCGTTGAGTTCCGGCTTTCCGCTAATATTGTATGTTTACTTGATGTTAGGATTCAGCGTGTGCCAGTCCTTGATGGCTGGGATGATTCCCATTTCAATCACTTCGTCACGAAGTTTGCACAGATGTTCGTAGCTCTTTTCCAGTTCTTCCTGTTCGGCAGGAGTTCCGGCTATTTCTTTATAAGTAACACCGTCTTTGGTAATCGAAGTTTCCATTGCCATCATGATATGGTCGAATTTGCCATTGGAAACATACGCTCCGGCAGGCCAGCGGAAAGGTTGTCCGCCCATAGCGGCAGCAATCATTTCAATGGAAAGATAAGCCGGACTTTGGAAAGAAGAACGGCCGCGCAGGTCGATGATATGCTTTCCACCTTGGATGACACGTACTTTCAGCGCTTCCCATTCGGTCAACGGAAGGCGGGTAGTACCGATGAAATCGGTCAAAGGTTCTCCTTTTATTTTGGTGGTAGATGCGAATACAGCCATTTGTTCGCCATGACCGCCATAGGTGCGGCAATTCTGAATGTCGGAAGCGGGAATGTGGAAGTATTTCACCAGCTCGTTTTGCAAGCGAGTGCTGTCAAGGGCAGCCAATGTGGAAACCTGTGAAGGTTTCAAGCCTGCATATAATAAGGTAATCAAACCGGTGATGTCTGCCGGATTGAAGATGACAACGATATGTTTCACATTCGGGCAATATTGACGGACATCTTTACCGAATTGGGCGGCAATCTCTGCATTTCCTTTCAACAGATCTTCGCGGGTCATACCTGCCTTGCGGGCTGCTCCACCGGAAGAAACAATATAAGAAGCTCCGGTCAGCGCTTCCTTGATGTCGGAAGTATAGGTGAGGTTGACACCTTCAAAACCGCAGTGATACAGTTCTTCTGCCACTCCTTCCAAAGCTGGTGCGAATGGATCATAGAGACAGATATTCGGAGTGAGTTTCATCATCATGGCTGTTTGTGCCATGTTGGAGCCGATCATTCCGGCAGCTCCCACAATTGTAAGTTTCTCGTTGGTTAGAAATTCCATACTTATATGTTTAAAAGGTGAATAATTTACTTTTTCTTTTTTGCCGCTACAAAGTTAACATATTAGAAAGCAGATTGTTCATTGCAAATAGTTTTGCCTGATAACGAAAAGTTATAGCTGACTCGTTGAGAGATCTGTTCAAAATAGATTATCTTTGTATCGGATAATCAATTATTCCGTATCTGATTGATACACAAATAGCGAATGCTATGGTAGAAAGTTGTTGGTAACGATTTGGCGATTTCGAGATTGCACCAATCTTCTGCGTTCTGCTTTGTCAAACAACTCTGATACAAAAGTAGCCAAATTCCTTGATTGAGCAAAGAATTGGGCTACTTTTTCAGTTATAATCCCCTTTTATAGTTATAAATAGTCGTAATAGGTCATATTTCAGTCATAATTTATGGATTACGACTTCAGGAACCAAGTTCGACCTTCAGGAATGATTAATCCTTTTTCTTTCATTTCTGAAAGAATGTTACCCAACATTCGCTCTTGTTGCTCATGTGTCTTATTTTGCGGCAGGACTTCTTTCAGATAATCGAATATGGCATCACGTTTTGCTCCTGTAGAACCTGCATTCTGCAAATACTGCAAAATCATTTGTTGAATTTTAGATTTGTCAAGACCTTTGTTACGTGTATATTCAGGTAATTGGTGTGTCTTCTTTGCTACATCAAGCGAAATACGATACTCAGAACTATCTCCTTCTAACAAGCCTCTTTCCAGTAGTGCCACTACATTGTCCTCCGAAATACGATGCCCTTTTTGTACGGCATCCAACAATATACAATCTTCCAATGTCAAAGTGTCATTTTCCTTTAAGAGTTTGGTATATTTCTCATTGATGGAATTACCATATATTTTCACACCGACCTCCTTATTCGTTGCATCTATTTCATAATCGGGCATTGGGAAATGGCGACGCCACTGCTCATTGAACATCTTCTTGATTCCTCTACTTACAGTGTCAATCATGTTGAAGTTTACCATTGCCCGGCAAAGACATTCATTTCTGAAATGTCGTTGTGGCCCTTTGGTTGCCAATGCTTTTTGCAGAGTGCCAGGAATGAAGCTACCTCCGTTTTCATAATACAGATAGCTCGGATTTTCTACAAAATTGATACGTTGTTGCAAGGTGTAATCTTGATGTGCAATGGCATTATGAAGTGCCTCACGAATCGTGTAGTCATCATATTGTTTCATTGTATCGGGGAATAATGTTCCTCCAGGCAGTTCTCTCATTGTCAGGTTACGAATCTTACCCAATATTTGATCCACAGTCAAAATGAAGGGAACCGTAAAATGTTCGTAATCCACTACCTCTTGATGTTCATCGCGTAATGTCCAAGTTACCTCCGCCATAGCTGGGCGAAGTTTAAAAACTGATACAGGTTTACCCAAAAGAATAATAGCAGCACGTGTCAATTTTCCATCAATCATGATACCGCTATTACAAAGCAATTCTTCTACCGACCATGCATCAATCTCTTCTGACGGGATTTTAGAAGCATGAACCTTTTTGAACATAACACGTGCCTTGGCAATAGCCAATTCGTCAAGGTCAGCCAGTGTAACGTTAAGGACAATCTCGGCAGACCAATCCTTTGCTTCAAATATCGGTTCTTCAAGAATAGCGGAAAGTCTTTCTTGAGTCATTTCCACTAACGAATCTTCCACTCGTTGCCATGCCTTTTTATGAGCATACACAGGACGGCGTGGGAGATGCTTAGGGATATGAATAACCCACACAACCTTTTGCGTGTCTTCCGTTATATATTCGCTGATGTCAAGCCCTTCTGAAGAAAGGTTTGTACAATGTTCAACTAATTTCCAAACAGCAGATTGTGCATTCAAGTTAAACTTCGTAAGGTCAGTACCCACAATTTCCAATGTTTGGTCCTGTACTCCAATTACAAGATGTCCACCCTCCATATTGGCAATGGCTGACACATAAGAGACAACATCATTTTTTTCGTCTCCAGCAAAGGAGTTTTTCAAATTCTTCATCTCTTTCCATTCACAACAGGCGTTCTCCTGTGGAAATTCGCGAAGTAAGTATTGTTGAAGTTCTTTTGAAGTCATAATTAATGCGATTTAAATTTTGACCAAAGATTTAGTGCTAAATTGCAAAATCCCCAAAATCCCCCTAATCCACCAATAATCTGAATGCTTTTTTGTATACATTTTGTTATATTGGGAAAACTTTGTAAAACTATTATTGCTGCTAATGCAACTATAATAGATATACACATCCAAATCCAACGCCTATTTATCTTATCCTTTTCTTCTTGTCTAATTTTCTCTAAATGCTGACTCTCTTGAATATCTGCAATCTGTTGGGATATATCAGATAATTGTCTTGATAAGTTCTTGTTGGCTTCTTGAAGTTCATTATTCTTCTGTATTTCAATCTTATGTTTATTATCTGTTTTCAGTTTATTGTTGCGTTCTGTTTCAATAATTGCATGTATATCCTTGTTAAACTTTTCAGGCTCAGAAATAGAACCATGCAATAATTTGTGAATCTTGATGGTAGATTCTTGAGATATAGAAGATAACAATATTTTATAGTCATCAGCAGATATATTTTGCAAAGATGAAACGACACTATCAAATTCGTTAATTAAATCCCTGCTAGGGTATTCTTCTGATAAAGTTTGCGCAATCAATTCGTTTAATCCAATTGAAGAAACCCTTCCTGATAATTTCTTAGGATTCTGTAAAAACAATAAACTCGTTAGTTCATCAGGCATAATGATTTCACCTATGTTGCCATTAACCTTCTTTGTAATGTTAAATTCACAAAGTTTTCTGTTGGCAGTTACAAACCAATAACTAGCCTTTTGTAGCAACTTTTTATTTGGATCATATTTGCGCTTTTCCCGAACATGTAAATATGCAACAACATCATGTACTGCAGAATGTTTTCTAAACCAAATTTCTTTTAATTGCGTTGCATCGTCAGTATTTGCAAATTTCTCAATATCAGATTCGGGAACCTTGTCTATATTAATTTTATAGTCTGTTTGTAGTAAATTATCCAAATTTCCATGCAAAGCGATAAGCCAAGTTTTATTTTTTCCTAAACGAACACATGCCTCATTAATTGTTGTCGTTGGATGATTCCTATCATAATTGTGTATAGCATTTTGTATATTAGTTTTTATCTCATCTAATGTTATGTCCATCAATCTGATATTGCCTCCAGTATCATGAATTAATTTAATTAATTCTTTTGTTGGAGGCGTATCTTCTGCTCTTTGCAAGTCTAAAAGTTCCAACACTATTTGGGTGTCAAGATAATACGATGTTCCTTTTTCTAATTTCGCCTCTAAATCAAAATCAGATTCTAAATATGACGCAATAACAGAACCTATAAAAATTTGTTTTGTAGCCTTATATAGGTTGTCATTATTTTGTTCTATGTATTGAAGGAAACGTACATGAGGCATAAAAGAAACTTCAGAACAATCTGTAATATCATTAACTCTTCCCGAAAGGAATGATGAGATTTTATTCTTATTCTTATTTATAAAATCTGAAAAGGACGGAATGTTGTTTATATTTTCTCCTTGTTCTTTGGCAAATATTTCAAATGCCTGTTGTAGTGCATTTGATTTGCGTCTCTCTACGTTATACGATTCTTCGATGTCGCAGAACGAGAATGATTTAAACGAGAATGAAAAATTATTACCATTTTCTATAATCTGAAAATCAAATTTTGTTTTATCCTTTCGAGACAAATCATTAACAACAGACTTTATAAGTTTACGAATAATTAGCAATGGCACATCAATTCCATATTCTGAGGATATCAAATTACATATGTCTTGGTCGCTACCAATAGTTTTGTTCTTAGCGTATAAAGACAATGCTCTTTTGCATATAGGAACATATACAGCACTATAAATATCTGTGCTATTTTCTGTTAAGGCTGCAAAAAAGGAATATGTTGTTAATAATTGTTCGCTCATAATACTGTATTTATTTAAAACTTTAATTTATAATTTTCCACCTACTCCCTTGAACTTCTCTACAAATGCTGCAATTAGCAAGAACACCTTATGCTTCTTGGTCAAGTACATAGGATTCAACGGACTCATCTTTGGTAAGATACTATTAAAGTCGGTTCCATTCTCACTAACAAACTCACGCTTTAAGGAAACAGTAATGTATCGCTTGGCTTCTTCTTCATTTAAGTTTTCAGAAGAAATTAACTCTGAGGCCTCTTGCTTCTGTTTACTTTGTGCATATTCAAAGAACGACTCAATAATACTAGCCTTATCAGTAATAGTGTCCAAGTCTGTATCGTTAATAAAATCAACGATAAGACTTTCCTTCGCTCTGTTACCTACACTTGCACGAATTACACCTCGTATCTCTTCAATCAATGCAGTTTTATCTTTGGTCTTATTATTCTTCTCGAAGATTAACTCCAGTATATAGTCCAAGTTTATCTCTTGAGATTTAAGCAGGTCAATCTCAAAGACAACGTCATCCCAATCAATCTTAGATTTTTCAGCAGCAGAACCATCCTTCTCACGTCTTAACCAATCTCTAATATCGTTATAAGTAGATTTGTAATCTTGAACGGCTCGTTCAGACAACATTTCTACCTGTTGCATTTCCTTAATATCCTCATCTGTTACGAAATATGTATTTTTAAATTCCTCAACAGCATTAGGATTGTCCAAGTCTATCCCTTGCAAAGCCTTAAGATGAGTATATTCATCATAGTTCTGCAAAATGTTCTCAATACGTAAGTACTCACCAAAGAGTTTAGAAAAATCTTTTTTATCTTGTTCTGTCTCTATCTTATCGACATCGGGGAATCTTTCATTTAACTCTTTTACAACCTCAATATATCCTCTACGGGCATCACCCGTAACAATATCCTTAAATCCTTCCAAATATTCTTTGTAACTCCTTTCGAGCACTACATTTCTAGTATTACTATCTCCAAATAGAGTTATAGCATCAATAGTGTGTTGCTCTAAATCTCTAAATGTAACGATATTACCGAATGTTTTTGTTGCATCAAAAATTCTATTCGTACGAGAGAAAGCCTGAATAAGTCCGTGATAACGTAAATTCTTATCAACAAATAAAGTATTAAGTGTTGGAGCATCAAAACCAGTAAGGAACATGCCAACAACAATGACAAGGTCTATTTCTTTTTTCTTTACTCGTTTGGCAAGATCTCTATAATAGTTCTGGAATTCTCTGCTATCAACCCCAAAACTTGTCTTAAACATAGCATTATAATCGTTAATGGCATTAGTCAAGAACTCTTTTGCACTAACATCCATTGCTGTAGGCTCAAAATTCTCATCCATAATTTCACCGATTGCCGATTGCTCTTCATTGGCCGCAAATGAAAAGATTGTTGCTATCTTCAATGGCTTTTCAGAGCCTTGCTGAAGGTTGTTTAATTCCTCATAATAACACTTAGCTACATCTACACTACTAACTGCAAACATCGCATTAAAACCCTTATTAGCACCTATACTTCGATGAGTTTTTATCTTGAAATTATCCAATATATATTGAGATATTTCTTTGATACGTGCAGGGTGAAGCAGTGCAGACTTGTTTTCTGCCGCACTTAACTTTTTTTCATTTTGTTCCGTTTCGATTCCCTTGAATCGAGGACGAACATTGTTATAATCGACCTTGAATTTTAAGACTTTTTCATCACGAATGGCATCTGTAATAACATACGAATGCAACTCTCTTCCGAACACACTCGCAGTGGTATCAGAGCCAAGTGCATTTTCTGGGAAGATTGGAGTTCCTGTAAATCCAAACTGATAGTATTTCTTAAACTTCTTCTTTAATTGCTTTTGCGCTTCACCAAACTGTGAGCGATGTGCTTCATCGAAGATAAAGACAACTTGTTTCTGATAAATGGGCAAATCGTTTTCGCTCTTCATCAGATTATTTAATTTCTGAATAGTGGTAACGATAATCTTGTTATCGTCTTTATCTATGTTTCGTTTCAGTCCGGCAGTGCTTTCTGAACCATTCACACTATCGGGAGAGAATCGCTGATACTCTTTCATCGTTTGATAGTCAAGATCTTTTCTATCAACAACAAAGAATACTTTGTCTATGAAATCGAGTTGAGTAGCCAACCTTGCAGCCTTAAAACTCGTAAGAGTCTTACCAGAACCTGTTGTATGCCAAATATATCCACCACCTTCTGTAGTAGACCATTTCTTTGCCTGATATGAACTCCTAATTTTCCATAGTATTCTCTCCGTTGCTGCAATCTGATATGGTCGCATTATCAACAATGTATTGTTTGAATCAAATACTGAATATGTTAGTATTACATTCAGCAGAGTATTCTTCTGAAAGAATGTTGCAGTAAAATCCTTCAAGTCTTTAATCAACGAATTGTTTGCTTTGGCCCAATTCATTGTAAAGTCAAAACTATTCTTGTTTCGTTCTACAGTATTGGCAAAATATCGGCTATCAGTGCCATTGGATATAACGAATAGCTGAATGTACTTATATAAAGAGTCCTTTGTGTTAAAACTCTCTTTTGAATAGCGATGTACTTGATTGAATGCTTCTCTAATCGCAACACCTCGCTTCTTCAACTCAACTTGAACCAAAGGTAGTCCATTAACCAAAATTGTCACATCATAACGGTTAAGATGTGATCCTTCTTGCACAAACTGCCTGATAACTTGAACCTTGTTTCTTGATAGATTCTGCTTGTCTACCAAATAGATATTTTTAATATGACCATCATCAAAGACAAAATCATAGATGTAATCATCTTGGATTTTTCTTGTTTTTTCGATGAGAGAATCGCTTGGTTTATCAAGATATTCTTCTAAATATCTCGCCCATTCGCTATCAGTAAATTCAACATCATTGAGTACTTGCAGTTGCGTTCTGACATTAGCAAACAATGCTTCAGGAGTATTTAAATCAGGTAAATATTCGTAACCCTGATTCCTTAAATCTTGAATAAACTCATGTTCAAGTGATGCCTCTGTTTGATACACAACAGAAGGCTCATTTAACACTGAATACTTTTCATACTCATCAAGTACGATAAAGTTGTTCGATTCTGCTATGGTGTTATAGTATGCCATTTTATTCTTCGGTATAATAATTATTATCGACAAGATGCTTCAAGAGCAATTTTAAAGTGTTTTTCTCAGGTTCTGTTGGCTCAGGAATTACCTCATTTGACAATGTGGAATGGCTCGTGAACTGAATAATCCTGTTATAATATGTCTTCTTGTCATCAGGTAACAAATCTGACCATTGTGGATAGCCTAAAAAGTTTGCGGTCTTTTCGTAAAGATTTCGAAGGAGCATGAAATGATACTTTTCAATCTTATTATCATCAACTGCTTCTTGGAGGACTGACCTCAAATACAAGTGGTATGAGAAACTCTTATTTGAATCTCCAAGTTTCCCATTCAACTCATATGTGCCATCGTCTTCTTTATCTAATAGATAGCAGCACTCGTTTCCCTGTCTATTTTTCTTCTTTAGCTCCAACTCATTGTATAGCACATTATAAAACAACGGATTATGAGTTGTAATGATAAACTCAATATCAGATTGACTCGACTTTATTAATTCTGCAATATTAACAGCAAGCTCTATTAGGTGATTCTCATCCAAAGAACTGACAGGGTCATCGATAAAAATATATTCCAACTCATCAAATTGATTAGTATCACGATTTGCAGGCTCTGACTCATTTAATGTATCTATAACTAATTTTATCAAGCTGAAAAAGACACACCAAATCAAACAACTTTCTTCTCCTTTGGAGATTTTAATATTGTCTATCGTATTATCATCTCCACGCTCTAATGAAAAAGAAATCTCATTGAAGTCTTTGTTAAAAGATGGAGTAAGTTTGTCATTCGTATAACGCTGAAAGTGCGTAATTATATTAGACTCTTGACCTTGATCTTTGAATATCCAATCTGTAAAACTGTTTGGGTGTATGATTAACTTTCTATTGGTATCTTCATGCAAATCATTATCCCAATAGAACAAATCTTCGGTAAAGGCATTATAGTAGAGAACTTTTAATGGCCTCTCTTCTTCTGTCTCTTCACCTTCAGTTTTGGGTGCAACCAACTCCTTAAACTCACGAGAAAGGCGAGTTTTTCCAACACCATTGAAGGCATAAATCAATTGTACCTTCTTATTGGCATCTTTAAGCGTTTGGGCAATTTCGGTCAATGTCTTTCCCATATCAAGCACTTAATTTATACTTTGGAAATGATAGTAGTTTATTTCTATAATATTCGTATTGTTCTTTTACTGCTGCTATTTCTGCTGGCAGCCCTTGTACTAGGTCGCTAACCAATGCTTCAAACTTATCAAGAATAGAAACTATACGCTCTTGTTCTGTTAGGGGAGGTATAGGTATCTCAAATTGTTCTAATTGTGATTGATGCAACCTAATGACTTTTGTCCCTGTAACTCTACTCCTTTTGTATTTTGCAAATGCATATGTTTGAAAATAATACGCTATGTATTTGGGATTTTGATCATGAGAAAAAGCTAGACTATCTCCACTAATACAAATTTCTTCATCCCCAAGCCAAGCAACACATTTGCAAACATCATCAATATTTTCACTTACGGTTGCAAATACCAAATCGCCATAGTGAGCTTTTTTGCACTTCTTGGCTGTTTCACTGTTTACATACGATTTGATCTTTGTTGCAAATGTCCCATAGTGTGTATATATCTGACCATAATGAATACAAGGGATTCCACTTTCTGTAAAATCCTTTTTTTGCAAGCCATTGCCTCTTATGAATGTACCTAACTCACTCATTTTCATCCATATTACGCCTTGCCCCCCTATTTTATTGAATGTCAGCAACTTATTTCGATAGTATTCATATTGCTCTTGTCTCGCTTGCAGCTCCGCTTGCAGCTCCGCTGCATATTCTGCGAAGCGGTCGAGAATGTTTGCAATTTCTTCTTGCACAACAAAAGGAGGAACTGGAATCTCAAAAGTTTCCATTAGTTTAGTAGAGCTTAAATTGGGTTGGGCTCCACCTCCAGCAAGTACATATAAAGTCCCTGTATTCGCAAGAAGTACATGATATAAGTATCTTCTTGATAGGATACCACTATGAGGCTTAAACTTTCCGATTCGTTGGTTTAAATATGAGATATCATCATAATTATAACATCCTATTTTTCCAGTCGTGGCACCTGACATTGCAATCAAAATATCTCCATTTTTGATTGAAAATTGTTCTAGGTCTGTTTTATAATCCTCTTTATAAAAATATTTAACATCATCTATATCAACAGTACGACCATTGATATTAGTTATACGTATAATCTTTTCTCCATCTTCTCTAAAAAGACTACTTCTAAAAGCAAAGCCATTCACAAAATCACATACCTCCCCAAGCTTCTTGTTTTTAACACCATTGGGGCAAAGTTCCTCTATCAATCTTTTCAACTTATTCATAGCTCATCCTCCTCTAATTCCGCGATGATTTTATTAATCTCTGTTCTCAATTCATTCTCTCGTGCCACAATCTTGCGGATGCGTTCATTGAGTTCCTTAATATTGGTTTCTTTTCGGGTCTCTTTTGCTTCTACATAACTACTGACGGATAGATTGTAATCATTTTCTGCAATCTGTTTGTTGTCAATAGATTTTGCAATAGCTTCTTTATCTTCTTTTCTATCAAAGATTTTTATAATCTCACTTATATGCTCCTCTTCAAGAACATTGTTATTTGTTCCTTTTTTATAAAACTTATTGCTGGTAGCATCAATAAATTGAGTCTTTGTATCTAATTTATGTTTAGATAAAACTAAGATGTTTACCGCAATCGTAGTTCCGTAGAATAGATTAGGTGCCAGTGCAATAACAGTCTCTACAAAGTTGTTATCTACCAAATATTTTCTAATCTTTTGCTCTGCACCTCCTCGATAGAAAATACCAGGGAAACATACTATCGCAGCTCTACCTTTGCTTGAAAGATAACTCAATGCGTGCAGTACAAAAGCGAAGTCCGCTTTTGACTTAGGGGCTAACACACCTGCAGGAGCAAATCGATCATCGTTAATCAGTGTTGGGTCATCAGAACCAATCCAATTTACGGAGTACGGAGGATTGGATACAATCGCATCAAAAGGCTTGTCATCGCCAAATTGAGGATCCATCAGAGTATTGCCTAGCGCAATGTTAAATTTGTCGTAGTTTATGTTATGCAGAAACATATTCATACGAGCAAGATTGTATGTAGTATGGTTAATCTCTTGACCAAAGAAACCTTCTTCAATAATATGCTCATCAAACTGTTTTTTCGCCTGCAACAATAATGAACCAGAGCCTGCAGCAGGGTCATAAATCTTATTTATGGAACTCTGGTTATGCATTGCCAAGCGCGCAATAAGATTTGATACACATTGAGGAGTAAAGAACTCACCACCTGATTTTCCAGCATTAGCAGCATAATTGTGTATCAAGAACTCATAGGCATCGCCAAACAAGTCGATATGATTGTCTTCAAAATTACCGAAGTTCAATCCTTCAACACCCTTTATAACAGCTGCCAAACGACTATTCTTATCCTCTACGGTATTTCCTAATCGAGTGCTTGTGGTATCAAAGTCTGCAAATAGGCCTTTGATGTCTCCCTCTGAATCATAACCAACCGCAGAACCCTCAATTGCTGTAAATATAGCTTTGAGGTCTGTGTTTAGATTTGGATTCTTGTTCGCTGTTTTAGCGATATTTACAAATAACTGACTTGGGTATATGAAATATCCTTTGGTCTTAATCGCATCGTCTTTAATTTCGGGAGTGATTATGCTATCAGGCAGATTAGCATAATCAACGCTCTCATCTCCACCTTCAATGTAATTCGAGAAATTCTCACTAATAAAACGGTAGAACAATGTACCAAGGACAAACTGCTTAAAGTCCCATCCATCAACCGCTCCACGTACTTCGTTGGCGATTTTCCATATCTGAGCCTGTAATAGAGCTCTTTGTGTATTGCTTGTCATAAAAACTTTCGATTTATACTTATGGTAGAGTTACGCTTTATTTATCAAATTCTGCACATCAACCTCCAATAAGGTCGCAATCTTTACTAATGTTGCCAAATCAGGTTGTGCCACATTGGAACACCATTTAGATACAGTTGACGGATTTTTACCTAATTGTTCTGCCAACCATTTGCCTGTTTTCTTCTTTTCGACAAGCACTATTTTAAGACGATTTATATCCTCCATTATAATCAATCTATTGAATTTAACGCAAAGGTATTTATTTTATCGGGAATAAAAGAATAATAGCCAAGAAAAATTCCCAACTTACTAATTATCCCGACTTCGGAGGGATAAGTTCGCAGAATGCGGCAAGGTTTTCGGGAGTAACCCGAAAGGTTTTGAGTTACTCAAAACATACCTTGCTGTGTCCAGAAGAATACAAGTCTAAAGTTTCAACTCTTGGCTTGTAATTGGGACTGCCATAACATAGGTAAGCAATATGGCGGTTGTCAAGTTTGTGGGCAATAAAGCTATACAGCCCGCATGTGTGCCTGCCGTATAGCCAGCAGGACAGCAAGCCGACCGGTCTGTGGCAAACATAGAATTGCTGTTTCTTTGAGGGAGGGATTCTTCCTTCTAAAAAAGAAACGGATAGCAGAGCTATCTATGCTCTACTATCCGTCTGAGTTTCCTGTTTCCCATCGGTCGGTCATCTCCTCTATGGGTACTTTACCTGTGCGACCTTGAAATATGCAAGTTTTTTCGGATCAATACATTCGAAGTATGAGAGGAAGATTGTTCCGAAAACGGCTTGCCGCTTGAACTTGCAGATTTCATAAGGTGTTCGCACATACCTTTGTAACCATAGAGGAATGAACGTATGATGGGAATTTCATACATGGGTACATTTGAATGTAGCATCATACCCACATCTATACGCATTTAGTTATGTCCATACTTATTTTCATTCATACATTCGTGCGTATGCACATTCAAAAACAGTACGCCGTTTCTTGGCTTGGTTGCGAGTTTGTTCATTACACACTCTCTAACCTTGTATGCTCCCAATGTATTTAGTCGAAAAGATAGAGCAACAATCATCAGGAGTGCATAAACATCTATGCTTATTCCATTGGATAATTTGATACATCTTTGTACCTCACATTCATCAAGGATTCCGCTTTTGTATATGGCTTTGATATTACCTCTTAAAATCGAATATTTGATACCGAACAGCTCAATCAATTCATTTGTGTTCATCCAAATGTCATTGTTCGTTGTGCTCGGGAAATGGATTCTTCCATATTCACCCATTGTTATGATGTTTCTTTCTTGTTTCATCGTTTCTTGGTTTTAGAGGTTGTTAAATGGCTTTACAAATAAAAGTCTCCAGCGATTCTATTTGCTTGGATAGATTCTCAATATCATTGCTTACCTTCTCGGCTGTAATCTTTGCATAAATTTGAGTGCTTCGTATGCTTGTATGCCCCATCAATTTGGATAGCGTTTCAATGGGCACTCCATTGGATAAGCAAATGGTCGTGGCGTATGAATGCCTGCTTTGATGCCAACAGACGTTCTTTTGAATTCCGCATAGTTTAGCCACAGCCTTTATCCCATGTCGGCAATTGGCATAACAGGGTACAGGCAACAATTTATTGCCTTCCGCCAGACTTTGATACTTCTCGATGATATGTTTGGCAGTGTCGAGCAATCGGATATTGGTTTCCGTTCCCGTCTTTTGTCGATTGGTCTTAATCCATAAATGCCCATCGAATGATGTTTGTAAATTGTCGGTTGTGAGATTATACATATCCCTCCAACTCAATCCGCTGAAACAACAGAAAATGAAAAGGTCTCTAATCAGTTCGTAACTTTTCTTCTTGAATGTTCCGTTGATAAGCATCGTGATTTCTTCTTTGGTTAAGAATCCTTTTTTGGTTTCTTCCTTTGTAATACGATAAGCATAAAACGGGTCGCGTTGTAACCAACCGTTGTTGATGGCTGTATATATAATACTGCGGAACGGCATCATATACGACCATACGGTATTGGTGCAATGATTCTTCTCAGTACGGAGGAACAACTCGAAGTCGGTGATGAATGCCGGGGACAGCTCACGC
Source organism: Bacteroides caecimuris (assembly GCF_001688725.2). Lineage (NCBI taxonomy): Bacteria > Pseudomonadati > Bacteroidota > Bacteroidia > Bacteroidales > Bacteroidaceae > Bacteroides > Bacteroides caecimuris. The sequence goes on along the minus strand of NZ_CP015401.2, from coordinate 3,691,810 downwards.
AAGGCAATATCGCTTACCTTGTAGCGATGCTTGATGAATTCTTCCAAATGGTCGTAAACGGTGCAATACTTCCAATAACTGCGTTGGCTTTTCATCTTGCCCACTTGTCTGGCGTAATCTTCATTGTGCTGTCGAAATACAGCAAGCAGGGTTTTATGGTTTTGTCCCATACCCAAGAAAGCATTTCTGACCTTCTCTGCAGACACATAACCATCCCTATCCATAATTTCTTGATAAGCCTTGTTGATGCCTATTCTGATTTTATCCAACATTCGGTTGGTTTCTTGTGCAACAATGCTTCTTCCCGACATTCTGCCGAGACTGACATTCCATAACTTTTCCTCTACATCCAGTTTGCAACTGAATTGGGAAATCTTGCCGTTTACGGTGATGCGGCACATCACAGGCACAAGCCCGTTCTTTTTCGGGGCATTGCGTTTGAGATAGAATAATACTCTGAAAGTGCTTCTGTTCATAACTCTACTTTTTTGTTTGCGAAATTATTACTTGTAGAGTTGAGTGACGATAGGCAAAACACAGCGTATCGGTGCAAAAGAATCAGCCGAAGCGAAACAGGAACGAAGATATGAGAAATTTTCCTATATTTGCAACTGCAATCGCTTAACAAACATTGCTATTCAATCAGTTACAGCAACCAATATACTCCATTGAAATCAAGAATCAAAGTAATGGTATAGTAACGAAACTTTGTCATTTCTTGGCTTTTCATTGGCATTTGATGGTATTGTAACATCTTGGCAAATACTGTTAAATCGCTAACAGACAACATTCTTTCCCCATTTCGCACTCACTTTCGCTTCTTTGTTGTATCTTTGTATCTTATATAATAAATAGATAAGAATATGAGCATCGAATTAGGAAAGTTCAACCAGCTTGAAGTCGTGAAAGAAGTCGATTTCGGCGTATATCTCGACGGTGGGGAAGAAGGTGAGATTTTGTTGCCTACCCGTTATGTGCCCGAGGATTGTAAGATAGGGGATATTTTGAATGTGTTTCTTTATCTGGATATGGATGAGAGGCTGATTGCTACGACACTGACCCCGTTAGTGCAAGTCGGACAGTTTGCTTGTCTGGAAGTCTCCTGGGTAAATCAATACGGAGCTTTCCTGAACTGGGGATTGATGAAAGACCTGTTTGTGCCGTTCCGTGAGCAGAAGATGAAAATGCAGGTTGGACGGAAGTATGTGGTTCATGCACATGTGGATGAAGAGAGTTATCGTATTGTAGCTTCGGCAAAAGTGGAACGTTATCTGTCGAAAGAAAAGCCGGAATATGCTTCGGGAGCAGAGGTGAATATTCTTATCTGGCAGAAGACGGACTTAGGCTTTAAGGCAATTATAGATGATATGTATAGCGGTTTGTTGTATGAAAATGAAATATTCTGTCCGTTGGAGACAGGGATGGAGATGAAAGCTTTTGTGAAACAGGTGCGTGAAGATGGCAAGGTAGATTTGATTCTTCAGAAACCCGGTTTTGAAAAGATTGACGATTTTTCGAAAACGCTGCTAGAATATATCAAAGAGCACGGGGGACGAATCAACTTGAATGATAAAAGCCCTGCGGAAGATATCTACGGCACGTTTGGTGTCAGCAAGAAAACCTTTAAGAAAGGAGTGGGCGACTTGTATAAGAAACGTCTGATTACCTTGCACGAGGATGGCATTGTTTTGGCGGATTCCTAAACAGAATAGGGATTTCCCTACATACGAATAGAGAGAATCATTGGGGTGGGGAGTTTCCTCACCCTATTTTTGTGGTATCAGATTAAAGATATAAATAATAAAAACCAAATAAGTTATGCGTAAGATTATAATAAGTTTCTGCATCCTGTTCGCTGCCCTTTCCTTACAAGCACAGTCTGTTAACGGAATCCGCATTGACGGTGGGAATACTCCGATACTTGTTTACCTGGGAGGAAACCAAATCTGTTTGCCAACTACCACTTGTTTCGTTGCTAATTTGAAATCGGGCTATTATACCGTCGAAGTGTATGCCACCCGGTTTACCCGGCCCGGTGAACGAGTATGGAAAGGGGAAAGATTGTACAATGAACGTGTTTATTTCAAAGGAAGCGGTGTAATGGAAATAATGGTGAATGGACGTGATGAGATGCGTCCGGACAACAGACCCGGACGTCCGGAACACGGTGGACATCGCCCGGTTTATGATCGGTATGACAGGGTAATGAACAAACAGCTTTTTCAAGCGTTTTTTGATAATGTCAAGAATGAGCCTTTCGAGAAAGATCGCATTGCGTTAATCAATGCTGCATTGGCTAGTTCTGATTTTACGGCCGATCAATGTCTTCAGTTGGTGAAATTCTATGCGTTCGATAATGAGCGAATGAAGATTATGAAAATGATATATCCGCGGATTGTGGATAAAGAGGCTTTCTTTATGGTGATTAATAGTCTGACATTTTCTTCTAACAAAAAAAAGATGTATGATTTTGTGAAGGAATACAGTGAGCATTGATACTATATTGACTGTACGGTTATAGAACTGTACGATTATAGAGATATGTTAAGCATGTTTATTGAGGAATATTATCAGAATAATAAATGATAGGAGATTGAATGATGAAACGAATACTGTTTTTACTCTTTGCGGTCGGTCTGACTGCCAATATGACCGTAATGGCTGGAATGAGCACCGGCAAGGTACGTAAGGAGACACGTTTTCTTACCGATAAGATGGCGTATGAATTGAGCTTGAGTACACAGCAATATAATGATGCGTATGAGATTAATTACGACTTTATTTATTCTGTCCGTAATATAATGGATTACGTAGCACGTGGTTACGAATGGGCATTGGATGATTATTATGAAGCTTTGGATATCCGTAACGACGATCTTCGCTGGGTATTGAGCGATGCACAGTATCGCCGGTTTCTGGGTGCCGAGTATTTCTATCGACCGATTTATGTAACCGGAGGGAAATGGAGTTTCAGGGTTTACATCAATTACCCGAACCATAGCTTGTTTTATTTTGGTGTGCCTTATCATTACCGTACTTATTGTGGAGCGCATTATCGTCCGCACTTTCACCATGCAAGCTACTATCGGGGAAGATATACTAATTTCAACCATTACTCTGCACCGCACCGGGTGAGAGATCAGAGAGTATATCACTCCTACCGTCGTTCGGACTTCGGTTCTGTCCGGTTCCGTCCCAATACTTCCATGCGTCCGCATAATGCACCGACGCGTCCGGGTCATTCTTCCCGTCCGGGGGCATCGGCAACACGTCCCGGAACATCTCGTCCAAGCACATCTACTCGTCCTGATACGTCTCGTCCTAATACGTCTCGTCCCGGAACAACAACGCGACCTGGGACGTCGACTCGTCCCCGTCCGGAAGCAAGTTCCGGTCCGAACCGTGAAAGTGGAAAAACAAGTAGCAGCTCAAGGGAAAGTTCAAGCAGGCGAAACAATAGTAGTGGTTCCTATAATAGAAATAACAGTTCCGAAAGAAACAATCGTTCTTCCAGTCGTGGTAATTCTAGCCGTAGTAGTTCTAGCTCTACCCGGAGCAATGTTTCCAGCGGACAAACAGAAAGACGTTCTTCTTCCGGAAGTACGAGAGGTAATAACACTCAAAGCTCTTCCCGTTCCTCTGAAAGAAGCAGCAGTTCAAGAAGATAACCTATTCCTTTATTATTTATATCAATCTCATTGCTCCTCAGTGGTAGGAGAACTAGACTCCGGTTTTTCACTGGCTAGACTATTTCGGGCGTCGCCCGTAACTTGGATGTCGGGGCGGATACTATCCGCCTCGATTTTACTTATTACTCCTTGCTGTGCGAAACGTTTTGTAATCTATCTGATGTCGCAAACGGATATGTTTTAAGGAACTACTATACTAAACTCAAATATATTTCTTTTTATTCAATGACTTGTCCTTTGTAGAAATCCAGAATTTTAGTCCGGAACAGATAGTCATATTTTGCTTGCAACTTATCCGAAAGAGCCCTAGTCAGATTAAGTTTGGCTTCATTATATTCTACAAAGGTAGCTTTGCCGTTATTGAACTTTTCGCTCATCAGGCGGAAAGACTCCTCGTTGGCTTTCACTGCCACTTCACTGGAATTGTATTTGCTTTCTGCAGCTAGAGCATTATACCAAGCCTGCTGAATCTCTTTGTAGAGTGCTTTCTTTGCGTTATCCAATCTCAAAGATAAGTCTATTTGTTGTAAACGCGCGGTACGTACCCGGTTTCGTGTAGAAAAACGATTAAAGATCGGAATGCTCAAGTTGAACCCTACATACTTATTCAGGTTGTTCTTTATCTGACTGCCGAAGCTGTTTCCTGATCTTCCGCTCACCGTATAGTAATTGCTACCCAAACCGGCGCTGAAAGAGAGTTGTGGATAGAATGCACTTTGAGCAATACGAATGCTATTAAGGCTACCTTGCAAACGGTATTCTGCAGCCTTAATACTTGGCTTGTAAGCAAGAGCCTGTGTATATATATCATCCGGTGGAGTGAGAGATTCGAACTCAAGTTCTTCCTTAGGACTTTCGAGCACGAATCCTTCAGGCGTAGGTAATTCCAAAAGCTGGGTGAGGTCTAATAATGACAACTTGTGCATATTGTCTGATTGTATAGCAGTCATTTCGTCCTGTGCGACACGGGCTTGTGCTTCGGCCACTTCAGAAGGGGACGCTTTACCTACTCCGTGGAGCCCTTGGATACGCTTTAGCTGGTCTTTGCTTAAATTTACCTGATTATGGGCTACCTTACTTAATTCTTGGTTGAATAAAACCTGCAAATAAGCGGAAGTGACATTGATTGCAATGTCTTCTTTGGCTTTATTCAAATCTTCTATAGCGGCTTTTAAATCCAACTTGGCAAGTGAATATTGGTTAGACAGTTGCAAACCGGTAAATATAGGTACATTGGTTCCCAAGCTGAAGCTGGTATTGGCACTGTTAATGTCACTATACGAGTTATCTATCGGAGAAGCAGCACGTCCCCAACTCCAGTTTTGGCTGGCGCTACCGCTCAAATTCGGAAGACGTGTCCATTTGCTAGTGTTTACACTCACTTTATTGGCTTCAACACTGTTGGCGGATTGACGAATCTCTATATTATGCTCGATGGCATAGTCGATACATTGCCGCAATGTCCATGCTTGCGGAGAGTTGTTCTGCGCTTGGATAGAAGTGATTCCGACCCCGGCAAGCAGAAGGGCTGATATGGTTTTACGAATTGTTTTCATCGAATTCAATTATTTATCTTTTTTCTCTGCACCCCGTATTTTGTCCTGTGCAGTTATTCCTTTCTTGATTTCTATCTTGATTCCATCACTCATTCCGGCAGTCACCTGTGTACGCCGGAACTTTTGTTCGGGCACTGAATCTGTCATGATGTACACAAATGTAGAGTCGCCATTAAACTCGATAGTGCTTTCGGGCACTGCCAATACTTGACTTGCCCTTTGCAACACGATTTCCGCATTAGCCGAATATCCGGAACGAATCTGAACGGAATCCGGAATAGTAATTGCAGCTTTGATTTCAAATTGGTTGGCACCGTTGGTTTCTATCCCTTTCGGAGAGATATATTCCAAAATGGCGTTGAATGTCAGATTCTGCAAAGCTCCGATTGTCAGCTTGATCGGCATTTGTTCGTGGATACGTCCCACTTCCGTTTCATCAATATTACCGCGGAAAATCATGTCGCTCATGTTGGCTACCGTAGCAATTGTGGTTCCATCATTGAACGTGTTACTCATAATTACAGAGTTACCGGCTTTTACAGGTACATCCAGAATCAACCCGTCGATGGTAGAACGAATCATCGTACTACTGAACGATGCGCTATTTTTAGTAATCCCTTCTTTTACGATTTCCAGATTATCTTTAGCCGTTTGTCTTTCTTCACGAGCCTGCTTCAAAGCTACTTCACTTTTCTCATATTCTTCCCGGCTAATCAGCTGATCTTCGTACAACTTCTTTACACGGGCAAAATCCGTTTCTGCCTGTGTTGCATTAATCTCTGCCAGGCGCACACGGCTTTCTGCAGAATTCAGTTGTCCGAGTTCTGGGATTACTTTTACTTTGGCAATCACTTCCCCTTTCTTCACAGCTTGTCCGGCTTCTTTATACACTTTGTCGATGATACCCGAAATCTGCGGTTTGATTAAAATTTCGTCTCTCGGTTCCACCTTTCCGGTAGCCACTGTGGTCTTTTGGAGGTCGGTGACTTCCGGTTTTACTATTTCGTAAGTGATTACCTTGGGTTTAGACTTCTGATAAAGGAATACGAATGTTCCGACAAGAAGGATAGCAATGACTACCAATAATGTGATTTTCAGATACTTTTTCATGACTTTATTTATATTTCTATTGTTTACGATTAATAATTGAAATCCCTCGCACCTCTTTATTCGTCGCGGATAGCTTCAATCGGTTTGATAGCCATAGCCCGGTAAGCAGGTGCCAGACCTGCCAACATTCCCAATGCGATCAGAAGAGCACAAGTGCCGATTGCCAGTCCGAAGGTAATCTGAAAACAGACGTCTCCTCCGTCGGCGTTTGCTCCCATTTCTACCAGTTGCAACACCATGACGGCAAAAGAGATTCCACACATTCCTGCAATAGTGGTAAGCACCATACTTTCCGATAGAATCTGTTGCAGGATATCTTTGGGGCGTGCGCCGATTGCCCGGCGGATGCCAATTTCGGTGGTACGTTCTTTCACGGTTACCATCATAATATTAGATACGCCGATGGCACCTGCCAGCAGAGTTCCCAATCCTACCATCCAAACCAGTATGTTGATGCCGGTAAACAGATTGTCTACCATCGAGAACATTGCTTCCGCATTCAGGTACATAAGTGCTTGTTTGTCGTTAGGCGCGATATAATGCGCAGCTTTAATAATCTGCTCCATTTCCGGTTGTACGTCGGACACTTTGATGCCATGCTTCACGGTGAAGCAGATGACATCGATCCGTCCCCCTAAGTTGTACGTTTGCTGCATGGTGGTGAAGGGCAGGGTGACAGCTTCCGAAGCCCGTCCCTGTATGTTCATATCCCCTTCGGAGGAAGACATGCCGATTACCTGATAATAAATTCCGTCCACACGTATGTATTTTCCGCAAGGATCCTCTCCCGGTTTGAACAGGCTTTCATAGATACGCTTTCCGATGACACACACTTTACGCGCTTCCTGTATATCCACTTCGTTGATAAACCTGCCGTAGGCCATTTCCTGTGATTCGATGTGGAGATACTCCGGATATAATCCTTTCACGCTGCAATCGTATTTCTTATCTTCGTATACAGCTTTGGAACCCCAACGGGCAATGGAAGGAGTAATGACCTCCACATCTTTGACTTGTGAACGGAGGCGCTCGATGTCGATAGCTTCCAGATTCCACCATCTGCCTTTGCGGAAACCTTTGTAAGCTTCGCCCGTTTTCTGCGCGGCAAGGAAGCCGGAGTTGGTCGCGAATCCTTCAAAGTTCTTTTTCATCATGCCTTCCAGTCCTTGTCCGCCGCCGATCAGGGCGACGAGCATAAAGATTCCCCAGAAAACACCGAATGCAGTCAGCAGGCTTCTCGTTTTATTTCTTGTAATGGTAATGAGGATTTCCTCACAAGTATCCATATCTATTCTCATAGTCTTAATCTGCTCTAAGTGCTTCGATTGGTCGGATGCTGACTGCTTTTCGGGCAGGGAATAATCCGGCTAACGTACCAGCTATTATTAATGTGAGTGTAGCCTGTATGGCGATTCTTATATCTACTGTCGGATTCAGGAAAACAGTTTCCGTCCACATTCCGGTATCCATTGTCTGATTGCCAAAGGCGTTATTCATCCATTCGGTCACTCCGATGCCCGCCACCATACCTATATATCCGAATATCGTGGTAATGGTGACACTCTCTACGATAATCAGCCAGAGGATAGAAAGCGGCTTGGCACCCAGAGCTTTGCGGATACCGAATTCACGGGTACGTTCTTTTACGGTAATCAGCATGATGTTGGACACTCCTACAATCCCGCTTAACAGCGTAAAGATACCGATCACCCAGATAGCGATGCGTAGCATGTTCGAGCCTTGCTGCTGTTGCAAGTAGTTGGTAAACCGGTTCCAAATCCAGATAGCACTATGGTCTGTCGGGTCAAAGCGATGATTGGCCCCCAGCACCTTGCGGTAATGAGCTTCAAATGCTTCATTCGTTTCTATCGTTTCCAGGTTCTTGGTAGTCATGACAAGGTTATTCAGCTTGTCTCCTTTGTTGTAAATCGTTTGCAGGGTGGTGAAGGGGATGTAAGCATCGCTGTCTCCGCTGTCTCCTTTATCATTATACAGCCCTACTACCTGATAAACCACATTACCGGCATTGACAAACTGCCCGATAGGCTCGGTATGCGTTTTATCGAAAAGAATCTCTGCTGTCTTTTTATGGAGCACCATTACTTTCCGGCGCTCTTTAATATCAATTTCATTGATGAAACGTCCTTTGAAGAGTTTCACCACTTCTACTTCCGTATGGTTGGGATATACACCGGAAAGATTCAAACTGACGTATTCTTGTCCGAAACTTAAGTTAATGCTTCCTTGCCACACGGTTGCTCCGGCTTTAATGACATGGTCCGGAAAATAATGGCCGGTAGCATCCACGTCTTTATTATCCAGTTGCACTTGTCTTCCTTCTTTCAGTCCATCGTATGATTTGCTGGTCCATCCCGGAAAAATCTTGATGGAGTTCATGGCACGTTCGGAAGCCGATTGCTCGAATGCATGGATCAATCCGTTTCCAGCGCCTAACAGGACGATCAGCATAAAGATACCCCATGCCACAGCAAATCCTGTAAGAAAAGTCCTTAGCTTGTTACGCTTGATGGTACTGTATATTTCTTGCCAAATATCAATCATTTTTAATACTTATTTCATGAAACCGTTTTTGCCGAACGGAGAGGCATCGTGGTCGATATTATCTTCAATACGTTCGATGACTCCGTCTTTGATATGTATAATCTTGTCTGTCTGATTGGCAACTCCGCTTTCGTGGGTGACAACTACAATCGTCATTCCCAGTTTATGAAGATCTTTCAGAATTTGCATCACTTCCACGGAAGTTTTACTGTCCAAAGCTCCCGTAGGCTCATCTGCCAGAATGATTTGCGGTTGGGTGATTAAAGCCCGTGCGATTGCCACACGTTGTTTCTGACCGCCACTCATTTCGTTGGGCATGTGATGTGCCCAGTCTTTTAAACCCAGACGGTCGAGATATTCCAAGGCAAGTGCATTTCGCTTCTTGCGGCTTATCCCTTGATAAAATAAAGGAAGTGCTACATTCTCTACGGCATCTTTAAAAGAAATCAGGTTGAATGACTGGAAGATAAATCCGATCATGCGGTTCCGGTATTCGGCAGCTTTGGTTTCGCTTAAGTTTTTGATGAGTACGTTATTCAGATAATACTCTCCGGTGTCGTAGTTGTCGAGAATTCCCAATATATTGAGTAAAGTTGATTTCCCAGACCCGGATGCTCCCATGATGGAAACAAATTCTCCCTGTTCGATATTGAGATTGATACCTTTAAGCACATGGAGAGGCGCTCCGTTGTTGTAGGTCTTGTTGACATTTGTTAGTAGTATCACAATTTTCTGTATTTAGATTCTGTTTTCTAATAATTTTCTACTATTAGACGACTGCAAGACACGAAAAGTTGCAAAGAGGTTGAACTTTTTTTGAAAAACATTTTGTAGACTCAATCTTCTTTACGTAATTTGTGTGCAGTAAACTTAATGATTAACTAACCCTTTTAAATAAAAGTATCATGAATTCAAACATGGAAAAGCCCTACGTAGTAGGTATTGACATAGGCGGAACGAATACCGTCTTTGGAATTGTAGACGCACGCGGAACTATTATTGCCAGCAGTTCAATCAAAACATCTGGTTATCCTACAGTAGAAGAATACGCTGATGAAGTGTGTAAAAACCTGCTTCCATTGATTATTGCTAATGGTGGCGTTGATAAAATCAGAGGTATCGGTATCGGTGCTCCGAATGGTAACTATTACACGGGAACAATTGAATTTGCTCCGAACTTGCCTTGGAAAGGAATTCTTCCGTTGGCTGCCATGTTTGAAGAAAGACTGGGTATCCCCACTGCTTTGACAAACGATGCAAATGCTGCCGCTATCGGTGAAATGACTTATGGCGCTGCCCGTGGTATGAAAGACTTTATCATGATCACACTGGGTACCGGTGTGGGTAGTGGTATTGTTATCAACGGTCAGATGGTGTATGGACATGACGGTTTTGCAGGTGAATTAGGTCACGTGATCGCTCGTCGCGACGGTCGTATCTGCGGTTGTGGCCGTAAGGGATGTCTGGAAACTTACTGTTCGGCTACCGGTGTGGCTCGCACAGCTCGCGAATTCCTTGCCGCTCGTACGGATGCCAGCTTGCTTCGTAACATTCCTGCAGAAAACATTACTTCAAAAGATGTATATGACGCAGCTGTACAAGGGGATAAACTGGCACAGGAAATCTTCGAATTTACAGGTAATATCTTGGGTGAAGCTTTGGCGGATGCTATTGCATTCTCCAGCCCTGAAGCCATTGTATTGTTCGGTGGGTTGGCTAAATCGGGGGATTATATCATGAAACCGATTCAGAAGTCAATTGACGACAATGTGTTGAATATCTATAAAGGCAAGACGAAATTGCTCGTTTCCGAGCTGAAAGACTCCGATGCTGCTGTATTGGGTGCCAGTGCATTGGCTTGGGAACTGAAAGATTTGAAGGAATAATATATCATTATTATAATAAAGGTAATGAAGCCTCGGGAGTCTATGACTTTCGGGGCTTTGTTTTATGATTCCTTTCCGCTATTTAAAGTCATCTACGGCCTATTCGGAAAGGATTTTATTCCCATAGGTATGAGAATTTTTTCTCATAGAGGTAAAATGGTTGAGAAAATGTTTGCGGGAATGGCAGCAATAAAAAAGGGGAACTTCATTTATTATGAGGTTCCCCTTTTTTATTTCGAATCGAAAGGTCCGGCGCTTAGCCGTTAACTCTTTTTTCTTTGATTCTAGCTTTCTTACCAGTAAGAGCACGCAGGTAGTACAATTTAGCGCGACGAACTTTACCTACCTTATTCACTTCGATGCTATCAATAGCCGGTGATTCGATTGGGAAAATTCTTTCTACGCCTATAGTTCCTGACATTTTACGTACAGTAAAACGTTTCTTGTCTCCGTGACCGGCGATTTTGATAACAACACCACGGTACAACTGTACACGTTCTTTGTTACCCTCGATAATACGATATGCCACTGTTACAGTGTCTCCTGCTTTGAAGCTCGGATGCTGTTTTCCGGTAGCAAATGCTTCTTCTGCAATTTTAATTAAATCCATTGTTGTTTATTATTAAATTGTTTCATCGTTACAACGCAACATACCAAGTATCTCTTCTCTTGACAGCGATTGCGCGAAAGCGGTGCAAAGTAACGAATTATTTGCCAGATAGCCAAATGTTTTCGTATATTTGTAGCATATCTAAAAAAGAGCGAACATGAAACAGACTTATGTAAAGTATCTGATGGTGGTAGCGTTGACAGGAGGTTTTCTGTTTACTTCCTGCCGAACCGCACGCGAGAATACGGCACAGTACGAAGTAACCAAAGTAGAGGGTGGCATGATAACGATTGATTCTGTTTGGGACACCACTCCTGACGTGAAAGCTACCGAAATTTTAAAACCTTATAAGGAAAAGGTGGATGCGATGATGTATGAAGTCATCGGCACCAGTGCGATGAAAATGGACAAAGGAGGTCCCGAAAGTTTACTTTCCAATCTTGTTGCAGGTGTTTTGCAACAAGCGGCTGTTCAGGTGTTGGGGAAACCGGCTGATATGGGATTGGTAAATATGGGCGGTCTGCGTAATATCTTGCCTGAAGGAGATATCACAGTAGGAGATATTTTTGAAATTCTTCCTTTCGAGAATTCACTTTGTGTGTTGACTATGAAAGGGACAGATTTGAGACATCTGTTTGAAGCAATTGCATCTTTGCATGGCGAAGGAGTGAGCGGTGCCCGTCTCGAAATCACAAAAGACGGAAAGCTGCTGAATGCATTTATTGCCGGAAAACCGCTAAAAGATGACCAGCTTTATACAGTAGCTACTATCGACTATCTGGCAGACGGAAACGGACAGATGGATGCTTTCCTGCAGGCAGAAAAGAGAGTCTGTCCCGAAAATGCTACCTTGCGCGGACTATTTCTTGATTATGTACGCAAACAGACAGCCGAAGGCAAAGTGATTACCTCCAAACTGGACGGACGTATTACCATAAAATAAAAAGGAGAATCTAAAAATATTGAATATGAAAAGATTTCAGATATTATTCCTGCTATGTCTTGCATTGGGCTTCACTTTTTCAATCTTTGCGCAGGAAACCAAAGAAGTGATCATTTTACAAACCAGCGATGTGCATAGCCGTATCGAACCTGTCAATCAGAAAGGCGACCGATATTATGACAAAGGTGGTTTTGTCCGCCGGGCTGCTTTTCTCGAACAGTTCCGCAAAGATCATAAGAATGTATTGCTTTTCGATTGCGGAGATATTTCTCAGGGAACACCTTATTATAATATGTTCCGCGGAGAGGTAGAAATCAAACTGATGAATGAAATGGGTTATGACGCAATGACGGTCGGTAATCATGAGTTTGATTTCGATATGGATAATATGGTCCGCATTTTCAAGATGGCTGATTTCCCGGTTGTTTGTGCCAATTACAATCTGGATGCTACGGTGTTAAAAGATATAGTCAAGCCCTACGTCGTTCTGGAGAAATATGGTTTGAGAATTGGTGTGTTCGGTCTCGGAACCCAGCCGGAAGGAATGATTCAGGCCAATAAATGCGAAGGAGTCGTTTATGAAGATCCTATCCGTGTATCCAACGAGATAGCTACCTTGTTGAAAGAGGAAGAAGGCTGTGATCTGGTCGTATGCCTGTCTCATCTGGGCATTCAGATGGATGAACATCTGGTTGCCAGAACACACAATATCGACGTGATTCTGGGCGGACACTCCCATACGTTTATGGAAGGTCCCAAAACATACTTGAATATGGACGGAAAAGAGGTGCCTGTCATGCACACTGGAAAAAGTGGTGTTCGTGTAGGCCGTCTTGATTTTACATTGAAACATAAATGAAGATAATTCCCTTAATAGTAACGTTTTTATTTCTTATTGCGGCCGGCACAGTTTCGAGTCCGGCGCAGAATGCTACCACCGTTGAACCTTTGCTGGTGTACAAAGCCCTTCAGGAAAAGAACTGCCGGCACTGGGTTGATTCGGTGATGGATAAACTTTCTTTTAAAGAAAAAGTAGGTCAGTTATTCATCTATACCATTGCTCCGGTAGACACTAAACAAAACCTGGATCTGCTGCGCGAAGTCATCGACACTTATAAAGTAGGCGGCCTTCTCTTTTCCGGTGGGAAGATGCAAAAACAGGTTGAACTGACGAACCGTGCGCAGCGACAAGCTAAAGTCCCTTTGATGATTACCTTTGATGGAGAATGGGGATTGTCTATGCGCTTGCACGGTACGCCTGTCTTCCCGCGAAATATGGTGCTGGGATGTATCCGCGACAACAGGTTGCTTTATGAGTACGGACGTGAAGTTGCCCGCCAATGCCGGCAGATTGGAGTACAGGTAAACTTTGCTCCCGTGGCGGATGTGAATATAAACCCTAAAAATCCCGTCATCAATACCCGTTCTTTTGGCGAAGATCCGAAACAGGTGGCAAATAAGGTAGTTGCTTATGCTTCCGGTTTGGAAGGTGGCGGGGTGTTATCTGTATGCAAGCACTTTCCCGGACACGGGGATACCGATGTCGATTCGCATAAAGCGCTTCCCATACTTCCTTTTACCCGCGAGCGTCTGGATAGTGTGGAACTTTATCCTTTTAAAGAGGCCATCCGTGCCGGACTGGGCGGTATGATGGTGGGGCATCTGCAAGTTCCTGTGATTGAACCTATTGGCGGGCTTCCGTCTTCTTTGTCTCGTAATGTTGTGTATGATTTGCTGACCGATGAACTGGCGTTCAAAGGGCTGATATTTACCGACGCGCTTGCCATGAAAGGTGTGGCAGGAAATGGAAATGTCAGTTTGCAGGCTTTGAAAGCAGGTAATGATATGATACTGTCTCCCCGCAACCTGAAGTACGAGATATCGGCCGTACTGGCTGCTGTTGAAAAAGGAGAACTAAGCCGTGAAGAGATTGAAAACAAATGCCGCAAAGTCTTGACTTATAAATATGTGTTGGGACTTAAGAAGAAATCGTATGTACAATTATCCGGTTTGGAACAACGCATTAACAGTCCGCAGACACGTGACCTGATTCGTCGGTTGAATTTAGCGGCAATAACCGTTTTGAATAACAAGAATCATATCCTCCCTCTACATGCAGATAAGGAACAGAAGATTGCACTGCTCGAAGTGGGAAATCCCGGGAAAACTGATGTGTTGGCCAAACAGCTTTCCCGTTATACCTCTTTGACCCGCTTTTGCCTTCGCGCTAATCAGACAGAAGAGCAAAACCGACGGTTGCGTGATTCTCTGTCTGCCTATAAACGAATCATTGTAGCCATTAGCGAACAGCGGCTGGCTTCTTATCAGCCTTTCTTTGCGAAGTTTGCTCCTCAAAGTCCGGCTATTTATCTGTTCTTCACTCCCGGGAAGATGATGTTGCAGATTCAGCGGGCTGTGTCTCATGCTTCGGCGGTCGTGTTGGGACATAGTTATAATGTAGACGTGCAGCGTCAGGTCGCAGATGTGTTATTTGCCAAGGCATCCGCAGACGGACAGTTGTCGGCAAGCTTGGGAAAATTGTTTCCAACGGGTGCAGGGGTGATTATTACTCCCAAGACACCGTTGCATTTCGTGCCGGAAGAATATGGGTTTTCTTCCATTCATCTGAAGCGCATCGATTCTATCGCATTAGACGGTATTCGCCAGGGGGCTTATCCCGGTTGCCAGGTGGTAGTGTTGAAAAACGGTCATATCATGTTCGACAAATCTTTCGGTACTTATGCGGGTAAAGGAAGTCCGCGTGTCGAATCTACCAGTATCTACGATTTAGCTTCCCTATCAAAGACGACGGGCACTTTGCTTGCCATCATGAAACTCTACGATAAGGGACGTTTCAATCTGACAGATAAGATTTCAGATCATTTACCGTTTTTGCAACATACCGATAAGAAAGATATAACGATTCAGGAAATCCTGTACCATCAGTCCGGTTTACCTTCCTGGATTCCTTTCTACCAAGAAGCCATTGATAAAGATAGTTATGACGGAAGATTGTTCAGCGCACGCAAAGATGCCCAGCATCCGTTACAGTTGGGAACGGTTTCATGGGCGAATCCGAAGTTCAAATTCAAAAGTGAATACGTCTCTCCCGTCAAGACCGGTGATTACACTGTTCAAATCTGCGATAGCTTGTGGCTAAACCGTTCCTTCCGGAAGGTGGTGGAAGAGAAAATAATAGAAGTTCCGTTAAGGCAGAAACGCTATGTATATAGTGATGTCGGATTCATTCTGTTGGGTATGTTGGTAGAACGACTGGCAGGTATGCCTATGGAAGCCTATCTGCAACATGAGTTTTACGAACCGATGGGGTTGGAGCATACAGGCTACTTGCCTTTACGCCGTTTTGCCAAATCGGAAATTATTCCTTCCAACAAAGACCGTTTTTTGCGTAAAGAGACCTTGCAGGGATTTGTGCATGATGAGGCTTCCGCTTTCTTTGGCGGGTTGGCAGGTAATGCCGGACTTTTCTCTACAGCCCGTGAGGTAGCCTGCGTTTATCAGATGTTGCTGAATGGAGGAGAAATAGACGGTCGACGCTATCTAAGTAAAGAAACCTGCCAGTTGTTTACTACGGAAACATCGAAGATCAGTCGACGTGGATTAGGCTTCGACAAACCGGATGCTGATGATCCGAAGAAAGGAAATTGTGCTCCTTCCGCACCTGTCGGAGTGTACGGTCATACCGGATTTACCGGTACATGTGCATGGGCAGACCCGGTGAATGAACTGGTTTATGTATTTCTCAGCAACCGGATTTATCCGGACGTAACCAATCGAAAATTGAATCAATTGCACATTCGTGAGCGGATACAGGGAGCTATTTACGATGCGATGCAGAACAAATAGGAAAGATGATCCGTATTTAAAAAAGAAAGTAAAAGGTGGATGTATAAACAAGCCACCTTTTACTTTGTTATTAATGTAATATTATGATAGTTACCGTTTCTTTTTAGAACGATACACCCACGCGGAAGCCGAGGTTACTCAATCCGTCTACATTGTAATGCAGTACGTCAGCCTTGTTGGTACCGTAGCTGTAGTATAAAGCAACGTGTAGTCCTGGTCCGTAAGCCCATGGGAATATATTGAAACCGATTTCCGGAGAAGCATAGAATCCCCAACTGTTTTCTCTTGCTTCCAGCATGCTGAAATTAGAGCGGATTTTAGCATATTCAGCACCTAGTTTAGCACTGATGTAAGGTTGGAAAGTTCCACCGCGGTTCCATTGGTAACGTGCGGCAGCACCGAAAGGCAATTGGAAAATGGTATGTTGCTGATCGGTAGTGACTTCGCCATTACCCATTTGGAAAGTTTGGCGACCTACATATTCGTGATTACTGTGATAGTTGAGGAAAAGACCCAAACCGATGTTAGGGGTCACGAAATAACCACCTTCGACGTTCATCCCCCAACCGCTTGCTTTATCAGCAAAATTGTTACTTAGCGGAGCGTTGAACTGCCAGTCGATATTCGCATATCCATTGTCTGATAGCTGTGCCTTAGCCGGCATAGCGAAGGCGATGGCAATAGCCGCTAAGGCTACTACCTTGAGGTATATGTTTTTTATTGTTTTCATAACAGTTGTAGTTGTTTATTTGTTAGTAAGATAAGGTGACTGTGTAAATGACTGGTTGACAGCTTCTATCGCAAGAGTACGGTTGATCTCTTTGGAACCGGTTTCAAATCCGGTGAGATAACTTGTCCATACAATAGGTAGTTTTTTATTGTCTCCTTGTTCGGCTTTCAAGTTCACCATTTCTGTCAGGAAGGAGTTGGTGCTATAACTATATGTTACTGCATACGGGTAGTACCATCCACCGCCCCAGTTGCCACCCCAGTAGTCAGGTCCCCAATAACCGGGATATCCCCACCACCACTCAGGTCGTGTGTAGCTGGTGAAATAGTAAGTGCTTTCGATGTAACTTACTTGGATGCCAAGATCTGCGTTTTCCCGGTCGGCTGCTGCTTGGTAACCTCTGGCTACCATATTGTCTGTATAGGCGGCCAGAATTTGTGCTGCGCCTTCACCTTCGAGATATTCCGGCTCTTTGCTATCGTTGATGACCAGAATCTGTGGTGCCAGGTAGAATGTAGGAACTTTGAAATCGGCTTTCTTGTCGTAGTTAGTGTATACCAGATAGTTGTCATCCAGTTTACTCATGTCCGGATCTTTTTCGCATGAAGTGAGTGCAAAGACCGCCAATAAAATAGGAATTAATTTCTTCATATCTTTTATAATGTTTAGGTTATATAAAATCATGCCCAGGTACCTTGAGCTTTTGATACAAGTAACAAGAAATGTCGGAAAAAGGTTCGCTTGGAGATTGATTTTGCCGGAGAATTAACATCTCTCTTTGTGACAACGGAAAGAAAAACGGCGGGCACTCTGCCCTATGTATAGGGAGTTTGCCCACCGTTTGTTATCTACAGATATTTATTTGAAAAATCCGTTTATCGAAACAAGGGTTTTAGCAGATTCGGTATTTCTACCTTATCAAGTTCCAGTTCGGTTACCCGTTGTTTACCCAATTGAGTCAGATGGAAATACATCTGCCTCCGGTCTTCACTTCCGAGTGATCGGACGATTAGTCCTTTTTCTTCTAGTATCCGCAGCATTTTGGATGTGTGTGAGGGGCTTAGTTCGGTTTGTTTAGACAGGTTGGTAGCCGTCACTTTGTCCGAAGCCTCTTTAAGGGCACACAATATCATTGCTTCATTAAGCGTTATCTGGTACATTTTTTCAAATGCTGTTTCAAAGTTTCCCATTGCTTTGAATACATCACGCATTGCACATATTGTTTTCATACACTATTTAAATATTTCATTTGTTCATTTTTTAAATAAATAGATTGACGTTTGCGTTATCCGCCCGTTCCATATATGTTGCTACACCGCCAATGCTCACCTCGTCCAGAAGCTCTTCTTGTTTGACTCCCATCACGTCCATTGACATCTGGCAAGCAATAAATTCCACACCGTTTTCCAGCGCTTGCTGGCGCAGGGATTCCAGTGAGTCAATCCCTTTTTGGTTCATGATATACCGCATCATTTTTCCGCCTATTCCGCCCATACTCATCTTAGAAAGTTTCAGTTTTTTAGAGCTGGAAGGTAGCATCATGCCAAACATTTTTCCGAAAATATCCTTTTCAGTTTCCGGTTTGTGCAACTTCTTGATAACGTTCAGTCCCCAGAACGTAAAGAAGATGGTGACTTTTTGTCCCGTAGCTGCTGCGCCGTTTGCTAGTACAAAAGTGGCCAAAGCTTTATCCAAATCATCACTAAACATGATAAAGGTTTTTCCTTTGCCCTCACATGAAGTAACAATATTGCACGATTTTGGTTCTCCTTTTTCTATGACAACAATAGATTTTCCTCCGGAGCTGTCTTTCGAAATCAGTTGATTGCCCGTCGAACTGCACCATGCGGCAGCGTCACGCGGAAATCCCGGATCGGTTGAGGTGATTTCTACCCGTTCGCCTGACACCAGTGTATCCATTGTTTTCTTCATTTTCAAAATCGGGCCGGGACATTGTAACCCGCAAGCATCTACCCGAACTGTTTTAGCGGGGCTTGCAAGGGCATCGGCGGTGACGGTAGCCGTGACACCATTTTCTTCGTGTATGATAATCGGAGCAGTGGCAGCTCGATAAGTTTTCAGCCCTCCCGAGAGATTACGCACCTTGTCAAATCCATGCTGGGTCAATATCCGGTAGGCAAGATAGCCTCGTAGCCCGACAGCACAGAAGGTATAAATCATTTTATCTTTCGGCAGTTCGGCCAGCCGGTCACGAAGTTCATCCAGCGGAATATTCACGGCACCCGGTAAGCTGCCTAAAGAATATTCGTCCGGAGTGCGGACATCCAGAAGGAACTTATTTTCCATTTCGATATCCCGTAACTCTCTCCAATATACCGGATTGGTTTTGCCGGTAATGATGTCTTCCGCTACATATCCTGCCAGTGCTACCGGATCTTTGGCCGAAGAGAACGGAGGAGCATACGCTTGTTCCACTTTCATCAGGTCGTAGATCGTTCCCTCGTGTTTGATGACAAGCGCGAGTTCGTCAATCCGTTTGTCCACTCCGTCGTAACCGACGATTTGCCCGCCGTACAATCTTCCCGTCTTTTTGTCGAAAGTGATTTTGATACTCATCGGCATGGCATCCGGATAGTAGCCGGCATGAGAGGCGGGATGGATGGTAGATGACATATAATCTATCTCTTCCTGACGCAGACGCTTGCCGGGTAAACCGGTTGAAGCAACGGTCATGTCGAAAACTTTTGCAATTGAAGTGCCGATAGAACCCTCGTAAGGTATTTTTGCCCCGAGAACGTTGTCTGCAACGATGCGTCCTTGACGGTTGGCAGGTCCGGCAAGATAGTTGAGCCAGGGTTTTCCGGTGATCGGATGGCGGAACTCGATTGCGTCACCGATGGCATAAATCGATTTATCAGACGTTTGCAGGTAATCATTCACGGCAATACCTCCTGCGGGACCGATAGTCAGTTCGGCAGCTCGTGCCAGACTGGTTTCCGGGCGTACTCCGATCGACAGGATAACGATATCGGCAGAAATGGACTGACCATTCTTGAACGTTACTTTCAATCCCTTTCCGTCCCGGCTAAAAGAGGCGACAGCTTGTTCCAGATAAAGATTGACTCCTTTATCCATCAAGTGCTGGTGAACGAGCGATGCCATCGAGAAGTCGATAGGAGTCATCACTTGGTTGCCCATTTCCACAATCGATACTTTTGCTCCCTGTGCATGTAAGTTTTCCGCCATCTCCAGACCGATAAATCCGGCTCCTACGATAACGGCTTTTCGCGGAGTGTGGTTCCTGATATATTCTTTGATCCGATCCGTGTCGGTGACATTCCTTAGTGTGAAGATTCCACTAAGGTCGATTCCCGGAAGAGGAGGACGTACCGGGGAGGCTCCGGTGGAGATGACTAATTTATCGTAGCTCTCCTCATAAGTGTCTTCATTGCTTTGCCGGATGGTCACTGTCTTTCTTTTCCGGTCAATGAAAATCGCTTCGTTTTCTGTACGTACATCCACACGGAAGCGTGTAGAGAAGGCTTCGGGCGTTTGCACGAACAATTTATCCCGTTCCTCTATCACTCCTCCTATATAATAAGGAAGACCGCAATTGGCGTATGATATATACTTTCCTTTTTCCAAAAGGATAATTTCTGCTGTTTCATCTACTCGTCTGATTCGGGCAGCAGTGGTGGCTCCTCCTGCAACTCCCCCTATAATAATTATTTTCATCTTTTTTATAGTGTAAATAGTTTCCTATGGAAATAACAAACAGTGTCGAAGAAATGTTCATGGATTCAGATAAAAAAATATATTTGCGCATCCTGTTTTCCATTCTTCTATATTAGAGCCTGTTTAAATTCTCTTCAGTCATAATATTATAGCTCTTACCCCAGCTTTTCTTGTCGCGTCCGTCTGTAGTTGGCGGAAGGGGTATTAACAGTTGCGCTCTTGGCTATTAATAGAAAACTTCCCGCCCATTAAGTATAAAGTTCCTTCGGACAGGAAGGAAACTTTCTTTTCATTCGATGCAAACTATAAACACAAGCTTTGATTATATAATTGCAAGCTTTGTTTTTATAATCAAAGCCTTTGTTTTTATAAACGAAGCTTGCGTTTATAGATTACGGTTAATGAAAAATAAGTTTACATGCTGATAATAAGAAGTTTACAGTTAATGAAAGAGAACTTTTCTATTAATGAATGAAAAGTGGGTTATTAAGAGCCTGCTCCGAGTTTTGCCCGACACAGTTTTGAGAGTTGCTTTCGAGTATATTTTCTGTTGTTGTGAGCAGCATGACGGAGACTATGTGACGAATAAAAACTGGTCGGTAAAGCCTATCTAACATAATCTCAGGAAAATTTAAACAGGCTCTTAATGTAGACAAATTGTTTGAATAAAATTTTTATTATTGATGATGAAGTCCAGATTCACAGCTTTTGAACTCTTATACTGGAACTTGGGGTTATGAAGTGTGTCAGGCAGGTGAATGAAGAACTGCTGTCAAATAACTGGAAATTCAATCGCCTGACGTAGATTTATGCGATGTTTTTCTCCCCGACGGAGTGCAAGCCATACATAATAGTAAGCAGAGTAAACAGAATTTTGTGGAAGTCAGATGTTTGTCTTTCAATAAAGAACTGCTCGAAAGCAAGATGTTCGGACATAATTATCCAAACAATGCAGTCTTTTATTGTAATTTTTTATATATGATATTGGCGTTTTTAGTATAATTAATATTTTGTTCAATATGACATAAATAAGTCTAATTTTATAATATTATAGCTGGTGAATATATGTTTTTTTCTGTTGTATTTGTGTGCTTTGTTTCGTTTTGACGCTTTGTCTTGTATGATATAAATTAATCAAATGGCTATATGTATTTATTTTTTATTTATAGAGGTTTGTGCTTGATAATATTGATTATATTTGCAAAATATTATGCAATATATCGTATTAAATGATAATTAAATTCAATAACAGAAAAATGTTACCTATTATTTGGAAAAATATTAAAAAACGTGATGACTTTTCTTCTTTTTCAGAACTATCATTAAAAGACATGTATATACACGAAATAAATTAATTTCAATTAAAATCAATAATAGTTTAAAGACAAAAATGAGAAAGTTTATTCTTTGGTTTGTCTTTCTTGCAGTGCTGACTGCCCAATCTCTCCATGCACAAGATTTCCTGGTAAAGGGTAAGGTCATTTCCCATGAGGATAATGAACCATTGATTGGCGTGTCAGTATTACAAGAAGGAAGTACCAATGGTATAGTTACTGATATCTACGGTAACTATACTCTTGAAATTAAAGGTACGGCAAAAGCCACATTAATTTTTTCTTATATCGGTATGCAGTCGCAAAAGCATGAAGTCAACGCCAGAACAGGTACGTTGAACGTTGTGCTCGAATCGGATGCAGAACTGATAGATGAAGTAGTGGTAGTAGCCTACGGTACTCGTAAGAAAGGAACCATTGCCGGTTCCGTAGCTACCGTGAAAGCAGAAAAGATGGAAAATGTTCCGGCAGCAGGTTTCGACCAATCGCTGCAAGGACAGACGCCCGGACTCCAGGTCATCTCCAATTCCGGAGAGCCCAGCAAGGCGGCAGTTTTCCAGATTCGCGGTACGAACTCTATCAATTCGGGAACATCTCCACTGTTTATTCTTGACGGAGTCCCTATCTCCAGTTCAGACTTCAACACCATCAGCCCGGGGGATATTGAATCTATCTCCGTGCTGAAAGATGCATCGTCCACCTCTATCTACGGAGCACGTGCGGCCAACGGTGTGGTAGTGATTACAACCAAACGAGGACTGTCTATCGACAAAGCAAAAGTCACCTTACGTGCGCAGTATGGTATTTCTCAACTCGCATCTGATGATAAATGGATGCTGATGGATACTCCCGAACGTATCCGCTTTGAGCAGGAAATCGGAATAGATAAAGGAAAGGATTATGAACTGCTCTCGCGCACCAATGTCAACTGGTTGAACGAAGTATTCAACGACAGCGCACCGTTGCAGAGCTACGAACTCTCGGTTAACCGTGCCACCGATCGTCTGAACTACTATGTTTCGGGCGGATTCTTCGATCAGGAAGGTATTGCACAAAGTTCCAATTTCCGCCGTTTCAACATGCGTGCCAATGCTGAAGTAAAAGCAAGCAACTGGCTCAAGGTAGGTACTAGCACGATGACCACTTACGAAGAAGTGCAGCAGGCGGAAGAAGGTGCTATGGCACTCTATACACCGATTGCCGGCTCACGTTTCATGCTCCCCTATTGGAATCCCTACAATGAAGACGGCTCGCTAGCTTCTGAAAATAACGGGACATGGACGGGAACGGGACAAAACCCGATTGAATGGATGGCTAATAATCCCGTGCAATATAAGAAATATAAATTATTGTCTACCGTATTTGCCGATATTACGCCAGTTAAAAACCTGACCATCCATACTCAGTTTGGTGTAGACTATACACATTCGACAGCCTTCATGCAGTCTTTCCCTAGCTATATCATCAACAACGAATCGGGTTCTGCCGGTCGCAGTTCGTCGGACATCCTCAGTTTGAGCGAAACCACCACGGCAAACTACCGTTGGGCACTGAACGACAACCATTCATTCAACTTCATGCTGGGACAAGAAGCAGTAAACTATCAGTCTACAGGTTTCCAGGCAATCGCAGTAGGGCAAGCACACGATATGCTCACAACTCTAAGTTCCGGTACGCGCGCTACCAGTTGGGTAGACAACAATAGTTCCTATTACTATCTGTCGTTCTTCTTCCGTGGCGAATACAATTTTAAGGACTTATATTATGCCGAAGCGGCAGTACGTACAGATGCTTCTTCGCGTTTTGGTAAACAGAACCGTTGGGGGGGCTTTTGGTCGCTTGGCTTCATGTGGAACATCAAGAACGAAGCGTTCCTGAAAGATGTTAAATGGTTATCGGGCGCACAAATAGCTCTGAGCACTGGTACGTCCGGTAACTCGGAAATACCTAACTACGACCATCTTGCATTGGTATCAGGAGGTCCCAACTATCTTGGGCAAGCCGGAATCTATCCTATGCAAAGCGGTAATTCGACTTTGGGTTGGGAACAGACATGGACCAACAACGTCGGCCTACGCTTGAGCTTTATCAACCGTATCGGTCTGGATGTTGACTTCTACCACAAGAAGACGACCAATATACTGATGCTCGTACCGCAATCATACGCATTGACTGGTGAGAAGAACCGTTGGGAAAACATAGGAGCAATGGTGAACCGAGGTGTAGAAATCTCAGCTAATGCAGACATTATCCGTACGAAAGACTTCACCTGGAACGTTAGTGCCAACGTTTCTTACAACAAGAATAAATTGGTGGAACTCTACAATGGCGTGACGGAGTATGTGCAATCTACCACCGGACTTAAGTTCGTTGTAGGACATCCCGTACACGAGTTCTTCCTCAATCGCTATGCCGGAGTGAACCCCGCCAACGGCGACGCTCTGTGGTACACAAAAGACGGCGAACTGACCACCGAATTCCGCGAAGAAGACAAAGTAATGACAGGTAAAACCTTCGATTCTCCTTGGGCAGGCGGTTTTGGGACAAGCCTTGCATGGAAAGGGCTTTCATTGTCGGCACAGTTCAGCTGGATGGCGAACCGCTGGGTGATGAACAACGACCGTTTCTTCGAAGAGAGTAACGGATTGTACAGTTCCTACAACCAGTCCAAACGACTTCTGTACGACAGATGGAAAAAACCGGGAGACGTCACAGACATCCCGCGCTATGGCGTAGTAGCACAACTTGATGATCGTTTCCTTGAAAACGCATCGTTCCTTCGTCTGAAAAATCTAACATTAGCTTACGTATTGCCGCAGGCATGGTTCAAGAAAAGTAATTTCTTCTCTTCCGCCCGCATCTACCTGCAAGGGCAGAACTTGCTGACCTTCACCGGATTCAAAGGGCTCGATCCTGAAGTGGCAAGCAATATCTATCGAGCACAATACCCAGCTTCGCGTCAGTTTACGTTAGGTGTTGAAGTTTCATTCTAAATATGATAGTAACAAAAATGATAAGTAAATTCAAATTATATATTACATCGGTTGCGCTGGCACTCTGTTGTGTATCTTGTCTGGACAAATTTCCCGAAGACTCGATACCCTTTGACAAGGCAATCCAGACGGTAAAGGACGTAGACCTCGCAGTAATCGGCATCTACGACGCATTCAAGAGCAGTGCCCTTTATTCGGGCAATCTTACCTTGTTGCCCGACTTGCAAACCGACTTTGTATATGGAGTAAATGGAAATACAAACGTGTACGGGGATATCTGGCGGTGGAAGAACATCCTCGCCACTAATACAGACATTGAGGCCGTCTACGGTTCGCTCTATATGGTTATCAACCGTTGCAACTTTCTGCTCGACAGAGTGGACAATGTAAGAAAGAACGTCACCAATGATGAACAACTGGACAAACTCGACCAATGTTGTGGTGAAGCCTATTTTGCCCGTGCATTAGCTTACTCCGAATTGGTGAAACTCTTCTGCAAAGCCTACGAAAGCGATGAAGACGCTGCCCAACAGTTGGGGGTCATCCTGACCTGTCATTATGGCGGTAACGAAAAGATGAAGCGCGCTTCGCTGAAAGATTCGTATGACTTTATCCTCGAAGACCTTGATCGTGCCGAAGAGCTGTTGAAAATAGAGGAGGACTATCCTGGAAATTTGTATGACGACAACCACTCTCCCTACTTCAATGAATATACTGTTCACGCCTTGCGTGCGCGTGTATCATTATATATGAAGAACTGGGATGATGCCATCAAATATTCGACTAAAGTCATCGAAAGCAACAGATACCGTCTGTCGAGCTGCACCAATGCGATTACAAACGGTGTGAGCCACTACAAATATATGTGGACCAACGATTTCTCAACAGAGACCATTTGGCAAGTAGGATTCACCGTCACCTCCTATGGTGGTGCCTTAGGACGTATCTTTGCCAACTACGACTATGTGAGCCTCCGCCCGGACTACGTGCCTGCCGAATGGGTTATCAACCTATATGATAACAACGACCTGCGCGTGACTACGTTCTTCCAGAACCAGACAACAAGCTACGGTCTCACCTGGCCCTTGCTGATCAAATATTTCGGTAACGAAAGTTTTATAGAGAACCGCATCCTCCACGTATGTATGCCCAAAGTCTTCCGCCTGTCGGAACAATACCTGATTCGTGCAGAAGCCTATGTGCAGAAAGAGCAGCCCGAATATGGCAAAGCGGGAACGGACATCTCTACACTTCGCCTGGCACGCTATTCAACCTACGGAAGCGGTACTACTCCCATGAACAAGGACAATGCGATGGACATCATCGAGCAGGAACGTGTGAAAGAACTCTACATGGAAGGTTTCCGCTTGCACGACCTGAAACGCTGGCACAAAGGATTCGAACGCAAGCCACAGGCACAATCGTTGGAAAACGGCAGCAGCCTGAAGGTGGAAAAAGACGATGTAATGTTTGTATGGCCCATCCCACAACACGAACTGGATGCTCCTGGCTCGATAGTGGAACCAAATGAAAGTAACAAATAAGATTAAAAACATACGATAATGAAAAAACTAATCATCGGATGCATGGCGGGAATAGCTGCCATCATCAGTTTTGTCGGATGTGAACAGGACAAAGCGCTTTATAGCGGTCCGAATTATCTGATGTTTTCCGATACAATCTATCAGTATGCCGTTCAGGAAACCAACGAGATATTCGAAATTCCCGTTTCGGCTACCAAAGCTGTTGATTACGACCGCAACCTTGCTGTGGAAATCATAGATAAGGAAAGTAATGCAGTAGAAGGCAAACATTACCGATTGCTTTCGAACACCGTTACCATCAAGGCCGGTGAAATGGCTGCCAATGTAAAAGTGCAAGGTATCTATGAGAATATTGAAATCACCGACTCATTGGGATTTGCATTGCACCTGATTATACCCGAGTCTGAACAATGGGATCTTTATACCACCAAAGCAAAGGTAGTCATGCAGAAGTCGTGTCCGTTTGATATTCACAACTTTACGGGCTACTGCCGCGTCACTTCCACATTCCTTTCTTCAGACTATATGCAAAATGTTGGCATACGTCTGATTACTTCGGATGTAGTAGAAGGAGAAGAGAACACGATAGTGTTGCACGGACTTTACTTTGACGGTTACGACACCAAAATCAAGTTCGACCGCAAAGATATCCTCCGTCCGTTGATAGATATGGACAAGCACGTATGCGGACTTACCAGCGAGCCGTTCGGAACCATCCACGGAGACGGAAATCTGCGGTTGAGCCAGTCGGCAAACTATACATCCTACTACAGCAGTTGCCAGGACTTCATTTTCCAATACGTCACGCTGAGCGTAGACAATAAAGACGGCTCCGAATATGGCGTAGTAGGCACTTACATCAATCTCATCGAGTGGATTAGTGAGGCGGAAGCGGAAAAACTAAAAGAACAAGGTTATTAAAACATTAAAACAATATAGTAATGAAAGCGTTAAATTTGAAAAACATAAGCTGGAGCTTGATTATATCGGCAATGATGTGCATGGTTGCGTTTGCCAGCTGTTCGGACGATGAAAAAGAAGGTGTGAATATCACATTTCCTGAATTGAAGGAGGAGACTCACGCAGTAGGTGACGAGATAGAAATTTCATTTAATGCACCCGTAGACTGGCAGTTGACCAGCAAGGCAGCATGGTGTAAGTTCGTAAATGGTGATTTTGAAGACGCCACTACAAGTGGAAAAGCCGGCAACCAGACGGTAACAGCCAAGATTTTGGGAGACGGACAAGATTACATCAACGACAATACAACGGAAATCACATTGAAGATGGGCGATAAAGAACAGGTGATTTACAAGATTACCCGTTCGAAGAAAGCCTTTAGCGGACTGACTATCAAATCTGTTCCCGAAGCCGAAGGCGAAGAAGCGGTAGAATATAGCGCAGAAAATCCGATTGTTGTCAAAGGATGTGATATCGATACAAATAGAGATGAATATCTTGTTATTGAAACCAATATTGAAGATGCAAATTTGACTGTTGGTATCAAAGAAGGCGATAATCCGGATTGGATAAAAATAGAGAAAGACAATAATAAATATAAATTGGCTTTCAACAAAGATAAAAAAGACCTTGACCCCAAATATTCATTTGGTACCGACAAAGGTGGCAAAATCATATTTTCTGTAATGACTTCAGATAACTCCATCATTGGCACAGCAGAAATCCCTGTTGCTTATGAAGGATTAAAAGAAGGAGTATTGGTCAGCAGTCCTGCATATCCCAATTTGAGAATCAGTCAAGACGGAAAGAAAATCATCAGCACTGATGCCAATAACAAAAGTACAGTTTATCAAGATAAAATAGAAACAGAGATCATTACCCGTGATGATGAATTCGAAATTGTAACATTCGAACAAGTAGGTTCATTCATGGTTTTCCCCGGAATGGAACCTGTGTATCAGGCAGACGGCTTTATCTTTGGTGAAGATGCGGTGACAGACTGGGTTGATGTTAAAACAAACGGAACCAAATGCACAATAACATTCGAACCTTATGTGTTCTCTTACAATTATGACAATCGTGGAGTTGTTGTAATGGCTTTCCCAAAGAAAGAATATGAAAAAATCAAAAACGACTTGGAAAAGAACATTATCGTTGATGATTATATCAATCCCCGTTATCAAAGTTATGTATTGGGAGCTCCGGTTCAAACAGAAGATGTGGTAATGTCTTTCACTACATGTATAGCAATGGATGGAGAATTATTCCCGATTGCCAATATGATTGGTGAAGACTGCACAACCAAATATGACGGGGAAGAAATAGAAGGTGCCGGAACCGACAATATTTATACTTCTAACATCTTCAGTATGCTTTTCTCTACTTCTGAGGACGGCAAAGTCTACTATGAAATCAAAAACGGTGAAGATGGAATGATTCTTGAAAACGACGAATTTGACGGATTCTCAGCAGGACTGACAAACAAGGCAGGAAAAGACTACATCGTTCTGTCAACAGCAAATGCAGAAACTCTTCCTTTGCAACAAGGCAAACAGATTAAAGTGAAGTCTTCCAATGGAGAAGTGCTGGCATTACTGATTATCAACATCGGTGAGAATCCATTCTAAATTCCAATACCGACATTTGACAATTTTAGTTTAATAATACAGAAATAAATGAACTCAAAAAGAACAACATATTGGAAACTGTTTCTTATCCCCCTTTTCACCATGCTTTTCGGCATGGTGACGGGCGGATGTTCCGATGACAAGGAGGAACTGCAAGGCAGCCAGTACGGCTACGTGCAGTTCAAACTCTACAAATCGGCATCCTACGCCAAAGGTGGGACAACACGTGCGGGCGACCTGAACAAATTGGGTGAAGCACAGAAAGTAGAAATAGAAATGCTGTACAATGGTGCCAGCATCACGCAAACATTGATTTTGAACGCTTACAACGAATCCAATGCAGAATACGGTATGCGCAGCGACAAACTGCAACTGTTAGTAGGCGACTATAAAGTTGTGGGCTACAAACTGCTGGACAAGCTCGATGAAGTGATAACCAGTATCTCTGCCTCTTCAGACGAGACTTTTGCGGTCGTTTCGCGCGGACTGACAGTGAAAGACCTCACTGTAGATGTGCAAAGCCGCGGAACGGTAACATTCAAACTTACAAAGACCGGACTTCCCGAAACACGCGCAGCCGGTGATGCTTCGTATCTTTTCAAGGACATCAAACTGATTGACGTTACGGTAACCAACACGTTCACCCGCGAATCGACTACATTCAAGAAACTGAAAGTAGCCTATAAGGAGGAATACAAAGAACACGAGAACCCCGACGACCCGAACGACAAGTACATGGACATAGGCGTGGCAACCACCGACTCCGCCGTATGGTTGCCCACCGGCAATTACCGTGTGACCGCTTACACCACTTACCGGAAAAGCGGTGCAGTAGAAACCAGTCTGGAAACACAGGAAGTGGCAGGTGAACAGTTTGCTATCGAAGACAACCGCCTGACCAAACACGCCAATGTGCCCATCCTGCTCTCCGAAACGAAAGAGTACATCAAAGACTACATCGCACTAAAGGAAATATGGGAAGCACTGAACGGAACGGAATGGGGCTACTACGGAGCGGGCGAAACACCGGGAGCCAACTGGAACTTCAACAAGGAAATGGATATGTGGGGCGACCAGCCGGGCGTGACGCTTAACAGCAACGGACGCGTGGTAGGTCTGACGCTTGAGGGATTCGGTGCTAAAGGAAGAGTGCCCGACGCCATCGGACAGTTGACCGAACTGAAACTGCTCGCCTTAGGCTCGCACAGCGAAAAGCTCGGCAGAAATATGTTCGACCAGACTAACTGGAGCGCCAACATGAGTGAAACACAACGCACCAATCTGCGTATGCACTACCGGAACACATTCCTCGACTATGATGTGCGCGAAGGCTTGTCTGAAATGATACAGAAAAGCATCAACGACGACGCTACCCAAAAGCCCATCCGGAAGAGCAACCGCATCTCATTGAAAGATGTACAAACAGGCAAATATACCAATCAGATTACATTTGTTTCGAAAGCTGTCATGCGCTTGAAACAATTGCAATTGTTCTACATAGGCAATGCTCCGATAAAGGCGGAAGATATCTGCACGGACTGGGAAAACCCCGCCTCAGAATACGCCAAAGCATACGAAAAAGAGAACTTGACTTGGAAAAGCATGACCGAACTGACGGATATCGAGATTTACAACTGTGCACAATTGGACAGATTCCCCGACTTCCTGTTCGCTCTGCCCGAAATGCAATTGCTGAACGTTGCTTCCAACACAGGCATCAGCGGTGAGCAACTGAAAAACGACTGGTCGAAACTCGCCTTGTCGCCCGTAGGCAAGAAGTTACAGATTCTTTACCTGAGCTACAACAATCTGAAATCATTCCCTACTGACGGTTCGCTCCGCTACATGAAGAAAATGGGAATGCTGGACTGCTACAGCAATGAAATCGAGACATTGGCTCCCTTCGGGAAAGAGGTGAAACTTGCCACACTTACTCTTGCCTACAACAAAATACAGGAGATACCGGAAGAGTTCTGCGGATTCACCAACGACGTGGAGACACTGGACTTCTCGCACAACGAACTGAAGTACATCCCCAACATCTTCGATGCATCCTCCGTTCATGTCATGGGGGCGGTCGACCTCTCTTACAATCAGATTGGCTCCGTAGGCGGCAAAAACGTTGAAAACCCGGAAACATTCAAGGGCATCAATGCTTCCACCATATCCTTGGCATACAACAGTATCTCCAAGTTTCCGTCAGATCTGTTCAGAACCGGTTCGCCAATTTCAACCATCAACTTGAGCAACAACCGGATGACCGAAATTCCAGAATACTCGCTCAAAGGCAAAAACGGCAACTACAAGAACACGTATCTGCTGACTTCGATAGACCTGCGTTTCAACAAACTGAAATCCCTGTCGGACGACTTCCGGGCAACGACCTTGCCTTACCTCTCCAACATGGACGTGAGCTACAACTGTTTCTCCAAGTTTCCCACCGAACCGTTGAACAGCAGCCAGTTGAAAGCCTTCGGTATCCGCCACCAGCGCGATGCCGACGGTAACCGCATCCTGCGTGAATGGCCCGAAGGCATCAGTACTTGCCCGAGCCTGCTCCAACTGCAAATCGGAGCCAACGACATCCGCAAGGTGAACGAAACCATCAACCCACGACTATGGATACTGGAGATTAAGGATAACCCCAACATCTCGCTCGACGTGACACATCTTTGCCCTTACATCAAGGCAGGTATGTATATGCTGATTTACGACAAGACCCAGGATATCCGAGGTTGCGACACTCTTAAACAATAAACTGATAGATAGAAAATGAAATATTTACATAAAGTCATAGCAGGACTGGTACTTTGCACAGGGTGCATCACCTCATGCAAGGACGACAACAAGACGGAACTTCCCGGTGGATTGCTGACGGACAAAGAAGAAATTGCAATCGGCCCGGAAGGCGGACTGGAGAAGATTGCCGTGTTGTCAGACATAAGCTGGGTGGCAGGCGCATCCAAACCCTGGATTGCCGTCTCTCCAGCAAACGGATTGGGAGCGGCCGAATGTCAGCTCACCATCGACTCTACGTTAGAGAATACGGCGCGCACGGCGCAAATCCGTTTCTCTTCCGAGCAGGCGGGACAGAAACTTATCACCGTCACGCAATTCGGTTTCGGCAAACAGATTTTGCTGAACGAAACGGATGTGGAAATCGAGAACTCGGCGCGTTATGAGAAACGTACGTTCGAGATGGTGGTATCTACTAATATCAATTTCAAAATCGGGAGCGTCGAATATGCTTTCGACGGCACACAGTCGGATGAGGAGAAAGCCGAATACGAATCCGAACGCACCGGATGGCTCACCCAACCCCGGCAGGATGACTTGGCGGTGGACTTGGACAGAAAAGCCCGTCCGCGTACGGTGAAAGCCAACTTCCGTTGGGAAATGAATACAGCTCCCTTCGTTCGCGTAGCAAAGATTCACCTCGTGCCGATGGACCCGGCAAACGATCAGTTGGTAGACGACAACGGCAACCCGATAGAGGATGTTGTGCTCACCGTCAGACAAAAACCTGCCCTCAAGATTGAAGACAACCGTGCGGGCGACTCACTGGCAGTCATCACCATCAACGAGAAGGTGCAGAGCATGATTAAATTTGAAACCAGCGAAAATATGCAGAACTGGGAAAACGTGACGCTGTGGGAAGCTACCGACAAGGACTTGCCGTGCGAAGAAGCGGTGGGACGCATACGTTCGGTAAACTTTGTTATGATTGACATGAAAGAGGGCGAATCCTTGCCGAAGGAAGTGCGTTACCTGAAATATTTGGAGTCGTTCTCCATCCGCAGCAACGCCAACTCACAAATCCGCGACATTCACTTGGGCGAGGAAATCTGCGAGTTGAAGCATCTGAAAGAGTTGGTTCTCTATTCGTACGGTATCACCTCTCTGCCGGCAAACTTCGCCAAATTGGGAGGCGCCACGAACGAAGGCTATGCAGGACTGAAAGCACTGAGTCTGTCGGCAACCAACTTTGCTACTCTGTCGACTATTACGAAAGTGGTCAACAAAGAGAATTTCCCGTACTTGACTTCGCTCGCACTGAATGGTTCGCGTCGTACCGACTCACTCTCCGACCTGACACTGGTACAAGGCGGTAAGTACAACGGACGCCCCATCGGACTGTTTGTCAATGTTTCGAGAGGAAACGAAAGAGACGCTCTTCTTAGCCTGCTTCTGTGGGAAAATCTGCAATCGCTGACGCTTGCTTACAACTTCATTGAAGGTGAACTGCCGACAGACGAAGAGATGGAAACGGCACTCGAGAGAGCGGGCAGACCGACACACTACACGTCTGACGACTTCTCGACCGAAAAGGCAGACTACCTCGACAAATTGGTAGGCGACACGTGCCGTTGGTTGCTCACGGATGACAATCCAGTAACATTCACAGCTACCGATGAGACAACGGAAACCGTGACTGGTCAGGAAATTCCGCGTGTATTGCCCAAGACCCGCTATCTCTCTATCAACCTGAACTTCCTCACCGGAAAACTGCCCAACTGGGTGCTTTTCCATCCTTACTTTGCAGCATGGTATCCGGAAATCGGATTCTTTATCCAGCAGGAAAGAGGTAAGAACTCCGCTGGAGAATTGGTAGGATTCAGCAACATAGACGCGGACAACTTCGACTTTACGTATTATTACGGAGCAGAAGACCCCGGCAGCAACACAACCGTATCGGGAGTTGCCTATCCGCTCTACTACCGTCGTTTTGTAGCCAACTCCTCGACGGAAAACGCAGAGTAGTAATCATTTACAAGAACAATTATCTAACAAGTAAACATGAGAAATAGATTCTTATATACACTTCTGTTGGGATTGGCGCTGACCGCCTGCTCGGACCACGAGCAGGCAGAGCAGACGCCTGTTTCGGCAGGAGACACGGAAATCCGGTTTCCCGCTGACGTAACAGCAGGCGAACTTATCATCAAATTCAAACCCGAAATGACGGAAATCCTTGACCGCGCACTGACCCGTGCCGCCAGAAACGGCGGTGTGTCCACCCGCTCGGGGATTCCTTCGACCGATGAGATACTCGACATCTTAGGCGGGTATCACTTCGAGCGCATCTTCCCGGCAGACGCCAAGAACGAAGAACGTACCCGTGCTGCAGGATTGCATCTGTGGTATTTAGTGAAGTTCGACAAGGATACCGACCTGAAAGAAGCTGCCCAACGTATCTCTCAATTAGGAGAAATTTCCAAGGTGCAAGGAAATAGTCACATCAAGCGCGCCTACAAGACCGATGCACATCGGGTATACGTCAATGAATCGGCATTGCAACGCCATGCTGCAACCCGCACCGGCAGAGCATCGGCTACGTTCACAGACCCGGGACTGATCTATCAATGGCATTACAACAATACAGGTACGTACGACTTTGAGAACCAGAATCCGCTCAACAACGGAGCCGTAGAGGGATGCGACGTAGGCTGTTACGAAGCGTGGAAGAAATGCACAGGAGACCCCTCCATTATTGTTGCCGTATTGGACGAGGGAGTGATGCTTACCCACCCTGACTTGAAAGACAACATTTGGGTAAACGAAGGCGAAGAGTTTAACGCCGGAAAAGACGCCGACAACAACGGTTATGTAGACGACAAACACGGCTACAACTTCGTAGAAAATTCCGGAAACATCACATGGTCGTCGGAATACGACACTGGTCACGGCACGCATGTGGCAGGGACCATCGCTGCCATGAACGGCAACGAAGTAGGTGTATGCGGTATCGCCGGAGGTAACGGCACTCCCGGCTCGGGCGTGAAAATCATGGCATGCCAAGTATTTGCAGGCGACGCAGGCGTTACACTCACCGCTGAAGCCAAAGCCATCAAATATGCGGCAGACAACGGGGCTGTCATTTTGCAGTGCAGTTGGGGCTACAATTCAGCAGATGCCAACATTGCCGAAGGATTCAGCCCCGGTCCAGCTACGCAAAAGGAATGGGAAACAACCTATCCACTCGAAAAAGAGGCCTTGGACTACTTCATCCACAACGCAGGTTCGCCCAACGGTGTCATTGAAGGCGGACTCGCCATCTTCGCTGCCGGCAACGAGTATGCAGGTATCCCTGCTTATCCAGGCGCATACTCCAAATGTGTCACTGTAAGTTCTACAGCGGCCGACTTCACACCGGCGTCTTACACCAACTATGGTGTGGAAATAGACATTTGCGCACCCGGAGGTGATACGGAATACTACGCTGCTATCGGCAAGGAATCGCCCGAGTTTTGGGAAGAAAACGGTCCTTATGCCGGTTCCATTCTTTCCACTATGATGAAGAACGGTACCCCCGCCTACGGTTACATGGACGGTACTTCGATGGCTTGTCCGCACGTGTCGGGAGTAGCCGCTTTAGGCTTGTCGTATGCAGTGAAACTGCGCCGCCACTTCAAAGCGTCCGAGTTCATCGGTCTGCTGAAAGAATCTGTCAAACCGGTAGATACTTGGTATGGCGGTGGCAAAAAGAAAACTTATTACCGCAACCATACATCGCCAGGGGCTTCGCCTGCACAGCTGGAACTGTCGAAGTATATCGGCAAAATGGGAACCGGAGTAGCCAATGCCGCTTTGTTGCTCAACAATATCGAAGGCAACGGAACGGAGATGAAAGTACCCAACGTCTACGTAGCGGAAAACACAACGTCGACCACCAACTTGGCGTATTACTTCGTGGATGGTGAGAAACTCACTTACACCTGTACGTCGTCTGATGCCAACATCGCTAAAGTAACGGTAGTCAACGGTACTCTGATGGAGGTGACCGGCATTGCCACCGGAACGGCACGCATCACCGTAAAACCAAGTGTCGGAATGGAACAGACCATCGTCGTGACCGTTCGGAAGAAAGCTAATGACAACGGTTGGCTGTAATCACCTGATGAGACAATGAAGTTCTTTAGTCTAATAAGAATAGTTGTATTCCTTGTGGGAACAGGGCTGTTCGGAGCACTACACGCACAGAACAGCCCCGCTTCCCTGCAAGCAAGGAGAGATTCGTTGCTGAATCCTTCATTGATGAAACAGGCGGAACGAGTACTGCGATTCGAAAAGAGCGTGCAGAACATAGGTACACTGACTGAAGACGATGTTCCTGTAACCTATCGGTTTGTCTGCACCAATGTAAGCAACCGTCCTCTCCTCATCAAGCGTGCCACACCGACGTGCAGTTGCGTCACCGTCGGGTTCGACAGCAAGGAACTGTTGCCCGGCAAGCAACAGGTCGTCAACTTGACGTTTCACCCGAAGAATCATCCCGGCACGATAGACACCCATGTGTTTGTCTACCTCTCCTCTTCGGACAAGACACCCGTAGCACGGCTTACCCTGACGGGAGACGTACTTCCGGGTAAGGATGAATGGGCACGTTTCCCATATTCAATGGGGAAGTTACGGCTAAAGCAAAACACAATGACCTTCGGTGAGGTGAGAACCGGACATCGGTCTACGGAACGTATCTTCTGCGGCAACAGCAGCAGTAAACCTATGCAGCTGACTGCCCCGATACTTCCTGCCTACGTCACCTTCCACACCGAGCCGGCAGTGATTCCGCCGGGCGGAGAAGGTGATATCGTAGTCACAGTAGACGCTTCATTGATTCCTGTCGGTGCGAAAGCAGAATTCACCTTCCCGATTATCATCGAAGGCGTCAGTGCTCGCCCGTTGGACCGTACATTGAATATAAAAGTTAAACGTATCAATTAATAAAAAAATAAATTCGACATGAAGAATATTTTCAAACTCATGGTTTTATTTGCTCTTCTGTTCTGCGGCTCGTCCTGCAGTGATGATGAAGAGTTAACCGTTGCTCGTCTGGAAGTCACCACCGCCAATCTGAACGGAGTGTGGCAACTTGCCGAATGGAATGGTCAGCCCTTGGCTGAGGACACTTATTGCTATATAAAGTTTAACCGCAAGGACCAAACGTTCGAGATGTATCAAAAATTCGACAGCATGTATGCCCGTTACATTACCGGTAGTTTCAGCATCCGTAAAGACCCTTACTTGGGTGCAGTCATCGCTGGTGTCTACGACTACGGCAACGGTGACTGGAATAATGAATACATCGTCACCGACCTGCTGGAAAGCGGTTCAATGGTGTGGACGGCTACGGAGGATAAAGGCGATATAAATAAGTATGTGCGTTGTGACAGAATCCCTGACGAGATTATTGAAGAAGTCAAAGCAGACCAAGAATAAGGCGTATATTCCTTTAATCATACTACGAAGTACAGCATTTATTAAAAGAGAGTGTTCTCTAAAAGATAACTTGATACTCTGATCACAGACTGTATATCAATAGCCATTTGAGAATAAAATACTAAATCCATCGCGTAATCCTACACGAACTTGATTTATAATGGTTTTATTGGGGATTGCAAAGATATACAGTCTGTTTTTATTTTGAATCCCAATAGGCGTAACTTTTCAGTCATTTTTAAACAGGCGTTGAATATTAGAGCCTGTTTAAATTTTCCTGAGATTATGTTAGATAGGCTTTACCGACCTGTTTTTATTCGTCATATAGTCTCCGTCATGCTCCTCACAACAACAGAAAATATACTCGAAAGCAACTCTCAAAACTGTGTCGGGCAAAACTCGGAGCAGGCTCTTAATAACCCACTTTTCATTCATTAATAAAAAAGTTCTCTTTCATTAATTGTAAACTTCTTATTATCAGCATGTAAACTTATTCTTCGTTAACCGTAATCTATAATTGCAAGCTTTATTTATAAAAACAAAGGCTTTGATTATAAAAACGAAGCTTGCAATCAGGGCAGACGCATTATATTTTGTCTATCAATTAGTCAACTATTATCTATATTTCATTTTTATTATTTGTCTTATTATTAATCTATTAATATTTTGTATATTAATTATTTATTCGTATATTTGTAATAGTCAGAAGTATTTTATTTGACTATCAGTGTATTATATGAAACTCGCATGAGAATGGGCAACGGATAAGAAAAATGCAAACTGTTTAGAATCACTATATTCCTCATGCTGTCAAATAACTCTTTATCTTTCTGCAAAGATAGTGTTTTTCCTCTGAATACCGGAATTTTCCGGGTATAATCTTTAAGGTGATTTCAAAAATAATCCAAATCAAGAATGACATCTGTACCGTAGCCGAGTTCACGTAACTCACAGGCAAAGGTAACTCGTGTTCTTATCGTACAAGCAAGGTCAGGCCCTCCGGGTGGCGTGGAAAAATCATCCTCGCCCCGGGGGGCTTCGGTATTTTTCCCGCCAACCTTGCATGTACGGAACACGACCTTTTAAAGCCTGTAGTTACGGGAACTCCGGCCCCGAAAAGCCGGACTAACAAAAAAACAATGTCATGTTACAGGCAACAAAGAACAAGTACGGTATTGAAACGCTCAAGACACTGAATGTTTTGTACGACCGTGAACATTGGCTGACGCAGGAGGATGTGGATATGGCCAACCGTTATGTCGAACTTATAGAGCGGACGCGCTCGGAAACCACACCGCAAATCGGTGACAGGCTGATTTATCTCAGCCGTCATGGGGACTATTACGGCAATGCACTCATAGACAGTATGGATGAAAAGAAAGGCCTGCTTTCCATCTGCGAACAGCCGTATGTTCCGTTCGTATGGCAATCTGAGGATAATATCCGTCTGAGCGTCAGCGGTGGAGCTTTCCACCATGTAAAAACGGATGATCTGAAATTCAACGGTTGGACGGAAGGAGCATTCAAAGACTGGGGACATTGCGGATCGTGCGCTCACGGATCAGTTACATTCACGGCAAAAGTCCCACAATGGATTTACCGTGAGCCGGAACCGCTCTATGGTGATTTCACGACAGAGACCTACCGCCGTTTTTATCTTCACAAAGACCCGGAAGCGAAAAACCTCTACCAAAGTCTTGATATCGCTTTTCACAATGAAGAGGACTTCCGGCAATTCCTGCAAGACTACGAGGGAACGGTATTCAAGGGGAATTGGAAAAACCAGATCGTGGTATGGTGCTTCCGCAGGGAATATGTATTCCTGCCATTGTCGGAATGGGAAAAGATAGATGCCCCGGCGGTGGAGCGCAGACTCAATTTTCATCCCGAGCAGGTGAAGATTGTCAAGGACATGGAGAAGCACATCACCTATTTCCACCGTATCAAATCACAGGATTTCTAACACTAAAAATCAAACAGATATGCAAACGACAACATCATTCAACCCCGGCAACGCTCCCGACCTGCTTTCAGGAATATTGAGCGTGGAAGTGAGAAACGAGGACAAGATTACCGAGCAAGACCGCCTGTTTTGCCAGAACCAGCAGGACATGCTCTACAAGACGCTTGACCGGATAGACCGCTGGTATGCCATCTTCAAGGAAGAAGCAGAACAATACCGAGCGGAACGGAACTTCTCATACGATGACAACGGAAAAATTTCCATGCGCGACTTCTACTCGCTCAGAAACGGGAAGGACGACTATTCACACAATGAGTTCAAGCCGTTCGATGTGCTGAACGATTTGGTAGACAAGAACCACAACGCCAACTCTAACTTCGCCAACCGTATCATCGCCTACTTCAACAGGACGTACAACGTGTCGGTGCCGGAACAAAGGATAGACGAAAAGACACTCCGCATGGGCTTCCGTCCGGTCTATGGGACATACGTGGATGCGGTCATCGAGCATCTGGGAGGCAAGAGCTTCCGGGAAACGGCAGTGGAAGAACTGCTTGCCAGAGTCGCAAAGGTAGTCAAGCCTTCCTGCTGGAGCAAGGTCAAAACGGAGCTTAAGAAGGACAAGATTGTCTTTCCCGAAATCATCCGTTTTGACGATTTTTACTTGCAATACAACAAGTGTCAAATCAATTACAACTACAGTGGAGAGTTGGAAACCCTATGTGCGGGTATTGCCTACGGTGCGGATGACGTACTGTGCGGTAGTTCAGACATGATTATCCGTTTCGACCGCAACAATGTGTCTGTCAATGACTGGTACGACCTCACGACCACCAACGCCGAGCAAATCCGATTCTACAAGAACGGACGTATCGACGTCAAATTCAAGGACAGCGCGACGGCCGAAAGCTGCTTCAAACGCCTCCGGCTTGATGAAATCACATTACCTGAGAACTGATCATGAGACAAAATCCACTGCACCCCGTAAGACAACCCTTGCGGGGTGTCTTCATTTCCAACCGTAAACGATTAAAGATATGTATGCCATCATCCCTCAACAGATACCGCAGGACAGGCGGGCCGAGGTCAACGAAAAAATTCTTTTCGCCATAGACTCCGGCAAGGATCTGATTCCGGCGGAGAGCATCTACAACTGCTATACCGGCATTGGCGGGCTGCACAACCTGAAACAGTCCGACTTTGCCAACTACAACGAGTACGCGGAGGCCAAGAAAGAGTATGAGATGGGACAGTTCTTCACCCCGCATGAAGTATGCAGAGACATGGTGGATATGCTGTCCCCGGCCTCTTCCGAGATGATACTCGACATGTGCTGCGGCATGGGCAATTTCTTCAACCACCTGCCGAACCTTCATAATGCCTACGGTTTCGACATAGACGGAAAGGCGGTGGCCGTTGCCAGGTATCTCTACCCGGATGCCCATATCGAAAAGTGCGATATCCGGCAGTATTACCCAGAACAACGCTTTGACGCCATTATCGGCAATCCGCCTTTCAATCTGAAGTTCGACTACAGGCTGTCACAGGAATACTATCTGGACAAAGCCTACGATGTGCTCAACCCGGCAGGCATCCTGATGGTCATTGTTCCCAGCTCATTCATGCAGAGCGAGTTCTGGGAGAAGACACGCATAACGGGCATCAACAGCCGCTTCTCATTCATCGGTCAGATAAAGTTGAACCCCAATGCTTTCGCATCCACCGGAGTCCATAACTTCAACACGAAGGTGATGGTATTCCTGCGCAAGTCGCTGCATATCGAGATGCAGGCCTACAATGCGGAAGAGTTCATCTCCATGGCCGAGTTGAAAGAGCGCATCCGCGAGGCAAGGCTGATGAAACACAAAATACGCTTCGACCTGATGCGGGAGACCAACCGGATTGACAAGGAGGAGCTGGAGGTGTTCGAGTACAAACTCGCCAAGTACATGTACGAGCTGAAAGCTCACGCCAAGCTGAACAGGCATATCGACAAGGCAGAGGCACTGGTCACGAAATTCCGTAACCAGAAACCACCGGAAAATGCCACCCGGGAACAGGTAAACCAATGGGAGAAGAACAAGCTGACCACGACCAAAGTCCTCGGTATCATCCGCAGGTATAT
The DNA here is from genome assembly GCF_001688725.2 of Bacteroides caecimuris. NCBI lineage: Bacteria > Pseudomonadati > Bacteroidota > Bacteroidia > Bacteroidales > Bacteroidaceae > Bacteroides > Bacteroides caecimuris. The sequence continues at coordinate 3,650,397 of NZ_CP015401.2, read as the reverse complement.
CACCTCGCAGAATATCGTTCCACGCAAGGAAGTGGCCCTGGTGAAGACCTCATACGGCTTCAAATTGAAGCAATATGCCCCACGATTATTAGACAAGGTTTCGCACAAGGTGGCAAGCATCAACGATCTTGTACTGGAACGAGCAGAACTGCCCATGCCGGAACTGCTGACAGAAAAGAATATGCGTCAGATTCGTGCGGCGGAAAAACTGATACGCAAGAAACGCAGGCAATACGAAATCCAGAACCGGCAGTTTGCAGATATGCAACCGGTCCCATTTCTGCAAGAATACCTCGACCGCACCACTTTCAGAAACAAAGACGGAGAGGTATGCGAGTTTACATTACTTCAAAAACACGACCTGAACCTTGTCTTGCAGAAACGCTACGCTTTGCTGAACTGGCAGCAAGGCTCCGGCAAGACAGCCGCCGTCTATCACCGCGCCAAATACCTGCTCAAGTTCCATAAGGTACGCAATGCCGTCATTCTGGCTCCAGCCATAGCCACCAATATGACTTGGATACCGTTTCTGACAATCAACCGGGAGAAATTCCGTATAGTCAGAAGTAATGCCGATTTGGAAACAGTACCGGAAGATGTGTTCCTTATCCTTTCCACCTCTATGCTCTCCAAACTGAAGCGTGGGCTGTCACAATTTGTCAGACGCACATCCGGGAAACTCTGTCTTGTTTTCGATGAATCCGATGAGATAACCAACCCGTCTTCACAACGGACAAGGCTTGTCTTGAGTATTTTCCGCCGTCTCAAATACAAGATACTCGACACGGGAACCACCACGCGGAACAACATCGCGGAACTGTACAGCCAATTTGAACTGCTGTACAACAATTCCGTCAACATGGTCTGCTGGTGCGACCGGATATACCACGAGAACAGAGACAAGGAGATAGAGGAAGAAAGCAACCGGCATTACGGAGAGCCGTTCCCGGCTTTCAGAGGCCATGTGCTTTTCCGTTCCTGTCATTGCCCCGGAAAATCCACCGTATTCGGCATAGAGAAGCAGAACCAGGACGTGTACAACAAGGAGGAACTGGCGGAGCTTATCGGAAAGACTATCATCACCCGCAAGTTCAGGGACTTCGCAGGCGAGAAGTACAAGATACGTACCCATACGGTCAGCCCGGCTGAAGGCGAGCACGAGGTTTACCGCGTCATTATCGAGGAATTCTGCCGCATTTGCGAGCTGTATTACAACAGTACAGGAGACGCGAAGAAGGATGCCGGGCTTAGGCTCATGCGACAGATCAAGCTGCTCATCAAGGCGTGCTCCGTCCCGTACCTGATAGATGGCTATTTCGGCGACGGGATTCCGAACAAGACAAGATATATCGAGAAACTGATACGGAAGATTCCCGGCAAGGTGGCTGTCGGCTGTACCTCCATAGCGGCGTTCGACCTTTACGAGAATCATCTCCGCGAATGCTTTCCGAACCGTCCGGTGTTTGTGGTCAAAGGCGACGTGACCTTCAAGAAACGGCAGAGCATCGTGACTGAGTTCGATTCCACCGTCAACGGCATACTGGTCTGCACACAGCAGAGTCTGAGCAGTTCGGTGAACATCCCGACCTGTAACGATGTGATTCTGGAATCGCTCCAATGGAATATCCCGAAGATGGAGCAGTTCTACTTCCGCTTCATACGTCTTGATTCCAAAGAACTGAAGGACGTACATTATGTCACCTACAAGGATTCCGTGGAGCAGAACCTGATGGCACTGGTACTTACCAAGGAGCGGCTGAACGAGTTCATCAAAAGTGGTGAGGTGAAAGAACAGTCAGACATCTTCGAGGAGTTTGACGTCACTATGTCCGTCATCGAGAGCCTGCTGGTCAGGGAACGTGACAGGGAGGGCAAGATACATATCAGCTGGGGAAGCCAGCGCATAACCGGCTAAAAATGAAAAAACATGAATAACCGCAGATTCCATTCCACAGGCAAAGGTAACTCCGCGCCTTTACCGGCTGGGCAAGGTCAAGCCGCAAGCGGTTTTCGGGAAAATCATCCTCGCCGGAGGCTCCGGTATTTCCCCGAAAAACCCTGCACAGCCGGGGCCCGGACCTTTTGGAGCCTGTGGAATAAAATCCCCGGTTCCGCATCAATAACTGTAATGAAAAAGATTATGGACTTGAATCAGGCAGAAGTGGCAGTGACCACGCAGCATCTCATCGACATCCGGCAGGAAAGGGACAGCCTGCTGCGTATGTCCGATTTCGGCGACATGGGAGAATTCCTATGCACCTGCTCCGAATTGTTTCCCGAAGAGGAAACACCGGAGTACAGGTATACGAAATGGGAGGAAATCCCGGACCCGCTTATCAACAGGGAATGGCTTTGTCCCAACTTCTTTGATATAAGGGAGGCAATGGAGCAGCTGGAGGAACCCGACAAGGATTTTTTCTTCGACTGGTGCGACCGTTACGGACACGATATCAGTACGGAAGACCCGCACCTGCTGGTAGCGCATTACCTGGAACTGTTCGGGAACGTGACCTATATCGACGATGACTCCTGCCCGGACAGCGGGGATGACAGCCTGCTGTATTATCCGGGCATATCAGGCAACTATTTCGATAACTGTTTCCCTCGTTTTGAAGTATTCGATGACAATTACGATTAAAAGACAAACGCTTATGAACATCAATTTTCTCGGACCGGTCTTACCGACAGACAGTTTCACGCAGATGGCTTTCGTGGAAATCCTGAACATCATCCTGACCTCCGACAACATCGTGGACGTGAACCGGATGCTTATCGGAAGAAACGTCAATCCCACCTTCGGCTCGCTGTCGGGACATTTCCGCTGGTCTTACGCAAACGACCATTTCACGCTGTGGCAGCGCATGGAGTACAATTCACCAATCTGCTTCGGACAGCGCATATTCAGCATCCATTTCGGTATGCTGGCAAGCCGCGACAGGAAAAGGAACAATATGATAATGAACTGAAAACATATATATCAACATGAGTTACCAGATAATCACAAAAATGGCATACAATGCCAAAAACAAGCAGATTGAGACCTGGCAGCATTCCAACAACGTATGGCCGAAAACAGACCATTTTTATGACTTGGATGTAAAAACGGACAAACAGATGTTTGAATTCATAAAATTGGTAGCAAGCGGTTCGTGGCAGGTTCGCAAATGGAGAAAAGCGTTCAATATCCTTTTTGAGGAATATCCGGAATTGGTCATGTCATCATACGAACACGAGCTTGAAGGCAGGCCCTGGAAGGAATATTGTGCTATTTGCCGAAAACATGAAGGGCTTGCCGAAAGCAAGTGCAATGAGATCGTAGCGCGGTTCAAACAACTGGCCGGGATTGTCTGACCCAAACAGATGAATATATGGAAGAGTTGAAGATTTCAAACCGGCAAATTGCAATGATGGCTTTCGACAGGCTTCGCAAGGAAAACAAGAAGGATTCCGCGCTCCGGCTTGCCCGTTGTCTGTTGCAAGGCACAAGCATATCACTCGGCATTGGTGATATTGACTGGGATATTGACACGGCAATACGACAATGCGGCGGAGAGCCAAGTACCGGTTACAGGTACACCGCATATTTTCACTTCAACCGTAAGACGGAGATGGTAAAGGAAAGGTATGACGAGATAGTGAAAGAACTGTATGGGTAATAGTAATACGGAGGCGGCCGGAAGGTCGCTTCTGTCATTTATAACGGTATGTACGGGAAACAGAACCCTGCCGTACACAGGTAAAGAAAAATGGAAGAACAGAGAACGCTTACGTTGGATTTCGTGAAATCCCTCATGGAACCATCCTACACGCTGGTATGGACGGATTATAACGACAACCTTGACAACCACCTTGACATCATCCGGAAATGTCTGGACAGGCGGAATTGCGATTGCCTGTGGGAAAAGGCGGGCGAATGGTATGGCGATGCGGAATATGAAGCTGTTCATGGGATTATGGAAAAGCTGAAAGAAGAATGCTTTGTATTCAACGACTTTGACGAACACGAGGTCGATGCCTTTTTCGATGAACATGAGGATGCAATCCGGGACGAGATTTACAGCAGGAACGATTCGGACGTAGTGAAAGACCTGATAAGGTACACGGATGACATTCCCATCCGGGTGGAGATGCTTTCCGACTACGACTGCATCAACTCCAACTGGTTTGAATCGCAGGGCGGTTACAGTTACGAGGAATCCTATTTCGGGGACATGGTAGACAGCCTGAACCTCAATCCGGCGCAAGTAAAGAAACTGCTGACGAGCCACGGCTACAAAGTTTACGGGCGTTTCCCGAACCGGAAAAGAAGGAACGGGAAAGAACAGGTCTCATACGAGCAATTCTACGAGGAACTTATCAATTCCTGTTGCGGCGCGAACCTGCTGACCTATATCGGAAAGGTAAGTCTGAAAGAGTTGTATGATGCAGACTTCTCGCTGAAAGAGGTCATTATCCCCAAAGGGAACTGTTGCGGGCTGTTCAGTTCCACGTATGGCGGCGGAAGTCTTCTTGAAATGGAACTGAAACAGGATGTGAAGCTCAAGCTGGAGGTCAAAGGCTGTAACGGCTTCCGGTTTCGTCTGGATGACGAACGCTCCAAGTATGACTGTTCCATACAGCATGTGTATGGCGTGGACGATTCGTTTTTCAACAACACGGTCAGCATAGTCTCTTAATGTTAAATCAATTACAAACAATCAAATCATAAGAATTATGGCAAAGTATGATGTAAGAGTAAGGTATGCCTTCGAGGGCACTTACACGGTAGTGGCTGAAGACCAAGAGGAAGCAATACAAATGGTGTCTGAAGAGTGCGGGCTGGTTCTGGGCGGTAATATACACACGATCCTCGATGATGAAGATGTGGACTGGAAATTCGGGACTCATCCCAACATGCAGTTGCTTTCCGTGACTCAGAGAAACGGAAAAGAGTCTTCGGCATCCATTTATTTTAGCGGGAGGATCGAGGAACTGCGTGAGGACATCATAAACGAGATACGACAGCTGCTCCATTCCCACTGCATGAACGAGATACGATTTCCAAAAGAGGAGAGCGATCCGGTTTGGGTGATATGGTTCGACAAAAACGGTGATCCATACGAGTGTCGAGTGACAGGGCTTCATGTGACAGACAGCAGTCTGAGGGTTGTTGCCGAAGAGAAGGAAGGCGGTTATGAAGTGGAATGTCACAGCCCGTTTGAACTCGGCGCAAGGAACATCGACTGGCTCCACGAAATGTATGATGCCGTATGGAGGCAATTGGAAGGCGAAGAGAATGTTGAACCTGAAACTGAAAAATCATGAAATACCACGCAGAAAATGCAGTCTCCAGCTTCTTCTACTATATGTGGAACGCATGGAGCAAGGAGGAATGTAAAGTCGTGTTCGGAGGTGACTACCTGCACTTTTGGGAAAAATGGAACGCACAGGCTGAAAATTCCATTTATGGTGCGGCGGAACGGTTCTATACCGAATTATCGGAATGCAGCCGGACGTTGCTGGTGGAACGTGCCGTATCGCTTTATGACGGCAAGGCTTTTAGGAAAAGGTCTGATGATTCGGAAGTATATGTCTGTTGTGAATGTGGTTCTCAACAGATTGAGATACAGGTTTGGGCGGATGCCAACACGGAAGAATATCACAGCGATGTGGAGGATGCCTGTAACGGAAAATGGTGTATCGAGTGTGAGAGCCATATACATTTTTGTTCCAAAGCCGAATTCATCCAAAAAATGCAGGTTTGGTGGCAATCCTGTGATTCCATGACCATGCAACGGATTACGGGATTGAAAGAGTGTGATTATTCGCTGGACGATAATTCACAGGCGTTTGTCAATACTGCTAACGAATGGTGGAACAATCGGGACTATGATGAAAAGCGGAATATCTATAAAGAATATAACAATGAATAGTATGGGAGAAAACATCATCACCTTGATCTGCAACTCATGCGGTTGCGACAAGACAGAAGCACAGGAGTATCTGGATTCCGAACTTCAACATTTGCGTGAGTTACAGGAACTGGACGATTTGAGGGAAGGCGACATTGAACTCGCTTGCAGCAATCTCGGCCTTGACCTCGATTATCAGGAATATTTTATCAATCGCCTTGCAGGGGCATAAAAAATTTACGGTTATGACTTATTTTCAGAACATACACAGTCTGGCGGACTTGAAGAAGGAATATCGCCGCCTGGCATTGCAGCACCACCCAGACAAGGGTGGTGACACTGCCGTCATGCAGCAGGTGAACGTCGAGTTTGAAAAACTTTATGATGTGTGGAAGGATTCCACTAATATGTCCGCCGACACCACCGGCTACGAATATGACTATTCCGGGGCCACGGCAAAGGAATATGCCGAGTATGTATATAACGAATACCGGTGGAAAGGTCGCAATTACAAGGGACAGCACGCTCCCGAGATTGTGGAACTGGTGCGGACCTGGCTCAAGGAAACCTATCCCAGATACAGGTTCTCCGTCAGACGGGAGAATTACAATTCCATTTACATCAAGCTGATGAGCGCGGACTTCGAGGCGTTCACCAAGGAATCCGGCAAGGTGCAGGACACCATCAACCACTACAGCATAGAGCGGAATCCTGACCTTACAGACCGTGCGAAGGAGGTGATGATGAATGTCTGCGACTTTGTCATGTCGTATAACTTCGATGACAGCGATGCCATGACGGACTATTTCCACACCAATTTCTACCTGACATTGGGCATAGGCAGCTACCGGAAGCCTTACAAGGTGGAACTGCCGAAACTCGCCTGCAAGGGAAAGGACAAGCCGGATGTGTTCAAGCATCCCGAAGGCACGGCGCACAAGGCTCTGCGGCAGGCATTGGGTACGGCACGGTTCGGCTTCATCGAACACAGGAGGCATATCGGCGAGATGATACTCGGGGAAGACCATTATGGCTCACAGGGCGAGCACTATTTCTGGCCGAAAGAGTATTCAAGCGCAAAAAACGCACAAAAACGGATTGACAAGTTGGAACAGGCCGGAGTGAGGTGCAAACTCACGGGGTATAATGGCGGTTACATCCGGTTCCTCGGATATACCCCGGAGACGGAGGCTTTGCTGGAACAGGAACGGAAAGAGGTCGTTATCGCGCATCAGGCATGGCAGGCAAAGCAAATACAAACCAATTAAAACACTACCGATTGTATATACGAATAGTCAAAAAAAAGAATGAGTCATGAAAGCAAAAGTATTGAAATACAAGTTTGACGGGAATACCGTCGTGGCTCCTTATATGGAGCTGGAAGCGTTTGCGGAAAACGTCTATCTCTCGTTATCGGACAAGAATGAATACGGGAATGAAAACTATGATTATTTCCATGTGGTCTGCAAAGTCGAGAACGTCTATTTCTCTTGCGGACAGTATTCCCGGGAAACGCTTGGCAGGGAGGAACAAAAAGAAAGACTTGTCGGGTATTGCAAAAACTGGATCGCGAACACACTTCAGGATGCGGAAAACGGGAACCATGTCACCCTATTGTCTATCCGTGTTTTTAAAGAGCTCGGACTTGATACAGCTCGTTTGCTGCAAGCCCGTGAAGCGTACCAAAAGAAGCAGGAACAAAGACGGTTGGAGCAAAAAGAACAGGAAGAAGAGAAGCGCAGACAGGAGGAAGTGAAGTGGCAACAGGAACTGGACGGGGAGAAACTGAAATTTCTGAACGGGGAATATATCCCGGCAAATATGTTCCTTGAAATAACCAAACGAGACGGCTTTGAAATCCATATACGGACCAAAGGGACATTGAACCGTCATGTATGCGGGTTGAATAAGTCCGGGAGCATTCGTTTCTACAAGAAGAGCGGTTGTCGCACGCCTGATTTTTCCGGCTGCCACAAGGCTATTGCCGCTTACCTGACATTTCTGGAAACAGTTACCGAAAGCTGACCTTTCTCGATATGGCACAGGAACGAATGGACGACTGGATGGAATATGCCAGGGAACTGGCACGTGCCGAGCGTGAACTGCGGGTTGAACGCTGGGTATTCATTTCCATCGAATGCAAGGATGATGCCGGCAACCCTGTCCGGCTTCATTCTTATGACCTCCCGAGGGAACTGCACGAGCGTTACCGTTGGGTAGTCCGCTGGCGTGAAGCCAGGTTACAATGCCTGTACCCCAAAAGACAAATCAATACCTATTACAGCTATTATGACAGGCGCACCGGACTACGTACCGATTTCAACTCCGCTCTGTCAAGGCTGTCAGCCACCAAAGCCCAAATCTCCATCGCTGAGCGGAAAGAACGGGAGTATATTCAATACCAACGTACAAACAATCTGTTTTTTGATGAAAGCATGGATGAGCAGTTGGTACGGTTCCGTGAAAAACTGCGGATGAAAAAAGAAAAATACACGGCATTGGAGCATAAAATCCGTTCTGAGGTGGAATTCATGCAAAAATTGAATAGAACCTGACAGAACAAGCAACAACGGGGCTATTATTTTATTTCCCACCCTGCAAAGGTAGCCCCGTGCCCTGTGTATCCTGCAAGGTCAGGCCCCTGCGGGGTTGGCTGAAAGAAAATCATCCTCGCTGCGGCTGCGGTATTTTCTTTCGCCAAACCTTGCCGGATACGGGCACGGGACAGTCAGGCAGGCGAGAAATAAAAATACCGGCTCCCGGAGCCGGACGTGTTTAACAGATAAAAAGTAAAAATCATGAAAATCCTGAATGAAGAACATTTCGAGAATGTAAAACGCTATGCCGAGTCCATCGGTGACACCTCATTCCAGAAGTGCCTGGACAGGCTGGAAAGCTGGGAGAAGAATCCCGACCATCCCAATGAAATATCGCTCTACTACGACCATGCCCCGTATTCGTTCGGCTTCACGCAACGCTATCCCGATGGAAGAACCGGCATCGTGGGAGGCCTGCTTTATCACGGAATACCGGACAGGTCTTTTGCCGTCACACTGGAACCGTTCCACGGATGGCAGATACATACCTGACCGGAACAAAAGGAAAAGTAACATCAACATAGTATTAACTTAATAAACTTCAAGATTATGGCAAATCTGGCAGTATTGGAAAGACAACAGCAGTTTGATTTCCAGCAGAACGGAATCGAAGTGATGGACTTCGATACATTGCAGCGTACCTACAAGGAGAACGACATCTACAACAACCCGGTACAGGGCATCTACCATTACCAGGTCATCCAACGCATGATGGATATCTGCGAGAAGCACAACCTTGACTTCGAAGTGGAAGAAATCTTCGCCGCCCAGAACCGGAACAAGACACAACCCGGCGTGAGCATACTCCCGCAAGTAGAACAAATCCACGGGGAAAAGGCGGTGGAAGCGCATATACTCCGCCGTATCTTCACCACCATCCGCATCAAGGACTGGGAAACCGACGAGCTGACGACCACGCTTGTCGTAGCCTACCACCAGGACGGGGTACAGGCGGCCATAGGCCCTTGTGTGAAAATCTGCCATAACCAGTGCATCCTTTCTCCGGAAAGAAGCGTATGCAATTATGGAAAGAAAAAGGTGACTACAGAAGAGTTGTTCGACACCGTGGATGGCTGGATGGCAAACTTCGAGGTGAACATGAACGAGGACATCGAACGGATACAGAGATTGAAACGCAGAGTTATCTCTTTGGAAGAAATATATATGTATATAGGACTGTTGACGGCATTGCGTGTTTCCCACGACAGCGCGGACAAGAACCTTTCTTCTTCCGTGGAAACCTATCCTTTGAATCAGGGGCAGATATCGGTATTCACGGAAGAGGTGCTGAAGCTGGTAATGACAAAGGGACAGATTACCGCCTGGGATCTCTACAATGTCGCTACGGAGATATACAAACCCGGTAAGACGGACTTTCCGGCTTTGATTCCGCAGAACGGTGCGATGGCGGAGCTATTGTTGTCACGCCTGCCCGAAGAGGCGGAAATCGTGGGCGTCATACCGGTAGGCTGAGCGGATGGATACCATTGAAATCACAAAAGAGGGAGAACCTGACGGCCCGGTGCCGAAAGATTCTCCCTCTTGTTTTTTACTTCTTAAACAGCAGCATGTATTCCACTTCCCTTCTCCGTTCAATGCTCGGTACCACTTTCCCCTTGTAGCAGCGGAATGAGACATACTCGTTGTAAATATCCCTATCCCCGGCTTCCAGCTTTTGAATAAGCCTGCTCTTAGGTATCTTGCCATAGCCGACCACACGGTAATATCCCACATTATAAGACAAGGTGGCGACTAAAAGGGCATCTTTTCCAAAACGGCTGCACATCCTGCACAATTTCCTCAAATCCGCTCTGAGCAATGAATCCGCCTGTGCCTTGCTCATATCCGGTCTGAACTTTTCTCCCGGCAAAAGTTTGTGACCCCAACCTACATAGGGCAGATGGTTTCCATGCCAACCCTCGAACCGCTTGATGCAGGCGATGGCCCTCTCGAAAAGCGAATCAGGGATTTCCGTGGCAGTGGGAGGCGAGCCACCGCCTCCCCGTGGATGAGCCACCAGACAGTTACAGGTTAGAATCAGGCATATAGCCGCAACAATCACTCGCATACCGTAACCGTTTCAATGTTCACCAAAGGATTTTTCACAAGTTCCCCACCGGTTCGGGGAATTCTGCCGGTTCCTCCCGTATCATCTTCCGCGTCATCCTTTTTCTCGTTGTTGAAATCAAAACTAAGCAGGAATAATTGTGCAGGGGCACTGTTGTCCTCGAAATATATGTCAATACTCTGTTGGTCCTCGCACTCGGAAGTGTAGTACAGCCGGAACACCTCCCTGTCAAGCGGATAACGGTCGTTGGGCAGCAACACCATCCCGTCGTCCATGCGGAGCGAGCCTTTGCCGTCAGGCTGGAAATAGCGGACGGTGTACCGTGCATCGGAGAACCGTCCCTCACGTTTGAGTTCGCACCGTATTTCCACGGTCTCGCCTTTCACGATACGTTTGGGTACGGGCATTGTTTCCACCGTGAAGGGATATCCCTGCTGCACATCCAGCTCATTGTCACAGGATACCAAGGCTATTGCCACTACAGTCGCAAGCATTGCCGAAAAGATAGCGGCAAACGCATTTTGTTTATTTCTTTTTTTCATGTTCATTGTCATTTTAATGGTTGTTGCTTCTATTGTTCAATAATTCCTTCCCAATGTTGCAGGTATTCGTTCAAATCCTTGAATCCCTTGTACAGGGAGGAACAGTCCTCTATCTTGTTGCCGTAGCGTTTGCGGAGGGCTTCCAGTGTCCTTCGCCCCGCCTCGTCACGGTCCAGGTAACAATTGACCCGGTCGTACTTGTCAAGGAAACCATACGAGCGTTCCAATAAAGCCACCGAGTTCAGCACGAGGTAGTCATCGCCGCATCCCAGGCCGAGCACCATCCATGAGAGATAGTCAATGAACCCCTCGAAAATGTTACAGGTGTCCGAACCGTTGTCGATGAGCGATATGTCCTTCGGCGACATACTGCCCTTGAACAGGCGGCTGCGCAACTCATACCCACCGCTGATGTTTCTGAATCCGATGGAGAAATACCGCTTGCCATGCAAGGTATATCTGACTTCCTCACAGTTTGGCAATGCCACATCGCTGCAAATGCCACGCTCTTTCAGATAATTGAGCAGGATTTTGTTGTTCAATGGCTCAATGCGTACATTCACGAAGCAATTCTCTTCACCAAGTGTGGTGTCGAAACATTTTTCTTTCGGACGGAAAACTATTTCCGGAACAATACCACCCAATGATTCCGAAATGAATTTAGCCTGCGACTTGAAATCACCGCTGCCAATGATTTCTCCTGCAAGCGAGAATATATCCCCGCCACGCCCGATGCCGAAGTCCTGCCACACATTCTTTAGAATATTCACCCTGAACGACGGTGTCCGTTCTTCCCGATAAGGGGCGGAATACCACCATTCATTCCCTTTCCGGGCCGTCGGCTCATGTCCCATCCGTGCCAGAAAATCCGTAATGGGAATCTTCCTTATATCTTCTATATTCATAATCCGTGATGTTTTAATTGATGATAAATTTCACGCCCAGCCCGAATTGCGTAGTGAACACGGATAATGAACCTCCCCACAGGGCACGTTCCCTGACACTGGCGAGCAGCACGATACGGTCCGTGACATAGGTTTCAAGCTCCAGTGTTATCGCCCCGCCATAGATAAAGGCATCCTTGGCGAGCAACTTAGAGCCGTCATACAACATCTTATTGCCCCAATTCACGGTTTCGTAACCGGCCAAAGCCGATCCGCCGATGGAAAGGAAAAGTGTCTTGGATGGGTCGGACAGGAATTTCAGGTAATAACCGCCCTCGGCGGTGAATTGCGCGCGCGGAACGGACACGTTCCGGTACCCGTAATTCTTCAGCAGGTATTCCGCGCCGACAACCCAGCGGTTGGCTTTTTTGGTATATCCCGATACCGCGAATCCCGCATAATGGTTCAAGGGCGATTTCGAGCCTTCGGCAAACCCACCCCGCAACTCCACGGCTTTCATGCCGGGGAGATAGCGTTGGGCGTATGCCTGCCCTGAAAACAGGGCAAGCGACACGACCGCTACTAACATACAGATGACCTTACGCATGGCTACTTCACTTTAAGTTCGTTGATCACTTTGGCTCTCACGATGTCCTCGCTCTCCACGGTGAACGACTGGTGACGCCCGCCGCTTTTCTCGTTCAGTTCCACGACCAATACCTTGTCGGCAGGGATGGTGAACTTGTCAAAGGTGAACACGGTACGCTCGTCCTTGTTTCCCGCTACCACTGTGGCATAGTTATGGGCTCTGAGAGGGAAAACAATCTGCTCCTGAATGGCTGTACGCTTCATTACCTTCTTATCCACAATCTTGAACGTCACGAAATCCACCTCGAAAGGCACATTCGACTGGTTGCGTACCTGCGTGTGGAAATAGAGTAACCCGTTGTGGGTATAAATTCCACGCAAAAGATATTGTATGCCGAAAGCCTTGCTGCCGATGTGCTTGACATGGCGTTTGTTCTCCTTGTGGATACTCTTGTTGATCAGTTGCACGAGCTTGGGGGATTCACTGCCCAGCTCCTTCAGGTAGATGTCAAGGGCGTTGTTCGGACGGTTCACCTTGCTGCCGTCATGGATGAAGTCCTTCATCTCGATGTTCAGCAACAACGGCTCGTCTGCATACTTGACATTGAACGTGTAGAAACTGCCGCTTTCGGTGATGACCGACATGTTCGTCTCGTCACGGAAATTCCTGACCACCGCCTTTACGCGGATAACATTCTCCGCACCGTCGGCCTTTCCCGCCACAAGATTCGGGGAACCGAGGTCCACATAGCGGACGGCGGAGGGGAAGATGATGTGCGTGGTCTTGTCGTAGGTCACTTCCAGCCCATACGGGGGAACCATCCTGTCAAAGGTGAGCTTCCGGGTCAGACCGTGGTAGAGGTCGCCATCCTCCTGCCCGGGATAGAGTTCCCTGGTCATTGTGACTCTGCCTGTTTCTGCCGATATAGAATCGGCTGCATTCTGTGCAAAAGCACTCACTGCGCCCGTCATGAGGGCAAACATTACAAAAATCTTTTTCATACTTTGTGAATTTTAATGGGTTATTGATTATCGTTCTGGTAAAGCATCAGGGTATAACCGGATTTGAGGTGTACTTTTTCCTCCCGCATCTTCCGGGATATGTATTGCGACACTCCCTGTATGGCACCCCTGCCGAGTTCGGAGAGCAGCTGGTCTCCGGCTGACTGGTTGGTGATGGATATGCTCGTGCCGAGGTTTTGTCCCAAGTTGGCCGCTACCTCCTTGGCGGCATTCGCTTCCATCGAGCCGGGAATGAAGATGCCCTCCTGTCCGTCATTGTCATACACGGCAAGCTCCACGGGAATGATGATGCCGTCGTGCTCCACCTGTATGATTCCAATGCCGAGCCTTTCGCCTTGTATGCGCCCCTCGCCCGTGACAAGGGAGTTGCGTGGAAGGACATACCTGCCGACACGCATCGGTTCCAAAAGCCTTAACCTAACGCTCTGCCCGCTTCTTATGGTCTGGTCACCATGCACGCAGGCACGGATGGTATTCCTCGTATGCCCGTCAGCCGTCTTTCCCACGGCGGTATGGAATCCAGCATGTCCGGTCTGTGCCATCCGTGCCAACAGTACGGAATCACTGACGGGTTGCGGAAGCGATGACACCACCGGTGTGGAGACCTGTCCCACGGGAACGGCTCTTGCCTTCCTGCCGTTGGCGGCAGGTTCGGTTTCTTCCCGTTTTTCCGTACCTGCGCCATCCTTGCCCGGCGTATATTTGGCGGCCAGTTCGTAAGATTTTTCCAGCAATGCTACCTGCTCCTCGTAGGTCATCTGTGCGGGTTGCTGTACCGCGGCAGCCTGCTTCAACTGCTCCACCTCGGCTTTCAATGCCTCCTTTTCGGGGTCTTCTCTCGGTGCCTCATAGAAACTGCCGAGCGTGGAGTTGATATCGTTATAGGCGGATGTGGACGAAGATATGGCCCCATTCCTGCGGTTTCCGCTGCCACGATAGGATGATGCACTTTCGGATTCCCGCTCCTGCGGTATTTCCACGACAGGACTGCTTGTTTCATTCTGCCTGTTTTCATCGGCAAGCGCGGAGAAATCCTCCAGCGTGCGCATCTTCTCTTCCTGCCTGCGTTTCATGTCCGCCTGCTCGTAGGCGGCAATCTTGTCCGCCTCGATACCTGCCCCTCTCGGGTCGGGCAGTTCGGAATTGAAACCGGCATTCCTTTCCTCCCTCTGCCGTTCCTCCTTGGACGGCGCGAAAATCAGCCACATGCAGCCGACAAACAGGAGGAACATTCCGGCAAAGACCAGGTATTTCCTGATTTCCTGCCTCTGTCTCAATTTGTTTGCATCGTTACTCATTGTCTTCTTTGTTGAACTGGTTAAAAAACTCTTCCATCTCGCGGATTTTACTGTCCGTAAGGGTGTCCGCCTGAATAAAGTCCGGGATATCCAGCGGGGTTATCTCGATGACCTCACGTTTGGCATCCTCCCGTCCAATGTCGTATATGGCGCGGAAAATCATGTAGAAATTCCCAAGCGCGAACAGGACGGTCAGCACGACGATGGTTATCACTCTCTTTTCAGGACTCAGCCCGGCGCAGACACCGCGCAGTTTTTCTTCGGCCAAGTCCCTGATTTTTACAAGCATCTTTTTCATACATTCAAAATTTAACGGTCATATACTCTGATGTCCCTGTTTTCCACCACACGGAAGGCTTCGAGGATGAAGCCGTGCGGATTGTTGTCGCTGCGGGTGGAATTGAGCAGCCTGCCCCGCGTGACGAGGCTGCGCTCCGTCACGCTCTTCTCCCGGATGATGGAAAGGCGGGCATACGTCACTACCTCATACGGGTAGCTGTTGAAGTCGCATTTCACGCTGTCAATCCCGATGCGCTGGCTCATGTTGCCGGAGATGATCCGGTTGTAGTAGCCCTGTTCCGCCAGATCCCGGTAATGGGCATAGGCAGAGCGGTCGCTCAGGAACATGGCACGCTGGATATTGCCCTCTATCGCACTCTTGTCAGGAGCCAGCGAAAAAAATAGCTCATGGAAGCGTCTGACATGCTCCCTCGCCTCCACGGGACGGTTCTGCTCCAGGTCCTGCGAGAGGGCGAGCATGAGCGACTTCCCCTCGTCCAGCACATAGATTTTCTGTCTCTGCGCCTCGGCAAAGCCGTATGCCTTCCACACCGAATATCCCACAAGCAGGGTACACGCGCAGAGATAGACGATACCGAACAGGCGCAAATGCCTGAAACTGGTCTCGATGTTCTTTAATGATTTGAATTCCATTCCAATGTCGTTTTAAGATGGTTATTACTATTTGATAAGCCTTCCTGCGATGTTGCCTACCGCCGCACCGCCCGCTCCTGCCACCACGGAACCGGTCTTGGATGCCGTCTGGGTCACGTTCTTGCCGTAATTGCCTGCACCGCCTCCTGCCTGGATAATCCAGTTGGCCACTGTCGGGATGGTGAAATACCCGATGATACCGATAATCAGAAAAGTGATGTAAACCCCGTTGGAGCCGTCCGGGATGAAGTTCGGGTCGGAAAGCTGTTCGATGTCCTGCCGGAGCATCAACACCTGTATCCGTGCCAGCACACTGCTGAAGAGGTCACTCACCGGAAGCCACAGGTAAATGCTGATATAACGGACGAACCATTGGCTGAGCGAGGCCTGGAAACCGTCCCAGCAGGACAGGGCGAACGAAATCGGTCCCAGTATCGAAAGCACGATCAGGAAGAACGTCCGCAGTGTGTCGATGACAAGGGCGGCCGCGTTGAACATGAGTTCCAGGAGTTCGCGGAAGAAATTCTGAACCGCCTTCTTCATGTTATACATTGCCCGGTCCACATACATCCCGCAGGCCTCTATCGCGTCCATCACCCCCAGTTCGTCCAGTTTGTTGTCGAAGGACTCCTTGTCGACCAGATAGGCCGTCTCGGGATTGCGCTTCATCGCCTCGAACTCCAGCCTGTCCTTCTGCGCCCGGTACTCGTTCATGTCGAAGGTCTGTGCCTCCAGTATTGAATGTGTACCTTTCACGATAGGCGACATGACACTGTTCAGCGTGCCCAGCACGATGGTCGGGAAAAACATGATACATAACCCCAACGCAAACGGACGGAGAAGGGGAAAGACATCCACGGGCTCCGCCCTTGCCAGAGACTGCCATACCCGGTAGGCCACATAGAACAGGGCACCAAGCCCCGCGAGTCCTTTCGCCACACCCGTCATATGCGAGCAAAGCGGCATCATATCCGTGTAGAGGTTTTGCAGGATCTGATGCAGGTTGTCGAAATTTATTGCCAACAATACCATAAGCGAATCGGATTAGGAATTACCAGTAACGTTCATTCGGTGAGCCGTAAAGGGCCATCACACGGTCCAGGTCGTTCCGTTTCTTGGCACGCAGGTAGGAAACGCCGATGTTCTTGTTGGTGTAATATTGCACCAGGCTGCGATATTGCAGCATATCGGTGTAGCAGCGGTCGATGATATCCATCCGCTCCTTGTCGTTCATCGAAAGTCCGTTCTCGTTGACCACCGTTTTCAGGTCGTTCAGCAGGTGTGCACTCTCTTCCAGCAGCTTCGTGTAACCGATCGCGATGGCACTCAGCTCTTCCGGCGTGAAATAAGGGTCGCTGAGCATACGCTCGAAACTGTTCACATAGATGTCCGTGATGTCACCGACCATGAGGATGGTCTGCTGCACCTTACGCGCGTCACGGACAAGGTTCTTGATCTTGCGAAGCCCGTCGTAATACTCTTTGCCTTGCTTGTAAATCTTCACGGTCTCCTGAAAATTGTTGAGCATATTGCTCGCGGTGGAAGATGTGTGAACGATATTCTTGGCGGCATTGATGATACCCTGGGCAAGATTGCCGGGATCGCTCACGACCCATTGCGCTTTCGCTGTAAGGCTGATGAAGAAACAGCCCATACACAGCATGAGGATTTTCTTTTTCATGATGTAACTGTTTTAATTGGTGAATAAAATTCTGTTGAAATTCAAAGTCCCATTTTCCGCCCCTTGGACGGCGGGTTGCGGAGGATAGGCTTGTGTACCTGCTTCGGACGTTTCGCCTCCGGCGTCTTTTCCTTCCCTTGTCTGAGGGAAGCGAAAAACTCATTGGCATACGGTTCGCGTCCTGTCATCTTCACAAACCTGGCATCCAGTTCCCGATATGCTTTCTCCGCCTGACAGGAGCGTTCCGTGGCAGAGGCATTTTTGTCTATGCCGTACTTGACGAGAAATGCCGGACTTATGTGGATAATGTCGTGAACTGTATCCGGTGAAGCTGCAATCCATCCCAAATATTCCAACTCCTCGTTCAGTTTTTCAAGATAGTCCACAGGTGGATGGGGGCAAAGCTTCTCAAGAAGCTCTTCTGCACGGTGTGTCAGCCTGGCATTGACTTCCAGACAGTCAGGTATTTCTCCTGTCTGTCTTTTCTGTTTGTATTCATTGTCGTCCATATCTTCAAGCTGGTGGAACAGCCGGTAATCCTCTGTGAATCCGAAATAATCACGGATGCCTTTCGGAATGTCCCAGCCAATCATCAAGGAATCGTAAAGGACGGTAATGATCTCCTCGCGTTTCCGTTGGTCTGATTCCAAATCACTATACATAGCTATTGATTTTAAATTGTTTATATTATTGTTTTCATTTCTCGCTTGCTCTCCGCCAACTGCTTGATGGCAAGTTCGATATTGCCGCCCAACTTTTCGGAAAGACGGAACAGTTCCAATTTTTCCGTTTCCTCGGTTGTGTAGCACACATATTCTTCAAGCGATACCTCGGTGGCATATACCGCCGACTGTGTACCGCCCAGACCAATCCAGACCTCCTTATATTTTCTGGAAGGATTGTTCGCCATGTTGATGGAAAGGATCTGCGCACGTTCCTTGTCGGTCAGACCGAGCAACGCCTGTATCTCATCGAACTTGTTGACATATTTCCTTTGGTCAAGGAGAATCTTGCAGTCGCTGTTGTTGATGATGGTACCCTTCACAATCGGCGATGAGATGATGTCCTCGACCTCCTGAGTTACGACAACGGCCTCGCCGAAGAACTTTCTGACGGTCTTAAGTAGGCTAAGCACCCGGCGCCTTACCATATTTCTATGGCAGGTTTCCAAATGCTCGCCTCCGAACCGGACTTACACCTCTCAGCGTATCCGGCTCTCCACTAATTTCAGTCTATCTTTCCGTCATGTATCTTCTTATGACAACTCCTGCACACTGCAATCGTCTTGCGTTTGCGGGCAATCATGTGTCGTTCCCAGCTTTCCTTTCCCTGCAAGTTCTTTAGCTTCCTTACATGATGCATAACAAGGTCGTCTGTCGCTCCACATAGTTCACACTCACGGGCTTTCAGCCTTTCAACAAGACTTGTCCGTCCCGCAGTATAAATTGTTCGTGGCATAGTGTCACATTCCGATTTATAGGTGGGTTTCTTTCGTTTGAAGCCACCATCGTAAAAGAATCTTTCCTTTACACCTGTTTTAGTCATGTGTTTTATGATAAACCTACCGTTCTTACGATATTTTTTGTTTACCTCACGTGTACGGCATTTATATTTGCCTGCAAACGTTTTGTACATGCTGTATTCCATGATGTACTTGAAATTATTCAAGGCATGGGCGCAGTTGTTGGCTATGGAGTAATAGTTATAGAAACCCACGATTTCTCGATTATAACTATCAAGGATTTCAAGGTCGTCATTGAATATCAGTCCCGATTTGCATTTCGGTTTCCATATTTCCTTTCCGTTACGGTTTGTCAGTTCTAAGACTCCCAAATTGAAAAGTTTTTTACGGACAGTTTCCATACTGACATTTAAGCAGACCCTTTTACCATAGGTTCTTCTTAATCTACCCCGTTTATCCCTTTTTTGGTCGTTGGACTTTCTTACAGTGATTTCATATCCGAGAAATTTGGCTGGTCTTTCCGTGTGAGTGACAAGTGTCTTTTCATCGGACAGCTCCAATGCCAGTTTATCAGCAAGGAAGTTTTTAATATCTTCCTTTATCTGTTGTGCATCTTGCTTGCTTCCGATAATTCCCACAAGAAAATCATCTGCATATCTTGCATATTTCATTCTTCTGTAATCGGCGTCCATTTCTTCGCCGTTGGGATATTTAGCCCGTCCTTTTTCTATTGCTTTCAGTTCAAGGATTAGCTTTGTCCTTTGCCTTTCATCTTTTACGGATTTCAATTTTCGCACAATACGTTTTCTTGCATTGCCAAAGTCCATACTTTCTCTACTGAATCTTCGTTTCTTCCCTTTGTCGAATTTGGCTATGTATTCCTTTATATACTTATCCAGCTTGTCAAGGTATATATTAGCCAATATCGGGCTGATGATACCCCCTTGCGGTGTGCCACTGTAAGTATTGTGGAATCGCCATTCCTCGACATATCCAGCTTTCAAAAACTTGCGTATCAGTCGGATGAATCGTTCATCCGCAATGCGCTCCGAGAGAATGTTTATCAATACATCATGGTTTATATTGTCAAAGAAGCCTTTTATATCTCCCTCTACAAACCATTTTGCACCGCTAAACTCCTTTTGGATATGAGTTAATGCAGTATGGCAGCTTCGATTGGGACGAAACCCATGCGAGGTATATTCAAAACTTCCCTCGTATATGGCTTCCAATACCATTCTTACCACTTCCTGTATCAACTTGTCATTGAAAGTCGGCACGCCAAGAGGTCTTTTCTTACCGTTTTTCTTCGGTATGTACACTCTCTTTGACGGTTGGGGTTGATACGTTTCGTCTTTTAACATATCAATTAACTTTTCAATTCGTTTCAGGCTCATGTTGTCAATGGTCTGACCGTCCGAACCTTTAGTCATGTTACCTTCTTTAGCGTAAATACGCTGATAGGCAACATAGAACATTTCCTCATTGAACAAAATTCTGTAAAGACGTTCAAACTTATAGCTTGCATCCTTACTGTGTTCTGATAGACTGTTTAATACTCTTTCTGGACTTCTCATAATGTCTCTCACATTTTCCGTTAATTGTATTAATAATTAGCTGCTTCCCTTCGCCATGTACAAGGCGTTACCTTGCTCAAACTACTATGGAAGCTCCGTTACCACTCCGAATTTTCATAGGTCGAACCTAATAGCCTTTCGGCACTTCGGGATAGGTAATCCCCGTTTATCACATCGTAACTGTTGGCATGATAGATTGTCGGATACGACTTCCGTCCTTTACTCGCTTACTGCGGTTGTGTCGTGATAAGTTCTTGCTACATTCATACCTATTCACTGAAGTAGTATCACGATATGGCGGTTGATAGTTACCTTACGCCATAGCCTCAAGGGGGACCACTCAGACTATCGTTCAATCAATTCGGACTTTATCCTCATATCTATCTTTTCATCTCGCCATTCAGTCGCAGTTTGGTAACTAACTGACTTATGACTTTTCCGACATGCTACACTCCCTGCTCGGTTAAGTTTTCCCGAAACAGATAAGTCGGCTGATGATAGGTTATTTTTCAAAGAATACGTTCCTAATCTCTTGCCAAAGAGATATTTACGATGCAACCTTTACGGGCGCACAGAGGTACTTCAGATATTCCGCCATGCCCTCCTTGCTGATGGCTTTCCAGGCCTCCTCCAACAATATCATCTTGCGGATTCCTTTCAATTTTCTCATCTTGTTGATGAAGGTTTCCATGATGATGATGGTCACAATCGGGAACAGTACCTTGTTGTCCTTGATATTGTCCAACTCAAATACAATGAAACGTTTACCGAGTAAATCAAGCTGCTTGTCGCTGTTCAGAAGGTAGTCATACTCGCCGCCCCGGTAGTAAGGTTCAAGCACGTTCAGGAAGTTGAATACATCGAAATCCTTCTCGCGGGTGCGCTTCTCCTTCAGAATGTCCTGGTACTCGTCACGGATGAACTCGTAGAAGGTATTGAAGGAAGGTCTGTTGTCCCTGTCGTTGCGGATGTTCGCTAAAAAGAGGTTCACTGCATTGGAAAGCGCCACCTCTTCAGCTCTCGTGGGCGGTTCATCGTCACGTTTCCACAAAGTGAGGATAAGCGTCTTGATGGATTCCTTCTTCTCAATGTCGAACACACCGTCCTCCACGTAGAAAGGGTTGAAGGCTATCGGGTCATCCTCCTTGTAGGTAAAGTAGATGCCGTCCTCACCGTGTGTCCGCGCATGGATAAGGTTGCACAGTCCCTGATAGGAATTTCCGGTATCCACCAAAAGCACGTGGGTCCCTTGTTCATAATATTGGCGCACCATGTGGTTGGTGAAGAAAGACTTGCCCGAACCGGAGGGTCCGAGTATAAATTTATTCCTATTCGTGATTGTACCGTTCTTCATCGGTAGGTCGGAAATATCCAGATGAACGGGCTTGCCCGTCAGCCGGTCCACCATGCGGATGCCGAACGGCGATAGCGAATCCTTGTAGGACGTTTCCCCGATGAACAGGCACAACGCCTGCTCGATGAAGGTGTGGAAACTCTCCTCGAATGGGAAATCACCGGCATTGCCGGGTATCGCCGCCCAGAACAGCGTCGGGACATCTACCGTGTTGTGGCGCGGCTTCGCCTCCATGAGTGCCAATTGGCTGCCGACATCGTTCTTGATGCGCTTCAGTTTCTCCCGGTCATCGCTCCATGCCATGACGTTGCAATGCGCCCGGATGGAAGTCAGCCCCTTGCTGTGCGCCTCGTTCAGGTATTCCTCAATCCATTCGCGGTTGATCTGGTTGGAACGGCTGTAACGGGAAAGCGAGTGCATGTTCCTCGCGGTCTGCTCGAACTTGCGCAGGCTCTCCGCCGAATCGTCAATGAAGAGGTACTGGTTCACGACATGGTTGCACGTGAGCAGGATGCCTATTGGTGCGGCGAAGGAGAGACGACAATCACTCCGGTCGGTGGACAACCGTTCGTAGCGGCAGTCGGTAGCCACGTTTGAGGGCAGATCCTCCGGGTCGGAAAGGGTGTGCAGGCAGAGGTAGTTGTCGCCTATCTTCATCTCCCCGGCACCGAGTGACAGGTCCTGCAAGCAGGCGGTGTCCTCCTGCGAGAGCGAGAAGTATTTCTCGATGATTCCCGCAGAGGTGTCCGTTCCCGTGATTTCCTCATCCGTCAGACGTGTCATGCGAAGGAGGCCGCTGTCGTTGACGATACGCTCGAACTGCTCACAACTCTCCATGAAACGGGTGACAGTCTCCCTGTCCGTCATTTCCTTCGGGATGATGAAATTCCGCGTGAGGGCGTTGAAGCTGCTGGTAGTGCGACTACGCTCCTTGGTCGTCTTGGTCAGGAACAGGTAACAAGTGTGCTGCAAATACGGACGTTCGTTGAAATGCCGCTCGAAACTGCGGCTGAGAAAACTCAGGTCGTCCTTGCAAATGTCGGGACGGTAGCTTTCCTCGATGAAGAAGTCCTGCTTGTGCACGATGCTGTAGTTCGGCAGCACCTTGACCGCTTTCGCCCATGTCGAATGGACGGCCTCGTATTCCGCCTTTGTGAGCGTGAAAAGTTCGGGCAGTTCCACCTTATAGGCCACGGTAATGTCCGCATCCTTGCTGACGATACACCCGTGCTCTACCGAGAGCAACGGAAATTTGCTTTCCAGCGTCGCTGTTTTCATTACGTTTCTCATACTTTTCCTTTTTTTGAGGTTGGAGAAATCAACCGAAGGAACTTCCTCCGGTTGATGATGTAGCGGGGATGGCTGCGCAGCGCGTGGAGTTTCATAAGCCCCCATTCGCCGTACTTCGCGTTCATTCGGAATGTTGCCCAGACAAGCACCGAAGCGGAAACGACACCGAAACCGATGCAGACCCACTGGTCGATACCCACCATGTACATGATGACGAACACCACGAACAGGGCGAGCAGCCCGCCCGCGAAGATGAACAGGTACTGACTTTTGAGCCCTTTGAACTCCGGGCTGCGGCCTATCCCCTTATTGACCGGATACTTCGCCATGTTACAGGAAGAATGAGCGTAAGATGGTAGCAGCCACGATAAGGAAGATACATGCTCCGAACCAGCTGGCGGCGGTCTTCGAGGTGTCAGGGTCGCCCGACGAGAACTTGGAATAGACCTTCACGCCCCCGATCAGGCCGACAACGGCTCCGATGGCGTAAATCAACTTGGTGCCGGGGTCGAAGTAGGAAGTGACCATGTTGGTGGCTTCCGTAATGCCGCCGATACCGTTACCCTGGGCGAAAGCCCCGACTGTCGCAAGCAGCATGAAAGCTGCCGAAAAGAATCTTTTTTTCATGTGTCGAAAATTTTAATTGGTGAAACAAAAAATCATTTCGACAGCGAATATATAGCGTTTAATTCATTGATTTACAAACCTTACGATGCGTGTCATCGTATGTCATCACGTTACATCAGCAAGGATTTTCCAAACGATAAAAAAGAGGATTTTGGGCAGGGAAGGATGGGAAAAACAGAAAATAAAAACGGGCACTCTTCATGAGGAATGAAAAAGCGACAATTGGTTCGAATCACCAAAAAAGCGAAGCCTGAAAACCGGACGGCTTTCAGACTTCGCTTCATGTCATGTGAACGCTGTTTACTCTGCTGCGGAATCGGAAGAGAGGGCACGCTGTTTCCTCCGTTCCTCCTTTTTCTCTTTTTGCAGCTTCTTCTTGGTCTCCATTTCCTTCAGAATCTGTTTCAGCGGCTTGACCGTTTCCGGTTTCTCACGCTTGAACCGCTTGAAATAGATGTGCTCTATAAACTGCGGAAGCGGGGCTTTCCACGGTTCCTGCTTGTGGTTGTCTATCTTTCCGAGCTTGTCAGGGTTCAATCCCAGCTCACGGGCCATCTGCACTTGTTTGTCGGAAAGGCGGTGACGTTTCTGCGCCACCATCCATTTCTCCAATATCGCTTTTGTCACTGCCATAATCATTCATTTTTTGCAAAGGTACGAATCTTGCCATTATGATAACGATATGACTGTTTGAATTTTATCCGGTGATATTCTCTGAAAATGAAAAGGGCACACCGATATCACATCGACGTGCCTTCAAAAACTATGACAGCAAAAAGAAACAATTAAACGAATTTATCTATGTTGAAAGCCTCCACCTTCTTGGATGCGGCCTTTCGTTTTGCCAACGGTCTGCCCGTTTCATCCAGATATTCGTTGAGCAAAGACTCTATTTTCTGCTGACAGCCGATTTCATTTTCCAAAAGGTTCAATATTTCCGTACCGGATAACTTGTGATAAATTGTCATGCTCGCACGGAAATCTTTCTGTTCATCCCCGGTTTCAGAAGTCAGCACTTCCACTACATTGTTCATTTCCTCGAATGTCATTGCCGTATTGAATTCAGGGTCAGGTTCGGAATTAACAGGAGCCATCAATGCTTCCATCTCCTCTTTGGCCAGCCCCCTGTCCTCATGCGCCACATCTTCCGGTCTGATTTCTTCATCTTCCTCTATGGGTTCCTTAACCAATGGTTCGGAACGTGTAGGTTTTTTTCTTGCCACTTCCGGGTCTTCCAAATAGACAATCTTGGTCTTGCCGATAACATCGTTATCGTCCGTCGGAGAGGGCTGCATTACTGTTCCGTGGCTCTCTTGTGCCACTTTGGTTTCTGCCATCTTTTTCTTACGCCTTGCCTTTTTTCTGGCTTTTTCAGCCTTCTCTTCCCGGTATATCCGATACTCTTTACGGCATTTCCATAACTTGATACGGGCTATACGCATCATACGGCAGACCTTCTCCCATGCGTCATACATTTGCCGGCTGAAGATGAATATCCACAACTGGTAAAAGATAAAGGCTGCGCACAAGGCTTTGACAGTGAAATGAATTTTAGTTTCCATAATCAGCTTTCTTTTCTTTGTACAACTTTATAATCTCCGGTTTGCACTTTTCCAAATGCTCGTTCACTATATTATTGATATAGCCGGATATGCTCGCTTTGGGTTCGATGACCAGAAGCAACTGCTTGATCAGGCTGACATTCTCCTGCTCGATACAGACATGTGCCCGCTTTGCCAAAGGTTTACAAGTAAGGTATTTTTCTTTGTAAATGGCACACTGCTTATCAATGCCGGGTGGCTCTTCCTTTTTTTCAGGATGATTTTCCGGTTTTGTATCCTTTCGGTTCAAACCGGATTTTTTGCCGAAAGTCATTTGTAAAAGCCTTGCAGAAGCATGAATGGCTGTTACTACTAAAAGGAATACCGCAGTACCGCTGACAACGGTAGTCAAAATGTCAAAAGACTGTTCCATAATCATTTCTTGTATAAAGGTTCATTATTGATTTGATTGTGATAGAGGCTGTCTATTTCCTCCTGGTATTGTTCTATATGGGCGGTAAGTACATCATCAATGTATTTTGACATACTGACCTTGGGGGCTACAACCGACAGGAACTTCTGTATGAACAGGTAATTGTTGATACCTATATAAGCCTGCTGCCTTTGCAGAACATTTCCTCCCATGAGGAACTGCTTGCGGTACGAATCCGTACCGTCTTTCCGTCTCTTTTGTCTGCCAGTGCTTTTCTCGGCAGGTACAGGTTCGGGATTTCCCGATCCGCACTCATTCCTGTCGGATTCATCAGTGGTCATTGCATCATCCACGGATATGTCTTCTTTCCCATAATTGGGTATATCCCCGGCCATAATGCCTCTGATCATCTCTTCATTCACGGTTACTTGTTTCTTTGCCATGGTATTTATAGTTTTAATTTTGTCAATAGTTCTTCTGCCAGCTCTGCCAGTCCGCTTCCCTTCAACAGTTTGGCGGGAGGCGGAAACAGGGTGCAACGGAAATAGTTCCGGGTAGCCAAGGACAGTTCCTTGTTGTAGCGGTTGGTCTCCGGGATGACGGTATCTAATACCGTAAACTCCAATTTTTGCAGGATGATATTGTATGCATCAAAGACCTCCGTGGAAGCACGGGTATCCTTACGGGTCCAAAAAAAGAGGAATTTCTGCAATGGAGTATCCTTATTCGCTTTGGCATAGTCCCAAACAGTGGTGGAGAACGAGAGGCTGCTCTGCATTACAATACGGTCGGGAATAATCGGTGTAATCACATAGTCCATATTCACGATGGTGTTGATCACGCCCGAAGAGTTCACGGTTCCGGGTAAATCCACGACAATCAAGTCGTAGTCACCATTTTTCTTCAGTTTTTCAGCCGCATCACGGGCGTTCTCCGCTTTTGAGCCGACAATCGTGTAGGCTTTCTTATTGATGCGCTCATATTGGGAAACCATCAGTTGCTTGAAATACTCGCTATGCTCAACGGTGCGCATATCCCTTTCTTTCATACGTACCAGGCTGTACTGCGGATAATCGCAGTCGATGACAGCCACGTTCAGTCCTTTCAGGTAATGATAATACCCGGCGAGCATAATCGTCATGGTCGATTTGCCGACTCCGCCTTTCTGGTTGCAAACGGCAACTAAAACTGTGTCTTTTTTCATTGCTTTTCTTTTTTATATTAAACATCAATTGTATATTAAACATCAATTGGTTTCAGTCTTTCAGTCAGTAATGAATGACCGGACATGTGCCGTAATACGGTCTTTACTCCATTCAGTCCGACGGTCATTACTGCACGTCACAAGTCTGTCACTCATACATTCCTTACTGCCTGTGTGCAGTACTCCATTCGTGCATTATTCCAGTCATCCATTCACCCATTCGGACAGTCAGTCAGTAAGTGGTTCAGGCACTCTTTACTGCACATATCCCGTCGTTCACGCTGCAAATAAAAGGGTATTTTTTCATACCGGCATCATGTTTCAAGGGAGGTGACGACCTGTGTCATCGTTTGTCATCACATTACATATAACTCACTATTTTACAGTAGTATATACCGCCGTAACTTTGCACCGACAACGGAACGGACACCGCTGCGGGGCTTTCCCGAAGCCGAAGAATGAGGCCGGAGGGTCAAACACAATTTGACGGAAGGAAAATTCATGTTCAAGCGAACATAGCAAGTTGTGTTTTGAGGCACCCGAAATAAATTCGGGCACTCAAAACAACTTGCCGCTCGCCTGACGGCTCGGGAGGGATTCACTCCAAAGTCGTGAATCCGGGACGGAAAATCAGAAACAGAAAATATCAATGCATATGGAAGAAAACAAGAGGAAAAAATCAAAAAAAGGAGTGGGTAGAAAACCAAAATCCGACCCTGCCGTGCATCGTTATGTAGTGCGGTTGAACTCGGAAGAGAACGGACGTTTTGACATTCAATTCCAAAAATCAGGATTAAAGGAACGCTCCAAGTTTATCAAGACAATGATTTTCGGTAAAGAAATCAAGGTAGTAAAAATCGACAAGGCAACGATGGACTATTACATCCGTCTGACCAATTTCTACCATCAGTTCCAGAGTATCGGAAACAATTACAACCAGACGGTAAAAGCCGTAAAGACCAACTTCGGGGAGAAACGGGCCTACGCCTTGCTCCGCAATCTTGAAAAGGCAACGATAGACCTGGTGCTGCTGAGCAAGCGGATTATCATGCTCACCCGTGAATTTGAAGATGCCTATCTGATAAAGAGGAAAAGGGAGGAGGAATGACATGGTGGCGAAAATCAACAGGGGTGTCTCGCTCTACGGAGCAATCACCTACAACCAGCAGAAAGTGAATGACACCACCGCGCGTATCATTGCGGGAAACCGTATGATTACCGATGTGGCAGGCAATCCGGATCGTGTCATGCAGCAGACCCTTTGGGCGTTTGACAACTACCTCCTCGCCAACAAGAACACGGAAAAGCCCATCCTGCATATTTCCCTGAACCCTTCTGTAGATGACCGCCTCACTGATGCCCAATTCGCGGAATTGGCAAAAGAGTATATGCAGCGAATGGGCTACGGTGACCAGCCCTACATTGTATATGTACACGAGGATATAGACAGGAGACATATCCATATCGTTTCTACCTGCGTGAACGAGAAAGGGGAAAAGATAGACGACACCTACGAGTGGAACCGCTCGATGAAAGCCTGCCGGGAGCTGGAAAAGAAATTCGGGTTGAAGCAGGTGGAGGACAAGCGGAAGGAGTTGTTGGAGCCGTACATGAAGAAGGCGGACTACCAAAGCGGTGATGTGAAACGGCAGGTTTCCAATATCGTGAAGAGCGTGTTCGGCTCGTACCGTTTCCAGTCTTTTGGCGAATTCAGCGCCTTGCTTTCCTGTTTCAATATCGAGGCGAAACAGGTCAGGGGCGAGTTCGATGGTACACCCTATAACGGCATCGTCTATACCATGACTGACGATACGGGAAAGCCGGTATGTACTCCTGTCAAGTCTTCCCTTATCGGGAAACGGTACGGTTACGAGGGACTGGAAAAGCGTATCGGGTACAACGCCCGTGAATACAGGAACAAGAAATGGCAACCGAAGATACGGAACGAGGTGGCACTTGCCATGCACGGATGCCGTGGAGACAGGGACGAGTTCGTCCGTCTGCTTGCCGGAAAAGGCATTGATGCGGTATTCCGTGAAAATGACGAGGGACGTATCTATGGAGCGACTTTCATCGACCACAAGAACCGGGAGGTGTACAACGGCTCCCGGCTCGGCAAGGAGTTCTCGGCAAATGCCTTCGAGCGGTTGTTCAACAGTCCGGTCAATATTCCCGATTTGGACGCGCCTGTGCCTGACCTTGACCGGCAAGGCGGTTTCTCCTCCGATATGGAAAGTTCCATCGAGCAGGCTTTCGGAATCTTCGGCATTGAAACCAACGGTCCCGACCCGCAGGAAGAGGCTCTTGCCCGCAGGCTGCAACGCAAGAAGAAAAAGAAGCGCCGCTCCCGTGGAGTATCCTGATTACAGAATTTATAAACGAACCATTAAAATTATATCATTATGCAACAAGAAGATGATTTGAGAGGACTGGCCAAGGTCATGGAGTTCATGCGTGCCATATCCATCGTGTTTATTGTCATCCACGTCTATTGGTACTGCTACCGTTCATTCGTGGATATGGGTATCAATATCGGGGTAGTCGACAGGATACTCCTGAATTTCCAGCGGACGGCAGGGCTTTTCAGCAACCTGCTCATAACAAAGGTCTTTGCCGTCATATTCCTCGCCCTCTCGTGCTTGGGTACAAAAGGCGTAAAGAACCAAAAGATGACATGGCAGAAAATATATGCCTCTTTCCTTGCCGGACTGGTGCTGTTTTTCATGAACTGGTGGATGCTCGACCTGCCGCTCAGTCCGATGGTCAATGCCGCCTTGTACACGGCAACACTTACAGCCGGGTATATCCTGCTGCTGATGTCCGGCGTGTGGATAAGCCGGATGCTGAAGAACAATCTCATGGAAGATGTGTTCAACACGGCCAATGAGAGCTTCATGCAGGAGACACGGCTCATGGAGAATGAGTATTCCGTCAACCTGCCGACAAAGTTTGTCTATCAAGGCAGGGAATGGGACGGATGGATCAATATAATCAACCCCTTCCGCGCTACCATCGTGCTTGGAACGCCCGGTTCGGGCAAGAGCTACGCGGTAGTAAACAATTACATCAAACAGCAGATTTCCAAAGGATTCTCTCTTTATCTGTATGATTATAAATTCGATGACCTTTCCATTATAGCCTATAACGAACTGCTGAAAAATCTTGATAAATACAAGGTCAAACCGGAATTTTATGTCATAAATTTCGACGACCCGCGACGCAGCCACCGGTGCAATCCCATCAACCCGAAATTCATGGTGGATATCAGTGATGCCTACGAATCGGCATACACCATACTCTTAAATTTGAACAAGACCTGGATACAGAAACAAGGTGATTTCTTCGTGGAATCCCCGATTATTCTTTTGGCGGCTATTATATGGTATTTGCGCATCTATCAGGACGGTAAATACTGCACGTTCCCTCACGCGATAGAATTTCTGAACAAGCCGTATGCCGATATTTTCACTATTCTTACCTCGTATCCGTCTTTGGAAAACTACCTATCCCCGTTCATGGACGCCTGGCAAGGGGGCGCACAAGACCAGTTGCAAGGCCAGATAGCAAGTGCGAAAATCCCGCTTTCAAGAATGATTTCCCCACAGCTTTACTGGGTGATGACCGGCGATGATTTCACACTCGACCTGAACAACCCCGAGCACCCCAAAATCCTGTGTGTCGGCAACAATCCCGACAGGCAGAACATCTATTCCGCAGCCCTCGGATTGTATAACAGCCGTATCGTGAAATTAGTGAACAAGAAGGGGCAACTCAAATCATCCATCATCATAGATGAGCTGCCGACCATATATTTTCGCGGCATCGACAACCTGATTGCCACCGCCCGTAGTAACAAGGTGGCGGTCTGTCTCGGCTTTCAGGACTTCTCGCAGTTGACCCGTGACTACGGTGAGAAAGAAGCGAAGGTCATCCAAAACACAGTGGGCAATATCTTCAGCGGTCAGGTTGTGGGAGAAACAGCAAAGAATCTTTCGGAACGCTTCGGAAAGATACTCCAACAGCGGCAGTCCATTTCCATCAACCGGCAGGACACCTCCACCTCCATCAACACACAGATGGACTCCCTCATTCCGGCATCGAAAATCGCCAACCTCTCACAGGGTACGTTCGTGGGCAGCGTAGCGGACAACTTCGGGGAAGAAATTGACCAGAAGATTTTCCATGCCCGCATTATTGTCGATAACGAGAAGGTAGCGGCGGAAACCAAAGCCTACAAGAAAATACCCGTCATCAACGAATTCAGGGATGCGGACGGCAACGACATCATGCAACAGCAGATAGACCGAAACTATTCCCAGATAAAAGCGGACGTGGTGCGGATAATCGAGGATGAGATAACCCGTATAAAGAACGACCCTGATTTGAAACACCTGATACCACAGGAAGAAAATGACAAGGATAATGAATAGCCATTGAAAGGCCGCTTTTTTATTTCAGCCTGCAAAGGTCGTCCCGTGCCTTTTGGATTGAGCAAGGTCGAGCCCTACGGGTTTTCGAGGAAAATCTTCCGCGCTTCGCTTGCGGTATTTTCCCGAAAAACCTTGCACAATCCGACACGGAACGGTAAGGCAGGCGAGAAATAAAATACCGGCTCGCCGAGCCGTGGATGTTTAACTTAAAAAAAGAAATTATGGGCAGAAGCAACTTCACACCGATGAAAAGATTCCATGAGATTCTTGACAATTATGGTCTGAAACTGATGGAGGTGGGAACCAACCACCTGAGAGTATTTTTTGGCAACCGGAAATTGTTCGACTACTATCCGCTGAGAATGAAACTGTTTGATTACCGGCAGTGGCAGCAACTGACCTATCCGTCGGTCATGGACGGTACGGACAAATGGGAAACGGAACTGGAAGGAATCATCAACAGCCTTATGGTATCACCGCAATAAACATTGACATTATGCACAAGAAAAACAGACAGACGCTCGTTTGGGATAACATTCCTGAATGGGCGATTTTCGCATTGGAGTACGGCATCGAGGAAGAATTGTTCCTGCCGAACGAGGATTTGGAAATGATAAGCCGGTTCATCGGCGAGAATTTCCCGAACGGCTACACGATGAGTGTGGATTGGGAATCATGCACGGAGTTCAACCCACGTCCGGCATTCGGGAAACCGTGCAAGACTCACAAGGTGACTTTTGTAACAAACTAAAACTACCTGCTATGAGAAAGATAACATTAAGCGAATACAATTCTATCCCGAAGGATTATCGCGGGACTTGGACTGTGGAGCGTTGGGACTTACCCAATTGGGGGGAAATACGCGAAAAACACATGGGAAAGCGCACCATGATGGTGTATGACAAGGGAACGTGCCTGTTGGTGGAAGGACTCGGATTTGAAATCGTAGACGATAGCACTTGGAAAAAGCCGGAGGAAGTCAAGAAAGAAATAGGTAGTCATTACCTGAAATTCTACAGCGAGCAAGAATGTGAACCTCATTATGCGGACTGCATTATCCGGTGGTGCGACACGTTGGAAACGGAAGTAGTGAGGATTGCGCTGGTGATGGATTCCGACAACGAGAAGGATGATGAGATATTCTTCTACTGCGACAGCTTGGAAGATTTGAAATCACTGGCGGACAAAGGTAAGGAGGATTTCATCATAGCCGGATGCATTGGTTTCGGGATATACGAAGAACTGTTACTAACAACTTAAAACATCGGATATGAGAATCGAATGTCAGGGACATTATGAAAAGACCGTCAAGTATGCTGAGAGCATCGGTGACGAAACGCTGAATAAATGTATCGAGCGGCTCAAGCAATGGGAAGCCAATTCCAATGGCAGGTGCGAAATAGAATTGTACTATGATTCCTCGCCATATTCATTCGGTTTCGCAGAAGTGGCGAAAGATGGGACAAAAGGAATTGTCGGAGGGCTGCTCTATCATGGCAAGCCGGACCGATCCTTTGCCGTAATGATTGGAGGACCGTTTCACGGGTGGAGCATACATACCTAAATTGTATAGTACCATACACAGTATTGAGTCAAAAAAGTGCAGAGGTAATCATAAACTGATTACCTCTGCACTTTTTTGACTCGCTTTATTTTTAATGGCTGTTTCATGATTTCAAAAATCAGAAAACCAAAAATTCTTATTAACGAAATTAAAATTCAATTTTTGCAGAAAAACCACAAAATTCAACTATTAAATTCCTATATAGCAAATTTAGGTAACAGCAATATCTCTTTCTCGGGTGTGACTTTGATGGAAATGACTTGGGTAGGTTCCAGTTGGCAAGGTAGCAGTTTCATTTCACCAGATTGAATCAAAAGCGCATTGTCATTTAATTCACGTCCAAGTTTTTCTTCCCAATCATATATGACGAACATTCCCTTTCTAAAAAGTTCAACCCCGTCTTTGCTATTTGTCACAATCAAACCATCTTTGCCGAACCTGACAGACCAGTCACAGCCATGTTCTTTATATTCAAATGTGCTGTCATAACTGACGGTTTCCTTGCCAATCAGCCTGCCGATAAGGATATCCACATTTGTATATGGATTTCTGTTGTAAACAGGTTCTTCCGTGTTCGCGTCACTTTCAGCCCTTAACCTGCAAGCATTGACCATCCCTTTCAACAGATTATCCTTGACAAGAGGGAATGTTGATTCTGAAGATTTGGTTTCCTGCCAATATCCTTGTTTTCTTGCGTAACCGTTTATGCAGTTCTTGCCGCCACAGTCTTTTTCGGGCTCTTTTCCAGTGCCGCATTCAAATATGTGTTTCTTGCCCCGGATCTTTTCCCCGCATTCCGTCTCATTGAAACAATAGTAAATGTACTCAAAATGGAGAAGCAGATAATATTCAAAGCTGCGGCTGGAAAATGCGATATTGACTTTCTTCCCGTCAATTACCTTATCGGCTTCAGCCAAGGCTTCTTCATGCTTCGGATGCTTGTCTTTGTCATAGACAGCCCAAGATTCGTCAACCCCTTCCGACAAGATTTGCCGTGCGTACAAGACCCACTTTAACGGTGGGGCTCCGGTTATTACCACATCTTCAGCGGCGTCTTTCCCGTCTGTCTTGATTTTGCGTTTTTTCCCTTTGTAACTGCCTCTGGGGGAATTATCCGTTTCTTCATCCTGTGGAATGTGAGGCTGTGGAATGGTGCGGACATCCATGCCGTCATTGTCTTTACAATACAGGTCGCACAGGCTCGTAAAGAATAGCGGCTCGGTCTTGTCCCCTTCGCACACTATCCTGATTACATAGTTGCTGTGACGTGTATTTTCGTTATTTCTTGCCATCCTCCACAAAGAGTTTTTCCAATGATTGCAATGAAGGCACTCCTCCAAATTTGTTGTTCAAATACCATTTGGCAAACAGGGTATCTTCCCTCACATCATCAAAGTCCGAAAGTGTGAACATTTCCGATACGCCGAACTTGTCTTTCTCCGTAAACCAGACCTGGTCCTTACGGATGGTATTTTGGTCAAGAAGGTTTACATCATGCGTAGTGAAAACCAACTGCGCATCCTTCTTGTTTATCCGTCCATTCCTGAATATATCAACAATCAACTGTGTAATGTAAGAGTGAAGACCGGAGTCCATCTCGTCCACAAAGAACGGACTGCCACTCTGCAACGCCTGCAATATATGGCAACCGATGATGAACAACGCCCTTGTTCCAAAGGATTCCTCCTTCAATGGCAAATCAGTCTTTCCGATGTTTTCGCCATCCTTGTATAACCCATGCTGGCTTGTTACTTCCACATCGCCGCTTCGCTTTTCCAATTGAAAATCTGCCAGTCCGGTATCCGCGAAAGCCAGAAATTCAGCAAGCATCTTCTTGTTGTCAGGACGGGAATAGAGCCACCTGAGTATTTCCTTGTCTTCCCCAAGTACGGTATCTTCATGGAAACCGTTGGAAATAACCATATCCGCCAAATACTTTGCGGCATTGGTTATAGGCTCGCAGGGCGTATCCTTCAAGAACTTTGAAATCAACAGCTGGTTCTTGAATACGTTGAACGGTTTGGACGTGGAAAGACTTGAACCGAACTTGATGGTGTCCGATTCCTTATCCTTCGGAAGCAATGCGCGTTCATAAAGTAACGTCTGCTTGCCGTTAGGATAGGATATCAATGACTCAGATTCGATTTGCAGTCTGGAAAAACAGACTTCATACTTATACCTTACTCTTTGTGCAATAAACTCCATAGAGAATTCTATCGGTGCGTCTGCCGTTGCACTGTCGAACTTGAAAGGCTGGTACAAAGCGATATCTTCACCGACACGGTTATCCAGATTCAATACCCAACGCCTGAAACCGTACAGGAATTTTATAATGTTGGTCTTTCCTGAAGCGTTGGCACCAAAAATCAAGGAAATTTTCAATGCCTTTTTGTTACCCTCCGCTTTAGTTTCAACCTCACACAGATTTTCGACCTTTGCTTTTGAAGAGGTCGGTTCGGTTGTAAACGAGCATGTGCCCTTGAACGAACGATAATTCTTAAATTCTAAGTTTAATATCATAATTCTGCTACTTTTCTGCAAAAATAGCGTTTTAATTTCTCATGGACAACTTTTTTATCCGATTTTTACGGATAATCCGTAAAAATAAGACTTAAATCGGGGATGTTCATTTCTAAGCCATGTTCATTAAAAATGAACTATACCATAAAAATGAACATGAAAAGTACCGCTTCCATGCAATGATTATGCGAAAGTAATGATTTTCTGACTATTTATATGCACCCGTTACACTTTTCCATATCATGCAAGAGCTTGTTTCCATATTCTTCTATAAATAACCATCCTAAGTCACGCTTCACTCACTAAGTCCCTTTGAGAAGATAACTCGGAGGACGATACCTTTCACGTTCAGGCCTCCGGTTTTCGCGCAAAAAATTCCCTGCGGTAATTTTTCTTCGAAAAAACGTTCCGGTATCGCCGTCCGAGTTGGGTGAAAAGGTCGGGACTTAGCAAGCGAAGCGACCTACGACGCATAGGACAAGGTCAAGACAAAAACTGATGGCGGTATTTTACAAAATCAGGCCGTCTCAATTGGAACATTTTTCTAATTACTAAATCATTTTCCTTTCAGCCGCCTGTCTTATGAAAAATACAAGGAAGTGGGGACAAAAGCAGCTCGCTCTCAACTCTGCATAATACAGGTTTCCTTTTTTCTACTTCGTCCCCTTTCCCTGCCTCGGTTTCTCTATGCCTCCCCGTACCTTGTTCCGCCCTTTTTCTTCCGTTTTTCCCTTTTTTTGTCCTCGTGCTGTCACCCCTGCGGTGAAACGTGATGACAAGCGATGTAATGTGTAGTACAACGTGTTGTAAACCAATTATTTATCAAATTTTGCTATATATATTTGCGGTGACAATAGTAGTTATCAACTCTAAAAACTCAAAGTTATGGCAAAGAAAAATGTGAGGGACGAACCCCTGAAGCCGCAAGTGAGCGAGAACGAACAGATGAGTGACATCGTGTTCATACTCGACAAGATGGAACTGATTTTACAGGCGGTGTCAAAAATCGGAAAGGACGGGAAATACAGCACCGTTCCGGCAGACAAGGAACACAGCAACTCCTTCCTGAAAATCGACCGGTACGCCAACATGTTCGAGAATTTCGTGAAAAACTTCTGGAGCCAGCTCAAAGACCCGACCCGTTTCGGCATCCTCTCCGTCAAGGCGGATACGCTGGACAGCCCGGAAGTGAAGCAGGCCATCGAAGACCTCGCCGCCGGAAAGCAGACAAAAGCCGTGGAAGACTTCCTCAAAAAATACGAAATCGTTCCACGCGACAAGGAAAACCAAAGTATCAACAATCAAAATCAAGAAGAAATGGCAAAGAAAAATGAGACACAGCAGCAGGCCACCCAAGGTGACGGCACGCAGCAACCCAAGTACCGCTACAACGAGTCCATGATCAACTGGGAGGAACTGAAGAATTTCGGACTTTCCCGTGAATACCTCATGGAGCGCGGTCTCCTTGACCAGATGCTCAGGGGCTACAAGACCAACCAGGTGGTACCCATCAGCATGAATTTCGGCTCCGCCGTATTACGTACCGATGCACGACTGTCATTCCAGCAGTCCGTGGGAGGCCCTATCGTATTAGGTATCCACGGCATCCGCCAGAAACCCGAACTCGAACGCCCGTACTTCGGTCACATCTTCTCCGAAGAGGACAAGAAGAACCTGTTGGAGACAGGCAACATGGGGCGTGTGGTGGAACTGAAAGGGCGCAACGGCGAATACATCCCTTCTTTCATCAGCATCGACAAGCTCACCAACGAGGTGGTCGCCATGCGCGCGGAAAACGCCTACATCCCGCAAGAAATCAAAGGTGTGAAACTGACCGACCAGGAAATCAACGACCTGCGGGAAGGCAAGAAAGTGTTCATCGAAGGCATGATTTCCAATAACGGCAAGGAGTTCGACGCCCACATCCAGGTCAACGCCGAACGCAGGGGCATCGAATACATCTTCGAGAACGACAAACTCTTCAACCGACAGTCGCTGGGCGGAGTGGAACTTACCAAGCAGCAGATTGAAGACCTCAACGCGGGCAAGGCCATCTTCGTGGAGGGTATGGAGCGCAAGGACGGTGAGTTGTTCTCCTCGTATGTCAAGCTGGACGAGGCCACGGGCAGACCTTCCTACACACGCTACAATCCCGATTCCCCGGAGGGAGCGCGTGAAATTTACATCCCGAATGAAATAGGCGGCGTGAAAATCACCGCCGAGGAACAGCAACAACTGCGCGAGGGCAAAGTCATCTTCCTCAACGACATGGTGAACCGCAAGGGCGAGGAGTTCTCCTCCTTCATCAAGGCGGATTTGGAAACGGGACGCCTGAGCTACTCACGCACGCCGGACGGCTTCGAGCAGCGTGCCGAGTTCAAGATACCGGAAAAGGTATGGGACGTAAAACTGACGAGAAACCAGCGTGCCGACCTCCAGAGCGGCAAGGCGGTACTGGTCGAGGGCATCAAAGGCTACGATGGAAAGACCATCTCGCAGTATGTCAAGGCGAACTTCAACCAGGGCAGGCTGGACTTCTATAACGAGAACCCGGACCGCAAGCGTGACGCATCGCAGCGCAACGTGGTGGCGAACGCCCAGAAGCAGGGACAGGAACAGGCTGGCCGCAAGTCCAAGGGGGCAAGCATTGCCTGAGCGTGAATCAGAATGAATGTCAAATCAAAAAAACAGAAATATGAACGTAAACAATAAAAACAACACGCCATTCAAGGCGGAAGACGTGAACTGGGAAGAACTCGCGGGAATCGGGATCCTGAAGGACGAGCTGGAAATGTCGGGGGAACTTGATACGTTGCTCAAGGGAGAAAAGACAGGAGTGATGTCACTCAGCCTCGTGCTGCTGGGCGTGGACGTGGTGATGGACGCCACCCTGCAACTGGTGCGCAAGGACGACGGGGCACTGATTGAAATCCTCGGTGTCAAGCCGGTGGCCTGACAAACGCTCATCCATTATAACAAGTAAAAAATGTCAAACCGCCGTTTCCCGTTTTCCGGTTCCGGTAGCGGGGAACGGCTTAAATTTTATCCGAACATGAAAGCAATCATTGCAGAAAAACCGAGTGTCGGCATGGATATAGCCCGTGTGGTCGGGGCTACCGACAAGAAAGACGGCTACTGTACAGGTAACGGGTATATGGTCACGTGGGCGTTGGGACACCTGGTGTCGCTCGCCATGCCCGGTGCGTATGGCTACACGAAAACCTCCGCCGAAAACCTCCCGATGCTGCCGGACCCGTTCCGTCTGGTGTCCCGCCAGGTCAGGACGGACAAAGGGATGGTGACGGACATCGCCGCCGCCAAACAACTGAAAATCATCGACAGCGTGTTCGACCGGTGCGACAGCATCATCGTGGCTACCGACTGTGCCCGTGAAGGGGAACTTATCTTCCGCTGGATATATTCCTACTTAGGCTATACCAAACCGTTCAAACGCCTGTGGATCTCCTCTCTCACCGACGAGGCCATCCGCGAGGGTTTGGCGAACCTCCGGGACGGCAGCGACTACGACAGCCTGTATGCCGCCGCCGACTGCCGGGCAAAGGCGGACTGGCTGGTGGGCATGAACGCGAGCCGTGCCCTGGCGGTAGCCTCCGGCTCGGCGAACAACTCCATAGGACGTGTACAGACCCCGACGCTCGCCATGGTCTGTGCCCGCTTCAAGGAGAACCGGAATTTCGTCTCCACCCCTTACTGGCAGCTGCACCTCACGCTGAAACGGCAGGACGCGCACCGCATGTTCATCCACACGGAAGAGTTCAAGGAAAAGGATGCGGCAGAGGCGGCATACCGGAAAATCACTTCCGGTTCTGTGGCGACAGTCACTGGGTCGGAACACAAGAGGACTTTCCAACAGGCCCCGCTTCTGTACGACCTGACCACGCTCCAGAAAGATTGCAACGTCCATTATGACCTGACAGCGGAGAAGACCCTCTCCATCGCCCAATCCTTGTATGAAAAGAAGCTTATTTCTTATCCGAGGACGGGAAGCCGCCATATCCCGGAGGATGTCATGCGGCACATTCCTTCCTTGCTGGGAAAAGTGGTTTCCATGCCGGAATTCAGGGAATACGGACAGTCTTTCGACATGTCCGATCTGAATACCCGCAGCGTGGATG
Organism: Bacteroides caecimuris; assembly: GCF_001688725.2. Classification (NCBI taxonomy): domain Bacteria; kingdom Pseudomonadati; phylum Bacteroidota; class Bacteroidia; order Bacteroidales; family Bacteroidaceae; genus Bacteroides; species Bacteroides caecimuris. Next base: position 3,610,754 of record NZ_CP015401.2, on the reverse strand, counting down.
ACACGAAAGTGACCGACCACCATGCCCTGATTATCACGGGCATTTCACCCGAAGGGTTGTCCGAGGCGGAATCTACCGTTTACACCCTGATAGCCGGAAGGATGCTGGAAGCATTCTCGCCACCCTGCGAGAAGGAACTTTTGGTCATGGAATGTGCCTGCGAGGGAATGGCGTTCCGTTCCCGCTCTTCCTCCATTGTCAGACCGGGCTGGCGCGGCGTGTTCGCCAGAAAGGAGGACAGGGAGAAGGACGAGCCGGAACGTGACGGGGGGACGGCGGAGTTTGCCGAAGGCGAGACTGTTCCGGTCATGGGACACGGGATGGCGCAGAAGAAGACCCTACCCAAGCCGCTGTACACGGAGGCCACCCTGCTGGCGGCGATGGAGACCTGCGGGAAAAACATCACGGACGAACAGGCAAAGGAGGCTATCAAGGAATTGGGCATAGGCACACCCGCCACCCGTGCCGCCATCATTACCACCCTTATCAAACGTGACTATATCGCCCGCTCCGGCAAAAGCATCATCCCGACCGAAAAAGGGATGTATATCTATGAGGCGGTGAAGGACATGCGTGTGGCGGACGTGGAACTGACGGGAAGCTGGGAGAAGACCCTGGCGCAGGTGGAGAGGCATACCCTCGATACGGAAACCTTCATGCAGTCCATCCTGGATTACACCCGCAGGGCAACCGAAGAGATCCTGCGTCTGGATTTTCCGGCGATGCAGGAAAGGGCATTCACCTGCCCCAAGTGCAAGACGGGAAAAATCATCCTCCGTTCCAAAGTGGCCAGGTGCGACCATGACGGGTGCGGGCTGCTGGTGTTCCGCCGTATTCTGAACAAGGAACTGACCGACACCCACATGGAACAGCTTTTCTCCTCCGGCACCACCAGACTCATCAAGGGGTTCAAGGGAAAGAAAGGTGTACCGTTCGATGCCGCCGTCACCTTCGATGCGGAATACAACACGGTATTCTCGTTCCCGAAAACCGGGAACGGAAAGAAAAAATAACACCGTCATTCCAATTCGCGGGCAAAGGTAGCGCACCGCCTTTTTCCACCGGCAAGGTCAGGCCCTCCGGGTTTCGGGGAAAATCATCCTCGCGCCGCTCCGGTATTTTCCTCCGAAAACCTTGCCTGTGGAGGCGGTACGCATCCCGGCCCTTGAAATTGGAAAAGACTGTTTCACCCGTTAATACCGGAATGTCATGAAAACAAGGGAATATATCGACAAGATTCAAGCGAACAGATGGGTACGGACCATCGCATTGGGCTTTGCAGCCTTCATCGTGTTCAGTTATATGTACACACGGGGCATATCCCCCGTGTGGGCTGCGGTAGCCATCGTGTGTTTTAGGGGATTCTTCAGGTTCCTGTACCGGATAGCTTGCCTTCTGGTGGCTGCGGCCATACTTTTCTGCATACTCAGTTTTCTGGTATCCTGACAATATTTGACCATGAAACATAACTGCCATACAAAATCAAGTGGAACCTTACAGAACAGAGCTGTCTTCCGGGACGGCTCTTTTTGTTTTCCGCCCTCTGTGGAACCGGAAACCATAACGACAGGAATAAAAGGAAAAGGGATGAAAACACAGACTTGGCATACCGGAAACTACCGGGCAAAGTTGGCAAATGCCTTTGTTCGGACGGCAAGGTCAAGCCTTGCGGTTTCGGAAAAAATCATCCTCGCCGGAGGCTTGCGGTATTTTTCCCGAAAACCTTGCCTTACCGAAGGCATCTGCCGTCGGGCCCTTGTAGTTCACGGGCTGCCAAAGCCCGAATATTCACAATTAAAAAAAATAAAGAGACATGAACCAAGCATTTGCAACAAGCGCACCGCCGGCTCCCATGAGGATGCCCATGCCGGTAACGAGAAGAAAAAGGACGGTGGAACCCGAACCTGCCGTCAAGTTCCCGCCACGGGGGACGACAGGGCCGGTACACATCTCCACCCTGTTGAACCCGATTCTGGAAATCAGCCGCCATCCCGACAGGAACAGGCTGCTGGCCAAACTGTTCAGTGAAGAATAAAACCCAGTAATAACTTTTAATACATCAAATTATGTTTTTTACAGCAATCCACCAGATGATGACCGAAGGCGTGGATCTCACGCTTGTCATCCGCAAAGCGAACGGACAACTGACAGTATCCTTACTGCCGAAGTCGAACGGGCTGAAGGACGAAGCCCAGAACCACCTCGTACCACTGACCGTCAGCGGGCATCCGCAGGAACTGGACGCAGGCTTCCTACAAGCCGTAGCACGTCCTATACAGAAGACTACCGGACTGATTTCCAACATGGCGCAGTTCGAGGCGCAGGCTGAGAAGGCAGCGTCCGAGAGCAAGGCGGCAAAGGAGACCAAAGCGAAGGAGACGAAGGAGGAAAAGGAGAAGCGGGAGAAGTACGAGAAACATTTCAAGAAAGCGGAGGAACTGATCGCTGCCAAGAACCACAAGGAGGCGGTTACCGCACTCGGACAGGCACGTCTTTACGCCAAACCGCAGGACCAGAAGAAGATTGACGAGATGGTGGCGGAACAGACAAAGGCGATGAACAAGGGCAGTCTGTTTGAACTGATGGAAGAACCGGCTCCGCAGCCACAACAGCCGCAGGCACAACCGGCAGCCGCACCAGTCCAACAACCGCGGCAGGCTCCACAGTATCCTCAGCAACCGCAGGCACAGAGACCGATGGCGGCTCAGGCTCCTGGCGGACAGCAGAGACCGGCAGCCAATCCTCAGCAACAGCAGACAATGTGGCCACCGCAACAACCGCCGCAGGGACCGGCACAATATTACGCCCAGCCACAACCGCAACCCTATATGGGACAGCAGCCAGTACCGCAACAGGCTCCACAACCCGCACACGGGGGATACCATGGGACACATTGGCAGGAGCCGGTACAGCACCCTGAAGAACTCTCCCCACATTATCACGCCGGAGAGGATGAACCCAATTACCGTCCGGAGGATTACGAGGAATATCCCGATTTTCCGCAGTCCATGTTAGAAAATCATGTCTCACAATATCAAGCAGTATAAGATTATGGCACTCGAAGTAACAGGAATGGCACGCTCATTCACATTCAAGAAAGGCAGCGGAATGGTAACGCTCGATGATCCCAACCCGTCGGACAGCCCCGAAATGGTCATGAGCTATTACTCCAACTTCTACCCGGAGCTGACAACGGCAACGGTACATGGACCGGTCATCAAGGACGACAAAGCCGTGTACGAGTTCAAGACCACCATCGGGACCAAAGGATAGGAAGCATGAAGAAGGAACGAAAGAAAAAGAACAACAAGAAAAGGAAACCATGTGTACCATTGGACGAACAACAGTCAAGGCAGCTGGCGAGGCTCATCATCGGCCAGACGCGGAGGAATGTACGGTACGGCGTGAACAGGGAAGAACGGATTGCGGCTCCAAGCGGGGCCGTAATTCTTTTCTAAGCACAGCCTTCATACCGCTGGCACAGAATAATCTTACCGTGGATTGTTACGACAGCGGCGAATGCAACAGTATAAACGTAATCACGCGGGATAACTACGAATTCCTGCGTGATTCGTATTTCAGGTATTCCCTGCTATTGCAGAAGGAGGGCGTACACATGCCAGGAAACAGTATCGGGGAAGGCATCGCCAATCTGTACGATGAAATGAACACGCTTGTCGGTGACGAACTGCATGTCAACATCGAGCAGGAAGCCGGCAGGCTTTTCTTCCGGCTGTGGAAATACCACAAGTGGGGAAGTTTCACGCTGTACTACTTCCCGGTGAAGTTTCTGGAATCGCTCAATCCCATTTTAAGGAGGATTGCCATTACCTTTATCCATAAACTGATGAAAGCAAACGGCATTGATACATTCGTGGATTACGAAGAATCGGACTTTTTGTTTGAAATGCTTTCGGAGGATGACGGCAGCGACCCGGAGGAGTGGAAAGAACGCATGAAACTGCTGGACTCCTATCAGGAAGGGAAAATCGGCAGGCTGCTCAAACGGGTGGAATCGAAATCCTACTACAAGAACCTGCCGAAAGCACTGGATACATACGAACCCCAAAACGGGTTTGAACAGCCTTTGGTCGATGCGATGAAACGGGGTCTCCCGTTTCTGACGCCTGCACGGGGCATCATGCAATACGCTTATGACGCCTATTACTCGGAGAATCCGGACTTCCACCCGATGTACCTGCAACAGCAGATAAGGGTCGTGTATGACATCAACGACATTGTATCCGACTATCTCGTTGACTATTACAATTCCTGTAGCAGGGAGACCTACGACATCACTCCGGTGACTGCCCTTGACCTGTCGCCCGATACCGAAGAACTGTTCAGCATGGACGATTACCCGGAACGGTTCTTTCGGTGGGCGGACGAATTCATATCTTTAATCAGTTGAATTATGTTGGAAACGAATGAACTTACCCAAAAATTGAGGACGCTGCTCCATCCGAGGGCGGCGTTGATTGCCTATTCAGGCGAGAAAGACAACTCTTATGCCTCTGACAACAACTATTTTGTTGAGATAAGGGATATAGACGATAACGGAATGATGGGAGAAGGCCGGCCCGTCACGGTGGATTTCATGAACGAACTGGTGCGCGGTTATTCCGAAAGCCACAGCACCACGCCATACGGAAGGATTCCGCCCAATATGCTGTGGTGCGACCCGCGCAAGGGCAGTGAGAGGTATATCTGGTACAACTCCCCACAGAAACGGATGATGTTTTTCAAGGAATCCCTTCAAGTAGAGAATGCAAAATACAACCTGCCGGGAGTCATTTACGTGGCAGGTGGCAGTTCGTTGAGTATATATGCTTACAAGGACAAGAAACTGACGGAAAAGACGGAGCTTTATGCCGCACCGTTCTTCAACGTGACAGGGGCAAATGTCTGTCTGGGTTCCGCTAAAATAGACAAGCCGAGAGATTTGACCTACAAAAACCTGTTGGAGTATTGGGAGAAGAAGTTCTGGCTGACGGAGTTTTCACACCTGGGCGGAGGGGGCAACCCGACCAGATCAAACCTGATATTGGTGACAAAGGCCGCAAAGGACAAGCCTTTCAACCTCGACGAACTGAAACCTTTGAATAACTTGAAATTGAAAGATATATTGAAATGAAAAGAGTACACTACATAGATAACTATCTGCTGAACCCGCAGCACCCGGTCACGGTGAACCTGATCGGCGCGGGAGGAACCGGCTCGCAGGTATTGACCTGTCTGGCACGGCTGGACGTGACATTGCGGGCACTCGGACATCCGGGATTGTTCGTGACACTTTATGACCCGGACATAGTGACGGATGCCAACATCGGTCGCCAGCTTTTCGGCTGTTCCGACCTTGGACTGAACAAGGCGCAATGCCTGATTACCCGAGTGAACAATTTCTTCGGCAATGACTGGAAAGCGGTACCGGATATTTTCCCGACCGTGCTGAAAGATGCCAGACGGGATGACATGGCGAATATCACCGTCACCTGTACCGACAACATCAAGTCACGGCTTGACTTATGGAACGTATTGAAAGCCGTGCCCACCTCGAATTACCGTGATTACGAAACACCGCTTTACTGGATGGATTTCGGGAACACACAAAGTACGGGTCAGGTTGTGTTGGGAACCATACCCAAGAAAATAAAACAGCCCGCTTCCGAGTTGTACAAGACTGTCGATTCGTTGAAGGTCATTACCCGGTTCGTGAAATACGCGAGGGTGAAGGAGGCGGATTCAGGACCGAGCTGCTCCTTGGCGGAGGCGTTGGAAAAGCAGGACTTGTTCATCAACTCCACACTGGCACAACTCGGATGCAATATCCTTTGGAAGATGTTCCGTAACGGGATGTTGGAACATCACGGGCTGTTCCTTAATTTAGAAACGATGAAAGTGAATCCGATAATGATATAACTTGTTTAAAAGAGGATGAGCCAAATGCAAATTTTGTAAGAATCAAATCTAAACGAACATAATTTCACTTTACGCACATGTTAATAATTACCTGTCAATCCATTCCTTAAGCCTCTGCGCCTTTTCCTTACTCACTTGTATTTCCGTTTTCGGATAACCTTTCAAACGGACAATCAACTTTCCTCCAAAATAATTACCGAGGAACAAAACGTGCTCTACATTGATAATATATTGGCGGTTTGCCCGGAAGAAATAGTCGGGATTCAGTTGGTGTTCAAGTTCATCCATTGACACATTGACCACTTCGGAAGTGCCGTTGTTAAGACGGAGATATACAATCTTGTTTTCTGTTTCGATGTGGTTGATGTCCGAAACGCGCACGGTCTTATATCCGTCACGGTAAGGAAGCAAGAAACGCTCCCGATAACGGAACTTGTTCTTCTGTAAGGCATCGAAAAGCTGCTGTAGGTTTTCGTCGGTGTAATTCTTACCGGCTTTGGCCGCCTTGTCAATGGCCGCTTCAAGTTCATCCGAATCCAACGGTTTCAGAAGATAGTCGAAACTGTTGAACTTGAATGCTTGTACCGCATATTCGTCGTATGCGGTGGTAAATATGATGGGTATGGTTGCCGGGGCATATTTTAGAGCTTCGAAACTCAAACCGTCAGTCAAACGGATATCCGCCAGAATGAGGTTTGTGGTTTTGCCGGATTGAAAGAATTCGACCGTCTCTTTGATGCTGGCAAGAGGGCCTTCGACAATAAATGTTCTGTCAATGTCGTTCAGCAGCCTTATGAGGCGTTTGGCATTGCGTGGCTCGTCTTCAAGAATCAGTATGTTCATAGGGGATGGTGTTTTTTATGATGGGCAGACTTACCGAATAGAAGTTTTCGGCATTCTCTATCTTGACCTTTTTATCACAAAGCAAAGCGTATCGTTCTGTGATATTTTTAAGTCCTAAACCGGTTGATTCGATTGGGGACATCAAAGGTGACTTAAGATTGCTGACTGTTATATAATCATCGGACAGCTTTATGTCGATGACCAGCGGATGTTCAGATGAAAAGCTGTTATGTTTTATTGCGTTTTCCACAAGAAGCTGCAATACAGCCGGTGGAAGAAAACCTTTGCATTGTCTGACGCCCGGACTTACTTTTGCAATGACACCTTCGTCGTGGCGCACTTTCATCAAGTACAAGTATGAATCAAGAAACTTGATTTCGTCCGCGACAGGTATCAGGTTTCGGTCCAAGTTGGTGATGATGTATCGGTATGCTTTCGACAGATTGCTCAGGAATTTTCCGGCAAGTCCGCTATCCTCCTCAATCAGCTCCAGCAGATTGTTGAAGTTGTTGAACATGAAATGCGGATTGATTTGCAGTTTCAGGGAATTGAGCTGTGACTGCAAGGCTATCTCCTTTTCTTTCATCAGTGCCATTTCAAGTGCCTGTTTCTCGTTGCGTGCCTTGATGTAAGACTGAAGATAGAACGTGTTGGCATAGACGCTTGACAAGAATGTGGAAATCATGGCAAAAGTATATGCGCCTTTCATGTTGAGGAGCTCGTCAAGAAGCCCGTTGCCGTTTTCACCCCATAAGAAGTTGAACAAAGAAATCATGCCGAATGCGACAACGTTGTTCAGGGTAAAAAGGCAGGAAGCATAGACAATCACCCACACATAAGATGTCCTAAATGGCAATACCCTAAAGACCAAAAAGGAAAATCCTAAAGAGATGTAGGTAAACAGCATACACAACAGATAATCGATGATATAATCGGCTATTGCCATCTCCGGTAATTGGCCGGCGGTTTCATCATCGAGTATAAACCACAGAATGAGGTAGAGCATATAGGAAACGGTTGATAACAACAGACCGTTCTTCCAATTCATTATTTTTATATTCTCGTTGGCCATATCAGATACAAAGTTACTTCATATTCCGCAAAAATAGGGATTTACATCTTTAGTTGATAGGATAAAACCGACTGAAACGGATAAAATCACCATTGAAGTGATGAAAATGAATGTTGAAACGGATGGAGTTGCACTTTATGTTTGCCGAAATACCATTTAGAAAATCTGTTTTTCAAAATAAACCGCCTATTTGGGCGGTTCAGATATAAATTTATCCGTTTCAGCCGAATTTTACTGTTACAGCCAAAGCAACACGGGTAATTTTGCATCCATATAGGGTAAATACCGCATGATAAAGTCTGAATCAACCAAATTTTTAAGTAGCATGAAACATTTAAGTTTTTTGAGAAGACATGCCAATATAGTATTCTGCTTACTTTTGTGTCTTGTCTATCAGAGAGCTGAATCTAAAGAATTGTTTGAAAACAATTCTTTAGATACTTGCTATGTGTTAGCTATTGCAAATGTCGATTTAACAACGGATTTGCAAAAAAAATATGAAGAGAGGAACATTGCAACGTCTGCGATTGTCGGATACAGCTTTAGTGATGATGAGGTGAAAATTTATTTGTTGGATGACAGGTATGATTTTGATCTGTATTCTATCCAGAAAGGAGATAGCATAACTTTACATTATCCTCATACGTCACAAGAGAAAGAGAAGAAAGCAATAGCTATACATAATCACAGTTTCCAAGAACGTATCAGAAAGAATGATAGCATCTATATTGATATTGATTTTTGGAATATTGAGAAGAAATTGAGTTTGCCCCCTTCTTTGGACGATGGCCTGTTCCTTAAATGGGAAATCGCAAAACGACGCTTTATAAAGCATATAGTAAAAGATAGCCAAGGCTTCCATAAATTAGATGTTGAGAACGAAGATGATTTACGTTTGTCCAAGCGTACATTCGGCCAGTTATATTGTATGTACATATTGGCACATAATGAGACCATGAGGCATGAAAAGTAACTTATTTGTTTTTTTATAAATGATTTTTGTATGAAGAAAATTCTATTGACATTGCTTCTCGCCCTGCCATTCTGCATGGTGGCGAAAGCACAAGATTTCAGAGTGGGAATAACGGGAGGTTACAATCTCAGTTCTCCAAGTGGTTACAAATCTCAGTCCGGTTTTCATGTCGGTGTAAAGGGAGAACTTGGTCTTCCTATAGTGACAAAAGGCCTTTACATGGACTTCGGATTGATGCTCTCTTCACATGGCTGGAAGAGTCCGGGATACTATTACGACGGTAACTATAACCCCTCTGCAGGCGAAAAACCGGACAAACCATCATCTGGCTATACTTCAGACAATAAGTGTACCCCTTACTACCTGAATATTCCCATCCATATCGGTTACAAGTTTCCCGTAGGACGGAACGTCAGTTTGTTCATCAACGCTGGACCATATTTTAACATCGGCCTGTTTGGTAAAGCAAAAGAAACCATCACTCCCGATAAGGGAACTGCCACGACAAAAGAGATGGTAGGCAATGTGTTCAGTGACAAGATGCTTAATCGCTTCGATTGGGGGCTGGGATTCCGTGCCGGAACGGAGATTGCCCGCCATATCCAGCTTTCCATTGGGTATGATTGGGGGATGAAGAATATAAACAAGAGTGGTGTGGACAACAAGAACAGGACATTTGTGGCATCTTGCGCTTATATGTTCTGAAATAGGTATTCGCAAATGACAAAAGCCATGAAAGTTTTCACGTATATCATGATGGTTGGGGCACTCTGTTGTTTGTTCTGCTACTCTAAAGAAAAAGAAGATGCACCAACAGGTGCTACATTCAATAAAACATTTGTTACTGGTTATTTGACACCCGAATCTATTGTCATATCAAAAATGAATTCAGGAATTAAAATCACGTTTAAGGGGGATTTGATTACTTCTGGTAGGAGTTTTGATGCTTTATCAATATATTACAATGATTTATCTTATAATAGATATACTATTGATGGACCACGTACGGCAATTAATGATAGTATATACAAGATTGAAGTCTACACTGTCGAGAATTTTGATGCATCGCATCCTGCTGGAAGTGATATTTCAGATTTGATAGAATGTAGGTATATTTCTTATTATGATTACATACAAAGTGGTTATAAGAAAGAAGATAAAGATGTTGGACAATATATAGATATGACAGAATATTGGGGAATTGAAGGAGCAAAGATGCTGAAAGATGAACTTACGAAAATAAATAATAGAAATACGAAGCTTATTGCACCAACCCTTGTTTTAAAATTCAAAAAAGAGCCAGAGAATAAAGGAAAATTCCAATTCAATTTAGTCTTTCATTTGGAAGAAAAAGAAATAAAAGATTCCATTGAATATGAATTTTAATATAAAACTATTCAAGTTTAGCTTTAAGATTTAAAGTATCATTATGTGGAAACAGAAATTGAAAATTTGCGGTATTAATCTGGCGGCATATATTGTGGTTCTCATTATCATGGCTATGTTGTCCGTTTGCTCCCGATTGTACGGGCAAGAAAAACCAATGTTGTCCCCTGAACATACCAAACGGATTGCACCGGGCATTGACACCACCAAACTGCCGTCTTTTGAATATGGAAAGTCATTTCTGTCTCCACATTTTGGTATCATTCACAAGAAGCCTGAAATGCTTTTGAATTTTCGCCCTGATTACACGTTAGGAATCCCTGTTGACCGTTCATCCTTACATAAAGGCGAATATCGCGTTGGCGGAGTTATTCATCGGTTTGACAAGGTGAATGTTTGGGGTCGTGGCAGACAGGAGAACATCATAGGAGTTGGCGTATCGAACTATGCTGAAGTTAAAACGGCATATTCTCCAAACGAGAGATGGAAATTGGGCATAAGCCTCTATGCGCACAAACTGAGTATTCCTCGTTCGAGTAGCAATACATTCGGAATGGGAGCCGATGTTTCCTATAAATTCTATCCCAAAACATCGCTTCATCTCTTTGGTACATACTATCTGTTGGATATGAAACCGAAGAGGTGTTTAGACGGCTATCATTATGGCGGTTATCTGTCTTTTGATTTGGCAGAACGATGGTCAATGGATGTGGGCATGAGACGTTATGGAAACAACTTGTTCCACCAGCAATGGACTGTGCCGATTATACGTCCGTCGTATAAGCATAACGGCAGCGAAATAAACGCTGATTTTGGTGGGATGTTCCAGCAAATCCTGAAAGGTTTATTCTTTAATCATTGACAAGTATGAAACAGAAAAAAAGCAAAATAACGATTATTGCAGTATGGATTCTGCTATGCGGGTGCGTGGTATGTATGAGTTCGTGCAGCCATTTGCTATACAATCCGTCCAACAAGGCAGAACAAGTGACGGTGACTATTAAACAGCCCATAAAATAAAGTTCATATGATTATGTGATAATCTAAAACAAGATTGCAAAACCCGTAAGAAAGTTATTTCAAATAATGAATACGGCGTTTCGGATGCTGTTTTCGCCGTTTTAGATAAAATGTAATTGAAGAGCTTACACTGAAGTACTACTTTTGTTTTGCAATTGCATAAAAGAGCGTTCAACAAAACAACAAGGTTTAAAAAAAAGAACAATGAAAAAAGTAAAATTTATCAAATTCACTATGGCGTTTTTCGCCTGTGTTCTTGCAGTAACCATGGGTTCCTGCGATAAGAACGATGACCCCAAAGTTCCAGATCTCAAGTGCACCCCTTCTAAGGTAGAAGTGGCTCCCGGTAAAACAGCAACGGTGACTGTAAGCGGTGGCACGGCTCCATTTACAGTGACCTCAAGTGATAGCAAGATTGCAACAGCTAAAGCAGACAAGAACACTATTACAATTACCGGTGTCAAAAATGGTACAGCGACCATACTCATCTCCGACTCAAAGAAACTTACAGGAAAGGTTCCTGTGATGGTCAAAGATATGGCATCCGAACTTGATTTCGATAAAAAGTCTATATCCGTAACTGCCGGGAAGGAAGAGACTGTCACTGTAAAAGGTGGTTCCGCTCCTTTTACAGCAACCGCCAAGGACACGAAAATTGCCACAGTCACAATCAAAGATGGAAAGATTATTATCAAAGGTGTCAAGGCTGGCAGCACTTCAGTGACTGTTACTGATAAGGATAAGAAAGCTGGAACTATTTCAGTTACAGTAAAATAAAGTGTTAAAAATCCTATTGGGAAGGAAGAAGAAACGCATGTATTTTTTCTTTCCAATAGGATTGTTATGTATTATGGTTTGCTAACAAAAATGAATGGAGTAATGGGATATCGAAAAAGGAGTCGTATTGACAATTGTCTTTTTATTAGTTATTTGCATGACAAATTGCCGTTCATGCTGCTACGGATAAGGGTCAGTAATAATTTTGGAGATAAACATGGATTATATAAGACCCCGTTATTGTATCCTTACCTAAGTTTTGGATATACTATTAAATAACGTCAATAGTTCAAAATGGAAAATCCACTTCCTTTGAAACTCATAGAAGAGCAAGAGTTATTTGAAAAACTGTTGGAACTTCTGGTTTTATCAACGCATTCTCCCAAAGGACGATTTTCAAAAGATAATAGTTACATTATATTTAAGAAAAAGATGGAAACAACAAAAGATGGGAACACTGTAAAATTGGTATTGCCTTTCCCTCATTTTTTGTGGATACTTGCCAACCAACCTGAGATCCTCAAAGGAAAAGCAAATAAAGTCAATAAAAACGGAGAGGATAATAAGTAATATTGACATACTGTGAGGCGTTGTCTTTATTCAGATCATCATGTTGCCCCCAATTAATTATTAATGACTGCATTTACATGTGGGCTCGGTGTATTCACTTCATCCTTATGTTTTCTGAAAATTATTATGAAGTGGGATAATCTTGCGTTTTATCTGGGGATAAATTACTGGAATGCAAACATTAATGGCAGCAGCAAATGGGGAAAGAATATGGCTGACAATCGGATACGGTTCGTTATTTTGATAACATAAATATTTTGGCAAAAATGCATAGTAAGAAATCAAATATTGGCATGGCGGCAAAGGCATTCCTGCTAACAGCTATAGGATTACCTATGGGGGTAAGTGCACAGGGGGTAATCGAGGAAAAGGCAGATACGATAGTTGTTTATCCGACACAGCACCTTGAGGAGGTTGTCATCGTGCATCAGATCCCGATAGTCAAACTAAAAACCGACAAGGTGACTTATCAGGTGAGTAATGATGTGGAGTCAAAGACACGCAGTGTATTGGACATACTGCGCAAGGTTCCTATGGTGACCGTGGACGGACGAAACAATATCATGGTAAACGGCTCCGCACAGTTCAAGGTTTATGTGGACGGAAGATTGAGTACTGTCATCACTCGCAATCCAAAACAGACGTTACGCAGTATGCCTGCCAGTCACGTGAAGAACATTGAAGTTATCACCAATCCAGGTGCCCAGTATGATGCAGAGGGAACTGGAGGTGTCCTTTGCATCACCACCAAGAAAGGTGGTGCCAAACAAGCATTGGCATTAGAAGATGACGGGTATGACGGAGCCACAAGTGGCTCCGTACACCTTCTGACAGGTATTCTGAGCAACGGAGTTGACGCCAGTCTCTCCGGTCAACAAAGCAAATGGTCGTATGACGTAAATTTGAACGGAGAATATATGTATTCAACGGGTATCATTGTAGAATCGGAGGTGACCGGCAACGGGACACGTCAATGGATGCGACAAAAGTCCTCATCGAAAATGCCATTCTCAATGGGCGAAGTTGGTGTGGGATACGAGATTGATTCCGTCCAATCACTCCATGTTTCCATGTCCACGACTTGGTTTGCTACAAAAGAAAAGAGCCGTCCCTCCTATCTTTACTCAGGCGGTATGTGGGGACAGGAGATGGCTTTCAGTGGTAGTCAGAAGATGAATATGAACGAGATTTCGGTAGATGGAGGCATCGATTACCAACGTCAGTGGGGTGACAGGGGCAGGCTGTTTGCGAGTTATCAGATAAGCCATGCTCCCAACCGAAATGATACAGAGAACAGATACGATGGTCTTGACACCTCCTTGCACCCCGAAATCACTTCCACTGTGAAGGACATCCGGACAGAAATTTGTGATCGCACCACACAACACCACCTATCCACCGACCTTACCATTCCGCTTACCCGGCATCAACAACTCAACACCGGTGTGAAGTTCTCCTTCGACCGTGGAGAGAGTCAGGCTACCGAAATGCGCTTTTTGAATGGCGGTTTCGTGGAACAAAAGGCGGCTGCCATGCACTACCGACAATCTCAAAACATAGCCGCCCTGTATGCCGAATGGGAGGCTCAATGGGGATGGCTGGGCTTGAAGGAGGGCCTTCGCTATGAACATACCTGGCAGAAATCACGCTATCTGAAGGGAGAAGGGAGTAAATTCTCGCTTCACTATGGCGACCTCGTACCATCCGTCTCTCTTACTGCCAAAGCTAAGGAGAACAGCACATTTGGCGTGAGCTACACCATGCGTATACGTCGGCCAAGAATCAATGAACTCGACCCATATGTCAATAAGTCCGACCCTACCCAGCTTTCGTATGGCAATCCCAACCTGAAAGCACAACATCTAAATAATCTGGCTATTGTACATACGTTGAGGGCAAATACGTTAGCAATGCGAATCAGCCTCAATCATTCATGGAGTAACGATGGTATTGTCCGGTATTCATCAATGAAGGACGGGCGTATAAATACCACCTTTGGCAATATAGCCAGAAATCGCAAGACATCGCTGAATGCTTATGCCTCATGGAATGCGACACGTTCAACCCGCTTGATGCTGAATGGAGAGGTGGGCTATAGTGACATGCGAAGCCGGGAGATTGATGCCCGTAACTATGGTTGGCATGGTAACCTGAATCTGGGGTGGCAACAGAATCTGCCTTGGCAGTTGAAATGGAGCAGTAATCTGGAATGGATGTCGCGTCGGTACTCTCTCCAAGGTTACGATTCGGGTATGATGATGATAAGCGCAACACTCGCACGCTCCTTCCTCAATGACAAACTGGATGTGGCTATCAGTGGCATGAGCGGTTTAGGTCATGGTGGTAAAATGTATTGGGAGTCGGTATCTCGCACCAAGGACTTCACGAATATATCACGATTCATTGAACCCATGCAGGACATCACCATAGGTATCACTTATACGTTTGGTGGAAAAAGTAGGAAATATACAGAAAAAACCGTATCGGATTCATTTGAAATGGGGGACAGTCGTATCGTAAAACAGCAGACAAAACGAAGAGGAAAATTATGAATCGTATTTAGCATGAATGCAACTATCCGGACTGTTTTGAGAGCAACCCAGATTAAAATAATTGATGGTGATATATTTTATCTTATGAGACAAGATATTATCGTTCTCTGTGTAGTGAAAAATAATTAGGAAGAATCGCTAAACTGAATTAGCCAATGACTGTTGGTAAACAAGAAAGGGATGTCACGGACAACAAGATGCTGTCCGTCATTCCAGTAGCAGGAATATTTTTCAAGTTTCTCCTGTTCAATGCAATATGGTGTTATTACACCACCTTTACACCTTTTTCATGCTGGGAATCGTATGCCACTGCTTTTGTGGCAACCCTTCTGTTGTCTGTCCCTTATATATTGACAAGGCATATTGCGGCAGGCGTGCTTGTCATGTCTGTGCTGGATATATGGATGGTTGCCAACCTGATGTATTACCGTACCTATTTTTCAGCCATTCCTCTGTCAAGTTATATGTTGGCGGGAAATCTTGCAGACTTCCTGCCAAGCGTGACCGCTTCGTTACGATGGTGTGATTTATTGTTCCCAATTTCGACAGTCGTCACCGTATTCCTTACATTTCGGATAGGTTGCCGGCAGAAAATCACATTGCGATTTAGCAGACGGACATATTTCGTATTGCTGATTTTTTCATGTGCCCTGTTAAGTATCAATTTATCCGTCCGGGGAGGTTTCATTGCGATATACAGGGCATTGAGGTCATCCGCACATCAACACGCCAGTGGCCCGCCACTCTACACGCTGTTCGGCACACTTTATTTTGATTATGCGGAGGAGTTGCCCGAACTTACAGAAGAACAGGAGCGTGAGATTCATATCTGGCTCTCCGGAAGACCGCCGCTTGTTCCCGTACCGGACATTGAATGCAGGGACAACTGCATCCTTATTTTGGCTGAATCACTGGAAAGTTGGGTGTTGAATCTTACGGTCGAAAATCAGGAAATCACACCTTACCTTAACAAGCTCCTCAAAGAGCCATCCACGCTGTATGCGCCCCATGTGCTTACACAAGTCAACGGAGGGCGTTCCATTGACGCCCAGTTGCTTATGCTTGCCGGTCTGTTGCCATTGCAGACCGGCGCATACAGTTGCCGTTTCCCTTTCAATACATACCACACTTTGCCCAAAGCTATGAAGGAGCTGAAAGGCGCACGTAACTATCTTCTCACGGTGGACAAGACAAAGACATGGAACCAAGGAGCAGTGGCACGGAGTTTCGGGATAGACACAATTATCTCTTATCCCGATTTCCGAATGACAGAAACATTCGGAAATCGGAAGCGACTGGGTGATAAGGCATTTTTTGCCCAATGCATGGAAAAGATTGAAAAAGGAGAAGTTTGGCACTCCGGTGAAAACGTATTTATCCAGATGGTCACTTATTCCGGTCATTCACCGTTCAAGATGCCCGAATCGCTTAAAACCGTTCATTTCTCTAATCGGGTTCCCGAAATCATGGCAGACTATATGACAGTGGCGCATTATACAGACGAAGCTATCGGGAAATTCGTGGAATATCTGAAAAACCGTCCCGAATATGAACGTACAATGGTTGTAATAACCGGTGACCACGAGGGCTTGGCAGACCACCGGAAAGAACTGTGCCATACAAAGGCTGGGAAAGGAATAATTTCCGAAGACGAGTTCACACCATTCATAGTATTGAACTCTCCTGTTCCGATGCACTATCTCAAAGTTATGGGACAGATTGACATATATCCTACTCTTCTGAATTTACTCGGTCTGGAAAAATTCCGATGGAGCGGTATTGGTCAAAGCATTCTTGACCCTCGAAAGCCGGGCATTGCCATCAGTCCGAAAAGAAAAATAGAAGGTGATACCTTGCATATATCTGCGGATGAACTTTTACGGATGCAGCAATCTCAAGTAATCTCTGACCGGATAATACGATTCGATAAATTGAAAGATCTACGATAGCCGATACTTCGGAAGTCATTTTTGTTGTTTCAGGCGTGTTTTTCTCTGTTTCGATTGTATTCCGATTGCTACGACCTCGGATACGAAATAATTTTGCACCTAAAAAATGAATAACATGATTATCGAAACGATTAAACGGCTGTCAATAGATATGTTCATTGCAATCATGGCGATTGAAGCAATTGTCATTGCGGCAATCGCTTTGTCGCTTTTGATTGGTACGTTTTGCAAATAATCCCACAGGACATGGAGCAAAAGGAAATATATATCGAAACCGAACGAATTATCATTCGAAATTTCAAGCAGAAGGATGCCGAAGGATTGTTGGAGTATCTTTCTAATCCTCGTGTGAATTGCTTTGCCGGAGACCGCCTTTGTTCCGAAGAGGCGGCATGGGCATATATGCAGTATTCCCCGAAAGACATGCTGCGCTATGCGGTGAGTCTGAAAAAAGATGACTTTATTATCGGTGACGTGTTTGCTTTGCGTGAGAATGAGGACACTTATAATGTGGGGTGGCATTTCAACAAACGTTTTGAAGGCAAAGGATTCGCTTGTGAAGCGGCAGCCGGATTGTTGGATTATCTTTTCCGGGAGGCGGGCGCACGGCGTATCTATGGATTTGTGGAAGATGACAATATCCACTCCAAACGCTTATGCGAACGTCTTGGTATGCGCCGCGAAGGATGTTTCAAAGAGTTTGTGACATTCGTAAACAATCCTGACGGCTCCCCAAAATATGAAGATACCTGTGTTTATGCCATTCTCGAAAAAGAGTGGAATACCATCCGTCAGTGGTGACACACCAAACCTATTATGAATTAATACAAAACAAGAAGAAAATATGAACAAGCAATTCATTATCACGAATTTCGCCGCATTTGCTCTCATGCTGTTCCTGCCGACCGGATGCAGGCAGGCGGACGGCAAGCAGGATGCGGTGCAGAGTTATCGGGTCATAAAGGTCGCGGCAAGTCCGGTGGAAATCTCCGAGTCCTATTCCGCCGCCATACGCGGACGGCAGGATGTGGACATCCTGCCGCAAATATCCGGGCGCATTATCCGTCTGAAAGTGAAAGAGGGTGAACGGGTGAAGACCGGTCAAGTATTGGCTGTAATTGACCAAGTGCCCTATCGGGCGGCATTACGCACGGCGCAGGCCAATGTCAGCGCGGCACAGGCAAAAGTGGAAACGGCAAGAATCGAGCTGCGGGGCAAGCAGGCATTGTTTGACGAGAAGGTCATATCCGACTACGAGCTTTCTCTCGCCCGGAACCAACTGGCAGTGGCGTGTGCTGAACTCGAACAGGCAAAGGCACAAGAATCGGATGCACGCAACAATCTCTCCTATACGGAAATCAAAAGCCCGAGCAACGGAGTAGTAGGCACATTGCCCTATCGCATCGGTGCGCTTGTCGGTCCCAATATGGCACAGCCTTTCACGGTCGTGTCCGACAATGCGGAGATGTATGCCTATTTCTCCATTTCGGAGAATATGCTACGGCGATATTCGGCTCGCTATGGCTCGATTGACAGCATGATAGCCGGGACGCCGGAAGTGGGCCTGCAACTCAACGACGGCAGCCTGTACAAGGCGAAAGGACGTATTGAAACCGTAAGCGGCGTGGTGGATCCTGTTACCGGAACGGTACAAATCAAAGCCCTGTTCCCCAATCCCGACCGCGAACTGTTGAGTGGCAGCATCGGCAATGTCATCCTTCAAAACCCGAAAACGGAGGCCGTAACCATTCCCATGACCGCCACCGTGGAACTGCAGGACAAGATTATCGCTTACCGTCTGAAAAACGGACAGGCGGAAGCCGCCTATCTCACGGTGGACCGCCTGAACGACGGCAACCGGTTTATCGTAAAAGAAGGTCTTTCGGTCGGTGACACCATTGTCGCCGAAGGCGTGGGACTGGTGAGAGAAGGCATGAGCATAACCCCTAAAAACGAAACGAAATGAACCTGCGATTTTTTATAGACCGCCCGGTGTTTTCGGGCGTTATCTCGGTGGTGATTGTACTGTTGGGCATGATTTCCATGTTTTCCTTGCCGGTGGAACAATACCCCGACATCGCACCTCCGACCATCAACGTATTCGCAACTTATCCGGGAGCAAACGCTGAAACCGTGCAGAAGGCAGTGATAACCCCTCTGGAAGAAGCCATCAACGGAGTGGAAGACATGACCTATATGACTTCCACGGCATCGAATACGGGAGATGCTTCCATCAACATCTATTTCAAACAGGGAACCAACGCGGACATGGCGGCGGTAAACGTGCAGAACCGCGTGAACGGCGCACTGAGCCAACTTCCGGCGGAAGCCACCAAGACCGGTGTCACCACTGAAAAGCAGCAGAATGCCGAACTGATGACTTTCGCGCTCTATTCGCCCGATGACCGCTTCGACCAGACCTTCCTGAACAATTACGTGAAAATCAATGTCGAGCCGAGGCTGAAACGTATCAGCGGCGTGGGAAAGGCACAGTTGTTCGGTTCCAACTACAGCATGCGACTTTGGCTGCGTCCCGACAAGATGGCGCAATACGGGCTTATCCCCGATGACATCTCTGCCGTACTTGCACGACAGAACATCGAGGCCGCCACCGGCTCCTTCGGTGCCAATCATCCTACCGCCAATGAATACACGATGAAATACCGCGGACGCTTGTCCGGAGCGGAAGAGTTCGGTGAGCTGGTCGTCAAGTCACTGCCGGGCGGCAATGTGCTTCGGTTGAAAGAGGTTGCCGATGTGGAACTGGGCGATGAATACTACAACTATTCCTCCGAGGTGAACGGGCATCCGGCAGCTATGATGCTCATCAACCAGAAAGCTGGGTCCAATGCATCAAGCACCATCAAGGAGATTCACGAAGTGCTTGACGACCTTAGCCGGGACTTGCCCGAAGGGACGGAATTCGTGGTGCTTACCGATACCAACAAGTTCCTGTATGCCTCCATCCACTCTGTCCTCCGCACCTTATTGGAAGCGATACTTCTGGTCATCGTGGTGGTGTATGTGTTCTTGCAGGACATCAAGTCAACGCTTATCCCTACCATATCCATCTTCGTTTCCATCATCGGCACATTTGCCGTGATGTCCATGATTGGATTCTCCATCAACCTGCTCACCCTGTTCGCGCTTGTGCTTGCCATCGGAACCGTGGTCGATGATGCCATTGTGGTGGTGGAAGCGGTGCAGGCGAAGTTCGATGAGGGCTATCAATCAGCAGTTCTCGCGGCTGATGATGCCATGAAAGGCGTTTCGTCGGCTATCCTGACCTCTACCATAATCTTTATGGCAGTGTTTTTCCCCGTAGCCATGATGGGCGGGACTTCGGGAGCGTTCTACACGCAGTTCGGTATCACGATGGCTGTTGCCGTGGGAATCTCGGCAGTCAATGCCTTCACACTCTCACCGGCACTTTGCGCGCTGCTGCTGAAACCCTATATCGATGAGCAGGGCAACACTAAGAACAATTTTGCAGCCCGTTTCCGTAAAGCGTTCAATGCCGTCTTCGACAGTCTGAGCCGACGCTATGTACGTGGAGTGATGTTCATTATCCATCGCCGATGGCTGTTGTGGAGCATCATAGGCATTTCTTTCGGGTTGCTGGTGCTGCTGGTCAATGTCACAAAGACGGGACTTATTCCCGAAGAGGACACCGGGACGGTCATGGTGAGCATGAACACGAAGCCCGGCACATCCATGGCTCAGACAAGTAAGGTGATGGAGCGTATCAACAGCCGTCTCGACAGCATCGGCGAGATTGAATACAGCGGTGCGGTAGCCGGTTTCTCTTTCAGCGGTTCCGGTCCCTCGCAGGCGATGTATTTCGTGACACTCAAAGACTGGGAGGATCGTAAGGGAGAGGGGCAGTCGGTGAATGATGTCATCGGAAAGATTTATGCCGCCACTTCAGATATTCCCGATGCCACGGTGTTCGCCATGTCGCCTCCGATGATTGCCGGGTACGGCATGGGAAACGGTTTCGAGCTTTATTTGCAGGACAAGGCGGGCGGAAACATCGCCGCTTTCAAGGAAGAGGCGGACAAGTTTGTCGAAGCCTTGTCGCAACGACCCGAAATCGGCGAAGTCTATTCCTCCTTTGCCACGGACTATCCGCAATACTGGGTGGATATCGATGCCGCCAAATGTGAGCAGTCGGGTGTGTCGCCCGCAGATGTGCTTTCCACATTGTCGGGCTATTATACCGGACAATATGTTTCCGACTTTAACCGGTTCTCCAAGCTCTACCATGTGACCATGCAGGCTCCGGCGGAATATCGTGTGAATGCGGAATCCCTGCACCACATGTATGTGCGCGCCTCCGATGGCGGCATGTCGCCTTTGAGCCGGTTCGTGCGCCTGACCAAGACCAACGGCCCGTCAGACCTCACCCGTTTCAACCTGTTCAACGCCATCTCGATTAGCGGGTCGCCGGCGCAGGGTTACAGTTCAGGGCAGGTGCTCGAAGCCATCGGCGAGACGGCACGTGAAGTGCTTCCGTCAAATTACACATACGAGTTTGGCGGCATTTCGCGTGAGGAAAGCAAGACGACCAACAATGCCACGCTTATATTCCTGCTCTGCATGGTTCTGGTCTATCTGATTCTGTGCGCCTTGTATGAGAGCGTGTTCATACCCTTCGCGGTTCTGTTGTCGGTGCTTTGCGGACTAATGGGCAGTTTCCTGTTTGCGTGGCTCTTCGGTCTGGAGAACAACATCTACATGCAGACCGGATTAATCATGATTATCGGCCTGCTTGCCAAGACCGCCATCCTGCTTACCGAATACGCCGGCAAGCGGCGGTCGGAAGGCATGACGCTGGCACAGGCAGCATACAGTGCGGCAAAAGTCCGCCTGCGCCCTATATTGATGACTGTGCTGTCCATGGTGTTCGGTCTTGTCCCGCTGATGATGGCGCACGGAGTGGGTGCCAACGGCAGCCGTTCGCTTGCCACAGGTGTAATCGGTGGAATGATTGTCGGTACTTTGGCTCTGTTGTTCCTTGTGCCGTCATTGTTTATTGTATTCCAATATATTCAAGAACGTGTTAAGCATAATTAAATGAAGAAGACAGTAATATATATCATATTGTCGGGATGGATGTTTGCCGGTTGTGGCACATACAGCCGGTATCATCGTCCTGACCTCTCAACGGAGAATCTGTATCGGGACGTACCGGCGGACATTGATACAACGACCATCGCGTCCCTGTCGTGGCGGGAAATGTTTACCGACCCGAAACTCCAGTCCTTGATTGAAACCGGACTTGAACGGAACACAGACCTCAATGTGGCACGGTTACGCGTGGAAGCGACAGAAGCCGTCCTGATGACTGCCAGACTATCATATCTTCCATCACTGGGACTGACTGCCGAAGGTAATGCCAATAAACATGACGGAGCAACGGCAAAGACATATAATGTGGGAGCGTCGGCAAGCTGGGAACTGGACATCTTCGGCAAACTTACGGCGGCAAAGCGTGGTGCAGCCGCCGCGTTACAAGGAAGCCGTGCCTACCGGCAGGCCGTACAGACACAGCTTGTCGCCACTATTGCAGACAGTTACTACACCCTTGCCATGCTTGACGCACAAATGGCAATAAGTAACCGGACTTTGGAGAACTGGCGGACTACCGTACGTACTCTTGAAGCGTTGAAAAAAGTGGGGAAATCAAACGAAGCCGGCGTATTGCAGGCAAAGGCGAACGTGATGCGACTCGAAGCATCCCTGTTATCCATACGCAAGAGTATTTCCGAAACAGAAAATGCCCTGTCTGCGATACTTGCCATGCCGTCACACTCGATTGGACGAAGTAATCTGGCCGAGGCTGCTTTCCCCGATACTGTCTCGATTGGAGTCCCTTTGCAACTGCTTTCCAACCGTCCCGACGTGCGTCAGGCTGAAATGGAACTGGCGCAGGCGTTCTACGCCACCAATGCGGCTCGTGCCGCCTTCTATCCCAATATTACCCTCTCGGGGACTCTTGGATGGACTAATAACGGCGGTGGCGTAATCGTAAATCCCGGACAATGGTTGCTCAATGCCATCGGTTCCCTGACACAGCCCTTATTCAACCGGGGCACAAACATCGCCAACTTGAAGATAGCCAAAAGCCGTCAGGAAGAAGCCAAACTGTTGTTCCGGCAATCATTGCTGAACGCTGGAAAAGAAGTGAACGATGCTCTGACTGCATGGCAGACGGCAAAATCGCAAATTGAAATCAATGCTCGACAGGTTGAAACATTATGCGATGCTGTGCGAAAGACAGAATCGCTTATGCGTCATTCCAATGCCACCTATCTGGAAGTGTTGACCGCCCAACAGTCTCTTCTCGAAGCGGAAGTGCAACAGCTACAAACTCGTTTTGAACGCATACAAAGTGTAATCAAACTTTATCATGTGTTGGGAGGAGGAATGTAACTGCAATAAATAGAAAAATTTGAAATTATTATTAGTGTTATTCATCTTGGATATTTTTCGTGATTCTGCCGCATGTAGATATTGTACGAAAGCAATATTTGGATTGTAAAATATCAAGCCAATGAAAATACTTTTGCAGCATAAAATATTTATAGGATACTTTCTTTTAATGGCGATCATTGGCAGCATGGTCGCTATTGTTCTGCACGAGCGTAGTCGTGTACAGAAAATAGAGAATGAATCAATCGCTATTTTTCAAACCCAGCACAATATCAATACCACACACCGCTATGTGACCACGTTAGTAACTTATGGTGAATCCGTCATGGTATGGAATGATGAGGATTCTGGGGCTTACCGGGAACGACGTGTACGGACTGATTCCATGCTGCAAACATTACGTACACAATGTAAGGATTTCATACAACCCGAACAGATAGATTCTCTTCGTACATTGTTAGCAGCTAAAGAAGACCATCTGTTTCAAATAATGGAAGCGACCCGAGAACAAAAGAAAACGGATAGCCTTCTATTTCATCAAAAACCGACTGTAACGACACAGACAACCACCCGGACCGTTACCCGAAAGAAGAAAGGTATCGCCGGATTCTTCGGTGGCAAGGAAACCGTACAGATGCCGGTTGTTACAACCAGGCAAACCGCACCGGATAAGGAACTGATCTCGTTGTTGAATAAACGGAAACGGGACATAGAAACTTATACGGACAGCCTGCGGTTGTGCAATAGGGAACTCAACCGGAAATTGCGTTTACTTATTACAAGTCTGGATGAGCAGACATGGAACGCCTTCAGGAGCAAGGAAGAGCGTCTGAAAGCTTCCTACGAACATTCGACTTTGGTCATTACCGGCTTGATTATATTCTCAATCATCCTGTTGTTCATTTCGTATCTTGTCATACAACGGGATATTAAGGTCAAGGCAAAAAACAGGAAGCATCTGGAAGAAACGATAGAGCAGAACATCGCGCTGTTAGAAATGCGGAAGAATATCATCCTGACAATCTCTCATGACATCCGCGCCCCTCTGAACGTAATCAGCGGCAGTGCGTAACTTGCCGTGGATACCCGTGAAAAGAAACGCAGGAACACGCACCTGAACAACATCAGGATCGTGTGCCGGCACGTTGTACACCTGCTTAACAACCTGCTGGACGTGTACCGCCTGAACGAGGCCAAGGAAACCCGCAACGATGTGCCGTTCAACCTGAATGCCCTGTTGGAACGCATTGCCTTCGGCTTCTCCCACGTAATCAATAACAAAGGCATCCTATTCAATCACGATTTTACCGGTACCGATGTCAAGCTTTGCGGTGACGTGGACCGTATCGAACAGATTCTGGACAACCTGCTTAGCAATGCCGTCAAATTTACAGAAACCGGCACAATCAGCTTGAATGCTCGTTATAACAAAGGGGAGTTGGTGTTGGAAATCAAGGATACCGGCATTGGCATGAGTGAAGATGCGCTTTTACGTATCTTCCGCCCGTTTGAACGATTGGGTTCCGTCAGAAACGCGGAGGGTTTCGGATTGGGCCTGCCGATAACAAAAGGTCTTGTCAACCTGCTTGGCGGGACAATAGACGTGACGAGCGGCATTGACCAGGGTAGCACGTTCCGTGTTACACTTCCATTGAAAACCACGGATGAAACGGTAGAGAGCGAGAACTTGATAATTCCACATCCGGCACATTTGCCTCGGAATGTACTTGTCATTGATGACGACACGATGCTGTTGAATGTGATAAAGGAAATGCTGGAGCGTAACGGGATGAATTGTACTACCTGCGTAACCTCCAAGGACGTGGTCAAGGCGATGCGGGGCAAGGATTATGACCTGCTGCTTTCCGACATTCAAATGCCGGGTACCAACGGTATTGATTTATTAACCCTATTGCGCAACTCGAACATCGGAAACTCCCGTACCATCCCTATTGTAGCCATGACCGCACGCGGAGACAGGGACAAGGAAGCTTTTCTCCATGCCGGATTTACGGACTACATCTATAAACCGTTTTCATCCTCGGAACTGCTCGGCCTGCTTTCGAGGATGAAGACAGACAGGCGGGAGAAAAAACCGGAGGTTGATTTCAGTTTGGTCCTTTCAGAGGTCAATGACAAGCACAAGGCACTGCTTTCTCTTATATCCCAATCAGAGAAAGACCGAGAAGAACTTGATGCCGCCATGAAAAACGGCGACAGGCATAAGTTGCGTGAAATCACCCACCGTATGCAACCGATGTGGGAGTTCCTACGGATGGAAGAGCCCCTGCTGGCTTACCGTGCTTTGTTGAAAGACAGTAAAACAAGCGACAAAGAGTTAAAAGAATATACCCGGCAGATAATAGACAGCACCGCCATGCTCATCAAGGCGGCGGAAGCCGAGATAAAAAGACTGACAAATGAAACGGAAGATACTGATAGTTGAAGACAACGTGGGGCTGTCGCAAATACAGAAAGACTGGCTTTCCCGGGCCGGTTATGACGCTGTGACAGCCATGAGCGAGCCGATAGCCCGCTCGTTGATACGCAAAACGCAGTTCGACCTTATATTGTCGGACGTGCGGTTGCCGGAAGGCGACGGCATTTCCCTGTTGGAATGGTTGCGCAAGGAGAAGAAAGACATCCCGTTCATCATAACGACCGAATTCGTTTCCGTCCCGGACGTTGTGCGTACCATCAAACTGGGAGCCAGGGACTACCTGCCCAAACCGGTACACCGGGAACATCTGTTGGAACTGGCGGAAGATGTGTTCCACCCGGTAGCCACCGTGAGAAAGCAGGAACGGCAGTTGTTCCGCCGTATAAGTCCCATGATCCTGAAAGTGGAGAAATTCGCCAGACTGGTCGCCCCGTCCGATATGTCCGTGATGATACTCGGGGCCAACGGGACCGGCAAGGAGTCGGTGGCGCAGACCATCCATGACAATAGCGAACGATACGGCAAGCCTTTTGTCGCCGTAAACTGCGGCGCGTTACCCCGTGAGCTGGCAGCCTCGCTGTTCTTCGGGCATGAGAAAGGCGCGTTCACCGGGGCGGACACGGCAAAGACCGGATATTTTGACCTGGCGAAAGGCGGCACACTGTTCCTTGACGAGATAGGCACGATGCCGCATGAAATCCAATCCATGCTGTTACGAGTATTGCAGGAGAATGTATATACCCCGATAGGAAGCGGCAGGGAACGGATTTCGGATGTCAGGGTCATTTCCGCGACAAACGAGAATATGGAACAGGCCATCAAGGAGGGACGGTTCAGGGAAGACCTTTACCATCGTCTGAACGAGTTTGAGATCCGGCAGCCCTCCCTGGAGGAATGCCCGGAAGATATCATTCCGTTGGCGGAGTTTTTCCGTGAACGTTTCTCGAAAGAACTGAAAAGGACTACGCAAGGATTTACCGAAGAGACCAAACAGAGGATGCTTGCCTACCGGTGGCCGGGCAACGTGCGTGAACTCCGAAACCGTGTCAAGCGTGCCGTACTGGTCTCTGAGTCTCCGATGCTTGACGTGGATGGATTGGAAATAACTGTCTGTGTATGTAGAAATGAAGAAACAGACACACTTGCAATCCTGCCTCTGAAAGGTGAAGCATTTGAGAAAGAAAGCATTATCAGGGCTCTCAAAGCCTGCAACGGTCACCGGGAACAAGCGGCTGGAATGCTGAACATCAACCCGGCAACACTGTACAGGAAGATGAAGAAATACGGGCTGAAATGAATTTGACGACTAAAAATAGTGCAAATGTCACTGAATATGTGTACTTTTGCATTTAAATAGCGAAAAATGCGGCGTGCTGTCTAATGGGCAGTTGCCGTTTATATATAGACATAAGACCGCAAGCGTCCTAATGGGAATCTGGAAAATGAACATTAACAGGAACTATTGCGTGATTGCTTATGCTATGCCTTGGCATAGCGTGCATTCACCTATTCCTGTTAAGGGCATTCCAGAGCCTCCATTAGAAATAGCGTGGATTGCACGCTTCTTTTTTACAGTTTCCGGTTGAAAAAGAATTAAAGCTATGGCAAGGATTCAAGTTGTGACGGCAATAACATTGGACGGTTTCCTTCCGGAACCGGCCGGAGCACTTGTGTCCTGGGTAAGAAACGACAGGCGGGGTTTCCCCTTTTGGCGTGAACGCTGCTCGGCCCTTATATTGCCCCATTCCATCCTTGATTTGCTTTGCGAGAAAGACAACAGGGACGATTCATTCATTTACCTTGCTGAAATCATAGAACCGGAATCGGTGGAGCTGCTTCGCGGGCTTTTCCTCTATGATCTTGTTGATGAACTTGTGGTTTACCAGCTGCCGTTTTCTGCCGGACAAGGGATTCCCGTGTTGAATACATTCCGACCACAACATTGGGAACTGCATAAAACCACCTCTTTTTCCAACGGCATCTGCCGTCTGATCTACCGCAAATCTTGCAAGATGTAACTTGCATTTTGCGAAAAAACTTGCATTTTGCAAGAACATTTTCATCTCCACTTTTCATACTAAAAATTTTTATTCCGCTGTATTTCAATGGAATGCCAATGCCATTCAGTGAAATACATGGTCATTGGTACGCCATTAGCCCTATATGTAGTATAACCTGTTGCGCGACAAGGTGTAAGCAAAACTATTATTTACACTAAAGACAGAATGCATTATGCTACAGATAAACAGCGAAAGTGTCCAAATAATGCTCATGCAAATCATGGAACGGTTTGATAGGATCGACCGTACCCTGGAGCGGATGAACAAGTTGAAAGAGTGTCTGGAAGGCGACACACTTCTGGATAACTATGACCTTTGCCAATTGCTCGGTATCACCAAACGCACGCTGGCACGTTACCGCCAGAAGAAGTATGTCACCTATTACATGATTGACGGACGGACTTACTACAAGGCCTCCGAAGTGGAAGCGTTCCTCAACCAAAAAGGGAAGGTGTTGCCCCCAAAACTGAAAAATCGGATGGATGTTCAACTCAAAAAATGACTGGTATGGAAATAGTATGTATCGACAAACAGACGTTCGATGAACTTCGGGTACGTTTCGGCAAACTGGAGGAAAAGGTAATGGGTATGTGCCGTCCGGTGGAAGACCTCGGCTTAAAAAAGTGGCTTGACAACCAGGAGGTGTGCGAGATATTGCGCATATCCAAAAAGACGCTTCAGGTGTACCGTGACAAGGGTATCCTGCCTTACTCACGCATCAAGCACAAGATTTTCTTCAAAACCGAAGACGTACACAAACTATTGGAATCGAATTACTACCACTTAAAACGAGAACTATGAGCTATCATTTTTTAGAACGGAAAGACCCGCGTGTCGATGTCCTGTTTCAGGGACTTGACAATATGGAGCGGTTAATCGCAGCGATGGAGGACACCCCTAAATCCGTATTCCACGGCGAACGTTTCCTGACGGACGAGGAACTATCCAAAATTCTGAGGGTCAGCAGACGGACATTGCAGGAATACCGCACACTTGGTGTTGTCCCTTACTATCTGGTACAGGGCAAGGCTCTCTACAAGGAATCGGACATCCTTAAAATATTGGAAGATTCCTACAAGCGGTGCAAGGAAGATATGCGGTGGGTGTGACATGACAAAACGGAGAAACGGCCCGTTCATAGGGACATGCGTTTCTCCGTTCTTGATTTTCAGATAGCGCGGGGGGGCCTTTTTCTGCCTTTCCGAGCGGTGAAATCCTCCTCGCAAAGTTCAGTCGTGCTGCTGAAACCGCTTGCTTTCAAAGCCTTCATGTCCTCGTCCACTTTCTTGTCCGTCACCTGCGCGTAAAGTTGCGTTGTAGAAATCGACATGTGTCCCATCATGCGGCTAACCGTCTCTATCGGGACTCCGAGTGAGAGTGTGACATGGGTTCCGAAATTATGCCGGGCCTGGTGGAAGGTCAAATCGAAACCGTACACCTTTCCCAGTTCCCGCGTCAGCAGGATAAAATAGCCGCGGCGGTAAACATTGAACACATTATCCCCTTGTCGCTGGTTCCGGTATTTTTCAATGATTCGTAAGGGAATATCCAACAGGCGGACGGATGAAAGCGTGTCTGTCTTTTGACGGCGTATGTGAATCCACCATGCGCCGTCTTCGGACTGTGTGATGTCACTTGTCTTCAACCTTTTCAAGTCCGCGTAAGCCAGTCCGGTAAAGGTCGAAAACAGGAACATGTCCCTCACGAATTGCAGTTGAGGTTTCTCCACGGGAGTCTCCATAAGTTTCTTGAGGTCTTCCAGCTTCATGTGGCGGCTCTTCCGTCGTGGCAACGCAGGGTGGAGACGGCAGTACGGGTCACGGCGGAGCGTTCCCTGGCTGACTGCCAGTTTGGTCATCTTTTTCAGGCGGTACAGATGCTCATGCACGGTCTTGGGCATCATATGGCAGTTCTTGCAAAGGAACAGTTCAAAATCATCATAGAAATTCTTGTCGAGGCTACGCAGCGTGACATCTTCCACGCCTTTCTTATCCTTGATGAAAGCGGAAAGGTGCTTGTACGATCTCAAGTAAGAATCAAGCGTTTCCTTGATGCGGTCCAATCCGACCCGCTTGCTGAAATCCTCGTTATGTTCCCTGAACAGGGCCAGCAAGGTAAGCGGTTTCTGGCCGACACCCATGACAGCGTTCTTTACCAGTTCTGCTGTAATGAAGCCGAGATTATGTTTGATTGTGTTGTAATGTCCGGTAATCTCTTCCGTCAATTCATCTATGGCACGGTTCACCGTCACGGCATTCGCACTGCGTCCGTTGGCACGGCCTTTTTCCGGATTCCAGATGTCGGGATTGACGGATACCTTCGTGCCAATCTGTTCCCATTCGGCATCAATGCTCACCTTGCACAATAACTGGCACGTTCCGTCCTTGCGCATTTTGGTACGGTTGATATAAAACAATATCGCGAACGTGCTGCGATGCTTGATGGTATTGTCTGTATGTTCTGATTTCTTTTTCATGTCGTTGGCTTTTTATCGTTTGTCAAATAACCACGGAGAAATGTTCCGCTATCCTCTCATTCAGCACACGGGTGTCGGCATTTATCTTGTCATCAGTCACTTTGGCGTAGATTTGGGTCGTCTCAATCCGGGCGTGTCCCAACATCTTGCTGACCGTTTCAAGTGGAACCCCATGTCCGAGCGTGATTTCGGTCGCATAGGTATGGCGACCGGCATGAAAAACCAGCGGACAGTCTATGTCACAGAGTTTTGCGATACGTTTTAAGTTAAGGTTCATCGTGCTGTTGGAATACATGGGTAGCAGTTTCCCGTCCGGCGCTGTGTCCCTGTATTTCTCCATGATATGTAACGGCAGGTCTAGCAGGGGGATTTCAAACTCGACTCCGGTTTTCCGGCGCGAGCTTCTGATCCACCATGTGCCGTCATCGGCAAGTGACAGATGCTCTTTCGACAGAAGCCGCATATCACTGTACGGGATGCCGGTGTAGCATGAGAAGAGGAACAAATCCCGTGTGAGATAAAGGTTCGGTCTGTGAAGAGGCATGGTCATAAGCCGTTGCAGTTCCTCGGATGTGAGATACCTCCGTTTCTGTTTCGGGCGTACGGGTTCATAGCCGGTAAACGGGTAGGTGGTGATGATGCCGTCCGCTACGGCTTCACCAACGATGATTTTCAACTGCACGGTCAGGTTGATAATCGTTCCCGGAGAGAGGCGACAATCCGTCCGAAGGTGCGAATCGTAATCCAGTATGAAGGAGAGGGTCAATGCCGAAAACGGGATATCCGACAAGTTGTACTTTTCCCGCATGAACCTTTCCACATGGTTGTAGGCGTTCCGATAGCTTCTCAAACTGCCTTCGGTCCGGTTTACACCCACGCGCTTCGCGAAGTTCTCAATAAACGTGCGGAAGTAGCTCAATAACGTTGTCTGTTCACCGGCCATACCCAGCAGCAGACTTTTGACATCATCCGCAGTCACACTGTCACGAACAGCTGACAGTTCAGCATAGATTCCCAATGCCATCGCACGGATTTCATCCAGCCGGTTGTTGATTTCCTTCGCCTTCACACTTTTGCCTGAAGTACGCCCCGAACTCCATATTGCCTGCGGCACACGGAGTTTCACGCTGAAAGCCGCTTCAGAATACTTGCCGATGTTCAGCCTTGCCATTACAGGACACATACCATCGGCATCCGCCTCGCTCTTTTTGAGGTAGAACGACACCTTTACATTCGCTTGTTCCATAACCTTTTACTTTGTTTGCAAAATTACCGGATATCGAGCAAATGAACGGCATGACGAATATAGCGGAATATGGAAAGAAGCTCCATGCGTAACATCCAGAACCTATATTTTCTCCCTTTAGCGAAAAAAGTATTAACTTTGTACTCGCAAAATATGAGTGAAACAGCGTTCTTTACGGTGATGTCAGAGGATAATACAAAGACCTTTTTCCAATATTGTTTTCGACCTTGAACAGGCAACGGATAAGTAGCAATTTATTTTCCTAACTCCTCCAAAACGGGGCAAAACCATATAATGGACGAATATAGGTAAAACCTACATATCTCCCTTTTATTCCAATAGTTTGCATTATTCCTGCGAAATCCATCCGTATGTGAGCGAGTTTTCGTATTTTTGTTGTATTGAATTTAAACAAAAATAAACCCTAAAATGAGCTTAATTAGTCTTTGTAAACAACTTGAAGATCCTCGTATTGACCGAAAAAAAGAACACTCTTTGGAAGTCATCGTTTATATAGCCTTGTGTGCTGTAATCTGTGGAAGTGAAAGCTGGAATGAAATAGAACGGTTCGGTATTTGTAAGTTTGACTTCTTTAAACGTCGTTTTCCTGATTTAGTAAAGATCCCAAGTCATGACACTTTCAATCGTTTTTTCAGTTTACTCAAACCCGGTTATTTTGAATTGGTCTTTCGTGATTGGGTATCTGAGCTTTGTGGTAAGTATGAAGGGGTTGTTGCTATAGACGGTAAAATGCTTCGTGGAGCAAGTAAGTGCAGCAAAGACAATCCCTTTGGCAAAAAAGGATTCAAGCTTCATATGGTTAGTGCCTGGGCTGTTTCCAATGGAATCAGTATGGGTCAGGTAAAAGTAGATGATAAAAGCAATGAAATCACCGCTATTCCTTCTCTTATAAAATCTCTGGATTTGCAGGATTGCATAGTGACAATTGATGCTATTGCATGCCAAACAGATATTGCCGAAGTAATAATAGAAAATAATGCAGACTATATTCTGGCATTAAAGGCCAATCAAAAAAACAGGTTAATGGATGTGGAACGCTGGCTAGACGAGATGGATGGTGTTGATATTGATCGGCCGGTATACCGTTCACACTATGGAAAATATGTCACAGAGGAGGTTTCTCATGGGAGAATTGAGACTCGTGAATGTCTGGTTTATAGCCCGGGAAAGATTATGGAATCAATGCTGAAAGATAAATTTGAGGGGGTCAAGTCCATCGTAAGAATTAGTACCGAAAGACTGGAGGTAGCCACTAAAAAACTTTCCGTAGAAAAAAGATATTACATTACTTCACTAGGGCTAAAACCGAAAGAAATTTCAGAGGCTATAAGATCGCATTGGGATATAGAAAACAGGCTACATTGGCAGTTAGACGTATCGTTTAGAGAAGACGCAGGAAGGAAAGTAGGTAATGCTGCGCAAAATTTTTCTTTAATTAATAAGATGGCCCTTTATATCATCAAACAAGATGAAACAAAGGGCAGTGTAGCAGCCAAAAGAAAAAACGCAGGATGGAATGATGAATATTTGTTCAAACTATTAAATAAGATAAAAATATAATGCGTTTGCCCTGAGCTTGCAATTATATAATCAAAGCTTTCGTTTATAGTTTGCATCGAATGAAAAGAAAGTTTCCTTCCTGTCCGAAGGAACTTTATACTTAATGGGCGGGAAGTTTTTTATTAATAGCCAAGAGCGCAACTGTTAATACCCCTTCCGCCAACTACAGACGGACGCGACAAGAAGAGCCGGGGTAAGTTGAAATATCAGCTATAAAATTATGACTGAAGAGAATTTAAACAGGCTCTTGACTTTAGCTTAAATTTGATGAGTTACTTATCAATTACAATATCAATAATAATTCCGATATTTGCATTAATCCCAATACCCCTGTTGTTAAAGGAGTTACGGAGCCATTTTAGATAAACCGATATATGGATAAAATAGCCCCTGTTTATTGTACAATTCATTAATTTAATGAATTGTACAATAAACAGGGGCATTAATTGAGGTTACCTTATAACTAGAAAAAGTATTTTTTTATTTTTCTAAAGCTCGCTTGATTTTAAATTCCAGACTGCGATAATGAGCTCGGGTAAATGCATCTCCGCTTCCTGTTTTACTTTTTATTAGATTGTAAGTGTCTATAAGTTTTTGGTGAATTACCGGATTTTTTAACATCTCAATCGTTCCTAAAGTATTCAATTCAAAACCAGCCTTTTGCCATTCTATATTGTCCGTTAACAGTTGTTCTTCCACTTCATTTAGATTCTTGAATGAGAACATGGAGGCCTTTTTATTGGATAATCCTCCGGCATCTAACAGCTTTTCTACATAGGCAACTTGCAAGTTACAGTCATACATATTTAATTTAGCTCCGTTCTTGGTCTTTTTCCAAACAAAGTTATAGAAATCATCCATAAAATCGCTGTAACGGTAAGCTTGTTGTGGATGTAATTCTTCAAATAAGGCAAGACTGGAGGAAATTGAGTTGAAAAATAAACGGCTGACAATAATTGATTGTAAGGTACTGGGAGAATAGGTGGGACCTATGCAATCAATGATCTTCTTGTCAAATATCCATTCCGGCAGCTCCATCATTGTTTCTAGGACGAAGTTTAAGGCTTCCTTCTGTTCTTTCTTCGGAACAAATCTTATTATTTCTTTAGTATTGTCACGTCTTGGCTCATCCAAATAGATACCTCCTATTGATACCATAGCATGTAGCAAATAACGTTGCATTTGCATAATTACTTCTTTATAGGCTTCTGACATTCGGGTATATTGGAAGTCATCATCTTTTGTCCATTCCGATAAGTTTTTCATGATAACTTTCAGATTCTTAAGGCCATATTTGCCTGCCTTTACTGCGTCGTCACCAAGATCTTCGGCCTTACATGAAGGGTCTAATTCATTGATGAAAGGCTGTGGACCATATTTATACATCGGATCGTTCTCTTTCTCCTTGATCCATGCATACAGAACTTCCTTCTCTTCTTCCGGTGAAGTGGCTTCATATATAGGCTTATATCCCCATTTTATCGCATATTTGTCATATACTCCCAAGTGGGGAGGCATCAAGGAAACCCCTTTATCCTCGGGTTGGGCAACATAATTGAAACGGGTATAATCCATAATGGAAGGAGTAGTACCGTATTTTTTTGTGAAAGTAGCGGAACGTAACGAATCTACAGGGTATGAATATGAGGCTCCAAAGTTGTGCATTAGTCCCAAAGTGTGTCCGATTTCGTGTGCTGCCACATAACGTAGGGAACTTCCCATTGTTTCATTATCAAATACAGCTTTCCGAACGTTGGGATCTACTGCTGCAGTTTGTACAAAACGCCAGTTATGTAGCAGCTTTACAACATTCGAATAGAAGAGTACGTCTCCTTGTATGATTTCTCCGGAACGAGGGTCTACACATGAAGGACCCATTGAGTTTTCTTCGGGCGTAGTAATCATACGGTAACAGCTGTAACGGATATCGTCCGGGTCGAAATTGGGATCATCTTTGGGGTAATCTTTCGCTATAATGGCGTTCTTGAACCCTATTTCTTCAAAAGCTATCTGCCAGTCTTCTATTCCTTTTTTTATATATTCTCTCCATTTATCGGGAATAGCTGTGTCTACGTAATAAATGATTGGTTTTTGCGGTTCAACCAACTGACCTTGTTTATGGCGTTCTACATCTTCCGGTTTCGGCTGTAAGTCCCAACGATTGATATATGACAGCTCTTGTAAACCGTCCTGCTTTTCGGTAAATAGATATTTGTTCTCGTCGAAATATCCGATACGTGAATCACTATATCTTGGACGCATTGTTTTTTCCGGCAGAAGAATGATGTTTCGTGTCATTGTCACTGTGAATGGACCACCATTGACGGTATAATTCATTAATGATTTGATATTAATGTTCAGAGGAAAACATTTTATCCCTAATATAGCGGATTTGGCAGGGGACAGGCTACCGGACAAAGGTTTTCTTTTCATTAGTACATCCATTATATTTCCGGAACGGAACGGACTGAATTCAGAAACATCCGTGATGAAAAGAGGCGTCATGTCAATGACATAGGCTGATGAGTCCGGCGAAATGCTCTCAATTTTATATGCTTCCCATATAGGATCGGAATAGTTACGTTGAAAGGCTTTATACATGTTGGAAGTTGTATCACATAAATTGCGTAACATTTTTCTATGCATATATACTTTCTTATTATCTGCAGAGAACGTTACTACTACCGGATTGCGGGGCATTTGTCCGGCAGCTACGTCTTTGTTGTTGCTTGTACTCGAGACTCTGGATGAAATCATAAAATCTCGTGTCATCAGCTTTTTAGGAATTTCAAAATAGTATTTGTCTTTTACTTGATGTATTTTGAACATTCCCTCAGTAGTTTTGGCTCCTTTCAATAACTTCTTGTAATTTGCTGCACTGTCTTTCTTGACAGAGTCGGTTTGCTCCGTCGAAATGTTGTTTTTCTTTTTCTTCTTTTTAAAGATTTGGGACTCTGCATTTGCAGTCATAATCCCTAAGGCTAACATACCTGTAAATAATGCATTAAAAATTTTATTCATATAATATTGTTTTAAAATTATAGTTTTAACTGTGATAAATCAAAGCCATTGACCAACATGGCTTTTTTGATGATGTCGTATTTCTTCTTCATAATGGGGTAATCGTCGAATATTTCCTGAAGTTCTTCCTGGGGTTTCTCAAAAACGAAGTTCATCCATTGCAATAAGTCCATTTCTTTGGTTGGTGCATAGAGTGAATAGAAAGGAAAATCGGGATCTTCTTCATCGACATAAGAAGAATCGGTATTATAACTGATCAGCCCATAATGATAAAAATCTGTTTCAGCAGGTGACTGATAGCCTAGATAGAAATAACCGCTATAGATATCTGGTTCAATAGTTTCGCTTTCTTTATAAAATGTATCAGGAATAGTAAATACACCTCTTACTTCTGACATGTATTTAGCCCAGAAGCTGGCATTAATGTCTGCTCTGATTTTAATAAAGTCTTTTTGCGACATTGTCTTTAAAGCGGAAGTTATATTGCTTACAGCAATAAAGTTGCCGCTTGCATAACTGTTTAGTATAGTGGTTTCTCCCCATGCATCCATTTGAACCTGTTCTGCCAAGATAATTGAGAAAGGTAAGTTCTTTTTCAAGAAATTATCCGGATACAAATTCAATAATGATTTTTTTAGAAAGTCGATTCCTGCGTTTATGACTTCCTCGCTTTGTTCGGGAGAAGTGATTTTTATGCCATTGTCCGAAGTGAAATTGAATTTATAATCAGCTTCTGTCGGATTGGTTATTATTACGGTTTCATATTGTTGATAGAATTGATATATGAAGTGACGGGTAGGGTCTGCGGGGGTATCTTCCAATACTCCATATTTATCTGCTTGGTCGGGTACATTTAGTGCATCTTCTTGATAGCAGGAACTGATTCCTGCTATCAAACTTATTAATAATATAATTTTTCTCATAATAATTCTATTTAATAGGACCATTGGTCGGACGATTAAAAATTTCAATCATTGTATTTCTGTCTCTTTCACTTTTAGGAATAGGTAGTATGTATAATTCTTTGTTCTCTAACTTGAACTTGTCACCTGCTCCTTCAGTTTCTGTGGATGAATATGTATGCTCTAAAGGCGGGCATCCGTATCTGCGTAAGTCAAACCAGCGAAATCCTTCGAATGCCAGTTCACGACGTCGCTCTTTACGGACAGTGGCTACGATTCCGTCATTGTCAACCGTTAGATGGGGAGTTCCTGTTTTTATCCGGTGGTCACGCAGGGTGTTGATATCCGCTAATGCTTTTTCTGCATTTCCTAGTTCTGCGTAGGCTTCTGCTCGATTCAAATAGGCTTCTGCCAATCGGAAAGCATTTGAATATACGGTAGGAGAGGTTTTGCTCCATTTGGCCGGGATATAGAATTCAATATCCTTTTTAACTGGTCTCCTTTGACTTCCTTTGGTGTGATGGAAGTAATGTGAGAGACGTAGATCTGCCTCATCATATTGTGCTATCAAGTCGGTGGTTACTACTAGATTTCCTTTATAAGTGAAATCTTTTTGCATGTATGATTCAAGGGTTGTAGTCCCATAGGAGAACAATATTTCTTTATTGGAGTAGGACAGGAAAACACTATTATTGCTCTTTTCTTCCGGAAGTTTGTTGAGCCTTTGGGGAGCATTTTTGATCACAGAATCACTATACAATATGGTTTGGGGATAGTCTTTACGGAAGAGGGAAATGCGGGAGGCTAACAAATAAGCACCAACTAGATTAGGACGGAAAATGCTTTTCTTGCTATCAGTACTCTTAAAACATTGAATGGCGCGGATTATATCGCTTTCTATTTTCGAGTACACTGCCGCATTTGTGGCCCGTTTCATCATTTTATCCGACAGACTGATTTCATCATTAATAGGTACGCATAAATCTTTGTCGGCAGTGGCAGGGTCATAAGGGCGACCGTAAAGATTGGCCAGCATGAAATATGAAAATGCACGCATGAAGTAAGCTTCTCCGGCTAAATCAACACGTTCTTCTTCAGTTCCGGTCATATCGTAGATTCCGTCCAGAATGATATTGGTCATCAATATCTTGTGAAAATAAGAATTCCAGGCGGCGTCTGTGGTGAATTCATTGGATATTCCAACTTCAGGGTTTTGTTGCCAAGTGTAGTAAGACCATACGGATTCTCGCCAATCGTTGGATATTAACATGGGGGAACTGCCGTAATAACATTGATCTGTTACATCGTCTGTCATATATTCCAGATATGGGTGAAGAACTTCACTGTTTTTCATGACTTCACCGAAAAATAACTCTTTATAATCCTTTACAGATTTAGGAATCATCAGATCTTGTGAGCTTTCTTCCAAAAAATTACTGCATGAAGACAAAGCTGCACACATAAGAAAAAATGAAATGTATATTACTTTTTTCATTATATTACTTTATTAGAGAATTATATTAAACCGAAGAGAATAAGAACGCTGGGGAGGAATACTACGTGACCCCAATCCTATCTGTTCGGGATCACGTCCTTTCAATGCTTTGTCTTTTAATACGAATACATTACCTGCATCAAAGCTGATACTTGCCCCTTTCAGATAGATTGGTTTTAACCATTCGGGTTTCAGGTCATAACGTATAGACATCGAACGACATCTCAGGAAGTTGCCGGAAACAACTCTTAGATCGCTTTTGTTATACATATCCCAACCGTTGTCTGCTATGCGATAGGTTATGTCTTTGTCTCTGATGCTCAGACTCTGGTCTGATAAAACGGGAATGTTGGTAGAATTCTCATCACCCGGATTTCTCCAGCGATTTACAAATTCACTAGACATATTCTGATCCGGATAAGGAAGATTTTGTCCTGAAGCAGAATACAGATCGTTCAAACGGATTTTGCTGCCGAAACTAAAAGAGAATAATGCATTGAATGTTATATTCTTATATTTAAGGTAGGTCGAGAATCCACCATTTAAATCGGGTTCGCGTTTCCCTGAAAGAGTGAACGCACGATCGTACATTTCTTGCTGTGAATGAACAGTGGCATTACCGTCTTCGTCTTTTTCATTTATATCCTTAAATGTAGGATAACCATTAGCGTCAAGCTTGTCAAACTTGTAGGAATAGAAACTATTGATAGCATGACCGTTGCTGACTAATGTTCCGGCAACATAATCTTCCCATGTAATAGCTGAATTTCCGGCATTCAGGACTTTATTATAATTCTTTCCGGTATTGAATGACAGGCTCCATGTCCAGTCTTTGGTTTGGACGGGAACAAGGGATACTGCCAGATCCCAACCTTTATTTTCTACATCTCCGTCGTTTATGGAAACATTGGTTGCACCGGTTGAAGGTGCTACATTTTTTGTAATAACTTGATCGACTCCTTTTTTATAATATACGTCCAATGAACCATAAATCCTGTTATTCCAAAATGCCCAGTCGAGTGCGATGTTATAGGAGCGGGTCTTTTCCCATGTCAATTTATTATTGGGCAGTTTATGGAGTGTGGATACATATTCCTGAGATAACGTTTCCAGTGTACCCAGACTGGCTATCAAATTAGGAGTTTGGTCGGGATGAACGTTACCTTGTATACCATAAGATGCACGTATGGCCAGGTCATTCAGGAAATTGGCGTTTCTCATGAATTTTTCGTTGATGATGTTCCAACGCCCTGATACTGACCATATCGGTAGGAAACGTACACTTTTATCTTGGCCGAATTTGTTTGAACCGTCTGTTCGTATATTGAAATTGAATATATAACGACTGTCATAGACATAGGCTGCTGTAGCATAGAAGGAAAGAACGTTGCTTTTTGTGTCGGTTACAACATCCGGATGATTTTTTAGCAGTGTACCGTATCTTTTCCATAAGGTCGGGTCAATATCTACAAATCGTTTCCCTCTTTCGGGTAAATATCCGTATTGGGTAGATTGTAAGCCGTCGTATTTGGAGGAGCGGACTTCTTGCCCGATACTTCCTGATACTTCATGTTTTCCGAAACTATGGATTAATGATAAATTATTTCTCCATGTGTATGAGGTGTGGCGGGTGTTGGTAGTCATAAGTTCACCGCCATACGGTAGTAAACAGTATCGTTCTGCAAAGTTACTGTTCTCTGTGGGATTCGGGAGTGCTACTCCGTATGGTGATTGTCTCATGGAAGATATATAATAGGATTGTTCATCTGCCCATGTCTCTTGTGAAACGTTGCTTCTGTTTAATCCCAATATAGAAGAAAATCGCATCCATGAAGCTACTTTCCAGTCTAGATTTGCCGTTACGTCTATTGACGAATTGTCAATACTGTTTCCACTATGATTCAGTTCGTTTTTGATATTATACATTAAGGTCCCGTTATAACCGGCTTCATGTGCATAGAAGTGGAGGTCGCCGGAGGGTGTCTGCATCGGAATAGCTCGTGAGGTGTTATAAGCATACTCATACGGGTCAATAGATGAATGCGGGTGTTTTGCTTTAGAGAGCGCACCACTTACTTTCAATCCCAATTGGAGATTACGATTAATTTTAGTGTTTATTCTTGCCAACACATTATAACGTTCTAAACCTTCGTGAATGGTTACGCTTTGATTATCGGCATATCCTACAGACATATAATAGTCACTGCGTTCGTTTCCTCCGGTGATTGAAACCGAATGCTGATGAGTAAACGCTGTGCGAAATAATAAATCGTACCAGTCGGTGTTTAGCTGTTTTAAGGTTTTTACTTGACTTAAAAATTCATTATAGTTGATATCTTTATTCCATAAATGCTGCAAAGCACCTTCATATCCTATATCTGAAGGCTTATAGCTTCCGAACGAAAGACCTCGTTCTTGCATTTCGATGGACATGTCAATTCTGTCAGCAGAATTCATCCTGAACATTTTATCGTATGTAGGAGGGGCTGTTATTCCCAATGTAGCTGTATATGAGATAGAAGGCTTCTGGTTTTTACCTCGTTTGGTGGTCACTACAATTACTCCATTGGCGGCTTTTACTCCGTAAATAGCAGTGGCACTTGCATCTTTTAGAATATCTACACGTTCGATGTCTTCCGGATTTAATGAACCGATAGCATTACCTATCAGATTGATTTTGTCAGGACTGTTTAATTCTTCTGTTGAGATATTGACAGGCTCTTCCAAAATGATGCCGTCTACTACCCATACAGGTTCTCTATTGCCTGTAATAGATGAAGAACCTCGGATTCGTATTTTGGGAGCTGCACCTGGTGTGGAAGACATATTCATAACTGCAACGCCAGGTAAACGTCCTTGTAGCATTTTGTCGACAGACATGTGTTCACCACCGATTAGTTCGGAACCTTTAATGGAAAGGATAGAACTAGCCAGCTTACGTCGATCTATTTCTTGGTATCCTGTTATAACTACTTCACCTATGTTTTGAGAATCATCCTCTAACAAAATATTCAGGCTATTGCCTTTCCATGTAACTTCCTGTTGCTTCATTCCTATAAATGAAACGATAAGTTTCAGGTTGTTTTTTCCATTGGAAGCTAATTGGAAATTTCCTTCCGTATCGGTTGTTGTTCCATTTTTTGTCCCTCTCTCATAGACAGAAACTCCTGCCAAAGGATCTCCGTTGGAGTCAATAACCTTTCCTGTAATATCTTTTTCTACTTTTTTACGTTTGATGATGATGTGTTGGTCACTTTCTATTTCAAAAGTTAGATTACTTCCAGCTAGACTGTGGGATAAAATTTTGCTGATCGGAGCATTTACAAAATTATAGTTTTTGCGAGGCAGAGTACTGATAGCACTGTTGCTGTACATAAAACCGACATCTGTCTGTCTTTTGATTTCCGCAAATACTTCTCGAATAGAAGCATTTTTTAGTTGGATAGTGACTGATTTGTGGGCTTGTGCTATTAATGGCAAATAGCAGAGCCACAATAATGCAAGCAGGCATAACCACTTGACATCTGTTGTTCTTCTTTTTTTCTTCATAAGTCTCTCATTCTTGATTTAGATTCCTTTCGGATATTAATACTACTTTGTTTTTCTTGATTTGTATTTTTAATTCATTCATTTTTTCTATAGCTTGAGCCAGTTTATTAAAGCTTTCATATTTATTGATATCCATCGTGATGTGAAAGTTGCGAATGTTATCACTACTATAGGCGACTTCAATATTGTACCAGCGTTCCAGTTTTTTCATAATGTTCTCTAATGTTTGATTGTCAAAACTAAGACGGTTATAATGCCAAGCGGTACATTCGTAAATGTTGGCTTTGGACAGAACGATGTGCTTATCTTCTCCAATTGATGCTGTATAGCCGATAGGTAGCATTTGGAACTCTTTGGCTGAATGAAGTTCTGCCTTACCTTCTTCTAATGTTACTTTGACATATTTCTCGTCATCATAGGCTTCTATATTCAGTTTGGTGCCTAATACATGTATGTCTACTTTTTCCGTCTGGATAGTAAAAGGGTGTAAGGAATCTTTGTAGACTATCGCATAAGCTTCCCCAGACAAGTTGACAGTTCTGTTTGTTCGTGAGAAATTGGCAGGGATAGTAAGAGATGATTCCGGTCCTAAATGTATTAAGGTGCTGTCCTCTAACAAAAGTAGATATTCTCCACCACGAGGCACCGTAATGGTGTGGTATAAATCAGGAGATAAGGCGATTGATTTTTGCCGGTTTATCTTATTTATAAATTGACTATAGTTTAAAACTTGATTTTCTGTTTGGGGCAATGTATATTCTTCTTCGGAAGAGGGAGTATAGAGAACCGCTTTAGAAGTGCCGGCGGTAATTGTGATTTCTTTTGTTTGGAAATTCCCAAACAGATAGCTCCCTGCTAGTATTAAACCGGTTAATATAGTCGCTACCAGCCATTTGTATTGCGGGCTTCGGATTAAAAAGTGCTGTGTGTATTTTATATTATGACGTAATCTTTGCCATGAATTGCGATAAGATAATTCGTTTTCATCTAGAATTGCATGTGTTAGGAAGAAGCTGGAATGGATTTTTTGGGCTAAAGCCCTATTTTGTGGAGACGTATTTATCCATTGATTCAGTAATTGTTCTTCTGTCTCACTTAAACTATTAGAGAGCTTTTTTAAAAGCAGTCTTTTAACTTCATTTAAATCTATGTTGGTATTCATATTCGGTTGTCTTTTTTATATTAGACAACCGAATATGAGTTTGGTGTAATAAGAAAATGCGTTTTTCTATCGAAAAGACAGGAAAAATAATAAAAAATCTTTCAAACGTTTTTTCATATAGTGGTTA
This sequence comes from Bacteroides caecimuris, assembly GCF_001688725.2. NCBI lineage: Bacteria > Pseudomonadati > Bacteroidota > Bacteroidia > Bacteroidales > Bacteroidaceae > Bacteroides > Bacteroides caecimuris. Next base: position 3,567,199 of record NZ_CP015401.2, on the reverse strand, counting down.
GCGTTGTTGATGTGTTTTTTTACAGTATTAATAGAAATATAGAATTCTTCAGCAATCTCTTTTTGTGATTTTCCATTTAAACTAGCGGCATATACACGACGGCATGAAGCCGGAAGTTCTTCGAAAACCTGATTTACCGCTTGATAAATTTCCGATTCAATTATCTTATATGTGATTTCTTGTTCTATAACTTCCCCATTGTTGAGGGTAGTTTCTGAATATTCTTTAACTATTTTGTCGTGCTTTATGTAGTTAAGTATAGAGCGATAAAGTGATTGAAATAGATAGTGTTTGAAGGCAGCTTCACTTATGTGTTTCTCTCTTCTTTCCCATATTTTGAGCCAGATGTCTTGAATCAGATCCGAGACTACTTCTTCGTTGGGAAGATATTGCAAACCGAAATATTTTAATGAACGGAAATTCTGTTTATACTGCTGTTGAAACACATTTATATCGGATAGATTAATCCATTGATCTTTTTGTTTTACAGATGACTTAATTTCCATTATTTAGATATCAGTTTTTGATTTTTTTTGCTCAAATATATAATATCTGTTTTGAAATACAAAAAGAATTCCTTATTTTGTTAATTACTTAGGCATATCAGAAATCTACATTGGGTGAAGGTATTGAATAAGTTAAAGTTAACTTGTTCATAGCCCTTGTCATTGCTCCGAAGAAAGAGGAAGAAGAACCGGCTATCTTGAGAGGTCGTGTTGAATTCTTTAATGTATCAAAGGATTTTGGCTTTATTAAAGATCTTGCCGGAGTTGAGAAGTGTTTTTTCATGTGAACAATACTGTGTCAGAAATTATTAGACTGTTCAAAGGTACATATTATTGCTTTTTCTACAGAATCTTTATGAGATCATACTTTTTTTATTTTTTGTGTAATCTTTTGGTAATACACCGAATTTCTGTTTAAAACATTTGGCGAAGTAGGAAGAACTGGTAAAACCTAATTGTAAGTAAACTTCATTTATGCGCATTCCTTCGGATAGATATTGGGCAGCCATGTTCAGACGATAATTCAACACATAAGTATTGGGTGTCATACCAGTGACAGCCTTGACTTTTCTATGAAAATTACTACGGCTCATATTGATTTTTTCTGCTAGATTATTTACTGAATAATCTATGTCGTCCACTTGTTCTGCCAATATCTCATCCAGAATTTTAATAAAGTCCATATCCTTCGAAGAAAATGCATACTTTTCCGGCTCGGACATGCTGTCGTTTGTTTTGGGAAAATCACTTAGCAATTGATGGAAAGCCAATCGTAATGCCATCAGATTCTCAACTTGTTTATGTAGCTGTTTGATTGAGAATGGCTTTTCCATGTATACGTCTGCTCCGTTTTCCAATCCTTCTATTTTGGCAGACAATGTAGTCTTGGCTGTAAGCAGGATGACCGGTATGTGAGAATATTCAATGTTTGATTTTATTTGATGGCATAATTCTATACCGTCCATTTCTGGCATCATGACGTCACTGATAATAATGTCGATGTTCTCTTCCGTCAATAATTCCAAGGCTTTCCGACCATTTTCGGCACATCTTACATGATACCATTGTTGTAAGGAATTACGTGTTATACTCAGCAAATCCGGATTGTCTTCCACTAATAAGAGTGTAGTCTTTTCTTTTTCTGTATTTACTTCCTTGTTTGTTTCCATTTCGCAAATATCTTCCTTATGTGCTGAGTTTTCATTCACAGTATCGGTCATGTTTACTTTTGGAAGAGATAGGATAAAAGATGAACCACCGGAAGGAATGTCTCGTAGTGACAATGTTCCTTTATGGGCTTCAGCTAATATTTTGGAGAAAGCCAACCCGATACCTGTTCCTTTGTTGGAAGGAGCATCCGGTACTTGATAGAACAATTGGAAGATTTTCTCCTGCTGGTCTTTGGGTACACCACATCCGTCATCGTTTACCTGAATCGTGATTGTATCCTCTGTAGTCTCTAATTTTAATTCTATGTGCGATTGGGCATATTTTATTGCATTGCCTAATAAATTGACTATGACGGTTCTTATTTTGTCAATATCAATGGAAGTATATATATCTTCTGTCGGGAGAACGATTGACAACTCGATATCCTTCAATGCTGCAATATTATGGAATTGCTCATAGATGGAAACAAGTTGGAGATTCAAATGGCAAGGTTTGGGATTTAATAGCACTCCATTACTTTCTATTTTTTGAAAGTCGAGGAGCTGGTTAGTGATATTCAACAGATAATTTACATTCTTATCAATCATCGACACATATTCATCCTCCCTCTTGTTTTCTCGTAACTTCTCCAATGGCAGGCAAATCAGACTGAGCGGTGTACGTATTTCATGTACAAGGTTGACGAAAAAGTTTACTTTTAGTTTATAAGTCTCTTTTTCTTGGGCAAGGTTGAATTCCTCCATCCGCCGTTTGTATTTGCGTTTGACATATAGATTCCAGCGATATCCTACATAGATAATGATACTTGTCAGGAGTAATGAATAGGCTATGTATGCCCAAGCACTCTGCCACCATGGTGGTGTGATTATAATCTTCAGCATTGTAGTTTCCCGGTTCCACTCTCCATCGTTATTCGAACCGTTTAGCATAAATGTGTATTCACCGGGAGGTAGATGATTGTAAGATACAGAGTTGGTAGTTGTATTTCGAATCCATGTCGGGTCTATTCCTTTCAGCATATAGTTGTATTGGTTTCTTTGTGATTCTCCATAACTCAGAGCTGCAAAGTCAAGGGTGAAACTATTCTTTTGGTAGGGCAATCTGATTTCTTTTTTTAGGTAGAGAAGTTCTTCATGGGTGTTTGCCGCTTCCCGAGATGTATTCTCGTCATTGGAATAGGGGAAATGGATGTCAGTCACATATACTTGCGGAACATACGTGTTTTTTATTATTTGTTCGGGGACAAAAGCATTGAAACCATTGCTGCCACCAAAATACAACCTGCCGTCTGATGTTAATAAAGAAGCGCCAGCAATGAATTGATTGCTTAGCAGACCGTCATTGATGGTAAATAAGCGTGCATCGTTTGTTTTCCGGTCGATTTTATACAATCCCTTGTCTGTCGAAATCCAAAAGTTACCGTTCCGGTCTTCCTCGATGGAATAGATGGTTACATTTTGTAATTGCGTATTTTCGGGGCAGTTGTTGACAAAACGTTTCTGTTCGGGAGAGAAATAACATAGTCCGTTTCCATTGGTTCCCAGCCACATCACCCCTTTGCTGTCTTCAAACAAAGTAGTGATTGTATTGTCGGGAATTATCGAAGAGTTACTTCTTTGTCCATAGTGTTTCCATTGTCCGTTTGGATAATAGCAGAAAGCTCCCAGGTTGGAAGTGGCAATCCATAGATTTCTGTTGGAATCTTCATATATATCGGTGACGGGAGTCATTGCTCCTACGTATATATTCACAAAGAAATTGTCCTGTTCCTCATTGTAGGTACAAAGTCCCATACTGGTTCCTATGTAAATGTTCCCTTTGTGGTCTTTGCCGATTGACATAACATTGTTGCTTGACAATGTTTTAATCATACGGTCGGAATGGGTGTAATTTTTGCTAACACCGGTTTTCAGGTCATATCTGAACAGTCCGTTTTCATGTGTGCCAATCCAAAGCCGCTCACCATCCAAATGTAAAGCACTGATGTTGTATTTCCTTTCAGTATGCGGCGATAACACACATTCCGTCAAGCTTTGTGTCCGCGGCTGGTAGAGCCATAATCCGTGTTGGGTGCCTATATACACCTCTCCATTCTCTTTTTCGCAAAAAGTGTTGACGCCTTGGGCGATTTTCTGTCCCATGGGGATGATATGATGTTCAAACCTTCGTAATTGCCTCGGCATGTAATTCACCCCTCCGTTTGTTGCCAGCCAAAGAGTTCCTTCGGCATCCAGCATCATTGCATTTACTACCGGATTACTCATGGCATATTCGCCTGTAGTTTCTACTTTCTTCCATTCTTTGTTTTGTCTACCGAAGAGGAAAAGTCCCGAATTCGTGCCTATTAATAGTTGCTCGCTGTCATATTCTATCATGCAGAGGATAGAGATGGAGGAAGGAAGCGGATAACTGTTCACCATTTTTTCTTTTTCGGAATAACACTCTAGTGTATTTTCAGTACTGAACCAGATACCTTCAGAGGTACTTAACAGACCATTTACTTTTTTCTTTTCTTCTGCTTCGTCCGTGAGTGTGGAAAGGGTAGATAGAAAATAGCCCATCCGGTCGAATACAAATATTCCTTTGTTGATAGAGGATATATAAATACGTCCATCTACCCCTTGACAGATATCTCTAGCAAATGAATTCTGTAGGATATTTTGTCGTAGAACGCCTGTTTGCGGGTTGTATACAAATATCCCTTGTCCCAAGGTGGTAATCCAAATCAGTCCGTTGTCCGCTTTCCATATTTCGGTTACTTCACAACTGACGAATACATCGTATCGTGTTTTCTTGTCGAAAAAAGAGAAATCATCTGTAGAACGGTGATAGATATATACACCATTATTGGTGCCTATCCATATATCTTGGTTATCTTCCATCAGAGAAGATACAAAGTTATTCCCCAATGAGCGGGAAACTCCTTCCACATGTCGATACACCCGGTTTGTATATCCGTCATAGCAATTCAGACCGTTGCTTGTCCCTGTCCAGATAAAACCGTAAGAATCCTGAAGAATAGACCATACCGTGTTGTGTGATAGGCCATCGGATACTTGGTACTTTTTGAAAGGAAAAGTGACGGAAGCTGACAGAGGTCCTGCAAAAAGAATGATATAAAAGAAAAAAATAAATATGCTTTTCATGATATTTCCAATTCTACATTGTTTCGGATATTCTCTGAAACGAAATCATCATGGAACAAAGATATATATTTTCCGGTAACATGCAATAATGTGGCTTTTAAAAATAAAGGCGGTGACAAGATGCACTTGTCACCTTCCTGCTATTTGTTATCCTTAATCTTGTTTTACCGAAAACTATTGTTCTAACACAGCTGTCATACTTTCTTTGCCTAAATAAAAAAGCTTGGCTTTGACCACTTCTGTCTGGCAATCTATGGGAGTTTCCCATAATGGAGAATCTTCCATTGGTTCCGTTCCGTCCATAGTGTACCGTATCTGTCCTTCACGAATGGAAGTGTTGGCATATAGCTTTCCATCTTTCAGGCACAACCCTGGATATGGCAAACGGAAGTGAATACCGTTTTGAACCCAGTGGGGCATCTCTTTCTGGCTGATTTTCCGATAGAATTGTACCAAATCCTGTTCATATGCCTGTGTTTCTGTGTTTCCTGATAAGTTCTCCCAAATCGGATGTGCATTCCAGCCACGTTCTGCCAATCCCATTATTTTAGGAAATGTATAATATTCTACTTGTTGATAATTCCGGATGGTTTCTGCAAATAGTTGTGCTTGTACGCCTGTGATTCGTTGTTTTCCCAATGCAGTCAGGGCGGTTTTGCCGATTTCCATGGAATCGGGCGATACCGGATGCCCTGCCATTGTAGTGCGTGAGGAACGGTATACCCGATATGGCAACATGGAGAAGGATTTGGATTCGTCTACATATCCTGCCCAAAAGTGGCCCGGTTCGTCAGTATGCGCATCGTAAGCCAAATCCAGATAGAAGTTGTTCACGTTGCAAAGAATCACCGGATAGCCGTTGTTGGCTATTTGATAAGAAATTTCGTCTGTTCCCCATTCGGCAACCGTGCTCCAGCAATAGATACCACCGGCTCGTGGAGCAAGAGCAGCATGCGTTTCCGTGCGATGCCCTAACGCTGCTTCCTGCCAACCGCCGAATGAAATGCCCTGTTGTTGCAGGCATTCGGATACACGGGTGATAAAATATTCCGCCAAGTCGTGCATCTGTGTCATTCCTTTCTCTTTCATCAGTTGCATGCATAGGGGAGAACCGCTCCAGGCTCCTTCTGCAACTTCGTCGCCACCGACATGAATCGTTGTCAGAGGGACACCTGCTTCGCGATACATTTCCTTGATTTCCCGTACCACCTTTTCTATAAAACGATAGGTGGAAGGCATTGCCACGTTCATAACATTGTCCGTATACCATTGTGCGGAGATATATTGGGAACTGTCCTGCGGGTCATGCAGCATATATTCGGTAGCCTTTTCCGGGTTCGAACCGATGTATTTCTCATACCGTGCCTTCATGGCTGTGATGGCCGCCCGTGCGTGTCCCGGTGACTCTATTTCCGGAATCACTTGTACATGTCGTTCGGCGGCATAACGCAACAGATCGATGAATTCGGTACGGCTGTAGAAACCATTTCCCGATGTAGGGGCATTCGGATCGTATCCGTTTTCATAAGCAGGGTACAGGCATTCGGCTTCGTCCGTGGTATGTCCGCGGCGTGCTCCTACCGAAGTAAGTTCTTCCAGTCCGGGTATTTCCAGCCGCCAGCCTTCGTCGTCCGAGAAATGGAAATGAAATGTGTTAAGTTTATAAGATGCAGTGATGTCTATCAACTTTTTCAGATTCTCTGCCGTGGTGAAGTTCCGGACGATGTCGAGCATTTGTCCGCGGTACAAGAGGTCGGGATAGTCGCGGATAGAGACTGCTTGCAGTCGCAATGTCTCTCCTTGTCCTTTCAGCATTGCCAGCAGGGTCTGTGTTCCGTTGAAGATGCCATGCGATGTCTTCCCTTTCACGATAGCCTGTCGGTTGTTGATGTCCAGTTCGTAATACTCGTCGTTTGGTACTTCCTGGTCTTCGGGAAGATATTCCAATAGGATGCTTTCCTCTGCTTCCGTTGCTACTTCCAGTCCGTATGTCTTTTCCAGTTTTTCTTTCAGTAATTTTCCTTCATTGGCAAAATCTTTGTGGAATGACAGGGCAATCTTGTTTTCGATAAGCATCTCACCTTCGGCAGGTATGGCTTGTTTCACTGTTGGCAAGATGTCAACAGGACGTAATTCCTGTAAAGGATGCTGTTGCAAACGTGCATTTGTTTCATAAAGCCGATGCAGGAAGGCGGTTTGTGCCTTGGTTGGAGCCAGCGGTATGATGCGCATCTCCACTGGTAGCGGCTGTCCCTTTCCCGCACCTGACCGGCTTACCCAATAGCTACCTTCGGGAGCGTGTGAGGTTTTGGGCACTTCACCATCACACTTGAATGTTACCCGTATCGAATCACCTGGAGCCAGCGAAGCAAATTCTGCTGTCGGATATATCTTGTGATAGGTACCACTAATCCATTCTACTTTCACCTTTGACGATGATGTTTCTTGTTGTATATGGTGGGGGAGTTGTGCATAATAAATCACCCAGTCTTTGCCAACCGGAGCATCTGAAAAATTTTTCAATATAAAGGAGTTTTCATACGTTCCTTCTTCGGGATGGATTTTGCCCATTTCCCAAGTCAGCGATAAAGGAGCGTTTATCTTCTTAGTGGGCTTGCATCCGCTTGTCCATACTAGCAAAAGGAGCAAGAGTCCTGCTGCATAAAGTTTTTGTTTCTTCATATATTGTTTAATAATGTTGCTGCAAAGTGATAAAATTTTAAATTAAAAGAACGATAAAATTTTGCCTAAAAACGACAAAATCCTACCATTTATTCCAAATGGCAGGATTTTAGTGGAAATATAATGTAAATTACGGATTACAGTCCTGGATCATAAGCTCCGGGCAGCATCTTGTTTGGGTTACGTATGTTTCCGTTTTGGTCTTTTCCAAGATCATCGCCCAGCCAGTTGGCGAAGTCTTGTCCCATAGTTGGGAAGTTGTCGGTCTTGTATGCTCTTACGACACTGGTAACGGCTGATTTAGTTGCGAAATGCATGTCACTAGGTGCATTCCATTCGCAGACGCCATTGTTATAATTGAAACTCCATGGTCCGTTTATCAGATTGTCGTTCTCGTTTGTTGCAAATCCTGTTGTGTTTTGAGAGACATTGTATCCTTTGGAAGTACATTGTCCGTTCTCTTGTTTAAAGGTGGGCACAGTAGCATTGGAGGATACGATAATGCTGTTCATGAACTGAAGGTTGTTGGTACCTTCATATCGGTAAATACCCATTTCCTTCGAAATTAGTTCTTTATTGTGATAGATGGTGGAGTTCACGAACAATACATTGCCGCTACCGTTGATAGTGGCACATTGACCTGTTGTGTTTTCACTCTTATTGTTGTAGATGGTAGTGTTGTTGATGCAAGCATTTCCATTGGATTGGATAGCAACTCCCCAATACAGTCTGATGATATTGCCTTTGAACAGGCAGTTATTAAAGAAAGAATAGCCATTATCACCGCAATTCAAATTAATTGTTCCTCTAGATGGTCCGACATTATCTATAATCTCTACTTTGTTCAGTTTAATAAAGCCTGCATTCAGCCGGAGAGCTGACCCCTGACCGTCACCGTTATCTACCGCTCCTGTGTTGAAGTTCTTGATAACACAATTGTTCATGTTCAGTGTGCAGCCTTCTACTTGGATACCGCGAAGGTGACCATTCTGGTCTTTATTATACTTACCGTCTAGCGTAATACCATTGAATGTAATGTCTAAATCAGTGCCTAATTTGAACATTCTAGTGATTGCGTTCAAAGATGCGGTGTTGGTAAATGACGTGACGTATGCTTGAATATTACGGTCGGTTACACTTTTTCCTTCACTTTGCGGATTGTAACCACCTTGAAGGGTGATAACCATCTTGCCTCCCAACTCTATTCCTGTGGTGAGTTCATTGGTTACAAGAGGATACTCACCGCCTGCCAGGTAGATTGTTTTTCCGTCCAGTTCTTCTGCTGACTGTCGTTTTAGCAAGTCACGTAGTTCATTCGCTCCCATAGCATTCTCCCAGTCTGTACCGGAAGCATTACCTGTCGCTGTCGGTTTTACGTAATAGCCGGGGGCAATCGGTTTCTCGATTTCCTGTAAATCACCGGGCAGAGTGGAACCTTCTTCCCAATCCGTAACAATGGGTTCAGACAGTTCGATAGAATTTTCTCCTACATAGATATTGTATGCGTAACTTTTACCGGCTGTGGTAGCTCTGATACCTGTGACCGTTTTTTTCGTACCGTTGGCGGTTGTTAATTCAAGGAATACTTGATTATCGCTGCCTTCACCCGGCACTACCAAAGCGGCATACGTATGACCGGATACATAAGATGCAATGGTTGTTGCAGTACCGCTTGCAGGGATAGATGCATATTGCGAATAAATCTTCATGGAAGACAGGGAGCCACCCAAAGATGCATCCACTCCGCTCACGTTCACAATAACGCGTGCCGTTTGCCGTGCCATGTCCAGTATCAGTTTTCCTTCTCCCGGCATGGCATCGATTTTGCGGGTGGAAGTCATATAGTCTGCTAAAGCAATCTTTTCGGCACTTGCCTGGTCGGCAGGCAATGTAAACGATTGGAAGGAGACACCTTCCGCAGCCGGATAATAGGCTTGAAATGTGGTCGGGAATTCTTCCCACTTCAGACCTTCGCCCGTTGCCGTCCATCCGTCGTCTCCCATTGTATAGACTACATGGGTGCGACCATTGTTGACTGACAGCTTGTCTCCTTTGTTGAACTCACTTTGTTTGGCTGTTTCCCCCATCGGATTACTGCGCGTAAACAATGAACTTCTACCCACCATCGCGTCAATTTTGACGTGAGTGAAATCTGTCTCCGGAACTTGAATTTGCGTTTCCTCATCATCGCCACATGCCGAAAAGGTCATCAAAGCGGTGAGTAAATAAAAATATCTAAATGTTTTCATGGAATAATCTATTTTTAGTGAATGATTACTTGTCTATAGTTAAAACTTCATTTTCAGCTGTGACATCCCACGTACGTGCTTTTACGCTTTTCTTAAGTGAAAGGCTTGCGCCTGCCACTTCCAAAGGCAACGCATAGGAGTGGTTCTCTTCGAATGTGATTGCTTGGTTTGAGGTCCAGCTGAAGTTGCGTCCGCCGGTAGTGAAGGTGACGTTCAGCTTACCCGATTCCACCGTTTGTGGCATCAGGATGCATTGATATGTGCCGTCGCTTTCTTTGAAAGGCGTGATGCTGCCGTCTGTGCCATTGGCGGTTACTACAGGATTTTCTGTTGATAGGTTGCAACTACCGCTCAACACTGTTCCGTTTACTTTCAAGTCGGTAATTTCACTTGCACCGGTGAAACTGATTGTCAGTTTGCATAATTTATGTTTCAGATTGATGCGGAGGCTGCCGTCTTCCGTTAAGTCGCTCTGAGGGTTCACTTGGGCTTTCATCAGCAGAAAATCCGCAGCTTTTACTTCATTGGCATCCGCATAACTTACGGGTACTCCTATGGGTAGATTTCCGTCCATGGTTACATCCTTTTGGTAGGGAGCAAAGGCGCATACGTTTATTGGGGAACGTTTTTCATCCCATGTCAGTGGCGTACCGTTGGCAGCTTCCCACGCATTGCCTGTCTTTAGCATCTCTACATTGTAGTTGCAAGTGGCATCCACGGTGTTGTTTATAATCAGACCGAAACGGTCTAAATTCGTATTGTCATATCCGGCACGTGTTTGCAGGTTGTTCACACCTACATGAATACGTATCTGCTGGTTGTCTGCCATCGAATCTTTGGCAGGTATCTCGTCTGTCTGTGAGCAGGCGGTCAATAATCCGATGACCGTTGCAGTCCAAAAAAATTTTCTCATACTATTCAATAATTAAGATAATTAGATATTTAACGTCAGTTTGCTTTAACGATTGTCGGTACGTTTTCTCCTCTCATTAGAAAAGAGGAGAAAACGTAGGGAAGTTATAGCCGGCTGATATTAAGATTGTTCTTCGTTAAACGGTTATTGCAATCCGGTATCATAAGCTCCGGGCAGCATCCTGTTCGGGTTGCGTGGGTTACCTTTGCCGTCAAGACCGAAGGCTTCTTCACCCATCCAGTTCACAAAGTCTTGTCCCAAAGTCGGGATGGAAGCCGGTGTGAATTCTTTGGCTGCTTTCAGAATATCGGCATATTTAGCAAACTGAAGCGTATTTATTGCTGTAGGGTTCCATTGGAAAGCACCGTCTTCATACTTGCCGAGTTTGGCTATCGCTTGGTCAGTATAGGAAGTATCGGTAGTAGCTTGCTGGCTAACTAACCAATTTTGTGTTTTTCCATACAGACACCAACCGCCGGATTTGAAAGAAGCTCCGCTTCCGCTATCTGTCATAGTCAGTCCATCATCCGTATCATTTCCGAATATGGAATTGATAATTACAGCCGATTCGCCACTGGAGACATTAGTTTCGCAACGGAATGCACCGAAATTAGTCCATGTGGTTTCTACCGTTGGATTTTGGGCTATCACGGTAGTGTTGGCAATGAAGAAACTACCACTTCCATTGATTGTTGCATGGTTGCCGTTGCCTTCATTAGTATTATTGCAAATGGTGACATTGTTCATGCAAAGGGCTTTTTTAGCATGAATGGCTACTCCCCACCAGCTTTCGCTTATGTTGTCCGCTATCAATACATTGTTCATAAAGCCGTAGCCGTATCGGTCGCCGTCTACATTTAAATAAATTACTCCGCGCTGGTGGACTACATTATGAGTGATATTTACTTTGTTCAGCCTGAATGCTCCTTCCGTGACAAAGATAGCTGCACCGGAATGGTCGCCCGAGTCTGTACCTCTCACACTGAAATGCTGGATATCGCATTCGGTAAGTTGCAGCAAGGCTGTTTTATGTCTTATCTCGAAAGCACGACCATATCCTTTTTCGGTTTCATTGTAACCGCCATCGAATATACAGTTTTTGAATGTTACTTCTGCATTCTCATTCATTCTGAACATAGAAGTCAGTGCCGAAGGTTTCGTTCCGAAAGTCAGTATGGTCGGGTTGGAAGAGGGGTCCCCTTCCGGAGTGTAGCCGCCTTCGATAGATTTGACTTTCTTGGTGATATTTGTTCCTGCAGTGATATTGAACGTACCTTCACTTAGATAGATGCTGATTTCGGACAAGTCGGTGGCATCTGACAACAGAGTTTCCAGTTCCTTTGCTCCCATGGCGTTTTCCCATGTCCAGCCGTCGCCCGTACCTTTCTTTTCAGGTGTGATAAATAACTTTTCTACTTTGTGTGGTGCGGCAGATTGGTGGAATACGATAGTGTGGACGGGAAGTTTCGGATTTTCGGAACGTACGGTGATTGTTCCCGTACGTTCTTCTTCCACTGTATTTTCCTTTATGATAATTTTGCCTTGCACACAGCCCAGACGCTTGTCGGGAGTGGCATAGAGCCATTCCGCATCAGAAGTGACTTCCCAATTGATATTGGTATATACGTTCATGACATATTCGTGAGCACCGAAGTCCACTTCGTTCAACGAAGGGAATACTACACCATTCGAATTGGTGAACCGGAACCAAGGTGCCAGTTCGCCTTCGTCTTCGTCTTTACAGGCATTCACGCAGAACAACAACATGACGGCTGTCAAGACACTCATATATTTCTTGAATAAATGCATAATCTTTATTTTTAATTGTGTATTCTATGTTTAACGGCGACCGCGTTTCTTTAAAGCGGGTATCATCAGGTCGGGCACGTCGCACTGAATGAAGGCAAGCGACGGATATTCGGCAAGGATAGCATCCAGGTGAGCCTCATTCAGGCTATTCTCCGTAGTGGCCTCATCGTGTACACCCAGATAGTTGATCCAAGGAAAGATTCCTTCCGCAATGTCCGGGTGCAAGTTGGTATCAAAGCCTTTCGAAGGCAAGTAGTCGCCCTGTGAATAGAAGATACCGTCGGGATAGTTGCGGAACGGAACAATATTGCCCGACCATACGCCTACATGTGCATGCGGATTTATTTCCAAAATAGTAGTAATGGTCTGGGGATTGCCGCCGGCATAGAAATAAACGCTTTCTATCATGCCCAGACGTTCCACTTCCTTTACAATATAACTGACAGACGGATTATATTCAATCTTGTCGAGACTGTAGAACACTCGTCCGCGGCCGGCATTTAGGAATTCTTCGAGTGTAGGCAATACATCTGCAGGATTCTCACTGAACTTGCCTGTGTGGCGGTCTATCAGGCGGGTACCTTTGATACGTTCATATTTCACTTTGCGAATATCCACCTTCTCACCGTCATTGCATAAGATATCAAAATCATGGTTAACAACGATTACCCCGTCCGTAGTGCACCAGACATCCGTTTCGATAAAGTCCGTACCGGCTGCAATGGCAGCTTCGACGGCACGCAGGCTGTTGTCGGGAATGGACGTGTCGCTTGTATGAGAACGGTGTGCCGCTACAAACACTTTTTTGTTATCGGGGTCTTTGAGGCATTTCAGTTCTTCGCTTATGCCGGGTTTGGAGCCTACTTCAATATCCTTGGTAGATGTGATGTATCCGTCGGCTTCCATTGTAATGGTATAGTGTCCGGGGCGGGTATAGGTATGGGAAATCTCCATGCCGCTCTTTCCTTCCACTACGGTGCCTTCGCCAAAGTTGACGGTGACTGTGGTTCCCGAAGCCACATTGGTCGTATTAACATGTACGGTTTCGTACAACATGGCATAGTTGCTTACTTTGATGTTTACGGCTTCTGGCGCAGGTTCCAGATTTTTATCATCGCTGCAACTGGGGTTCAAAGCCAGCGCCAGTCCTAAAAGTAGAAAGGAAAACATATTGTATTTGTTTTTATTCATAATCTAAAAAATTAACGTGTGATATCGGGATAACCCGGATTTTGTTTCAGATAAAGATTTTGCTCCAACTGGTCTTGTGAAAGCGGGAAAAGTTCATAATGCGTGTCAGCATCCGCTTTTTTGTCCCACCATGCTTCCTGGAAGCGTCCGAAGCGAATCAAATCGGTGCGTCGGCGGCTTTCGGCAAGGAATTCGCGTCCCCATTCGTCAAGCATTTCGTCCATATTCAGTTTTACACGACCTTCGGGTTCGTAGGCGATATTGTCTCCAAAACTGGAGTAATTGCGTTCCCGTACCTTGTTCAGCAGCGAGCCTGCCGTACGCGCATCTCCTTTACGTAAATAACATTCGGCTTCGGTGTAATACACTTCCGCCAGACGGATTACCGCATGGTCTGATTCTTTATATGCACCGCCTTCGTAGGGATAGAACGGATATTTCACCACGAACAGACCTGAATTGAAATCACCGTTCTCGCATTTCGATTCGCTGTCGCCTGTGATTTGTCCGCTTTCACCGCCTACAAAGAATTGTCCTACCTGGTCGCGCAGGTAGATGGTGTAGCCTTGCGGTGATTTTCCGAATCCCTCGCTTTGTGTGTTGTTGGGAATCTTTCCTTCAAGGAACATCATACCTTCGCGTGTGTTGTTGCTTGTATTCTTATATTGTTTCCAACGCAAGTCACCAGGGTATTTCAGGAATTTCTGCGATACTTGTCCCAACTTGTAATCGAAGAGTTGACGATTGGGGTAAGAGTTGTCGTAGCTGGGAGTGATGCAGTAACGTGGGTTGCGTTCACCGTCTTTCTCGATACCCAGATATGGACCACACTGATAGGGAAGCATACGACCATAGATTGTCTGGCGTGAGTTAACCATGTGATGGCAAGTCGTGGCAAACGAAGCGGTAAATGCAAAAATGACTTCACTGCATGTTTCATTGTTCCAGTCGAACGGGGCATCCCAACGTTCGGCAAGCTCATAATGGCCGAATTCACCTTTGCGGATACGTTCGCAGATTCCGATACAGTCGTCCCAACGGGCTTCGCCAATCCACTTTTCAGCATTCAGATAGAGACGTGCTAACAGTGCGGCGGCAGCTCCCTGAGTGAACTGTCCCTGCATGGGACCGTCGTAGTTTCCGCTACGCGGTGGCAAATTGGTCAGACAGAAATCTTTCAGTTCGCTTTCGATGAACTTGAACAACACCCGTGGTTCCACTTGCTTGCGGTTTTCGGGTTGCATACTTACGCTGGCATCACTTGTGGTGACAAGCAGACAGTTGCGGTAGCAGTTGATGAGTCGCAGGTAGCAGAAAGCGCGCATGCAACGTAACTGAGCTATATAAGAAGCCCATTCGGTGTCGGTAATCTTGAATGTGGCGGGATTGAGTTCGGCAAGGTCGTCAAGAACGAGGTTGCATTGGCCGATGGCCTGATACATCAGCTCCCATTCCGATGTCCATTCGCCGGAACCCGGGTTGTTGTATTGGATGCCGTCATATTGGTGGCGATGGTACATAATCCATTTGCCGCCATCCCACCACCAGTCGCCGCGTACGACAGTAACCAATTGGTCGGCAGGCAGTTCTTCATGTTCGTGCACCTGCCACATGGAATAATAAGTGTGCTCAAAAGGACGAAAAACAGCGTGAATCACATCATCTTTCGTTTGATAATAGTTTTGGCTTGTCACCTGGTCATAAACTTTCTCTTGAAGGTCGGTGCACGATGAAAGTCCGCCACCGGCGGTTGCCAGCAAGCCTATGCCTAGAAATATATGTTTGATTTTCATAATCTTTTTTCAATTAAAAATTAATTTGCAAACCGAAGTTGAACTGGAATGCCGACGGATAATAGGTATAATCACCACCACCGGAGCCGGGAGTCAGGCCGTTCACTTCGAAGTTGGACGGGTCTATACCGCTGAATTCGGTAAATGTATAAAGGTTCTGTGCGGTACCATACACACGGACGCTATCCAGAAACCGTGTCTTCAACGGGAAGGTATAGCCAAGTGTGATATTGTCGATTTTCACATAGTCACCGTTCTCGATGAAGTAGTCTGTCAGCACATTCATACCAGTAGTGATGTGTGCGTTTTTGCCGTACGCCTCTTTTATCAGGTTGCTCTGCATGGATTGCAGCCCGAAGTAAAATTCGTGCACATTGAAGAGCTGGAAGCCGAATGCGCCACGCAACGAGATGGATGCATCCAGATTTTTCCATTTGAAAGAATGGGTAGTAGAAGCTGTGAATTTGGGCAGGCCGTTGCCTGTAATGGCTTTGTCATCTTCCTTGGCTTCACCGACAGGGATTACTTCGTTGTTTTTGTTATAAACCAACCAGTTGCCGTCATCGCTGACACCTGCATAACGCCAAGTGAAAAAGTTACCTACACGTTCGCCTTCTTCGATGCGTTGCAGATATCCCGGATTATTGGGGCTGACCATTTGACAGGTTGAATAGTATTTCTGTCCTTTGAATACATCATTGGAGAAGCTGGCAAATTTATTATTGTTTGTGGCTCCTACGAGTGTGAAACTGTAATTGAAATCTTTGGAGCGTACGGCGTTCACTGTCACGTCGAACTCAAAACCGGTATTCTTCATGGTTCCCACATTGGTGAAGATGGTGGCGAACAGACTGGGGGGAACCGAAGTCTGGTAGTCGCCCAGCAAATCTTCCTGTTTGCGGATGAAATAGTTGAACGAACCCGTCACGCGGTTGTTGAACAAACTGAAATCAAGACCGATGTTCTGGTTTTTGGCTTTCTCCCAACGCAGGTCGGGGTTCGTGTTTTTGCCTGGTCCCCATACATGGAAAGCTGTATTATTATAGGAGTAGTAACCGAAAGAGGAATAGGTGGAAAGTGACTTGTAACTATCAAAATCTTGATTACCGGTTACACCAAAGTCATAACGTAACTTCAAGTCGTCGATCCATTTTACATTCTTCATGAAACTCTCATCGGAAATACGCCATCCTGCCGAGATAGAAGGGAAGTTTCCCCATTTATGGTTTTTACCGAAACGTGTTGAACCTTCGTGACGAATAGCTGCCGACATCATATAACGACCTTTCCAGTCATAGTTCACACGACCGAAAAAAGAGATAAGTTTAGAATCGTTTTTGTACGAACCCATCTCCGTTTTACCAGCTTCGGCGGCATACGTACCTTGTGCGAGATTGTGGTAGAGCAAGGCGTCAGTGGCAAAATCTTTGTTGGCTGCATTGAATCCTTCGGCTACGACGTAATTGTAAGAGTAGCCTACCATGCCACGCACATTGTGGTGCTTGGCGAAAGTGGCGGAGAAATTCGTAACCCATTCAAAATTGTTGGTCATAGCTTTATAATATGCCCGCGATGCTTCACCTTTCCGATTGTTCTGTATCATCCACGTGCAGGTGGACGGCGAGTAACTACCATGTATTTCGTCATCATGTCGTTGGGCGAAAGTGACCTGCGATTTCAGCAGAAGGTTGTTTTGGTTGTTGGGCAGGAAAAGCGGCAGAAGGTTGATGCCGGCGGTGGCATTCCATTCGATGCGGCGTGTAGTCTGGTCGCGGGAAACGACACGCAGATCTTCTACGATATTCTCCGTGCTTGTGCCTAATGGCAAGTGAAAATAGCCGTTGGTTGTGGTTTCGTCATATACAGGTACGGTAGGATTGTTTCTCAATGCCACTTGATAGTTGTAATATTTTCCCTTTTTTTGGTCGATGATGCGGGGAGCTACGGTGCTTGAAAAGTAGAACAGACCGTCTTTAGTGGTTAGGTTGGCAGTGGCACGCATTCCGTATTCCCTGCGTTTTTGGTTGATGAGGATACCTTCAGCATCCCGGTAGTCTGCCGTTACGCGGTAATTGTTTTGCGCTCCGCCGCCCGAGAAAGTAAGCGAGTGCATGTGGGTAATACCTGTATGGGTGATGGCATCAAGCCAATTGGTGTTTCCACCGTAGTCGTTGCCCGGATTTTGTTCGCAACGGTATTTACGATATTCGTCGGCACTAAGTGGTTCCAATTCCCACGGCTTTGCTTCCGTGATGGTAAGCGAACCGTTGTAGGTGACGTGTACTTGATTGTCACGTGCTCCTTTTTTCAGGTTGATGAGGATTACACCGTTTGAGCCGCGTGTACCATATATGGCAGATGCCGCACCGTCTTTTAGTACATCCATGGATTCGATATCATTGGGGTTGATATTCGCCAGGTCGCCGCCCGGTATACCGTCTACTACGATGAGCGGACCCAGTCCTGCGCTACGGGATGATACACCACGAATCTGAATACTACCGTGCTGGTCGGGGTCGGCGGAATTTATATTTGATACGGACACACTGGATACTTTTCCTTGCAATAACATAGATGCATCCATTGTAGGCATCTGATTCAGATCTTTGGCACCGATGTGCGAGATGGCAGAAGTCATCTCTTTCCGTTTAATAGTACCGTAACCTACTACAATCACCTCTTCCAATACTGCATTTTCTTCTTCCAACACAATTTTCAGTGTGTTTTTTTCTCCTACCGCAATTTCCTGCTTCTTGTATCCGATATAGGATACTTGCAGTTGCGTGTTCTTCGGAACGTCCATAGTGAATTTACCATCCATATCGGTAATTGTTCCCTTGCCGGTTGCCGTTGATGTCACTGTGGCGCCAATAACAGGTTCACCGTTTGCATCGGTGATTACGCCTCTTACGGTTTTCGTCGGTTGTTTACTGCTTTTTTTTACGGTCAGTACGATGTTGTTTCCGTTCTGGGTGTAAGAAACCTGTGTGCCTGCAAATAATGTATTCAGTACTTGCGAAACCGGTTTGTTGTTTACTTTCAACGTAACTTTACGCTTTACGTCGATTTGCGCTTTGTCATAGACGAACAGGTATTTCGTCTGTTTCTCAATCTTTGAAAGGATTGTTTGAATGGAACTTTGTTCTTCATGAAGTGTAACTGTCTTATTTTGTGCAAAAACAGTCATATTTAATATAAAAAACATTATTCCACACAGAAGAGCTATTTTTTTATTCATAACTTTGTATGTTTTAATAAGTTGTGTAATATAACGAGTTCATTCTCCGTTGGGTAACGAGGGAAGTATGCACGACTTTTACGGTCGGATAGTGTTGGAGCACTTCTGGCCGTTTTTTAGTTAAATAAACGGGATCTTTGTTTTTCATAATGAATAGGGTTAACTGAAAGAGTAATAATTTATCGGATAATGACGGTCTGTTCATCGTCACTCCATTCGTATTCAAACCGGTGGATTCGTTGCAGGATTTCCAGAATATGTTTCAAACCGTCTTCCTGCCGGAATTTACAGGTACATTTATATTGTAGTATTTGGGGGTTACGGACATCAAAGTCTACCTTATAATATTCTTTCATTTGCCGGAAGATGGAAGCATAGTCCGTGTCTTCGAAGTAATAAATACCTTCAATCCATAACAGCGATTCTGCTTTGTCGAAGGGAACTTTTATCAATTGTCCGCCGTCGGATATCTTCGCTTCTTCGTCGGGAGAGAGACGGAGAGTGGTGGCGTTTTGCTTGTCACTCACGTCGACCGCTCCTTCATACAGTTTGACGGAAAAATCGTTCCGGTCTTTATAGGCAAATATGCTGAACTTTGTTCCTAACACTTGCACTTCATGAGAACCTGTCTGTACTACGAACGGCAGGTGCTTGTTCGGCGTTACTTCAAAGTAAGCCTCACCATTCAGGCGGACACGGCGCAGGTCTTTTCCTTTTTGGCTTTCTATGTGCAGGGTTGTATTGGAGTTGAGCCATATTCTTGTTCCATCGTTTAGGGTGATTTCCGTACGTTGTCCTACAGGGACGTGGATATCGCGTGCAGCTAACAATTCTGCCTGGTTTTCGGAAAGATGCTGTGTGTATAGCCATGTTCCGCCTGCAAAAAGACAGATAAACGCTACGGCTGCCGCTATTTGCATCCATATTCTCCGGTTGGTGGAGCGTGACGAATGAATAGATAGGGGTATATTCTCTTCGTTGCATAAGGTTGCATCAAAAATCCGGCGCAGATATTTGTATTCTTCCAAATGTGCCGGGTCTTCTTCCAACCATCGGAGCATTTTGATACGTTCTTCGGGAGAGGTTTCTCCCCGTAGATATTTAAGAATTACATTTCGTTCCATAGCATTATTTTATTGCTGTTCTATATAATAGTCGCATAAAAAAGCAATAACCCTAGCGGAATAATGAATTTTTTTCAAAAAAGATTAAGAAATTTATTGGGGCTGTATAGTAGTTAAGAAGAAAAAGCAATGAATATACGTATTTTGCAAGGGAGAGTGGGAGAGACAGGAAACAGGGATTAAAGCAGTACGTCCAGAAGAGGATAGAAATCTTTGAGGTCTATCCGTAGCTTTTTCAGTGCTTTTGTAATGTGGTATTCCACTCCTTTTACTCCAATGCCCAGTTCCCGGGCAATCTCTTCATTGGTTTTATGAGCGAAACGACTGAGCATGAAGACAGTTTGGGTTTGGCTGTGCATTGTTTTCAATGATTCTTTTAATATACTCTGTATGTCCATGCTGTATAGCTCCTGGGGATTGCACTCTTCCAAAGTAGATATGCGCATTTCCAATTCGCGCATGCTGTCTTTTTCGAGAACGGAGTGGATTTTAAGCTTGAAGGTTTCCCTACGGAAATATTGTAGTATTTTATTGCGGATAGTGCCTATCAGAAAGGGTAATGTCGCACCTATTTCTTCCGCATTACAGAGTTTTTCCCATAACACAATCATGGCTTCGGCAACGATGTCTTCAGCTTGTACTATATCATGGGTATAAGACCGGGCGAACAGTAAACACTTTCGGTAATATAGTTTATATGCTTCGTCAAATATTTGTTCTTCGCTCATGTTACAATTTTATGTTTTTCTGTACAAAATAAAGGATTAATGGACTAAATTCCAAAGATATTATCCGTAAAATAATGACATGAAAGAATATTTATACGATAAATATTGATTGCTGATTCAATTGTGTTTGGTGGGTTTAAACTGAAATTTTCTATTCATATACCTGTAGTTTCTCATTGTGTGGAAACTACAGGTATAAATAATGGAAGGGCGAAGAGTCGGGGAGCCATTAGAGAACTCTATATATTGCTTCCGCTATCTTCTTCATGCCTTCGTCATCGGGATGGGCGATGATGAAATCTTTGGTTACAGTATATGGCTTTCCGTGTATGTCATAAAGAGTGTCTCCGACTTTCGGGCGTGAATCATACAAGCGGTCTATCCAGTCAATCGGAATATAAGTGAGTCCATGCATATGCGCAGCGTTAATGATGGCACGCTCTTTTTCATCATCCTTCCAGAAACAACCGGTGATGACTATTTTGTTTGCTTTCCGCTTGCAATATTCCACCAGTTGGAGGATACCTGATTTGAATGCTTCTTTATCTTGTACGTTTTCTCCCAAGCGGACAACGATCACATCCTTGTCTGTAGCATGAGCACCAATCAGCGAGTCGATACTGCAATTCAAGTTGCGTTCCCAATAGGCGATGTTCAGTGGGGTAACCACTGTGCCAGGACGGTTTTGCGAGAGCATCTTCTCCAATTGGTGGCAATAGTCGTTTTCTTCTTTGGATGCTGCCATGCCCCATTCGGAGAACCATTCGATGTCTGCTTTATATTCGTGGCGGGTGATAGAGTTGCCTAAGCAAAGAACACGCAACGGAGGGCATTGTGCTATCCGGTTGTCGGAAGACGAGGGAGTTACTTCTTCCAGATAAAGCACGCGGCTGGCATATTCGTTTTGTTTCGAAGGTTCCACTCTGTGGGTAGAGGGAATTTCCAGTCCGTTGTCATTCAGATATGCACCGCTGAAACTTTTACCTTCAAATTTCAAAGGTTCAGTGTCGATGCGGTTCAGCTCATGCACTTTATAATATTTGTTTGGAGCAAGTCCTGCCATCTTCACCCGTGGCAAGTGCTGGTTGCAGAAATGTTCTGTTTTCCACCAGTAGAATACGGCTTTGTCCTTTTCCGGCGATACATACATCAGCGAAGCTGCGCCCTGTTTGTCATACGGAGAAAGTAAACGGTAAATATCTCCGAACTGTACGATGGGGCGTATCGTCTTGTATTCGGTAATGGCGTTTCTGCACAATGCCTTTTCCTCTTCCGTCATATCCTTGGGCTGTATTTCCATACCTAAGCGTCCGCTCATCGCTACATCAATACGGAACTTCAACGGAACGGAACGCGATGTCTGATGGTTAGGGCTTGCGCTGATGTGCGCCCCCATGCCGATGGCGGGGAAGAAATAGGAAGTGCCCCATTGGATGTAGATACGCTGAAGTGCATCCGTATTGTCGCTTGTCCAGAATTCGTCGAAGTAGGGAAGTATGCCGTAGTTGACACGTCCGCCACCGCTGGCACAAGCCTGCATCGTCAGTTGCGGATGGCTGGTGCGAATGCGTTGGCACACGTTCTCAAAGCCCCGATGGTATTCGATGTTCAGGTGGCTTTGGTTGTCCTTGGTCAGGTATTGCGAACCTTGGGTGATGATGGACATATTGGCATCCCACTTGATATAATCAATGTCGGGATAGGAATTCATCAGTTCGTCCGCTGTCTGTACGATAAAATCCTGCACTTGCGGGTTGGAGAGGTCGAGTACGACTTGTGTGCCGCCGCGGGCGCATACCACTTCCCGTTCGGGTGCCTTGATAATCCATTCGGGGTGCTTTTCGTACAGTTCGCTTTTGGTATTGGCCATTTCCGGTTCCAGCCAGATGCCGAACCGTATGCCGTGTTTCCGGGCGTTGTCAAGTAATGATTGCAGTCCGCCGGGGAGTTTGGTCTTGTCTACGGTCCAGTCGCCTAAGGCATAAGAGTCGTTTTTGCGCGGATATTTGTCGCCGAACCAACCGTCGTCCATTACAAACAGTTCGCCTCCCATGGCAGCGATGTCACCCATCATCTGGTCCATGCCCTGTTCGTTGATGTCGAAATAGACGCCTTCCCAACTGTTCAGCAGAATTTTGCGGGGAGTGTTCCCGTTGGCAAGTTTATGCAGCCGTGCCCATTGATGGAATTTCCGGCTGCATCCGCTCATCCCTTCGTCGCTGTAGGTCAGTGCCAATGCGGGGGTGCGGAACACTTCTTCTTTTTTCAGGTTGTACCAGGAGTTTTCTTCGTTGATGCCGGCGAGGAAATGGTGCCAGTCGTCTTCTTGCGTGTCAATGCGCAGTTTGTAGTTGCCGCTGTAGCAAAGTGCCGCACCGATGACGCGTCCCGTGTTCTCCTGCGGTTTGCCGTCGAGCGAGAACATCACTTCTGCGTGCGCCGATTGGGAGTTGCGTACTCCGTCCGTGTTTTTGATGACTTTCATACCCGGTTGCAACGCTTCCTGGCAGAGTTGTCCTTCGTTTGCCCAGGCACCGGAAAGATGTGCCAGCCAGACATTGCCACGGCGGACAGGCAAGTAGGCAGAAGCAAACTGCTGAAGTTGGACAGGCTTCTTCTCTTCGTGACGGATTTCAGTCCATGTTTCGATGACATCCGCATCCTGCCATGCTTTGTAGCAGATGTTGACGAAGAAAGGATACACTTTGTCTTTCAGTTCTATCACCGTCAAAGTGGCGTTTTCTTCTGTAAGGCGTGTTTCTTTTACGCCTATGACTGCCATTTGAAGTGTCAGGTTACCGTCGGCATGGCGGACGGACAATGCCGTTTCACATGGATACCCCATTCCGTAGACGGGATAAGCATTTCTCCCGCGTGCTGTTTCGCAAATGCTTCGGATATCCGCATCAGAGGTGCGTGAGCCGTAATACAGTTGTTCCGGTGTACCGCCGTTTGGTGCCGAGAGGAGTAACTGTGTATGGGGAGTGGATATGGTGACATTCTGCGCTGGCAGAAGTGTAGACAACAGCCAGACGGAAATTAGGAAAAACAGATTTCTTTTATTTATAATTGTCATAATAGCAAATTAAGTGTTTTTTAATGTTTACTAATGGGAACTTTTTGCAGGAGACGGATTATCCAGGCAACGGCAAACTTCACTGTTGACTTTCTGTAATGCATCCGCATTCATTTTCACTACTTTGCGGTCGTA
This sequence comes from Bacteroides caecimuris, assembly GCF_001688725.2. Lineage (NCBI taxonomy): Bacteria > Pseudomonadati > Bacteroidota > Bacteroidia > Bacteroidales > Bacteroidaceae > Bacteroides > Bacteroides caecimuris. Next base: position 3,543,439 of record NZ_CP015401.2, on the reverse strand, counting down.
GGTCATCAGTCCGTTGATTTCCGATTCCACATCGGTGGTTTGGGTATATACGGCACCGCATAGTCCCAATGCCGACAGTTCCTTGAGACGGTTGGCGTACTTCAGGTACTCTTCCGTTGCTTCTTCTTTGCCTTTCAGGTCGCCGTATCCCCAGTTACGGTCTTCGTTCCACAGATGTCCTTTCAGCGCCATGCCGATTCCGCCGAACTCACCGATTACATTCACCCGGTCGGCATCGAAGAGGAACATGACGGGTTCCGGATAACTGTGCAGGTCGAGAATATCCCCGCAAGGGAAATAATTGCCGCCACTGGCGGGATTCACCGGGCGCGTCGGGTCATATTTCTTGGTCCAGTCAGCTATTTCTACGGATTTGAATTGTCCCATCGCTTCGTTGAACGGTGTCCATACGCCAATGCAGGGATAAGAATAGAGACAATCCATCACCTCTTTCCACTCTTTCCGGTAGATGGCTTCCGATTCCGAAGTGCGTACCATCTCCGGACCATAGTAGAACTGCTTATATTGCCAATCCTGATTCTTGTCGCCGTTGGGCATATCCTGCCATACCATCATTCCCAGACGGTCGCAATGCGCATACCAACGTGCCGGTTCCACTTTCAGGTGCTTGCGTATCATGTTGAATCCGAGTTCCTTGGTCTTTTCGATGTCGTAGCACAAGGCTTCGTCCGTCGGTGCTGTATACAGTCCGTCGGGCCACCAGCCCTGGTCGAGCGGACCGAAGTGGAAGATGTCTTTGTTGTTCAGTTGCAGGCGCATGTACCCTTTCTCGTCTCTTCGTGTGGAGAATTTCCGCATGGCGGTGTAGCTTTTCACTTTGTCCTGCAATTTGCCGTCGGCATAGAATGAGATTTCCAAGTCATAAAGCGAAGGGGAGTCCGGAGACCATAATTTGCAATCTGCCGGCATCGGTATTTCTACGGAAGTATGGTTCAGTGCACTGCCGGAGGCGATGACTTTGTTGTCGTCAAGCACTTTCACTTCTATCCGGTCGTTGGCTTTGGGGTTGTTCACTGTTGTTTCCACCATCAGTTTGCCACCATCTATGTCGGGAGTCGTCCGGATGTTTTCTATGGCACGTTCGGGGACAGGTTCCAGCCATACGGTCTGCCAGATGCCGCTCACCGGTGTATACCAGATATGTCCGGGGTTGCTTACCTGCTTGCCGCGTGCCTGTTTGCCTTTGTCCGTCGGGTCCCATACCCGCACCACTACTTCATTGTCTCCTTTTTTCAGCGCTTGTGTGATGTCGAATGCAAAAGGAGTGAATCCGCCGCAGTGTTCACCGAGTTTGGTTCCGTTCACCCATACGGTGGTTTTCCAGTCTACCGCTCCGAAATTCAGCAATACCCGTTGCCCTTTCCAACGGGAAGGCACGGAAAAGGTGCGCCGATACCATAACTCGTTGTTCTCTCCCAATTCTTTTCCTACACCGGAAAGTGCGGATTCTACGGCGAAGGGTACCAGAATCTCACCGTCATACGTCTTCGGCATTGCTTTGCCCGACGGAAGAATGGCATACTGCCAAAGTCCGTTCAGGTTTACCCACTCCGTACGTTCCATCAAAGGACGCGGGTATTCGGGTAATATGTTACTTACGTCTACTTGTGCTGCCCATTCTGTAACGATTCTGTTACCGGCAGGTTTCCATTGGGCATAAGAGTCGGTGCAACACACCAACATGATTAACACCCCATAGATGTACGAATACTTCGCCATCCCTTTCATTACTATTTTCATACAGACCAATATTTATGTGTTTTTTTTAATTGTTTTTCATGTTCACTTTGCAAAAGTGTTAAATCTCCGGATGAATAAAGGCTAAAATTTTGCCTATTAAGGCTAAAATTCTGCCTGCAAGGAATAAAATCCTGTTAGAATGCGGATATTTGCTTTTTTTATACTTCCTTTGTCGCAGTTTTTAGCCTTAAAGTTCATTTTTTATGATACGTCTTATACATATTGTGGGGATATTGGCTTGTTTGTTCAGTAACTTCTCCTGCCAGTATAAAGCAACGACATTTCACGCATCGGGAACCATAGATTCTGCTTCCTGTTATACGAATCCGCTTTTGTCGATTGGCGGTCCGGCTTTTGGTGCCCTGTTTCACAACGGTATGTATTATTACATTCGCGGAGTGGATGATAAAATCTGTTTGTGGGCATTGAAAGACATTACTGAAATAACGCATGAACCTACCAAAACGATATGGCCGGTGAATGACAGTCAGTCTTATTCTCATATCTGGGACCCACAGATACATTATATCAATGGAAAATGGTATGTGTATTTTAGCATGGACGACGGCGATTCGGACAACCGCCAGTTGCATGTACTGGAAAATGCTTCCCCCGACCCGTTGGAAGGAGAATTTGTATTGAAAGGCAAAATTTCTACCGATCCTCACAATAATCTTGCTATTTACGGGCATCCGTTTGTACATAAAGGCAAACTGTATTTGCTTTGGAGCGGCTGGAAAAACAAGCGTATCTTTGAGGAAATGCAATGCTTGTATATTGCCGAAATGTCCGACCCGTGGACGTTGGCGTCCGAACGTGTCCTGATATCTGAACCCAAGTATGAATGGGAATGTCAATGGGTGGGAACTGATGGGAATAAAGCTGCCTATCCGGTCTACGTCAACGAGATGCCTTTTCTTTTTCATTCCCGCGATAAAGACAAACTTCTTGTTTATTATTCCGCTAGTGCCAACTGGACTCCCTATCACTGCATAGGATTATTAGTTACCAGTGCCGACAGCGACCCACTTTCTCCGGCCTCATGGACTAAATTGTCTGAACCGGTTTTCAGGCAATCGCCCGAAAATAACGCATACGCTCCCGGCAATATATGTTTTGTCCCTTCGCCGGATTATAAAGAGTGGTATATGCTTTATTTGGTGCGTAATTCACTTCATGATATGCTTATGGTGGATAGCCGTTCTTTACGGATGCAACCCATCGGTTGGGATGAAGAAGGTCTGCCTTTGCTGGGCAAACCGGCAAAAGAAGGAGAAGTGTTTCGTAAGCCTTCCGGACTTTAATGTACATATACCCCATTGTCTTCTATAGGAACAATCATTGTGCCACTTAATAGGAAACGACTGTGTCAAGCAATGGAAACAGTTGTGCCAAGCAATGAGAACAGTCGTACCAAGCAATGGATAGCAACCGTGGCATGCGGAACCATTACTTTTAGAATAAAAAAGAAGTTCTGCACGTGTCCAGCGAGTGAATCAGCCGACATACGTGCAGAACTTTTATTGAAAACTGAAAAAGGAGGTATTACTTGTATTTCTTCACCCGTTCGTCGTCTATCACACCCTTCCAGTTCAGTCCGTACGTATAATCGTACACATGACCGTCGGCATCGTGATAACAACGCATATCATGTGGAGTATCCTCTGCCTGCTCCTCTACTGTGCGCATGTCTGCCGGCATTTGGAAAGGTAGCAGGGCGGAAGGTTCCGCTTTTCCTGCCATCAGGTCGAGAACCGTCTGACGCTGTACGTCGAACAACAGAAACAATGCATCGGCGTAAGGCTCTATCTCACTCAACACAGGAGGATTCAGTACATTGATGGCTACAATCACCGGCTTTTCTCCCATGCTCTTCTTTGTTTGGATGACCAGGTCCATGTCGCTCTTGTTGACTGTCTTCACGCTTTTGCCTCGATAGCTGCGGTTGGTGAAGTCCTCGTACGGGTCGCCACCGGACAGACTCTGTGCACGGGCATGAGTGGCGGTATAGTCGCTGTATTGCAGGCTGATAGGGCGATAACCCGTATCTTTTCCTGTGCGTGCAGCTTCTTCGTCGAAACCGTAACCACTGTTGGGGGATTCGATGAATACGATAGCTGCGTCAGCTTCTTGCGGAGTGGAAACCAGCTCGAAGTATCTTTCCACCAGTTCCTTGCTCAGCGGAGTGATGTGCTGTTCCTCAATACGTCCACCCCAGAAGTCAATGTAGGAGGGGACATAACGCTCAGGGATATACACTTTCTTCTTTCCTTCCAACGGCAGTACGCTTGCATGGTTCTTTAGCATGACAACGCTTTTCAACTGGGCGTCGTATCCTTCCTGCATGAATTCGGGACAGCCTACCACTTCGCTTGTGTGTGCCGGATCGAGATAAGGGTTCTCGAACAAACCGGTACGGAAGATATTGGTCAATAAACGGCGGGCGGAAGTCCGCATACGTTGCTGCATCCATTCTTCCCCCTGTTTTTCCACTCCTATATGGTAAGCATCGAGCACAGGTCCCCGGTCGTTATTTCCACCGAATTGGTCGACTCCTGCCATCAGAACTTTGTAATGGCGTTCTGCCACGCTTTTGGTTTCCATGCCCCATGGTTTTCCTTTGCAGGCGTATACTCCTACTTCGTCATGCGTGATTCCCCAGTCGGAGCAAATCACTCCGTCATAGTTTTGTTGTTCGCGCAGCATATCCTGAATAAACTTTCGGCTGAATCCACTGCCTACACCGTCCGGTTCGAAACCTACGCAAGCGGAGTAGTCGGGCATCAGGGCAGCCGATACCTTGGTTTTGCCTTCCAGCTTAAAAGCGCCTTCCGTGAAAGGCAACGTATGCAGTTCGAAATTGCCGTTGGGGAAAACAGCGTATTTTCCATACCCCTGATGACCGTCGCGTCCGCCTTCGTTGCATGCTCCGGTGCCCGGCCAGTGTTTCACCATTGTGTTTACACTGTGCCAGCCCCATCCGTCACAGATTTCCGCATCACCTTCCGATGTCTGGAAACCGTCGCAATAGGCACGTGCCATATCGGTAGCAAGTTTGGTACCTTCTCCCATTGTATAGCAAAAGCGCATCCATCGCGGGTCGGTTCCTACGTCCACCATCGGAAAAAGGGAAGTGGCGAACCCCAGTGCCCTGTATTCGATGGAGCCTATTTCCGCAAAACGTTTCATGATTTCGGGCGAGAAAGTGGCGCACATGCCCAAACTGCCCGGCCACATGGAGATTTTGCCACCTCCGCCGGCGTTGAATTCCGCATCTGTCCGCGATGAGTGGCGGGGGTCGGAAGAGTTATTGCACGGAATGCCGAATCCTAGACCTTCCACATAACCTTGTGCCGCATTGTTCCAACGGGCAGCCGTTTCCGGGCTTTCCACAGAGGTGATAAGCACGTGGCGTACTCCGTCCTTCTCGAGAAACGTCTTTTGTTCGTCGGTCAGTTCCCAGGCAGGCATACCGCTTTCGGTATGTGTTTTGCCGTTATAGACGTTTCTGTTCACGGGGATGGTCTGATGACTGCTGTACAGCATAAGCCCTGCGATGTCTTCCATGCTGAGTTGGGCGGTCAAGTCCGCCACACGTGCATCTATCGGTTGTCGCCAGTCTTCATACACGTCTAGTCGGCCGTTGCGGTTCAAGTCTTTGAATGCGTAGCCGTCCTGTTGGATAATAGTGATTCCTGACGTTGGACTGTATCCCAATGTGGCGCCGTCTTTTTGCGTTATCAGATGATATCCGTCTGCTACGGATTCCGTCCATCGCTGTCCGTTGCAACTGCATAGCACGCAGCCGGACAATAAGACAGACAAATATAAATTGTTCCTTTTCATATATTATTTTTACTTTTTAAAATGACTTCAACCAGTCTGAAAGTTGAGACATTAATTCCTCATGATGTACAAAAGAGCCTAGATTTCCCCATCCATGTCCGGCGCCCCATCCGTTGCTGCTTTGCCAGCTGACTAATTTTGTAGGTATCCCTTTATTTATCAATGCCTGATAGTAGGCTTTGCCGTTTACAGTGGGAGGAACTTCCGTGTCATCTTCGGTGAATGTAATGAAAGCACGTGGCGTATCTGTTTTTACCTGTTTTTCGTTAGAATAAAGTTCCATTTGTGCCGTTGAAGGGTTTTTACCCAAGAAGTTTTCACGTGACCATGCATGTCCTTGGGCTCCCATTGTAATAACCGGATAGAACAGGATCTGGAAGTTGGGATGTGCATCTCCTGTGGAGTGAGTGGCAATAGTTGAAGCTAAGTGTCCCCCTGCGGAGAATCCCATAATTCCCACATCATCTTTGTTGACATACCATTCCTTCGCATGTTCGCGAACACGTTTGATGGTTGTTTCTGCGTCAGCGATTGGCAATTGGCAGTTACCTGCGGGAAGTGTATATTTTACCACAATTAAGGCAATTCCCCGTTCGTTGAAGAATGAAGCCCAGCCATTCCCTTCATAATTGTCTTCCGGTTCGCAATACCCGTATCCACCACCGGGGCATACCACAACGGCTCGTCCCATAGAAGTGTGGGAGGCAGGTAGAAAAACGAAAGTTTGAGGATTATCTAATGTGAACGAACGTGCGGCATAGCTGGGTGCTGTGTCGTCGTCTTTGATATGAAGTAAGAACGCTTTCATAATTTCCTCCGCTATTCTTTTCATGCCTTTATCATTGGGATGGGCTATAATGAAATCTTTCGTTATCGTATAAGGTTTTCCGTCTAAATCATACAGAATATCTCCCGTAGAAGGGCGAGTGACACCCACTTGGTCGATTCCTCTAAGGTCTACATAAGGAATTCCATAAGCTGTTGCCGCTTGTTTGATAGCCGCCTCTTTCTCGTCGTCCTTCCAGAAACAGCCGGTAATAAACACATGCTTCGCTTGTTTTTTGCAATAACTCACCAACCGGCCTATTGCCGTTTTAAAAGCCGTCTTATCTTCTACATTTTCTCCCAAACGAATGACTATGACATCTTTGTCTTTACAATGCTGGTCCAGCAATGTATTCAGGTTCATGGACAGATTGCGCTCCCAATCGGCTATGTTTAGTGGAGTCACTTTTGAGCCGGGACGCTGTTGGCACAACATTCTCTCCAGTTGATGGCAATAGTCGTTCTCTTCTTTCGAAGCTGCCATTCCCCAGGCAGAGAACCATTCGATACTTGGGGCGTATTCATGGCGTGTGATGGAATTTCCCAAGCATAATACTTTTAATCCATTGGAGGTATCCTCTTTGTCATCGTCATCGTCTTTATTGTCTGTGCCTGGAGTCTCCTTTGGTGGTTCGTTTATCAGCGAATCGTTTTTACTGCAACTTTCAGTTAATAAACCGCACAATATAAAAAACAGAAAAATAAATCTCTTCATATACCTTATTTAATTTGTTATTTAAAGTTCAACTTATTTCTTGTAGATACGGGCTGCAAATCCGCCGCCATTCTTCATCTCTATTGATAACTGACGGCTGTCGGAGATAGTGATGAGCTCTCGTTTGTAGCTTGTAGCATCCGTGTTGGCGTTATCGCCGTCTTTGAATATTTCAGCTTCGTATGTGCCTGAATCAAGGAAAGAAAGGTCAAGTGTCAGACTGCGCGAATCTGTCCGATTATTCAGTGCACCTACAAACCAGTCTTTACCGTTTTGTCGTGCAATGGATATATACTCTCCTAATTTGCTGGTCAGTACCTTTGTCTCATCCCATACGGTGGGGATGGAAGCTAAGAATCGGGCACATTCTTTCTCTTTCTCGTACGTTGTGATGTTATCCGCCAGCGTACCCAATCCGGAGAAGAATACGATGTAGTCTGCTATTTGTCGGCATCGGGTACCTTTGCTTATTGGACGGTCGTGGTTTACTGTCCACTTGCTATGAGAAGCGTTACGCATCAGCCCCGCAGTGTAGTCGGTGGGGCCTGCCATACCGCGCAGGAAGGGGAAAGTGACGTCATAAGTTATCCAGTCGCCATTTCTGCCGCCCTCATATTTCAGATGTTCCTGTCCTTTTACTGCTTCGTATGCAAGTATGTTCGGATAGGCACGGTGCAGTCCGTGGGGAACAGGAGAACTGTGCAGGTTGAGCAGGAGTTTGTATTTAGCTGCCATTTCCGCTATTTTCCATTGCAGGTCAATATATTCTTGGTCGCTACGTTCAAAGAAGTCTATTTTTATACCTTTGATACCGTCATTGCTCAGCCTTCTGAATATGTATTCAAACGTGCTGTTATCTGCCTTCTCCAATACATCGGAGAAGAAAGCCGCTTCCATCCACACCCATACACCTATGTTACTCTTTCTAGCTTGTTCGATGACATCTTTTAAGCAAGAATCATAAGAAAAATCGGTTCCCCACATATTGATACTTCCTGCATCGATAGTGATGTAAGGGATACCCATTTCTTTGGCAAAGTTGATGTGGTATATGTAATTTTCTAAATGGATACCCGGGGTACCTACTCCATCAAGAGAATAGGCTGTCATCCAGTCCCATGTGCTCATGCCGGGTTTAATCCACGACGTGTCGAACAATTTGCTGCGTGCTGGTGCCAATTTGTATATCATGTCGTTGTCCAGCAACTGCGACTCCTTGTCCATCACCATGAGGATGCGCCAGGGGAATGTCATGGAACCTTCGCAACTGGCAATATATTTATACCATTCGGAAGGCCATTTGTATGAACCGTCACGATAGGCACTTCTGACACGTTCCTGTTGATAACCTGCCAAGTGATTGCCCGGCATTTTGCGAATGAACATACTTGGGTAGTTTTTAACATTCGCTTCAGCGATACACAAGATTTTCCCTTCGCATTTCACCATCAACGGCAACATAGCTAACTGGCATCCGCCGGAGATTTCCTTGATATCATACTGATAGAAATTCTCATAGCTGTTGTTTGCGTTTCTCTGCCATGTATCTGTAGCTCCCGGACTAAGAGCGGCTGTCATAGTGAAGCTGGAGGGGAAACTGAAATCCACTTCTTCCGATAGGACCTTGAAATTCTTTTTCCGCTCTGATTCGAAGTGGTAAGCCATTCCTTCGTTGTAAGCTCTGAACACGATGCGGAACTCTTCGGAGAAGTGCAATGTCAGTTCATTGTAGATATCATTCACCGATTTTCGGATATAAAACGGCGAATCAATGGTTGTGTTGACCGATTCTTTGGTAGAACCGATGAAAGTAGAACCTTTTCCCCAGGTTTGTCCGTCGTCCAGTGTCATGGAGACGGGGGATGCGTTTACCACTGTTACACCATTGTGTGAGACGGTATACGTGATATTTCCTTCAGTCGAAATTTCCACTTTTAGCCCTCCATCGGGTGACTCTAATGTCGTGTCCTTACCCATAGCTACAGGTGGCTGTGGTTCCGGCTCAATTATTTCATTCTCATTGCTATCTTGGCATGCACCGAAAGTTAGCGACAGAAACAGGAGTCCTAACATTCCAAATTTTCGTTTCATCATAATATAGTACTGATTAGTTTTTATTTCCAAAATTCTCATATTCACCGTTCATCACTTGTTTTACGGCGTTCAAGTAACCGAAACCGTTCTTCATATCGGGCAGGAGATAGCTGCCTTCCACCCATTCGTTCCAAGAGTTGATTGTAATCAGTTTGGGACGTCCAGGGCGTTGGTCTACGTACTCTTTCGTCTTTTGCAAGAAAGCAGCAAAACTTTCGGGCGAATCGTTATAATGCACGATTTCATCGGCTTTTTTGTTCGGGAACCGGGGGGAATCATCCCAACCGATAGATGCATTCGGGAAGAAAGGAACTCCGAGCGAATCCAGTGCTTGCGTCCACTGTTCCCTGCGTTGCATGGCTTTTGTTCCCCATGATACATAGTCTTCTTCGAAAGGCCATCCCCAGTTGTATTTTGTTACACTGTTGACGCCTACCGTAGCCACCATTTCCATAAATTCGGGGAAGGGGAAGCCATCACCGATAAGCTGGAGATGTAAATTCGGGAATCCGGCTTTTTTCACCTCCTCTCTGAAGTAATCCATCGCCTTCTTCACTCCTTTGGCATCACCGAAGTTCTCGCGCAATTCGTAGTAACCGAAAATGGAAAATACCGGGCAACCGTCTATTTTGAAATAGTTTGGCTTGTGGAAATATTGGCGTATCACCCGTTCTACGATGATTTTGAAGTTATCCCAGTCTGCCGTACCGTTCCATAGACGCGATTTGTCATCCTTGTACCGGTGTACATTCCAATAATTGTGTGCCACGTGGTGATTGGCCCACATCAGGTAGAATTTCATTTTTTCGTTATTCTTGGCTTTCAGGAATCCGTTGTTGACGGTGCTTTCCAGAAAAGGCTGTCCATCATACCAGTACCAGTCGAAGATAAACATATTGATGCCATGGGCGGTTGCCACATCAATCCATTTCTCCATTACTTGCGTGTCATCATCCATTTCATATCCCCACAAAGGTACCTTCGGCTGGTAGTGTCCTTCGAAACGGGGATTACCTTTTTTGATGACTTCCCATTCACCGATGCCTTCTCCCCATAGAGTGTCTTGTCCCATCGGGTCGTTGTGGCATGACGGCCAGATATAAGCTGCCACATAATAGTCATCTTGTTTCTCAGTTTGTCTGTCTACTTTTTGAGTGGACGGGGTACATGAGCAAATTGCTGTCATAGCTGCCGCCATACAGAAACTTCTCCATGCGTTTTTGGTGATTGTCCTCATAAGAAATTTGCAATTTTAATAAATATAATAATGTGCAAATGTATAAATTGCCTAGGATTATAAAGGCTAAAATTTTGCCTATAAAGGCTAAAATTCTGCCAAACGGATTTGTAGACAGGGGTAGAGGTAGAAGGTTTGTGAAAGGAGTTCTGAGTATAGCGTAGAATATACAAAAGGCAAAATTTTGTCTTTTTTAGGTAAAATAATCGCCTATCTTGCAAATTTAAATATCGTATTTTGCAAACATTAAAATTAAGTTATGTTGATAAAAAAATCGATAAAATGAAGAAGATACTCATTGGAGTGATAGGGGTGCTCATTCAACTTGCAGTCAGCGGTGCTGTCTACGGGAAAGTACTGAACGTATATTCTCCCGACGGTACTGTAAAAGTCAGCATCGAGCTGAAAGATAAGATTTATTATTCAGTCTTTACCGGTGATGATATATTATTAGATAGGTGTACGATGGGGATGACCCTTTCCGATGGTACATTGGGAGTAAAACCTGTGCTGAGAAAAGTGCGGAAAGGCACGGTAGATGAAAGCAGGAAGCGGGAGATTCCCCTGAAAAATGAAACGGTGCGCAATCATTATAATTATTTGCGCATGAATATGGCGGGAGATTATACTGTAGAATTTCGTGTTTTTGATGACGGTGTAGCCTATCGTTTCATTACTGATAGAAAAAGTCCGATAGAGGTAGTCGGAGAAGATTTCAATATCAACTTTCCTACCGATTATCGTGCCTGTTTGGGTGAAGCACATGCTTTCTCCACCTCTTATGAGTCTGTTTATACCTGTATGCAGACGGAAAGTTACCGGAAGGATGATATCATGGCTTATTTGCCGGCATTGCTTGAAACGCCCGGTGGTTGTAAGATTTTGATATCGGAAGCCGACCTTACCGATTATCCCTGTATGTTTCTGAAAAGTACAGGTAACAATGGAATGTATGCCTTGTTTCCCAAATGTCCTGTCCGTTTCGAGGACGATAATGATTACAAATTCAAAATTTTGGAAGAAGCCTCGTATATTGCCCGGACGTCAGGAAAAAGAAGTTTCCCCTGGCGTTTCTTCGTGATTGCGAAAAACGAAAAGGTATTGGTTGAGAATGAAATGGTATATAAACTCTCAGCACCCTGTGAACTTGCCGATTATAGTTGGGTAAAACCTGGTAAATCAAGTTGGGAATGGTGGAATCCCCGTATTTATGATGTAGATTTCAGAGTGGGTGCCAATACGCAGACTTATAAATATTATATAGACTTTGCAGCGGAGTTGGGGTTGGAATATACATTGATGGACGGTGCTTGGATGGCAGCCGCCAGTGATCCTTGGACTCCTCATCCGGAAATCGATCTGCCGGAGGTTATCCGCTATGCCAAAGAGCATAATGTGAAGATTCTGCTTTGGCTGAGTTGGCTTACAGTAGAAAAACATTTTGACCAATTGTTCGCCAAGTATGCCGAATGGGGAGTAGCAGGATTAAAGATAGATTTTATGGAACGCAGCGACCAGTGGATGGTGAATTTCTATGAGCGTGTAGCTAAAGAAGCAGCCAAACACAAACTCGTAATCGATTTCCATGGTTCTTTCAAGCCTGCCGGACTGGAGTGCCGTTACCCCAATGTGCTTTCGTACGAAGGAGTGGTAGGTATGGAGATGGGCAAGCGTTGCGATCCTGCGAACAGCATTTGGCTGCCTTTCATCCGTAACACTGTAGGACCGATGGATTTTACTCCGGGAGCCATGAATAATGTTCATCCAGAAGAAAACCATTTTGATATATGGACGCATGGGAATCCTGCCGCTTCGGGGACACGTGCCTATCAGATGGCACTGTATGTAGTATTTGAAAGCGGGCTGCAAATGTTGGCGGACAGTCCTACGTTGTATTATCGCGAACGTCCCTGTACGGATTTCATAGCCAGTGTTCCTGTGGTATGGGATGAGACGAGAGTTTTGGATGCCAAGTTGGGCGAATATATAGTTATTGCCCGTCGGAGTGGAGATAAGTGGTTCGTGGGGGCTATTACGAATGGTGAGCCGCGTACTGTCACGGTCAACCTCGATTTCCTTTCTCCCAATAGGGATTTTCATCTGACCGGCTTTGCCGACGGCATGAATGCCGACCGTTCGGCGATGGATTACATAAGGCGGGAGTCAGAGATTCGCTCTACTTCTACATTGACGTTGAAGATGGTTCGCAACGGAGGATATGTGGGAGTGATTGAGTAAATTAATTATTTATCAAAATATTTTTTCGATCAGATTAAATGACGTGAACCGGACAGGTTTCACATGAAATAAAATGATCAAAAAACTATTGTTAACTTTAATAATTTTCAGTATGGATTTAAATTCATTGAAAAAGAAGCAAAGAATGGTGGTTGCCTTGCCATTGTTTGCTTGTATTCTCGGCAGTTATCCGTTGGATGCCGTGGCTGAGAATAGTGGTATTCCTGTGCAAGAGGTTTTGCAAAACAAAGCTCCATTGAAACGCACTTTATATGGAACTGTGATTGATGCTACCAGTGGCGAGTCACTGGTAGGGGTTAATATCCGCGTTAAAGGTAGTGACCGAGGTACTATTACCGACCTTGATGGTAAATTCAAATTAGAGGTGACTAACAAAACGGAATTGGAATGTTCTTATATCGGTTATAAGAGCCAGACGGTAATAGTAGGTGATTTGGGCGTTATCCAGATTAAAATGGTGTCGGATAATGAAGTATTGGATGAAGTTGTGATTATCGGTGCCGGTACGCAGAAGAAAGTCTCAGTGACAGGTTCTATTGCCAGCGTGAAAGGTACTGTCCTGAAAGCTCCGTCTTCTTCATTGACCAACAACCTTGCCGGTAAATTGTCTGGTGTGGTTGCAAAAACGAATAGTGGTGAACCGGGAGCAGCTTCCGATTTCTATATTCGTGGTATCAATACGTTCGGTGGCGTAGCCACACCTTTGATTTTGCTCAATGGAGTGGAAATCTCATCCGGCGACTTGAACACGATTCCGGCAGAAACAATTGAAAGTTTCACCATACTGAAAGATGCATCTGCAACAGCTATTTATGGTAACCGGGGTGCGAATGGTGTCATGTTGGTGACAACGAAAAGCGGTTCTGAAAATACGAAAGCAACCGTGAACGTGTCGTTGGAAACTTCTTATTTCCAGCCAATGAATCGTATTGAGTTTGCAGACGGTCCTACTTACATGCGCAAGTTTAACGAAGCCCGTCAGGCACGTGATTATGATGACGTTTATAATGCCGACCAAATTCAATACACTGCAGATGGAATCAATCCGTACGCATATCCAAACGTGGACTGGTATGATACTATATTTAAAAAAGGAAATTTTAACCAACGTGCTAATGTTAATGTACAGGGGGGTGGTTCAAGAGTTACCTACTTCCTAAGCTTGCAGGCCAACCACGATACAGGTTTGATGAATACGCCAAAGAACTATTTCTATGACACTAACTTCAACACGTGGGAATATAATTTTCAGAACAATATCTCCTACAAATTATCCAATACAACAACAGTAGACCTGCGTATCATGACACAAATGGGACATCGTAATGGTCCTGAGTACTCTACTGCTGATATGTATAAAAGTGTAATGGCCACCAATCCCGTATCGTTTCCTGCTGCTTTTCCAGCACAAGAGGGGGACAGGGGGCATATCCGTTTCGGTAATGTAGTATTAATCCCGGGAGTATATGGTGAGAATCCATATGCCAATATGTTGAAGTCGTTTCAAGAAGTCAATTATAATACAATGAACACTTCTTTGAATGTGGCTCAGAAATTAGATTTCATCACAGAAGGACTGAGTGCGAAGGTATTGGTTAACTTTAAAAATTATTCACACTCCAAATATAAACGTTCTATCGACCCTTTCTATTATCAGATGAAAGCGAACTCTTTCGATCCGGAAACAAATGAGTATGATTTGGAAGCATTGAAAACCGGAAAATATTTTATTGAAGAGTCCGATCACAAAAAAGAACAGGACCAGACTTTCTATTTGGATGCACGGTTGGACTGGAAACGTAGTTTCGGATATCATAATCTCACCGCCATGGCAATGTACATGATGCGTGAATATCGCAATTCCATACTTCCTAATCGTAACCAAGGTTATTCAGGTCGTATCACTTACGACTATGCCAATAAATATCTTGTAGAGTTCAACTTCGGATATAACGGTTCCGAACGTTTGGCTTCGGGTACACGTTTCGAGTTTTTCCCTGCTGTGTCTCTCGGATGGGTGGTAAGTAACGAAGATTTCTGGGAACCGGCTTCAAAGTATATCAACCATTTGAAAATCAGAGGTTCTTACGGGCTGGTTGGTAGCGATCAGTTCAACAAAGATGCTCCCCATTTCCTTTATTACAATCAGATTAATTTCGCTCCTAATGCTGGTATAAATGAGTTCTACGACAAAAGATTAATATACTCTACCGGTATGCCGGGTAGTACGATTGTCCGTGAAGGACCTGAATTCAAAACTCTTGCCATACAGAACGCAGGTTGGGAACGTGTGAAAAAATTAAATGTCGGAGTTGATATTTCATTTTTCGATCAAGTGAATCTTACATTTGATTATTTCTATGACCATCGTGACCGGATTTTGATGAAGCGTGCTTCTTTCCCCAGTTTATTGGGATATGGAGGGTATGTGCCTTGGAGTAATATTGGTGAAGTAATCAACAAAGGTGTGGAAATAAGCCTAAACTGGAATAAACAATTCGGTAAGAACTGGTTTGTTGATTTCCGCGGAAACTTTACTTTCAACCGTAATAAATATGAATATGCTGACGAACCGGACTATCCGTATGTATGGCAGACGAAAACCGGCAAACCGTTGAATACACTAACCGGATATTTAGCCGACGGATTATTCAGCAGTCAAGAAGAGATAGACAACTGGGCGGATCAGTCGCAATTGGGGGGGAACAACCTGCGTCCGGGTGATATCAAGTATCGGGATATTAACGGTGACGGACAAATCACGGAACAAGACCAAGTAATGCTTTCTCCCTATGCAGACATTCCCAATATTCAATACGGTTTTGGCTTAAATCTAACTTATAAGAAGTTTGATTTTGGTGTATTCTTCAATGGTTCTGCCAAACGTAAGATTATGATTAATGAGGGATATGCTCCTTTCCAAAGCGGAGGAGGTGACGGACATTCAGGGCAAACTCTGCCGACTAACTTGATGCAATGGATTGCCGACGGGCATTGGTCGGTAGATAATCCGAATCCAAATGCGGTTTATCCCCGCTTGGGAACAACTATCAGTGACATTCAAAATAATATTGTGAAGAGTTCCTTCTGGATGCGCAATGCTAATTTTTTACGGTTCAAAACACTGGAATTCGGTTATACATTCCCTCATTGCCGTGTTTATTTCAATGGGGACAATCTTGCAGTGTTCAGCCCGTTCAAATTATGGGATCCGGAGCTTGCATGGAATGCCTACCCATTGCAGCGTACTTTCAATCTTGGAGTACAACTTACATTCTAAATGTACAATTCATAAAAATAATTCAGATATGAACATTTTAAAGTATACCAATCGATTCATAAAATCAGGTTTTGTCGGCATAACCTGCCTGGCCTGTTTTTCTTCATGCAATTACTTGGATGTCATTCCTCCGGCACAACCGGACATGGAAGATACGATGACAGACAAATCTGCAACACTGGGATTTTTATTTTCCTGCTATGCTCCAATACTGGAGTTTCATACATATAATATCAATTATCTTGAAAATGGTTCGGACGAGACACTTTATCCACTGACGTGGTCAGGGCAATGCCAGAAAATTCAGTTTGGTACAGCTAATACAACTGATGGTATCGGAATGTGGTATACATGGTATTCTGCATTAGGGCAAGTACATCGTTTCCTACAACAGATTGATATCTTAAATCCGGTCGGAGTGACAGAAGATGATAAAGACGAATACAAAGGCGAGTGTTACTTTTTGGATGCATATTACCATTTCCGATTGCTGAATACTTACGGCCCCATTCCTATCGTTTCGGAAATGATGGACCCTAACATAACTAAGAATGAGATGCCGGGACGTTCGCACTTTGATTATTGTGTGAAATACATTGTTGATAAACTTGATCAGGCTGCCTATCTGCTTCCCGATAAACGAGAACTTAGTGATGCGGGACGTGCTGATGCCACTATTTGTAAGTGTATTAAAGCCCGTGTGCTACTTTATGCCGCTTCTCCTTTATGGAATGGTTCGTTCTACGATAAGAGTTGGAAAAATAGCAAATACGAAACTCCGGGATATGGTAATGAACTGGTAAGTTCTCAATATGAACGAAAAAAATGGGAAACTGCATTGACCGCGTGTCAGGAGGCTTTCGCAGCTGCCGAGAAGGCGGGTTATAAATTGTTTGATATAGAAACCGCTAATTCGATAGCTGAAAAACAAAAAGTTCCATTGCCTTTTATACCCGGCAAAGAAGAAGATACACCGGAGAATGAGTTGTTTAAAGAACGTGTTCGTATGTTCCAGTATTTGGTAGCTTCGAACGAAAGTGACGGAAACAACGAACTTATTTGGGGAGTGAACACAAAGCGTATGGGACCGACGGACTATTGGCCTACACTTTCGCAAGCCCCCAGAAAGATTATCAAAACGAACGGAACTACCTGGCATTCAATGAGTGGTTGGTCTTTCAATGCGCCGACGCTGAACACCGTACAGCGTTTTTATACGGAAAATGGGAAACTGCCTGCTGACGATAATGATTTCTATCATAAAAGCGAGTGGTATACCCGCTTTTATGAGGGTACTTCGAGTCCGGCTTTAGAGAGAGATGATATTGATAAGGAAGACGTAAAGAACGACATTATCAAGTTTAATGCCGCCCGGGAAGCTCGTTATTATGCGTGGATTGCTTTTGACGGTTGCCAGTATGCTACGAATATACGTGATGGAGAACCGCTCTGGCTCAATCTGAAGAATAGTGCTACGAATGGATATGTGCTTAATGACCGTAACTATACCGGAACAGGATTTATGACGAAGAAGTTTATGACACCCGATATCAAGTATGACAAGACGAACAAAGTGACGGGAACTCCTACTCGGTTGCCGTTTGTCCGTATGGCGGAACTATATTTGAATCTTGCCGAATGTTATGCGGCATTAGGGAATAATAAAGAGGCCTTGAAACAACTCAATTTCGTACGCAGACGTGCCGGTTTTGATGACTTGGAAGAGGCGGATATGCCAAGGATGAATATGAGTGTAGTCGATTTGATTCGTAACGAACGTTTTGTTGAATTGTTTAAGGAAGGACATCGTTACTACGATATGCGTCGCTGGACAATCGCTCCTCAAGTATCTGGTGCCGGTAAAATTTATGTTTTGAACAACAACAAGGTAGATCCTACTTTTGAGGAATTTAATAAACCGATATTAGCGGAACAACCATTGAGATGGTATAATCGTTTGTATTTACTTCCACCGGATGACACGGAAATATACAGTAATCCGCAGTTAGTGCAGTCTCCCGGTTATTAATATATAAAAGAATACATTATGAAAACTAAGTTTATAGGAATTGCAAGTATGCTTGCCTTGTTGGCGGCTTGCGAGCAAGATAAATATGAATTGGACAATTTGGTTCCTGAGGAGTACAATAAAGTGTTGTATATAAAAGAATACGGAACCCCTGAAATCACTTTATACAATGCTGATGAGAAGAGTACATATTCTTTCTCTGTCAATCTCGGCGGTAAGGACTTTATGGCGCAGCCGGCTGCTTGCGACATCCATACGCTGACACAGGCAGAGGTAGACCAAAAATACAGCATTCCCGAAGGGACCAATTACAAGGTACTTACCAAAGGCTACTCCATTGACAACTTGCATTTGGATTTTGCAACGGAAGAGTTCTACAAGCAGGTTACTGTGTCCATGACACCCAAAGTCATTGAGGATGAAATAAACACTGCCCCCAATTCTACATGGGTATTACCCATATGTTTACGTAGTGAGAGCGACCTGGTGAATGCTGCAAAAAATGAGATATTTATGAAAATCAATGTCGTTAGTCCGTCTGTAGGCTTCAATAGTGCTGTCGAACGGATTGTACAGTATGAGAATGGCACTCCTCACGTCAACTCGGTTGAATTTGGTATTGATGCGGAAAACCAGTGGGGACTTACATGCACATTTGAGGTTGATAAAGAATATGCGGCTGCAATGTATCCTACGTATCAGCTATTGCCGGCAGAATGTTATGAATTTTCCGAAAATATACAATTGCGTAAGGGACAAAAGACTGCCGATTTATTTATAACCTTTACAGGTGTGAAACTGGAATGGGGTGATTATGTGCTTCCGATTCGTATGAATAGTGAGCCTGTTGCTTCTTCATCGGAGAAAAATATGCACGTATTGGTTATTCATCATAGCAGTAACTGGGAGATTACAGGTAAATATGAAGAAAGACGATATAATTCGGGTGGCAAATTCAAACATCTTTTGGATGGTGATCCTGAAACATATTGGGCAAGCCATTGGGATGGGCCTAATGCAAGAGACCTTCCTCCTGTCTTGGTTATAGATACGAAAGAAGAGCATTCTTTCGGTAAAATCGGATTTATGCATATAAATAATGATGGTCAAAAGGATAAGCATAATTACCAACTTGAGTTTTATGTTAGTTCCGATTCCAGAACCTGGTGGAATTTTGACCATGAGAAATTTTGGGAAGGAAAAGAAAGTGGAGATGTCGACTGGACTGAATATGGATGGAAGACAGATACTAACTGGGAGAATCAAACCAACTGGGTGCCTGTGGGCAAGGTGACAGAGATGAAGAGTCTGCATCACCCCGAATATGAATATTTTGATTTGGACAGTAGCGTGAAAGGCCGGTACTTCATTATCAAAGTGACATATAGTGGTACTCGGGATATGGTTGAGTTTGCAGAAATCGATCTTCAGACGGTAGATTGAATGACAACTCTTAATTGAAAGAAGCAGCTTTGGGACCGTTCATATATGGTCGGTCCCAAAGTGATTCTTTGGAGCGAAGTCTGAACAGATTATTATTTCGCGAATGGACTTTAATTGATTTTTAAACTTCTTAATCTTTTAGATAATATGAAAAAGATTTTTTTGTCGGCAGCGGTTATTGGACTACTTGCAAGCTGCTCACAGACAGAAGGACTGTCTGTCGATAATTCTACGGCAGATAGCCGTCAGATACAACTTTCGGTGGGGGTAGGCGACTTGCAGACGCGTGCCGGTTATAACAGTGAAAACTTAGAACAGTTCCAGTTGATTATCGACAACCCCGGAAATGCGGAGTATAACTACAACATTCTGATGCAAAAGGGCGATGATGGGTGGAATACTTCCAGTGGCGAGGCATTGATGTGGGACCCCAATACTCCGAATATAACAGTATGTGCCTTTGCGCCTGCTAAAGACGACGTGCAATTGACAAACGGAAGTCTTGAAGTAAAAGTTCCCTCTAATCAGAGCACGGAAGATGCTTTGAAGACGGCAGACTTTCTGTTGGCGAAGAGAGCGGTCAATCTTCAAAATGAGGATGGCAGACTTGATATCAAATTGAAACATAAATTGTGCAAACTGATTATCAAACCCGTTAGCGGTGGAGTTGCAGCACCGGTGGACAACCTGAAGGCGAATGGCGTGATTTTAAGCGGAACTTGCGATTTGACGATGGCAACACCGGCTGTAGTAGCCGCTTCTTCTGCCGGCACGGCAAGCATCACGCCTTTCAAGAATGCGGAGGGAGCTTACGAGTGTATTCTGTTGCCGCAAAATGCCGGAACGTTGACTGTTACTTTCAATATCGGTGATGCGGATTATGAATGGAAATCTGATGAAGCTCAACTCACGGAGGGTACTTGCTATACTCTGACGATGGATGTGGTTACTTCTGAATCGGATCTGGAGGCAATCAAATAGGCAGATAACAATTAGTCACTCAATTAAGTAGAATATACAATGAAAACATTCAGATATTTTTATTTGCTTGCAGCTCTTACTGCATTTTCGGCTTGCAGCAACGACGACGATGAAGTGCAAGGACAAGGTTCAGCGACAAATGCTGACAAGGTTCTGATAAACGCTGTGGTGGACGGCAATTCGCTGTTCACGCGTAGCAACCCTATGGGGGCGAATGATGCCAGCCAACAGACATTTAATCAAGGTGACAAACTGGCGGTTGGATGTGGCGATGAGCTCCCTGTGGTATACACGATGGGCGCGGATAAGAACTGGGCAACCGAAGGGGAAAACGGCTTGGCATGGGCGGAATCTTATCCGGAAGCGGTAGCTTATCATGCGTATTATCCCGCAGTGGCGAGTGTCTCTTTCAACACTTTCATTCTGCCTTCCGACCAATCATCGAACGAAAACATCACCAATGCGGACTACATGACCGGTACGACGGAAATATCCGAAAGACCTGCTGACGGTGTATTGAAACTGAATATGAACCGTCGGATGGCACGTGTTATCATCAAAATAGCCGGTGTAGAAGATGGGCTGGGCAGTGTGACGTCACTGATCGTCAACTCTCAGTATGCCGCCATTTCTCCGGTGAACGTGGAAGGCCCCGTGAAATCCATCACACCCTATGCAATGGACAATGATACGTATGCCGCTTTGGTAATACCGGGCGAGGGTAGCAATACGGAAACGTTTGTTGAAGTAGGAACGACGACTGGCGGTACAAGAAAGATTACAGGCATCAAACCAGCCGAAGCCGGTAAAAGTTATACTTACGACCTTTACGTAGGTGAACGTGGCGCCACACTGTCCGATCCGATTGTGGAAGACTGGACCGAGGGTACGTTGCAGGGAACTTTGACTGTAAAGGAAATGAAACAGCTGGATCGTACCGGATGGACGGCTACCGGTAAATATGAAGAAAGACAATGGAATGAACCGGGCAGTTTCAAACATTTAATTGATGATAATTCAGAGACATTTTGGGAAAGTGATTGGAACGGTCCTAATGCAAAGGACGTACCGCCTATTTTAGTCATAGATACAAGGAAACTCCATGCTTTTACGAAAATAGGATTAATGCATAGACAGAATGATAATGAAAAGGATAAACATAATTACAAAATCGAGTTCTATGTTAGCTCTGCCTCTAAGACTTGGTGGAATTTCGACCATGAAGAATATTGGAACGGAAAAACAGGAGGGGGAGTTGACTGGCAGGAAATGGGATGGAAAGATAGTACTGATTGGGAAACCCAAGAAAATTGGATAAAAGTAAGTGATGAAATAACGATGCAAAGTCTCCATAATCCTGAAGTAGAATATTATAAATTGGATGGCACAAAAGCAGGACGATACTTTATAATAAAGGTTGTGGATAGAGGAATGCGAGGTTTGGCAGAGTTTGCTGAGATTTATTTATATGGAGAAGAAGTTTCTGAATAACCACATTCTATTTATACAATAACTAAAAGCATCCTTTTTTCTTTAGATATAATTATCAAAGAAAAAGGATGCTTTTTCTGTTGAGGACTTTGACTTGTTTTGATTTATGTGACTAACAGGGGTACATTCCTTGGTGTGTGCGTACCACCCAATTTGTTTAGGGGATGTAGCAGATAAAACTGTTGGATGAATGGTGAAATGGTTAAAAGCAAAATATTGTCTTTTTTAGACAAAATATTCGCTTTCTATCTATTAATAAATGTGTTTATTTGTGGGTGTAATACATGTTGGTATGAAATTTACATGTTAATTTATAATATATATGAAAAGAAAAATGACAATTTTAGGGATACTTTGTATGAGTATGCCAATCGTAATGGGACAACAAAACTCATTTAGTGATCGAGAACAAAAAACATCCGATATTGCCGTTTATTTGGATACGAATAGACCAATCGAAGAGCGAGTGAAAGATGCATTGAACCGGATGACCCTTGAAGAAAAGGTGAAGATGATTCATGCACAGTCTAAATTTAGTTCGGCAGGCGTTCCCCGCCTCGGAATCCCCGAAGTATGGGCTACCGACGGTCCTCACGGTATTCGTCCGGAAGTGTTGTGGGATGAATGGAATCAGGCGGGATGGACAAACGATTCCTGCATCGCTTACCCTGCATTGACTTGCCTTTCCGCCACCTGGAATCCCGAAATGTCTTATCTTTACGGAAAAAGTATCGGTGAGGAAGCCCGTTACCGGAAAAAAGACATCTTGTTAGGCCCCGGTGTGAACATCTACCGTACCCCTTTGAACGGACGTAATTTTGAATATATGGGCGAAGACCCATATCTGTCCGCCACAATGGTAGTTCCTTATATCAAAGGAGTGCAGGAGAACGGCGTAGCCGCCTGCGTGAAGCACTACGCGCTGAACAATCAGGAATTCAACCGCCATACCACTAATGTGCATCTGAGCGATCGTGCCCTTTATGAAATATACCTGCCTGCTTTCAAGGCTGCCGTTCAGGAAGGCGGAACTTGGTCGATTATGGGCTCTTATAATCTCTATCAGGGAGAGCACGCCTGTCACAACAAACGCCTGCTCAAAGACATTCTCCGTGATGAATGGGGTTTTGATGGTGTTGTAGTGTCCGACTGGGGAGGTGTTCACAACACCGAAAAGGCTATTTACAACGGCATGGACTTGGAATTTGGTTCATGGACAAACGGACTGTCTGCCGGAACGAGAAATGCGTATGATAATTATTACCTTGCTTTCCCTTACCTGAAACTGATAAAAGAGGGTAAAGTAGGAACTAAGGAACTGGACGAAAAGGTTAGCAATATCCTTCGTCTGATATTCCGTACTTCAATGGATCCGCACAAACCGTTCGGCTCTTTAGGCTCTCCCGAGCACGGACAAGCCGGACGTCAGATAGCTGAAGAAGGAATTGTATTGTTGCAGAACAACGGAAACGTATTGCCTATCGATTTGAATAAAACGAAGAAAATAGCAGTGATCGGTGAAAATGCTATTAAGATGATGACTGTGGGCGGTGGTAGCTCTTCTTTGAAAGTGAAATATGAGATTTCTCCGTTGGATGGACTGAAAAGCCGTGTGGGTTCAAAAGCGAAAGTGGCGTATGCCCGTGGATATGTAGGCGATCCGACAGGAGAGTATGATGGCGTGAAAACCGGTCAGGATTTGAAAGACAACCGTTCGGAAAACGAACTGCTTGCAGAGGCTTTGCAAGTGGCTAAAGATGCTGACTATGTTATCTTCTTCGGTGGCTTGAACAAGAGCGATCATCAGGACTGTGAAAATTCGGATCGTGCTTCTTTAGGTTTGCCTTACGCGCAGGATAGAGTGATAAGCGAACTGGCAAAGGTGAATAAAAACTTAATTGTTGTCAATATCTCCGGCAATGCAGTGGCTATGCCTTGGGTGAATGAAGTGCCTGCTATTGTTCAGGGGTGGTTCTTGGGTTCGGAAGCCGGAACTGCTCTTGCTTCCGTATTGGTGGGAGACGCTAATCCTTCAGGAAAACTTCCTTTCACCTTCCCAGTAAAACTGGAAGATGTAGGTGCTCATAAACTGGGCGAATATCCCGGTAATAGAGAAGAACTGGCACAGTCCAAACATAGAGGGGACACCATTAATGAAATCTATCGGGAGGATATTTTCGTAGGTTATCGCTGGGCGGATAAAGAGAAAATCAAACCGCTGTTCCCGTTCGGACACGGATTGAGCTACACTACTTTCGCCTATGGAAAACCCTCGGCCGACAAAAAAACAATGACAGCCGATGATACCATTTCTTTCACAGTCAATGTGAAGAATACAGGCACTCGTGAAGGTCAGGAAGTTGTTCAGCTTTATATCAGTGATAAGAAATCCTCGCTCCCTCGTCCGGTAAAAGAGTTGAAAGGTTTCCGGAAGGTGAAACTGGCTCCGGGAGAAGAGAAAGCGGTAACGCTGACAATTGATAAGAAAGCATTAAGTTTCTTCGATGATGCAAAACACGAGTGGATAGCCGAACTGGGCAAGTTTGAAGCGGTTATCGGAAGTTCATCAAGAGATATTAAGGGAATTGTTGTGTTTGAATTAAAATAAGATCTGTCTCTTCCGTAAGGAACAGATGACGCGAAACTGTTTGCAACAGGATGAACAGGAACTGCTTCATTTCTGGCATTTGACCGAAGAAGCCTACGCCGACCTGCTGGATTTGCTCACTTATGGAGAGACGGTCAGTGTGTGGGACGAGAATGATCGGGGTATTCTTTATTTTTAGATAATGCAAACTAACAGTGTAAATTTAACAGTCTTCTTATTACTGATAGACTACCATCTTCTCATACATTTTATTTCTACTCATTAATTGCCGACTATGGTTGTCCACCTGGCTGACTATAGTCGGCTGATTGGACAACAATAGTCGACTAGGTGGACAACTGCAGTCGGCTTCTTAGATGCAAGCTGTTCAATTGGACAAGATTGACACTACCGATGCGAAGGTTACGGGCGATGAAAATGCAAACAGTGGAGGCTGTGAAGGTGTGAAGAGCGTGAAGAAAAGACTTTTAACGCAATCCCCCAAGTTTTCGGCTCAGTTGTAATTCTTGGGGGATTAATATTTGTAACTTCCATTTATGCATATACCTTTGCTAGCCTAAAAAGGAAGAATCTCATATCCACGACTCCTCTAAATGATGCCCTAAATGCTTTGATTTTATCATTAAATGCTTCTGCAGCTGCATTTGTGCTCCTGTTCACAAAGAAGTTTAAAATCCTTTCGTAATGGTTCTCAATAGAGTTTGCTACTGTTGTGAATGTATCGTATCCATATTCTTCAATCTTATTATACCATAGTGCCAGCTTTGCTCTTGCCACATCCTTGTCATAGTTTGTGGAAAATATCTTTCCCAACTCCAATGAGTAGTAATATACGTGCTTAATATCTTCAAACTGCTTGAAAAGTAATTCTGCCCTGATTTTCTGACTCTTGGTCCATTTATCAGGTGATTTAAATAATAAATATCTGCTTCTGGCCAATAATTGCCTGAGTGTATCTCCGTTTTCGAGTTCTTCCGCTTTATATACTTCCCCCTTCTCTTTTGCCGCTTTCATGGCTTTATTCTCCTCTTTTATCACTTGCCATCTATATGTAATGCGCAACTCTTGTACAGCTTCATATACAAGTTTTTGTACATGAAACCTATCAATCACCTGCATGGCACGTGGAAAGCACGTTTTCGCAATCTTTTGCATGCTCCCTGCCATATCCAGTGTGATTTCTTTGACTTGATTCCGCAGCTCCTGTGGCATCTTTGTAAGTACCGCAATGATATCATCGGTTTTAGTGCCCTGAATTACAGCTATAATAGAACCTTTCCTGCCTCGCTTATCTCTATTTATTAAGATGGTATAAAGATCTCCCTTGCTTAAAGCCGTCTCGTCAATACATAGGTGATAACCCATATTCTTTGGATAAAGGATATACTCTTGGGCATGTGCTCTCTGATCCCAATTCTGGAAGTCACTCAGGTGGTCTTTATATTGGCTTTGAAGCTGTTTGCCATCCATGCAGTAATGCTCGGCTACACTTTGGCAGCTAACAGCGTGATTATCCAAGTAATTCTTTTAAAAAAGCACCGAACTCAGCGGTTATGCGAGTACCGGTGGCTACCAAACTCCAGTCACGACTATACGTCTGCCCGGTGGATGGATCTTCCCAGCGACGACGCTTGATACGTAAATAAACGGCTTTACCACGGATAGGGAAGTCCTGAACTTCAATCTCAGGGAGGAAACCTTTTGAGTGAAGATGGAGATCAGAGTACTCGGAAGGAATAGTGGCTTTCTCCTCTAAATAAAGAATAAAGCAAGTATCCTGAGATACATGATTGACTAGGGTGAAGTAATCAAGGATTCCTGAAGGCAAGAACAAGCTTAAAGAAGCAACAGGATCAATCGTTTGGGAAGAGGATGTTTTCATGATGCAAAAGTAAGAATTTTAACGCAATCCCCCAAGTTTTCAGACTGAGCCAAGTTTTCAGACTGAGCCCATTTCCAGATACTCGAAGGCTGGAATTTGCGTATTGGAGTATAAAAGAAACCCCATTGAAATGACTGAATTTCAATGGGGTTCTGAGAAATTACCGAATCGATAGTGGTGCCACCAGGAATCGAACCGGGGACACAAGGATTTTCAGTCCTTTGCTCTACCAACTGAGCTATGGCACCTTGTGCTGTTCGGTCCGGTAATATCTCTTTTGCGATTGCAAAGGTAGTGAAACTTTTGGATTCTGCAAGTTTTTTAGAGATAAAAAAACACTGATAAAAAGCTAGTTTGCTTATTATCAGTGTTGTATGGTATGGAATAAAAAATATTTCAAGTATATAATGAAATCTATTGTTTATCTTCCTTTAATGGATTCCATCCCTGTGCTTTTAATTCGAATTCCTGGCCGTCACGGGTAATTAATGCACAGCCAAGTTCGGGTTTGGTGATATGTCCGATGAGGCGCACTCCTTCC
The DNA here is from genome assembly GCF_001688725.2 of Bacteroides caecimuris. Lineage (NCBI taxonomy): Bacteria > Pseudomonadati > Bacteroidota > Bacteroidia > Bacteroidales > Bacteroidaceae > Bacteroides > Bacteroides caecimuris. The sequence goes on along the minus strand of NZ_CP015401.2, from coordinate 3,516,447 downwards.
ATTTGTGATACTTTCTCATGATCGGCGATAGAAACAGTAAAGAGTAGCTCATAATCTTCTCCGCCATTCAAGGCACAAGTCGTCAGATTCATGTTAAACTCTTCAGCCATAACAGCCGTCTGGTAATCGATTGGAATATGTTCTTCGTACACGCGGCAACCGGCATTGCTTTGTTTGCAGATATGCATCAATTCTGATGACAGACCGTCAGATATGTCCATCATAGAGGTTGGAACAATATTGGCGGCAGCTAGTTTCTCTATGATATCCTTACGTGCTTCCGGTTTTAACTGGCGTTCTAACAAGTACTCTTTGCCGGTAAAATCCGGTTGAATGTCTTTATCACCTTTTAGTACGACTTTCTCACGTTCCAATAGTTGTAAACCCATATAGGATGCTCCCAGATCACCGCTGACGCAGATTAAGTCAGTTTCTTTTGCTCCATTGCGGTAAACCACTTTATCTTTGTCGGCATCACCGATACAAGTGATGCTGATAGCAAGCCCTGTAAGAGAGGAAGTTGTATCACCTCCTACAATGTCGACATTATATTGTTGGCAAGCCAGGCGAATACCGGAATAAAGCTCGTCCATATCCTCTACGCTGAAACGCTTGGAAAGTCCAAGAGATACCGTAATCTGCCGGGGAGTGCCGTTCATGGCATAAATATCGGAGAAATTAACGACTGCTGATTTATATCCCAAATGTTTCAAGGGAACATAAGTCAGATCAAAATGCACACCTTCCATAAGCAGGTCGGTTGTTACCAATACTTGCTTTTCTGAAGGGTAGGAGAGAACGGCGGCATCGTCGCCTACTCCATATTTACTGGATTCGTTTTCTAGTTTGATTCCCTTGGTGAGGTGGTCAATCAGACCAAACTCACCGAGAGATGCTATTTCAGTTCTCATAAATCGGGGTAATTGTTTAGGCACGGTTGATAAGTTCGCGCATGATCGTTGTCATTTTCGGTTGAGCGGCATCGGCTGCTTTCTGAACTTCTTCGTGCGTTACTTCTACGATTTTTCCTTCTACTCCCAAGTCGGTAATGACGGAAATACCAAATACTTTGATACCACAATGGTTGGCTACAATTACTTCCGGAACGGTAGACATACCGACAGCGTCGGCGCCAAGGATATGGAATAGTTTGTATTCAGCAGGAGTTTCGAAAGTAGGACCTTGTGTACCGATATACACTCCGTGTTGTACTTTGATTCCTTTTTCTTTGGCAATTTCATCAGCTTTACAGATCAGTTCCTTGCTGTATGCTTCGCTCATATCCGGGAAACGAGGGCCATAAGGAATATTTTTTCCACGAAGCGGATGTTCGGGGAAATAGTTGATATGGTCGGTGATAATCATCAAATCACCGATTTCGAAGTCTGCATTTGTCCCGCCACTGGCGTTGGATACAAACAGGGTTTTGATTCCTAATTCGCGCATCACACGTACAGGGAAAGTCACTTCTTTCATAGAATAACCTTCGTAATAGTGGAAGCGTCCTTGCATAGCCATGATATCCTTATTGCCTAGTTTGCCGAAAATCAGCTTACCGCTATGACCTTCGACGGTAGATACTGGGAAGTTCGGGATATCCGAATATTTTATTTCATACTTCTCGGTGATTTCGTTTGCCAAACTGCCAAGTCCGGTGCCAAGAATAATGGCTGTTTCCGGGCTGGTATGCATCTTACCTTTCAGATAAGCTGCGGTTTCTTGTATTTTCTCTAACATAGTCAATAATATGTTGGTTAAATTTATCTTGTTGATTCTGTAATATTTCTATTTCAATCGGCAAGGCATAGATAAATGGTTTCAATTCCTTATCCAGAGCCGGATGATTAATCAGTCGTGTTGCATCTTTTTCGGTAGTAATAATCAACCGGTGTTCTCCTTTCAGCTTATGAAATCGTGCTTTGATAAGCTGTATATCCCGATGGCTGAAGTGGTGATGATCGTCAAACGATAGCAAATCTATTTGTTGGGTGCAATCTTTCAGCCTTTCAAGAATGGGAGCTGGTGAGGCAATTCCGGTCATCAATAATATATCTGTATGTGTCAGCGAGGACAAAGCAATTTCATTGTTTGCCGAAGTGGTATCTGTGTTCGGGATCATCCTAGGAAATACCGGTTGCAGGTTGCCATATCGGAACGATGAGAAAAACAACTGTTGATATGGATAAAGGTTCAGTCGTTTCGTGATAATATTATAATCAATAGGCTTGATGTCCTGCGGACATTTGGTGACAATAACGATTTGTGCCCGGTTTTTGCCGTTAATTGGTTCACGAAGTCGTCCTGCGGGGAGCAAGGTGTCGTCACAGAACAGCCGGTGATAGTCCGTTAACAGGATACTCAATCCCGGTTTGACATATCGGTGCTGGAAAGCATCGTCCAACAGAATAACATCTATCGAAGGCTTTTGCAATGCAAGTAGCTTTTCTATGCCATGACAACGCTTTTCGTCAACAGCTACTGTGACAGACGGGAATTTTTGATGCATCTGGTACGGTTCGTCGCCGATGCTTCTTGCCGTACTTTCCGGAGTAGCCAGCACATAACCTGTCGTATGCCGTTTGTATCCCCGGCTTAATACAGCTACATTATATTGATTACAAAGAGACTTTATCAGATATTCAGTGTGCGGAGTTTTTCCTGTTCCTCCAACAGCGAGATTGCCTACGCTGATGATAGGTATATCAAACCTCTTTGATTGGAGCACTTCCCAGTCAAAGAGTTTATTTCTCATCATTACCGCTGCTCCGTAGAGCCAGGAGGCAGGGTAGAGCCACTTATGTATTTTGATAAAGTGTTCGTCCATGTATGGCAGTTTATTTAACATTCAGTTCGAACGGAATACGAGCCTGAATCATGGATTGTTCTTGCAGATTTTTCAGTAAACCGAATTGTTGGTAGAACTCACCTAACTTGCTTTTCAGCAATTGTGATTCTACGTAATTCGTCGGTTTCGTATCAAGCAGGGAAGAAAAGAAATCTTGTTTTGCAGGATAAGAAACAACGGTGTATCCCTCGATACCGGCTTTTGCCACGGCAATATCCAATGCCTTGTCAATGCCGCCTAACTCGTCTACCAGTCCTAACTTTTTAGCAGTTTCCCCAGTCCATACACGGCCTTCGGCAATCTTTTCGATTGCTTCCTTGGGCATTTGGCGGCCCTCGGCACAACGGCTGACAAAGGTGTCGTATCCTTCGGTAATCATCATTTGAAGCAATGATCTTTCATCTTCGTTGAACGGGCGCATGATATTTCCGAAATCAGCATATTTATTCGTCTTAACTACATCATAACTTAAACCGATTTTATCAGTCAACCCTTTTGCATTAGGAATGATACCGAAGATTCCGATAGAACCAGTCAGGGTGGTAGGCTCTGCAACAATCGTGTCGGCAACGCAAGAGATATAGTAACCTCCTGACGCGGCATAATCACCCATAGAGACAATGACCGGCTTCTTAGCTTTCAACTCTTTTACTGCATGCCAAATTTGTTCTGAAGCAAAAGCACTTCCTCCCGGAGAATTGACACGGAGTACAACAGCTTTTACATCATTATCATCTTTCAATTTACGCAGGTCACGAATGACTTTTGAACCAACAATCCCGTCCTCGGAAGTTGCGGAACCCGGATAGTCTGTAATTTCACCGGATGCATAATAAATAGCCACGACATTGCCGCTCTTGTCTTTGGGCACATTCTTCTTTACGTTCATCATATCGCTTAATCCTACTAACGGGAGGTTGTCATCCTCATCTATCTCTACCAGTTTTTTAAGATAATTGCGCACATCATTGCGATAAATCAAAGTATCAGCCAGTCCACATTGTATACTCTCTTCTGACGGATAGAACATTAACATGCGATCGGCATAAACATTCAGAGAGTCTATTGGAATATTGCGGGAAGCAGAAACTCCCTCCGTCACCTGTCCCCAGATAGAAGTGATAAATGCTGTTACTTGTTCGCGATTGGCAGGGCTCATTTCTGTTGCAATAAACGGCTCTACGGCAGACTTGTAAGTTCCCACCTTGAATACCTGCATCTCAATTCCTATTTTTTGTAGCAGGTCTTTGTAGAACAGAGGAGTGGAAGCGATACCTCTCCATTCAATCATTCCTTTAGGATTGAGCAGCACCTTATCGGCCACGCTGGAAAGATAATAAAGCCCTTGTGTATAGGAATCGGCATAAGCAATGATGAACTTTCCACTCTCCTTGAAGTCGAGTAGTGCGTTGCGGATTTCTTGTAAGGAAGCATAAGAGGCACCTAATGAACTTGCTTGCAAATAAATTCCTTTGATATTTTCGTTTTCTTTAGCTTTTTGGATGGAAGAGAGAATATCATCCAGCCCGTACGTGTTAGATTCGTCACCAAACCATTGTGATAAAATACCTAGCGGGTCTTCTTGCGTACGTTCAACCAACGTTCCGTTTAAATCGAGCATCATTACAGAATTCTTTTTTACGATTGTTTCCGTGTCCGAAGCGGACATGATGCCAAACAGCGTTACCATGCTGATTATAAATAATACAATACTTGACAAAATGATACCTGTCACTGTGGCAAGTGTAAACTTCAAGAAATCTTTCATTATACTTATTGTTTTTGCGTCAGCTTGTTATTAAGCTAACAAAGATAAATAATTGAGTTGATATTTATTCAATAAGTCGTATGAATTTTTGTTTTATCACAGCAAATCCATATAAATAGGAGCTTCTTTCCTGTAAAATTTAAGTATATTTGTTTGTATCTAATCCTTTTAAATGAGAAGAATTCTCTAATTTTGTGGCACAACTATTATCGTGAAAAATTAAATAAACATCAGCATGTGTAATGCGACATTAACTTAACAATCTATTTATCATGAAAAGAAAAACCCCTTTTGTGGCTGCAGCTTTAGCAGCAGGCTTGTCTTTCTATTCTTCTTGTACTCCGACTGAAAAAGCGGAAACAAAGGATTATACTCAATACGTGAATACCTTTATCGGTGCTGCAGATAATGGTCATACATTCCCTGGGGCGTGTTATCCTTTCGGTATGATACAAACCAGTCCGGTGACGGGAGCGGTTGGTTGGCGCTATTGTTCTGAATATGTTTATGAAGATTCCCTGATTTGGGGATTTACTCAAACACATCTGAATGGAACGGGATGTATGGACTTAGGTGATGTTTTGGTGATGCCGGTCACCGGTACACGCGTACGTGCGTGGGATGCTTATCGCAGTCATTTTCTTAAAGATAAAGAAGCGGCTACTCCAGGATATTACACCGCAGAGCTCTCTGATCCACAGGTAAAAGCGGAACTGACTGCCTCTGTCCATGTTGCCCTTCACCGCTATACTTATCACAAGGCTGATTCTGCTTCTATATTGATAGACTTGCAACATGGCCCTGCATGGAGAGAAGAACAATATCATTCACAAGTCAACAGTTGTGAAGTGAACTGGGAAGATGCTCAAACACTGATAGGGCATGTCAATAACACGGTATGGGTCGATCAGGATTATTTCTTTGTGATGAAATTCAACCGTCCGGTAGTCGATTCACTTTATCTTCCGATGGGTGAAACAGAAAAAGGAAAACGCATCATTGCCTCTTTTGACATGCAGCCGGGAGATGAGCTGATGATGAAAGTGGCTCTTTCCACTACCAGCATAGATGGGGCTAAAAAGAACCTGGAGGCAGAAATTCCTGCTTGGGATTTTGAAGGAGTAAGAACTGCCGCCCACAATGAATGGAACGACTATTTGAGCCGTATTGAAATAGAGGGCGCCGATGATGAAAAAACGAATTTCTACACTTGTTTCTATCATGCGTTGATTCAACCTAATCAGATATCGGATGTGGACGGTATGTATCGTAATGCCGCCGACTCTATTGTAAAAGCCGGAACAGGTACCTTCTATTCTACATTCTCTTTGTGGGATACTTACCGTGCCGCTCATCCATTTTATACATTGGTGATTCCCGAACGTGTGGACGGTTTTGTGAATTCTCTCATCGAACAGGGTGAAGTGCAAGGTTTCCTGCCTATTTGGGGATTATGGGGAAAAGAGAATTTCTGTATGATTGGTAATCACGGCGTATCAGTCATTGCAGAGGCTTATCGCAAAGGATTCCGTGGCTTTGACGCTGAACGTGCTTTCAATATAATAAAGAAGACGCAGACCGTATCTCATCCGTTGAAGTCTGATTGGGAGGTTTATACGAAATATGGTTATTTCCCGACAGAGCTGATAAAAGCAGAATCTGTATCTTCCACTTTAGAATCTGTATATGATGATTATGCTGCTGCCGATATGGCACGTCGTATGGGTAAAGAGGAAGATGCCGTTTACTTTGCGAAACGTGCTGACTATTATAAGAATCTTTTCGATCCGGAGACGAAGTTCATGCGTCCGCGCAAAGCTGACGGAACTTGGAAAGCTCCGTTTAACCCAAGTGCGTTGGCACATTCTGAAAGTGTCGGTGGAGATTATACGGAAGGAAATGCATGGCAATATACTTGGCATGTACAACATGATGTTCCGGGATTAATCCAGTTGTTTGGGGGAGAAAAACCTTTCTTGAATAAATTAGATTCATTGTTTACAGTTAAGCTAGAAGGTGAAAGTTTGGCAGATGTTACTGGATTAATCGGGCAATATGCTCATGGAAATGAGCCAAGCCATCATGTGACTTATTTGTATGCACTGGCTGGTCGTCCGGAACGTACACAAGAATTGGTTCGTGAAATATTTGATACTCAATATAAAAACAAACCTGACGGACTTTGCGGAAATGATGATTGCGGACAGATGTCTGCCTGGTATATGCTTAGTGCGATGGGATTCTATCCGGTAGATCCGGTAAGTGCGGAATATGTATTCGGTGCTCCACAGTTGCCGAAGATGACTTTGCATCTGGCTGATGGCAAGATTTTCACGATTATTGCGGAGAATTTGTCGAAAGAACATAAATATGTAGATAGTATTACATTGAATGGCAAACCATATACGAAGAAAACAATCTCGCATGAAGATATTATAAAAGGTGGTACACTAGTGTATAAGATGAAGTAAATTCTCAAACATTCTCACTGCAATGAGAAAAAATACTCATTGCAGTGAGAATTATTCCCTGTCAGAGCATACGGAAACGGTGTTTTACACAGACTGAAACTACCTTTATTGTATAGTCCTGTTCACTTCTAATTGAGCTTACTGAAAGTTTCATAGAATAGCTTTTTATTTATGCATTTATGAAATTTTACATATTAAGAGGTAACTGAAATTCTAGCTCTTCTTTACAGTATTCAACAAATTTAAAACTGGAAGTGTGGGTATTAATATTAGCTGATGGTTAAAATGTAAATACATTTTTGACTTGCTTTTTGATTATTTTTTCATATTTTTGCAGAGTATTTTTTTGAATATTAGTGAAAGACATGAATAATTTTGTAAAAATGAGAAGAATCTTTTTGTTTGTACTTCTTCTCATTAACTGTACTGTAAGCAAAGGGCAGATTTATAAGTACATAGGACTGGAAGACGGGTTGAATAATCAGAAAATATACCATATCCAAAAAGACCGACGTGGGTATATGTGGTTTCTGAATCAAGAAGGGATAGACCGTTATGATGGCAAACAGATCAAGCATTACAACTTTTCAGATGATAACATGACGTTGGATTCACGGATTGCCTTGAGTTGGCTTTATATGGACAACAGAAATGTATTATGGGTAATTGGTCAGAAAGGTCGTATTTTTAGGTATGATTCGCAGCACGATAAGTTTGAACTGGCTTATGTGCATCCGGAGCTGATCAGAAATAAGTCGCAAGCATTTCTGAATTTTGGTTATTTGGACAAAAATGACCGTATATGGTTGTGCTGTAAAGATAGTATTACCTGGTATGATACCCATACCGGAACGGTGTTGAATATGTCAGTACCGGTTGATGGCGAAATAACCACCATTGAACAGACAGAAGGTAATCATTTTTTTATAGGTACGGGAAGTGGTTTATTTCGTGCCGGAATAGAAGACGGTAAGTTAAAGGTGGTTCCTGATGAAGTGGTGGAAAGCATTGCTCCGGTACATGAACTTTATTACCATGCTGTTTCAAAACAGTTATTTGTGGGAAACTATAAAGAGGGAATACTTATATACGACATGGGGAGAACAGGAAAAATCATCTCTTGTCAATTTCCCAATCATGTAGAGGTTAACCAGATTACTGCTTTAAACGCTCATGAACTTCTAGTGGCTACAGGGGGAAAAGGTGTATATAAGCTGGATGTGAATACATACATGAGTGAACCCTATATAACAGCTGATTATAACAGTTATAACGGGATGAATGGAAATAACATTAATGATGTCTATGTGGATGAAGAAGAACGCATCTGGCTCGCCAATTATCCCACCGGTGTTACAATTCGTAACAACCGTTATGGAAGTTATGACCTGATAAAACATTCACTTGGTAATGCCCAGTCGTTGGTGAATGATCAGATTCATGATGTGATAGAGGATAGTGACGGTGATCTCTGGTTTGCAACCAGTAACGGTATCAGTTTCTATCAGACTGATACAAAAGAATGGCGTTCCTTCTTTAGTTCCTTTGATCCGGTACCGAATGATGAGAATCACATTTTTTTAGCGCTATGTGAAGTTTCTTCTGGTGTAATATGGGCTGGTGGTTATACATCGGGTATTTACAAGATAGAGAAGAAGAAAGGGTTTAAGGTAACTTATCTTTCTCCTGCTGCCATTGCAGGAGTACGTCCCGACCAATATATTTATGACATTAAAAAAGATTCGGGAGGTGATATTTGGTCCGGTGGATATTATCATCTGAAGCGTATCAATCTTGAGACTAAAAACGTACGTTTTTATCCGGGAGTAAGTTCTATTACTATTATTCAGGAGAAGGATGACCGGCTGATGTGGATTGGTACGCGAATGGGACTCTACCTGCTTGACAAGGAATCCGGAGTTTACCAGTATATTGATCTGCCTGTTGAATCTCCCCATATATGTGCATTATACCAGAGAGAAGACGGTATCCTGTATATCGGTACTCGTGGAGCCGGACTTCTTGTGTATGACATTAATAATAAGAAGTTTGTCCATCAATATCGTACTGATAACTGTGCGTTGATTTCCGATAATGTTTATACAATTCTTCCACGTCAGGACGAGAGTCTTCTGATAGGTACGGAAACCAGTATCACAATCTATTCTCCTCTGGAACATTCTTTCCGTAATTGGACACGGGAGCAAGGATTGATGAGTGTCAATTTTAATACAGGGTCTGCCACTGCCTGGAATAAAAACACACTTGTTTTTGGCGGTAATGAAGGTGCGGTTAAGTTTCCGACAAATATACAGATACCGGAACCGCATTACTCACGCCTGTTATTGCGTGATTTTATGATTGCTTATCATCCTGTTTATCCGGGTGATGACGGATCTCCTTTGAAGAAGGATATTGACGAAACTGACCGGCTGGAACTGGCTTACGGACAAAATACATTTTCCTTTGATGTGGCATCCATTAATTATGATTATCCTTCTAACATTCTTTATTCATGGAAAATTGACGGTTATCATAAAGAATGGACTCGTCCAAGTCAGGATAACCGGATTCTTGTTAGAAATCTGCCTCCTGGCAGTTATACGTTACAAATTCGTGCCGTATCCAATGAAGAGAAGTATAAGACTTATGAGACAAGGAACATTCAGATTGTTATAACACCTCCTGTATGGGCCAGTGTATGGGCAATGGTAGGATATGCCATCCTGTTGGTACTGGTTATGGTTGTTATATTCCGTGTTATCATGTTGCACAAACAGAAGAAGGTGTCGGATGAGAAGACACGGTTCTTCATTAATACAGCTCATGACATACGTACACCGCTTACGTTGATAAAAGCTCCGCTGGAGGAAGTCATAGAAAATCGTATGGTGACCGAACAGGCGTTACCTCATATGAATATGGCTCTTAAGAATGTGAATACATTGCTTCAGCTGACAACTAACTTGATAAATTTCGAACGCATAGATGTTTATTCATCCACTCTTTACGTTTCCGAGTATGAACTGAATACTTTTATGAATGATGTTTGTGCCGCTTTTCACAAATATGCCGAAATGAAACATGTCAGGTTTGTTTATGAAAGCAATTTTGACTATCTGAATGTATGGTTTGATAGTGACAAGATGGGATCTATCCTGAAAAATATCTTGTCAAATGCATTGAAGTATACACCTGAAGAAGGTAGTGTGTGCATTTCCGCCTGCGAGGAAGGAAACACCTGGAGCATTGAGGTGAAAGATACGGGGATTGGTATTCCTTCGTGCGAACAGAAGAAATTGTTCAGAAACTGTTTTAGAGGAAGTAATGTTGTCAATCTAAAAGTAACAGGTAGCGGAATAGGGCTGATGTTGGTATACAAACTAGTTAAATTACATAAAGGCAAGATTCAGATTCAGAGCGATGAACAACAAGGCACTTGTGTACGCGTTACTTTCCCGAAAGGAAATAGCCATTTTCATAAAGCTAAATTTATTTCTCCCAAGCTGCCGGATGAACGTCCGGAGGCTATTATACCGGGTGGTATTTCCGAATTGCCGGCTATAGAGGTATCCCAGATAAACAGTTCCTTGCAACGTATCCTGATAGTGGAGGATAATGATGATTTGCGCAATTATCTGGTGGATATGCTTAAGACGAATTATAATATTCAGGCTTGTCCGAATGGGAAGGATGCACTTATCATAATGAAGGAATTTAATCCGGATCTTGTTATATCCGATATAATGATGCCTGAAATGAGCGGCGATGAACTTTGTTCAGCGATAAAAGCGGATCTTGAAATGTCTCATATTCCGGTCGTTTTGTTGACAGCACTGGGAGATGAGAAGAATATGCTCGAAGGGCTGGAAATCGGAGCGGATGCTTATATCACCAAGCCTTTCAGTGTAGGAATACTCAAGGCAACGATTAAGAATTTGCTGGCGAATCGTGCTTTGCTCCGTCAGGTTTATAATAGTATCGAAGAGGAAGAACAGAAATTTGCGGTTAATTGTACTAATACTCTGGACTGGAAATTTATAGCTTCGGTCAAGGAATGTATAGAGAAGAACATGAGTGATCCGGATTTTAATGTAGAAATGCTTAGCAGTCGCCATCACATGAGCCGTACGAGTTTCTTTAATAAATTAAAGGTCTTGACAGGTTATGCTCCGGCTGATTATATCCGGATGATACGTTTGCAACATGCTGCACAATTGCTAAAGCAGGGCGAATATACAATAGCGGAAATTACTGATAGGGTCGGGTTCTCGGATGCGAAATATTTCCGTGAGGTATTTAAAAAATATTATGGTGTAAGTCCGAGCAAGTATGGAGAGTTGGAAAAGACAGGATCTTCTTCGGTAGTTAATCTTCCAAGTAAGACTGATTAGTAAAAATCCCTGTAAGAATGATTGCTTCTTACAGGGATTTTTTGTATGGAAAGAGTAATTTTTATAATAAATTGTTGGAACCAAGTATGATCAACATGGTATATCCCAATATCAGTCCGATGATTCCCATGATTATTCCGACTTTTTCCATGTCCTTTTGCTGAATCATGCCAGTGGCATGTGCCAATGCGTTGGGAGGAGTACTGATAGGCAATATCATTGCTAATGATGAACCGATTGCCACTCCGATCAATAAAGTCTCTACTCCACCTAAGGAAGATAGGTTCTCACGCATACTGCTTCCTGCAATGGCTAGGATGGGGACGAGCAATGCGGCAGTAGCTGTATGTGAGATGAAATTAGCCATAGCATAACAAATAAGTCCGGAGCCGACAATCATTAATACAGGAGGCCATGTGTTGAATGGGATAGCTTCAATCATGTGTTTCGCCAGTCCGGTTTCCTGTAAAGCAACGCCCAGGGCGAAGCCGCCGGCTACCATCCAAAGTACGCTCCAACTGATTTCTTCCAGATCGCGTTTGGTGATGACTCCCGTTATACAGAAAACGGCTACCGGAATCATAGCTACTACATTAGAGTTTACTCCCGTCACTTTGTCAAACATCCAAAGTATGACTGTGATGGCGAAAGTGATATAAACCACAATGGAACGCCAGTCTTTTTTGGCTTCACCTTCAATTTGTAGTTCAATATTCTTTTGTTTAAAGGGAAACAAACGTAAAAGTATGAACCAAGCGATAAACAATACAACAATAGTATAGGGTAACATAAAACTCATCCATTCTCCGAAACCGATATTCAGGTTCAGTCCCTCCGGATCATTCAGGTATTTTAAGGCAATTGCGTTGGGCGGTGTGCCGATAGGAGTTCCCATACCACCCACATTAGCAGCTACAGGAATAGCCATAGCCAGACCTATTTTTCCTTTACCGTCTGCCGGCAGAGCTTTTAATACAGGAGTTAGGAAAGTGAGCATCATGGCAGCTGTAGCCGTGTTGCTAAGGAACATTGAAAATGCAGCTGTAACAAGAATGAATCCTAATAATACATAGTGTGATTGGGTTCCGAAAGGTCTTAACATGACGCGTGCCAACAATACGTCCAATCCGCTTTTGGTTGCTGCGATGGCAAGTATGAACCCACCAATAAATAACATAATGATTGGATCGGCAAAGCAATGCATAATGGACTTATATTTGACTGTCTGTCCCAATTCTTCTGTTGAGATTCCTTGAGTAAGGAACCATAAGCTGCTGTCGGAAACGGTGAGCAGCAATAAAACGACAATCAATACGGAAGTGGTCCATGCAGGGACAGCTTCGAATACCCACATCAGTGTGGCAAAAATAAAGATAGAAATAAGTCTTTGTTCTATAATAGTCAACCCTTCTATACCAAATGTGTCAATAGGGAGGAACCATAAAATAAGGGAGAGGGTAATAGCTACGGTTAGCTTTATACATCTGGCCACTGTCTGATTTTTTGCCAACCGTTTGGCTTTCTTTAAGTCCTGATAAGCTTCCACTAGATGGAAGCCGTGAAAAATCTTGTACATGATACTAGTTTAAGATAAAATTTTAAAAACGGTGCAAAAATAACTTTTTATTCTATATTTCGTAAGTGAGTGAGAGAAGTTTTTAATAATTCTTTTTGGTTGTGATGTCCTTGAAGATATTAATATGGATATTAGGTAGTCTGCTGCAATTTCTCTAAATTTGTGCCATTAATTCGACTAATACATTCATGGAGCACACTGAAACTTTAATAGTAGAGCAGTTGAAGATAGGTAACGAAGACGCCTATCAATACATCTATGACCATCATTATGCTCTGCTGTGTCATGTCGCGAGTGGCTATGTAAAAGATCAATTCCTCGCGGAAACCATTGTCGGGGATACTATTTTTCATTTATGGGAGATTCGTGAAACGTTAGAGATTTCCGTTTCTATCCGTAGCTATTTGGTGAGAGCCGTCCGTAATCGTTGTATCAACTATCTGAATTCTGAATGGGAAAAGCGTGAGATCGCGTTTTCATCTCTAATGCCTGATGAGATAACAGACGATAAAATGACGATCTCCGATTCGCATCCGTTAGGTGCATTGCTGGAGCGTGAACTGGAAGAGGAAATATATAAAGCCATTGATAAATTGCCGAATGAATGTCGTCGCGTGTTCGATAAAAGCCGTTTTGAAGGAAAATCATACGAAGAAATTTCTCAAGAGTTAGGCATCTCTGTTAATACGGTTAAGTATCATATAAAGAATGCATTAGCATCTTTACAAACGAATCTAAGTAAATATCTGATTACTCTACTTTTATTTTTTTTCGGGTAAAAACGAAAAAAGGTCATTTTCAGACTACCCTCAATTAAAAAACTACTGTCTCCTTTATAGAACGCAGAAAAATGGAAGAAGAAAAGAAACATATTGATGAATTGATTGCAACCTATCTGACGGAAGGTTTGGACAAAAATGCTTTAGCCGAACTGAAAGCATGGATAGCTGCATCACCTGAAAATAAGAATTACTTTATTCAGCAGCGGGAAGTCTGGTTTTCTGCTGTCAGTCGTGAAGTTGCGTCGAAATACAATAAAGATAAAGCGTTCGGTACATTTAAGAAACGTATCGGAAATCGGAAGGAAATAGAAAAAACTTCTCATCATGGATTCCGGTTGTCAATGTTGTGGCGTTATGCAGCGATTATCGCAGTCGTACTTGCAGTCGGCTGCTTCTCTTATTGGCAGGGAGGAGTGAACGTAAAAGATACATTCGCGGATATATCCGTAGAAGCTCCTTTAGGATCGAGGACAAAGCTTTATTTGCCGGACGGTACATTGGTTTGGCTGAATGCCGGTTCACGAATGACTTACTCACAAGGTTTCGGAGTCGATAATCGTATGATCGAACTGGAAGGTGAGGGATATTTTGAAGTCCGGCGGAATGAGAAACTTCCTTTCTTTGTAAAGACTAAAGATTTACAATTGCAAGTACTGGGAACAAAATTTAATTTTCGCGATTACCCGGAGGATCATGAAGTCGTAGTATCTTTATTGGAAGGGAAAGTAGAACTGAATAATCTACTGAAAAAAGAGAAAGAAGCAATTCTTGCGCCTGATGAGAGAGCAATATTGAATAAAACGAACGGACGGATGACAGTAGAAACTGTCACAGTCTCTAATGCTTCGCAATGGACGGACGGTTACCTGTTTTTTGATGAAGAGCTTCTGCCGGACATCGTGAAAGAATTGGAACGTAGCTACAATGTAACTATTCGCATCGCCAATGATTCTTTAAATACCTTCCGGTTCTACGGTAATTTTGTCCGTCAGGAACAAAGTATTCAGGAAGTATTGGATGCGTTAGCATCTACGGAGAAAATACAATATAAGATTGAAGAACGCAATATAACTATCTATTAATAACCGGTTACCAGAGATTTATAATACTATGATTGTTTAACCTTAGAAATTGAAGAATATGAAGGAAGAAAATAATACCGAATAGTCTTTAGTGAATGATAAGGAGGGAAAATAAAAAACCGGAAGATCTCGAACATCTTCCGGTTCCTGAATCCCTTCTTCAACAACTTTCAAACGTGAGCATGTTTTCAAAAGAGATAATGCAAAGTTAGCAAAATACATCTCTTTTAAAACGAGTTATTCAAGTTTTAATTAAATAATTTGTTTATTTTATGAATTACAGGAAGAAGGCCATATTAATGGTCGTGGCTCTCTTTTGCCTTAACATAGCAATGCTAGCCCAGGCCGTTTCATTGAAAATGAATAATGTTTCGGTGAAAGAAGCGATGACGCAACTGAAAAATAAAAGCGGATATTCTTTCGTATATAAAGTCGGGGATCTGGATACCAAAAAGATTGTAAATGTAAAGGCGAAACAGTTGATTGAAGCCATCGATCAGATTTTGTACGGACAAAACGTTGTTTATGAAGTGAAAGGCAAGAACATTATTGTTCAAAAAGGGCAACCTCGCCCGAAAGAAGTGAAAGATAGTAAGAAACGAAAAATCACAGGTGTGGTGAATGACCAGAATGGTGAACCTATTATCGGTGCTACTGTTAAGGAAAAGGGAGGCGTGAATGGAACCGCGACTGATTTGGATGCAAAATTTGCTTTGGAGGTATCACCAGGAGCTGTATTGGAGATTTCTTATATCGGTTATCAAACACAAGAAGTAAAAGTGGGCGACCGGACAGCTTTGGCTATTACTTTGATTGAAGACCAGCAGGTGCTGGATGAAGTAGTAGTAGTCGGATATGGTACAACCTCTCGTAAAAACCTGACTACAGCTATTGCTACTGTAAAGACTGATAAAATATCAAAAGCTGCCAATAGCAGTGTAGCTAGTATGTTATTAGGGCGTGCGGCAGGATTGCAGGCTACGGTAAATAGCACTCAACCCGGAGGTGAAATTAAGATTTCTATTCGTGGTGGTGAAAATCCTATTTATGTGGTTGACGGGGTAGTGATGCCTAATTCATCTTTGGAAGTAGGGAGCGGGGACACAGGATTGCCGGATGGTGTTAAGCGTGCAGCGCTGGCAGGTCTGAATCCTAGTGATATAGAATCTATCGAAGTATTGAAAGATGCTTCTGCGGCTATCTATGGTATTGGTGCAGCTGATGGTGTTATCCTGATTACTACCAAAAAAGGTGCGGAAGGAAAGCCGCATATTACCTATGAAGGGAGTTATTCTATTCAGAAGCGTTATTCTTATGGGATGAATCGCCTCAATTCACAAGAATACATGAATATGGTTAATTTGTTCGGAAAAGAAAATTATCTGTATGTTAATGAGCAATATCCTTATGGAAATGTGGGATATGACGGTAAATGGACACCAATATTTACATCTGAACAAATAGCGAATGCAACTACGACCGACTGGTTGAGTTATGTGTTGAAGACAGGACAAGTCAATAATCAGAACCTGACGATTAGTGGCGGTTCAAAAGCAATCCGTTATTATTTAGGTTTAAATTACTACGATGAAGATGGAATTGTCCGTAATGCCGGAATGCAACGTTATTCTTTGCGTACGAATATTTCTGCGCAGTTGTTCAGTTTCTTGAAGTTAACGACCATAGCAAATCTGAACCATAATAAATACAGTAATTCCACGGTAGGAGGAGATACCGGTAATCAAAGAGACTCGGCGGCGGGCTCTCTTTATACAGCCATGAATTATCCTACTTATCTTCCTATGTATGATAACATGGGAGAATATACGATATTCAACAGGGAACCGAATCCGCTGGCTGCATTGCAAATCCGCGACCAATCTAAACAGAGTAGCTACTATGTGAACTTTGCGCTCGACCTTGATATTATCAAAAATATGTTATCCGCCAAGTTATTATATGGTGTGAATAAAGAGAACGGAAAACGTTCTGCCTATATTCCTAAGGATGTGTATTGGGGGCTTGTCCGCAAATCAAGGGGAAGCCTTGGATATAATGAACGGCAGTATGAGACGATGGAAGGTACTCTTTCTTTCCGGCATAAATTTTGGAATATAATAGACGTGAATGCTGTAGCGGGAATAGGACGCTATTTGGACAAGGGAACCGGAATGACAGTCTCTTATCAGAATGCGAATGATATGATTAATGACAGCAATCTGGCCGCTGCGGATGGTCCATTCTCCCCGACTTCCTATAAATATGAAAACGAGAAACGTTCTCAATTCCTTCGTGCTTCTTTTGATATATTGGATCGTTATGTATTGACAGCCACTTTACGGCGAGATGGAACAGACAAATTCTTCCCGGATAAAAAATACTCACTTTTTCCGTCCGCTTCGGTAGCCTGGAAGCTTTCCAATGAATCGTTTATGCAAAACCTTTCTTGGTTGAATCTGTTGAAAGTGCGCGCCAGTTATGGTATGACGGGTAGCGACAATCTGGGAACATCTTTATATGGTATTGTCGGTATATCTCGTGAGGATATCAAGTTCTCGAATAGCAGCGTTACTTATGTACCTTATGCATTGCAAAGTGCCAATTATTCGGATGTAACCTGGCAAAAGACAACGATGAAAAACATCGGATTGGATTTCTCAATTTTGAAAGATAGGATATGGGGAAGTCTTGATGTCTTTAGAAATGATGTGACTAACCTGCTGGATACAGCTCCTACCTCTTTATTGAATATGTACGGTTATCGTCCTGTAAATGGAGGACATTATAAACGGACTGGTGTGGAATTGTCCTTGAACACTTTGAATATCCAAACACCGAATTTTAAATGGACTTCTTCGCTTGCATTGTCTCATTATAATGCATGCTGGATTGAGCGGATGCCGAATTTCGATTATAAGAAATACCAGAAGCGGGAAAATGAGCCGAAGAATGCATACTATTATTATAAGATGGTTGGAGTCATTAATGAAGACAGAAGTAATATGCCGGATTCTCAACGTTCGTTACCCCGTGAAGCGCAGTTGCCCGGATATCCGATTATTGATGACCGTAATGGAGATGGCAAAATCGATATCAATGATATTTATATGGACAACACATTGCCTAAAGTATATTATGGTTTCGGTAATACCTTTGCTTATAAGAATTTTGATTTGGATATTTATATGTACGGACAGTTGGGGGTAAAGAAGTTTAATTCCACCCATTCCAGTAATTGTTCTGCAGCCAATTTGGCAAGCGGCATATTGGCTGCTAATCCTACAGATTATGCCTATTCTATTTGGAATTCACAGACCAATCCGAATGGAGAGGTACCGGGAATTGCTTATAAATCTGTAACACTTCCCGAAAATGCTCCTATCAACGCATTCTGGGAGAAAGCCTCATTTTTGAGAGTCAGAAACATTACGCTAGGATATAATTGGGATGCGAGAAAACTGGCTTTCCTGAAAGGTAATGTACAGAATATCCGTCTTTTTGTAGATTTTCAAAATCCATTCACATTGACCAAGTTCGAAGGCGACGACCCGGAGATTGCAACCTCTGCCGGTAACCTTGGCCATGGGCAATATCCTCAATTGAGAGTTTATTCTTTTGGTGCGAAAATTTCATTCTAATTGATATAAAATATAGAAATATGATGAAAAAGAAAATATTATTTCCGATACTGTCGTCTTTGTTGCTTTTGTTGGGAAGTTGCGAGAATAATTTCGATGCGCATATCTATGGCAATCTCATGCAAGGCAAATATCCGTCTACAGAAGATGAATGTGTTTCTTATATGATGACGTGTTATATTCCGTTTACCTCAGTATTTACATACGAAATAAATAGTGGAACAGGACAGCACGGCTTCTATATTGCTACCGGGGGGAATATTCGTATGTTTGACTCTACGTCAGATATAATGGCACCTGCTACGGTGAAATGTAACGATGAATGGCTCCGTTTTACTCAGGCAAACTTCGAAAATTGCTATTACTTCTGGAGAGGTTGGGTAGACGATGCCCATAACCTGAATCATTTTCCTAAAACGGCAGAGGTAACTCGTTTTACAGAGATTATAGGTACGTTGGAAAAAGTCTCGGAAGACGTACTTTCGAAAGAAAAGAAGAACAACCTGTTGGGAGAGGCCCGCTTGTGCCGGGGGATGATGTTGTATTACTTGATGCATATTTATGGTCCGGTGCCGGTGATAATCAATCCGGAAGACGTGTTTAATGAAGAAGCATTGAGGAATACGGTTCGCCCCACACTGACCGAGATGTGCAGTTGGATTACAGATGATTTGGAGTTTGCTGCCAATAACGCTCCTGAAACTACATTGGAAAAAGGACGATATACCCGTGATTATGCCCGCTTTTGTCTGATGCGTCATTGTCTGAATGAAGGAGGACATATGGAGGGGTACTATCAAAAGGCCTTGGATATGTATGACGAATTGAAAGGAAAATATTCTTTGTTTAAATCGGGAAGTAATCCATATACAGACCTGTTTAAAAATGCCAATAAATTTAATAACGAAATCATTATGGCAGTAAGTTGTGACCCGAATGCCGACGGTAATCCTAAGAACGGAAATGCCAATATACTTTCTATGTTGGTTGTTCCTAATGAAGCGTCAGCGTTAGATCCGCAGGGAAGTCGTACTCCTTTCTATCCTCAAAATGGCGGTTGGAATGCTTTTTACAATGTAGCTCCTAAGTTCTATAACAGTTTTGAAGAGGGCGACAGACGTAAAGATGCCATTCTTACAGAATTTTGGACAAAAGACGGAATAAAAGTGACAAAAAATGATATTGGTGTGAAATGGGATGGATTTATTTGTAATAAATTTCCGGTAGAAACGCCGGGAACTTTCCAGGGTACGGACATTCCTTTGGCTCGGTGGGCGGATGTATTGTTGATGTATGCTGAAGCAAAAGTTCGTTTATCGAAAGCAGCTCCGACTACAGATGCAATAGCTGCCGTGAATGAGGTACGTAATCGTGCTGGGCTTGGAGATTTATCATCTGTCGATACATCATCAGCGGAAGCTTTTCTGACTGCCATCCTGAAAGAGCGTGGACATGAACTGTTTTATGAAGGATGCCGTAAGATTGATTTGATTCGTTTCAATCGTTATGCGCGTGAGACAGCCGACATAAAAGGAACAGTACCTACTAAACAGTATATGCCACTGCCCAATTATGCTGTAGACCAGGCAGCAGAGAATGGAAAAACTCTCGAGCAAAATTATGAAAGACCGGAGTGGAAAACAGACAAAGATGCAGCTGGCGGAATCTAAAAGAATGATTTTTATTCAATTAAATAATTAAGTAACATGAAATATATGAATTATCTAATAGGTATGCTAATGATATTTGCCGGATGGGGATGTTCGGAGGATACGATACAAGAAAAAAAAGAACCGATGGTAGCTACTGACGGTGGATACCTGTTTGCTCATATGACAGATGAAAATTATGCTCGTTTGTTTTATTCAGTTTCTCGTGATGCATTCCATTGGGAAACATTGAATAAAAAGCGGATTGTGTTACCTGAGTATTGCGGTCACCCGGATATTTGTCAGGGTAAGGATGGCGTCTATTATATGATTGGCGTACAGCCAAACACAGGGATACCTATATTGTGGTCGTCTTCTGATTTAGTGACTTGGCAGAGTACTAAGTTGAAAAAGTCTATATTCAATAAAATATCAGATTTGGGTTATAAGAATGAAGAAACCTATTATGGAGCTCCAAAGATGTTTTATGATGAGGCTGATGGACGATATATCATAACCTGGCATGCTGGTAAAACAGGAAAAGACAGTGATACATCAGAGTGGAAGTCCAAACGTACATTTTATATATTAACATCGGATTTCAAGACATTCACCGAGCCGCAACGTCTGTTCAATTTTACGGGTAGTGACGAAGATATGGCAACCATCGATGTGATTATTCGTAAAGTGGGCGATGAATATTGCGCTCTTATGAAAGATGAACGTTGGCCGGAAGATGTTCCGGAAGTAGCTAAAACGATCCGTATGGCAAAGTCGAAGCATTTGACAGGACCATACGCCAATCCGGGAGCCCCGATTACTTCATTGAATGTGTGGCATGAAGCTCCCATTCTCGTTCCTACTGTGGATGGCAAAGGATTCTTTCTTTATGCGGAGCGCTATCCGAAGCAATATGACATGTTTGAAGCTTCTTCAATAGACGGTCCCTGGACTGAACGTTATTTTCAAGGTCCCGATGCCCGTCACGGATGCATTGTTCGAGTGAATGAGGAGGTTTATCAGGCTATTTTAAAGGCTTACAAGAAATAGAAAGGACAAATATATGATGAAGAACTATTATATTGCAATATCATTACTTATTTCAGCCATTGTTGTATCTTGTACGGACAGCGTAGAGAAATATGATAACTGGCCTGAATGGAAAACACAAGACCCGGTCACAGTAGCCGGAGAAGAAATGACAGAGACGTATTATACCAATTATGTAGGGAAAAAACGTCAGTTGACACAGGATGCAGAAGTCGATTTCACCGGATTCGAGGCGCTGGAGTTTGCCTTGCAGCCTCAATTCTGGGAGTTTAAGTCCGATACAAAAGCACGTTTTAAAGGTGAGACAGGAGAATATGATTTGATTTATGATGCAACTAATGAGTTGTTGTATGTAGAACAAACGGATAAAAAATTCCCCGACGCTCTCTACCTGATAGGTGCTAACCTGGGACATGCGGGAGCTGGCAAAGTTATTTCAGCTACATGGGATAGTATGCATGCAACACCGGATAATGGAATGACTTGCCGCCGTGTATCAGACAAAGTGTTTGAAATATCACTCTATTTGGGAGAGAATTTTGCTTTTAAACTTTTCAAACATCATGGTTGGGGAACTCATGAGGAGATTGAAATCTGGGCAGAAGATTTAACTTTAGATAATCCGACTTTAGTTCAGGGAACCGAGGATTTTGTACCGGGACCATTGTTTCAACCTGGCATATATAATCTGAAAATAGATATGAATGCCAATACTTTCTCTATGCAACCGCAGAATGGACAATCTGCCGATATAAATTTTGCAGTTAATGGTAAGGAAATGGGTATCATGCCCGGAGTTGCTTCTTGTTTGGGAGTGGCACTGGAATTAAAAACAGGAGATGTTTTGACTTTTGAGAATTTTGGTGATATCAGCGAAATGATTCAGCCCGATTTCTTTGAAAATGCTACTGAAGACCAAGCTGCTTTCCGAGGGATGGCTGGAACATATAATTTGTATTATGATTTAGGCAATAGATTGATTTATGTTGAGAATAGCCAATCGGATTATTCTGATGCTTTGTGGACTTGTGGAAGCGGATATGGCCATCCGGCTGCTGAAAGAGTAACGGTTCATGGTTGGCAATTTAATACTGGTGATTCTTATCAGTGTGTGAAAGTTGATGAGGGTGTTTTCGAAACAACATTATTTCTGGATAATGATTTTCATCTGAAGTTTTTTAAGAAGCGTGGTGACTGGGGTACAGGCATTGGTACCCAGACGCTCGATCCGTTACCAGCTAATCTGCTGGACAAGCATTATCAAGTTGATAATTTGAGTAGCATAGGAAATGGACATTTTACTGGTGACCTGATTCCTGGTAAAGATTTTACTCCCGGAGTATATCGCCTTCGCATTGATATGAACAAAGGGGTAATCGCGGCGGTCAATAAGATGAATGAAGATGATATTAAATCATTAGAATTCAAGGTAAATGGGCAACTGATGCAGCGAAGTGAAACGCCTGATTTCTTGGAAGTGGAGCTTGAATTGACACAGGGACAAGAGGTTGCATTTGAAGGATTTTCCTACTTACAATATATGCTTCAACCGGAATTTTTCGAATGGGCTGACGGGCAGTATAAGTTTAGGGCTGTAAGCGGGACTTATCGTATCAGTTATCGTTCGGATAGAGATTTTATTTATGTGGAGAGAACAGACAAAACAAGTTATCCTGATGCGATGTGGCTTACCGGAAATGGCTTTGGACATCCAAAGACAGATGGGAATGTTTGGGAATATTTGAGTGTAGACAATTGGGGATTTGCTACTCCCGGGCAATATCTTTGTTGTGCCAAAACAGGTGAAGGGATATTTGAAACAACATTCTATTTTCATGCCTTTTGGGGAGCTGTGTCTTTCTATCTGGCAAAAGACAACTGGAATCGTGTTTTCAATTCTTCCGAAGTAGAAATTGTTTCCCTAGACGGCTCATTTGGGCGTGCAAATGGATATGAAGCTGATGGAGGGAACAAGGAAAATTTTGGAGCTACAAAAAATAATATCGATAAACAATATGGGGTATATCGTTTGAAATGGGATATGAATACAAATACGTGTACCTTTACAAGGCTCTAATGTCGAATTTTGTATATAGAGATTTGGCAATAAAATAAAGTTTGTATAAACGCGCTTCGTTTCCAAGGAGGCGGAGCGCGTTTTTTTTAATTTATATTCTCAATAATGAAACGACTAACCATTATTACTCTATTCAGTGCAAGTCTTGCACTTGTGTCTTGTTCTCAAAAAACAGCCGACGAACGATTCATTGACAATTTAATGTCTCAAATGACTCTTAACGAGAAATTAGGGCAACTCAATCTACCGGTGGGCGGTGATATTGTTTCGGGAACAGTAAAAGGAACTGAATTAGACAGCCTAATCCTTTCGGGGAAAATAGGTGGATTCTTCAATATAAAAGGGGTAGAAGAAATTTCCCGTCTTCAACATCTTGCTGTCGAACAAGGACCACATGGAATTCCGCTACTGGTTGGTGCCGATGTAGTGCACGGCTATGAAACAATCTTTCCGATACCATTGGCGCTATCTTGTTCGTGGGATAGCACCGCAGTGGAGCAAATGGCCAGGATATCAGCCATTGAAGCAACCGCTGACGGAGTAAATTGGAATTACAGCCCTATGGTCGACATTTGCCGTGACCCACGTTGGGGGCGTATTGCCGAAGGTTCAGGAGAAGACCCTTATCTGGGTAGCGTAATGGCACGTGCCTATATTCGGGGATACCAAGGGGATGATATGACAAACGACTCTACTCTAATGGCTTGTGTCAAGCATTTTGCCTTGTACGGAGCTGCTGAAGGTGGGCGTGACTATAACGCAGTAGATATGAGTCGTGAAAATATGTTCAACTACTATCTGCCACCTTTCCATGCAGCCATTAAACAAGGTGTTGGCAGCCTTATGACATCATTCAACCTTATTAACGGCCAGCATGCCACATCATCGGGATGGCTTGTTAATGATGTACTGCGTAGCGATTGGGCATTCAACGGGCTTGTTGTCACTGATTACGGTTCAGTGCCTGAGGTAGCGACAATGGGGTGTGCATCTGAAAATGATGCAGCAGTCGTAACTATTAAGGCCGGTACTGATATGGATATGGTGTCGGGGCTATTTGTCAATACGCTTGAAGATGCTCTCCACCGTGGTGCAATCACCGAAAAAATGATTGATGACGCATGCCGCCGGGTACTGCGGGCCAAGCAACAACTCGGATTATTCGACAATCCGTATAAATATTGCAATAGAGAGAGAGTGAAAAATGATATTTTCAACACAGCCCACCGTGAGGTTGCACAACAAATTGCAACAGAAACATTTGTATTATTGAAAAATCAGGATGAGCTTTTACCTCTCAAACAAAAAGGTAAAATTGCACTAATTGGTCCATTGGCTGATGCCGGAAATAATATGTGCGGATGCTGGAGTATGTTGTGTAACGACCAATTGCATAAATCACTTCTCCAAGCCATGCAGGAGACCGTGGACGGTTCGGCCGAAATCCTATATGCCCAAGGTTGCAATATCTATTATGATGAAACCGTTCAGCAGAATGCCATGGGATTACGACCGATAGGACGTGGAGATGACAGCCGGCTACATCGCGAAGCACTTGAAGTAGCAGCCAAAGCTGATGTTATTGTCGCAGCAATGGGCGAATGTGCAGATATGAGCGGGGAATCTGCTTCGCGTGCAGATATAACCATACCAGACACTCAGCGTGACTTGTTGCGCAAGCTCGTTGCTACAGGAAAATCGGTCGTTCTGCTTTTATTCACCGGTCGCCCGCTTGTTCTGGATTGGGAGAGTGACCACATACCGGCAATATTGAATGTGTGGTTTGGCGGTTCGGAGGCAGGAGAAGCTATCGCAGATGTGATTTTCGGAAAGAAGAACCCAAGCGGCAAACTGACTGTAACCTTTCCACGTGCTGTCGGACAAATCCCTGTATATTACAATCACCTTATGTCCAGTCATCCCGACCCGCAAGATGGTGTATTCAATCGTTATTGCAGCAATTATATAGATATAAGCAATGAACCGCTGTACCCATTCGGATATGGCTTAAGCTATACCACATTCAAATATGGAGCAGTAGAAATGGAGGGTAATGAAGTTTGTGTAAACATAACCAATACAGGGACAGTTGAAGGGACTGAAATTGCACAACTTTATATTCGGGATAAGGTAGCACAGATTGCCCGTCCGGTAAAAGAGCTGAAAGCTTATCAGCGCATCACACTGAAACCGGGCGAAACACAACAAATCACTTTCAGCATCACGCCTGATATACTTGGATATTATAATGCGAATTCGGATTATGTATGTGATTCCGGGATATTTGAAATAATGGTCGGTCCTGACAGTAGAATGCTTCAAACCTTAGAATATGTATTTAATCAGTAAAAAACAGTTCCACCATAATGATTATGAAACATTTATTGAGTCTTTTGATTTTTTGCAGTTCGGTGTGTTCGATATATGCTCTGAACATTGACGATATCAATATTCGTGATCCGTTTATTCTCAATGACGGAAACAGATACTACATGTACTGTACCAAAGACACATTGGATGCCAACGGCTGTATCCGAGGTGGTGTGGTGGTTTATACCAGCACAAACCTTAAAGAATGGAAGGGGCCGTCACGTGTACTGACAATCCCGGACAGTAATGCTCTCAAAGGTTCGGTATGGGCTCCGGAAGTGCATAAATATAAAGGTCGCTATTACCTTTTTGCCACAATAACTAGCGATTTGAAATGGAAAAAGAGTACGGAAGGATGGCCGGAATACACATTTCGCGGCACACAAGTTTTTCATTCCGATTCTCCTTACGGACCATTTGTCCCGTTCGGGAAATATCCGCATACACAGCTTGATTATATGGCTCTTGACGGAACGTTATGGGTTGAGAACAACGTTCCTTACATGGTGTATTGCCACGAATGGGTGCAATTACATGGCGACGGTACTATGGAACTTGTTGAACTTAGTGAGGACCTTTCCCAAACCATAGGGACACCGATGGTTTTATTTAATGGCTCAGCTCCGGAATGGTCTGATGGTTTAATGATATCACAGGGGTTACCTAAAGGTTATATTACAGACGGTTGTTACCTATACCGGACTAAAACAGGACGTCTGCTGATGATTTGGTCGAGTTTCAACCATGGCAATTATGCTATAGGCATATCGGAATCCATTACCGGCTCGGTCAAAGGACCTTGGAAACATCAAGATATACCGCTGTTTCCGGACAACGGCGGGCATGGCATGATTTTCAAAACAACAGATGGCCAACTGTGCCTGGTTCTTCACCAGCCCAACAACCCGTCAGGGGCTGAACGGGCACGTATCTTCTATCTAGAAGATTGTGGCAACACTCTAAAACTAAAGAAATAATAACTTGTCAGATAAAAAATGAATATAATGATTATGCAAAAGAAAACATGGATTGCGGTGCTGGCTACTTTGTTCGGCATGAATTTTTTGAATGCTGGTGAAACTGGAAGATGGACTATTGTTTCACCCGATAGTATTTGCTGGAAAGTGAATGGCGCTCATCATGACCATATTGAAATGAGCGGACTGAAAGTATCTACAGTGTTGCGTTATGGTGTGAATGAAACAGGCGAGTGGGTGATTGACAGGAATATAGTCTTACCGACTTTCCGTACTATCCCTAATGATACCCACGCTAGTTTGCAGCATCGTTTCAATGGCGACTGGGCATATCTGTGTCTTGTAAATGGACAGCCATTACTGGGAGAGAAGGTAGAAACTGTATCTTTGAGTGGGGTGATGACTGTAAAGAGTATATATTCCGATAAAGGTATTGCACTGACACGTACGCTTTTTCCTTCTACCTCGTATCCGGTTTTCTGTGAAAAGTACGAGTTGGAGAATGTAACGGATCGTTCCTTGACAGTGGAATTTCCTTCGAATAGCCTTTCTTATCGTACTGATGAAGCAAGAGGAGTAGAAGGTAGCTATACATTAACAGCCACTCTTTCGTCTCCTGCAAAAGAAGGCGTTTGCCAATTGAAGGCAGGTGAGAGGGCTTGTTTCCAAGTTCTTTATGCAGGATACAAAAAGAATGACTGGGAGTTGGCACTGGATGTTGAGAAAGAACTTATGGCACGACGGGAATTCTTGCGGCAAGTGCAGAGTAACTTGGTGCTCGAAACTCCGAGTGATGTAATCAATACTATGTTCTCGTTTGCCAAGATACGCGGTTCGGAAAGTATATTTGATACAAAGGGCGGATATATGCAAAGCCCTGGTGGAGAAGCTTATTACGCAGGTATTTGGGCGAATGACCAGGCAGAATACATCAATCCGTTTTTTCCTTATTTGGGCTATCCGGCAGGAAACCGTTCGGCAATGAATTCATTCAGTTTGTTTATGCGCTACATGAATGACGAGTATAAACCTTTGCCTTCTTCTATAATTGCAGAAGGGATAGATTGTTTTGGTGTGGCAGGTGATCGTGGAGATGTGGCAATGGTTGGTTATGGTGCGGCGCGTTATGCTCTGGCGTCCGGTAACCGCCACGAGGCGGAAAAGTTGTGGCCGCTGATTGAATGGTGTTTGGAATACTGCAACCGGAAGCTGAACGCTGAAGGGGTAGTGGAATCGGACTCTGACGAACTGGAAAACCGCTTCCCTTCCGGGAAAGCTAATTTGTGTACTTCTTCATTGTATTATGACGCTTTGATTTCGGCTACTTATTTGGGGAAAGCACTGAAAAAAGATCGTGAGCAGATAAAATCCTACCGGGATAAAGCTACTGAACTTTATAAGAATATGGATGCATATTTTGCCTGGAATGTGGAAGGATATGAAACGTATCGTTACTATGATGGTAATGATGTGCTTCGTTCCTGGATTTGCATTCCGTTGACTATGGGAATTTATGACCGTGCTGAAGGTACTGTCTCAGCGTTGTTTTCAGATAAATTGTGGATGGAGAATGGACTGCTCACGCAGTCGGGCACTTCTACTTATTGGGATCGTTCTACCCTCTATGCTTTTCGGGGAGCCTACGCTTGTGGTGCCCGGGAGATAGCTACTGAATATTTGGAGAAATATTCTGCAACTCGCTTGCTGGGCGACCATGTCCCTTATGCGGTAGAAGCATGGCCGGAAGGAAACCAACGCCATCTGTCGACAGAAAGTGCTTTATATTGTCGTATTATGACGGAAGGTTTGTTTGGCATACGCCCTATTGCGTTGAATGCTTTCAAACTGACACCGCAACTTCCGGAAGGTTGGAATACAATGTCTTTGAAACGCATTTGTGCATTTGGCGCAACATTTGATATTGAAGTGAAACGCAATAAAGGCAACGCATTACAGGTTCTGATAAAAAAGGATAATAATATTATAGAAAAATACAAGGTTGAGAATGGGAAGTCAATCGAAGTGCGTATTAAATGAACAAAAATTACTTGTCTTTGGTATCCAGAACCGCAAACATCCATCGGATAGAAGGTGATGGTGAACTGATAGTCGTTGCCTTTGACAGTTGATTTGACGTGGAAGATATATCGGAAATAATGCCGATCTTTTTTGCCTTTGTTTTTAGTTTTCATATAGGTTACTATAATATATTATTTTATTTTTGCGTCGTTCTTTTATAATTTGATAACTACTATAATTAAAACCATGAAAAAACTGAAGATTTTATTATTCTTGTGTGTTGTCGCATGTACGCTTACGGTACAGGCGCAAAAACAATTTACTTTGAACTCTCCGGATGGAAAGCTTCAAACAACGATTACCGTAGGTGACAAGTTGACTTATGAAATCTGCTGTAACGGACGGCAGATTCTTGCTCCTTCTCCAATTTCGATGACATTGGATAACGGAGAAGTCTGGGGAGAGAAAGCAAAGTTGTCCGGCACTTCCGGGAAAAAAGTCGATCAGATGATCCCTTCTCCTTTCTATCGTGCCAGTGAATTAAGAGACCACTATAACGAGTTGACTCTTCGGTTTAAAAAAGACTGGAATGTAGAGTTTCGTGCATACAACGATGGTATTGCTTACCGCTTTGTCAGCCGTTCGAAGAAACCTTTCAATGTAGTAGATGAAACAGTAGATTATCGTTTTCCATCCGATATGGTAGCTTCCGTACCTTATGTAAAAACGGGAAAGGACGGTGATTATGACTCTCAATATTTCAATTCCTTCGAAAATACTTATACTACCGATCCATTATCGAAGCTGAATAAAAAACGTTTGATGTTTTTGCCATTAGTCGTAGATGCCGGCGAAGGCGTTAAGATTTGTATCACAGAATCCGATTTGGAGAATTATCCCGGTCTCTATTTGTCTGCTGCTGAAGGAGACAACCGATTGACGGGACGTTTCGCTCCATACCCCAAGAAGATGGTGCAAGGCGGACACAATCGGCTTCAGATGTTGGTGAAAGAGCATGAAGCTTACATTGCCAAAGTAGATAAACCCCGGAATTTCCCGTGGCGCATGAGCATTGTTACCACTTCCGATAAGGATTTGGCAGCAAGCAACTTGAGCTATTTATTGGCTGCCCCTTCCCGTCTGACGGATCTTTCATGGATCAAACCCGGCAAAGTAGCATGGGACTGGTGGAATGACTGGAATTTGGATGGTGTTGATTTTGTGACCGGAGTCAATAATCCGACTTATAAAGCCTACATTGATTTTGCTTCTGCAAACGGCATTGAGTATGTGATACTTGACGAAGGTTGGGCGGTAAATCTGCAAGCGGATTTGATGCAAGTGGTGAAAGAGATTAATCTGAAAGAATTGGTAGATTATGCAGCCACCAAAAATGTAGGCATCATTCTTTGGGCTGGTTATTATGCTTTCGAACGTGATATGGAGAACGTTTGCCGTTATTATGCCGACATGGGAGTAAAAGGTTTTAAGGTCGACTTTATGGATCGTGACGATCAGCTTATGACTGCGTTCAATTATCGGGCTGCCGCAATGTGTGCTAAATACAAACTGATCCTCGACTTGCACGGAACGCACAAACCAGCCGGTTTGAATCGTACCTATCCGAATGTGTTGAACTTTGAAGGTGTCCATGGTTTGGAACAGATGAAATGGAGTCCGGCTTCAGTGGATCAGGTGAAGTATGACGTGATGATTCCTTTCATTCGTCAGGTATCCGGTCCGATGGACTACACTCAAGGAGCGATGCGGAATGCTTCGAAAGGTAATTATTACCCTTGCAATACTGAACCGATGAGCCAAGGAACCCGTTGCCGGCAACTTGCTCTGTATGTTGTATTCGAATCTCCTTTCAATATGTTGTGTGATACGCCGAGCAACTATATGCGCGAACCGGAATCAACAGGATTTATTGCTGATGTTCCGACAGTGTGGGATGAAAGTATCGTGCTTGATGGTAAGATGGGAGAGTATATCGTGACAGCACGCCGGAGTGGAAATGTCTGGTATATAGGTGGAATTACCAATTGGACGGCACGTGACATCGAAGTGGATTGCTCTTTCCTGGGTGATAAGACGTATGACGCCACATTGTTTAAAGATGGAGCAAATGCTCACCGGATCGGGCGTGATTATAAATGTGAATCCATCCGGATAAAGAATGACAGTAAGTTGAAGATTCATTTGGCACCCGGAGGTGGTTTTGCTTTGAAGATTAAGTAAACAACCACTTTGCACGCTACATTGTCTATGTCTATTAAATCTTGAAAATAGATTGGACATATCTGTAATAGGTTGGATAAGAATGCGTCCCGAACCTTTATAAACGAAGAATACCCCTCACTACAACTGTTTGTGGTGAGGGGTATTACATTAAAAAGAGAGTTTTAGCACATTCGGCACATTTTTTGTTTCTTCTTCCAATTTGGTATTAAGTTTTTCTCCGTTCATTTAGTAAATTCAGCCAGTGCCTATATTTACTTACTTTCATAAGAAAAGATAAAATTCCTCTTTCGTAATTCTCCCCTAAGTTCATTTTTCTTAATCCTCCCACAGGAATTATTTCCCTTTTTTGCCCTCATGCTCTCACATTTCTCTTCAATCCCTTTATTCATCGTGCTTTCCGCTATTAGGGCAAGTATGATAGCATAGTGAGGGCAGGCGTTTGCTCTCACTATCCGAATTTCCTTTTTTTTGATTCAATCCATTGATTGATAATGATATATCTGCTTTTTGCACCTCTGCAAGCACTCCTCTGTTTTTGGGGCATTTCGCGTTTTTTTTATCGCTTGAATGCCTGATATATGCCTCAATTGCCGGCTTTTGCCAAGTATAGTTATATCGTATCCGCCCTCTTCCTTTTGCTTGTTTCCATATACCGTGTATCAGTCCCACATATTGTGGGAAAAGTTTCCCGGGCGCTTGGGAAAATATTCCCTATTAATAGGGAACAAATTCCCATAATATGCGGGAATACTTTCCCACAATATGTGGGACCACCGGAACTAACGGATCTCTTCAATCAACAATCCGTTGTCTAATCTACCTTTTTTCTCTTGTTTATCCCTTTCGCTCTATTCTTTTCATGTGTGCGATTCTTCGCATGCGCACGCGCGTACCCGCATGCAATATAATAATGTTCATTTCCTTTACCGTTTCCTCCCCAATCCTTTTATGATAAAGAAAACATGTTCTACAACATCATTCTCTTTCAGCACTTTAGCAAAATCCTTCAAAAAAACTTCGAAAAAAGATCCTGATATATTTGGAGTATATGTAAAAAGGGCCTACTTTTGCACCCGCTTTCCAAGAGAAGAAAGCCTTGTAAGATTGACTTAGTGAGAAAGCGCGTCTTGGTCTTCAACATAAGAACAAAAAAAACTTCGAAAAAGTTTTGGAAGATATAAAATAAAGTTCTTATCTTTGCAGTCCGATTCGTAAAGAAAGCGTCCTTTGTTTCTTTTCTTTTATACATTCTTTCCCTTTCGCAAAGAGAGCCTGAGAAATGAGTAAAAAGAAAAAATGAAAAAAACTTCCGAAAAAGTTTGGCGGTTAAAAATAAAGCGCTTACCTTTGCACCCGCTTTTGAAACGAAAGCGACAAGTTCTTTGAAATATTGATAAACAATACAAGTAGTACAAGTAAAAAAATAGAACCGTCAATACTTGTCTTAATGCAGCAATGTATTATGAGACACAGGTACTTGAAAAGAGTCAATGAATTTACGGCGTCCTGAACAGAGCAAAAGACATCCTAACGGATGATTAAAGATACTTTTACAATGAAGAGTTTGATCCTGGCTCAGGATGAACGCTAGCTACAGGCTTAACACATGCAAGTCGAGGGGCAGCATGGGAGTTTGCTTGCAAACTTCCGATGGCGACCGGCGCACGGGTGAGTAACACGTATCCAACCTGCCGATAACTCGGGGATAGCCTTTCGAAAGAAAGATTAATATCCGATAGCATATCAAGATCGCATGATCTTGATATTAAAGAATTTCGGTTATCGATGGGGATGCGTTCCATTAGTTAGTTGGCGGGGTAACGGCCCACCAAGACGACGATGGATAGGGGTTCTGAGAGGAAGGTCCCCCACATTGGAACTGAGACACGGTCCAAACTCCTACGGGAGGCAGCAGTGAGGAATATTGGTCAATGGACGAGAGTCTGAACCAGCCAAGTAGCGTGAAGGATGACTGCCCTATGGGTTGTAAACTTCTTTTATATGGGAATAAAACAGGGTATGCATACCCTCTTGTATGTACCATATGAATAAGGATCGGCTAACTCCGTGCCAGCAGCCGCGGTAATACGGAGGATCCGAGCGTTATCCGGATTTATTGGGTTTAAAGGGAGCGTAGGTGGATTGTTAAGTCAGTTGTGAAAGTTTGCGGCTCAACCGTAAAATTGCAGTTGAAACTGGCAGTCTTGAGTACAGTAGAGGTGGGCGGAATTCGTGGTGTAGCGGTGAAATGCTTAGATATCACGAAGAACTCCGATTGCGAAGGCAGCTCACTGGACTGCAACTGACACTGATGCTCGAAAGTGTGGGTATCAAACAGGATTAGATACCCTGGTAGTCCACACAGTAAACGATGAATACTCGCTGTTTGCGATATACGGTAAGCGGCCAAGCGAAAGCATTAAGTATTCCACCTGGGGAGTACGCCGGCAACGGTGAAACTCAAAGGAATTGACGGGGGCCCGCACAAGCGGAGGAACATGTGGTTTAATTCGATGATACGCGAGGAACCTTACCCGGGCTTAAATTGCACCTGAATAACGTGGAGACATGTTAGCCGCAAGGCAGGTGTGAAGGTGCTGCATGGTTGTCGTCAGCTCGTGCCGTGAGGTGTCGGCTTAAGTGCCATAACGAGCGCAACCCTTATCTTTAGTTACTAACAGGTTCTGCTGAGGACTCTAGAGAGACTGCCGTCGTAAGATGTGAGGAAGGTGGGGATGACGTCAAATCAGCACGGCCCTTACGTCCGGGGCTACACACGTGTTACAATGGGGGGTACAGAAGGCAGCTACCTGGCGACAGGATGCTAATCCCCAAAACCTCTCTCAGTTCGGATCGAAGTCTGCAACCCGACTTCGTGAAGCTGGATTCGCTAGTAATCGCGCATCAGCCATGGCGCGGTGAATACGTTCCCGGGCCTTGTACACACCGCCCGTCAAGCCATGAAAGCCGGGGGTACCTGAAGTACGTAACCGCGAGGAGCGTCCTAGGGTAAAACTGGTAATTGGGGCTAAGTCGTAACAAGGTAGCCGTACCGGAAGGTGCGGCTGGAACACCTCCTTTCTGGAGAGATGCCGTAATGATGGCTTTTTCAAGGTTCTGTTTTTGTACTACTGGTACTTGTTTATTTATAAGATATAGATCAACCATCTATAGAAGTATAGATAGAGATAAACAAGAGAAACAAGAAGCCGAGTCTAACGCACAGGTAGACAAGGTTGAACTAGTCCTATAGCTCAGTTGGTTAGAGCGCTACACTGATAATGTAGAGGTCGGCAGTTCAACTCTGCCTGGGACTACTCCGAAACTCTTTTGGGGGATTAGCTCAGCTGGCTAGAGCATCTGCCTTGCACGCAGAGGGTCAACGGTTCGAATCCGTTATTCTCCACAGTCTCTGAAAAGAGAAACGATCTTTGACATGATGTACAAGAAGTAAAATAAAAAGTAAGAGCTAAAAGTATATATCAAACCGTACGTGTCCGGGTATGCAATATTGGCGGCCGGAAGCGATTCCACACCAATACCAATACACGGACAGAACGTTTGAAAGAAAGTAAGCAAGGGCGCATGGCGGATGCCTTGGCTCTCGGAGGCGATGAAGGACGTGATAAGCTGCGATAAGCTCCGGGGAGGTGCAAATAACCTTTGATCCGGAGATTTCCGAATGGGACAACCCGGTGTTCTGAAGGAACATCATCCATCCTAGATGGAGGCTAACGCAGGGAACTGAAACATCTTAGTACCTGCAGGAAAAGAAAATAATAATGATTCCCCTAGTAGTGGCGAGCGAACGGGGATTAGCCCAAACCAATGTTGTTACGGCAATATTGGGGTTGTAGGACCACGATGTCGCAAGAAGTTTAGTGAGAAGAACCCTTTGGAAAATTGGACCATAGACGGTGATAGTCCTGTATTCGAAGCTAAACGAAGCGTAGTGGTATCCTGAGTAGCGCGGGACACGAGGAATCTTGCGTGAATCTGCCGGGACCATCCGGTAAGGCTAAATACTCCCGAGAGACCGATAGCGAACCAGTACTGTGAAGGAAAGGTGAAAAGCACTTCGAACAGAAGAGTGAAATAGTCCCTGAAACCGTGCGCCTACAAGCGGTCGGAGCTTCGTAAGAAGTGACGGCGTGCCTTTTGCATAATGAACCTACGAGTTACTTTTTCCGGCAAGGTTAAGCATCTTGAGATGCGCAGCCGAAGCGAAAGCGAGTCTGAACAGGGCGCCCAGTCGGAAGGAGTAGACGCGAAACCAAGTGATCTACCCTTGGTCAGGTTGAAGGTTAGGTAACACTAACTGGAGGACCGAACCGATAAGCGTTGAAAAGCTTCCGGATGAACTGAGGGTGGGGGTGAAAGGCTAATCAAACTTGGAGATAGCTCGTACTCCCCGAAATGCATTTAGGTGCAGCCTCGGGAATTACTACTGTGAGGTAGAGCGACTGATAAGATGCGAGGGCTTCACCGCCTATCAAGTCTTGATAAACTCCGAATGCGCAGTAGTCCTATCCCGGGAGTGAGGGCATGGGTGCTAAGGTCCATGTCCTAAAGGAGAAGAATCCGGACCATCAGCTAAGGTCCCGAAATAATTGCTAAGTTGAACTAACGAAGTCAGATTGCTAAGACAGCTAGGATGTTGGCTTGGAAGCAGCCATTCATTTAAAGAGTGCGTAACAGCTCACTAGTCGAGGAGTTTGGCGTGGATAATAATCGGGCATGAAGCAATTTACCGAAGCTATGGGATGTGCAAACATCGGTAGGGGAGCATTCCACTCCGCGTCGAAGGTGAAGCGTGAGCTTTGCTGGAGCGTGTGGAAAAGCAAATGTAGGTATAAGTAACGATAAAGGGGGTGGGAAACCCCCTCGCCGAAAGACTAAGGTTTCCTGATCAACGCTAATCGGATCAGGGTTAGTCGGGTCCTAAGGCTCAGCCGAACGGTGATGCCGATGGCAGAACAGGTTAATATTCCTGTACTACCTTTCAGAGTGACGTGGAGACGGAGCAGTGACAGCGCCGCGGACTGACGGAATAGTCCGTTGAAGGGTGTAGATTTTGATCTTTGCAGGCAAATCCACAAAGAGAGTCGAACCTGATAGTATACCAATTCCTCCGGGAAACGGTAATAGCGCGTGTAAGCATACTCCCAAGAAAATCCGCTAAACTTAATCTTTAAGGTACCCGTACCGCAAACGGACACACGTAGTCGGGTTGAATATACTAAGGCGCTTGAGTGATTCACGGTTAAGGAACTAGGCAAACTGACCCTGTAACTTCGGGATAAAGGGTCCCAACGAGAGTTGGGCGCAGAGAATAGGTCCAGGCAACTGTTTAACAAAAACACAGGGCTGTGCCAAATTGAAAGATCACGTATACAGCCTGACACCTGCCCGGTGCTGGAAGGTTAAGAGGAGATGTCATCGCAAGAGAAGCATTGAATTGAAGCCCCAGTAAACGGCGGCCGTAACTATAACGGTCCTAAGGTAGCGAAATTCCTTGTCGGGTAAGTTCCGACCTGCACGAATGGTGTAATGATCTGGACACTGTCTCAACCGTGAGCTCAGTGAAATTGTAGTATCGGTGAAGATGCCGATTACCCGCGATGGGACGAAAAGACCCCGTGAACCTTTACTATAGCTTAACATTGAATTTGGGTAATTGATGTGTAGGATAGGCCGGAGACTTCGAAGCAGGTACGCCAGTATTTGTGGAGTCGCTGTTGAAATACGGCCCTTTGATTATTTGAGTTCTAACTCTTGGATAAGAGGACACTGTTTGGTGGGTAGTTTGACTGGGGTGGTCGCCTCCAAAAGTGTAACGGAGGCTTCTAAAGGTGCCCTCAGGACGATTGGTAACCGTCCGCAGAGTGTAATGGCATAAGGGCGCTTGACTGGGAGACAGACAGGTCGATCAGGTAGGAAACTAGAGCATAGTGATCCGGTGTTTCCGCATGGAAGGGACATCGCTCAAAGGATAAAAGGTACTCCGGGGATAACAGGCTGATCCCTCCCAAGAGCTCATATCGACGGAGGGGTTTGGCACCTCGATGTCGGCTCGTCACATCCTGGGGCTGGAGAAGGTCCCAAGGGTTGGGCTGTTCGCCCATTAAAGTGGCACGCGAGCTGGGTTCAGAACGTCGTGAGACAGTTCGGTCTCTATCTATCGTGGGCGTATGAAATTTGCGTGGCTCTGACACTAGTACGAGAGGACCGTGTTGGACTGACCTCTGGTTTACCAGTTGTGCCGCCAGGTGCATCGCTGGGTATCTAAGTCGGGATTGGATAAGTGCTGAAAGCATCTAAGTACGAAGCCAGCCACAAGATTAGATTTCTTAGGGTCGTCAAAGACGATGACGTTGATAGGATGCAGGTGTAAAGGTGGTAACATCATAGCCGAGCATTACTAATTGCCCGTCCACTTTCTTTCAAATATGTACCGGTTGGGTATATACGTTTAGCGGATTATTCTTTCGCGAATAATACTTTATATTTTACTTTTCATCATGTCATAACCTTATTCAGGTGGTTATAGCACGAGGGTTCCACCTCTTCCCATTCCGAACAGAGAAGTTAAGCCTCGTCACGCCGATGGTACTGCGTAACAGTGGGAGAGTAGGTAGCCGCCGTTTTAAAGAAGAATCCCCTTGGTTCAGGAATGAGTCAAGGGGATTTCGGCGTTTATACACTTTACTGAAAGGATCTTTAGCTTCTATGGCTTGTTTTCTAGGATTAGAAAACTAATATAAGATTCATATTTTGCCGGACATCGGCCTATATTCGCGTATGCTTCCGTCGTTTGTAATACCTTCGTAGCTCGATTTCACTTTACCAAACCGATAAGTAAAATTTATGGTGAAAAACCGTCCATAATAATTTGACCACGTGTTTTGAATGTAGTTGGAATACATTTGGCTGTTGAAAGTCCGATGACTATTTAGTAGATCATATGCGGTAATACTAATATCTCCTTTGCGATTTAACACTTTACAGCCTATGTTCAAGTGTAGGGTGTGATTGCGGTTAATCTCTTTATTGATTCCATAATCATGGCTGAAAATGAAATTATAATGACTACTTAGATAGAAGTATTTACATATTTGGCTTATATCAAATGTTGCTCCTGCCGTTTGATAGAATGTTTTACTTGTATAATTTTCAGTATTGATACTATGTACATAATGGGTATTGGCACTGATTGTTATTTTTAATCTTTTAGTTAGATTACAGAGTAGAAAATGTTCGAGCGATGGATCATAGGTACGTGTTGTAGTCTTATTTTCTCCTATATAATATGGGTTATGTTCGTAGTTGAATCCGGTAGATAAGGCATATTTGGATTTTATATTACGTATAGGAGCCTGCCATATCAGTTTGCCTTTTATGCCCCAATACCCTTTTACGTTTTCAAAACTAATTAGAGAACTGTGTGCAGGTGCTGTGTATTGCAATTCCGGTAGATAAGTTTCGGCATTGTAATAGGTTGTCTTTGCAACAGGAGAGTGTTGGCGGATGGAGGCATTGATAATAACACCTATGGTGTGGTTATGTTTTCCTAACATACGATTGCAATTGAAGAGGAACGAATGTAGATATGATTGTTTTAAGTTGGGATTGCCACTGCGCAGCGTGTAAGGATTGCTATTATCTATTTGTGGGCGTAACTGCACTATGTTTGGTACAAAATTATGCAGTCTGTAAGCGGCACTCCATGAATTTGTTATATCTGTATGCACAAAAGATATTGCTACTGCTGGAGAGATGAATGTTTTACGGTAGTTGTCCATTTCTTTTTCTTTCCGCTTAAGTGTAGTTTCCTTCAGTCCGGCTGAAATGTCACAACTTGTGTTTTTAAAGGGAAAAAAGTGAAATGAAACTTCCTGTTTTTGTGTCAGGTTATTTACTTTATAACTATATGTATTGGCTTCGTCTGTTTGTGGATTTGTGGGGCTCAACATATTCCAGGCGAATTGGTGTTTCCATCCGTTTTCGTATTTAACGGAATAGTCAAGAGATATTTGGGTGTCATTTTTTGGATTCAGTATATATATTAGTTGCGCATTGCCGTTCCACTCCGTATTGCGGAGTTTTGATGGAATAGTCAGATAAGTTTGTGTTGTCGAACTTTCTAATGTGTCTATCCGTAATGAATGATCTTTGCCTTTATTTATATCTACTGAACTTTCTAATGTATATCCGATTCTGTCGGTAATACTGTTGACATAACTGACATCTTCCTTCACATGAAAATTCTTATTTAGATTATCGTAATGCATCAGGCTTTTCGATGTTTGAAGATTGTTTTCTTCATTATAGATGTAAAGCGATTGCCAATCTTTGTTGTTGTTATATGTTATAAGCTGGTTCCAACGGAATTCTCCCCATTTGTCATTTGAATTGGAGAAAGAAAATTCGGAATAGTGATTTTGTTTTTTATCGCTGTTGCTATTTTGTTCTTCATAAAGGCGCTGCTGATAATTGTTGTCAGGAAAATAATGTTGTTCGGATCGTGTATTTGTATTATCGCGATTATATCCGAAAGTGTAAAATGCTCTGAATGTACCGTATGTTCCATTTTCTGTGTCCCATGAGCGTTCCGTAGCCAGATCTGCATAAGTCGTTTCGTTGTATGTACTACCCGGATCGGAAATAGAAAGAACATCTTTGATATTATTTGATTTCCGGTTGATATTATTGTGAAACACATTACTTGTGAGTAAAAATTTCTCGGAGAAAAAGTTTGCTGTGAATCCGAGTCCTTTACGGAACTTTCCTTTGTCGTTCGTTGAATCTAGGTTGCTGCCTGCACTAGCCAATAGATGTGCCTTCCATGAACTGATGAGTTTGCTTTTAGTTTCTATGTTGAGCACTCTGGTGAGATCTCCTCTGTACATTAGTTTTTTTGTTTTCGTATTTTCATATTCATCATAAGCCTTGATTTTTAATACATCTGTTGCAGAAAGATTCTTTAGTGCTGCCATTGGGTCACTTCCGAATATTAGTTTGCCGTCTATATAAGTTTTGGTTACTTGTTTTCCCATGATTTTCACGGAATGGTCGTCAGTCTCTGTTCCGGGAAGTTGCTCGACTATATTCATAGCGACATCTCCTTCTTGTACGTTGACTGCCTTCGGGTTGAATATTAGCGTGTCTCCATTCTGGGTCACAATGGGGATTCTGCCCTTGATGGTGACTTCTTCTAGTTGGATGGATTCGTCCAAAATCTCTATGTAAAGATTAGGATTCTTTCCGGCTATTATATCTAATTCTTTTTCGATTTTCCGACACCCTATTGCAGTGATAATGAGTTTTGCTTTTCCTGTTTTTATGGGTTTGAAACGGAATACTCCATTTATGCTTGTTGTTTTCAGTGTGTCTTTTGCATAGATCAAAAAGATATTGGCACCGTCTAATGAACCATTAGATCCATTTTCTTGTTTGTGTATAATAAATCCCGATAGCTCATTTGTTTTATCTTGAGCATTCATGGTCAAGGCTATGAATAATAATGAAATATAAATTGTCGCTTTTTTCATGTTTTAATTTGATAAAAATTTAGTGATAGCTTGATTGTTATTTATTGAGGATTGTCTCCAGATCTTTCTCTAAGAAGAAATTTACAACCTTTCGGCTTCCAACTCTTTCTTGCTTTTTCCCTTAATTATTGGGGAAGAGACGGGCTCTTGTGCGAATGTATACATTGTTGTGGTAAGCACAAATAAAATAATATGTTCCATAATATGAATTTCTTAAATTGTTACATATTTTGCTATCACTAAACTTCTTATTTTAGGTAAATATCATGAATGCAGGGGGAATGGTCAGATTACCCTGTCAATCATTGCTATCAAATAATCGCATTTTCCACGTTCAATATCATTACTAGCCAAAGAACGAGCTTGTATCAAATAGCGGCGTGCACTTTTCAACTTATCATAGCAAATGGCTTCGATATCTGTACCGGAGTAAAAATTAACAGAAGTCATAGGTTCCATACCAGATTGTTTTTCTGTTGCAGATATAGGGGCTAAAGTTGTCAGTAATCCTAATTCTTGTAACTTATGATTAGTTTGCTCGTTGAGAGCAATAGAAGCCGCTCTTGTTGATATAGCCTTATCAATAGCTTTTAATGTCGGACACATTCCTTTCAAAGAACTGATATATACAGACAGTTGTGCAATCATTGGAGCACTTAAAGGTTTCCCATTTAAAGTTTCTTTGAATAATTGTTTCTCTATATCATTCAAATATGCTTCCTGGGTATATGATTTAGTTGATTTCTCTACGCTCAGTCCCATACGCATCAAACGAAACATTAAAGACATCATCGGATACCCGTTATTGTAAATCCATGTTGACATATCAGGATTGACACCACCTAAACGCAAAAAATCTTTATTAGAGTCTAGCCAACTTAAATCATAGAAGGTGCTGAGTATCTTTTGTACGACTTTCCTTTGCATATCTGCCGATACCGGTTGATAGGAAGGTACATTGCTTTTTTCGTTGGCTTCATTGATATAAATGCCTCCGATATAAGAAGATACAGGTGACAGTGTTTTATTGATTAATTCAATAATCACAAAATCAGGAAATAGCTCCCGATAATCATTGGGGATATTATCATCGTGAAACCAGGCAGGACTATTTTTAACTACATATTTCACATGAGCGATTTGTGCATCTAAAGAGGCTATCGGATCATTACCTAAATCATGGTTCTGACAACGCGGGTCTGTAGCATAAGCTGGTGAACGCTTTCCATAGAAGTAGCGTGGATCTCCATCGTGTTCCATAGCCCATTTCTTCAAGGTGTCTGATTCATTTTCACTGGTGGCGGCATACAGATATTTAAGCGTAAATGCGTCGCATACACCCGGTTTATTGACAATTAATGCCACTCCTTTTTCTTTATCACCGGGCTGTGCCAGATAATTATATAGTACGTTGTCCATGACTGAAGCTGTGATACCATATTTTTGAGTAAATTCGGGTGAACGCAGTTCTTCAGGAGAATATGC
Organism: Bacteroides caecimuris; assembly: GCF_001688725.2. NCBI lineage: Bacteria > Pseudomonadati > Bacteroidota > Bacteroidia > Bacteroidales > Bacteroidaceae > Bacteroides > Bacteroides caecimuris. The sequence continues at coordinate 3,474,469 of NZ_CP015401.2, read as the reverse complement.
TGCAGAACCAGCTAAATTAGTTGCCAATCCCAGACTAAGACCAAATGCTTTTAGCATACGTGCTGTCAGATTCTCACAGATCACCTTGTCGGCAATGTAATAAGTCCGGAAGCGCGGATCAATCTCTGCCATTTGGTATACTCCATTGCGACGTACGCTGACGGCAAGGTCGCGTGGTACTCCTATCTTGCTACTTAAGATTTCTCCAGTGCGTAAGTCAGTGATATTGTATGCGGTGACTTCCGAATTATTGTTATTTAGGAAAGCAATCGTATTTATCATTGGGTTATTAGCACGGAAAGTTGAATCTTTCTCATACGGTTTTATAATGATTGGTTTTCCTATTCCTAAGTCTTCAAATATTATATTCCATTCATCTGCACTTTTTTGGATGGCTTTTACCCAGCTATCTTGAATCAGAGTGTCGATGTAGAAGACAACAGGTTGTTGCGTCGTTATATTACGCCGTGTTACATAATATCCTTTCTTGAAACGTTTTTCATTACGATAGTCTGTGTATGAGATATAACCTGTCCCTACACGTGGATTGGCTTCGCGGGTGTTCATATTTTCTTTCGACAGTAGGGCCAGGGTTGTTTGCACCGACATGGTTAATTCCGGTTGTTCTTTGGAGACGAATCCCATGATGCTGATGCTCAACTTTGCGGTACAGTTTTGGGTGATACTGATACAATTGTCGAATGCGTCTGCAGAGTCTACAAAAGATGTTTTGCTTTGAGGGGAAGCGCTTACAATTGTGAGCATACCTCCATAGCTGCGTCCGCTAAGATTGAGTACATCTTTATTGGAACAAGAGAAATAGGAAGTGGCATTAAATACAACAGCCGTTGAATCGCTGGTGTATCCTTCAATTGGAAATGCTTTGTAAATAGCATTACTACGAGATAATGCAAAAGCCGCTTCTTGATTATCATCTTGTTCGTTGAGACGAACATTGTATTTCGGATCTCGGAATAATATTAATGAATCGGTTTTATCAATAATCAGATACCTGCTTTGAGCAGCTTTTGTGCCTGCCAGTGAAATGTCACTTGCAGTAGTGATGGCAGAGTTTACTAAAAAATCCCGTCCCATTAATTCAACCGGTAGTTCCAGATAAATCTTATCCTCGTACTGATGAACTGTGATTGTCCCTTTATTGACTGTATGTTTCTTCTTATCTTTGAAAAGCTTGTCGTAGACACTCTTTTTTTTCTTTTGAACACTGTCAGTCTGTTGTTCGGTTTTTGCTTTTCCTTTTTTCTTTTTGGAGCGGGCATTGGCTTCATTTGCTGATCCGATAATCAACAAAATTGGTATTAACCATAAAAATAATTTTTTCATCTTTTGTCCCTCCCTTATTTTAAGTTGATGTCGAGCATCTTTAATAATAATTCATAGTGAGCTTTAGTCTTCCCTGGTGCACTGGCTGCCTTTTGCTTCATCAGTTGTTTCGCTTTAGCTATATATGCGTATACATCTGCCTGAGTAACTTTGGCTGTCATAGAAAAACGATTCAACGGTTTCCATTCAAAACCTGCTACAGGGTTGTGTATAACGTCCTCTTTGATAGTATGTCCCTGGCAACAAGTATATCCGAACTGGCGGTGATTGATGTCAAGTGGTTTTTCTCCGGCCAATGCTTTCCCGGCTCCTTTGATTGTGAAGCCGGCAGTTTGCATCATCATGTATATATATTGTTTCTGGAGATTCATTTGGGATTCTGTTAATGTACGTCCGGAAATGGTCGGTTTCCATACAAAATTGTATATCATGTTGAAAGCCTCGGTAGCAGTAAATGAATCTTTTTCTAATCCTTCGTATTGTGATACCTGGAAAGGTACAGGCAGTATATATCTTAACATGAAGTTTTGAATAGTTTGTTTAGGGGAACCGGAAACCGGGAATTTAGTTAACAAGTTTTGGTTGTCAAGCCAATCCAGATCGTTATAAATCTCGAATAGGTAATTCAGGGCTTCTTTTTGTTGTGCCTTCGGAATCTGTGCAAAACGTGGCATTGTGTCTCCTTCCTTAACTTCGTTGACAAAATAGCCGCCTACATTGCCTGCTACATGGGTAACATACATTGCAAGTTGTTCTACGATACCAATAAATAAATCTTCACGGTATTCGTATGTATCGTCACCTTCGGAAATCCAACTTTCCAGATTATTCATGATATACTTAAGGTTCTTGATGCCATATTGAGTTGCTTTCACAGAGTTGTCACCAATATCTTCCGTTTGTGAACGGGGATCAACAACTCCATATACTTGTTGTTTTCCATATCGGTACATAGGATTTTCTTTAATGGCATCACTGATCCATTTGCTTGTTATAATTGCTTCTTCCTCTGCAGAATTAACATTGAATACCGGAGTATACGTCCATTTAATGAGGTATTTGTCGTATTCACCAAAGCGGGGAGGAGTCAATTTAACGCCACGTTCTTTATCGCCAGGTTGTGCTACATAATTGAAGCGGGCATAGTCCATGATGGAAGGAGTGGTACCATACTTCTGCGTGAATTCCGGTGAACGTAAAGAATCTACCGGGAAGGTGGAAGAAGCTCCCATGTTGTGCATAAATCCTAAACAGTGTCCGATTTCATGTGAAAGTACATAGCGCAACGCATCTCCAACCATTTCATCCGGAATATTGACTGTGCGTACATCTTTATCGGCTTGTGCTGTTTGAACGAACAACCAATTGCTGATAAGTTTGATGACATTGTGATATAGATATACGGAGGCATTCAGGATTTCTCCGCTTCGTGGGTCTACCCATGATGGTCCCATTGCATTTTCAATGCTTGATGGAGCATAGCGGACACATGAATATTTGATATTGTCGGGATCGAATTCCGGATCATCTGTCGGGAAATCTTTGGCTGCTACAACATCTTTGAATCCAATCTGTTCAAATAATTCATTCCATTGGGTGACTCCTTCCCGCAGATATGGTTTCCATTTTTCCGGGAAAGTATTATCGATGTAGAAGACAATCTGTTTAGTGGGTTTCACTTTCTCACCACGTAGGTAGGCGGCGGTGTCAGACGGTTGTATATCCCATCGATTGGCATAGTAAACGGGTGCGGTCGTTTTAGCTCCTTCGCCTAGTTGTTCGCGTCCGGTAAAGAATACACCGATCCGGTAATCTGCCATACGTGGACGGTAAGGTGTTTCTTTTAACAGCATGATGGAACGTGTCATTTCTGCGGTGAATGGACGGTCTTTTATGAGTGATGTCCCTTGTGAATTGCTGACAGAGAATGTATATGACAGACAGCTTTTAATAGAAACATTATCTTTGAAAGCCTTGATTTGTGAAATGTACGAGCAGTCGGATTGATAATTTTCTGTACGATTATACATTCCATAAATTGAATTGCGATCGAACGGACTCATTTTTTTGTTGTCGCTTAAGAAAACTCCGGTCATATCGAATACGATAGCCGTTGAGTCATTATTATATGCTTGAATTTTCTGGTTGCTAATAATTGCTCCTAGTGTACTTTTGCGTAAAGCTTCATCAATTTGTGTGTTACCAGTAATATAGTCAGTGTTTACCTGGCGTAACTGTACATGTGTTTTATTGCGTGTAAACATGACATGGAGTAGATCGGTTGGTTTGGAACCGACCACGGCATTACCATTATCAGAGATGCTGGTCACAGTGGATCCAATAAGCATATCTTTATTGATTAAATCCACAGGAAGTTCAAAATATACTTTTCCATCCAGCAGATGGAGGGTAATCAGCCCTTTGGCTGTTTCATGCTTCTTCTTAAAGAGTTTATCATATTCACTTTCCTTTTTAGCAGGAGTTGTTTGTTCCATTTTTGCCTTCTTTTTTTTCCAGAAGAATGGAAATTTGCGCTGTGCGTCAATGGTGGTAGACGAAGCTACCACCATTGCTGCAAGTAAGAGGATTTTTTTTCTCATATCAGTTCTTAATGTATTTTTATGAAATTAGATTAATATCCTGTTGTCGTTACATCTAGAATTTTGCCAAAACCATCATAAACAAGTGCTTGGGATACGTCCAAGGTACCTGCACCGGCCTGTTTCATCGGAACTATTGAAACTTTTCCGTTAAATTCTGCGGATTGTGTCACAATAATGAGGGCTTTGTTATTCCATGCATTGGGGGAAATAGTTGGTGGATTACCAGTCATTACATCTAATTGATTAGTGTATTGTCCTTGTTGATATAGCTTGGCTTTTGTGATTTTTTCTCCGTTACTGGGGGTAAACTGTGAGGTGGTGGAGACAGATACTTCATTTCCCATACCATATGTGAATGAATATATAGCTGCATCTGTTACTACATATAATACATTATTTGTATGTCCGAAGAAAATAGATACAGCTTTGTCTAATAAGTTTTTGCCTGCCGCTGGAATAATATATTTGTTTTTTGCAGCTGCTGGTTGTTCTGGTGAAGTCACAATCCATCCCTCCCAATTATCAGGATCTTCATAATGTCCTTCTTCTGCTTTATATTGGCTTAAAGTGTAAATAGCATAATTTCCACTATTATCGTCTTTAAGTAAGAAAGTGGCCAATGAGCCATCTTGAGAACTTGTTGCGGCAATAGCTGTTTGACTCCCCATGTCATTAGGATCGAAATCTGGATTTGAGATATACGGAGTACATGTGTTATAACTCGTGCCATTTAAGGAATAAAAGGCACCTTTGGGTTTATCTAACCATACTAAATGATTGTCACCAATACTATATGAAGAATTTGCTGCATATACATTGTTATTGATTTCAAATCCATTAAAAACAGAATTAGGCATAGAGAATTTATTACCTGCTACGTTTAAGAATGAATATAGTCCATTATTTGTATAAGCGATGAAAAGTTGTGAAGAACGAATATAAGATTTTATTTGGAAATCGGTGGGGCAATATAAAAATATTTTTTCATCTTCCCATGTCCCGTTTATTGAATAGTCCTCACAGTTGAAACGAATGCTTTTTCCTGTGGAAGAAATAGCCCAAATCTGATTTAAGTGAGAACTACCAAGTATTGCTGTGTTCCCCATCACCTCATAGGTTAATGAAGTTAATAATTCATCATATGCTGCTCCATTAGCAGTTTCTAGTATGTGACGAAATATTCTTTCTTCTTTTGTATATTGATTTGTTATTTGAGAATTGTTAATCAAAGTGAAATCTGTTGTTGTTCCGTTTTCACTATCTGCGATTAACAATCCGTCTAGAAAGCTACTTTGTACATATAATTCCCAAGAATAAATATATTGTAAGTTATCATTTGCTACATCTGTTACAGTCAATTTTAACGTATAGGCTCCATTTGATATAGGACGATTTATAATACCATGAAAGTCTTTTTCTGTACCAATAATTTCATAAACAGGATTGCTAGTTGAGGGTTCCTCGGTTACAGCCCATTCATAGCGCAAATTAGAACCATCAAAACCATCTTGGGTAATAGATGGTACAATATCGACAGGAGATTGATAACCTACGTATATTGAATTTTCTTGATTTTTATCGTTTATACTAATTTGTACTTCTGGAATAAGGTTTGTTACAAATGAACTTTTATCCTCATAACAAGAAGTAAACCAGAGAATATTAGGCAGCAATAATATTATTAATTGAGTTATATTATTTTTCTTCATAATTTTATAGAATTATATAAATTAATATGTTCTGGCTTCTATAATTTGTCCTTTCAAATTACCTTCGTTATGAACTAGGGGGGCATCGGGATGTTCTTTCTGATACTTTTTTAGATAATCCGCTAATTTTGCAGCATAAGCTTCATATGATTTGTCGGTTACGAATAATCTATAATTGGCGAGATATTTATATGTAAAATATGTTGGTCTCTGTGGCTGGTCAGGATGCGCAGTCATATCGTCCCAATCATCCCAGTCTAAAGCTGTTACAATTGTTTTTAAAGCATTGGAACTATAAGCCGTTGTAGAAGAAGAGGTTGGAGCTAGAGATGATTTTATTAGTGAATTATATGTCATCCATAAATATCGTTCAGTTGCCGGAGGGGCAATGATATTGCTGTTCCAACTTAACGTTGCTGTGATATATTCTTTAGGTCCTAACCCTAGAGTTGATGACTCCTTTAGCTGGATATAAAGTTTATATGATGCTCCATTTTGTATTTCATCAGTATTAAACAGCCTTATTTTTATTGTTCCTTTTAAACTATTTGCGGGAATCACTGCAGCAGTTATTTCATAACTGTTTTCGGGGGCGGTGGTTTCCTCCACATTGATTACATAATTCACAGTACGGTCTTCTGCCGATACATTTCCGACCAGAACTAAAGGCAATTCATATTCACCATATTCATCAAAGGGATTCTCCAGAAAAGAATAATTCCCTTTAAATATGTCCGTTTCTGCATCGTACTCATTCGTAGAATTGAATCTGACAGCATTATATTGACTGTCAAAATATGGTATTTCTTCCTTGCCGCAACTAATGAGGCATAAAGAGAAACAGCTTATCGCTAAGACTGATTTTATAACTATTTTTTTCATATTAATATTGTTTATTGTACACGACCGGATTGTATTTCGAAGGTAGGATAAGGCAATAAATATTGCGTATCTGTCATCTCTTCACTATAATTAGGAATGGATTTACAGCCTGTTCGCTTATAGTAATAGAACATGACACCTTCGGAAATGAATTCTTTGTGATATTCTTTTTGTATTTCTTTTATGATTTGATCTGCATTTAGATTTTCAAGAGGGGTGCTGATACCTCTGTTTTCGCGAATCTTATTTAGCCTTTGTAATGCCATGTCAAGATTTGGGGTTGCACTTGTTGCATAGCATTCTGCAGCAATATAGAATATTTCAGGCAAGCGTATTAGAGACAAGCGGTTCTTATTGAATGCATCCAAGCTTGCTTGATGAATTTTCATAGGGACATATCCTCTGGAATCACCTTGGGTTTGATCCAACATTCGTGTGAAACGAACATCTGAATTTATGCCTTCATATATACTTTCAACATCTGTCGGAGATATATACATAGCCGTATAGTCTGTGTTGACGAAGTTGGGGATTATATATGAGGTTATTTTGGATGTAACGTCTGAAACATCTAGGCTAAATAAAGCTTCGGATGCTAAAGAACGGTTGGATTGAGAAATTTCCGGTAACAGGTAGGAGTAAGTATACATATCGTCCATAACAATCCCATTATCACCGATCGCTTTGATTATTTCTTCAGCGGCATTTAAAGCTTTGTCTATGCTTTCTTTACTGCCTTCCCATAAATATACACGTGCTTCCAGTGCTTTGACTGCATAATAATTGAGTCGTAAAGTTCTATCTTTAAAGAAACCATCTGCATCTATACTTGTGTAATAAGAAGCCGGATGTTTTTTTGTGATAGGGTCGTATTCTTTCAAAAATTTTTCTGCTGCTTCCAAATCGTTGATAATCATTTGAAGTGTCTCCTTTCCTGTACGTTGAGGAGTTGGTATCGATGATAAGGTTGTTACATATGGAATCGTTTTCTTAGAATTTAATTCTGCGGAACGGTTTTTCCAATCGCCATATCCATACAGGCGCAACAGATCAAAATGCATATACGCACGAATGGCAAGAAGTTCTCCTTTGATAACATGATAATAGACTTCATTCAGACTTGCCTCCTGTCCTTCCATATTAGTTAATGCTTCATTGGCATTGGTTATTACAGAATATGCTTTAGCCCAGATATTTTCGATGTCCGAGAATATTTGTGTGTGGTCGTAATTGAATTTTTCATATTCTTGCATTTCTCTACTATTACTTGAATTGGAAGTCACAGGATTAAATTGATGACCTAATATTTCAATTGCATACCAGGATAATTCTTTACCATAAAGGGCATTGTCTGTCATGCTAATATAACAACCTATTAAAGATTGTTGGAATCCGGCTAAAGTGCTATAATGATCTTTTTCTCGAATTTCAGACCCTGAAGTAACATCGAACCAGTCGCTGCAAGAGGATAATGTTACTACGGACGTTAATAGGATTAATATGTATTTTTTCATCTTTATAAAATTTAGAGAGTGGCTGTTAATGAGAACGACATATTTCTTGCGAAAGGATAATTTAAACCTCGTTCTATTTTTATAGAAGAGAACGTTACAATATCATTTAAATAGAATGATAAACGCAGGCGTTGCATACTTAATTTCTTATAAATGGAACTGGGAAACTCATAATATGCACTGATGGAAGAGAGTGATAATTCACGTCGATCCTGTACAAAGCGAGTGGTAGCACGTGTGGTTGTTTTAGAGTTAAATTTCTTGTATGGTGTTACTTGTCCGGGAGTAGTCCAACGACCAATTAGCAATCGGCGATCCACATTGTAAGCAATATTTGCATTTTCCACCCGACTGACGAGGGTTGAATTATACATTTGACAACCAGCAAGATAACTTATAGTAGCGCTTAATCCGATACCTTTATACTCGGCTGTGAAACCGCCTGTACCACGATACTTAGGATCGGAGTTACCAGCAGCGACCATATCATTGGCTGAATAAGTATAAGTGTAGGTACCATCTTTTTTAATGTATGTTTCCTGTCCGGTTTGCGGATCAATACCGGCTGAAGGGACTGCCCATATTGTTTTCATAGATAATCCGTCTTGATACATTAATACAGGTGCAGAGGTATTATTATCTTCTGCTTGTTTCATCATTTTTTCATTATAAGCCCGCATACTCTCTGACAAACGAATTATTTTATTTCGGTTATAGGCAAATGTTCCATATACATTTACAAAACCTTCTTTTCCTTGCCATATTGTATAATTAGCTTTAGCTTCAACTCCAGAATTACGTACCAATCCTAAATTATCTTTTACTATTGCGAATCCTGTAGAAGTTGGGATTGTTACATCGGTTAACATATTTTTGGTATCTGCTGAGTAATAGTCAACAGAAAGGGATAATCCGGCAACTCTCATATCGATTCCTATATTATGATCCTTTTTCTGTTCCCATTTTAATTTGGAGTTAGGCATGGAAGCTAAATAAGCTCCTGTAAATTTGCCAGCTAAGCCTCCATATACGACGCCTGTGTAATAATTATATGTAGCAATTGCTGCGTTGGTATCAAAGTTTTGATTTCCAGTCAAACCAATTGAGGCCCGAAGTTTTAACTGTTTAATCCATCCAACACCTTTCAAGATGGCTTCATTGTGCAGGTTCCATCCAATACCAAAAGACCAGCTATTGGCCCAACGGTTATCTGAACCGTATAAGGAAGATGCACTTTCCCGCACAGTTGCATCGGCTAAATAACGATTGTCATAATCATACGAAGCGGCTAATAGGAAGCTGGCTTCACGGTTAATTGTGGAATAACCAGTAGGGGTACTGTTTTCTGCATATTGTTTTGCGAATGAAATATCTGCCTTCTGATTATTGGGGAAACCTTCTGCCGTGTGTCGATATGCCGATGATTTTTCTCCGGAGATAAAGGCACCGGCATTTCCAAAGATAGTATGTTTACCAAATTGATTATTATAGTTTATATTCAAGTCTCCGGAAATAGAACTGGATTTACCATTTTCCATAATATACTTACCACGCTTAAGTATATCATTAACATTTGCAAAAATGGAATGTGAGGCGGGATAGAAATCATCCATATCATTTCGTTTTTCAGAGACTCCTATACGTGCTGTTGCTTTCCAATTTTTATCAACTTGCCATTCTGCATAAAAATTATTGGTGAATTGTAAATAACTGGAAGTAAAGCAGGTTCCGATAATAGAATTATACATAGGGTTAGCTACTTTGGTTGATGTTGAGCCAATTTGTTCTACCCATTGAACTATATTCCCATTTTCATCAGTTGCTTGCCAATATGGATTCATTCTGGAATATTCGCTAAATTCTCCATAGGGGGACTCATTACTTTTGTTAGATATGATTGATAGGATATTCTTTAGTAATAGTTTGTTATGTCTGTATGATAAATTTATATCACCCGATATATTGCGGCGGTCAGATCCCTTCATAACCCCAGTAATCTGATTATAAGTAAGGTCTAAGATTGCACGTAAATTTTGGGAATCGCCTAATTCTATATTTAGGTTATGTTTATGTCCTATGCCAGTGTGAAGTGGCTTGGATAACCAGTATGTATCTAATCCTTCTAATGCAAGTTTTCGTCGTCCATTATATAATTGATCTAATTGGATTTGTGTATTGGTGCTACTACTTCTATATACTCCGTCTAAACGTTCTGCTTCAAGTTTTTCCAGTGCATTGCATAAATCATAGCTTGTTAAATCAGGCATTTCAAACGAAAGACTTCCATTATAAGTGATGCGTTGTTCATTTCCTGCCAACCGTTTGGTTTCAATTACAATAACGCCATTGGCTGCTTTTGATCCATATAATGCTTTAGCAGAGGCATCTTTTAAGATTGTGATACTTTCAATGCGATTCATATCCATATCCATCACAGTTTCGGCAGTTGTTTCAAAACCATCAAGAATGAATAAGGGTTGATTAGGTTGATTTTGATAGTTGCTGCGCAAAGAACTGCTTTCTGTCGTTGGAAAACTGGAAGTTCCACGCATTGACATATCCGGAACACTATTGGGATTGGAGCCCATATCAAAATTATCTGCAATGTATATTGTAGGATCCAGATTTTTCAAACTTTGGAACACATTCTGGTTTCCGACACGCATCAGATCTTTGCTCGAAATAGTAGTTGCTGCTCCAGTAAAACTTTCCGCTTTACGAGTATAAATTCCAGTAACGATAACCTCATCTAATTTGGTATCACTTTTTAGAGTAATATTTTTTCGTACATCATTCCGACCGCTATTAATCATTACTTGCTGAGTGGACATACCGATATATGAAAAGGTGATAGTACATGCGGTATTAGTTGGAATCTCTATATTATATTTACCATTGTTGTCGGTTATGGCAAATCGTTGAAGATCACTAATCACAACATTAACACCAGGCAGGGGGTATCCTTCTTCATCTGATACAATACCGGTTGCGGAACGTTTATCCCCTTGTTGTTCCACTTTAGAGATGGTAACAATATCTCTTTCCATACTATAAGTAAGTCCTGTACCATTAAGCACAGTACGTAGTACGTTATCCACTGTTTCATCTTTTACATGGATAGTGATGGGTTTCAGTGACTTTGTCTGTTCTGTATTGTAGACAAAGCTTAATCCGGTTTGTTGTCTTAAAGCTTCAAAAAAATCTTTGACAGTGACAGATTCCAGATTTAAAGTTACTTTTTTGCCACTTTCTGGAATGGCAAACAGCACTGTGGGTAATAGTGATAATACTACTACCAGAGAAAGTATTCGGATTCTTTCTCTACTTTTTGTCTTTCTCATTCTTTCTTCTTGTTTAATTAGTAATTAATTGTCTGTGATTAAAATCTCTCTTCCTTCTATTTCTATTTGTAAATTCGTAGTACGTGCTATTGCTTTTAATATCGGGCTGATTGTGGCATAACGATCCATATTACCGGTAAATCGCAGTTGTTTAAGCTCGGAAGTGCTAAAAGAAATATTAACATTATACCAATGTTCTAGAATTTCGACAATATTTTCTAAAGTACGATTCTCGAAAATAAGTCGTCCTTCATTCCATGCTATGTAGGGAGTGAGATCTACATTGTATATAGATATATTGTTACCTTCCTGTTCAATGTGTGCCAGTTGGCCCGGCTCTATGAGTTGTTCTTGTGTACTTTCTTGAAGAATAATACTGATACTCCCTTTCACTAATGCGACTTCTGTTCGTCCAGGGGTGAATGTATTAACATTAAATTCTGTACCATACTGTTTGATTATTCCTTGGTCAGTGACAACGTAGAAAGGACGAGCATCTTTGGCTATTTTAAAATAGGCTTCCCCCTTTAGGTAAACCATGCGTTTAGACTTGTTAAACTTTACAGGATACCGTATTTCTGTATTATAATTGAGGTGTACGGTTGTTCCATCTTCAAAGGTTACTCTGAATTCGTTTCCCTGTTCGGTTGTTAATGTGTTTTTTTCTACCGTTTCAGGCTGCTGTTTTTGAGGTATATCTATATTTGTATTGGGTGTTGATGGATAGATGAGCGCACCATTTTGAGCTATAGCAGTTGTGGAATGATTAACTTTAACTGGTGTAGGATATGTTGGGGTAAGTGATTGCTTGTCATTCCCGGCTAAAATTAATGTAGCTTTAGGAATTCCTGGCTGTATGGCATCTCCTAAGGCTGGATTGTCAGATATTTGTTTTTCAGAAGCAGTATAAAAGTACCATCCTCCTGCTGTTATTATTATAGGTAATATTAAAATAGCTGCATATTTTAGGAGAATTGATGTGACTGATACTTGGCAATATTTCTTTTTGAAATGTTTCCATGCCTGATGTGAGTTAATGTGTGTATATGCTTCGTAGCGCTTACGAAATGATGTGCTTGTTCGTAAACGGTTGAAAAGCTCTTCGTGTTGTGGAGAGGTTTTGATCCAATTGTCAAGTTGTTTTTTTTCGTGCTCTGTAATATCACCGAAGAGATATTTGGCTATTAATTCCTCTGTACCAGATTTAATTTTCATATATTTTCATGTTGTCTTATTTGCTAATAAGACAACATGAAGATTAAAAGGAGGTACAAACTTTCTAAAAAAGATTATTTTGGTTACGAAAAAAACTTCGAACTATACAAAATGTCACATAAGTGGAGCAAGAAGTAGCATGTGCCCATCTGTTCTTTGATAGATTGTATAGCTCTTTTCTTTTGTGTCTTTACTGTTTCGATCGAAATTCCTAGTGCAGTAGCTATTTCTTCATTCTTTTTTCCATCCATGTGCAATAGGAATATTTCCCGGCAGCGTGTTGGCAATTTATCGATAGCACGAAATAGTAGCCGGTATACTTCTTCTTCGTTGGTATCTTCTTCTTCTGTGATTTCTCGATAAGTGCTTGCCAAGCGTTCAAGGTAGAGAGATTCTACATTCTGATGTTTTAAATAATTAAGAGAGGCGTTTCGTATAGAATTATAAAGATAAGTCCGGAAAGAAGGTAATGATAAGAATCTCATTTTCTTTTCCCACATAGTTGCAAAAAGATCCTGTACGATATCTTCGGCAGCTTGTTGGGAAGAGAGAAAGTTGATGGCATACAACACCAATGCTTTATAATACTCATTATAAAGCTGATGATAAGCGGTTGGGTGTTGTTCATTTATGCCTTTTATAAAGGAACTTTTCTCTTCGTTCATGGTGGAATATTATGTTTTATGCAGCAAATGTATAAAATATCTAGGATAAAAGAAGTCTTTCAAACTCTATAGTGTTTGTGAATGCTTCTTTTTTCTTTTTACTTGTCTGTATAACTTCATTTTTTTTCATTGGAATAATATAACACCCAAAAACGCGACTCTGTTCTGAAACTTTAGAGAATCAATGCATTATAGTCTCTCTAAAAATCTTTATATTTGCAGGCCGTTTGGAAACGATAGTGAATAATAAACAATACGATAACTTAAAAAACAACCAAAATCAGATGAAGCAGGATATGATTGTTATCCTTGACTTGGGTAGTCATGAGAATACGGTGTTGGCTCGCTCCATCCGTGCATTAGGAGTTTAGAAGGCAATTGGCAACAAGCTGGTTTGCGTACATGTTAATCATGGTTTGATGCGTAAGGGAGAGTCAGAAGATGTGGTTGAGGTATTCAGCAACCAGTTGAAAGCAAATCTTATTTATGTAGATGTAACCGATCGTTTCCTGAATAAGCTGGCAGGTGTGGAAGATCCGGAACAGAAACGTAAAATTATTGGTGGTGAGTTTATTCGTGTGTTCGAAGAAGAAGCGCGTAAGCTGAATGGTATTGACTTCTTGGGGCAAGGGACTATTTATCCGGATATTGTGGAAAGTGGAACGAAAACTGCTAAAATGGTGAAGTCTCACCATAACGTAGGTGGTCTGCCTGAAGACCTTAAATTCGAGCTTGTAGAGCCGTTGCGCCAATTATTTAAAGATGAAGTTCGTGCTTGTGGCTTGGAGTTGGGATTGCCTTATGAGATGGTCTACCGTCAACCTTTCCCTGGTCCAGGTTTGGGCGTACGTTGTTTAGGTGCTATAACGCGTGAGCGTTTGGAGGCTGTACGTGAGTCCGATGCTATTTTGCGTGAAGAGTTTCGGATTGCCGGATTGGATAAAAAGGTATGGCAATACTTTACGGTAGTACCCGATTTTAAATCGGTTGGTGTGCGTGATAATGCCCGTTCTTTTGATTGGCCGGTGATTATTCGCGCTGTCAACACGGTAGATGCTATGACGGCTACTATCGAACCGATAGAATGGCCTATCCTGATGAAGATAACAGACCGTATCCTGAAAGAAGTGAAGAATGTAAATCGCGTTTGTTATGATATGTCGCCGAAACCTAACGCGACTATAGAATGGGAATAGACAAACTTTTTAAGTGATATTTCGATAGCCTCAATTTTTTATAAGTTGAGGCTATTTTTTTGTATATGCTGAACCTTGCCACATTGAACTTGACGGATGTGTAATCTGATTGATATATGATTTACATGGGTGTAAATTCTTTATTTACTTTAGAGTGACATACCATATACGAACCCCAAGGTTTTCCATTCGGCGGTTCACTCCGGACGCTTAATCTTGGTTAACAGACTGATAAAAAAACGAAAAAACAAGCTCCTTCCGGAGCCTTCCCGAAGATTCCGCTTTTTTGTCTTTTCCTCGCTTCTCCGCTGCTTTTTCGTCACTTCTCCGTATCCCCTTCGTATCCCCTTCGTTTCCTCTTCGTTCCCTCTTCGTTCTAAAATTGAATAAATATTTACTTAATATCCGTGAAGAAACGAAAATGAATGCTTCATGAAGCGATGATAAAGCGGATTTTGATGCTTGATTGTTAAATGATGTAAATCAACGGGTGGCTTGTTACGTTTTTAAAAATGCGGACAAACTCTCTTCTATTGCGTTTGCATCCGTTAACAGAACGGGGCGCCTGTCGGAAAACTTTCTCCCGCCAGTGATTGTTGACTGCATTGAAGCATAATTACAGCGCGGTTGAGCCCATTTAACCAAGAACGGCATCGGATGGAAACAAACAGGTCAGTCTGAAAGCCCTGCGGGTCAGTCTGAAAACCCTGCGGGTCAGCCTGAAAAAACTGCGGGCATATTATGGTACTTCAAGTCTCGCAAGTGCTCTGCATAGCTTCTCCTCCTTCTAGAAGGTTGCTCTCCCCCCGATAACGGGGGAGTCGGAGATTTATCCGGTGCCCCCTGATCCGCCTTTACATCGAAATTCGTGCAAAATCTGTGCAAATGCCCTTATAAACAAAAAAAGACAACCAAGAGTGGAAGCCTCCTAATTGCCTAATTCGCAAGCCTTTCGGCTTAGTAGCGGGACCCGGGATTGAACCGGGGACCTCATGATTATGAATCATGCGCTCTAACCAGCTGAGCTATCCCGCCATCGTTTCTCGATTGCGGGTGCAAAGATAGATGTTTTTTTATAATCTCCAAAACAATTCATAACTTTTTTGTGTTTTTTCTGTAAGAAGGCCCTCAATTTCCCCTATAAACAGGGAACTTGAGGCCCGATAATGAGAGAATAATAAAATAAAGTGTCTGATTTATGCGATGTATTTAGAAAAAAGTATTTATCTTGGTACACGTAAAATAATTCGAAATTGCTATGAAAAAGGAAAAGATTCATTTAGAGTATTTGCTGAATGCAACGTCTAAAAATATTCTTTGGTCAGCTATAAGTACACCGACTGGGTTGGAGGATTGGTTTGCCGACAAAGTTATTTCTGACGATAAAATAGTAGAGTTCCATTGGGGGAAGACAGAGCTGAGGAAAGCAGAGATTACAGCCATCCGCTCTTTCTCTTTTATCCGCTTCCGTTGGCTGGATGATGAAAACGAACGCGATTATTTTGAAATCAAGATGACTTATAATGAGCTGACTAGTGATTATGTGCTGGAAATAACTGATTTCGCAGAGCCGGACGAAGTGGATGATATGAAAGAATTGTGGGAGTCACAAGTAGCTAAATTAAGAAGAACTTGTGGTTTTTAGTTAACTTTCAACTAAAAATTTTCGATGCTCCTTTTTTTGTGCTAATTTTGCATCCTAATTGCACGAACCTATTAAGATGCTACGCATAAAGAAATTAGATATATTCATCGTAAAGAGTTTTTTGATGCTCTTTATTGGTACATTCTTCATCTGTCTGTTCATATTCATGATGCAGTTCCTGTGGAGATATGTAGACGAATTGGTTGGAAAGGGGTTGGAGATGAGCGTAATGGCTCAATTCTTCTTTTATTCCGCGTTGACATTAGTGCCAGTATCGTTGCCATTGGCAGTGCTACTGGCTTCTTTGATTACTTTCGGTAACTTTGGTGAGCGTTATGAATTGCTCGCGATGAAAGCCGCAGGTATTTCTCTCCTTAAAATCATGCGTCCGCTTGCTTTCTTCGTTTGCGGGATTGTCGGCGTCTCATTCTATTTCCAAAATGTAGTAGGTCCTATCGCCCAGGCTAAACTGGGAACCCTGATCCTTTCGATGAAACAAAAATCTCCGGAGTTGGACATTCCGGAAGGAGTTTTCTATTCTGAAATCAAGGACTATAATTTAAAGGTAGCTAAGAAGAACCGGAAGACCGGTATGCTATATGATGTGCTGATTTATAGTATGAAAGATGGCTTTGAGAAAGCACGTATCATATATGCTGATTCCGGGCGTTTGGAGATGACCGCGGATAAACAGCACCTTTGGCTACATTTGTATAGCGGAGATTTATTCGAGAATCTGAAAGCCCAAAGTATGAAATCGGAGAATGTGCCTTATCGACGCGAGGAATTCAGGGAAAAACATACCATTATCGAGTTTAATTCCGATTTCAATATGGTTGATGGTGAGATTATGGGCAAGCAGTCCAGTGCTAAAGACATGGCGAAGTTGCAGAGTTCCATTGACTCGATGACGGTTGTGGGTGACAGTATCGGACGACAGTATTACAAGGAAGTGTCAGAAGGAACTTTCCGTCCTTCTTATGGATTGACAAAAGAAGATACGGTCAAAATAGAAAAGGCGGATATCCATGAATATAATGTAGATAGTCTTTACGAAGTAGCCTCTTTAACGCAGAAACAGAAGGTGATTTCTTCTGCTGTCAGTCGTGCGGAGAACGTGGCCAGCGATCTTGGGTTCAAGAAATTCACCATGGAGAACAATGATTATAGTATCCGAAAACATAAGACGGAATGGCATAAGAAGATAACGATTTCACTTTCTTGTCTGCTGTTCTTCTTCATCGGAGCTCCGTTGGGTGGTATTATCCGCAAAGGAGGTTTGGGAATGCCGGTCATCGTGTCAGTGTTGGTATTTATCATTTACTATATCATTGATAATACAGGATATAAAATGGCCCGCGACGGTAAGTGGGTTGTTTGGATGGGGATGTGGACAAGTAGCGCAGTCCTTGCCCCGTTAGGAATCTTCCTTACTTATAAATCGAATAAAGACTCTGTGGTGCTTAATGCAGATGCCTATATCAACTGGTTTAAAAAGATTGTGGGAATTCGTAGTGTGCGCCATATATTTAAGAAAGAAGTGATTATCCATGATCCTGATTACGCACGTCTGATGGGTGATTTGGAACAACTCTCGGCAGAGTGTAAAACGTATGCCACCAGGAAACGATTGGAAAAAGCACCGAATTACTTTAAGCTATGGATGGCGAGTGAGGATGATAACGAGGTGATGGCAATCAATGAAAAGCTGGAAGCGTTGGTTGAAGAAATGTCCAATACGAAATCTGCCACTTTGATCGGTGCATTAAACAATTATCCGGTTATCTCCGTTTCGGCTCACGTGCGCCCGTTTCATATATATTGGTTGAATCTGGCAGCCGGAGTCATTTTCCCTATCGGTTTGTTTTTCTATTTCCGCATTTGGACGTTCCGCGTTCGTCTGGCTAAGGACATGGAACGGATTATAAAGAACAATGAACAAATTCAATTCATCATACAGAAAATCAATAAATAAGCGTTATGAAAGAGACTATTAAAATGGATAGAATAGAAGATGCGATTGCCGACTTCAAAGAAGGCAAGTTTGTCATAGTAGTGGATGATGAAGACCGCGAAAACGAAGGCGACTTGATTATTGCAGCTGAAAAAATAACTCCCGAAAAAGTAAATTTTATGTTGAAACATGCACGTGGCGTACTTTGTGCACCTGTCACAGTGTCTCGTTGCAAGGAGTTGGACTTACCACATCAAGTAAGTGACAATACTTCCGTGTTGGGAACTCCTTTCACGGTTACTATCGACAAACTGGAAGGCTGCACAACAGGTGTTTCCGCTTCCGACCGTGCCGCTACTATTCAGGCGTTGGCCGATCCGACTTCTACACCGGCTACTTTCGGACGTCCCGGACATATCAATCCGTTGTATGCGCAAGAAAAAGGAGTACTTCGCCGTGCCGGACATACAGAAGCTACGATTGATATGGCTCGTCTGGCAGGACTTTACCCCGCAGGTGCCTTGATGGAAATCATGAGTGAAGACGGAACAATGGCACGTTTGCCCGAACTCCGTCAGATGGCAGACCAATACGGATTGAAATTGATTTCTATCCGTGACCTGATCGTTTATCGCCTGAAACAGGAATCCATTGTAGAAAAAGGAGTAGAAGTAGATATGCCTACCGAACACGGAAAGTTCCGTCTGATTCCTTTCCGCCAGAAATCAAACGGATTGGAGCACATGGCTATATTTAAAGGAACATGGAATGAAGACGAACCTATCTTGGTACGCGTCCACTCCTCTTGTGCTACCGGAGATATTCTTGGCTCACAGCGTTGTGACTGTGGCGAGCAGCTGCATAAAGCGATGGAAATGATCGAAAAAGAAGGAAAAGGGGTGGTGATTTACCTCAATCAGGAAGGACGCGGCATCGGTCTGATGGAAAAGATGAAAGCCTATAAACTGCAGGAAGACGGTATGGATACCGTTGACGCTAATATTTGTTTGGGACACCTTGCCGACGAACGCGATTATGGAGTAGGCGCACAAATCCTTCGTGAGCTGGGAGTACACAAAATGAGACTTTTGACAAATAATCCGGTGAAACGTGTTGGCTTGGAAGCATACGGATTGGAGATAGTAGAAAATGTACCTGTTGAAACAGTCCCTAATCCGTATAATGAACGATACTTGCGAACAAAGAAAGAAAGAATGGGACATACTTTGCATTTTAATAAGTAAATCATTAATTTGTTTTCATATATCAAATGTTATCGCTTATTTTGCAACGATTTTCACTCAATAATAATAAAATAGATACAAAATGAATCAATTGTCAGATCGCTTGAACAGCTTGTCGCCATCGGCGACGCTTGCCATGTCGCAAAAGAGCAGCGAGCTCAAGGCACAGGGTATTGATGTTATTAACTTAAGTGTAGGAGAACCGGATTTTAATACTCCTGATCACATCAAGGAAGCTGCGAAAAAAGCCATAGATGATAACTTTTCTCGTTACTCTCCGGTACCGGGTTATCCGGCTTTGCGCAATGCTATTGTTGAGAAACTGAAAAAAGAAAACGGTCTGGAATATACAGCCGCTCAAATTTCGTGTGCCAACGGTGCCAAACAATCTGTTTGTAATACAATTCTTGTATTGGTAAATCCGGGTGACGAAGTCATCGTACCGGCTCCTTACTGGGTAAGCTACCCGGAAATGGTGAAAATGGCAGAAGGTACTCCCGTAATTGTTTCGGCAGGTATCGAACAAGATTTCAAGATTACTCCTGAACAGCTGGAAGCGGCTATCACCCCGAAGACGAAAGCATTGATTCTTTGTTCTCCGTCTAATCCGACAGGTTCTGTATACACGAAAGAAGAATTGGCTGGATTGTCAGCTGTATTGGCTAAACATCCGCAGGTGATAGTAATCGCTGACGAGATTTACGAACATATCAATTATATCGGTGCGCATCAGAGTATCGCTCAGTTCCCAGAGATGAAGGAACGTACAGTGATTGTAAACGGTGTATCCAAGGCTTACGCTATGACAGGATGGAGAATCGGGTTCATTGCCGGACCGGAATGGATTGTAAAAGCTTGCAACAAGTTGCAAGGTCAGTACACTTCAGGTCCTTGTTCTGTTTCTCAAAAAGCGGCTGAAGTTGCATATACAGGAACACAAGAACCGGTAAAAGAAATGCAGAAAGCATTCCAACGCCGTCGTGACCTGATTGTGAAGTTGGCTAAGGAAATTCCGGGATTTGAGGTAAACGTTCCGCAAGGTGCTTTCTATCTGTTTCCGAAATGCGATGCTTTCTTTGGAAAGAGCAACGGCGAACGTAAGATTGCAGATTCAGATGATTTGGCAATGTACTTGCTTGAAGAAGCTCACGTGGCTTGTGTAGGTGGTGCCTCTTTCGGTGCTCCTGAATGTATCCGTATGAGTTATGCTACAAGCGATGAAAATATCGTAGAGGCTATCCGTCGTATCAAAGAAGCATTGGCTAAGTTGAAATAAGAGTTCACCACAGATTGCACGGATGAACACAGATTAAAAGAATATTTATTGTTTGAGAAATATTTAGATTGTGATTCCCTTGCTACAACATGTTGTGTAGTAAGGGAATTTTTTTGTTTTCAAGAGAGCACACATCGTTCCATTTTTTTTCAGTTGAATATAAATAATCTGTGTTCATGTGTGTAATCTGTGGTGGAGAAAACAAGAAAATGTAGAGCAATAAAAAAGGCTGCCTTCCGTAGAAAGCAGCCTATACTCTTTTTGTAACTTGTATTATTCAGCCGGATGAATTGCTTCAGACGGACAAACGTCTGCACAAGTACCACATTCAGTACATACATCTGGGTTGATAGAATAGATATCACCTTCAGAGATAGCTTCTACCGGACACTCGTCAATGCAAGTTCCGCAAGCAATACAATCGTCACTAATTACGTATGCCATTTTTCTAAGATTTAAATTATTAGTACTAATTTCTCCGGCAAAAATAAGGCTTTTATTGATTGGTTGTTATGCTTCTATGTTTAAATTGACTTAATTTGTACGTCTTCTAAATAAGCTACCTCCCTATAATCTGCTATATTTTTCGTATTTTTGCACTCAAATTACTAATATATAGCGATTATGCCTTTAAATTTACCCGATAAACTACCTGCGATAGAGCTTTTGAAGGAAGAGAATATTTTTGTTATTGATACTTCCCGCGCTACGCAACAGGATATTCGTCCGCTACGGATTGTGATTCTGAATCTGATGCCGTTGAAAATTACAACGGAAACGGACTTGGTGCGCTTACTCTCCAATACACCTCTTCAGGTGGAGATTTCATTTATGAAGATCAAGAGCCACACGTCAAAGAATACGCCGATAGAACACATGAAAACGTTCTATACGGATTTTGACCAGATGCGTCACGAGAAGTATGATGGTATGATTATCACCGGAGCTCCTGTAGAACAGATGGACTTCGAAGAGGTGACCTATTGGGATGAGATTACGGAAATCTTTGATTGGGCACGTACGCATGTCACTTCTACTTTATATATATGCTGGGCTGCGCAGGCCGGATTGTATCATCATTATGGAGTTCCTAAATATCCGTTGAAAGAGAAGATGTTCGGTATCTTTGAACATCGGGTATTGGAACCTTTCCACTCCATCTTCCGTGGTTTTGATGATTGTTTCTATGTGCCGCATAGCCGTCATACGGAAGTGCGCAGGGAAGACATTCTGAAAGTTCCGGAATTGACGTTGCTTTCCGAATCGGAAGATGCCGGTGTCTATATGGCAATGGCACGGGGCGGTCGTGAATTCTTTGTCACGGGACACTCCGAATATTCTCCGCTGACGCTGGACACGGAATACCGTCGCGATCTCAATAAAGGCTTGCCGATAGAGATGCCCCGCAATTATTATATAGACAATGATCCTGAAAAAGGCCCGTTGGTACGTTGGCGTGCTCATGCCAATTTGTTGTTCTCCAATTGGTTGAATTACTTCGTTTATCAGGAAACACCTTACAACATCAACGATATTCAATGATAAAGCAGCGTAAAATAGAACTTCTCGCTCCGGCAAAAAAACTGGAATGTGGTATTGAAGCAATCAATCATGGGGCGGATGCCGTATATATCGGTGCTCCCAAGTTTGGCGCACGTGCGGCGGCTGTGAACTCATTGGAAGATATTGAAGCATTGGTGCAGCATGCCCATTTGTATCATGCACGTATTTATGTCACGGTCAATACGATTCTGAAAGAAGAAGAGTTGAAAGAGACGGAGGAGATGATTCATGCACTTTATCGGATTGGCGTGGACGCGCTGATTGTGCAGGATATGGGGATCACGAAGTTGAATCTTCCTCCGATACCGCTTCATGCCAGTACACAAATGGACAACCGTACACCGGAAAAAGTAAAATTCCTTTGGGAGGCGGGTTTCCGGCAAGTAGTCCTGGCGCGGGAACTATCGTTGCGTGAAATAAAGAAGATACACGAAAATTGTCCGGAAGTGCCTTTAGAGGTATTCGTACATGGGGCACTTTGTGTCAGCTATAGCGGGCAGTGCTACGTCAGCCAAGCCTGTTTCGGTCGCAGTGCCAACCGGGGTGAATGTGCGCAATTCTGCCGGTTGCCTTTTAGTCTGGTAGACGTGGACGGGAAAGTGATTGTTAAAGACAAACATCTGCTTTCCCTGAAAGATATGAATCAAAGTGACGAACTGGAGCAATTGCTGGATGCCGGAGCTTCCTCGTTCAAGATAGAAGGGCGACTGAAAGACGTTTCTTACGTGAAGAATGTAACGGCTGCTTATCGTCAGAAGCTGGATGCCATCTTTGCCCGTCGTCCGGAATATGTAAGGGCTTCTTCGGGTACGTGCAATTTCGAGTTTAAGCCGCAACTGGATAAGAGTTTCAGTCGCGGATTCACACATTATTTCCTGCATGGACGTGACAAAGAGATTTTCTCTTTCAACACTCCCAAGTCGTTGGGCGAGGAGATGGGGACTGTGAAGGAGATTCGCGGCAATTATCTGACAGTTGCCGGGCTGAAATCCTTTAATAACGGTGACGGCGTTTGCTATATCGACGAACAGGGACGTTTACAGGGATTCCGCATCAACCGGGTGGACAGCAACAAACTATATCCACAGGAAATGCCTCGCATCAAGCCTCGTACCACATTATATCGTAATTTTGATCAGGAATTTGAGCGAGTGCTTTCACGGAAGTCGGCTGAAAGGAAGATTGCTGTAAGCATATTGTTTGCCGATAATGAGTTCGGCTTCTCGCTGACGTTGACCGATGAAGATGACAACAGCGTCACGCTGAGCCTTTCCCGCGAAAAGGAATTGGCACGTACGCCACAGACGGAGAATCTGAAAACACAGCTTGCCAAATTGGGGAATACACCTTTCGAAGCGAAAGAGATAAAAATATCGTTTGCAAAAAACTGGTTTCTGCCTGTTTCCGTGTTGGCGGACTTCCGTCGGCAGGCAACAGATAAGCTGATAGCTGCCCGTCGGATAAACTATCGTCAGGAATTGGCAATGTGGAAACAGACCGATCATGCTTTTCCGCAAACGGCATTGACCTATTTGGGGAATGTGATGAACAGCCGTGCGGTGTCTTTCTATGAAGAGCATGGCGTACAGCGTGTCGCCATGGCTTACGAGAAAGCGGCGGTAGAAGATGCGGTATTGATGTTCTGCAAACATTGTTTGCGTTATAGCATGGGATGGTGTCCCATTCATCAGCGGGTGCGCTCACCTTATAAAGAACCTTATTATCTGGTGTCAAATGATGGCAAACGTTTCCGTCTGGAATTTGATTGCAAGCATTGTCAAATGAAAGTAAAAGCGGAACAATGAGAATAATTCATCGCAGAGGATGCGGAGGACACAGAGTATCAGGGTATTTCCCCGAAACCGGCTTGTTGGATGGTTGGTGGGAGAATCTGTTTTCCTTTGTCTCTTTCGTACCCTTTGTGGTGGTTCTGCTGTTTTTCTTCTCGTCTTGTCATTATACTCGTCCCAATCTTTCCTCTGAAGGGATGTCGCAGAAAACGAAGGACTCTCTGAATTACCTTTATGAACGGCATTATACCTGGAACACGAACCTGGAATTAACGGCGGATTCCATCTCGTTGGAGTGCCTGCCTATCAAGGATACGTATATCAATCTCTACCGGGGTGACCGCGTGGTGGTAGCCGAATTTGCCGTGCACCCTGCCGATAGTGTGGATAGTATTTGGGTGAAGCTGGCACATACACAGGACGAACAGGGGTGGATACGTGAGGTGGAACTGAAGCGGTCTTTTGTTCCTACGGATAGTATCTCGCAGGCCATTCATTTGTTTAGTGATACGCACGCTTCCTATTTTGTGGTTATATTCGCGTTGTTTGTCGGTGTTTGGCTGCTTCGTGCTTTCCGTCGGAAACAGCTGCAGATGGTGTATTTTAATGATATTGACAGTGTTTATCCGTTGTTCCTCTGTTTGTTGATGGCTTTCAGTGCAACGATTTATGAGTCCATACAGGTTTTTACACCGGAAACATGGGAACATTTCTATTTCAATCCTACCTTGTCGCCTTTTAAAGTTCCTTTCATTCTTTCAGTCTTTTTGCTGAGTATCTGGCTGTTTTTAATTGTCGCATTGGCGGTGCTTGATGATTTGTTCCGTCAGTTGACTCCTGCAGCGGCAATTTTTTATTTGTTGGGGTTGATGTCTTGTTGTATTTTCTGCTATTTCTTCTTTATCCTGATGACACACATTTATATCGGTTATCTGTTCCTTGCCTTTTTTATGCTGGTTTTTGCGAAGAAAGTCCATCGGAACATTGGGTATAAGTATCGTTGTGGGCGTTGTGGGGAAAAGTTGAAGCAAAAAGGTGTATGCCCCCATTGTGGAGCTATCAATGAGTAATTTTATTATCTGTTTTATTCTTGAATAACTTTTCAAATGATGGAAATCAGATCTACCGAAATAAAAGATCTCCCTTTAGTGATGGAGATTTATGACTATGCCCGTGCCTTTATGCGTGCAACCGGAAATACTACTCAATGGATTGACGGTTATCCTTCTGAAGTATTGATTCGTCAGGAGATTGAAGAGGGGCATAGCTTTGTCTGTGCGGATGAACAAGGAGTGATATCAGGTACTTTTTGTTTTATATTGGGTGATGACCCTACTTATCAGCATATTTATGAGGGAGCATGGTTGAATGACGAACCTTATGGGGTAGTGCACCGGTTGGCAACGAACGGCACAAGGAAAGGGGTGGCGGCAGCTTGTCTGGACTGGTGTTTTCAACGGATGCCGAATGTCCGGGTGGATACACATCGGGATAATAAGGTCATGCAGCATATCTTGGAGAAGCATGGGTTTCAGCGTTGCGGTATCATCTATGTAAAGGATGGTACGGAGCGTATTGCTTATCAGAAAATACGGACTATGGTTGTACGGGAATGAATGAGAATTTGTTTTTCCCTACTGATTTGTATAAGTACTATCAACTTTTGATTCGTAAGTTCCACCGATTTCACCTTATAACTGAAATCCTTGTAAATAAGAAGGTCACGGGTGAAAGCGTGGGGTGAAATAAGGTGAAGCCCCTTGTTATCGCTTTCATCTATTGGAGTTGTTTATATCGGTTGTTGGGCATATAGATCCAATGTGGCCGGTATATAGCTCCAACGTATTGGCTATATATGTCCAACGTGTTGAATCTATATATGCTGTAACTCAACTATTAATATATTGTCATCAGATAGTTAATACTTGACGGCCAGACTGTTAATATCTGACAGTTTATCTATTAATACCTGACAGTGAATTTGCTATAAGCATATTCCGATTAGCTATAAGCATATCGGGATTAGCTATAATGATATTTGTTTTAGCTCAAGGGATATTTTGAGAAATAAGGTGAAACCGATATTGAACGGTTTCACCTTTGTTTATACCTTGCTTTCACCCGTTATCACCTTATTTATCGGTGTTTCAAGAATCAGGTGAAATCGATGAACAGCAGTCACATCTATGATGTTCGTGGAGGGCTGAGGGATTTTAGAACCGGCATCGGAGGTCTATCCCGAACTGCATCGGACGTCCTTTCTGCATGAATCCTTTATTCATTGTTTCAAAATAGAAAGCTGCGTAGTCCTTATTCAAGAAATTGCGTGCCCAAAAACTAATCATGGCATCTCCGATTTCGAGATTCGTTCTCCAGTTCAATGTTCCGTAGAAAGATTGGCTTACGTCATTCTGTTCTGTCCAGTAGATGCGTCCGGCAGCGTTATAATTAGCTTGGAATACTACACGGTCGAATATGGAGCGTGGGCTGCAAGTGATGGCATATTCCCCACCGATATTCAAGGTGTGTTTGGGAACGAAAGGGACGTATTTGCCGTTATAGTCATCTTTTATAGTAAGTTTTCCCTCTTTATCCTTTTCATATTCAACGTAGTCTGTAAAGGTAGCATAAGTATATCCGTAGCTTACGTTCAGGCTTAGTTTATTAGTCAGGTTGGCACGGAGAGAGGCTTCTGCACCATAGCTGCGACTTTTTCCGGCATTAAGGGTTGTACGTCCTAAACCGCTTGCAGCGAACTGAGAGATTTGTTGGTCATGCATATCCATGTAGAAAGCGGAAAGGTCTGCCCAAAGTTTACCTTCCCAAAGAGTGAGATGGCTTCCTACTTCATAGTTCCATGAATATTCAGGTTTATAGCGAGTGGCTTCTTTTACTTCAGGAACTTCATCTTTCTCTACATATTGGTCAATCATAGCAGCAAATTTGGAGAACTCGTCACTCTCTTTTATGGCATCTATCATTGAGTTTTTTAAATCTCCACTGATAAGGTCAGAAAACATTTGTACGTTGTAGCCGCCAGAACGATAACCTTTTGATACGGTTGCATACACATTGTTTCTTTTTCCCCATTCATATTGTAATGCGAATTTGGGGAGAAGCTGAACATAATCGTCTGATATTTTCCCGTCATAACCAGCATTTGCGAGCAGATTTTTAGCTTCTAACGACATAGATGGCATTGGGGGAGGAGCCATCATTTTCATGCTGAAGTTGAAATCGGTGGGGTCGCTCACAGAAGTATACTTCATACTCATCTTTTCGTAATCCAAACGTAAGCCGATAGTAAAAGACAATCCTTTTACAAAGAGGTCATTCAATGTCGATTGATGGAAAACTCCCGCATTCCAAATAGGAGTACTGAAGTCTCCGCCTACCAATAATGTAGGGTTGTTGACAGCCAAGTGTAATTTGGGAGCCGAAGGCTTCATGCCATCAAAAATGTTGTTTACATTTCCTTCAATAACATTTTTAACCCCGTCTTCCCAAAATGTCACAGGACCTTTTGTATTCAATGTTTGATATAAACCGAAAACTCCTGTTGCCCATTGGTATCTTTTATTTGCCTTCGATTTGAATACAATTTCTTCAGAAATAGTGTTAGACTTCTGTTTTTGTTCCAGTGTATAGATTGCTTTTTCTGTGAAATCCTGATCGAGAAACATGCGGTCGTTCAAGTTTTGATACCCTGTGACAGCACTTAATATAAAATTTTGAGCTTGATATTCGATATTAACACCCGTGTTGAGTAACCCACGGCGGTAACTGCTACGGTCATTATACGAAATCTTACCGATATAATCTGCCCGGTCTTCTGTCATTTCTTTACCCTTTTCTTTCGCTTTAGCTATCGCACTGGGGGTAATCCCGGTGTAATAATAAGGATAACCACCCTGATCGCTATATTCATAACTAAGTGCCAGACCTATTTTCAGATTGGATGTCGGCAGATAGATACCCCGGAAACGTCCGCCTCCGGCATTGCTTTTGTCTACCTTCTCATTGTCGCGTGCCGAATTCTCAAAGAAACCGCCCGTGTGTTCGTAAAAGCCACCGGTAGAGAATGCGAAACGGTCGGACAGGCGGTGATAGTGGGTCAACGATATGTTGTAGTCATTGTAGGTTGCCGCTCCCATGCGTATGTCGGTTCCCTGATAGGTGAAGGGGGATTTGGTATGCACTTTGATAAGCCCGCCCATCGTGTTACGTCCGTAGAGAGTGGCTTGAGGCCCGCGAAGCACGTCGATACGTTCAATATCAGCATAGTTAAAATCGAATGCAGATTTATCAATATAAGGGATATTGTCTACATAAAGTCCTACGGACGGGGTGTTGATGCGTGAGCCGATTCCGCGGATATAAATGGAAGTGGTCAGTTTGGAACCATAATCGGGGATAAACAGATTGGGGACGATGCCTGTCAGTTTTTTCACAGAGTTCACCTGATTGGCACGCATGTTCTCTTGCGATAAAACAGTGGCTGCCATCGGCAGATCACGCAATTTACGGTTCTCTTTCGGGGTGGCAATCACTACCACTTCTTCGATGTCTACTATTTTTAGTGAGTCTTTTGGGAAATTCTCCGCCCATGCTGTCCCCGCTGTCAGGAGCATGAGGGCAATCATAATCTTTTTTGTCTTCATTTGTTGTTCATTTACCGGATGCAAAGTAACGGCAAATAAGAGAAACGGGCAATCCTCATTTATTAGGATTTCGGTTGTATGCTCTATTCCGTCACATCCGATTTTTGTTTCCGATTCTGTTTGACGCATTCATTGATTCTGCTTGACACATTCATTCCATTAGGACCGGCTATTCTTTGTGAATAATTTATAAAAAGCAATCGTCTACCGTATACTTTACTGCATGGTTATCTTATATTTACAACCCATTATTCTTATTCACTAATTCACTAAATAAAATTAACTATGAAATCTATTCTTTCCTCCATTCTCCTGACCCTCTCTCTTTGCGGGCTTTTTAGTGCATGTGGCAACGATGACGATTCATCACAAATACAATTAGTGACCGACTACGGAGTGACGGAAGCCGGGCAAACGCTCCGGCCGGGCGATATCGTACATATTTACGGCAATGGCTTTCAGGCAAACGACTGTGTGGAGTACGACTTCCGTTGGGACACCGGTGAGCAGATGTTTCCCGAAGGATTTCGAGGTCCTGTCGCTGCCGAGATTGCAGAGAGCCGTCCGGATGGGATAGACGTGCGTATGCCTTACCGCATGCCGCCTTCCCGTGTCGATATATTCTTGCGTAGAGAAGGCGACAGAATGTTGATGGGCAAGATATTGCTGTCAGACGGGCAGACACCCAAAGATTTCCGGCTCTATGCACTCGACAGCCAACGGCACACGATTGACAGGATAGGGGCGGATGGCACAGCGAATGCATCAGCAAATGTATGGGACATCAGCACACGGCCGGATTTCCATTCCATCGCCAACTGCGTATATACCTATGGATTGTGCGGACTTTCGAAAGCGCACGGCATACAGCAACCCTTCTTCCTCGATTTCTGTACCGGTGAATGGAGGCCGTTGTATACCACTGGTTATGGTACATTGGCATTGGTTACCGGAAAACATAGTATGGTTTCTGCTTTTGTGAGAAATCAAAAGGGTTCCTACTACCTTGATAATATCTCCGCTGATTTGGAACAAAGCAACTATGCCGTTCCGACCCGGATGAATGTCGGTTCCGGTTCTGTTATGGGTAGTGCATCTCCGCTGCCTGAAGGATTGAGTGCGGAGCAGTTTGGCGACTATCCCGGAGTGTTTGCGCAAGACCAACGGTTGCTTATTCTATTGTCGGCAAAAATCGGTGAGGGAAAATGGGCGCCTGTGCTTTACAGTCCCTCAAGATTTCATGTACAGGAAACTGTAGAGGCCGATGCGCTTATCCCGTTTTATTTCAGCGTGCGCCTTCCGGCAACAGAAAGCGGGGATACTTTTGCCACGAAGGTAGGGTATGTGGTTTCGGATTCTGCCGATAAAGGCGGCAGCCGTTTTTACTTGTTGGACGTCCCCCAAAGCGAGTGGTGGACGCAAGAGCCGTTTGCCGTTTTGCGGGGTAAGGTAATCTCTGTGTCGCACAACTTTGAGCGCCCCGGCACATTTACCGTATTGTCCGAAAAGGACGGCACATATACGGTTGCCGATTATGACTGGAACCAAGGCGAATGGCAAGCACCTGTCCATACTGCTACCGATATGACATACAGCGCCATAGCATGGGGCAATTAAACGAATCTGTGTGGCGGCGGCCTGTGTGCATTTCTTGTCGCCGTCAGATGCGGTCTACCTCGATATATCCGTTCATCACGGCATAGATAGTCAGTCCTGAGACGGACTTGATGCCCAATTTCTCAGTGATATTCTTCCGGTGAGTGATGACAGTGGTCAGACTGATGTTCAGTTTGTCTGCAATCTCTTTATTAATCAGTCCTTTGGAGAGGAGCACGAGCACTTCAATCTCGCGTGCGGACAGCAGTTCCTGACAAGGTTGCTGCGCAGGCACGGGTGGCATGTCCTTCATCGGATAGCCGCCGTGGTGGGCGTGTTGGTGAAGTTTTAGGATACTCTTCACCAATTCTTCTTCTCCTTCGTAAATGTTGAGCACGGGCACGCCGCTTAGCTGAAACTGCGGACTGTCGCTTGCCAGCACAATCGTTTTGCGTTTTCGCGGAAGGAAGAAGGCATTGTGCTCCACGTAGACCTGTGCGGAGATGAAGTAATGGGCATACATATCCGGAGTATCGTCCATTAGCTCATTGAAACGCCGGAAGATACGTATCGTTGCCATTGGAATCATCTCTTCGAGGATTCCTTTCAGACCGAGACAGGTGAGGGTATTCGGTTCTATAATGGCTATTTCGGGTGATGTATTCATAACTCTGTGTGTCATGATCAACGGTTGATATACTGTGCTGCCGCTTCCGCACATCGCTCGCCGTCCACTCCGGCAGAAACGATTCCTCCGGCGTAGCCTGCGCCCTCCCCGCAAGGGAATAGTCCGCGGACAGTCACATGTTGCAACGTCTCCTTGTCGCGTACGATGCGGACGGGAGAAGAAGTGCGTGTCTCCACCCCAATCATCACCGCTTCATTGGTGAGGAAACCCTGACTGCTGCGTCCGAATTGCTGGAAACCGTGAGATAACCTCCGGCTGATGAACTCCGGCATCCAAAAGTGAAGCGGTGAAGCAATCAGTCCCGGTGCGTATGACGATTCGGGTAAGTCATAACTTAGTTTCTTATGGGTGAAATCCAGCATGCGTTGTGCAGGAGCCGTCTGCCTTCTGCCGCCTTGCAACCAACACTGACGTTCCAATTCTTCCTGAAAATGAAGGACGGGAAGAAGTTGGGTATTGAGTATGGAGAGTTGGGAATTGCTCAGAGATGGATTAAGTGCTAACAACTGCTCGGTTTGTTGCGTAGTCAACTCTCCGTTCTCCGCTTTCCGCTCTGCGCTTGTCAAATCTTCCGGTTGTATCTCCACCACCATTCCCGAGTTGCTCCAACGCGAGCCGCGATTGGAAGGAGACATACCGTTTACTACCACTTGCTCCGGTCCGCTGGCGGCAGGGACGATGAAACCGCCGGGACACATGCAGAAACTGTACACTCCTCTACCTTCAACCTGCGTGACGAAACTGTATTCGGCAGCGGGAAGGTACTTTCCTCTTCCGTTCTTATGGTGATATTGTATTTGGTCAATCAACATAGCCGGATGCTCCAGACGGACTCCGACTGCAATGCCTTTCGCTTCAATCGCCACATTGTTTGCCGCCAGCCAACGATATACATCTCTTGCCGAATGTCCAGTTGCCAGTATCACAGGACCGAGAAAAGTTTTTCCTGTATTTGTTTCGATGCCTTTGACTTCCTCATTCTCGATAATCAATGCTTCCATTCGTGTTTGGAAATGCACTTCACCGCCACATTCGATGATGGTGTTCCGCATATTTTCGATGACACGCGGCAACTTGTCTGTCCCGATATGCGGATGAGCGTCTACTAATATTGCCGTAGAGGCCCCATGCTGGCAGAATACATTCAGGATTTTATCTATGTTCCCTCTCTTTTTGCTCCGGGTATAGAGTTTTCCGTCCGAATAGGCTCCTGCACCTCCTTCGCCAAAACTGTAATTCGATTCCGGGTCAACCGCGTGTTCCCTGCTGATTTGCGCCAAATCCTTTTTCCGCTCGCGCACGTCTTTTCCGCGTTCTACGATAATCGGGCGCAAACCAAGTTCGATAAGACGTAGGGCTGCAAATAGTCCGCCGGGACCTGCGCCCACAACAATCACTTGCGGCTTTCCCTCTACCTTATTATATATAGTATGTTCGTATTCGTCATCCTTGGGCATCTCGCGGATGTATGCCCGTACCTTCAGATTGACGAAGATAGTCCGCTGCCGTGCATCGATGCTCCGTTTCAAGATGCGGGTAGCGGTGATTTCACGTAGGTTCACTCCTTTTTCTTTAGAAAGATATTCCTTTAGTTTCTGTTCGTTTGCTGCGATTTCGGGAAGTATGCGGAGTTGGTATTCTTGTATCATTTAGTTGTTATTGATATTATTTTCGACTATAAAATTGATAAAGCGGATTATTTATTCATCAGTGACTATTTATCAGTGCCCTATCCGAATAGAGCTCTGAACGCTTCTTCCACCTTTCTCACCGGAACTAACTCAATCTTCAGTTTCTTGGTGTCAATCCCTTGTAAATTATACTTCGGCAACAGAAAACGTTTGAATCCTAATTTCTCGGCTTCACCGATACGTTGCTCTATTCTGTTCACTGGTCGAATCTCTCCCGACAGTCCGATTTCTCCCGCCATGCAAACTTCCGGTTCAATGGCTGCGTCCATATTGGACGAAAGGATAGCGCTGATAACCGGCAAGTCGATAGCCGGGTCATTTACCTTCAGTCCTCCGGCAATATTCAGAAACACATCTTTTTGCGCCAGTTTGAATCCGACACGTTTTTCGAGTACAGCCAGCAGCATATTCATTCTTCTCAAATCGAAACCGGTTGCCGAGCGTTGAGGATTTCCATAAACAGCAGAGCTGACCAAAGCCTGTGTCTCAATCAGGAACGGGCGGATCCCTTCGATAGCGGAAGCGATGGCTACTCCGCTCATTCCCTCATGGTCCTGACTCAGCAATAGCTCCGATGGATTGCTTACCTGACGCAACCCGTCCTGACGCATTTCATAAATACCCAGTTCTGCCGTACTGCCGAAACGGTTCTTGATGCTGCGTAGAATACGGTACATATAATGCTGGTCGCCTTCAAACTGGAGAACGGTATCAACGATATGCTCCAGTACTTTGGGACCTGCGATGCTTCCTTCCTTATTGATATGTCCGATCAGCAACACAGGCGTATGCGTTTCTTTCGCGAAACGAAGAATAGATGCCGAACACTCTCTGACTTGTGCAATGCTTCCGGGAGACGATTCGATACTCTCAGTTGAAATAGTCTGTATAGAATCAATGATCACTAAATCGGGATTTGTATTCTTGATATGCACATAAATCTGTTCGAGCGAAGTCTCACAAACAATCAGGCAATCGCTGGAAACACCGGAAAGGCGGTCGGCGCGAAGTTTCAGTTGGCGTGCGCTTTCTTCACCGGACACATAAAGAATCTTCTTTTCCGGCATGTGCAGTACGGTCTGCATGACGAGTGTGGATTTGCCGATTCCCGGTTCGCCGCCTATCAGGACAAGAGAACCCGGCACAAGTCCGCCACCCAACACACGGTTCAACTCATCATCGTGCATATTGATGCGTGGCTCGTCGTCCACTTCAATATCGCTAAGTGCCAGTGGTTTGGGTTTCTGTGTTTCAATGCCCGACACCGGCCGGCGGTTGGTCGGTTCTTTCCGTACGATTTCCTCAACATACGTATTCCATTCTCCACACGACGGACATTTACCCACCCATTTCGGTGAATCCTGTCCGCAATTACTGCATACATATACGGTTTTCTCTTTTGCCATCGAAATTCCTTTCTTCTTGTAGGGTACAAAAATAGGGATAATTTATTAGAAATAAGTTATCCCTGCCTAATAGAAATAGATGACCCCTATAGAGTTATCTCTCCCGCCATCGAACGGTTCATCCGGTCGCGCACTTCATCCGGTGTATATCCATGTCCTAACAGGAACATTAATTTAGTGACAGCCGATTCTGTCGTACTGTCATAACCGGAGACAACGCCCGCCTGCAATAACTGGTATCCCGTTTCGTAACGTTCCATCTCTACCGTCCCCGCGTTGCATTGTGTCACGTTGACAATCACGATACCACGTGCGCTAGCCTGGCAAAGCCGACGGATAAACCATTCTTTCCGGGGAGCGTTGCCCGAACCGTACGTTTCGAGCACGACAGCCTTGAGTCCGTCAATCTCCAGAATGGCGGCAATCACATTTTCCTGGATGCCTGGGAAGAGTTTCAGTACCACAACATTGGTATCTAGCAGATAATGAGGCTTCAATTCCCGCTCTTTATCATTTACGTGAATCTGTACATTATTATATTTAATATGAATCCCCGCTTCTGCCAACACCGGATAATTGAAAGACTGGAACGCATTGAAGTTCTCGGCATTCATTTTCGTCGTGCGGTTTCCCCGCATCAGATGGTTTTCAAAGAAGATACATACTTCCGGTACGAGCGCTTTCCCTTCCTTATTTTGTGCGACGGCAATCTCGATGCTGGTCATCAGGTTTTCCTTTCCGTCCGTGCGGAGTACACCTATGGGAAGTTGTGAACCTGTGAGGATAACAGGTTTATCGAGTCCTTCGAGCATAAAACTCAATGCAGAAGCAGTGTAAGCCATCGTATCCGTTCCGTGCAGGATGACGAAGCCATGGTAGCGGTCGTAATTTTCATGAATGATGCGTACCAGCTTCCGCCACATATCCGGTTCCATGTCCGACGAATCCATTGGAGGATCAAACTGGTAGGTGTCAATCGGAAAGTTGAATTTTTGCAGTTCGGGGATATACTTTTGCAGTTGCTCGAAGTTAAAGTTCTCCAGAGCACCTGTCGTGGCATTCTCGAACATGCCAATTGTTCCACCAGTGTATATTAGCAATACGGAAGTATTTAATGGATTCATAAGCTGATTTTGTGCGATTGTTTTCGCAAATATAATAATATATTTGATATATAAGTAGCAAAATGTCATAAAAGTAAAGGCGGATGACAGGACGGATAGAAGACGGAAGATTCTTTTTATCAGAAAAAAACCGAAAAAAGTGATAGATTGAACGTTTTTATTATTACTTTTGCGACACTTATCAAAAACAAGAGTAGAAACAAGGACTATGATGAAGTACTATCCGCATACAGTCACATCCATGTGTACCATGACCCTTAGGGGTTGATGGATAGTTTTTGTGTATCTACGTGATTCACGCTTGTATAAGCAGGCAAAATTCAAATTCAATTTTATTCGTAAACAACCAATCGTTCTGTAAAAAGCAAACTGCAGGACATTGCATTTAAATAAGTATCTTCATGAAAGTAATGAAATTCGGCGGAACGTCCGTAGGTTCCGTGAACAGCATTTTAAGCGTAAAGAGAATTGTAGAGTCGGCAAGTGAGCCGGTAATTGTAGTTGTTTCCGCATTGGGAGGCATCACTGACAAATTGATAAATACATCAAAGATGGCGGCAGCAGGAGATTCAGCATACGAGGGCGAGTTCCGCGAAATCGTTTACCGTCATGTGGAGATGATTAAGGAGGTGATTCCTGCCGGAGAAAAGCAAGTGTCGTTGCAACGTCAGATTGGCGAACTGCTGAACGAGTTGAAGGACATCTTTCAGGGAATTTACCTGATTAGAGACCTTTCTGCCAAGACCTCGGATACAATCGTCAGCTATGGTGAACGCCTTTCATCCATCATCGTTACCGAACTGATTGACGGAGCCAAATGGTTCGATTCGCGTACTTTTATCAAGACCGAAAGAAAACATAGCAAACACACGTTGGATACCGACCTGACTAATAAGTTGGTGAAAGAGGCTTTCCAATCTATCCCTAAAGTGTCATTGGTGCCGGGATTCATCTCTTCGGATAAGACGACGGGAGATGTGACGAATCTCGGACGTGGTGGTTCAGATTATACGGCTGCCATTATTGCTGCGGCTCTGGATGCGGCAAGTCTGGAAATCTGGACGGATGTAGACGGATTTATGACGGCTGACCCGCGTGTCATTTCAACTGCTTATACCATTACGGAATTGAGTTATGTAGAAGCGACCGAACTTTGTAACTTCGGTGCAAAGGTGGTTTATCCGCCAACTATCTATCCCGTATGTCACAAAAATATTCCTATTATAATAAAGAATACCTTCAATCCGGACGGAGTGGGAACGGTTATCAAACAAGAAGTTTCCAATCCGCAGAGCAAGGCTATCAAAGGTATTTCCTCCATCAACGACACCAGCCTGATTACTGTTCAGGGACTTGGTATGGTGGGTGTGATCGGTGTAAACTACCGCATCTTTAAAGCATTGGCTAAGAACGGAATCAGTGTATTCCTCGTGTCGCAGGCTTCATCGGAAAACAGTACTTCCATCGGTGTGCGTAATGCCGATGCCGACCTGGCTTGCGAAGTGCTGAACGAAGAATTTGCCAAAGAAATAGAGATGGGCGAGATTTCTCCAATTCTCGCGGAAAGCGATTTGGCTACTGTTGCTATTGTAGGCGAGAATATGAAACATACACCGGGCATCGCAGGTAAGCTATTCGGTACGTTGGGACGCAACGGTATCAACGTAATCGCTTGTGCACAAGGTGCTTCGGAAACCAACATCTCTTTTGTTGTCGATTCCAAATCCTTACGCAAGTCACTGAACGTCATCCATGACTCTTTCTTCTTGTCCGAATACCAGGTATTGAACCTCTTTATCTGCGGTATCGGTACGGTAGGTGGCAGCCTCGTAGAACAGATTCGTTGCCAACAGCAGAAACTTATGATGGAAAACGGATTGAAACTCCATGTGGTAGGTGTCATTGATGCTGCCAAGGCAATGTTCAGCCGTGAAGGTTTCGATCTTTCTAGTTTCCGTCAGGAACTGTTGGAGAAAGGAAAAGAAAGTAACCTGCAAACCATTCGCGACGAGATTATCGGAATGAACATCTTTAACTCCGTCTTTGTAGACTGTACCGCCAGCGCTGACATTGCATCGCTTTACAAAGATTTCCTGCAACACAATATCTCTGTGGTAGCAGCCAACAAGATTGCCGCTTCTTCTGCTTACGAAAACTATCGCGAACTGAAAACAATTGCCCGCCAACGTGGCGTGAAATATCTGTTCGAAACAAACGTAGGTGCAGGTCTTCCGATTATCAATACAATCAACGACCTGATTCATAGCGGCGATAAGATTCTGAAGATTGAAGCAGTGCTTTCAGGCACACTGAACTATATCTTTAATAAAATCAGCGCCGATATTCCTTTCAGCCGTACCATCAAAATGGCACAGGAAGAACGCTACTCCGAACCGGATCCGCGTATCGACCTGAGCGGAAAAGACGTCATCCGTAAACTGGTTATCCTGGCACGTGAAGCCGGATACCGCATCGAACAGGAAGACGTAGAAAAGAACCTCTTTGTTCCGAACGATTTCTTCGAAGGTTCTCTGGAAGATTTCTGGAAACGTGTTCCAAGTCTCGACGCAGACTTTGAAGCTCGCCGTCAGGTATTGGAGAAAGAAAATAAACACTGGCGTTTCGTAGCCAAACTGGAGAACGGAAAAGCCTCTGTCGGCTTACAGGAAGTAGGCGCCAACCACCCGTTCTACGGCTTGGAAGGCAGCAACAACATTATCCTGCTTACTACAGAACGTTATAAAGAATATCCGATGATGATTCAGGGATACGGCGCCGGCGCCGGAGTAACGGCTGCCGGAGTATTTGCCGACATCATGAGCATCGCAAACGTTTAAAGCCTTATGAAGCATATCATCATATTGGGAGACGGAATGGCCGACTGGCCGGTGAAGTCATTAGGGGACAAGACGCTCCTGCAATATGCGAAAACGCCATATATGGATCAGTTGGCCCGTATGGGACGTAACGGCCGCCTGATTACCGTGGCAGAAGGTTTCCATCCGGGTAGTGAAGTAGCCAACATGTCTGTGTTGGGATATAATCTTCCGAAAGTGTACGAAGGTCGTGGACCGCTCGAAGCTGCCAGTATCGGCGTGGATCTGAAACCGGGCGAGATGGCAATGCGTTGTAACCTGATTTGTGTGGAAGGAGAGATTCTGAAGAATCACTCCTCCGGGCATATATCTACGGAAGAAGCGGACGTATTGATTCAATACTTGCAAGAGAAACTGGGCAACGACCGCGTGCGTTTTCATACGGGAGTCCAGTACCGCCACCTGTTGGTTATCAAAGGGGGAAACAAGGAACTGGACTGTACTCCACCGCACGATGTGCCCTTGAAGCCTTTCCGTCCGCTAATGGTGAAACCATTGGTACCGGAAGCTCAAGAAACGGCTGACCTGATTAACGACCTGATTCTGAAATCACAGGAATTGTTGAAAGACCATCCGCTGAACCTGAAACGTATGGCAGAAGGCAAAGACCCCGCCAATAGTATTTGGCCCTGGAGCCCCGGTTATCGTCCGCAGATGACTACTTTCTCCGAAACTTTCCCGCAAGTGAAAAAAGGTGCGGTGATTTCGGCAGTCGATCTGATAAACGGAATCGGTTATTATGCCGGATTGCGTCGCATTGTAGTAGAAGGGGCAACCGGCTTGTATAATACGAATTATGAAAATAAAGTGGCTGCTGCATTGGAAGCCTTAAAAATCGATGACTTTGTCTACCTTCATATCGAAGCCAGCGATGAGGCAGGACACGAAGGAGACATCGACTTGAAACTTCTCACTATCGAGAATTTGGATAAACGTGCCGTAGGACCTATCTACGAAGCAGTGAAAGATTGGGATGAACCGGTAGCAATAGCCGTATTGCCTGACCATCCTACTCCCTGCGAACTTCGTACGCACACTTCCGATCCTATCCCGTTCCTTATCTGGTATCCGGGAATTGAGCCGGACGAGGTGCAAACTTACGACGAAGTATCTGCCTGCAATGGTAGTTATGGTGTGTTGAAAGAAGACGAGTTCATTAAAGAATTTATGAAATAATGTTCACTACAGATTACACAGATTTAAAATGAAAAGAGACTTTTGTATTATGTAATAATAGAGAAAATATCTGTGTAAATCTGTGTAATCTGTAGTGAGCACTAAAAATATCATCCCATGAAATATTATAGTACGAATAAACAAGCGCCTAATGCCTCACTGCAAGAAGCGGTGGTGAAAGGACTTGCTGCCGATAAAGGGCTGTTTATGCCTATGTCCATCAAACCGCTTCCACAAGATTTTTACGATTCGATTGAAAGCTTGTCCTTCCAGGAGATTGCTTATCGTGTAGCCGATGCTTTCTTCGGTGAGGACGTTCCTGCCGATACTCTGAAACAGATTGTATATGATACCTTAAGTTTCGATGTACCTTTGGTGAAAGTAGCGGAGAATATCTACTCACTCGAACTTTTCCACGGACCGACACTAGCCTTCAAAGATGTGGGCGGTCGTTTCATGGCGCGTCTGCTGGGATACTTTATTAAGAAGGAAGGTCAGAAGAATGTAAATGTACTGGTAGCCACTTCCGGTGATACGGGAAGTGCTGTGGCTAACGGTTTTCTGGGTGTGGACGGTATTCATGTATATGTGCTTTATCCGAAAGGAAAAGTCAGCGAAATACAGGAAAAGCAATTCACCACACTGGGACAGAACATCACTGCCCTCGAAGTGGACGGAACGTTTGATGATTGCCAGGCATTGGTAAAAGCTGCTTTCATGGATAAGGAGCTGAATGAACATCTATCATTGACTTCTGCCAATTCCATCAATGTAGCCCGTTTCCTGCCGCAAGCATTTTATTATTTCTATGCTTACGCCCAGTTGAAGCGCGCCGGAAAAGCTGACAATGCAGTAATCTGCGTGCCTAGCGGAAACTTCGGAAATATCACTGCAGGTCTGTTCGGTAAGAAAATGGGATTGCCTGTGAAACGTTTTATTGCAGCCAACAACCGCAACGATATTTTCTATCAATACCTGCAAACAGGCGAATACAACCCGCGTCCGTCTATTGCAACCATCGCTAACGCCATGGATGTAGGCGATCCGAGCAACTTTGCCCGTGTACTCGATTTGTATAAAGGTTCTCATGCCGCTATCTCCGCCGAGATTTCGGGAACTACCTATACCGACGAACAAATCCGTGAAACTGTGAAAGAGACTTGGAAAGAATACCATTATCTGCTCGACCCTCATGGGGCATGTGGCTATCGTGCATTAGCAGAAGGTTTACAACCGGGCGAAACGGGTGTATTCCTTGAAACAGCCCATCCTGCCAAGTTCCTCGAAACGGTAGAAAGTATCATTGGTGAAACGGTGGAAATACCTGCCAAATTGCAGGAATTTATGAAAGGCGAGAAGAAGAGCCTTCAAATGACAAAAGACTTTGCGGACTTCAAGAAGTATCTGCTGACGCTTTAATTTTCTTCTTAGGAATGAGTTTGTGCCACCGTGTTGGCACGGTTGTGCCATTGAGGTGTCACGGCTGTGCCAACACGGTGGCACAGTTGTGACAATGGCTTGGTACAAGTCTGCCGTTTAAATGTAGTTTACACAAAAGCTAGGAATATCAAATACTCTCCTGTACAATGAATGGTAAACTCATCGGCTATTGCTTCGTTAAGCGTACCCTGCCACCAATTAGTGAAGTCACTGAGCGGATAAACCAATCCTTCCTCCTTTAATCCTTTTGCTCCGAAATTGATAATCGAAATCTGTTGTCCGGGATGGGACTCGAATGTCTGTGTACCGTTCACAGACATAAATACACCGTAGTCCGTAATTGTCCTTATTTCCATGCCCTCTTTCATATAGTCAATCAGCAGGCTGATATTTCCCAGCGTATGGTCTTCCCGTTTGCCGGTAGCTCCGACAATGGCAATCTTGCGGAATCCTTTCTCTTGCAGAAAGAGAACAGCTTTGGTTTGGTCGTTCGTTTCCTGGTCGGCTATCTGGTGTACGATAGAAGAGAAACGTTCTTTATATTCCGGTGAAAGAGAATCACCGTCACCGATAATCACGTCCGGTGTATGTCCACGAGAGATATATTCATTGGCTGCACCGTCACAACAAGCTACGAATTTAGCTTCTTCCAATATTCGCAAGGGAAGAGTGTGAGTAGGATATTCACCGTTAGCCAATATCACGGCTTCGGGCGTATAGTCTTCGTTTATCATTGTTGTATGCTCATTAATTTTTTCCATTTGAAGTAGCCAAAGATAGCTATAATGGAGTAAAGTCCATATAAAGCAGAGGTAAAATAAAGGTCTTTATAGATATACAGCCCGCAACAAACGATGTCTACAAGTATCCAAGCAAACCATTGTTCGATATATTTGCGTGCCAGCATCCACATGCCGACAATGCTCAGTGCCGTGGTGAAGCTATCCAGCCATGGTACATTGCTGTCCGTGTATTCAATGAGTATCCAGGCAATGCCGATAAATGCAAAGATAAATACCTGAAAAAGAGGTGAATAACATTTTTGTGGAGTGTACACGATGGGAAGGTCTTGGGGCTTGTTATCAGCAGAAGCATCTGCTGACTGTTCACCTTCCTTTTTTCTGTGTCCCCACATCCAAAAGAACCAACCGTAGATGGCAGCTATCAGATAGTAGATATTGATACCGAAATCGGCATACAGTCCTGCTTTGTAATATACGAAGATATAGATGGCAGGCATCACAATACCTGCTATCCAAAGGTAGATACTTGCCCGGTACTCCAACCAAAGATAGACTAGACCGACAATCGTACCGAATATTTCCAGAAAATTCAATTCCATAGCCCTGTGGTATTAAAAGCGGAAAGAAACATGTCCTATAACGTTTGTTCCTGCCTGCGCTGCATATCCGGCATAGTTTCCCCGATTCTCCACCGTATCGGTGTAGTCGCTCGAAGCCCAACCGTTGTTTTCATATTTTTCATTAAACAGATTGTACACAGTGAACCCTACCGTGACTTCTTTCAACACCTTCTTGGGACGGAAGGAGTACGCCAGATTGAGGTTACTGACAAAATATTTATCAAGAATCAATTCTTCTACTTCCGCATTTGTCATATACTGTTTGCTTACGAACTGTGATTGCAGAGCTGCTTCGAATCCCTTATAAATGAATGAGAAGCGGTTATTAAATAGAAAGTCGGGTGAGAAAGCGATGTGAGTGTCTTTATGCTTGATCTGAACAGTCGGGAGGGAAGTAGAGCTACCGTCGTCATTATAGTGGTAGCCCGGCAGGCTTTCTACAAAATTCTGGATGCGGTTTTTGCTCCATGTAGCGTTGATGTCCCATTGAAACCATTTACACGGTTTGATTCCCAGCATTAGCTCAACTCCCATACGATAACTGTCCGGCACGTTTTCGGTTAGTGCTTCACCTATATCGTTTAAAGCTCCGGTCAGAACCAGTTGGTCGGTATAATCCATGTAGTAGAAGTTTGCACCTGCCGTCAGCCATTGGTTGGCGAAAGTATATCCTGCTTCATAGTCGAGCAGTTTTTCAGCTTTTGGATACGAATCCGGATCGCCATCTGTATAATTGTTTCTTGTCGGTTCCTTTTGAGCAACCGAGAAAGAGGCATAAACGCGATGGTTGGACGTGATGTTCCAGTTTAATCCGACTTTCGGGTTAAAGAAATCGAACTTCTTGTCTACTGCCAATGGACGCAGGGCATTTTTGCTCCAGTCATATTTATCATTGTTGCCATCGATGGTATAGTCGATGTGTCGATACTGAAGATCGGCATACGCGCTTAATCCTTTGGTAAGATCGTAGTTTGCTTTCAGATAAATATTTCCATCGGTCTTTTGGGATTTATTGCGGTAATATTCATGGTCGGGAGATAGAGTGCCCACATAATTCTTCACCCAGGGAACTCTTCCGAAGTTATTGCCCCGGTATTGATTCACCCCGCCTCCTAGAGACGTATTCAGCCTGTTGACCGTATAATTGAGAGAAAAAACGCCGCCACCGAATTTGTTGTCCATCTTCTTCTGACGGATTAAATCGCTTTTGG
This sequence comes from Bacteroides caecimuris, assembly GCF_001688725.2. Classification (NCBI taxonomy): domain Bacteria; kingdom Pseudomonadati; phylum Bacteroidota; class Bacteroidia; order Bacteroidales; family Bacteroidaceae; genus Bacteroides; species Bacteroides caecimuris. The sequence goes on along the minus strand of NZ_CP015401.2, from coordinate 3,431,296 downwards.
TTATTTCGATTCCATCAATTGTGAATGGTTTCAGACCATATTCTATAAGGGATCTGCCGTCTTTGTACTCTTCGTAATAGCCGTTGCCTTTGGTATAATGCAAGGCAACATTCAGATTCCAGGCTGTCGAGAAAGTATGATTGAAGAGAAGCTGATAATTCTTTTGCAGATAATTATCCGTTTGGTCGTCATAAAAATGCTTGTTGCCGTTGGCGTCGGTGTACATCTCGCCACAGGGGTTGTAGCGTCTGCCGAAATCCTCCATTTCCTTTTTGGTTGCGTATCCCCAGGCATGATATGTCTTTTCTTTTCCGGCAAATGCAATCAGTTTCACAGATGTGTTTTCTGCAAAGTAGCCTCCTTGCAAGTAGTAAGAGTTCAAGTCTACCGAAGCGCGGTCTATGTATCCGTCCGTACCGATATTGGAAAGACGGGCGTCAAACGTCCAATGATTATTGAGCAAACCGGTTCCTACTTTCACCGTTTCCTTGTGCGTGTTGAATGAACCGTATGAACCGTTGAATTCGGCATACGGCTTCATGGATGCACCTTCAGTCTGCATATTAACGCTGGCTCCGAAGGCACCTGCCCCGTTGGTAGACGTACCTGCGCCTCGTTGCACTTGCATATCTTTTACGGAGGAAGAAAAGTCGGGCATATTTACCCAGAACAGATTATGGCTTTCGGCATCGTTCATCGGTATGCCGTTTACCGTGATGTTGATACGTGTACCGTCGGTTCCGCGCACGCGAAGAGTCGTGTAGCCGATACCTGCTCCTGCATCCGATGTGGTCAGTGTAGAAGGAGTCATGCTTAACAGATAAGGGATATCCTGTCCGAAGTTAACCTTCTTCAATTCTGCTTTGCCTATATTGGTGAATGCCACGGGAGTTTTGGCGGTGGCACGCGTGGATACTACCTGCACTTCTTGCAGGTTTACTACTTTCATACTATCCTTTACACTCGTCTGTGCATGAACAGGGATGCCTACGCCTGATAAGGCGATGGCCATCCATATAACTTTTTTCATCTTGCTTATTAATTAGTTCTCTACGCCGGCATTACCCGGATCAGATTCTATGGGTATGTTCTCAGCCCGTCATGTTAAGGCACCCCTACCAGTGAATCGGTTACAAAAATACAGCTTTTGCAGGAGGAAAGCAAAAAAAACTTTTAGATTCACTAAAAACAATATAACTTTGTAACTTATTAGAATAGCCATATAACTGTTTACTCATTTTAATATACATTTTTAATTATGCTATTATTACAAGCAACACAAGCTGCGGATTCTGTACAAGTGGCCGCAGATAAATTAATGAAAGAAGCGATTGCCAATGCTGACGGATTGGACAAACTCTCGCTGATTACCCAACAATTGATAGACTTTGCCATTCGTGCCGGAGAACGTATACTGATTGCGGTCATTGTCTTTATCGTCGGACGTTTCCTTATCTCTATGCTTAATAAGTTTGTCGGGCGTTTGATGGATAAAAGGAAAGTGGATGTAAGTATCAAGACTTTTGTAAAAAGCTTGGCGAATATTACGTTGACTGTATTGTTAATCATTTCTGTAGTAGGTGCTCTTGGCGTTGAAACCACCTCGTTTGCTGCTTTGTTGGCTTCTGCCGGTGTGGCTGTCGGTATGGCTTTATCCGGTAATTTGCAGAATTTTGCGGGAGGTTTGATTGTATTGTTGTTTAAGCCATATAAAGTGGGAGATTGGATAGAAAGTCAGGGAGTTTCTGGTACAGTGAAAGAAATACAGATCTTTCATACTATTTTGACTACTGCAGATAATAAAGTGATTTATGTGCCGAATGGTGCAATGAGTAGTGGAGTGGTAACCAACTATAGTCATCAGGAAACCCGTCGCGTGGAATGGATTGTTGGGGTAGATTATGGAGAAGATTATGAGAAAGTGCAGAAAATCGTTTATGATATTCTTGCTGCTGACCAACGTATTCTGAAAGAACCGGCTCCTTTTGTGGCTCTTCACGCGCTGGACGCCAGCAGTGTGAATGTAGTGGCACGTGTATGGGTAAATAGCGGAGATTACTGGGGTGTTTATTTCGATATAAATAAAGCGATTTACGAAACCTTCAATGAAAAAGGTATCAACTTCCCTTTCCCTCAACTTACAGTACATCAGGGAAATTAATTATGATACGCCCATTCTTCCCGTATTTTAAACGTTAGAAAAATGATGTTATGAGCAACGAAATTCTATATATCCTCCTGCCGGATTATGCGGCACATGAAATTGTATATCTTTCACAAGCCATAGCCTCTGATGAGTTCGCTCTGAAAGAGAACCCGAAATATGTCAATAAGGCTGTCGCTCCGACAATGGAGCCGGTAAAATCCATCGGTGGCTTTCGAACTTTACCTGATTATTCGTTTGAAACGATGCCCGATGATTATGCAGCGTTAGTGCTGATTGGCGGTTTTGGTTGGACTACTCCTGTTGCAGAGCAGGTTGTACCGATTGTTCAACAAGCCATTGAGAAAGGAAAGATTGTCGGTGCAATCTGTAATGGAGCTTCATTTATGGCAAAACACGGATTCCTCAATGCAGTCAAGCATACCGGCAATGGCTTGGAACAGCTACAACTTTGGGGAGGCCACAACTATACTCATCCTGACGGATATGTTCATGCGCAAGCGATCTGCGACAAAAACATTGTGACGGCAAACGGTTCGGCAACGCTTGAATTTGCCAAAGAACTGCTTCTGCTGCTTGAAAACGAAACGCCTGAACGCATCGAAATGTACTATCAGTTCAACAAGCAAGGCTTTTGCTTGCTTTCCGGTAAACAATGATTGTATGGATATTGAATCACATGGAATATGAAGTATTGAATCATAACAAATGACTATGGATTGTATTTCTAAACGTATCGAAGAAATATCGTCCAAAAAAGCCTTTTTGGCATTCTTGGACGAACTGAATAGCAGTTTCCTGAAAAATTCTGAAGAATGGGAAAATCGGACAATAGATGAATTTCTTAACGCCATGCAATCGTGGATAGAGGATTATTCTTCATCAGAGTTTAATGATATTGATTGGGGAAAGGTTGATTATTCGTTGCTTGCGAGGATTCTATATATGGGAAAAATATATGAATAGAAATGTCATATTTGATTATAAAGAAATAGAACGAACAATCAAAGATAATCATCTTCCATTTCAATGATTGAATGTTAGATTTCGGCAAGTGCCTGATCCAAATCTGCAATCAGGTCATCGATATGTTCTGTTCCAATGGATAGGCGTACGGTGCCCGGATAAATTTCCTGTTCGGCTAGTTCCTGTGCATTGAGCTGCGAATGGGTCGTGCTCGCCGGATGGATCACCAATGATTTCACGTCGGCCACATTGGCAAGCAGGGAGAAAATCTCCAGACTGTCGATAAAGCGGTGTGCTTCTTCTTGTCCGCCTTTTACCTCGAAAGTGAAGATAGAACCAGCACCGTTCGGAAAATAACGCTGATACAGTGCATGGTCGGGATGGTTGGATAATGACGGATGATTCACTTTCTTCACTTTCGGATGATTGTTTAAGAAATTCACTACCTTTAAAGCATTTTCTACATGACGCTCTACACGTAAGGAAAGAGTTTCCAGACCTTGTAGCAGGATAAAAGCGTTGAATGGGCTGATGGTAGCTCCTGTGTCACGCAGCAAAATGGCACGGATGCGGATTGCATAGGCAGCCGGACCGGCTGCGTCGACAAAGCGTACGCCATGATAGCATGGATCGGGTTCGGTCAACTGTGGGAATTTGCCGGAGGCTACCCAGTCGAATTTGCCTGAATCTACAATGACTCCTCCCAATGAGGAACCGTGTCCGCCAATGAACTTTGTTGCGGAATGTACTACGATATCTGCTCCGTGTTCGATGGGGCGGATTAAATACGGAGTTCCGAATGTGTTGTCGATAATCAGAGGTATTTGGTGGCGGTGGGCTATTTCTGCCACTGCTTCTATGTTCATGATATTTGAGTTCGGATTTCCCAAAGTTTCGATAAATACGGCTTTCGTATTTTCTTGAATAGCTTTTTCAAAGTTCGACAAATCGCTTGGGTCAACGAATGTTGTTGTGATGCCATAGCTGGGCAAGGTATGAGCCAGCAGGTTATAACTTCCTCCGTAAATAGTTTTGGCTGCTACAATATGATCGCCTGCACGAGTGATATTTTCGAAAGCATAAGTGATGGCAGCGGCACCCGAAGCGACTGCCAGTCCTGCTACCCCTCCTTCAAGAGCGGCTACGCGTTGTTCAAAAACTCCTTGAGTGGAGTTGGTCAGACGGCCGTAGATGTTTCCCGGGTCCTGCAGTCCGAAGCGTGCGGCTGCATGGGCGGAGTTGTGAAATACATAAGAGGTGGTCTGGTAAATAGGAACTGCGCGGGCATCTGTTGCCGGGTCTGCTTGTTCTTGTCCTACATGAACCTGTAAAGTCTCGAAGTGTAATTTCTTTGTTACCATAATCGTATATTTTTAAGTTTACTATTTTTTCTTTATTTTCTTGCAAAGTTATGAGGTGTAGATATATTGAACAAGATACGGCTGAAATATAGAAAATAATACTATTTTTGTGCGGTTGTATGGAATAATACAACTGCGTTATTCCTGGAAATCACCTTTTAGAAGAATATTTTTCTTATGGATACTTTTGATAAGCTGGATAAAGTAGATTTGCAAATACTCCGTACTTTGCAAGAGAATGCCCGATTGACAACGAAAGAGTTGGCTGCACGGGTGAGTCTTTCTTCCACTCCTGTTTTCGAACGTCTTAAACGGTTGGAGAATGGAGGTTATATAAAGAAGTATATTGCCGTATTGGATGCGGAAAAGCTGAATCAGGGATTTGTCGTGTTCTGTCGTGTGAAGCTTAGACGCCTGAATAGGGATATAGCGGCAGAGTTTACACAGATCATACAGGACATTCCTGAAGTCACCGAATGTTATAACATATCAGGAAGTTATGATTATCTGTTGAAGATTCATGCTCCCAACATGAAATACTATCAGGAGTTTATTCTGAATGTGTTGGGGACGATTGATAGCTTGGGATCACTGGAAAGTACATTTGTGATGGCGGAAGTGAAGCATCAATATGGAATACATATATAGCTGTTCCATATTGTATTTTTGCTCGATAGGTTGGTGAACAATCTGCCCGGGAATTAATTTATTTTGTAAAAGCGAAATATTGGCAGTATAACCTTTATCTTTGCATTAATTTAAAAACAAAGCTCCAATTAAAAAAAATGAAAACAATATTATTAGCAGTAGGTACGCTCTGCCTCATGGCAGGTTGCTCGTCAAAAGAGGCAAGCTCAAAAGGAATCGTAAGTGATGCAACCATGAATACGGTAACGATTGTTACCGATAAGAACGATACTCTTTCGTTCAGTACAGTGGAGGCAAATAAAGATGAAGTCAACAGTTTGCTTCTGAATGATACGTTGGAAGTGTTCTATACCGGAAACTATACACCGGGAATGCAGGCTTCTAAATTAGTTCAGTATCCGCAATCTCCACTTATGGGAGGTGACCGGGATGAACATGGCTGTATCGGTTCTGCCGGATATGTATGGTGTGAAGTGCAAAAAGACTGTATCCGCCTGTTTGAGAAAGGAATCCGCACGGAAGCGGTGGACGGTAGCAATGCTTCTGCTTTCATTGTGTTTAGTCCCGACTCTACGAAACTGGAACTTTTCTTTTCCAATAATCAGCCCAATGAAATATTGGAGAGACGTGGACTGCCTTCAGGAGGTTATGCATGGAACGTGGAAGATGATGATACGAAAAATGTACGCTTGATAGATGGTTTGTGGACAATCAGCCAAAGAAATAACTTAATTTATAGCCAAAAGGTCGAAAGCTGATTTTATCAGTTCCGGCTTTCTGACGCTCTTTATCACTCTTTCTTAAACCATCTGTAAAACCATTTACCGACCTTTTCGTAATGTAGGGTTTCGGTATCAGTATATAGCTTGGAGAAGAAAGACGTATCCAACGGTTCTCCCGACTGATTGGGATATAGCACGATAAAGCTATTGTTGGAGAAATATTTCCCGAGCTGTCTCGGTAACTTCTCAAAAGAACTGTCATACGAAAGAGTTCCCGGTCGTGCACTGATAATAACCAATAAATGATCGTAACTTACCTGCCCTGTCAATACCAGCAGGTCATTCCAGTCTTCTAAGATAGAGAAGTCGGTAAGCGTCTGTTTGTGCCTTTTCTTTATCCACGCTTGCAGGCGGATGGTTGTTTTTTCATTGGCAAAGAAATGTACCCGGCATCCGAGAGTGCTTCCCATGCGACAGAAGTGCTCCATCCAATGCGGAAAACCGGATTCATATTCAGCTTTAGGAGGGACGGCAACGACAATCCGTTTGATCGTATGGACCGGTATCAGAAATTTAGAGATAATTATTTCACAGTTTAATCCGTTCAACAAATGTTCGGCAAGTATTCCAAAGTATGAATCTGTGATGTTTTTTTTGCGGTGCAAGCCGGTGATAATACTCGTAACCCCATTCTCCTTGACTGAATGGATAATGCCGGAAGCTATATTCAAATCATATCGGGTGACCTTTTTGAGTGATACATTCGTTTCCGTTGCTGTCATTTCGGCTTTTTCCAGATAATATTTGCTTCGAATTCGTTGATTATCAGAATTATTATCATCGTTGATAACATTTAATGCCAGGAGATTATCTTTCAATTTGGGGTCACGTATGACTAGAGAAAGATTCACCATGTCCTCGATAGTGTTCGGGTTGGCTATGGATATTAAAATCTTCTCTGTTTCTTTTGAAGGTTCATTTTCAGGTTGTGAATCATCCATTGCCATTTTTCTGGCTGTCCGTTCGGTAATCAGTGAACTCACTACGCAAGTGACCAGGATAAGCAAGACTGTTCCGTTCAGTACATCATCATTCAATAAACGTTCGCCGGTGGGCAGAATAATGTTGTATCCAACTAACACTGCCGCCAATGTGGCTGCTGCCTGTGCATTGCTCAAACCATACATCAGATTTCGTTCTAGAACAGACATCTTGTATATCTTTTGAGTGAGCCAGCAAGCAATCCATTTGCCTGTCAGTGCCATAGTTATCATCACGGCGGCAACTTTTAAGGCATCCCCCTCTCCGAAAATAACACGTAGGTTGATTAACATTCCCACTCCGATAAGGAAATAAGGAATAAACAGTGCATTACCAACGAACTCTAAATGATCCATCAATGGAGAGACGTGTGGGATGAGCCGGTTAAGTACCAATCCGGCGAGAAAAGCTCCTAAAATACCTTCCATGCCCACAAGCTCCATCAGCCCCGCTCCTAAAAAGACCATCGCAAGCACGAAAATAAATTGCATCACGTTGTCATTGTACCAGTGAAAGAACCAACGACCGATGCGCGGAAAGAAATAAATGATCAATGCTCCTAGAAAGATTACTTTTACCACCAGCCAAATCCAAAACAATCCTCCGGTTTCTCCTTTGAACAATCCGCCTATAACAGCCAGTACCAACAGTGTGAGTGTATCCGTTACGGCCGTTCCTCCTACGGCAATGCTTACGCTACGATGGCGTGATATGCCGAAGCGGGTGACGATGGGGTATGCCACGAGCGTATGGGAAGCATACATGCTGGCTAATAACACAGAAGTGATTACACCATATCTCAGATAAGATACATTTGCCACGAATCCAATCCCGATGGGAACGATAAAAGCCAGTAATCCGAGCACCAATGCTTTGTTTCGCGTCTCTTTGAAATCTCCCATATTCATTTCCAGGCCAGCCAGGAACATGATATAATAAAGCCCGACTTTCCCGAATAACTGAAAACTGTTGTCTCGTGCCAGAATGTTAAATCCATGTTCGCCAATAGCCAGTCCCGCCAGGATCATACCGATAATATGAGGGATGCGCAGTTTATTCAATAATATCGGAGCAAACAATATAATTAGGAGTACAAGGAGAAATATCCATGTAGGGTCGGTAATAGGGAATGTTAAATCAAGGCCAATCCAATTCATAATTTGACAAGTTCGTGATATTTTCGTTGCAAAATAACTTAAAAAAATGCTTCTAAAAAAGTATTAGGTAACATAAGTTCGATAGAAGGCAGAATGTGCGTCCGGTAATTTGCATGGTGGGGCGGGAGAGAGGTTTTTTGAATACAAATGTCGCATCTGCAAACTAAAATAACTCATATTTTGTTGTCTTTATACAGTATTGAGTTTTTAGCGAATAAATATATAAATAATGATGAAGATGACAAAGAACTTATTGTTAGGGATTGCTGCCGTATGTGGCAGCACTTTTCAGGCTGTAGCTTGTACGGGAATCTCGCTCACATCTCGTGACGGCAGTTATGTGCAAGCCCGTACGATTGAATGGGCGCGCGGTGTGTTGCAAAGTGAATATGTGATTATTCCACGTGGCCAACAGCTCACGTCATTCACTCCTACAGGTGTCAATGGATTAACGTTTACGGCAAAATATGGAGTGGTTGGCCTGACTGTTGTACAAAAAGAATTTATTGCCGAAGGAATCAATGAGGCAGGACTTTCCGCCGGACTATTTTTCTTTCCTCATTATGGGGGATATGAAACGTATGATGCTGCACAGAACCGACGGACACTGGCAGACCTTCAAGTGACGGAGTGGATGTTGTCGCAGTTTTCCACTATCGATGAGGTGAAGGCAGCCCTTTCTTCTGTACGTGTTGTAGGATTGGAAAAGACAGCGGTAGTACATTGGCGTATCGGTGAACCGTCGGGACGTCAGGTGGTGTTGGAAATAGTAGGTGGCGTGCCGCATTTTTATGAGAATGGAGTAGGAGTATTGACGAATGCCCCCGGCTTTGAATGGCAACTTACTAATTTGAACAACTACGTCAATCTTTATCCGGGTGACGCTTCCGTGCGGAAATTGAGCGGCATTACGTTGCAGCCCACCGGTAGCAATTCCGGTTTTCTCGGTATTCCGGGCGATGCCACGCCTCCTTCGCGGTTTGTGCGTGCGGCTTTTTATCGGGGGACAGCTCCGCAACGTGCCACAGGCTTTGATACCGTACAGCAATGTTTCCACTTGCTTAATAATTTTGATATCCCCATCGGTATAGAATATTCACAGGTTGGTGATATTCCGGATATTCCCAGTGCTACGCAATGGACTTCGGCTATCGACCTGACGAATCGGAAGGTTTATTATAAAACGGCCTATAACAATTCGATACGTTGCATCGATTTGAAGGCTATTGATTTCTCAAAGGTAAAATATCAATCACAGCCGTTGGATAAGATACAGGAGCAACCGATTGAAATGGTTAAGATTCCACGGTAAAATACGGAACAGTATGGAGATGCTCCTGTGTGATAGGGGCGATGAACAGAGGAATACAAGTCAGGTGTTAGAGTAAATTGTGTACTAAAAATAATTGAGGATTAAATTGAAGAGTAACTATAATAACTGTATCTTTGGAAGTATGGAAGATAAAACGAATATAATTCAGATACAGCGTTATCATTCTCCTTGTGGTGATTTGATGCTTGGCTCGGTTGAGGATAAGCTTTGTCTTTGTGACTGGGCGGCTGAAAGCCACCGGGATATTGTAGACAGGAGATTGCGGAAAATGCTGAAAGCCGGATATGAGGAAAGTACTTCGGATGTGATACGGGAAGCGGTTAGGCAGTTGGATGAATATTTCGATGGCAAGCGGACTGTGTTTGAGGTGCCTTTGTTTTTTGTTGGTACGGAATTTCAGAAGAGCGTATGGCGTAAATTGTTGGAGATTCCATACGGTTCGACTGTGTCATACGGTGAGTTGGCACGACAACTGAATGTGCCGAAGGCTGTCCGTGCGGTTGCTGCTGCTAACGGGGCGAACGCAATTTCTATTTTTGCTCCGTGCCATCGGGTGATTGGCAGTAATCAAGCGCTTGTAGGGTATGCCGGCGGACTTTCTGCTAAAAAGAGGTTGCTGGATTTGGAATCCAACATGAATCCGACATGAATCCGACATGAAGGAGGAGTCCCCACAGTGGGGGGATGATAGGTAAAATCATAAACTTACGGTCATACAAAGAAAAAAAGAGTTTGTTGAAAACCCTCTTTTTCTTTGCATATATATCCGGTTGGATACAGCATTGTGTGTAAAAGATTTAGTCGCGTATCTCTCCCTTGTGTACTTCCATTTTCACCAGCGTGCGTTTATTGCTGTTTATATCTGAAATCCAGAAAACGGAATCGTTCTGCGCATAGATACGTTCAGGCTGTACGAAACTGTAGCCCTTGACGGATTTGATGCTACTGATCCATTCCTTCTTTTGGCAGTCGTAGATGTTGATGGCATTGTTATTGCCGGTCGCATACCAACGGTCTTTGCTTAGTGCCAGCGTCTTGGGACTGAAGTCGAGTGTCATGGTGCGGTCTTCAATGTCGATGTTATCCCCGTTTACCATGTCGTCGTTCACCAATGCGGGATTAAGTACACGTATCTTATTTCCTGTATATTCGGTGAGCAGGATATTTCCCTCATCGTCTGGTTGCATATAATGGGTGGCAAATCCGTTGTTGCCATGGCTGCCATTGTCTGAAGCTTGGCGGTAACGGTTGGCTTTACCGTGGTTTTCGGTAGTGGCGTCCGATTCTTTGTAAATGCTGATTTTTCCGTTCTTGTCGCGTGCAAAGATGAGTCTGTCTTTGACAGTGACCGCTTGTGCCTGAAACACGGGACCGCTCCACAGGCCGTTGCCGATGCTGGTGATATAGCTCAGCTCCGGAAGTTGGAATACATGGATGTATGACTGGCGTTCGGTTACGTACAGACGATTGCTTGCCGGCACGATGGATTCTATGTTGCTGCCGAACTTCCATTCCTTGCCGCCGAACTCCCAAGTCCTCAACGTAGTGAGCGCTTTGTTCTCTTTTTGGCTGAACACTGTCAGGCTACTTCCGGCTGTTCCGATGTTTGCCACAAACAAGGTGTCGCCCAAATGGGCGACAGTGTAGGGAATAAACTCGTCCTTGTTTTCCATCTCCAACGTTTCCCACGTGATGAGATTGGTTGCTTCGTAAGAGTAGTACCAATAGCTGTTGGTGTATTCATCCTCCTCTTTTTCTTCGGGTAGTACGTTGTTGTCCGGTGTCGCTAAATCTTCCGGAGTGCATTGAGCCATCATGACTCCAAGTATCATTAACAGGATATAAGTATATTTTTTCATAATGTTTTTTCTTTGTTGCAAGGGGGGACATATTAGTTAAGTTCACTTGCGGGGATGGCGTAAACGCATTCTCCATTTTTCACGCGGTCGACCACAAACAAAGTGTTGCGGCGTATGCAGAACTTTTCGGGAGCTTGCAGGGTGGTGCCACCGATGGTGGTGTAGTCTTTCACGATTTCTCCTGTCTCGGCATTGACTTCGCAGAACTTGGTCGCGCCAGCGAAGCTGACAAACAAGCGGTCTTTGTAGAAATCCAGCGCGTAAGGCTGGGCGTTGCAAGGCAATTGCTTGGTGCGTACTAAAGTGGCTCCGTTGCGTATATCGGCAGGAGTGAATATATCGATGCGCTTGCCGGGGAATGTGGAGTACAGCAATCCGTTGCGTTCGTCTATCGCCATTCCGTAGGTGCTGGTCACTTCACCCATTTTGGAAGTACGTGCATATATGAACTGCTTTGTTGCAGGCTGTATCAGACGTTCTTCTACGAAGTCCACGTAGCGTTTGTCGCGGATCATGACAATTCCTTTGTATACCAACACATCGAAGGCATGTACAGTATGCGTCAGGTCTGCTCCCCATTTGCCGTCTTGGCTTCCGATGTGGGTAATGAAGCTGTGGTCTTTGGCATCGAAGATTTCCGTGCGGCTGCTTTCGTGGGTGACGTATATTTTGTCGTTGGCACGTGTCACGCTGTTCGGACGTCCGAGGAAGGTTTCCGTGTTTTTACCGTTCTTCCATTCTTTGATGCTGCCTAAATGTTTCTTGTTGCCTTGGGCGGTGCTGAACACTTCAAGGCTGTAGTTCTTATCGGCATCGTTTACCACATACAGCGTGTCTCCGTACACATATACGTCTTTGGGACGGAAAGTCGTTGCCGTAGCTCCGGGCATGTCCGTATAGTCAAGTTTGAGAGTCAGTGCTTCTTTGTCGTTTCCACCCATGTCTGTTTCTCCCTTCAGAGGTGACAGTCCGCCGTCGATGGCATCCAACTCAGGGTCTTCGATGATGTACTTGGAGGCCAAGTAGATATTGTTTCCATATCTGTTTTTGTTCAGACGGGTATGCAGGAAACGGCGGGAGTAGATGGGAAGTTTCTTTTCTATCGACATTTTGGTGTACACTTGTCCACACAGTGTTTGCCATCCTGGATGAGCTTGTGAGTCATAAGTCATGTTGCCCGAATGGCCGAATCCCATACAGTGCGCGAATTCATGGAAAAGAGTATGCGTCATATTGTTGTCATCGGCATAGTGTTCCAGGTAGCACCATTCGTTCAGACCGTATGTAGAGCCACCGCCCAAACCGTTCGATCCGATACAGTGACCGAACAATAATGCGCCGTGATTGCGTGCCTTTATCACTAGGGCGTCCTTATCGACTACTTGGGTGAGGTTAGCGTCGCTGTAGAATGGTGCGAACTCTTTCATGGCTGTCACAAACTCATCTGTCGAAAACATATAGCTCATGTTCAGTGATATGGCTACAGCTTCTCGCGTGTGGGTTGCCTTCATTTTGTCTCTCCACTGGTTACCGCTATATCTTCCAAAAGAGATTCTCCACCGACATTTGTTGGATTGCAATTTTTCCCAATAGGGATCATCGCTTTCTATGGTGAATGTCAGGTTCTCGTTGGTAAGATAGGGGTTTGCCACGATTTGCATCTTTTTGCCGCTACGTGTATACGCTGTCAGGTTTTCCGTAGCAAACGGGATATGTACTCTAAGCTGCTGGAAGGCTTGTACCTTTTCAAGTTCGATGAATTTGAACTCTTCTTCGTAGCCTTCTATCTTCGCCCACACGGTAATGTTTTTCACTGCTCGAGGGCTGTAGAAACGGAGTTGGAAGTAGTGTTCATCGTCTAGCATGACCTGCATGGGCTGGTTGACATAGAAACTTCGCTGATTGGCGTCGAAATAGACATCGGGCGATTCGTCGTCGTTCAGTATATAATATGTGTTGTCCGAGTTGTAGTCGGCTTCGGACATTTGGATGGGGAAATTGTGGTTTATGACATTGTTTTCATTGCCGTTTCCGTTCTCATTGTTCAGAATCTCACTCTCTTCACAACTGATCAGCATAAGGGCGCTTGTCAGCATCAATAAACCGGTAGGAAGAAATTTTTTCATTCTTTGCTTGATTAAAAATTAGATTAAATTTGAAATTTCTTAAAAAAACGGGGCGCAAAATTATATCTTTTAATTTATATGAGCAAAGGTCTGGAGAAAGTTTTTGAGAGGTTAGGTGGAGATTTTATAGATAAAGGAGAGTGGGGTAACACTCAATAGTGATTCCATTCTTCTCCTTCCTAAAGGAGAAGAATGGAGATGGTACCGATTTTTTAGTCATTCTTTCCAAAAAATCGTAATAATATTGACTTGTATTGAACTCACGTTAATTTAATAAGAATCAGATATCTACTCTTTCCTGTGTTTTTCTGCCGCCATAAGCGCCGGCTACACAACACACTGCTGCTCCGACTAACAGAGCGAAGAATGAAATTAAAGCGGAGCGTGCTGCTGCGTCTGTTGCCTTATCAGCAGCCACTAATGCTTTATGTTTGATTTCTTTCCATTCTTGTTCCGCTTTTTGCAGGTTTGCTTCCAGCTTATCTATCTGTTTGCCGGCTTCCGCACGTGCATTATCTATTAGATTCATATATTCTTCAACCGTTTTGTCCGCTTCTGCTTTGGACATATTGGTATTATTGGCTATCGCTTTAGACAGATCGTTCTTATTGATCTTTTGACTAAGATTTTCTGCACGTTGTTTCAGACGTTCTAGGAAACCATTAATGGTTTCATCCGTTTCTTGGGGAGAAGCCACAATTTCTTTGACAGATTTGCTTAAGTCATCCTTTACCTCTTCCAGTTGTTTGTTCAGGTAGTCTGGTTGCAACTCCTTCACATTGCTTTTGATAAGTGCGGTACGGATGTTTTGCGGTATGTTTTCCTCTTTCAGCGTAGCATTGAAATCAATCTTTCCGAACAAATCTTCTGCTTTCTCTGATAATGCGGAAACACCATTCCCAACAATACCTCCTGCTCCGGATATGACGTTTCCGGTAACAGATGAAACAGCTCCTAAGGCATTTGCTGTCATTTTAGCTGCTCCAACAGCTAAGAAAATTCCTAAGATAGCGGCAACAATCAAGGTGGTTGCCCAAACAAGAAAACCGTGTATGATTCCGTCCATGCCTGCCAATTTGCCTGCAACAAATCCGCCTGCCGCCATACTGGCAATCAGTATGATGGCAGAGCCGATGCCAACGGCTGCACCTATCCCCGAAGCCGGATGTTCGGATAAAGGATCTAGCATGAATAGTCCGATACTTGAATTTAGAATAGATAGCAATACGGAAATCGCCAAGACGGTCATTACACCACCGAAAACGCTGCCCCAGGAGACTCTGCCCTTAAGGTCAGCCAAACTTAATTTTCTCATAATTGTAAGGTTTTTAAGTTAATAATGTATTCATACTTCAGAAAAAGAAACAGTGCAAAAAGATTTTTTGTTTGATAATTTGTGTGATGATACTTTATTCTTGTGTTAAAAAATGAATAGGGGCTCATGCGACACTGCTCTATATGATTTGTTTTTATTTAAATAGATGTTAAATACATTTGTAACCTTCGAACTATATTTTTTGATGTACTGTTGTTTCAAATGAGAGCGTAACTAATGTTGGATCAGTATAGTTTGGATATATTATGGACTTACATTCAGGATTGCCCTATTGGGTTATTAAAAATTCGTTATTGGACTATTTTCATCCGTTGAAGGATGATTTTTCTACAGATATTGTGGTGATAGGCACCGGTATCACCGGAGCTTTGATGGTGCACGAATTGTGCAATGCTGGTTTAAAATGCTGTGTAATAGATAAACGTAGTATTGCAACGGGGAGTTCTGCGGCAAGTACTGCTTTGTTGCAGTATGAGATAGATGTCCCTCTTTGCCGGATGGCGGAAATGATTGGAGAGGATAATGCAGTGACTGCATACCGTGCATGTTTGCAATCTATTTCCGACATTGAAAAGGTATTGGAGTCCACTGGGGTAGAGGCCGGATTCGAGAGGGTGCCCAGTCTGTTTTATGCGAGTACTCAGAAAGATGTGAAACTGGTGAAGGAAGAATATGAGATGCGGAAAAAGCATCATCTACCCGTTTCGCTGCTCGGGAAAGAAGAAATAAAGGAGCGTTATAAGTTGCAGGTGCCGGGTTGTGGGCTGTTGAATGAAGAGTCGGCGCAGATTGATGCTTATAGAGCAGCTACCGGTCTGTTGCTTTACCATATAAAGAAAGATGGGCTGGAGGTTTTCACTCATACAGGTGTAAAGGAATGTGTTGAGAAGCGTGGAGGATATGTTGTCGAAACAGACGGAGGGTATAAAATTAAATGTAAATATGTGATTGTGGCAGCCGGATTTGAAGCCGGGAAATTCCTGCCCCGGGAGATTATGGATTTGACATCGACTTATGCACTAGTGTCTCATCCGGTGGATCCCGGTGAACTTTGGCCTGAACATTGTCTGATTTGGGAGACGGCCGATCCATATTTGTACATTCGGACTACTGGCGGCAACCGTATTATTGTGGGTGGTGAAGACGAGGAATTCTGTGAACCGGAACGTCGTGATGCGTTGCTTAGAAAGAAAATCCGTATATTGGAGAAGAAATTCAGAAAGTTGTTTCCGGATATTCCTTTCAAAACGGAGATGGCATGGTGTGGTACGTTCAGTACGACGAAAGACGGTTTGCCTTTTATCGGAACTTGGCCGGGTAAGAAACGGATGTTTTTTGATTTGGGATATGGTGGCAATGGCATTACTTTCAGTATGATTGGAGCACAGATTATATGTAAAAAGCTGCAAGGGCTGGAAGATGAGCGTAGTAAAGTCTTCGGTTATGAAAGGATTGAAAAGTATGGGTCGTAAGATTACGTTTTCCCGTTGGCTTGATGTCTGAATATGATCCATACAGATATAACAAAGGGAGCTGTTAAGGTAATGATACCCAAACTCATTCCTAGAATCTGTAATACGGTGGACAGTAAGACGGAGCATCCTGCCCATACACCGCTTTTCCAGCCCGTTCCTCCTAAAGCTATGGCACATAATACACCATTATAGCCCATTAATCCGGCATTTAAGTATGTAGCATCTGCTTCAAGTAAAATGGCTAGGGGAATAGGAAGAAGTGCTCCTAGGATAGTATAGAGACTTGCCTTCCAAGAATTAACCAAAATGCCTATGAGGAAAAATAATCCAGCGAGAACTGTATTTCCCTGAAACATGACTTGGCCTATACCTAAACAGAAGGCCTTGAAATAATTAATATTCTGTGTGGTATCAATAATCGTATCGGAAACGACTAGTAAATCTGGTATAAGCCAGCTACAAACTCCCAACATTCCCCATACAGCAAGAATGAAAGGGGCAGTAAATCCGGGGAGCAAACGTTGCCGACTGAAAAAATAGGCAATCCATGTGGAAAGGGCGGAAGTGATAATCAACATGATTAAACTTCCTACCGATAATTGTAGAAATACGCCCACTGCTATACCTACTAAAGTTCCATTAAATCCATATAGTCCATTCTTAATATCATCATGCTTATATCCCGAAAAATAGGCTGTTAGTGTACTTATTATATTACCGCAGATTGCTAATATTCCCATTTGCCATGAGTTTAGAAATATTCCGACTAGCATTAATAATCCGGAGAACGCATTATTCTGGAACATCACTTGCCCTATTCCACGTCCCAAAATAAGAAATAAATTGTGTATAAAGCCCATTTGTATAAAACATTGACTGATAAAGTGATGACAAAAGTACAATTTTCTATTGAAAATAGCAAGATTAAGAGATGTGTAATAAAAGATTGTGAACTGGAAAATCCGCAGACTCTTATTTTCTTAAAATCAATATTTTAGCGTACCTCAATCTTTTAGGGAGGACGAATTGGGCACTTTTTTCAAAGAACATTTGGTTTCTCTTGCCGGGATTGTGTTTGCCTTTATCTTCGGTTCTATGATACAACTTTATTTTGAAATACGCAAATCGCTGAAAGTAAATATTCTACGATTAGTGCGAGGTGCAAGCTATATATAGATATATACTTGCACCTTGCAGTGTGCCGTGAGAATGTGGTATGGCTGTCACATTCGTAACTGCGATACAGATGAGAGTAGGTCTCTCGCAATCGCTTTGCAGGAAGAGGTTGCAAACCGGTGTATGCTGCTTTCTCCCGAAAGGGTTAAGGTAGTGAACGATACATTTAAAAGGCAGTGATGAACTGCCAGATGACCGTACAGGAGATGACCGTAAGGGAACCATTGATGATGCGTCGAAATGCAATGGGTGATGTCACCCCCATGCTTATGCAAGGAGTGTGGGACAAGTTCAGAGGTTACCTGCTTACAGTCTGAACGGCATCCGGCGTAGAGGTGGCATGACCTGTATGAAGGCTGTGTTGTGGGAACACGGGAACTCGCCATAGGATGCTAAGGGAGCGACCAAAAACGGTAAACCCGTAAGGCTTGAGTACCGATGCCTATGGAGGGGGCGGACTGTCTCGTAGTAGCGTTGATATTGCTGTAATGGCGAAGGAGCAAAGGGGGCAGCTTGTCCGGTGTATTTATTTTGTACAACTAATTGATTAATGTTATTAGGATGATGCAACATCAAGTCACAAAACCGTTTACAATCGACAAGCGTTTGATAATGAATGCATGGAAACGGGTAAAAGAAAACAAGGGCAGTGCTGGCATTGACAATGTCTGTACGGATGATTACGAGAGTAATCTTGGAAAGAACCTGTACAAGTTGTGGAACCGCATGAGTTCGGGAAGTTATTTTCCCGAAGCTGTAAAGTTAGTGGATATACCTAGATCTTCCGGAGGAACTCGTCCATTGGGCATTCCTACGGTGGGTGACCGTATAGCCCAAATGTCGGTTGTATTGTTGATTGAGGACAGATTGGAGGCGATATTTCATACAGACTCGTATGGTTATCGTCCTAATCGTAGTGCCCATGATGCAATAGGAAAAGCCCGTGAGCGTTGTTGGCATTATAATTGTGGATATAAGCAAGTTCTTTAATACCATAGACCATGACCTGCTAATGAAAGCTGTCGAGCGTCACGTGCAAGAAAAGTGGATACTGCTTTATCATCCAACCATTCCTTTTGAACGCTATGCTGATGATACTATTTGTCATTGTTATAGCCTTGAAGAAGCCCAAATGCTAAAAGCATCCATAGTGGAACGCTTCGCTGCGTGTAAATTGAGACTAAATGAAAAGAAGACGCGTATTGTTTATTGCAAGGACGGTAAACGGAGGGAAGAGTATAAGGATATCACTTTTGATTTCTTAGGCTATACCTTTCAGCCACGAGGTCAGAGGAATAAGCAAGGACAAGTCTTTAATGGCTATGCTCCGGCAATCAGTAGAAAGTCAAAGAAGCGCATCACAGAAACGATGCGTGGTTGGCACTTGAACAGGCGGGTTCAGCTAAAACTCTCTGATATTGCAGTTGAAATAAATGCAGAAGTACGTGGGTGGATGAATTACTATGGTAAGTTTTACGGTAGTCAATTAAAGGCTTTTCTACAATGTGTCAATTTGAAATTAGCCCGGTGGGCAGAGAGAAAATATAAGCGGTTCAGGCGAAAGCCTAATGATGCTTATAAATGGCTGGTAAGAGTGGCTTCCAAAAATCCTGCCTTGTTTTACCATTGGCAACATGGTGTTAAACCCAATCGATTGAAACCGTTTGGATGAGAGGAGCCGTATGAGGGGAGACTTTCACGTACGGTTCTGTGAGAAGTTTGGGCTGAAATGCCCAGACCTACTCGACCTAAAAAATTAACTTGTACTAAACAACGGTCTATTAGTTGGATTTGTTTGCGGAGTTCTCTAACTTTTTTCTGTGTGCCATTATTGATTTCATATTATTTTGCGCCCATTCTGTCAATGATATAATGATAGGAACAAGGCTTCTTCCTGTTTCTGTTAATTCATACTCCACCCTTATGGGAACTTCCGGGAAGACGGTTCGCTTTACCAATCCGTCAGCTTCTAATATGTGTAATGTATTGGATAATACTTTTGTTGATATATCAGGTATTTGCCTTGCTAATTGATTGAAACGAATTGAGCCATTTTCATTCAATATGTAAATAACCAATAATGCCCACTTGTTGCCAAAACGGGCAATAACATTCCGAATAGGACAAATTTCAATGATAGATTTTTTTTCTTCTTTTTTCGTCATTGTAATCTATTGTTTTTCTGCAAAAGTAACCTTTTGGTAACTATTATACATATTTGTAACTTCTTGTGTGATAAATAAATGCTTTGTAAATTTGCAGTATCTAAAAGAAGCAACAATTCAATGCAAAGTTAGCTAATTTGCGATATATAACCAATAGAAATATTCATATTCAAAATTAAAAGCAATGAAACAGATTGAGAAAACAACATCAGCAACAAACTTCGATGTTATCAACTTAGGTAAGTTAAATGAATTAGGAGATTACGTGTTGGAACTTACTCCTGAAATTAAAATTCCGGGTAAAGTATTCTGCGGTTCTGCACTTCAAACCACAGGAAGCGAATTTTCATTCCAGCTATTCCAACCGGGAACAGAAACAGGATTTCTTCACACTCACAAAACACATGAAGAACTTTATTTTTTCCTTAGTGGAAATGGCGAGTTTCAGGTAGACGGTCAAGTATTCCCCATTTCGGAAGGAAGTGTGGTACGTGTAGTTCCTGAAGGAAAACGTTCTATCCGCAATAATGGAACAGAGCCACTTGTAGTGCTTTGCATTCAATATAAAAGTAATACCTTTAATTCAGAAGATGCAGCAGACGGCAACATCTTAAGTGAACCTGTAAAATGGTAATGATGGCTCACCGGATAAATCTAGGGGGATGCTTCTTTTATTCATCAATAAAATTCTACCTTTGCATCCTGAATCATCCAGGACTATTAGTATTGGCGCAGTTAATCCTGCCATTAGAGATACTTTCAAATTTTGAAGTAGTAGGTTTAGAAGAAGACTCCTCGCTTATCCGTATCTACCTTGACGAATCGGTTAAGGCTGAATACAAGGAGAATCCCGATATTGAATCCAAGTTTTTTTGTGATGCCGTAACCATCCGTGACTTCCCAATTCGCAACAAAGGTGTGGACCTGATTGTCAGAAGGCGCAGATGGTATGACAAAGAGAACAACCGTTATTTCTCGGACACTTATCACCTCAAGGCCGAAGGGGCCCGCTACTCGAAGGAGTTCGCGGCTTTTTTAAAAGTGTATGGAGACGCTCCCTACGACCTCCCGTTCGCTTGACCACTATTACCACATAAACGGGGATACGTTTGAAAGGCAGTACAAGGAGATACTCAGCGGCTATCGTGAATGGAGTGAACTCTCCCATGCGGAGGAATGGCTCGTTTTTCCTGAGAACATCGGTGAAAGCATCTGCATTGACGAGACAGCCCCGAGCAATGGCGAGTTGTATACGGTTGTCACTAACCGGGCGTCGCGCGGAGGGAAAGTGACCATCATAGCCATTGTAAAGGGTGTGACCGCTGCTGCCGTGACAGAGACCCTTATGCGCATTGACGCGAATAAGAGGCTAATGGTTAAGGAAATAACCATGGATATGTCAAATTCCATGCGCCTTATCGCCAAACGCTGTTTTCCCAATGCCATACGGACTATCGACCGCTTCCATATACAGAAACTCGCCTGCGATGCCTTGCAGGAGATGCGCATCGCCTACAGATGGGACACCATCCAGGCTGACACGGATGCCAGGGAGGAAGCTAACTGAGCCGATAATATGCTTGAAACGGCTATTTTCTGCTACCTGCCAGAAAAAAAGAAATCCCTGATAATATCTGATTATCAGGGATTTGCTTGATTTTTCTTTTGTTTTCAGTGATCCGCCTGGGGCTCACCAATATCTTATAAATCTCTGATGCTCAATCGTGGTTTTCAATCATTCAAATCATCTCCACCGATTTCGCAGTGTGATACTTTCCGCATTTTGCGCGCCACTCTTTGGCTTTATATCTGTTGCAAAGGTAATCTTATTTTTTGATTTCTATATCATGTTACCTTAAAAAGAGTGAATGTATTACTTTTTTTGATTAGTTGTTCTCTGGGAGTGCTAAAGAGTATGTAGGTATGAATGGTTGAATAGTTTCTTTTGTGTTTAAAAATATTGATTTGTGTGTTTGTTGCTGCAATTTGTAGAATTATTACAAAATTTCTATTTATAATTTCCTTATTTTGAGTTTTGTGATTATATTTGCAGTCAGAATCAGATAAAGAATTAACGATTATGATAGCAGAGTTCAGTATTGAGAATTTTTTTTCCATTAAATCGGCTCAAAAAATTAGCTTTGAGCCTTCATCAGATACTTTTATGTCTGATGAGTATTCGTATGAAGTGAAGGATGGTGTTCGGTTGCTGAAAGTGGGAATTATTTATGGTGCCAATGCTTCAGGGAAAACCAACATATTGAATGCTATTGATTTTTTCAGAATGCTTGTCTTGAGAATGCCTAAAGATCGTAATGTAAAAACCGGAGTTATTCCTTTTATGTTGGACGATATTTCAAGGAATGAGAAGACAAAAATGTCAATGGTGTTCTACATAAATCAATCAAAATATATACTTAATTTCGAATTGGATGAGAAACACATCTATTCTGAAACATTGGTTGTTTATGAGTCTATTCGTCCTGCAAAATTGTATAGTCGTAGTTATGATGCAGATACAGACTCGACAACCATAGAATTTGGAGCAAATCTAAAAATGGCAAAAAAGAGTCAAGATATTATTGGGGGTAACACTATCAATAATTGCAGTGTGCTTGCTGCATTTGGCAAAAGCAACGTGGAACGCACTAAGCTGAATGACGTATATGATTACTTTGCCAAACAGGTAAAAGATGTATTGGCTCCCGGTATGCTACTTTCGGGATATGTCAAATCACGATTGGATAAAGACGAAACAGGGGATTTGAAGAAATTCATTTTAAACTTCCTGAAAGCGTCAGATTTCAACATAGAAGATGTGGTATTACACGAAGAGGAAGAATTGATTACTCCTGAATTGGAACAATTAATTCAGAATGCCCCTATTGATAAAGAAGCAAAGTCAGAAATGCTAAGAAAGGGTAAAATTACGAATACAGAACTGACTTTCAAGCATAAGGCAGGCGATAAAGTATATGATTTATCGGAAGAATACGAATCCAATGGTACCATGAGATTCTTGGGAATGGCTGTGATACTGAATTTTCTGTTAAAGACCAATCGGTTTGTGTCTATCGATGAAGTGGAAACAAGTATTCACTATGAGCTATTAGCTTATTTTATAAAAGTATTTTTAGCGAACAGCAACGGAACATCCCAAATGCTCCTGACTACGCACGACATCAATCTTCTTAACGAGGATTTCATTCGCCGTGATACGATATGGTTCACCGACAAAGACGAACTCGGCGAAACTAAAATTGTGCGTCTTTCTTCTCTTGGACTGCACAAGAATCTTTCCCCGTATAATGCCTACAAGCAGGGTAAATTGGTAAAATTGCCATTCTTGGGCAGCCAGTATATCAACCTAAACGACTAATGATATGAGGCGGACAGTAACAAAAAGTATTGCCATCATAGGAGAGGGAGAAACGGAATGGTTCTATTTCGACTCTCTGAGGATTGCGTGTCGTTATCCTTTCAAGGTCGCCCCAGATTTTCCGCAGCACAGCGACATCAATCATATTTTGAAACTGGTAGAGTCCTATTTGAACAAGCAATATGATTATATCATATGCCTATTTGATATGGACAGACTGTATCAATATCCTTCCGAAATGCAACTGTATCAGCGAGCAAAGAAAGAGTATAGCAAGAAGAAATATGCCGGAAAGGTGATGTTTGTAGAAACGAATCCATGTACGGAATTTTGGTTCTTGATTCATTTTTTGCCTAATGTGGTTTGTCGGCGATACGAGAGTTACGAACAACTGCTTCCAGAATTGCAGAAATATATGCCGGGGTATGAAAAAACAAAACGATATTTCATACGTACTGACCTCTATAAATACTTGACAGAAAATGGTGATTTAGAAAGGGCGATGTCAAATTCAGAAAAGTTGTGCCGACTCTGTAAGGAATCGCCGGAGGATTTGAAGGCATACTCGGAGATTCATAAGGTTATAGAGTTGTTAATTAATATATAAACTATACATTTAAAGCAAACATGAGTTTTGATAAAAACAAACATTTAAGAGAAGTGTTAGACACACACAAGATGTGCCACGTTCAGAATTTTGTGAATAAAGTTAAGAACCGTAGAGAGGAGATTAAGGCCAAAATGCACGACCATTATGGTTGCGACAAGTATTCTTCGTTTGGTTCTGGCAGTTTTGCTAAGCATACTGCCACTAATGTGAAATTCGACCTTGATTTAGTGGAACCGTTCAAGCGTAATGCTTTCGGAACATTACAGGAGATGTTTGATAGCGTACACGATTTCCTTGCAGAGGAATATAAGAATACTGGTGTGACTATTCGCAGGCAAAAGGTTTCAATCGGTGTAAGTTTCCCTATTGAAGAGGGAGATGAAAAGCCGGTTGAACTTGATGTGGTGCCTGGTAGAGAACTAAGTGATGATAACTATCTTGATTCGCATGATTTGAACCTATGTTTTAATGAAGACCATTGGGGATTCAAAAAGGGATCAAGCCAGAAAACGAATATCCAGAAGCAGATTTCGCATATCGAAGGAAAGTCGAGTGAACGTCAAATTATTCGTCTGCTTAAAATATGGAAAAAGCAAAAAGATAAGAAATATAAGTCTTTCGTTATTGAACTGGCCGTAATTAGAGCCTTAGATGGTTATAATGGTGATATGGGTCTTTGGCCAAGATTAAAATACACGATGGAGTATCTACGTGACCACATCGCGGAAAGTAGTTTCCACCTTTTTGACCCAGGTAACACGAACAACGATGTCGTGGGGACTATGCAGGACTACGATAGACAATCGTTTAAATCTGATATGGAAAGCATGCTCAACAACATAGACAGTAATCCTGATTTATATTTGCCCTACTACTTCAAGGTAAACGAAAAATATTGCGGATATAAAGAGAAAGATACAGGTGCTACTTATCCTACAAGTACAAAACGGTTCGGATAGTAAAATATGATGACTGCAGATAAAATAAAGGAATTGATAGGTTCCATTCATGGCGTTAGTCTTATTGAAGATTTTATCATTGATGAAGCAGGCTCCTTAAAAGGCCGTATTGCCGTGGTTACAGATCAAGAACATGCTGACTTGGAATGGTATGTAGAGATTAGTCCTACTTATCCGTTCAAAACTATGGGCATGGAACCTATCCATTTTCAAAATAAAAATCTGCTGGATTATCCACATATTATGCAGGGAGGTAATCTTTGCATGCACCCTGCGGAATATGATAATGCAGAGAGTCAGTTTGTGAACGACTTGAAACAGTTGAAGGAATGGGTCGAGAAATACTATGTAAGGGGAGAAAAGGATGCTCACTACGAGCATTTGGTAGTGAATCATCATACGATTCGCGGGCAGTATTATACTTTCTGTTTCGCAGAGACTCAAGAGGATTTTACTGAAGGAGACTACGGAATAGTACACTATACGACATTACCAACAGGTCGTAAAAAAGACACGCCAGTTATCAACTATGTGGTACAAAAGTTTGTGTCGTGCGTACAGGTAAAGAATGCGGAAATGTTCTGTAGGATTAGTAAGTCCTACCAAGAATTAAGGTCGTTTAAGGGAGTATATTGTCTGCTGAACAACATTCCATCGGTATACAACAAGTTTATTGTTGAGAATTACAATTCTATCAGGGGACTTTTCTCGCAGAGTCAGAAAAACTATATCCATAGTTTTGTGGTATCGCATAGAGGCAAGTGTGATTTCTTCCCGTTGTTTTGTGGATATAGAATTCCCGAAGGTGGCGTTCACTGGCAGGCAATGATTCTCTTCATGGATGATCTGCCGATAGAACCTGTGCGGGTGGGCACTGGTAAGAATAGGCTTTGGTTAACTGATTTTAGGCAAGGGCAAATCCAATGGGCAGAAACTGTGGATATTTCCTATAAGTATTTCTTTGGGCGTGGAGCTATGCCCAAAGAACTGGCTAATAAGAAAATGCTGATTATGGGTGTCGGGGCTATAGGAAGTATTTTGGCAGAAACTCTAACAAGATGTGGTGCGAAAAACCTGACTCTATATGACATAGACAATAAGGAACCTGGTAATGTTTGCCGGTCTGCATATCCTTTTTATACAGGTATAATTGAGAAAACCTTGGATATAACGAGTTTACTGACGCAGATTTCGCCTCATGTTGAATGTACCAGTTTGAAGTCTATTGCTGACTTAGTGATAAAAACATATGCGGCAGGGCATGAGGACAAAAGTGCTCTTGCAGAATTCTTTGACGAGTTTGATGTGATATTTGATTGTACTACGGATAATCAACTGATGCGGGTAATGGATTCTATTGGAACGAAAGCCCAATTGGTTAATCTCTCAATAACCAATCACGCACAAGATTTGATATGTGCCTTTTCTCCTAATGTAACAGAGACTGTTTTGTTGGTTTATGGCTTATTTAAACACGATGTGGAAACCGACATGTACAATCCCATTGGTTGTTGGAATCCAACCTTTAAGGCTTCGTATAATGACATAGAATGCAAAGTGCAAGTCGCCGTGAAACATATTATCAAGATGTTGAGCAAGCAGGAACCATTAAGTGATTTTTATATAACAGAAGACGACTTGAATTTAAAGATAAACAAGTTATGAAGTATTATTTGGCAAGTAATGATTTGTATATAGAGATACCAACCTTAGTATTCAACCAAATAAAGTTGCAGGCTGAGGGCGAATATCCTAATGAGAACGGAGGAATGCTTGCGGGACGATATTCTACAGATAGGCATACGGTATATATAGAAAAAGTTGTGGTGCCTGTGGAAAAATTGACTGGTAGGACAAAGTTTATGCGCATTACCAAGGGCTTGGAAAATGTATGGGAACAATTAGCCAAGGAGGGGTTGCAATATGTGGGCGAATGGCATAGTCATCCAAATGGTTCCACACAATATAGCAGTACAGATTTGGCGGCTATGATAGATATTGAGAAGGAAGTGGCCATTGAGAATCCGTTACTACTGATAGTCAGTGTTAGAAGTAATGGACTTAGTGCCCATACATTTTATTGTTATAAGAATAATAAGCTATTGGAATATAAGAAGATGGTAGATTTAAAAGAATTATTTCATGGTTTGCAGGAACAAATGCAGACCAGCCTGAATGTAAACAGAAAGTTTATTGGACATCCAGGTAGTAAGGGTGATGCTACGGAGCAACATTGGATAGAGTTCCTACGCACATACCTTCCTGACAGATATAAGGTGGATAAGGCTATTGTGATAGATTCGATAGGCAATGTTAGCGAACAGATGGACGTGGTCATTTATGACGCAATTTACACACCTTTCATATTCAAGCAGGATAATTTTATGTATATACCGGCAGAAAGCGTGTATGCCGTGTTTGAGGTGAAACAAGATGTGGAAGGGCATATAGAATATGCAGCAAAGAAAGTTGAGAGCGTGCGTAAACTGAAAAGAACAAGTATTAGTATGGTCGCCTCAGGAAGAACTACGCCTGCCCGACCATTAACTAAGATAATAGGTGGTATTTTAACTACAACAAACTCGTACAGGGGGAACGATACGGTAATAAAGCAGTTAGAGAAATTGAGAGGGTTACAGACATTGGATTTGGGATGTCTCTGTGATGCGGGTAGTTTTTATGTTGATTATAAAGAAACAGAACCTGAAGATATAGACCCAATCAAGGATAATCGTAAGTATATAGAACAAGTGTATGAGAGTCGCAAAGTAAACGAGATTGAGTTTAGCAACAAGAATGTCTCTCTCTTTACATTCTTCCTTCAGCTTGTGAGCTATTTGAAATCTATTGGTACTGTCCCCGCGATAGATATCAATGCATACCTGAAGGTCATTAATGCAAAAATAGACGAAGAAATTTAAAAATAAAAACGATAGGTTTCGTAAACTCTCACATAATTACACCTCAATTTAAGAAAATAGATAGAAAGGGTAGAAAAAATTGTAGTAATTTCCACCCTTATTTATCACATTGGCTGTATCATTGATTCTATGAATGCGATTTCTTCATTGGTCAGATGGCATTTAGCATAGAGTTGTTGATCGATTTTAGGAACACTCTTACTGCAATCAATGTCGGGTTTTCGTAAAAAAACGACATTGATTGCAGATAATTTAAGATGTGAGAGTTATTAGTATATCCGTTTTTATGATAATGACTTGGCAATAGTCCTAATTTCAGTAACCATTCTATTTTCCGCCTTGACACGCATCGCAACCCAGCATATCTTTGCGCCATAACCAATTACTAACAAAGATTATGGCAAAAGAAAAAGTAAACTACCAGGAGGTGTACGACCTCTATCAGCTGTGCTGCGAAACCAAAGACCTTCGCGAGTTCTGTGCGGATTATGGAGTGAATTACGACAAGTTCATGAACTGGCAGCGCCACCAGCTGTGGAGTGAGAAGTTAGGCAAGACAGTCCGGGTGGAACAGCCCAAGGTAGCCAAGGTGCAGATAACCGGCAATCCCTGCAACAGTCCAACCGTGAAAATGGAAGTGAAACAGCTTGAAGGTGAGCCTCCTATAAGATGGGTTAAGTTGCAATTGACATCAGGTGCCACACTGTTTCTGAGAAACACCACAGTTCTTGATTTGAGCTTGTTGCTTAATAAAATGATAGGATGATATGCTTGGACTGAGTGCTAACCTGAACTATTATCTGTTCAACGGTAATGTGGATTTGCGGAAAGGCATTTTCCGTCTGTGTGAGAGTATAAGGGAAGAGATGTCACTTGACCCGAGCGATGCATCCAATGTATATATGTTCATGTCCCGTAACCGGAAGGTTGTGAAGATACTTCATTACGAACGCGGTTTTTATGTGCTTTACGAGAAACGTCCTGTCATGGGAAAGTTCAAGAAACCGGTATTTGATGAGGTCTCCAAATGCTACCGGATACAATGGTCAGACATGGCCTATCTTACGGAAAGTATTGTAGTTGACAAGATGTACGTTAGTTCAAAAGATTAATATTAACATATTGACTATCAGTAAAATAATATAAAAATAAACGATAAAAAGTTTGCGTAACTGCCTGGTTTTTCGTACCTTTATATCATGATTGATGAAAGGGCATACGAGTTACTTTGCTGCCAGTTGGGTCTGGCGAATGAGGAAAAGGCAGGGCTTCGCAAACAGGTAAACGAACTGATTGCGAGGCTTAAGGCCATTGAAGAATCCAATAAGGAGAACTCCAAGGCTCTGGTTGATACAATCAATGAATTATCCGTAACAGTCGAGAACTATCGAAAAGAAATGGAGCTTATGAGAAAGCAGCTTGAAGCGAAAGACGAGGTGAACCGGATGCTGGCAAACGAGATATCCAATCTCAGGCTTCAGCTTGAGGACAGCAGGAAACACCGTTTCGGCCGTACATCCGAGCAAAGAAAACTGCTGAACAACCGTAACCTTGACAAGTCTGCACTGCATAAGTCCGAATATGACGGTTCTGACAGAAAGGATGATGACAACGATAAGGCTGACGGTAACGAAACCGGCAGCAGTACCATTTCTGGTAGCACACCTGCACAGGACAGCCAACCTTCAAGAAGAAAGGAAACTGCACCACGTGCCGTGAAAACCAAATTGAAAGTTGACAAAGTGGTAGTACATGAAGTGGACGAGTATTACACGCTTCCCGAAGGAGGACGGTTCATGAACCGCAACGGTATGCCTGATGTGTGGGAATACAGGGTCATAGAACATGTAAGGGCTCATAACGTGGAGCATGTCTACAAGGTGGCAAGGGTGAAGCTTGCGGACGGCACTTTCGCGAACACGATGGAACATCCGCTGAAAGACCTTGGAGGCATCTTCTCTCCTGAACTGCTTGCCCGTCTGCTCTGTCTGAAATATGACTTCAGCATGCCGGAGAACAGGCAGATAAGACTGCTTGCCAGAGAGGGCATCCACATAAGCAATACCACACTGAACAGCTATATCCATAACGGAATCGCCAAACTCAAGGGTTTTATCGGAGAGGTATTCAAGGGGTTTGTACAGCAGGCTGAATATCTTATGGTTGATGAGACGACCGAACTTGTAGGCATCGAAACAAAGGAAGGCAAGGCTTACAGGAGAAAGTACTTATGGGCATTCTTTGCAAAGCATATGAAGATGGTCTATTATCACTATAACAACGGCAGCAGGTCATCCGATGTGGCGAAGTCGTTCCTGGAACATTTTATGGGGACCCTGTCCACTGACGGATATACGGTTTACAGAATGTTTGATGGAGAAGACTCAAAGGTGCTGCATATAGGATGCTGGACGCACTGCAGAAGGTTGTGGGTTGACGCCTTGCCTTCGGACAGGACAGCGATGGAGATAATAGACTCCATCGGCGATATGTTCATGAATGAAGAGCTGTTCCGCACCATGAAGCTCAGCGGTGAGCAGATAAAGGGGAAAAGACGGCAGCTTACAGGACCGATCCTTGAAAGTATCCATCATAAGGTGGTCATGATGATGCAGGATGCGAAGATTATGGCTAACGAACTGATGAGAAAGGCTGTCAATTATACGTTAAACCAGTGGAAGTCCCTGAGAAATATCCTCAAGGACGGTGCAGCGGAAATATCGAACAACCTCTGTGAACAAAGGATGAAACCGGTAAAGCTGTTGCTCAAGAACTGTATGAACATAGGCAGTGAGGATGCGGCAGAAAACTCGGCATTCATCTTCTCTCTGATAGAAAGCTGCAAGCTTAATGGCATAGACCCTCAGGATTACCTGAAGCACCTGTTCGAATGTATTCTTCATGGTAAGGACTGCGACAAGAAGACTCTTCTACCATGTTTTTATAAACCGGAATGTTAAAACAAAAATATTTTCTTGCGGGCATTTTTATTTTATCGGCTGAAAAACAGCCGATAAAATTGTCGTGGCGGAAAATAGAATGATTACCTAATTTCAAAGTTTTGCGGCTCGTTACTATTGAACAACTAGTCTGTATGTAAAGATAACATTATTTTTTGAAGCCTATATCTTTACAATGAATGAAATTGCAACATTGATATTCATAATAGCCTATATCCAATGATTATCAGTTATGATTGCTGAAATTTATACTTCAATCCATATTCTTCCAGTTTGTTGTACAGCGTCGTACGTCCTATCCCGAGCAGTTCGGCGGCAACCTTGCGGTTTCCGTTCGCCTGCTTCAACGCGCGTAAGACACGCTCCTTGTCTTCCGCATCATTGCGCAGGGCGAAACTGACAGGTGAGGTCGCCCTCGTCACGGCAAGTTCCAGATGCTCTTTCGTGACAAGACCGGTCTGTGCCTGCAAAACAGCACCCATGATTTTCTGCCGAAGCTCACGGACGTTGCCCGGCCACGCATGGGTCAGCAATGTCTTGCGGGCTTCACCGTCAAAGCCGATGACATCGCATTCCAGTTCCCGGTTCGCAATTTCACGGAAGAACTCAGCCAAAGGCATGATGTCCTCCTGACAGTCGCGCAACGGCGGAACGGTTATCTCGAAGTCGTGCAGGCGGTATAATAAATCCTGCCGGAAACGCTTTTCATTGACCGCCTTTTCCAGATTCTCGTTGGTGGCGGCGATGATGCGGACATTGAAACTCTTATCCGTTCTGTCACCTATCGGGCGGTATCTCCGTTCCTGTATGGCTCGCAGAAGCATCTGCTGGGTTTCCGGTGCGAGGTTGCCCACCTCGTCCAAGAACAGCGTGCCGCCTTCCGCTTCATGGAAATAACCTTTCTTGGCACTGTCCGCACCGGTGAACGCCCCTCTGACGTGTCCGAAGAATGCCGACGGCGCAAGCTCTTTGGTGAGCGAACCGCAGTCCACAGCCACAAACGGCTTTCCTGCCCGCTTGCCCTTGTCGTGCAGCAGGTGGGCGATATGCTCCTTGCCCGTGCCGTTCTCCCCGAATATCAGCACGCTCATGTCGGTGGGGGCTACCAGCCTTATCCGCTTCATGATGGCTCGGAACGCCGAGCCGTCACGCGAGAACAGGGGTATACGGCTCCGTCCGGTGTGCCGTTCTTTCAATATGTTCCGTAGCAGAGGGACGAGTTTGTCCTCCACAAGCTGCTTGGGTATGTAGTCCAGCGAGCCGAGTTTCATGCTTTCAACAGCCGTATGCACTTCGGCATAGTCGGTCATGATGACAAAGGGCTGCATCCTGCCCTCCTTGCGCATCCAGCGCAGCAGGTCGATACCGTTGCCGTCGGGCAGGCGCAGGTCGGAAACCACGATGTCCCCGTCTGCGGCCTGTTGCAGATATTTCTTCGCGGTCGAGAGGTGGAAAGCCTGCACGGTGCGGAATCCCTCGCGTACCAGCAGATTACAGACGAACTCGCAATATACGATGTTGTCCTCCACCACGATGATTTTTGTCTTATCCATTTTCGTATTTTCTCCTTTCTTCTTTTGCCAGCCGGATGATTTCCGAACCCTTGTCCAGCACAGCTTTTACAGCATTGCCAATTGTTTTATCGTCAGGTGTGCCATCGCAATGAAGCAATTTGTATAGTTCCCTTAACGGCTGGTCGGCACGGAGTATCTCCCATGAACTTCGCAGGTGGTGTGTCAAGGCATCCAGTTCCTGAAGGTCTTTCTTTAGACCCGCTTCCCTGATTGCCTGCATTTCCTTTTCGGTTTCCGTTATCAGTTTATCCAGCATGACGGATTCATTGCCGTATGACAGCAGGGAGGTGAAATCCGGCTTTTCATTCAGTTTACCTTTCATGGCGCATTTGCCTGAAACCTCCATCAGTTCCGATATGGAGAACGGTTTGAGCAGGCAACCGGAGAAACCACGTTCCATAAGTTCCTCCTTGCTGCAACTGCCCGAAGCGGTTGTCACGACTACCGGGATAGTCTTTGAATTGCCAACGTTGGAGGTACGTAGCAGCTCCAACAGCTCGAAGCCGTTGATTTCCGGCATGTTCAGATCCGTCAGAAGCAGACTGTATTCCTTTTTTCGTATCAGTTCCATCAACTCCGCAGCATCGGTGCAGGTGTCGCAGTGTATCCCTTCCTGTGCATACATTTCTTTCAGCATAAGGAGCAATACCTCGTCATTGTCGATGGCAATGACATCATGGAATATACGGTCATGATGAATCCGTGTCTGATTTATCCTTTCCGGCAGTTCCCCGGCTGTCTGCATGGGTATTTCCACCGTGAAACGGCTGCCTTTGCCTTTCTCGCTCTCCAGCCGGATTGTACCGTCGAGCATCGCCACAATACGTTGTACGATGGACAGTCCCAGTCCGAAGCCGTCTTTTGCGGCGGCGTTTGCCAAACGCTCAAACGCGCTGAACACCCGTTGCTGTTCCTCTTCGGTCATGCCTGTACCCGTATCTTCAACAGTAATTATCAGAACTCCATCGGTATAGTCGGTAGTCAGCGACACACCGCCTTCCTCCGTGAATTTGATGGCGTTTGACAGCAGATTATTTCCGATTTGCAGGATATGTTCTTTATCTGTTTGGACGAGGGCATCCTTGTGACAATGTATTGTCAGAGCCAATCCCTTGTTCATGGCGATTGGCATAAACTCCGTTTCGAGCGTGTGAATGATTGCCGAAATCCGGCAAGGAGAAGTGTTCGGCTGCTCCTTGCCGTTATCCAGACGGAAAAAGTCAAGCAGGGTGTTAAGCATTTCGCGCATAAGGTCGGAGGATTGCCGGATATTTTGAACATACACTTTGATTTTGTCCGTGTTACAATCTTTCTGCATCAACCCGGTATAGCCTGTGATTGCCGTCAGCGGTGTGCGTAACTCGTGGGTGATAGTATGTACCGCTTTCTTGCGAGAGGCTATCAGTGCCTCGTTTTTCTCTACCACTTGTTGTAGCTGTTTGATTAAATTTGTCGTTTCCCGTTTGTACCGCTTGATACGGTTAGTATTTCGGTGAATTATGATATATGAAATGATTAACAGAAGAAGGACGAACCCTGTCAAGCCGCCAATCTGAAGAAATGACCGTTCCCGCATGGCAACTATTTCCAATTCCCTTTTTTGCAGGTCTGCTTGAACTTTTCCATCTATTTGAATAATCAGTCCTTGCAGTAGCCTATTCAGTTCTGCATTTCGTGCGGCAAGGCTATCGGCATGTTCCGACAAACGGCGGCTTTGCGCCTGTTGTTCCGCTATCATATTCCGGTTAAGGGAACGGAGCATCGCGGTGGTCACGGTGGGCTTTGCTTCCTCTTTTTTGCCGAAGATGCCCAAGAATCCTTTTCGTTTTGTTTTTTGGTACTGTTCTTGGACACTCTTTTGTACTATTGCGGGTACTTGACTGGTTATCTTATCGTTGATGGCTTGTTGCTGTTCAAATACCTGCACGATTTGACGCATTTGTCGTTCCTTATCTTTGAGAAGATGGCGTACACTGTCTATGCGCTCTGTCGGATAGATAACTTTGAAACGGCATAGCATACTGTCCATTGCCATGCGTTGATAATGGTAATGTTCCAAATCTGTATATTCCCATTCCAATACAGTCTCGCCTGATAAAGAAAGTTCAATAAGAAGAACAAATATTTCGTGCGATTCTTGGCGAAAAGTATCTATATGACGATTCTGAACTTCCAATTTCTCTAATTCGCACCATTCTTTATACCAAATATACATTATGCCGATAACCAATAATGCCATCAGCAAATAGCCGAGTGAAATTAGATTCTTGATTGATTTCATACTGCCTGTAATTTATCCCAACGTCCATCTTTCAGATAAGGCAAAAACTCCCGTATCTTATCTACCGACCAGTTCCACCATTTCAAAGCCTGCATCTGTTCTATCCTATCAGGACTGAACCGCTTTCGTATCTCCTTTGCGGGGATACCACCTACAATGGTATAGGGCGGCACATCTTTCGTCACAACCGCCCTTGTACCAACAATAGCCCCGTCACCGATATGGACACCAGCCATAATAACGGCTTCATAGCCTATCCATACATCATTGCCTATTACGATGTCGCCTTTGTTGTCCCAAGCGGAAGCCACATTTGCCTTATCCAATTCCCAATCTTCATAAAACAGCGGGAACGTGTATGTCGATAGTGATTTCAGGGTATGATTGGCGCAATTGAACAGAAATTTTGCACCGCAAGCAATAGAACAGAACTTTCCAATTATCAGCCGTTCATGGTTAATGGGATAATGATACAATACATTGTTTTGCTCAAACAGACACGGGTCTGAAACAAAGTCATTGTAAATGGTATAGTCGCCTATTTCGATAGACGGGTCTTTTACGACAGCATTCAAATAAACGGTTTGCGTGTCACCCTTACGGGGATATATCTTGTTCATCATAACTTTCAGTTCTTAGTATTGTTTATATTTAAGATAAATGACGGATTGTGTACCAAGCAGCATTACATATAAGTATTCCACTGCCCAATATGCCGCTAACGGGACATCACAAAAATCTAATCCCCATAAGCAGAACAGATAAGCAATAGTAGTTATCACCTGAAAAATGAATACCGTCCGTGTCGCTCCCGTTCCGGTGACAGCATTCAGATAGACGTAACTGGGTAGTGCAAAGAAGTAATTCAATAGCATGACAAGAAAAGGCGGCCATGCAAGCTGTACGATAGCGGGATTTTCCGTATAAGCCCCTATAATGTGCTGGTGAAAGAACAACGCAAAAGCAATCAGTGGAATGCCTGTCGCATATCCTAAACGGATAATCTTATGGCAAAGCGGAAAAACTTGTTTCTTTTCACCTGCTCCAATCAGGTTACTCACCAAAGAACCGGTGACACCTGCCAATGCATTGACGATAACGGAAAACAGTGCGGAAACACTTCTTATAATGTTCGATACAGCCAATTCCGTTTCTCCCAAACGTTCGATAGCCACGAAGAACAGAAACCAAATGGCTACACTTGTAAAGAACTGGAGCATACTCCATACCGAGATAGAAAATACCTCTTTCAATATAGTTATATCAATATGCCAGTATAAGCTATACACTTTTTTATCAATGTGCCGAAACATATATGCAGCCAATACAGCCAGCGAACACATTTCGGCAAATGAAGATGCTATAGCCGCTCCCGATATACCCATATCGAAGCCGAATATCAGGAGCCAGTTCAGCGGAATGTTCACCAGTACGGCAGTGAAAGCTGCCATGTTCAGAGCTTTTGTCTGTGTAATGCCTACCAAAAACGAGCGTAAGGCAAGGAACGGGAAAGAGAACAACAATCCCCAAATACGCCAATCCAAATAGCGGATAACCGCATTATACACATCATCCGAAGTTATCAGATGTTTCAACAGAACAGGAGAAAATATCTTGGATAGCATACAGAGGAGTACCGCCAGTATCAGCAAGAAAAACAATCCCTGAAAGAACGTTTTTCCCGTTTCCGCATACTGCTGTTCTCCGTTACGGCGGGCAATTACCACTTGCAACCCCAAACTGAACCCGAAGCCGAGCATATAAATTGCCAAGAACCATATTCCGGCAAGAGCAGATGCGCCCAGTTCCACATCACTCACGTGCCCTAAAAACAAAGCATCGGTAATATTTATCAGTTGTTCGATAAGGATGCTCATCATTACAGGAAAAGCGATGAGCCAGATTTTCTTATAGGTATAATTCATTTGTTCAAACCAATATGATACGATACATCCTGCCGCTTTAAACAGCACGACAATCTTATAGATTTATAATAAGGGATAATGACAAGGCAATAACAGGCAAACTTAAAAACATAAGCCTGTCTATTGTTGAATAGCAATAATTGGAAGTGCTATTCGTTGAGCGTAGCTATATGCACAACTGCCATTTCATATTGTTGAACAACTATTTATTTTTCTGTTAGTTCTGCAAAGATAGCGTTTTTCCCTAAACTTATATTCTCAATTTATCAATTTCTTTCTGAATCCCGTCCAAAAAGCGGGAAGCGTGCGCCCCGTCCATTTGCGTGTGGTGGAACTGGAAAGAAACGGTAAGTGTCGTTTTCAGCAGGCGGCGCTTGTATTTGCCCCAAATGAGGAACGGATTATTAAAAATGCCGCTATACATCCCGACAGCACCGTCTATTTCATATTGTGCCAAGGCGGAAGTTCCGATAACCATGCTTTCCGTCAAGTCGTGATTGACGCAACTTTCAGCCACTTGTTTGGTAAGTCGCAGATAGTGTTGATTAAACACAGATAAATCATCGCAGAAAGGAATATCACACGAACTTACCTCGCCCTCTCTGTTAGCGACAATGGTGTTTACTGCAATGGTGTCGTACTGCATCAGTTTACCGCCAACGGGCAGCAGATAAAATTCTTTCACGTCCCTTGCGGATTTGCCGATGCACCAGCACATCAACATATTAAACTTCATGCCCGATTTCCGGCTGATTTTCGCAAGGCGTGACACGTCGAGTGTCTTAAAGAACGTCACCATCGGCATGGGTGCGTTCATCCACATTTCAAAGGCGTATGCCCGGCCGGTTTCTTGGGGATTTACTTCTTTCATACTTAATGCTATTTTTCATTCAATGAATCAGGCGGCAAAAGTAGGGGAAGCGTTTGAACCCGGATAGAACAAACGGGACATTTACACGGGATTGGTGAACAAATCGGAATATGGATTTGATACTTTCAGCAAAGACACGGGCGTATATCCGCAGAATTTCTTGAACTCCCGGATAAAGTGAGACTGGTCGGCATAGCCGCTGGCGTATGCTATTTGTGCCTGATTGATTTCTTTACCCGCTTGATGCTGCATCTGTGCCAAAACCTTTTGGAAGCGGACGATACGGGTATATTCTTTGGGATTGATGCCGACAAATGAATGAAACAACCGCTCAAACTGTTTTTTGCTCAGGCAGGCAATGGAAGATAATTCGTTTACAGAGATTTGCGGAGTGATATATATTTGCTGTATGGCGGCATCTATCCTTTTAATTCTGTATGTGGTATCAGCTAAATTATCGGCAATTTGTGACACCAGCCATTTTTCTATATAGCTTATGCAAATAGAATTATTTTCACAGTCGAATATTCGTGTAGCCAGTTCATTCAAACTCTTGTTTTCAAGGCTGTAACCGGACACTTCTTGATTGTAAAAGAGCGATGTCGGTATGTTCAGAAACATACTCATGGCGTGGGGCTGGAACACGACCACTATCATTTCTGTATTGCCGTCAGCATACAAATGGGATGAAAAATTAACTTGTCCGCTGATGGTCAGTTTGTGTTGTGTAACATTCAGTTCAGGGATATATAACGGTGTTTGTTTATGGAAGATGATTTGAGGGCAACCGATAGGATAAGTCAGGGTATTCAAAAACTGGTTACTTTTGAATACCCAATAATATCTCACGTAAGGTTGCAATAGCTTACATGGTCTGTAAAAATCGAATTCCTCTTGAATCATTTTACAAAGATAGTAATTTCATATTGATAGCTAAATGAACATTTGCAACTATTTATCCTCTTGAATATAAAACGACTACCTAAAACGACTGCACCATTATAAATGATACAGTCGTTTCAATTATAAGAATTTAGTTTTCAAGTCTGTTAAGTAATACTTGTCTTTGTTCTAAAGTTCCGAATGTACGATTACAACATGATTGACAATGAAATTGTCAGTAAAAATGCGTTCATTTACCGAATTACGTATCTGTAATGTGTATCTTGGGTATGTAACAGAATTATTCTTTCCGTTGTTCCCACTTGGCATACATTTCCCTTGAAAGTTCCACAATTTCCCAGCTCAGTTTCACAAGGTCGATGGTATGTTTCTCCAACTTGTAGAGCAACGCCATCGCCTTCTTCTCCGAAAAATGGATGCGCAATTCTTTAACGACCTGATTGTAGTTCGTACCGATGGCACGGAACTGGGCGTGGAAGTCCGACAGCTTGGTGTAGTAGTCCACCAGCGTCTTGTCCACCTTCAGGACCTTGAACTTCTGTCCGAAGAAATGCGCCTTGAGAAAGACGGCTTTCGCATACACGTTCGATTCCTCGTACATCGTTAGGAACCTGTTCCATTCCACATCGTCGAAGCGCACCATCACGCAGTGCGTCTTTGGGTTCAATTTGGGATTTCTCCCGTACTTGCTCTTCTTTTTCATTCTTCTTATTCTTTTAATTTTATGGTTTGTCCATTGTTTAATCTTTGATTAAAGAACCTCGAAATTATCCGACTGCGGAGGATAATTCTGCCCACAGCGGTGAAGGTGTTTTCAGTTACTTAGAATTATTCGGGTAACTGAAAATATATCTTGCTGTGTCTTTGAGGACACAAAAATTCTCCGCCTGTCGGATTGATTTCCGAGTGTAATAACTCACCTTGTGTATCGGTCGAACCGATGGAGTGCATCCAACGGCTCAATCGGTTCCACCGTAATCCCGTCAGAGTTTGCGTCACTGCTCGATGTCCTCACGATAAGTTTCAAGGTGCAGGCGGACAAGGTTCTCGATAAGTCCGGATGCGCTCATGCCCTTTTCGCCGAGGTAGCGGACAACCCTGTCCAGCTCGTCACGTACCGTCTCACTGACGAACACAGGCTTGCGGTTGATAATCTTGGGGACTTGGAGATAGGTGGTGCGGTACTCATCCAAAGACAGCCTGCGCTACTTGCTACTGACTCGCTTCTGTGGCATTGTCACATCTCCGGTCTTCACACCTGACGGTTCATCCGTTATAGCGGTCTCCGTTTCTTCCGTGACGGTCTTGTCGGGCTGTTCCAGCTCCTCCGGCTCCAGACCGATTCTCCTGTAAAAGTCATCCACAGACTTGGGAGTGTGGGATTCCCTGCGTCCCATTTTTTCCACGATTTCACGAGCCTGCTGCTCTGTAATGTTTGGTTCTCTTTTCATTGTAAAAAACAAATTGATTAAGTTATTGAATGTGGTCTTGGTCAGCATCTCGACCGATTATCGGGAGTAAAGTAAGGTGCTTTAGTGCAGTCATTCAAGCGTTTGGATTCTCTTAGCCAATTTTGTGTGGTTTTGCAATGTGGTGATGGAAATAGCGGTGCAGACTTCTCCGATTTGCCGGAGATGAATAGCGGAACGGATAGAGATGAGATAGAGGGCAGGTTTGAATTAAGCCCTTATTTTCAATCTTGCCGCATTCCTAATTTTCGGAATCAAGGGAATTGGCGCCACTTACAACGTGTGCCAACCTCTACCACCCTGTGCCACATACTACCAGTAATGGTAATATCCATTGTCAGGTATCGGATTATGTCTTTCTTTGCGGCAAAAGGAATGATAGCAGTCTCAAAAGGTGGAGCGGAAATCATGGTACACAGGCTTGCTTACGGGGAATTGACAGGCAGTAACCCGGACAATGACCACCGTATCGGCGCAACATGCTGCCACTTTCGGAAAATCCATTGCAGGGCAATAGATTATGTATTCCTTTGCAGCAAAAAAACAGTAACAATTAAAAGAAAGACAATATGGAAATCGTATCAATCGAAAGAAAGACCTTTGAAGCGATGGTCGCCAAGTTCGACCGTTTCATCTGCCGAATGGATGCCATCTGCCATCGGCACGGGGAAAAGACAATGAGCGAGTGGATGGACAATCAGGACGTGTGCCGGATGCTCAACATCAGCCCACGCATGTTGCAGACTCTTCGGGATAACGGCACATTGGCATACAGCCAAATCAATCACAAAACCTACTACTGTCCTGAAGATGTGAAACGTATCGTATCCATCGTGGAGGACAGGAGAAAAGAAGCGAGGTTCAAAGGCAGGACAATCTGATAACCGAATAGAGTAATAACAATAATCCCAATAAATCCAAAGTGATATGAACGAGCTGATTAACAAGGATAACGAGTGGATAATCCACTTCATGGGCAGTCTTGACCGACTGTTGGACAGCTTCGAGCATCTGACCGCCAATTACCGCCCGACATTGGGCGGTGAGCGGTTCTTCACCGACAAAGAGGTGTCGGCACGGCTGAAGGTGAGCCGCCGGACACTTCAGGACTACCGCAACGAAGGACGCATCGCCTATATCCAGTTGGGTGGCAAAATCCTCTACCGTGAATCCGACATCGAAAGGATGCTGAATGACGGCTACCGCTCCGCTTACCGATTGACGGCAACCTGATTTTCTTGAAGGAGCGCAGTTTGCCGTCTGCCCTATGGTTGCGGAGCAATGGAACTCTTCGACAAAAAGAGGAACGGCTTACGGATGAAGCGCCAATATCCTGCTTCGTCTGTAAGCCGTTCCTTTCTATCTTCTGATTTCCCGCCAGTCGCTTGTTTCCGTTGCCGGATGCCTTTCAAGCGTGTGGCAGGCAGTGGCAAGGTTTTCGGGTCGAATACACTCCGAAGGAGGAAGATTCCGCCCGAAACGGCATTGCCGCCTGACCTTGCCTCTGCCGTCAAAGCCATGCGCTACCTTTGCATCCGACATCGGTAACGAGTGGCTGGTGGAATGGACTCAACTATACCATAGGTTACTAACTCTGCCACAGGAAACAAATAACGTTATCGGTATCTCTTTTGTGGCGGTACTCATTTTAGCGATTATAAACTGCCTAAACAGGACACTTTCTCTACTGTATATTCTAAATGCAATGGCTATAATCATTTCAATGCTATAAGTTTCATAACTGATGCCATCCGGTTGTCTGACATACTTCCGCGTTTCAGACTCGTCCAGTTCCTTATGCTTATAGATAGAATGAATCGCCTTGCGAATATTGTATGAGAATACACCGAACAAATCCGCTATCTCAAATTGTGTCATCCATATAGGTGCAGTCGGTATAGTGACCGTACCTGCTTCACTGATTGTTATTATTCCTCTGTTCATACTACGCTGAATTTTCGTTTCAAGATATTCATTTCTTCGGAAACCGTCTTATCCATCAGCTTTGCATAGATTTTAGTTGTTCTGAGGTCGGAGTGCCCCAACATCTTTGCGATAGATTCCATAGACACCTTGTTGGCTATGGCAATGCAGGCAAAGGTGTGCCGGGCGATATGTGTACTTAAGGTCTTCTTTATACCACATACATCCGCTATCTCTTTGAGGTAGCTGTTCATCCGCTGATTGGACGGAACAGGCAATACCACACCTCTTTTGATGCACTCGGGATGGTTCTTGTATTTCTCCGCAATCATCCGTGGTATATCCAGCAAGGGGATGTTGCACATATTGTTTGTCTTTTCGCGTGGCTTCCTTATCCAATAGTCCCCGTTGCAGTCTTGTGTGATATGCTCCGGTGTCAGATGCTGCGCATCCGTGAACGCCAAGCCACTTAGCGCACAAAAGACAAAAATATCACGGACGGTTTCAAGGCGTTGTATATCAAACTTCTTATTGATGATGGCATTGAGTTCCTCTTCCGTCAAGAAGTCACGGTTGCTCTGTGTCTGGTGAAAGCGGATTTCAGTGAACGGGTCATCGGTAATCCATTTGTTGACCAGCGCAAGCCGTGTGATTTTCTTCAAGTTTTTCAGGTACTTGACAGCCGCATTTTGAGCACAATTCTTTTGCACTTTAACAAAGTGTTCAAAGTTCAGGACGAATTCATGGTTCAGCTCCTTCAACGGAATATCTTTCAGATTGTATTGGCTTTGAAGCATTTCTTCCAAATAGCGGACAGTCCTTTCATACCTCAAAACCGTGCCTTTCACATAATCACGGTCTATAAGCTCCCTATACTTCTTGTTATGTTCACGGAATACTTCCAAGAGCATCTTAGGAGATTCGCCCTCACCATTGAACTTTTGTATAATGGTGAGGGCCGTGATAGGTTTGCCGTCTTGCAGCAGTTCACGGTGTATCTGATAAATCTTTGTCCTGACAGATTCCAGATACTGGTTCAGTTCCAAGGCTTTCCGGTCTTTTCCCGTCACACATCCTTTGGATGCGTTCCAACGCTCTTCGGCAACGCTGCGCTTGATTTGCATTTCGGCACGTTGTCCGTTTACGGTGATTCGTAGCCCGATAGGTGCTTCACCGTTCTTCAACAGTCTTGTTCTTCTGATAAAGAAGAGAATCGAAAAATAGTTTCTTTGCATGGCTTGATACTTTTTGTTTGCAAAATTAAGTTTCAAAGCCAGAAGTGCGACTATGCAAAATATTGTGTATCAACGCAAAGCAATCTTATTCGGTGGACTTTTTCGGCCGGAATCTTACTCCACCGAATTGGCCTGTGAAAGTTGCCGCATTCTGCGTAAAAAGGGGAGGTGGAAAGAAACTAAAAATCCCCGATAACTGTTTATTATCAGGGATTTTCTTCGATTTTCATCTTTCTTTGGTGATCCGCCTGGGGCTCGAACCCAGGACCCCAACATTAAAAGTGTTGTGCTCTACCTGCTGAGCTAGCGAATCAATCCTTGTTCGCAAATCAGTTATTTCCTGATTGCGGGTGCAAAGGTAGTGACTTTTATTTAATCTGCAAGTATTTCGTAGAAAAAAGTTTCAATTATTTTTTCTCTATACCGCTTTTCTCTTGATTATCAGTGATTTCGATTTCATTATATTTTATCTTTTCTTTGTTGATAATAAAGCGTTGATAATAGGAAAGCATCAAAGTGGTGAGAGGTAACGCGATGATCATTCCTAACATTCCCATTAAAGAACCCCAAATAGAAAGAGATAAAAGGATGATGGCAGGATTCAGCCCAGTAATCTTTCCCATAATTTTGGGAACGAGGAGAGTGTCCTGTATAATTTGTACGATGGTGAAGACTGCCAATGCGCATGCAATGATAATCCAGAAGTTCTGTCCGGTATCGGCAGCTTTGAGGATAGCCAATACGATGGTAGGGAGAAAACCGATGATTTGCAGGTAAGGAACCATGTTGAGGGCTCCGATGAAAAGTCCCAAAGCAATGGCCATCGGGAAGTCAATAATCAGGAAGCCTATGCTGAAAAGAATACCTACGCAGAATGCAACCAATGCCTGTCCACGGAAATATCTGTTCATGCCGTCCTGCACGTCATAAACCAGGTTGGAAGCGAATTTGCGGTATTTATTGGGGAGCAGGTGCAGCCATCCTTCGGCTATGGCTTCATAATCCAGTAATATAAAGACTACATATAATAATATGATAAAGGAAGCAAAGATGCTGAACAGGATGTTGAGTGATTCTGCAAGCAGAGCCCACATTTTGGGTACAGTTTCTTTGATTGCGGCAAGGATATTCTCTTCACTCAGCATTTTGTTTAATGCTACCAAATCAAGATTCTCATGGACAAATTCGGAAAGTGTCTTGGGGACGTTACTGCCACCGCCGTTTGTGAGGTAGCTTACTAATAAATCATTCATTCTGCCTATTTCGGAAACCATAGGCGGAACTAACAGATAGAATAATGCCACTCCCACAACAGTGATCAGAAACAATGCGCAAAAAATGGAAAGGATGCGGCTTTTCAGCTTTAGTCTGTATTGGAAGAACTTGACTAACGGATAAACCATATAGGCAATCAACCAGGCGATAAAGAAAGGCAATAGCACTCCGCTCAGTCGTTCTACAAGCATTAATAT
Organism: Bacteroides caecimuris; assembly: GCF_001688725.2. Lineage (NCBI taxonomy): Bacteria > Pseudomonadati > Bacteroidota > Bacteroidia > Bacteroidales > Bacteroidaceae > Bacteroides > Bacteroides caecimuris. The sequence goes on along the minus strand of NZ_CP015401.2, from coordinate 3,387,285 downwards.
TCCTACCACCATCATACATCCGATGACACCACGTATAAAACTGTCGAATGTTATCTTCTTCCTTTCCATAGTTGTTTTCTGTTGAGTTTATACCTTTTGCCTGTCCTCTTCCAGTGCCTGGAGGTAGCATTGCCTGCAAAGAGGCTCGTACTCTGCTGTCTCACCTAGAAGGACTTGCTTGTCGTTCTTGACTGTACGATGTGAGAATGATGCCAGATCTCCACATTTTACGCAGATGGCATGCACCTTGGATACTTCATCGGCTATGGCACACAGTTGTGGCATAGGGCCGAAAGGATTCCCTTTGAAGTCCATATCCAAACCTGCAACAATGACGCGGACTCCGTTATTGGCAAGCTGATTGCATACGTCTATCAGCCCGCTGTCGAAAAACTGTGCTTCGTCGATTCCTACTACGTCTATCTCGGAAGTGAACAGCAGGATGCTTGCCGATGAATCAATAGGAGTGGAAGCGATGGAATGGCTGTCGTGTGAAACTACGTCCTCTTCCGAATAACGGGTGTCGATAGCCGGTTTGAATATCTCCACACGCTGACGTGCAAACTTTGCCCGTTTCATTCTGCGAATCAGTTCTTCTGTCTTTCCTGAGAACATAGAGCCGCAGATAACTTCAATTCTACCTCTTCTTTTAGTTTCCTGTATGTGGTCTTCTGAGAATAATACCATGTGATTTCGTGCTTTCTTGATTAAATAAATGACAGCACAAAGGTAAACAATTCAATGTGCAAGAACTGTTAAAATATCCATTATTTTAAGTTATTGCATAAATTATTCCTACATTCGCATCATATTAATAATGGATGAACATGAAACAGAAGCTATTAGCAGATATCGAATTGGATGTTCATGAGTTGAAGTATCTCATGGATTCATTTACCAAGGAACCTACTCAGACTCTGTCTGAACTGTTGAAGCGGAGTGTTGCGCGTATGCAGGGACGTCTGGATGAATTGTCGCAGGAAATAGATTCTGTTGAGTTGGTTTCTTTGTCTTCTTTTGTCGTAGAAGAAACGGTAGTGAAAGAGAATGAAACTATCGCTCAGGAAAAGGATGCGTCTGTTATTATCCAATCTCCCGAACCTGTTATAGAGGCAGCAGCAGAAGAAGAAGAAGAAGAAGAAGAAGAAGAAGAACCCGTCATCGAAGAGGCCCCCCTCATAATAAAGAAGGAAGAACCCAAAAACGCCGTGTTGGGAGAAAGCATAAAGCTGGCTGCCGGCTTGCGCCATTCTATCAGCTTGAATGATTCTTTCCGTTTCTCACGCGAACTGTTTAAGGGAGATACTGATTTGATGAACCGTGTGATTGAGCAGATATCAGTTATGGGCTCATACAAGACTGCTGTCGCATTTCTTTCCTCGAAAGTTGAAATAGACGAAGAGAAAGATGCAGTAGTTGACTTCTTGGAGTTATTGAAAAAGTATTTTAACCAATCAGCATAAACAAAAACAGATGGGAAAGCTATATGTGGTGCCTACGCCGGTAGGAAATCTGGAGGATATGACTTTTCGGGCTATCAAAGTCCTGAAAGAGGTCGATCTGATTTTGGCGGAGGATACACGTACTTCCGGTATTTTGCTGAAACACTTTGAAATAAAGAATGTAATGCAATCTCACCACAAATTTAATGAACATAAAACGGTGGAAAGTGTTGTTAATAAAATAAAGGGTGGTGCATCGGTTGCATTGATTTCAGATGCCGGAACACCCGGAATCTCAGATCCCGGATTTCTGGTTGTTCGTGAATGTGTGCGAAACGGTATTGAAGTACAGTGCTTGCCGGGAGCAACAGCTTTTGTTCCGGCGCTCGTTGCATCGGGCTTGCCGAATGAGAAGTTCTGCTTCGAGGGTTTTCTTCCCCAGAAGAAAGGACGGCAGACACGGCTGAAGACATTGGCGGAAGAACGCCGCACGATGGTGTTTTATGAATCACCCCATCGTCTGTTGAAGACGTTGACGCAGTTTGCCGAATATTTCGGTGCTGAACGTCAGGCAACCGTGTCGCGCGAAATATCCAAACTCCACGAAGAAACTGTTCGGGGCAGTTTGGCTGAACTGATAGAACACTTTACCGCTACCGAGCCTCGGGGCGAGATTGTGATAGTATTAGCAGGAATAGACGATTAAAATAATTTCATTAAAAACGTAAAACGTAAACGTATGAAAAAGTTAGCAGTTTTATTTGTATGCGTAGCTATGTTGGCTTCGTGTGATGGCTTTAAAGGTGGAAGTAAGGACCTGAAAGCTGAAAATGATTCTCTTTTGATGGAACTGAACCAGCGCAATGCTGAATTGGATGATATGATGGGTACTTTCAATGAAGTTCAGGAAGGCTTCCGTAAGATCAGTGCTGCCGAAAGCCGTGTTGATTTGCAACGTGGAACCATCACTGAAAACTCTGCCAATGCCAAGCAACAGATTGCTTCTGATATCGAATTCATCTCTAAACAGATGGAAGAAAACAAGGCTCAGATTGCAAAATTGGAAGCTCAGTTGAAAAACAGTAAGTACAATTCTGCGCAGATGAAAAAAGCTGTAGCCGCTTTGACAGCAGAATTGAACGCTAAACAACAACGTATCGAAGAACTTCAAACAGAATTGGCTTCCAAGAATATCCGTATCCAGGAATTGGATGCTGCTGTCAGCGACTTGTCTGCTGCTAAAGAAACGTTGGCTGCAGAAAACGAAGCGAAAGCTAAAACCGTTGCTGAACAGGAAAAGAGCCTGAACGCTGCCTGGTTTGTATTCGGTACTAAATCAGAATTGAAAGCTCAAAAGATTCTTCAAAGCGGAGATGTATTGAAGAGCGCTGATTTCAATAAAGATTATTTCACTCAAATCGATATTCGTACCACCAAAGAAATCAAGTTGTACTCTAAACGTGCTGAGTTGTTGACTACTCATCCGACTGGTTCTTATGAATTGGTAAAAGATGACAAAGGTCAGTTGACATTGAAGATTACTAATCCTACTGAATTCTGGAGTGTGTCCAAATACTTGGTTATCCAGGTAAAATAAGGTAGATGTAGATATCCCTTTTTGAATTGCCAATGTGCTGATTCCTGGATTCAAGAAATTAGCACATTGGCTTTTTTATTTATTATATACGTATAACTACTGATGAAATATAAAAATCTCTTTTTTGATCTTGATGATACCATTTGGGCTTTCTCTCAAAATGCCCGTGATACTTTTGAAGAAGTATATCAGAAATATTCGTTCGACCGCTATTTTGATTCGTTCAATCATTATTATACCCTTTATCAACAAAGAAATACCGAACTTTGGATTGAGTATGGCGAAGGAAAAATAACGAAAGACGAATTGAACCGCCAACGTTTCTTCTATCCTTTACAGGCAGTGGGAGTGGAAGATGAAGCGCTTGCCGAACAGTTCTCGAAAGATTTTTTTGCGATTATTCCTACTAAAAGTACGTTGATGCCTCATGCAAAGGAGGTGTTGGAATATCTTGCTCCTAAATATAACCTTTATATCCTTTCCAATGGATTCCGTGAATTGCAGTCACGCAAGATGCGTTCGGCAGGAGTGGACGGATATTTCAAAAAGGTGATTCTTTCGGAAGACCTCGGAGTGTTGAAGCCCCGCCCCGAAATCTTTAATTTTGCCCTGTCCGCCACTCAATCCGAGATGCGCGAATCGTTGATGATTGGTGATAGCTGGGAAGCGGATATTACCGGAGCGCACGGGATAGGGATGCATCAAGCCTTCTACAACGTGACGGAACGGGCTGCTTTCCCTTTTCTTCCCACTTATCACATTCATTCTCTGAAAGAATTAATGAATTTATTATAAGTTTTCTGGATTAAGTCGTATTTTTGTTGCGTTTAATAAATGTATAAAAATACGATATAATCATGGATAGTGCACTTCTGCCATTTGCTTTACTTTGCTTCACCTCGTTTTTTACGTTGACCAATCCTTTGGGAACAATGCCTGTCTTCCTTACTATGACTCACGGGATGACAGAAAAAGAGCGTCAGTCTATCGTTCGTCGTGCCACTATTGTGTCGTTTATCACAATAATGGTTTTCGTCTTTGCCGGTCAGTTTCTTTTTAAGTTCTTCGGTATTTCTACCAACGGATTCCGTATAGCCGGAGGAGTGATTATCTTCAAGATAGGTTTCGATATGCTCCAAGCCCGTTATACTCCGATGAAACTGAAAGATGAGGAAATCAAAACGTATGCGGATGATATCTCTATTACTCCGCTTGGCATACCTATGTTGTGTGGACCCGGTGCGATTGCCAACGCTATCGTATTGATGCAGGATGCCCATTCTTATGAAATGAAAGGGATACTGATAGGCACTATTGCATTAATTTATCTGCTGACTTTCTTTATTCTTCGGGCTTCTACGAAGTTGGTGAATGTCTTGGGTGAGACGGGCAATAATGTGATGATGCGTCTCATGGGATTGATTCTGATGGTGATTGCGGTAGAATGTTTCGTGAGCGGGGTGAAGCCGATATTGGTGGATATTGTGAGAGAGGGGATGGGGAATCTTCTTAAGTAAGCAAGGGAAAAGGATATTACTTTGGTAATTCTAGAATTCTATATATAGGAAAAATCTGTTTTATACGAAACACCGACAGTTTGATTTTAATAATACAAACTGTCGGTGTTATTATGCCTTTATAGATGTTTTATTTTAGATTATGTCAATAGTTCGTTGAATAGTTCGTTGATATAATCATTTGCTGATCACTAAAACTACCTTCATCAACAGTCAGAGGTCCATTCAGTGTTATTGTACCTTTACATGCATCAATAGTACCAGTGGCTTGATAGGCAAGGTTATTATAACCAATCCATGGAACAAATCCATGAGCAACAATTTGTTTGGCTACTTTTACAGTGTGAGTGCTTGTATCAATTGTTAATTTTAAGATGCCATCAGGATCTTCACCTTCAGCGACTCCATGTATCTCCAGTTCCGTATCCGATGTTTTAACGATTTCTGCCCGATACTCATCATAAAAATCATTTAATACTACAGGACCGACAAATTCTTCAAGAACCAACTGACATGCAACCGGATATCTGACATTATACGAATAAGCTCTTCCATCAACTTCCCATCCGGTGAAGAGTTTGTTGTTGAAGTCTGAATATTCAGTCCAGCCATATACAGTGTAACCGTCCTTTAGAACAGCATTTGTTGTGAAGTATACAATTTCTCCTAGCGTAGGAGCTTCTTTTCCAAATTGTTGATATACGCTGGCTATATCTATTGATATATCTTTAGGGAATTCTTTAATGTTATCTACGATGACTTTTGAAGTTGTTTTTCCATCTACATCGGTAAAAACACATAAGAGTTGTGCGTAGTCAAGCATGGAATAATCTCCTTGCTGTTTGGGAATAGATACGGAAACTTTATAATCGCCGTCTGTGACTCCGGCGGAAAGTACCCCGTCAGAGTCGGGTGCACGAACAATGTCAATGACTACTCCTTTTTTTACCTGATCTATAGGATAAGGGAGATCTCTATCGCAACTGACTGTCAGCAATGCCCAAAGAGCAGTTGCTATGAATAATTGTATATATCTCATATTCGTTTTTGTTTTCATCATTAAATAGTTTATTTATCCCAGAATAAAATAGGATTGCTTAAGTTTCTTCCTTCGTTGGTCACGTTAGGATTACGTGTTACTTCCGAACTAGGATACCACATTGCTCTCGGAAAAGCATTGATACCTTTTAGTGGAATATTTACTGGTCCTAATTCCGGATTTTGGCTGGTTTTATAAGGAGATTGAGCATATGTTGCATTCTTAGGCAATAGGGTAGGATATCCGGTACGGCGTATATCGGTATATGCTTCAACTGGATTAAAGAAGTTTGCAATCCATTTTTGAGTCATGACAATGCGTAACTTTTCTTCATTATTGGAAGCAGCGTCATACTTTCCTGAGACTTTTTCTATAAAAGTCTCAATGGCTTCATTGCTTATGGCAGGTACAGTTGCATCAGAAGCCTTCGCTACTGAATTGACGTGATTTATAGAACGTCTAATTCCTTCTTTAAGAGCTTCTCTGGCATCTCCGTTTGCATCTCCTGTTAAATATAATTCAGCTAAAAGGAAAGGGACGGAATAGGCTTGCAACATCTTTTCTGGTGCCACTCCATTACCGACTTTCGCGTCACATTTTCCGCCATTGCCATAATCATACTTTCCACCACATGGATAAATACCGATAAAAGTAGAAGTTTCCCGCTGGTCATTACTTGCTCCAGAAGCATTGGATGCAAAGAATATGGAAACAAAAGCATCGTCACGGTAATCCGTAGGATTTTGTGCTGTATCCCCCGCTTTTATTTGGTTTACCCAGTAATAAGGGATACGTGGGTCTGTGATTCCTACAAATGGGTTATCTGTTACATTTAAGTTCTTTCCACTCATTGTTTCGTAAATCCATGGACTGATGTAATAAGTGCTTTGACCACCGAGATATTCATCTACATAAGCTTGGTGACGTTCGTCTGGCGTATCTTTGGCTGTATGTTTGAATTCGAAATCTTCTCCGTTGTTCATGAAATTGTTCTCAGAAAGCAAATCGGATAACCTTGTATTCCACTCTGTTATCTCGTTTTTAGCTTTTCTTGATTGCACCAATAGCTTCAGCTTTAATGTGTTACCCATTCTTACCCATTTCTCAACGTTGCCTTTATATATCAAATCATCGTTTGCTGGTTTTAATAAATTAGCAGCATTGGGATCTTGCAGATTGCCTATGGCTTCATCTATAAGTGCAAGTAATGAATTATAAATATCTTGGCTACGGTCTAATTTGGGAGCATAATTACCTTCTATATCAAATTCTGTGTATGGAATATCTCCCCAAAGGTCAACGAGACTGGTAAATGCATAAGCTTTCATTAATTTGCCTATTCCCGCATAAATCATGTTATTTCCTTCTTCTGCGGCTTTAATAACAGCATTTGTATTCTTCAAACCATAAGCATATCCCTGTAGCCAGGTGTTTCCCAAAGTGGAAGTGGCATTAGTTATACCGTAGTTGTCAACTTCACGGGAGCTTAGATGAAAAACATAAGAAGGTAATGATGAACCGATATAGCTGCCAGCTGCAAAAGACATGGCTATGTCATATTCAGCTCCGGTTAACACTTTGTTTAGTTCGGCAGTTGTTGGCTTATTCGGATTATCATTAATATCGAGATATTTCGAGCAACTCGTACAAACAATCAGTGTTGTTGTTAAAGTGTATAATAATTTGATGATTTTCATACTTTCTTTTTTTATTAGAATGTGAGTTTGATATTAAAGCCGTAACGTCTTGTGTTAGGGGCTGAGGTGTAATCAATTCCTTGTACATTTCCGCCACCATAACTGCTTGCTGTTGGATCGTAATTGGAATACTTAGGAACATTGGGAGCAAAATACCAAAGGTTGCGGGCTACAAAGGATACAGTTGCCGAACCGATGAATGTTTTTGCCAGCCAGGATTTAGGAAGCTGGTACCCGATGCTTAACTCTCTTAAACGGAAAGTTGTAGCTTCATAAACGGATGCTTCATCTACACCATTAGTTGCAAATGTGGACACACCGCTACCCGGTGAGAACCATAAGTCAAGCTCCTTCATTTGAACATTGTTGGGGATTTTATTTCCATTTCCGTCTAATAAAGGTTTTTTCGTGGAAGGATCAGCCAGGTATCCGGGTAAGATACGTGAACCATAACGGTCTTCTGTATCTTTGGTAACGCCACGTCCCAATAAGTCAGGAATGTATGAAGTCCAGACGCAACCACCAATTTGTGCATCAAACATGAATGATAATGAAAAACCTTTGTAGGTAAATGTATTGTTCAAGCTAAGTTTGCAATCTGGAGCAGGATCTCCTAGATCACCTTCTTCATCCGCTATAAGATAAGCTCCGGAATTTGGGTCCACCAGATAATTGCCTTCTTCATCGCGTGCAAAAACTTGTCCAACCAGCATTCCATAAGGTTTGCCTACTTCAAGAACCGCTTTTGGTGTTGCAAAACCTGTATTTAAAGAAACTCGTTCTACTCCTTCTGCCAATTCTTTTACTTCACTTCGGTTTTGAGTATAAGTGAAGTACATATCCCATTTGAAATCTTTATTTAAAATAGGTATAACATTCAATCCTATTTCGATACCGTGGTTATTCATTTTACCAAAGTTGGTATAATAGCTCCCGTATCCGGTAGAATATGGAAGGCTTAATGGAGCGATTTGGTTAGTAGAATTACGATTGTACCAGGTGAAATCAACATTTACACGGCTTTTTAAGAATTGTAATTCAGCTCCAAATTCAACCTCTGATGTAAATTCCGGTTTTAAATCCGGGTCAAACATAGAAGATGGTAATGATAATATGGGTTGTCCGTTAAAGGGCTGTCCCAAAGTGAATGTACCATTTTTGTAGTATGCGCCGGCGTCATTACCAACTTTAGCCCAACTTAATCGTACTTTACCGAATTTAATAATATCTTCATTGATATGAAATGCATCTGTAAATACAAACGAACCTGCAATTGACGGATAGAAGAAACTACGATGATTTTTGGGTAGTGTAGATGAAAAGTCATTACGTCCTGTGATATTTAAGAATGCATAATTCTTGTAATCCAATGTAACATCTCCAAATAATGCCCATAAACGGGTTCTTGTATATTCTTCTTCCGATGTTTGTGATTCTGTATTATTTATATTGTAAACTCCCGGAGACATAATGTTCATACCCTTTGTCAGAGTTTCGTTAGCGGTGAATTGATTCACATTATGTCCCAAAGTCGCTTTCAGCCCAAAATCTTTATGAACCGGAATATTGAAACGTAACAGTAAAGTTGATTCTATTTCTTGTGTATCATAAGTAGAAACAAGAATACGTCCTTTTCCTCCCAAAGCTCTTGACCCTAAATTCAAAACCTCCTTACGATCCATTTTATAATCATTGATACCAACACGATAGTCAACAGAAAGCCATTTTGTAATATCATAGCCCATGTTTACGTTTGCTATGGTTCTATCCATTTGGGTGTTGATCGTATTATACTTCCATGACCAAATCGGATTATCTGCCTGATCGCCCACGAAGAATAAAGATTTATGGTCAGGTGTTTCATAAGGTAGTGACATATCCCAGTTACGTCCAAGAATTAAAGCACGTGCAAATGAAGAGGCACCAATACCGTTGGATTGATTGTTACCGAACATCGGGCCATTTTGTTCGTTTCTTGAAAAAGAAACATTTCCCCCGATACGTACTCCGTTGGCCAAAGTCTGGTTTCCACCGACACTGATAGAATAACGGCTAAAGTCTGCATAAGGTATGTAACTGTCCTGATCCATTTTGGACAAAGTTGCAGTGAAATTACCGGTTTCGGTATACTTATTGAAGTTTAATGAGAGATCGTATATTCCTCCCAAATCGAATAGATCTTTGACATTGTTCTTATACGCTTTGTAAGGTACAGTTTGGGGAAGATTCGGATAGGCTTTTCCATAAACATTATTTGCATATATACTTAAGGGCACTTCTGTTACATCTGTGAAAGCCGCTCCCCATGAACCGTTTGCGCCCCCTGGAATAAAATCGTTACCTGTACCAAAAGAATTTTGATATTCAGGCAAACCGGCTATTTGTTCAATAGTGTAAGATGCATTCAAGGTTATTTCCATGCCTTTACCTGCTTTTTTCTTATTTTTTGAACCTGTCTTTGTTGTGATGAGCACTACACCATTGGCGGCACGTGAACCGTACAAAGCGGCAGCTGCTGCACCTTTCAATACATTCATTGATTCAATATCATTGGGGTCAAGCGTAGAAATACCACTACCGTAAGCACCACCAGCTTCAGTTGCTTGATTTGAAGAGGCAACTTCCGTATTGCTATAGGGAACACCATCAACTATATATAATGGTTGGTTGTTGCCTAGGAACGATGAATTACCACGAATAGTCATACGTGTGGCTGAACCGGCAGCACCAGAGGGTGAATTAATCGAAACACCGGGTATTTTTCCGTCTAAAGAACGTATTAGGTCCGGTTCTGCTTTCTGAATAGCTTCATCTGCATCAACTTTGGATACAGAATAGCCTAATGAACGTTCAGCTCGTTGGATTCCAACTGCTGTTACCATAACCTCTTCAAGCTGCTGTGCATCGGCTTTTAGTATTACTTTCAATTGAGGTTTGATTGCCACCTCTTGCGTCTGCATACCGATATACGAAATCTGCAAAGTCTTTGCAGAACTTGGTATATTCGATAAATTAAAATTACCATCTACATCTGTGATTGTACCTTGAGTGGTACCTTTTACTAACACAGAAGCGCCAACAACTGGCTGCCCGTCTTCTTCAGAAATCACAACGCCTGTGACCTTTTGAGTTTGGGCAGTTACTAGACCTATGCCCACAAAAAGGCATGCCAATAACAGCATCAATTTTCTTTTCATAAATTCTCTCTTAAAGTTTAACTTTACATTATTTGTATCTTTACTCTAACAATTTGCAAATATATTAATAAAACTAAAACCAACCACTATATTTAATGAAAAAAAGTTGTAAATGTAACATTTTGCTATTTAATAAGCAATATTTATGCTTATAAGCATATTTTTCGTTCTTAAAAGTGTTGTTTGTTAAAACAATAACTAACAATTTGCATAAGCAAAATGTATCTTTTAATATTTATTTTATTCGTTTTTAGTCATAAAACTCCTTTAAGGGCTATTCTTTTTGCTTTTTTCGTGGAAAAGCGAATAAAAAAGTGGCATTTAATTTAAAGTTTTGTGAATACTATGTTATTGAAAGACTTATTTTTTTTAGAGATATTAATGCTTATTCGCCTCAGAGATAGCACAGAATTACGTCTAATTTATTCTATTATTAATTAAAAAAGAAAGTATGGAAAAGATCAGTTACAACCTTGTGTTTAATAGAAAGAAGAGATTGAATAAAAGAGGAATGGCATTAGTTCAGGTAGAAGCCTATCTGAACAGGAAAAAGATGTATTTCTCCACCAAAATATATCTCAAACCGGAACAGTGGGATGCCAAACGAAAAATGGTGAAAAATCATCCCAATGCGAATGTTTTGAATCGTATGTTATATGAAAATATAGCAGCTATTGAGCAAACTGAACTTGGACTATGGCAACAGGGAAAGACCATATCGTTAGATTTATTAAGAAATTCTATTGATAAACCTCTCAGCAACGAAAGGTCATTTTTGATTTTTTTTAAAGATGAGATAGCTAATTCTTCTTTAAAAGAGAGTACCCGTCAAAATCACCTTTCCACGCTTGAATTACTTCAGGGCTTCAAAAAAGAGGTATTATTTACCGATTTGACATTTGAATTTGTATCCTCATTTGATAATTACCTACAGTCTAAAAGTTATCATCTTAATACTATCGCCAAGCACATGAAGCACCTGAAACGATACGTTAATGTTGCTATAAATAAAGAGTATATGGATATACAAAAGTATGCTTTTAGAAAGTATAAAATTAAAAGCATAGAGGGAAGCCATACGCACTTAGCCCCGGAAGAGTTATACAGATTTGAGAATTTGCAGTTGACAGGAAGATATACGAGATTGCAAAAAACAAAAGATGCTTTTTTATTTTGTTGTTACGCAGGATTACGATATTCTGATTTCATCAGTCTGACCTCCGCAAATATTATTGAATTCCATCAGGAGACCTGGATTATATACAAGTCTGTTAAAACTGGTATTGAGGTACGCCTTCCTTTATATTTATTATTTGAAGGCAAAGGAATCGAGATATTGCAACACTATGAAGATGATCTTGACAGCTTCTTTAAGTTAAAAGACAATTCTAATATCAACAAAGAATTGAGTCTGTTGGCAGGCTTGGCGAAAATTGATAAACGTGTATCATTCCACACTGCCCGGCATACAAATGCTACCTTATTATTATATAGTGGTGCCAATATTACTACGGTACAAAAGCTATTAGGGCACAAAAGTGTGAAGACTACACAAGTCTATGCAAATATAATGGATATTACAGTGGTGCGTGATCTTGAGAAAACGGCCTCATCAAAGCTCTACAATAAACAATAGCAATTTATTCTGCCTCTACCTGAAATCGTTTTGATGTTTTCATTTCTCATATTCTCATAACATGAATATAAGTAGCAGATAATGAAAATAATAACTAATGAGAAATGTTTTATAAATCGACATTTCTCATAGTTTTCATCGTAAAAAGGCTTTTATTTTAGTTATTTCTCATAGTTTTCAGATTCATTTCTCATTGTATTTCGGTCTTGATTGAATAGCCGCTTAATATATATGTATGTACTCTAATCTCTTCCTTTAATTTATATTTTTTCATGGAAACTTGCTTTCATTGTACATTATTACATTACCTATCGTGCAGTCTATTAATAGAAAAGTTCCTTTTGATTAAGGCTAAACTTCTGTTTGCTTAATAGCAAAGTTCCTTTTTATGATTTCTAATCTATAAACGCAACTTGCATTTATAAAAACAAAGGTTCCGTTTTTATAAACAAAGCTTGCATCAGGGCAGACGCATTATATTTTGTCTATCAATTAGTCAACTATTATCTATATTTCATTTTTATTATTTGTCTTATTATTAATCTATTAATATTTTGTATATTAATTATTTATTTGTATTTTTGTTGTATTGAATTTAAACAAAAATAAACCCTAAAATGAGCTTAATTAGTCTTTGTAAACAACTTGAAGATCCTCGTATTGACCGAAAAAAAGAACACTCTTTGGAAGTCATCGTTTATATAGCCTTGTGTGCTGTAATCTGTGGAAGTGAAAGCTGGAATGAAATAGAACGGTTCGGTATTTGTAAGTTTGACTTCTTTAAACGTCGTTTTCCTGATTTAGTAAAGATCCCAAGTCATGACACTTTCAATCGTTTTTTCAGTTTACTCAAACCCGGTTATTTTGAATTGGTCTTTCGTGATTGGGTATCTGAGCTTTGTGGTAAGTATGAAGGGGTTGTTGCTATAGACGGTAAAATGCTTCGTGGAGCAAGTAAGTGCAGCAAAGACAATCCCTTTGGCAAAAAAGGATTCAAGCTTCATATGGTTAGTGCCTGGGCTGTTTCCAATGGAATCAGTATGGGTCAGGTAAAAGTAGATGATAAAAGCAATGAAATCACCGCTATTCCTTCTCTTATAAAATCTCTGGATTTGCAGGATTGCATAGTGACAATTGATGCTATTGCATGCCAAACAGATATTGCCGAAGTAATAATAGAAAATAATGCAGACTATATTCTGGCATTAAAGGCCAATCAAAAAAACAGGTTAATGGATGTGGAACGCTGGCTAGACGAGATGGATGGTGTTGATATTGATCGGCCGGTATACCGTTCACACTATGGAAAATATGTCACAGAGGAGGTTTCTCATGGGAGAATTGAGACTCGTGAATGTCTGGTTTATAGCCCGGGAAAGATTATGGAATCAATGCTGAAAGATAAATTTGAGGGGGTCAAGTCCATCGTAAGAATTAGTACCGAAAGACTGGAGGTAGCCACTAAAAAACTTTCCGTAGAAAAAAGATATTACATTACTTCACTAGGGCTAAAACCGAAAGAAATTTCAGAGGCTATAAGATCGCATTGGGATATAGAAAACAGGCTACATTGGCAGTTAGACGTATCGTTTAGAGAAGACGCAGGAAGGAAAGTAGGTAATGCTGCGCAAAATTTTTCTTTAATTAATAAGATGGCCCTTTATATCATCAAACAAGATGAAACAAAGGGCAGTGTAGCAGCCAAAAGAAAAAACGCAGGATGGAATGATGAATATTTGTTCAAACTATTAAATAAGATAAAAATATAATGCGTTTGCCCTGAGCTTGCATTTATAAAAATAAAACTTGCATTTTAAGTATGCAAATAACAGAAAAGAAGTTTACTATCGGACAAAAACAAGTTTACTCTTAATCAAAAGGAATTTTTCTATTAATGGTTTACAGGAAAAGTAACTGTCATTCAGGGTTGCATAGAGTAATTATGGTATACAATTCAAAGCTGTGAAACTGCTACTGATTATAAAATATGGCAATATATATCATCTGCATTTACGTTAATAAAAGGTATAGTATATTGATATAAAGCAAGTTACTTTTTAATACTGATAGAAATACGGTAGCATAAATCACTCGTTTTGAGTGTTTGACAAGTCATCAATACATTGATAATCTGAATGATAGAAATAATATAATATTTACTATGGGAAGCAAACACTACCTACGCATTTGTTTAATAATCAACTTATTATGAATATATTTAGTTCTGCAAAGACTTTGCAGATTTCGTATATCGGTATACAAACGCAAGAGGTGGCAATCAAATCTAATTTAAAGGTAGTACTTAGGTCTGATGCCCAGCAAATTGATGAAGTTGTTGTTACAGCAATGGGTATTAAACGCTCCGAAAAAGCATTAGGGTATGCTGCGACTTCTGTGGGAGGTGACAAAATTGCGGAGAGTCGTACTTCCGATGTTATGTCAAGTTTAGCAGGTAAAATTGCGGGGGTTCAGATTTCCAGTACTTCATCAGATCCTGGTTCTTCAAATTCTGTAATTATTCGTGGTGTTAGTTCACTATCGGGTACAAATCAACCATTATATGTAGTGGATGGTGTACCATTGAATAACTCTACAGTATATTCTACAGATGGTTTGAACAGCGGATATGATTTTGGTAATGGAGCAAACGCTATTAATCCGGATGATGTGGCAAACATGACTATTTTGAAAGGGGCTGCTGCCACTGCTTTATATGGTAGCCGTGCTGCCAATGGTGTAGTCATGATTACTACCAAAAGCGGCCAAAAGGGAAAAGGAGTTGGAATCGAGTATAACGGCGGAGTTCAGTGGTCAACAGTTCTGCGTTTGCCGGAATTTCAAAATGAATTCGGTATGGGATGGAACGGCAACCACACAGAATTGGAGAACGGTTCTTGGGGACCTCGTTTTGATGGTTCCATGCAGCTATGGGGTAATGTGTACAATAACTCTCAGAAACTGAAACCTTATGTGGCAATGCCTGACAACATCAAAGACTTTTTTGATGCGGGATTCAGATATAGCAACAGCCTTTCATTCAATGGAGCTACAGATAAAAGTGATTATTATGTATCTTTCTCTCAAATTAGCGACGATGGTATGATACCAACAGATGCTGACAGCTACGATAAATATACTTTTTCTGCGCGCGGTAGCCATAAGGCAGGAGCGTTGACATTCTCTTCTTCACTGAATTACGCTTATCAAAAGAATAACTTTGCTACTACGGGACAAGGTTTGTCCATGCTGAACTCTTTATATCAGACACCAAGAGATATCAGCATCATAGGACTGGAAGACCAGAATGATCCGTTCAACACTCCGGGATATTATTATACCCCCTACGGAGTTATGAACCCTTATTATATTTTGAATAACTATTTGAATGAGTATGAGTCTGAAAGATTCTACGGAAAATTTCAATTGGATTATGAATTCCTGAAATACTTCAAGTTTACGTACCGTATGGGCTTGGATACCACGACAGGGCAAAGCGACAAAGGAAAACCGAACCTGTACGCTCTTTATTATGAAGGCACTCCTAATGGAGAAGGCCAGGGTTCCAGCAGTCCTTTCTCTGGTGAAACCGGACAATATTCTGAACAGACAACCCGTCGTCGCGAGATAAACCAGGACATTATGGTTAATTTCAATATGCCGGTTAACGATTTTAATATCAATGCATTGGTCGGTTTCAATGGCAATGAGCGTAAAGTCTCTTACCAATATTCAGAAGTAAATGATTTAACGATTCCTACATGGTTTAATCTGAAGAACTCCGGCAAAACCCCTATAGTAGAACAGCACATGGAACTCAGACGTCTGATGGGTGTTTTCGGACAGTTTGAAGGTTCATGGAAAAATATGCTCTATTTAACGGTAACTGCCCGTAATGACTGGTCTTCTACTCTTCCGAAAGAAAATCGCAGCTTCTTCTACCCCGGTATTACCGGTAGTTTTATTTTCAGCGAATTATTGAATGACAATCTGCAAGATGTGATATCTTTTGGTAAGATACGCGCCAGCTGGGGTAAAACAGGTAACGATGCTGATGTGTATATGGTTAATCCTGTGTATGCACAATCTGCTAACAGAATACCTTTCGGTTCTCTGACTTTCCCTCTAGGAGGTGTCAATGCTTACTCTGCAGGAAATGTGCTTGGAAGCAACACATTAAGTCCGGAAATGACCACAGAAGCTGAAGTCGGTTTAAATATGGCTTTCTTCAAAAACCGTCTCTCTTTTGACGTATCTTATTATAATCGAAATACGGATAAGCAGATTTTCTCTTTGGCTATGGACCCTGCATCAGGCTATACAGCACAGAACATGAACCTGGGTGAGATTCGTAACCGTGGTGTAGAACTCCTGATCAGCGGAACTCCGATAAAAACAAAAGATTTCAGTTGGGAACTGACATGGAACTTCACAAAGAACTGGAGTAAGGTGATCAGTTTGCCGGAAGAACTGGGGGGCATTACAACGATTTACGGGCTCAATGGAGGTACCAGTATGTATGCTATAACAGGCATGCCTGTTGGTGTTTTCAAGGCTCAGGTAGCCGAGCGTGATCCGCAAGGACGTATTGTAGTCAATTCATCAACGGGTCTTCCGGTTGAAGCCAGCGAATTCGGAATCTGCGGAGATATGAATAACAAATATCAAATGGGTGTTTCTACCAACTTGAGATATAAAGGTATAAGCTTAGGCATTGATTTTGATATCCGTCAGGGCGGAGTAATGTATTCACGCACTAAAGATATAAACTATTTTACCGGTAACGCGATACAGACTGCCTACAATGACCGTAATCCGCTGATTGTTCCTAACTCAGCAAATAAAATAGTGAATGGAGAAAACGTCACTTATGTAGAAAACACAACTCCTATTACCAGCTCCAACATTTATAAATACTGGGGCGATGGTGGCTCTGATATGGGAAGCTGTTTCTTGGTAGACAAATCATACGTCAAGCTCCGTTCTGTTGTATTAGGCTGGGACTTGCCAAAAAAATGGTTGGCAAAAACCCCTTTCCAGGCAGTAAAAGTGTCTGCATATGGCAACAACTTATTTGTTTGGACTCCATCCAGCAATACATTTATTGATCCCGAAATGACTTCATTTGGTAATGACCTTGAAGGTAACTATGGAGAATACACGGCTAATCCTAGCTCACGTCGTTTCGGTTTCAACTTAATGGTTAAATTTTAAACAGGAATAAGAATGAAAAAAATATTATTATATGCATCATTAGCAACAACAGCATTGTTTGCAGGTTGCGACCTGAACATCAATGACGACCCAAACTACCCGATGAATAATCAGGTGACGGCAGATTTGATATTCCCCTCTATTAGTGCTTCCATTGCTTCGGCAGTAGGCGGAGAAATTTATAATTACGCTGGTTTTTTCGCTCAATACTATGAACAGAAACCGGAGTCGAACCAGTATAACACTCTATGTGAATATACATTTACCGAATCTTCCCAGCAAATGGATTATTCTTATAGAATCCTGTTTGCAGGAGCTTTGGAAGATGCAAAGCAGGTGTTGGAAAAGACCACAAACCCTGCCGACCGATTCGCCACTACCATACTAAAAGCGTATGCCTTTCAGATAATGGTAGATAATACCAGCGAATCGCCTTATTCGGAAGCCCTGCAAGGTAATGCCAATGCCACACCTAAGTGGGATACGGGCGAAACAGTATATAGAGGAATATTAGGTGAGATAGATGCGGCAGAAGCTGCTTTGGATGGAAGCGATATGGATGTACCCGATTTGATATTCAACAAAAACATTGCTCAATGGAAAGGTTTCGCCAATGCCCTGCGCCTCCGTATGTATCTGCGTTTCATTGATGCCAACATAGATGCGGCTTCGTATACAGAGAAAGTGAAGACCCTAGTACAAAACAACGATTTCTTTACCGGTGACGTGAAACTGGATTGTTTCTTGGATGAAACAGACAAACGGAATCCATGGTATAATACGAATGCAGTCGGATTGACCGGTAATCATTGTGCTGCCTATCCGTTAATATCTTATTTAAGCAGCACAGAAGACCCTCGAATCGCTTATGGTATAAGTAAAACAGATGCGGATGGAAAGTACGTCGGTCAACTTCCCGGAGGAAAAACACACATGCAAAGCATTTTGGGTACTGACAACTGGAAAAACAGAAACGTGAGCGCGATTGACTACTCTATCGGAGCCACAAAACCTGTCTATTTCTTTACTCAGGCTGAATTGCAATTCCTGATAGCTGAGGTATATGCTCGTTTCCACAATGATGATACGAAAGCAAAAATTGCTTATGAAGCAGGTGTAACTGCCGACTTTGCCGTTCGTGGATTTGCAGGTCAAGAAAACACTATTTTGGAAGGAGCGTGTGCATGGTCTGATGCCACTACGCAGGCAGATAAGTTAAATTTGATTTATATGCAGAAATGGGTAGCTCTTTTCTATATGGATCACATGGAAGCATGGAGTGAGATTCGTCGTACAGATTGTCCGAAACTATCTTCTTATTCAGCAGCACAGATACAGGCTAATGAGTCAGTATACACTCCGGGAGAGTTAGTTGCCCCATGGACTAATGGTTTGGAAGCAGGCGGACTGATGAAACGCATGACTTATCCGTTAAGCGCACGTCAGCAAAATGTGAATACTCCTACAGGGGTACCGGGAAGTACTCCGGTTTGGTGGGATATCAAATAGTAACCAATAACTTAGTAAGTTTTACGTATGAAAAAAATAATATACAGCATATTAGTATGTTTGTCGTTTGTCTTTGGAGCTTGCGACAAATCAACAGATGACACCTCTAAAGTCACCTATTTTGTAACGTTGGAAAGAATAGGTGATGAAAAGGTCGTTTTGGAAAAAGGACAACCCTTTGAGGAACCGGGATATTATGCAGAAATGAACGGAGAAGATATCACAGAATCTGTTCAGATAAAAGGAAGTGTTGATGTTAACACTCCGGGAATCTACAATTTAGTATATGCGGCATACAATGAGGATGGTTTTGCCAAAACATTTACACGAACAGTGTATGTGGCAGATAATACAGCTTCTCCTTTGAAATCCGGAATTTATACTGTGGCCGAAGGTAGTAAATGTACCATCCCTTCTGTGGTAGCTTTCAGTGGATATGAGATTGTGATTTTGCAAATGGAACCAGGGATTTTTTATATCAGCGATTTCTTAGGAGGCTGGTATGACCAGCGTAGAGGTTATGGACCGGATTATGCAATGGTTGGCAAATTCCAATTGAATGATGATAATACCATTACTCCTTTGGAAAGCTATGTTGCAGGTTGGGGAGATTCCATGGATCAAATGGATAATACAGCATTGGACCCTGCAATTGGGACTCTGAAA
Source organism: Bacteroides caecimuris (assembly GCF_001688725.2). NCBI lineage: Bacteria > Pseudomonadati > Bacteroidota > Bacteroidia > Bacteroidales > Bacteroidaceae > Bacteroides > Bacteroides caecimuris. Next base: position 3,367,774 of record NZ_CP015401.2, on the reverse strand, counting down.
TGGACTGTTGCTTATGCCGGTCAGCTATCTTTTGACATTATAGTAAAACAATAAAAATACGATTATGAAGAAATATATGATATTACTTTTAGCTTCACTGGCTTTTACATTCGTAGCATGCGACAACGATACAGAACCAGGTGGTACTGCTGTTGAAAAAATGGCTGGAGACTGGTGGGTGACAGTGAATGCATTTATTGACGGGAAAGAAGTAGAAGATCCTTTTGGAGCAGGACATCTGCAAATGAGTACCTACAATACAGCCAGCAACAATGAAACTGAAATGTGGCTGGATGATTTAGGAAACTTTTGGGAATATAAAGTGAAAGTGAACGTGAATTATGCAACAAGAACTTTCTCGACAACAGGCTTTGTGGATAATGTAACATACGAATCCAAAGTGAAGATAACCGATGGCAAAGTACTGGAAAAAGCTGCCACTACTCCTAGCGGTATGCCTGCTGACAGTATCGTATATATGGTACAGTTCGACGACGATGAAAATGAATTAACTTATAAGATTTCAGGCTTCCGTCGAACAGGTTTCCCTGCTGACGATTTTTAAAAGAGGAGTTTAAATATAGAGAGGGCTGTTCCAATAAATCGGGGCAGCCTTTTTTTTGCAATCTAACCTTAACTAAGACAGATTAATATATGAGTAATCTTCAATCTTTACAATAATTACTTGCCTTTAAAAGAAAAATGAGTGAGATCATGTTTTTAATTTGGCAACATCCATTACCCGATTAATTGTTTACAAATAAAAGTGCCTCTCTAATAGCATGATACTATTTTTTATTTATAATAGCTCCTTGCTTTATAGATATAATGTTGATTATAAAACAAATAGCGCTCATTCCGGTAGAGAAATGGTATTACATACAAGAGAGTAGAATATTAGCTGAACTAGGATAATCAATTGTTAATTAGATATATAGAATATTCCCATTTGACAAAACATCGACTTGTATTACTGTTTTATCTCTATTTACATATCTGATTATCAATTGCATACAAATTTATTAGTTCTGCAAAGACTTTGCAGATTTCGTATATCGGTATGCAAACACAAGAAGTGGCTATAAAGTCTACTTTGAAAGTGGTGTTAAAGTCGGATGCTCAGAAATTGGATGAGGTGATGGTTGTAGCTTATGGTACTACAAAAAAAGCGTCATTTACAGGTGCTGCTTCTTCCATTAAGGGCGACCAGGCCCTGAAAGATATTCCTGTAACATCTTTTGAACAGGCTCTTTCTGGAACGACTCCGGGACTGACGATCAATTCTACCAGCGGACAGCCGGGAGCGGGATTGCAGATTCGTGTACGTGGTACGGGTTCTATGAACGCTTCGAACGAACCGTTGTATGTGATTGACGGTGTGCCTGTTGTCTCGGGAGACATTGCAATCTCTGCCGTGTCAAACGATTCGAAGGCATTTAACGTAATGTCGTCTATCAACCCGAGTGATATTGAAAATATTACAGTGTTGAAAGATGCGGCAGCTGCTTCGTTATATGGTTCGCGTGCGGCAAACGGTGTTATCCTGATTACCACGAAGCATGGTAAAGCCGGAAAAACACGTGTTAATTTCAAGGCGAATTGGGGATTCTCGGATTGGGCTATGAAGAATCGTAAGAGTGTGAACGGAAAACAACGCCATGAGTTAACGTATGAGGCATGCTATAATGAGGCTACTATTTATGGTATTCCTGACAATGATGGTAACTATAACGGTCCGGCTTCCGATGCGGAAGCGAAAGCGTACGCAGAGGAGATGGCTGGTTTCTATGCTGATTCTAAATATGATGTGGATTGGGAAGATGCTTTCTTCCGCAAACATGGTTCAAGCCAAAATTATGAATTTTCGGCACAGGGTGGAGACGAGCGCAATTCATTCTTTGCTTCATTAGCCTATAAGAAAGAGGAAGGCAAGTCTAGAACATCTTCATTAGATGGTTTTATGGGACGTATCAATGCCGTTCACCGCTCTGCTGATAATAAGTGGCAGATGGGAGCTAATATCTCTTTGTCCAAACAGAATTCTTCTGTAGCAAGCGAGGGGACTGCCTATTCTAATCCTTTCTTTCTGATCAATTACGTATGTACACCGAATATGCCGATTTATGATGATGAGGGTAATTATTATACGCATCCATTCTTGCAGCAAATCTTCCCTCACACCCATCCGGTAGAAGACATCAGTTTGGATAAGAATGAATCGAGAGTGTTCAGAAGCACCAACAACTTATGGGCTTCTTATCAGATTATTGACGGATTGACATTGAAGGAAAGCGTCAATTATGATTATCTGAACAACAACTCTATCACGTATTGGCCCTTGAACTCTAATAACGGCTCGATGAACAACGGATTGAGGGCCAACTATCCGGTGCAGCAGCATAATGTCTATTCATCTACTACGTTGAATTATGTGAAGACATTTGCGCAAAAGCACAATTTGGATGCATTGGTAGGCTGGGATGTAGACGACCGTCGTACGGAGTATGTTTTTGCAACATCTTCAGGATATCCTCATGACAAACTGCCTGAGTCGATCAATGCGGCTACTCCGCAGGAGGGGTCTTCTTACTATACTGAAGATCATTTGCTTTCTTTATTGTCACGTGTCAATTATGATTATGACAATAAGTATTACGCTTCGGTAAATTTCCGTAGAGACGGTAGTTCACGTTTGGGAGCAAACAGCCGTTGGGCTAACTTCTGGTCAGTGTCAGCAGCTTGGAGATTGACGCAGGAGGAGTTTATGAAGGGAATCACGCAGATTAACGACTTGAAGGTGAGAGCGTCTTACGGTATAAACGGAACATTGCCGAGTGATTTGTATGGTCATTTGAGTCTGTATGGGTACGGCTACAATTATCAAGACATACCAGGTTCGGCACCGCAATCTGTACCTAACCCTGACTTGTCATGGGAGAAGAATAAGAACTTCAATATTGGTTTTGACGCTACGTTGTTCGACCGCTTGAATGTTAGCTTTGACTATTATAGCCGTAAAACGAGCGACTTGTTGCAAAATGTACCGACTTCAATGGTTGTTGGCTTCAAGAATATGTTGAAGAATGTAGGAGAGATGACTAACCGAGGTGTGGAACTTGATATCAATGTGGATGTGTTCAAGCACTCACAAGTGAGATGGAATACAGGTCTGGCTCTTTCACACAACTCAAACAAGGTATCAAAACTGTATGGTGGAAAAGATATTATTGATGGTACAAGCATCATCCGCGAAGGTGAATCCTATTATTCATGGTGGAGCCGCGAATGGGCGGGAGTTGATCCCGAAACCGGTGAAGAACAATGGGTGTTGAACACGAAAAATGAAGATGGAACCCTTAACAAGGACTTGACTAAGAATCCGGCTCAGGCTCAGCGCGTAATAATTGGTAAGCCGGATCCGAAACTGACCGGAGGTTGGAGAAACACCGTGTCTTGGAAAGGCTTGGAACTGAATATGCTGTTTAACTTCTCGTTGGGTGGTAAAGTGTTCGATACCATGAGAACTAGTTTTACGGATACCGACGGTTATGTGATTTATTACAACTCTTCTGTCGACCAGCTTGACAGATGGCAGAAACCGGGCGATGTGACAAGTGTTCCGAGACGTATCAACAACTACGAGTATGGAAACTATGGAAGTTCTCGTTTCATGAAAGACTTGAATTATCTGCGTCTGAAGAGCATGAGCTTGTCATACACACTTCCTGCACAGTGGGTGCGTCGTGTGCAAATGGAGAATGTTCGTTTGTTTGTTTCAGGAAGCAACCTTCTGACTTTGACCTCTTATAAGAATGTAGATCCGGAATTGTCGATAAACGGTATTCCCACTTTCGCTTTCCCGAATCTGAAAAGTGTGACATTTGGTATTGAAATCGGATTTTAATAAAAACAGAATATGATGAAAACAATCAATAGATATAAAAATATAGGGGGAGTTCTTTTCGCCAGCTTGATGATGCTATCATCGTGCAGCGATTATCTAACGACTTTGCCTACTGATTCTTTGGTGAGTGATGGAGCAATCAGTACTCCGGAAGATACAAAAACAGCATTGAACGGTGCGTATGCCGGATTGATTGCCGTAGAGTCTAATTATTATTATGGCACAGACTTTCTGGCTCGTGCAGAGGTGGGCGGAGAGGACGCTCAGACAAATAAAGTGGGCGACCGTACAGAGAATTATTATCGTTTTACTGACCGTCAGAATAACGCTCCGCAAGATTTGTGGTATCCTCCTTATACCGTTATCAATAGAGTAAATGTGCTTTTGGAGGCTATTGATAAAGGCGAAGTCCAGATGAATGATGTAGTGAAGAACTCAAAAGGCGAGGCGTTGGCTATTAGAGCCTTGGCGCATTTCAATCTGATTATTACGTATGGTACTCCCTATTTGAAAGACAATGGAGCTTCGCTGGGTGTACCTGTTGTGAAAGAGGTGTTGAATGCAGTTGATTTGCCAAGTCGTTCTACAGTAGCAGAGGGATATAAAGCTGTTTTGGACGATTTGACAGAAGCGTTGAACTGGATCAGTGAAGAGAAAAACTATGGTCATCTGAACAAATGGGGCGTAAAAGCTTTGCTGGCGCGTGTCAATTTGTATAAGGGTGATTATGAAGCAGCTTATTCATATGCCAAGGATGTAGTAGAGAATGGTCCGTATAAATTGATTGACCATGACAAATATCTGGAAGTATGGGGACAAGAGGAAAATGATGAATCGATTTTTGATTTGGCATTGTCATCAACGATGTATTCCGGTAGCCGCGAATTGTGGGGAGCTGTTGTCAGCCCAAGTGAATATGGTGCAGTGGTTGCTACACAAACATTTATCGATCTGTTGAATGAGGATCCGGACGACGTGCGTCTTGGTTTGTTGATTGAAGATAAGAATGGAACAAAACGTACAATCAATAAATATCCGGGACGTGGTGCGGTAACGATTAACAATGTTCGGGTGATTCGCCTGTCGGATATTTACCTGATTGGTGCCGAGGCTGCTTTGAAAAAAACGTCGCCCGATCAAACTTTGGCTAACGACTATCTGCATGCCATTAAAGATCGTGCTCATCCGGGTGTTGAAAAACCTGCTGCAACATTGGATTTGGTAGCTAAAGAACGTCGTAAAGAGTTGGTATTGGAAGGACATCGTTTGTATGACATATTGCGTCAAGGATCAGAAATCAAGCGTCAGGGAACGGGACATTTTTTGAATGGCAATGATTTGATTACAGTGAACTGGAACGATTACCGTACAATAATGCCTATTCCGCAAGCGGAAATAGACGCTAATCCGAATATCAAGCAGAATCCGGGATATTAACATCCGGTTCGGAAGAGACTCTTCCTTAGAATATGGGGCTTGTGGTTGACGAAAATAAAGGAACTCAATCATAAGCTCCATATTTTTTATTATATTTGCGCTCACATTATTATATATACATTAGAAGTAAAGAATGAAAGAATTTGTAATATCCGAAGCCAAAGTAGAGACAGCAGTGCTTGTCGGACTCATCACACAAACGCAGGATGAGCGTAAGACGAACGAGTATCTGGATGAACTGGCTTTCCTTGCCGAGACGGCTGGGGCGGAAGTAGTGAAACGGTTTACGCAGAAATTGCCGACAGCTCATTCAGTGACATATGTCGGAAAGGGAAAGCTGGAAGAAATCAGACAATATATTCGTAATGAAGAGGAAGAAGAACGTGAAGTAGGAATGGTCATCTTTGATGATGAACTTTCTGCGAAACAGATTCGTAATATTGAAGCCGAACTGAAAGTGAAGATACTGGACCGTACTTCACTGATTCTTGATATATTTGCCATGCGTGCGCAGACAGCCAATGCGAAGACGCAGGTGGAGCTTGCGCAATATAAATATATGTTGCCGCGTTTGCAGCGACTCTGGACTCACTTGGAACGCCAGGGAGGTGGTTCCGGTGCAGGTGGCGGTAAAGGTTCCGTAGGACTTCGTGGTCCGGGTGAAACACAGCTCGAGATGGACCGCCGTATCATCCTGAACCGTATGTCATTATTGAAAGAACGTCTGGCGGAGATTGACAAGCAGAAAGCTACCCAACGAAAGAATCGCGGACGCATGATACGTGTTGCACTGGTTGGTTATACCAATGTGGGAAAATCAACCATGATGAATCTTCTCTCCAAGAGCGAAGTGTTTGCAGAAAACAAACTATTTGCGACTTTAGACACCACTGTGCGTAAAGTGATTATTGATAATCTACCGTTCTTGTTGTCGGATACGGTAGGATTTATTCGCAAGTTGCCTACCGACCTGGTAGAATCTTTTAAATCTACCCTGGATGAAGTGCGTGAAGCAGATTTGCTTGTGCACGTAGTCGATATTTCCCACCCCGGATTTGAGGAACAGATTGAGGTAGTGAACAAGACACTGGCAGAGATTGGCGGCAGTGGCAAACCTATGATACTTGTATTTAATAAAATAGACGCTTACACCTACGTGGAGAAAGCGCCGGACGACCTTACCCCCCGAACAAAGGAAAACTTAACACTCGAAGAACTGATGAAGACGTGGATGGCAAAAATGGAGGATAACTGCCTCTTTATTTCCGCCCGCGAACGAATCAATATAGACGAACTGAAAAATGTAGTTTATCAGCGAGTGAAAGAATTACACGTTCAGAAATATCCCTATAACGATTTTCTTTATCAGACCTACGAAGAAGAGGTAGAATAATCAATATGTCAAAGTGCAGATGTGCCAATTTCTATGCAACATGCGTAGTCAATTGACACATTAGCATATTGACACATTAACACATTATTAAAATGAAAGATTATCGTAGATTGACTGAAGATGAGGTACTTCAGTTGAAGAGTCAGTCGTGTTTGGCTGATGATTGGGGAAATGTATCAGTGGCAGAGGGCTTTAATTGTGAGTATGTCCATCATACCCGTTTCTCGGGTGAAGTAAAACTGGGAGTATTCGAATCAGAATTTACATTGCCGGGGGGAATCAAGAAACATTCGGGATTACGTCATGTGACGTTACACAATGTATCGGTGGGCGATAACTGTTGTATTGAGAATATCCAGAACTACATTGCTAACTATGAGATCGGTAGCGATACTTTCATTGAGAATGTAGATATTATTTTAGTGGATGGATTAAGCACCTTCGGTAATGGGGTAGAAGTGGCTGTATTGAATGAAACAGGGGGGCGTGAAGTGTTGATGAACGACAAACTGTCTGCGCATCAGGCATATATACTTGCGTTGTACCGTCATCGTCCCGAACTGATTAACCGCATGAAAGCAATTGCGGATTATTATTCCAATAAACATGCTTCTGCTGTCGGCAGTATTGGCAATCATGTTATGATTCTCAATACAGGTTCAATCAAGAATGTCCGGATTGGTGATTACTGCCATATCTGTGGAACTTGCCGCTTATTTAATGGAAGCATCAATAGTAATGTGACAGCGCCTGTGCATATCGGTCACGGGGTAATTTGTGACGACTTCATAATCTCTTCCGGTTCAAAAGTGGATGACGGCACAATGCTGACCCGTTGTTTCGTTGGGCAGTCCTGTAAACTGGGACACAATTATTCTGCTTCCGATTCTTTGTTTTTTAGTAATTGCCAAGGAGAGAACGGTGAGGCATGTGCTATCTTTGCAGGTCCTTTCACCGTGACACATCATAAATCTACTTTGCTGATTGCCGGAATGTTCTCGTTTATGAATGCAGGTTCGGGATCCAATCAGAGCAACCACATGTATAAGTTGGGACCTATCCATCAAGGAACGATGGAAAGAGGAGCGAAGACCACTTCCGATTCCTATATCTTGTGGCCGGCACGTGTCGGAGCTTTCTCATTGGTCATGGGACGTCATGTCAATCATGCCGATACTTCTAATCTTCCTTTCTCTTACCTGATAGAGCAGCGGAATACGACTTATCTGGTTCCGGGAGTCAACTTAAGAAGTGTAGGTACTATCCGTGACGCACAAAAATGGCCGAAACGTGATAATCGTAAAGACCCGAACAAGCTGGATTATATCAACTATAACCTGTTGAGTCCTTATACCATTCAGAAGATGTTCAAAGGGCGTTCTATTTTGAAAGAATTGAAACGTGTGTCCGGCGAAACTTCAGAAATCTACTCTTACCAGAGTGCTAAAATCAAGAATTCTTCTTTGAACAATGGAATCCGTTTTTATGAAATTGCTATCCACAAGTTCTTAGGAAACTCCATTATAAAACGGCTGGAAGGCATTAACTTCCAGAGCAATGACGAAATCCGCCAACGCCTGAAACCCGATACGGAAATTGGCATCGGCGAATGGGTGGATGTTTCCGGACTGATTGCTCCCAAGAGTGAGATCGACCGATTGCTGGATGGTATTGAGAAAGGAGCAGTCAATCGTTTGAAGTCTATCAATGCAAGCTTCGCAGAAATGCACGAGAATTATTATACTTATGAATGGACATGGGCGTATTATAAGATTCAGGAATTCTATGGCTTAGATCCGGAAACGATTACAGCGCAAGACATCATCGGTATCGTGAAAGCCTGGCAGCAAGCAGTTGTCGGATTGGATAAGATGGTATATGAGGATGCTAAGAAAGAATTTTCGTTATCTTCTATGACCGGATTCGGTGCTGATGGCTCTCATGACGAAATGAAGCAGGACTTTGAGCAAGTACGCGGTGATTTCGAAAGCAATACATTTGTGACTGCGGTGTTGAAACATATTGAAGATAAAACGGCTCTTGGAAATGAGCTCATCGAGCGAATCAAAATGATTGATAAAACGGAAATAGTGTAGCGAGTCAAGAATAAGTAGATTAATAAATGGGAATTTCAATTTCACCACAGAGGACACGGAGGACACAGAGGTTTACTATTTTTTTTACTATAGAGTAACACAGAGTCTTACGTATTTAGAATCGTATTTGACGTCAGTTCGATATAAGCTTGTACTATTCCTATTCTCCTCCTTCCCGAAGGGAGGGGAAACCATGCGGACGAAGTTGTATCGAACTGACGTTATTTATCGCTCTGTTTTACCTACGGAAAGAGAGAGAAGAACTCTGTGTCCTCCGTGTCCTCTGTGGTGAAAAATAAATTATCATTTATTGACCTACCTATTTTTATCCTACAATGTTTTATTTCTCAATTTTTAATTCTCAATTCTTAATTTATCATTACCTTTGCCACACTAACTAACATTACGTAATAAAATAAGAAACTTATGGCAACACCTCCGTTTAAGTATCAGCCCATGTTTGAAAAGGGAAAAGATACAACTGAGTATTATCTGCTTACAAAAGACTATGTATCAGTAAGCGAGTTTGAAGGAAATCCCATCCTGAAAATTGAAAAAGAAGGTTTGACTGCGATGGCTAATGCTGCTTTTCGTGATGTATCATTCATGCTTCGTCGTTCGCACAACGAACAAGTTGCTAAGATTCTGAGCGATCCGGAAGCAAGCGAGAACGATAAGTATGTGGCGCTGACTTTCCTGCGTAACGCAGAAGTTGCTTCAAAAGGCGTACTTCCATTCTGCCAGGACACCGGTACTGCTATTATTCATGGTGAAAAAGGACAGCAGGTATGGACTGGATATTCTGACGAAGAAGCGCTTTCACTGGGCGTATATAAAACATACACTGAAGAAAACCTGCGTTATTCACAGAATGCGCCTCTGAATATGTATGATGAGGTAAATACCAAATGTAACCTCCCTGCACAGATTGACATCGAAGCTACCGAAGGTATGGAATATGAATTCCTTTGTGTAACAAAAGGTGGTGGCTCTGCCAACAAGACATATTTGTATCAGGAAACAAAAGCGATCCTGAATCCCGGTACATTGGTTCCGTTCCTGGTTGAAAAGATGAAGACATTGGGAACAGCTGCTTGTCCTCCTTATCATATCGCTTTCGTAATCGGTGGTACTTCTGCTGAAAAGAACCTGTTGACAGTGAAATTAGCTTCTACTCATTTCTATGATAACCTGCCGACTACCGGAAACGAATATGGTCGTGCATTCCGCGATGTCGAACTGGAAAAAGAAGTATTGGCAGAAGCTCACAAGATTGGGCTGGGTGCACAATTCGGAGGTAAATATCTTGCTCACGATGTACGTATCATCCGTCTGCCTCGTCATGGTGCATCTTGTCCGGTAGGTTTGGGCGTATCTTGCTCTGCCGACCGTAACATCAAATGTAAAATCAATAAGGAAGGTATCTGGATTGAGAAACTGGATTCAAATCCGGGTGAACTGATTCCGGCTGAACTGCGTCAGGCAGGTGAAGGTGATGTTGTGAAGATCGACCTGAACCGTCCGATGCCTGAAATTTTGAAAGAGTTGGCTAAATATCCGGTTGCTACCCGTTTGTCATTGAACGGAACGATTATTGTAGGTCGTGACATCGCTCATGCTAAACTGAAAGAGCGTTTGGATCGCGGTGAAGACTTGCCACAATATATTAAGGATCATCCTATTTATTATGCTGGTCCGGCAAAAACTCCGGAAGGCATGGCGTGTGGCTCTATGGGTCCTACTACGGCAGGACGTATGGACTCTTATGTAGAACTGTTCCAAAGTCATGGCGGCAGTATGGTGATGTTGGCAAAAGGTAACCGTAGCCAGCAGGTGACAGATGCTTGTCAGAAATATGGTGGTTTCTATCTTGGTTCTATCGGAGGTCCGGCAGCTATCCTTGCACAGAACAACATCAAGAGCATCGAATGTGTGGAATATCCGGAATTGGGTATGGAAGCTATCTGGAAGATTGAAGTAGAGGACTTCCCGGCATTTATCTTGGTAGATGATAAGGGTAACGACTTCTTCAAACAGTTGAAACCGTGGAATTGCAAAAAATAACCGGTTGATACCTGTTGGGATGAAACAGTAAGAAGAGAGGCTGTCTAAAAAGTCGTTAGTAACTAGACAGCCTCTTGAATTCATAAAGGGGCTGTCTGACTATTTTATTGTCAGACAGCCCCTCTTCTTATTTTAAGGACTTAAAGACTTTCCGGATATTTACTTTTTCAGTGTAAATATCAACCTTTCATCAGTTATGATTACTTATTCTGTTCCTTTTTCCATTTTTCATATCTCTTCAGCACCTTGCTTCCATCTTTGTTATACCAGCTATAACCATTCCGGCGTTCGTGTCCGATTTCCGATATATCATATTTCTTTATGCCATCACGGTCGCAGAAAAAAGGCCGGTTTGTTTCCAGCTCATAAAAACGTGCCCAAAGAGTAGGACAGTCTTCACAGGGAACCATGCGATAGTCTTTTTTGCCATCACTGTTAGTGAAATATTCCTTCTGTATTCCTTTTATTGCAGACTTTTGGAACCATTTGATAGCTCCTTCTATGGATTTCACAACGTCTGCAGATGGATGGGGAAGTGACATCAGCAGTAATACAATATTGTCCGACTCTTGTCCGCTTAGTGACGGGAGTTCATAGGCACGTGCTTTGCAGGGTTCTAAAGTGACACGGTCATGTTGGGCGCACCACACTGTTAACTCTCCATTCTGGCGTACCTGCGTTTTGAGTATACACTCTATCCCTTTGTTAAATGCATTGCGTGCTTGTTCACAGATATTGTCAGGAAGGAAAGTGTACGGAGCTCTCTTTTCGTATATGCTCCGAAGTTGGTTCATCACTCTCACCATTGCATTGTCATTGTAAGTGATTTGTACATAATAACCTTTGGGACGCGGATAAAATTGAGGCCATCCACCGTTTTCATACTGCGATTTAAGCAGATATTGAATACCGTTCAGCACTCCTTCTTTATATTTCTCTTTTTGCGTAGCCAGATAAAGCCGTGACAAATATTCTATTTCTGTCGTGGTGGCATTGTTGTCGATGGTGCTTTGGTTGGTATTTTCTTTAGCTTTTAGTGCCGCATTATATTCTTGTTCCGTCAGTTCCGCCGGCATATAGATATTCTTGGGCCAGCCTCCGGTCGTTTGTTGATAGAGTAACACGTTGTCACCGATGCGTTGGGCTTCTTCCGTCTTGAAGAAATCATCGTCAAATTTGGGGGCGATGTGTACCCAATCTTTGTAGTTCTGTTGTTTTCTGTAATCTGTTGCTTTTTGGGCTGAGGCGTTTGCCAGGATAAAAAGTAATAGTAAGAAAAGACTTAGTTTTCTCATGGCTTTTATTATTTTAATGTTTTTAAGTATGCAAATGTAGGAAGAAAGAAAAATATCGGTATGTAATAACTGTTTTTTATACAGTAAAAATTGAGACTGTCTAAAAAGTCGGTTCTATCTTCATTCTTCTCCTCTTCCCGAAGGAGGGGAGTTAGAGTTACTGACGACTTTTTAGACAGCCTCAATCAAAAAATAAATGGAAACTACTTCCTTATTCCAGATATTTCGTAATCTTTCCGCTGATTTGCAACAGGGATATTTCGCAAAGTTTCGTATTGTATTCAGCAGAGAGGATGCGTTCCTCTGCATCTAACAAACTCTTTTGTGCTTCGCGCACTTCAAAACCGGAAAGGTCCCCCTGTATATAACGGTCCATGGCAATATCGTGATTGTCTTTGGCGGTTATCAGGTTTTGACGTTCCAGATTCAATAATTGAAGATTGTTACGATAGGCTTGCCATAGGTTACTGAGATCAGAGCGAAGGGCTAATTCCAAATCCTGTCGTTCCAGGCGACGATTTTTGAAAGCCAGACTTGCATTTCTCTTTTCGCGACGACGATTACCGTCGAATATCTTAAAACCGACAGTTATTCCGGCATTGAAGCCCAGTTCACCTCTTCTGCTGTTTGCATTGATGTCATACTTGTTGAATGTATATCCATATCCGGTATTTAGTTTGAGATATGGATAGTTGCGTGAGTTTATTTTCTTGTAGTCCAATTGGGCAAGTACCGTGTTTTGATCTGCCTTGAGCAAAGAAGCATTGGTTGCTAACGTTGAATTCCACAAATCATCAAATTGCAAGTCGCTGTATACGTCGATGGTAGAGTCTTTGATAATAATGTTTTGATTAACATTGTTGTTAGCCATCAGTTCATTCAACTGGATGCGTGAAGAATGTAGCAATTCCTGTTGTTTGATGTATTGGGCACTGTCTGCATTGAAATCCACCTTTGCCTGCTGATAATCCAACCCGGAGAACTTGCCCACAAGGTGGCTTGCTTCCGCTATACGTAAACGCTCTTTGGAAAGTGACATTGCATAATGAAAGTTTTTCAGACGAATCTTCTGCTGGATAAAATTATAGTATTCGGAAGTCAGGGCAGCAATAAAATCTTCAATGGCAATACGCGTGTTGGTTTCCCCCTGACGTTCCAGCTCTTTCAACTGTTTGTAGGTGGTACTGATATTGAAGCCGTCGAAAATAGTCCAGTTGAGGTTAAGACCGACATTGACCGTCTGATCGTAGACTCCGTTATGCTTTGTTATTTCTCCGGTAGCACGTGCCTTGGTTTCGATATTGTCCAAGTTTCCGGTATATCCGGCAGAGAAGTCCAATGTAGGTAGGTAACCCGCATTTCCCAATGTCGCGTTGTTCTTGCTGATTTGCTCTTCATTATGGACGATACGCAGAGAGTAATTGTTTTGCAATCCTTCTTCCAGACACTCTTTTAAGGTGAGCACTTGTGCCTTCGCAGTAGAAACTGATAAGAATACACATGCGGTAACTATATATATGATGCGTCTCATACAACTATCTTTCTGTTTCATTCTTTTAGTTTTTTGATTCGGTTCGTCGAAATATAACTGTAAATAGCCGGTACGATATACATGGTGAGCAAAGTAGAAACTACCATACCACCTACTACTGCCGTACCCATGGCAATACGCTGATTAGCACCTTCACCGGTGGCAAAAGCCAATGGGATAAGTCCCAAAACCGTAGAAGCGCTTGTCATCAGAATCGGGCGTAGACGTTGCAGGGCAGAATCCTTGATGGCATTCATCTTGTCCTCGCCGGCTTCCTGTTTCTGATTGGCAAATTCCACAATCAGGATACCATTCTTGGCCACCAGCCCGATAAGCATAATGATACCAATCTGACTGAAAATATTCATTGTAATATCTCCCAAATACATAAATACTAATGCTCCGGCAATAGCCAGCGGCACTGTCAACATGATAATCAACGGATCTTTGAAACTCTCGAACTGGGCAGCCAGAATCAAGTATATCAGAAGAATAGCCAGGATAAAGGCAAACATCAAACTGGAAGAACTTTCGCGATACTCCTTGGAGTCGCCTGCCAAAGCCGTACGGAACGTATCGTCCAATGTTTCCTTGGCTATCTTATCCATTTCGTCCAACCCTTGTCCGATGGTTTTTCCGTCTGCCAGTCCCGCAGAGATAGTGGCGGATACAAAACGATTATAGCGGTATAGTTTAGGCGGGGCAATACCACTTTCCAGTTCAATCAGGTTGTCCAGTTGAATCATGTCTCCGCCGTTGCTGCGAACATAAATCGCTTTCAGGTCGGCAGGCTTGTTTCTTTGCTGGCGGTTGATTTCTCCGAGGATTTCGTACTGTTTTCCGTTCATATAGAAATATCCCATGCGTTGGCCGCTCAATCCGTATTGCAACGTTTGGGCGATGTTCTTTGTGCTTACCCCCATGATACTCGCCTTGTCGCGGTTAATCTGGATGCGGGCTTCCGGTTTGCTGAACTTCAAGTCAACGTCCGCCATCTGGAAGACCGGGTTTTCGTACACTTTCGCCATGAATTTAGGCAATACCTCTTCCAGTTTTTCCAGATTGGTAGCCTGAAGTACATACTGGACAGGCATACTTCCACGACGTCCGCCGAAGGAAGATTGCTGTTGCACGAACGAACGCGCCATTGTCTTCTTCTGTACCGCTTTCGAGATTTTCTCGGCAACTTCCATTTGCGTGTAGTCGCGGTCCTTCATGTCCTTCAGCGTGATACGTACGTTTCCGCTACCACTGGATACACGGGCAGTCACCGCTTCCGCATCCGGAAGGATGGAGTCGACAAGTTGGTTGATATCTTCGGTATAATCGCGTATGTATTCATAAGTGACGCCTTCTGCACCTCTCGTATTGATGCTGATTTGCGAACGGTCTTCCAAAGGTGCCATTTCCGAAGGAACCGCATTCCACAGGATACCAATCAGGCAAATGGTGATGAATGTGAATGGAAGCGCAATCCATCGTTTATTCAAGAAAGCGGCAAGTGAACGGCTGTACAGCCGGTTTATACCTTCAAAGAACGGTTCTGTCTTTGTGTAGAACCAGCCTTGTTTTTCCCGTTTGATAAGCAACTTGGTTGCCAGCATCGGCGTGAAAGTCAGTGCGGCAAATGAAGAGATGATGACCGAACCGGAGATTACGATACTGAACTCCCGGAACAGACGTCCCGTCATACCATCCATAAAGACGATAGGGAAGAATACCGCTACCAGCGTAATAGTGGTGGAAATAACAGCAAAGAAGATTTCTTTGGCTCCTTCTATACCCGCTTCTTTCGGGGTCATTCCTTTCTCAATACGGATGTAGATATTCTCCGTCATAACGATGGCATCGTCTACTACCAGTCCCACGGACAATACGATGGCAAGCATGGAAAGTACATTGATGGAGAAACCAGCCAGATACATGACGAAGAACGCGCCGATAAGGGATACGGGAATCACGATACATGGCACGAGTGTGACACGCCAGTCGCGCAAGAAAAGGAAAATGATGATGATAACGAGTACGAAAGCTTCATACACAGTAGACTTCACTTCGTTGATGGATGCGCGGATAAACTTGGTATTATCAAAACCATAGTTGTAGTGCACGTCTTCCGGCAAGTCTTTCTTCATTTGTTCCATACGCTGATATACGGCGTCCGCAATCTCAATGTGGTTGGCACCCGGCTGTGGAATAACTACGACACCTACCATCGGCACACCGTTCATCTTCATATAACTTTTGATGTCGGCAGGTCCCAATTCGGCACGTCCGATGTCGCTGAAACGCACGATGCGGTTATTCTCTTCCTTGATAATCAAATCATTGAACTCGTCTGCTGTGTGCATCAATCCTAAGGTGCGGATTGTCAGCTCGGTGGTATTTCCTTCGATACTACCGGACGGAAGTTCTACGTTCTCACTGTCCACTGCATTTTTCACGTCGATAGGGCTGATACCGTATCCGGCCATTTTTGCAGGGTCGAGCCAGAGACGCATGGAGTAGCGTTTCTCTCCCCAAATGGATACGCTACTTACATCGGAAATGGTTTGCAACTGTTCTTTTACTGTCAAATCAGCGATTTCACTCAATTCCAACAAGGTACGTTTGTCGCTCTGAAGGGCCACCATCAGGATAGGCATAGCGTCCGCATCGGCTTTGGATACGGTAGGCGGGTCACAATCGCGCGGCAGATAGCGTTGGGCACGTGAAACTTTGTCGCGCACGTCATTTGCTGCCGTTTCCAGGTCGACGGACAATTCAAACTCTACTGTAATACGGCTCTGTCCTTGTTGGCTGACACTGGACAAAGAACGGATACCCGGAATACCATTGATGTTCTGCTCCAACGGTTCGGTAATCTGGTTCTCGATAACGTCGGCATTGGCTCCCGGATAGGAGCAACTGACGGAAATAATCGGATTATCCACAGACGGATATTCACGGACACCCAGGTAGTTGTATCCGATAAATCCGAAGAGTAGGATAATGATTGTCAGTACGGTGGCTAATACCGGTCGGCGTATGCTTAATTCGGATATATTCATAGGGCGCTGGTATTAATCAATGTTGTCGAGTTTCACGGCAAGTCCGGTGCGGAGCTGCAATGTTCCTGAGGTGATGATAGTATCTCCCATGTGCAATCCCCTTATCACTTGCACTTCGGATGCGGTGCGGATGCCCGTAGTGACTTCCACTGGTTCGGCCTTTCCGGATTTGTACAGGTAGACTTTGTCTTTACCCATTTCCGGCACAATCGCTTCCGTAGGGATAGCGATGGCATTGGCTATTTCGTCTTTTTTTATTAACACGCTTGCATAGCGGCCGGGGAGTAGGATATGGTTGACATTCGGATACAGTGCGCGGGCGGTAAACTGGTGCAGGTTGGGGTCGATGGCCGATTCCACAGCATACACTTGCGCGCCGAACGCATCCAAATTGCCTTCAACATTGAAGTTTAAGTTAGTCCCTTTTTTAATCTGTTTGGCATAACGCTCCGGTACGGAAAATTCAACTTTGAGGGGAGCGATTTTAGTCAGTTTGGCAACGACCGTAGTAGGAGAGGCGTAGGTACCGATACTGACTTGGCGAAGTCCGATAATTCCGTCAAACGGAGCACGAAGCTCGGTCAACTCGATATTAGCTTTGATTATTTCTATGTCGGCATTCAAGGTAGCCAAATCTGTTTTCACTTGCTCGTAGGCTTCTTTACTGACAGCATCGCGTTTCAGTAACGCGTCTTGGCGGAATACGCGGTCTTCTGCCAATTTCAATTGTGAAACAAGACGTTGTAATTGTGCCTGCAACTGCCGGTCGTTTACTTTGGCAAGCAACTGACCTTTCTTTACCGATGTTCCTTCCTCAAAATTAATTTCAACAATCTTGCCGGAAGTCTCGAAAGACAGATCCACTTCTTCGTCAGGCAGAAGTACCCCTGTAGTCGTAAATTCATCTGTCAGGGATTGTGGCTTTATGACTTTGGCGTTCACATTTAAAATCTGCTTTCCCTTTTTGGATTTGCCGCCCATCACTTTGTCGGCAGCGGCCAGTTCGTTGTTCTTTTTGGGTAATTGTGAGTAGATTCCACCACCAATGATACCGGCACCGACAAGAATAATGATGCCCCATTTAGTTTTCTTATTCATGGTTTAGTATAGTATATAGCATGTTACATTACGTCTTTAGAAAATTAGACATCTTCTAATCGGAAAGGTTTAATAAAGATTGTAGTAAAAAAACGTTAATCTCCCGAAGGCGGGAAGAGAGTTAGTAAGCAGCCCGGTATTTGCCTTCCTCTTTATCTTCCAGCATATTCAGATAAGAGGTGTAACGTGATTCGCTTATCAAGTGTTCTTCTACCGCTTTGCGCACAGCGCATCCCGGTTCGTGGCGATGGGTACAGTTATTGTATTTGCAGTCGGCGGAAATCTTGAATATTTCGGGGAAATAATGTCCGATTTCTTCCTCTTCCATATCGAATGTGCCGAAGCCTTTGATGCCTGGAGTATCAATGATATACCCGTCTCCGTTTACAGGAAACATTTCGGAGAAAGTAGTGGTATGCATTCCCTTGTTATGATAAGAGGATATTTCGCCGGTTTTAGCTTCTATTCCCGGTAGTAGGGCGTTGATAAGCGTCGATTTACCTACTCCCGAATGACCGGAGAATAAAGTGATATTGCCTTTCAAAGCCTTTTTAATTTCGTTTATCCCGTCGCCATTCTTGGCGGAAACCTTGAAACAGGGATATCCGATATGTGTGTATAAATTGATAAGTGCGTCCAAATAGCGTAGTTCGTCTTCATCGTAAGCGTCTATTTTGTTGAATATCAGTTTGACAGGAACCCGGTAGGCTTCTGCCGATGCAAGAAAACGGTCGATGAAGATAGTGGAAGTTTCGGGATAGTTGACGGTTATCACCAACATGCACTGGTCGAGATTGGCGGCAAGAATGTGAGATTGTTTAGAAAGATTGGAAGAACGACGGATAATGTAGTTCTTCCTATCTTCTATTTCGTTGATGAAAGCAGTGCCTTCCTGATTGAGTATAATCTGAACACGGTCGCCCACCGCTACCGGATTGGTGCTACGGATACCTTTGAGTCGGAAATTACCTTTGATTTTACATTCGATAAGTTGCCCGTCATCGGTCTTTACCTGATACCAGCTACCTGTGTTTTTGATTACTAATCCCTTCATGAATGGAGAGTTCTCAACTTATACTGTCATTATTTCTTTGTCTTTTTCAGCCAGCATATCATCAATTTGTTTGATATACTTATCATGGATTTTTTGCAGTTTAGCTTCCGCATTCTTCTGCTCGTCTTCTGCCAATCCGTCTTTTACGGCTTTTTTCAATGCGTCGTTACCGTCACGGCGGGCGTTACGCACGCTTACTTTAGCCGTTTCGCCTTCGCTTTTACACTGTTTTGCCAGTTGTTTACGACGTTCTTCCGTCAAAGGCGGGATACCGATACGGATTATTTCACCGTTATTTTCGGGCATGATGCCGAGGTCGGAGTCGATAATTGCTTTTTCGATGACACGGAACATGCTTTTATCCCAGGGTTTGATGGCGATGCTGCGTGCATCGGGTGTGGTCACGGCTGCTACATTGCTGATAGGAACCATGCTTCCGTAAGAGTCTACACGGATACCGTCCAACAGTCGGGTACTCGCTTTTCCGGCGCGGATATGTGCCAGTGCTTCTTCCAGATACATGATCGCCATATCCATTTTTTCTTGTGCATTGTCAAGGCAAGTCTTTACGTCTACCATATTTTTCGATAATTAAAGTTGCTATTCGATTGATTAATTAGCAAAAGTATATTATTTTTTGTTCATCTGCAACAGCATACTCATCTTTTTTATGAGCGACTTGCCAATGATAATCAAGGTAACGGCGGTGATAATCACTAAAATACCTACCATTAACCGGGGCGTGAGTTTTTCGTGAAACAGAAGAACTCCGAAAAACAAAGCCGTCACAGGTTCCAAAGCGCCTAAGATGGCTGTCGGTGTAGAGCCTATATAATGGATAGCCAGTGCTGTGCATACCAATGATACGGCAGTAGGCAGAATAGCCAGTGCCAGTACGTCTGCCCAGAGCCATGCGGATGGTATGGCTTGCAGTTCCGTGCAGAAGTTCAGGCGGACAATATAAACTGAAAGCCCGAACAGAATAGCATAAAATGTGAGTTTTGTTGTCGGTAGGTTTTTCAGTGTCGAACGGTTCACACCTACTATATATATAGCATAGGAGAGTGAGGACAACAGGACAAAGATGATTCCCACGGTTGATAACGGCTTACCGCCATCTCCCTGATATAGCAATGCAATGCCTGAAAGTGCCAGCAGGATGGAAAATATGGTAATCGCTGAAATCTTTTCTTTGAAAAACGCTCCCATGATAACAGCTACCATCACTGGATAGACGAATAGAATCGTGGATGCGATTCCTGCGTCCATGTAGTTGTAGCTCATAAAAAGGAGTAAAGAAGAAAACGAGAACAACAATCCCATAATAACCAACGGCAGAATATCCGCTTTCTGAAGGGAGAAAGATTGATGTTGCATCTTCATCAGTATCCCTAATACAATGACAGCAAAAAAGTAACGGTAGAATAATACCGTATCGACACTCATGCCTGCTGCATAGAGCGGGAGCGCAAAAAGAGGATTCATACCGTAACTTGCGGCGGCAATCGCTCCATAGATAAAGCCTTTGGTTTTGCTGTTCATCGTTTTAAGTTTTTAAAATGGCGTGCAAAAGTACGCAGTTCGCACATGATAAACAAGCGTTTCCCCCGTTGATAGTATAATTTAATCTTTCGTATGCTGAAAACTAATCTTCTGCCTGCATAGAACTAAAATCATGCAGTTTGAGGATTAAAGGAGTGCAGGTGGAAGGATAGTCTTTAGGAGGGAATAATTATATACGAAACAAGGCAGAGAATCTCCCGAAACGAGATTCTCTGCCTTGTTATAGATGTATTGAAGGGGTTAATCAGTTGTGTACAACTGTACCTATTTCCTCTCCGTCGATTACTTTTTTAAGGTTACCTACCGTATCCATGTCAAATACGACGATAGGCAGGTTGTTTTCTTTGCACATACAAGTCGCTGTCAAGTCCATCACTTTCAATCCGCGTTTCAGCACTTCATCGTATGTGATGTCGTCGAACTTGGTTGCAGTCGGGTCTTTTTCAGGGTCGGCAGTATAAATACCGTCTACACGGGTACCTTTCAGCATTACATCTGCTTCGATTTCTATTCCTCTTAATGAAGAACCTGTGTCAGTAGTAAAGAAAGGATTTCCCGTTCCTGCAGACATGATGACAACCTCACCGTTTTCCATACATTCGATAGCTTTCCATTTACTGTAGAACTCGCCGATAGGTTCCATGCGGACTGCTGTCAATACACGGGCTTTCACTCCGGCAGCTACCAGTGCCGAACTCAATGCCAAGCTATTGATAACAGTTGCCAACATCCCCATCTGGTCACCTTTCACACGGTCGAAACCTTTATTGGCTCCACTCAATCCACGGAAGATATTTCCACCACCGATAACGATGCCTATCTGCACGCCTTGTCCGTGGATTTCTTTGATTTGCTCTGCGTATTCTGCCAGCCTTTTTTCGTCAATGCCGTATTGCTTTTCGCCCATCAGGCTCTCTCCGCTTAGTTTCAGCAAGATTCTTTTATACTTAGCCATATCTTTTGCTTTTTATTGTTTGCCGCAAATATAGAGATAATTTGTCATATAGCCTTATTGAGATACGATTACTTTTTTCATGATTCGTCTTCCCTGGAAGGTTTGTACAATTCCTCTCAATGAAAGATAAACAAGAAAAGCCAGCCATAAAGCATGATTTCCCAAAAGAGAATGAAATGCGTAATATATTCCGAAAAAGCTGGCGGAAGCGATTAACATAGAGTAAAGCATCTGGCGGGTGGCAGTAGCGCCGATAAAGACCCCGTCCCACAGGAAGGCGGAGAAGCCTGCTAATGGAATGGCGAGTGCCCAATAAAAATAGGAGTCCGATGCATTGATTACGGAATCATTATTAGTCAGTAATCCCAAAAACTCCTTCCCGCCGGCAGAATATAGGATAGTGAATACCAGCGAAAGCCCGAATCCCCAATAGAAAAGGTGATATACAGTGTTGCGCAGACCTGTTTGATTTTTAGCTCCGATATAGCGTCCCGCCAATGCTTCACCGGCATAGGCAAAGCCGTCCATGATATAGGAAAAGAGCGTAAATAATTGCATGAGCAATGTGTTCACAGCCAATACGATTTCTCCTTGTGCGGCTCCGGCTGAGGTAAAGAACATGGTAACCATGACAAGGCAAAGCGTGCGGAAGAATATATCCCGGTTGACCTGGAAGAAGCGGTACATGGCTTGTTTCTGCCAGATGTCTTTCCATGCGATTCGTTTGCGGAGCTTGCCGTAATAACGTATGTATAACAGTATTGCCATGATGAAACCTGCATATTGTGCGATAAGGGTTCCTGTGGCTACTCCTGCCACTTTCATGTCCAGCAGATAGACAAGGCATAGACTGGCTGCGATATTGACGATATTTTGGGTGATGGCGATATACATCGGGAAACGTGAGTTCTGCATGCCGATAAACCAGCCAGCGAATCCATACAGCCCCAATATGGCAGGTGCTCCCCAAATGCAGATATAGAAATAGGTGGTTGCCAGTTGTTCAACTTCCGGAGTAGTCTGTATAAAAGTGAATGCCAGTTTCAAGATAGGATACTGGAGTACCAGTAGGCAGACTGCTATGAATAAGCCGACGCCGACCGAGCGAAGCAATAGCCGGGTGATTTCATTAAGGTCATGCTGCCCGTAAGCTTGTGAAGTCATGCCACTCGTCCCCATACGCAGGAATCCGAAAATCCAATAGATAATATTGAATAACATTCCCCCTACGGCAATGGCTCCGATATACGCCGGAGAACCGAGATGACCTACGATAGTGACATCAATAAGTCCGAGTAGAGGAACGGTTATATTGGATATAATCGATGGTATGGCAATCTGTAATATTCGTCTGTTTTCAGAGGTTTGTTTTTTATCTATCATTTTATAGAAACACTTTTATCAAATCGATTGTTCTTTTTGTGTGCAAAGGTACATTTTTTATTTTTTTATTGTATCTTTGTGTGTCACGAACTAAATAGCAAATATTGGATTATGAGAGCCTTAACTATCTTCTTTTTATCATTGTTTTCGTTGCCGCTGATGCTCAATGCGCAGTCGGTGGATGAGATGTTGCAGAAAGTGTCTGCCGCTATCGAAATCGGGCAGCACGGACAGGCTGTGAGCTATTTCCGGCAAACGATCAGCCTGAATATTGACCGCACGGAAATGTATTATTGGACGAGTGTGGACAAAAGCAGTGAAATCAGCGTGAATCTGGCGAATGAACTGGCGATTGCCTATAAGAAGAAGCGGAATTATGACAAGGCTTATCTGTTCTATAAAGAGTTACTTCAAAAGGCTCCCAATAATGTAGACTATCTCGAACCCTGTGCCGAAATGCAAGTTTATCGAGGACAAGAAAAAGATGCTCTGCGCATGTATGAGAAGATATTGCAATTGGATGCGGACAACTTGGCTGCCAATATCTTTTTAGGGAATTACTATTATTTGATGGCTGAGCGGGAAAAGAAGCAGTTGGAGACTGACTATAAGAAAATATCATCGCCAACGAAAATGCAATATGCCCGTTATCGGGATGGATTGTCGAAAGTGTTTGCTACGGGATACGAAAAGGCACGGAACTCCTTGCGGAAGGTTGTATTGAGGTTTCCGTCGACAGAGGCTCAAAAGACGTTGGATAAGATATTGAGAATAGAAAAAGAGGTGAATCGCTAAGCGATTCACCGTATATATTCGGTATGTGTGAATTTGACCGTCTGGCAGTGACGTAGCCTTGTGGATACATCTTTTTACTATCAAATTCTTAGAGCCTGTTTAAATTTTCCTGAGATTATGTTAGATAGGCTTTACCGACCAGTTTTTATTCGTCACATAGTCTCCGTCATGCTGCTGCTCACAACAACAGAAAATATACTCGAAAGCAACTCTCAAAACTGTGTCGGGCAAAACTCGGAGCAGGCTCTTAATAACCCACTTTTCATTCATTAATAGAAAAGTTCTCCTGACTTTATCATTGCGTCACCCAAATCATAACTCTAACCAATCATCAGTATCAATGAGGTACGCTATAGCTCTCTCCTCCTCTGTGAGGCAGAGAGTTTTTGTTATAGTGTCTTTATTCTCCGGACGTGCAATCTCAATAGTAACTATAGTCTCGGCTATCTTGAGTGTTTCATCTACAGAGTATGGACACCCAGACAATTTTAATAGCCTTTCAAGTTCCTTGTATACTTTCAAAGCAACGAAACATATACAAACATGAGCCTCAATTCTTCTTGGCGTGAAATGGAACATCGGTCTTACATCCAGCGTACCTTTGGTAATACGAAACGACCGTTCCACATTCCATAGATTCTGATAGGCTTCATAGACTTTCTCTGGACTTAGATCCGTATTTGTCTTATACCCTTTTAATCCATCCCATATTGCATCTTCCTTTATCTTTTCCTCATCTATACTGACTGTAATTCCAGAACTGACTGAAAGGAACTTGTTGTAGCCTCGTTTGTTGATGTCCGCCTTCGTCAGTGTTCCCTTAGAAAAACGTTTTCTTAGCCTTTCCACACCTTGTTCTCTATCGAATGCGTTCTTCTTTGCCCTTTCATCAGAGTATCCAACAATAAGCCTGTCTCCATCCGGATATTTGATATCATTGAACACCCCACACCGACGCTCTGTTGCAATTATTTTCTCCATTATCCGGCCGGATTCCTTCTTTATCCTGGCACCTATTATATACTTATATCCACCATCACGGAGTAGCTTTACATTCTTTGCGCTCATAAGCCCGGAGTCTGCAATTACTACAAAATCATTGCCGAGATTGAATCTTTGAACAAAATCATCTACGATGGGAAGCATTGTATATCCCTCATATTGTGAACCGTTAAACAGAGAATAAGACAAGGGATATCCTCCACGACTGACAAGAAGTCCTAAAACTACTTGTGAATTTGCATTTTTACCATCTTTGGAAAAACCGGATTCCCGTAACTCGTCCTTATTCGTTGTCTCAAAATAAAGGGTTGTGACATCGTAGAAAAGTATCCCTAAATTCCCGCCAAACAATCCTTTTGTATGCTTAACACTTATCTCCTGCACGAGTTCCTGCTGGGTATTATATAGTTTATCGAGATAACGATAAATCTTCTGTAAACTGACCTCTTCCTTGAAATGCCGTCTCAGATAATCCACTGTGGCCTTCTTGCTCATAGGAGAGCATATTCTGGATACTACAAGATGACGTAGTTCTTCATCCTGTATGATATTGAATCCGATTTTATCGTAAACTTTATTGATGATTCTCTGAGGTGAATTCAGAGAAGTACTTATTATATTGGATACTATGTACTCAGTCATTGAATTCTCTTCCCGTCTTAGTTTTTCACACTCATCATCAGGGAAGCTTATGGTTTGCTGTCCACCGTAATGGGCTATCCAATTCTTTCCTTCATTTACAAGTTGACTAATTTCATCCTCGGTTGTACCCACACCTATGACATGGAGTTCCGTAAATCTACTGGAACTCTTATCGGCGACGACAACACTGGTCGAACCGGATCGATTCTTTTTCCTACGCACAAACATAGCACGAAGATACAAAATTCCCGTGCGTCACCCAAATTAGACTTAAAAACACTGCTACAGATATCTATAGGGCAGGTTCATGAGAAAATTTTAAAAAAGTGATAAAGTCAGGATTTGATGGCTGAGCGGGAAAAGAAGCAGTTGGAGACTGACTATAAGAAAATATCATCGCCAACGAAAATGCAATATGCCCGTTATCGGGATGGATTGTCGAAAGTGTTTGCTACGGGATACGAAAAGGCACGGAACTCCTTGCGGAAGGTTGTATTGAGGTTTCCGTCGACAGAGGCTCAAAAGACGTTGGATAAGATATTGAGAATAGAAAAAGAGGTGAATCGCTAAGCGATTCACCGTATATATTCGGTATGTGTGAATTTGACCGTCTGGCAGTGACGTAGCCTTGTGGATACATCTTTTTACTATCAAATTCTTAGAGCCTGTTTAAATTTTCCTGAGATTATGTTAGATAGGCTTTACCGACCAGTTTTTATTCGTCACATAGTCTCCGTCATGCTGCTGCTCACAACAACAGAAAATATACTCGAAAGCAACTCTCAAAACTGTGTCGGGCAAAACTCGGAGCAGGCTCTTAATAACCCACTTTTCATTCATTAATAGAAAAGTTCTCTTTCATTAATTGTAAACTTCTTATTATCAGTATGTAAACTTATTTTTCATTAACCGTAATCTATAAACGCAAGCTTCGTTTATAAAAACAAAGGCTTTGATTATAAAAACGAAGCTTGCAATTATATAATCAAAGCTTGCGTTTATAGTTTGCATCGAATGAAAAGAAAGTTTCCTTCCTGTCCGAAGGAACTTTATACTTAATGGGCGGGAAGTTTTCTATTAATAGCCAAGAGCGCAACTGTTAATACCCCTTCCGCCAACTACAGACGGGCGCGACAAGAAGAGCCGGGTTAAGTTAAAATATCAGCTATAAAATTATGACTGAAGAGAATTTAAACAGGCTCTTATATGTGTTTTTATTTTTCTTATTTAATCAGATAATCAGATGCGTAGATAAAAGCACCGGCTGTCCACCCCATAAATGGAGGCATTTCGTATTCATTATTCACTTCCAAATTTCCTAATTCAGCGTTATATTTCTCCCATAGATTACCTGAAGATTGGTAAATCTTAACAATACTACTAACATATTTCTGAGCTATGCGACGAGCTTCTTTTTTAAATCCATAGCGGTCCAGACCATTTATTGATAAAAGATTAAAACTCGCCCATGCATTAGGAAAATCCCACTGATAGGTTCTCTTGCGTTTCCCTTGTTTGCAAGCGACAATGCCCCAAGGATATTCTAATCTTTGAAGATGAACAACCACATTCTTAGCTTGATGTTTGGTTAAGACCTCTGCCCAAAGTAAATTAAAAACAGCCGCAGAATATATGGGGCTTAGTCGATCGTTTATAAAGTCATAATCATAAAAGCAGCCGTCTTGAGAGTTGTAACAATATTTATTCAACAGATTTTTCCTTTTTTGGGCTGCATCCAACCATTTGTTTGAACCTTTCTTTTTCAATTCTTTATAGAAAAAAGCAAAATTCTGTTCATATAAATAGAGATTTGCATTTAAATCCACAGGATTAAAATCTTCACAACGAAAATCAAAACGAGGGGAAAAATCCCAACCGGACTCCGCTTCTGCAATTAAATGAGAAGATTGTTTCAATAACTTCAAAGAATCTGTTAAAACAGGCAAGTCAGTGAAACGTGTTCTCATATATTCATAAAATGAAACCAGTTCATCTCTTGTTGCACTGTTCGAATATCGGTTTAGTCCTGTAGGTGTAATTCGTTGAGTCATCCAGAATGTGTACTCTTTTTCTAATATTCTACAGGCAGATTCCAACCATATTTTATCCCTGCTCTTTTCGTAAATATCCCGAACCATCATACTGGCAAATGGTGGTTGTGAACGATTCAAATATGAAACATTAGAACCATTAGGCATAAATCCAAACTTATCTATTAAGTAAAGGATGTTATCTACATTATTCAATGCCTGCTCAAAGTCATCATCCAATATCAACCCTATATTGGTAAAATATGTATCCCAATAATACATATCTTGCTGAAATGCACCACTCAAACTTGGAACACTATAGGGTTTTGGCAAAGCAATATATCCCAATGTATCCTTTTTACACTCTTTTACAGTATGTCCCATATGTTCTTTAATGAATAAACGTACATTTCGTATGTCTTCAAGCGATTGCTGTTGGGCATTTATAAAGAGAGAAAATATGAAAATAAATATTGCAGTTAATAATTGACGCATAGTATATTGTATTTTAATAATGTTTTATTTTAACTCAAATACTATTGTTCCCTTGATATTCCGGGAGGAACTCCCAATCATCGCTTCAAACTTACCAGGTTCGGCTACCCATTCATGTCTTGCATCATCAAAGAAACTCAACGCTTTTTTATCAATCGTCAGTGTTACCGATTTCTCTTCTCCCGGAGCCAATTTAACTTTTTGGAAAGCTTTCAGCTCCTTCAACGGACGCGGCAGGGAAGATTTTTTATCGCTGATATAAAGCTGAACAATTTCCTGACCTTCATAGGTTCCTGTATTTTTTATGTTGACGGTAAACGAAATCGTATCATCGGCGGTCATTGTTTTCTTGTCCGCAGCAGGTTTGCTATAAGTAAAAGTGGTGTAGCTTAATCCGTGTCCAAACGGAAACAATGGCTTGATTTTTTCTTTATCCGCCCAACGGTAACCTACAAAGATGCCTTCATGGTAAGTTTCGTTTATTGTGTCACCTTGATGCTTGGTTACCAATTCTTTTTTATTGCCTGGATATTCGCCTAATTTATGAGCACCTACATCATCCAATTTTACGGGAAAAGTAAAAGGTAACTTACCGGAAGGATTAATATCTCCGATTAATACAGAAGCGAGGGCCGTTCCGGCTTCCGAACCCAAAAACCAGCCTTGAACAATGGCGGGAACTTCGTTCACCCAAGGCATGGCTACTGCATTACCGGAAATATTGACAAAAATCAAATTCTTATTAATCTGAGCCAATTCACGGATTACTCTGTCTTGCGCATATGGCAATCCCAAAGAAATACGGTCTGAACCTTCACAATCTTGTCCTTCACTCTTATTTAGCCCACCGAAGAAAATAACATAATCCGCGTTTTCGGCCATTTGCAGAGCCTCAGCGAGAAGTTCGTCTTCCGAACGGTCGTCTTTCAAGTTCTGTCCTGTTGTTACTCCATTTAATTCACTCGATGAATCTCCTACATATCCACGTGCATAAACCACTTCCGCTTTATCTCCCACACGGTTTCTCAATCCGTCCAGCGGAGAAATCTCATATTTTACTTTCAAGGAAGAACTACCACCACCCACTGTCATCATCTTGATTGCATTCTCACCAACAACGGCTATTTTCTTTGTTTTATTCAAATCGATAGGCAGTATATTGTTGTTGTTCTGTAAAAGAACGATTCCCTCTTCAGCTATTTTACGACTGACCTTCCCGTGGTCAGGAGACCCCAAAGAACCGAATGGTTTATGTGAAGCCATTGAAGTCCGAAAAATCAGTCGGAGAATATTGCTTACTTTTTCGTCCAGTTCCTTTGTTTCAATCTTGCCCTCTTTTATCAGCTTCAGGTAAGGGAAAGCAAGAAAATAATTATCATAAGCATTTCGTGTACCGTTTGACAGACCGTCTGTCCAAGTCCCGAATTCGAGATCCAAGCCATTGTAAACAGCTTGTTCCGTACTGTGTACTCCGCCCCAATCGGATACAACCACACCGTCAAAGTTCCATTCGTCACGAAGAATATCTTTAAGTAAACGTTTGTTGTGGCAAGCATGTTCTCCTTGATAAAGATTATAAGAACCCATAATTGCCCATGCTCCACCTTCTTGAACAGCGGCTTGGAACGCAGGTAGGTATATCTCATAAAGGGAACGGTCGCTCAGATATACATTAGTAGTGTGCCGATTGGTTTCCTGATTATTCAAAGCGTAATGTTTCACACAAGCGGCTACACCATTTTCCTGTACTCCTTTGATATAAGGAACTACCATAGTGGCGGACAGGTACGGATCTTCACCCATATATTCAAAATTACGCCCATTCAGAGGAGTACGATAGATGTTCACACCGGGTCCTAACAAGATATCTTTCTTGCGGTAGCGAGCCTCTTCACCTACACTTTTTCCATAGAGATGAGACATTTCCGGATTCCATGTGGCAGCAAGACAAGTCAATGCAGGGTAAGCGATACAAGAGTCATTTGTCCATCCGGCCTGATTCCATTCATCCCACAACACTTCCGGACGGATACCGTGAGGACCGTCGGTAGCCCATATCTCGGGGATTCCAAGCCGAGCTACGCCTGCCGAACTGAATTTTGACTGTGCATGAAGCATCTTCACTTTTTCCTCAAGAGTCATACGACTCAGCGCATCTTTTACTCGCTCTTCAATAGGCTTGTCTGCATTCAGATACACAGGTACTTGTGCCAAAACTGACAATACAGGCATTAAAGCCAAGCCCAATAGCATTGCTTTAAATTTCATATTTATTTCTGATATAAGATTTGTTTTCTAATTATATATTTATTTTTGAAGTTTCTTTTCAATGTTCATTGACGAGAATGATTCTAAAGTCATCTTGTTGTGTGATTTACCACACAACAAGTGCATCATGAAGAGTAGCTTGTACTCTCTGATTTACTACATGTTTTCTCAGTTTTTTACGAAGAACAAATAGTTGCCGGAACCTATCTTTATTTTTGTTTTATTACTTTCGACTCCTAAAAAAACGATATCTTTAGACAGATGCAAACATACTCCATAATCTGTTATATTCTCAATGTTTCTCGTTGGTAAAAGAATCACCGCTTCGCTATTTGCAGGAATAGAAACTTTCAATTCGAAACCTTCTTGCTTTTTCTTCCATTCACTACAAATCCGACCATAAGGTGACTCATAAGAAGCTGATGCAGAAGTGATGTTTCCAACGACATGAGGGTCAATCTGTATTGTTTTATAAGCCAATGATTGTTCTGTCTGACGTATTCCTCCTATGCCACCATATAACCACTCCATCAAATGTCCTAACATAAAATGATTGTTGGATACAAATCCAAACGCTTGCCATGATTCAGTAAGTGCCGTTGCTCCATGTGCTAACTGCCAACCATATCCTGGTACATTGTATTTACAATTCATCTTATAAATCAACTCTGACAAACCGTTGGTTTCTAAAGCTTGCAATACATATCTATAACCGATATCACCCGCAGTTAACGAATAATTTCGTTTCTCTATATCGCAAACCAGATTGTTAATGATTGATTGTTTATATGTTTCATCTGCTAATCCCATAAATAGCACTATCGAATTTGCAGTCTGACTATTACGGTCATAAGTATTAGTGGAAGAATTGAAAAAACTGCGATTGAATGATTCTTTAATTTCAACTGCCAATCTTCCATACTTTTCCACATCATCCGGTTGGGCCAATAAATGTGCGATTTTTTGCATAATAGTAGCGTTATAGTAATAAGTTGCAGTTGCGGTTAAACCATTTGAAGTCAGCTGGGAATTTCCAGGAACATCTGGACCTATGTCAAACCAATCACCCAATCCATATGCTATGATATTGTCGTTTGCGCGGGAAGCTAAGTAATCCATGTATTTTTTCATCATAGGATAATATTTTTTCAACGATCTATCATCGCCATACCATAAATATGTATACCAAGAGGAAATAATAAAAGCACTTCCCCATTCTGGTGTATCCTCAAAACCGTCTTTAAACCTCACATACTCAGGCGCAATGGACGGAATCATGCCTTGTTCGGTCTGCGACAGATACATATCTTTTATAATCTTATTATACATCCTTGACATATTATAGCGGTATTGCAATGAATATTGCATCAAGTATGCCTGTTCTACCCATCCTAATTTTTCCCTGTGAGGACAATCGGTTAATACACTGGCCATATTGCTGCGCATAGCCCAATCAATAAGGTTATGTATCTTGTTGAACAATGGATTGGAGCAAAAGAAAGTTCCGGATTGAGAAGCAGATAAACTTGTATGTAATCCTACAAGTTCGGTTATAACAGGAAGGTTCCTTGGATTTCTTTCTCCCGCAGGAACGGCACCTTTTACTTCTACATAGCGAAACCCATAATATGTAAATTGCGGTTGCCAAATTTCAATGCTATCCCCCCTCAATGTATAATTATAACAAAAAGGATGTCCGGAAGCTGTCTGATTGGCGGTATTGTTCTTGTTTAGCAGTTCGGCAGGAACAAGACTAAGCTTCTGGAATCTTCTCCCCGATACATGAAGACGGACTATTCCCGAAAAATTCTGTCCAAAATCGTATATCCAATTCCCCTTACTATTCTTATAACATCTGACTACTGGAATTTCTTCTTTTACCTTTAGTGGTTCTATTTGTTGAGAAATCATTTTAGGATGATAGTTTGCTTCAAGGGCATTTTCCCAATTTTCATCGTCATAACCTACTTGCATCCAGCCTTGTTTTTGTTTAGTGGCATCATAATCCTCTCCACCATATATACTGGAGTATGTGATAGGGCTCTCTGTTACTTTCCAAGAGTTATCCGAAACAATCTCCTGCGATGTACCGTCATTGTATGTTATTTTTAGTATTAATTTCAGTTTGGGAGAGCCATATGATACTAATAATTTGAAATAACGTTCTTGTGGCATATTATAAAAACCATTTCCAAGCATAACTCCAAGAACATTATCTTCCTTCTGCAACAGATCTGTTACGTCAAATGAAACATAGAAGACCTCCTTGTCATACAAAGTCCACCCTGCATCCAAAAAATGATCTCCTACTTTGGATCCATTTAAAAATAAGTCAAAATGTCCTACACCTGAGATATAGATAAAAGCCTTCTGTATATTTTTCTTTACTTGAAATTCTTTGCGAAACTGAGGCATTTTATACATACCTGTTTTAGAAGCGGGCAAGGCATCCTTGTTTTGATAATGAATTCCCTTTATTTTCAGTTGGTCTGCTTCCATTGAAATCCAACTGGAAGTTCCCCAATCACTTTCATTCAGAAGTCCTGTCGTAAAAGTATTTGCTCGACTCCATACGGATTCTTCTCCTTTATCATTCCAAACCTTTACCTTCCAATAATAGGTGGTTGAAGAGCACAATTTTTTTCCTTTAAATGGATTAAAAATTGAATTGTCAGAAAGAACTTTACCACTGTCCCATACATTGGGATCACCATTCTCCAATTTTACAGGAGAATCTGCAACACATATACGATAAGCACTTTGTTTAAAATTTCGTTCTTGTGCATATATTTTCCAACTGAAATGCGGTTCTAAGGTTTCTATTCCAATAGGCCTTTCCGCCAGTTCTACCATAAGGTCGTATACCGAGAATGAAGGGGTAGCCGACGCACTTGCAGTAATAAACCAAACGAATATAAAAACTATTTTCTGTATCTTCTTTTTCATTTTATTGCATTCAATATATCGGTAATTTCTTTTTTGCAGTTACGACCTCATTATCATCTGCCCTATCATTACAGATAGGGCAGACTACAATGTTGTTAGGAATATAAACTTTTCAATTTACTTTCGTCACGGTCAATGTATAATCTTGAAGATTGACTGTCAATTTATATTTCCCAGCAGGAATATTAGGAACAAACCATCCACAATCAGCCGCTGCATCACGATATTTGAATTTATTTTCGCCCAAACTCAACACCTCATTTCCACCACTGAATGGTATAAGAGACCTTTGTTCACCATCAAGATGTATGGTAAACATTTCATCTTTACCCGATATTTCCACTTCAAATTCAAAAACAAATTGATTATCCGTCTTCTTCATGTGAGCAAAATTCCCCCAGTCATACCCAATAGCTGGTCCTGACAAAAGAATGTCTGAAGCTTCTATAGAAGGCTGGTCACAGTTGGCCCAAATCAATCCCTGTTTAAGATCAACGGTAATCACATACGAATGTCCCGGAGTATCAGTATGTAGCCAAAAGTTTGTAGTTCCATTCATCGTGAGCACAAATGGCGTTTTGGCCAATCCTCCATCACACTCAGCAACCGATTTATCACTGTCAGAAGGAAGAATGACCGGAAGTGAATGCCCACCAAGATCCATTTGGCATCTGAACTGCCCGGATATTTTGTCTTCTGGAACAGAAACCTTGGCCTTGAATACTCCATTTCCTGTTTTTTCCATTTCAATCATTTGGTCAGCACGTATTCCAAACTGTTCTTGATCATTGTATTTAACGTTCAAATAGAGTTTTTCTACTTCGATTTTGGAAAATACAGAAGCGGCATCACAGAGATAAGTTGCCTTAAGTTTTGAAGTATAACAATCAAGGACTATTTCATAATAACCTTCTTTGGTCACAGTCCATTTGTTGTATGTTGACGGTTCGGATAATGCTTCCGTAATCGTCATTGCACTCTCACCTCCCTGTTCTCCAAATTCAGCGCCATTGTCTGTTGCACTGAAAACATACTTTATAGACTCATTATTTTTGCCAAAACAGAAGAATGTTCCCTGATTTAGCCATCCTCTATAAACATATTCATAAACACCGGTAGTCAACTGAAAAGCCATCCAATCTTGAATGAGATCATCCGCTACCGGTGAGGCTGTACCTGATGCTGCTAATACTGTTCCTTCTTCAATTTCTGGAACATCTGGAGCATTGATTTCATAATTCACATCAACTGTTTTACCTGCTTCAAAGGAAATTTCATTTAATGCATTAGTTAGTTCAAAGTTATCTAGTTCGAGTTTTAATACCTCTTCATTTGCGGTAAAAGGCTTTACAGCGATAGTAAATGTCATAGTCTCCCCTGCAGGCAAACGACTTTCTGTTTCTGAAATCAATACTGATTGGGATGCAGCGGGGCAGTCGATGTATTTTACTTTTTCATCAGTAAAATCCACACACATTTTCCCAAATACGGGATTTCCGCAGGAAAGAGATGCAGAGTTGAATATGATAGCCTGATTGGTAGTGTTCTTGATATTGACCTTAGCAAATGCTACTAATGAAAGCATATTAACAGAAGGAGCATTCTCACCAGCAATAGCTTTTATCTTGCCGTATTGGGATTTTTCTGATACAGGGATAGTGCATGAAGCTGGAGAACCTTCGGCAGAAGGACTTACCACATACCAGTTGTACTCGGTTCCGCTAACAAGAGATTCAGCTAAAGTGCCCTTGAAAGTCGAGGTTGATGGATCTGAAAGCGTAAACTTGCCATCATCGACAAACCCCTTCGAACC
The DNA here is from genome assembly GCF_001688725.2 of Bacteroides caecimuris. Lineage (NCBI taxonomy): Bacteria > Pseudomonadati > Bacteroidota > Bacteroidia > Bacteroidales > Bacteroidaceae > Bacteroides > Bacteroides caecimuris. The sequence goes on along the minus strand of NZ_CP015401.2, from coordinate 3,332,960 downwards.
GCCATGCCAAACATAAACCTGATCTTCGGCTTCCCAATTGCCATTGGCTATAATTTCATAATCACCGGTCAGAATACTCGGAGCATCAGGAGGCAATATATCAGATTCATTCTCTTTATTACAAGAATTTAATGCAATAGCAGCAAATATTGAAAAGTAAAAAACTATTTTTTTCATTTTCATAATAATTAATGATTAAAATTTTTGATATTTGGGACTGTTAAAGACTCCCTTATTCAACAGTAACACCGGATACAAATTCATTTGTATGGATGAGATTTGACGTTTTAGTTACTTTTGTACCATTCACATAATAGTCTTTTATATTTATATTGGTCACTTTATGGTCTTTGTCATATCCGGACAAGTCGACTCCGGTGCAACCGGAACCTATATGACGAATATTCTGAAAACTTACGTTATTTATACTTCCTCGGATGTTATCTTGAGACCATTGAGTACCGGTAATTCCTAAACCAATCGTTTTTCCCCACCAGCTTGTATCCATAGGTTCATCTTTTAACATAGCATTTTCTTTTATTGGCTCCTCAATGGAGATATTTTCAAAACGAACATTTTCAATGTGCCCCCTATCGCCATTCTGCATAGACATTGCCACCATTGTGAAGTGAGGAATATAACAATTCGAAATAGTGACATCACGAATAATATCCACTACTGTTTCAGCTCCAAATTCAAAACATTTCCCCCAGTCATTCCAAAGTACACAGTTATCCACTTTTATATTTTCTATAATTTTTTGTTTGTCATAAACTGCTTTCTGCCCTTTGATTGCTATGCAATCATCAAATGTTCGGAGAAAAGAGTTCTTGATTGTCACATTGCTACTATTAACGATATCTATTCCGTCTGCATTGTATCGCCAGAAACCTATCAACTTGACATTATCAAAAGTTACTCCATTACAATAATAGGGAACTGCCGCCCAACCGGCCGGGTCTTTCAAAATTACACCTTCAATATGTGCGTTACTAACGCCCTTCAAAGAAACTATATGTCCGGAATTCATATGACTCGAATCAAGAATTCCTTTCCCTACAATCTTTATATTGGAAGCGTTTTCACTTTGAATGGCTCCATAAACTATTGCCCCTTCGTCAATATATACCATTTCATTGCTTCTCATTGTAATAACGCCGGCTTCATGGATACCTGGACCGAAATAACGCGCATTAGCATCTCTGTCGACAGTCAGTTTTTCTGGATTGACGAACAGATGCAAGGCTTCATGATGTCCATCGAATTCAACTACAAACTGGCAGGGCTCTGTTAATGTAAACTCAACACTTTTACCTTTCACCACGGGAGTAATACCGAATTCTGTAGGACGTATTTTACAGTCTTTTATATCTTCTGAAGAGGTAATTTTCACCACCGCATTCTTTTTGAAATCGAAGTAAGCAAAATTTGCAATTTCCGTCTGATTAACAGGACGTTGATACCCTTCCCAAACCATATTCATAGGATATTTGGAAACTCGCGCCTGATGGACCGTCACCGAAGTGCCGTTAACTTCAACCTTCAATTCTCCTAAAAGTTTGTCGACCGCCTCATCTTTTGTCTTACTTTCACAACTCGTGATATGCAAACAGCAACTTGCAATAAGCATATACTTAAAAAAAATTACTACTGTTCTCAACATGTTTTTTAGATTTATTTGAGTGCCTGAAGTTGTATAACAGAACTTCAGACACTCTGTTTATTTTTCAATTTGCTAGTATTCAGGATTTTCCACTAAATTAGAGTTATTACCTGTGCGTCCTAACGTAATAGGGAAATAATATTGATGTTCATAAAATTTGGGAGCATTTGCAGCACCATCTATATTATCCAATACCTCTAACTTATATTTGGGCGGATTTGTACCATGTATCAATATATAACGTAATCCGGAATTGGGCCTCGATAGAACATCTGTAGCCTTTCTCCAACGTCTTACATCCCAGTATCGATGCCCTTCGTAAGCCAACTCCACTTTTCGTTCGTGACGTATTTTATCGCGATCGATGTTTTCCAATTCTGCAATACCTGCCCGCGTTCTCAGGGCATTAATTGCATCCAAAGCTTCTTCCGGCTTATTCAGTTCAAAAGCAGCTTCAGCAAAGTTTAGTAGAATCTCTCCAAACCTGAAAATAATATAGTCGGTACTCGAAATTCCCGGCATTTGAAGCGTATTACTGTTTTCATCCAGATATTTCATCACTCCGAAACCTGTTCCAAAACTGTTGTCAACAGACTGGGTGCCCAATGCTTGTACACCCTCATAGCTTCCTTCGGTGAGGATAGTTCCATTTGACAAACGCAGTCCGTTATGGAAATCAACTTTTGTTCCTTTCCATTCGGTATTTTGTGTATAAATGGTGGCAAAAAAGCGTGGATCTTTATCTTTCCAAAGTTCTTCTGTAGTCCACTCTCTATTCGTAATTTGTTGTCTGTTCAACGTGCCGGGGCGTCCGTCCGTATATTCAAATTCCTCTGCCATTTCAAGGTAAGGAGCGTCTTTGTTTCCGGCATTCCATGCGTGTGGTTTCGGGCACTGAGCAAAATCATATCCCCAGCAGTGTCCTCCACTATACTGACCTGAATCAATAGAAGCTGGTGAACTATTATGATGCTTGGCAAAAATCACCTCGTTGTTGTTTTTCACAAGAAATATATTCTTGAAGTTCGTTACCTTATCGGAGTCAGAGTTATATAAAGAAAATTTCTTTTTTATCTCTTTCGAAGCAAGATACGATTGAAGATAATAACCTTCTGCTTCCGAAGAAGGAATCCCCAGCAAACCTTCTAATTGCACTTTACCGAATTGTGCAATACTTCCGGCATATAAAGCCGCACGGCTTTTCAATGCCAATGCAACATACTTAGTGGGACGCCCTGTTTTTGAATCCGCCACATCAGGCAAATAGTTATTATTAATGATATCGTCCATTTCGGAAAGTATAAAGTCATATACATCTTTTTCCGGGGTGCGTTTGACGTACAACTCTTCCTTCGGATCATCCATATTCTGAAGAACTGTAATCAATGGAACCGCACCATATCGCTTTACCATTGCAAAATAATTGAATGCTCTTAGAAAACGAGCCTCCGCCATTCGTTGGTTTCTTAGATTGGCATCAATCGGAGATGAAGATAACCGTTGCAAAAATTCATTCAATTTACGGATAATAACGTAAGAATGTTCCCACCATTCCAGTAGCCCGCCTCCTATATTCAATCCGCCGGCTTTAAAAACAGGAGCAGCATCTGTATTGTATTTCCAATGCGCCATAGCCTCGTCAGCAATCTCATTAATCCAATGCATTCCCATTCCTGCTTCACTTTGCCAAAAACTATCAAAGTCCTTGGAAAAATAAGTGGGTGTTTCGTTTACGAATACTGAAGTCTGATAATAGCACTCTGAAAGATAACTTTCTATCAATACAGGATCATTCCAAACAGCCTTATCGGAAATCATATCCAACGGTTCCTTGTCAAGTACATCCAAACAGGATGTCATTGTGGTAGTTATTGTAAAAAAGACTAACAATATACTTTTTTTGTAATTTCTCATTGCATCTATTATTCTAAAATGAAACATTTACTCCAAGACTGATAGTACGTTGTTGCGGATAATAGCAACCAACGTTCGGCGCTTCCGGGTCAATTCCATATTTACCAAGTTTATTGAATGTCAGTAAGTTTGTTCCCGACAAATAGAGTCTTACATTACTTAGCTTGCACTTTTCTATAAAATGTTTCGGCAAATTATATCCTAAAGATGCAACCTTCAAACGAAGATAACCGGCTTTTTTAGAAGCAAAATCGGATTGCCAACTATTGCTTGAGGAACCACCTAAACGAGCGAACAAAGCATTAGAGTTATTATTGGTTGAAGTCCATCTTTCTTCATAAAGCAGAGTGGATAATTGATTGCTTGCCACAAGCTGGTTATAACCGAAAGCTCCTTGAAAAAGTGCACTGAGGTCAAATCCTTTATATGCCAATGCTACATTAAAACCATACATCCAATGGGGAGTAGTACCTTTTCCTATATCAGTTTGGTCTTTCCAGTTAATAATTCCATCATCATTCAAGTCCTTATACCGTATATCTCCTGGACGAAGAGTAGCGTTTCCGTTTAAGGACTCATAATGTGGTGCTTCCATAATTTCTTCTTGACTGGTGAATAATCCGTCAGATACATATCCAAATACGCGATCAGTCCATTTTCCGCTCTTCAAATAAATTCTTGCTTGGTCAGGATCGGTCAATTCTGCTTCTTCAAGATATTTCCACTTCGCACGCGACCATGATATGTTTCCACTTATATCATAAAGCAGTTCGTTCCACTGTCCCGAAGTTCCCAATTTTATCTCGAATCCTCTATCGTTGAGACTATTCAGGTTTTCTGGGGGCAGACCAGCGCCAAAGGTTGATGGCAAAGAAGCAAGTCGGTTTCCCGGAATCCCTGTGCGCTCACGATAAAATGCATCCATTTCTCCATAAAGTTTTCGGTCGAAGAAAGAAAAATCAATGCCGACATTGCTTATCTTGATTTTTTCCCACGTTAAGTTAGGATTTGCCAGCCCTGTGGGAGAAATGCCTTGCATAGATTCGTCACCAAATAAATAAGCGTGCCCATAACTATAGCCCGACAAATATTGGAAATTTCCCACTCCGTCATTTCCCGACTGTCCATAGCTAAGACGCAGCTTCAGATTGTCGATGAAATCAATACCGGACATAAACTTTTCCTTGGAAATAACCCATCCCAAAGAAACGCTTGGGAAATATCCCCACCGCTTTCCAGGAGGGAATTTAGCTGAAGCATCGGCCCGAAGAATGGTTTCCAACAAGTATTTATCCATATAACTGTAATTGATTCGTCCGACAACGCTCATCCGTCCCATCTCCGATGCATATCCGTTGTTGGTCATTCCTACTGCGCTTCCTGCAAACATTTGGTCAATGGCAGTAGTCATAAAGTCTTTTCTTCCTGCAAGTAATGTATTGCTTGAATAATCAATACATTCCAACAATGCCATTGCCGTTAAATGATGATCTTTAAAATGGTTATCATAATTAAGAGAATATTGTTGAGTAAACGTAGACTCCTGCACCACAGACTGACTCAAAGTAGCCTTGTTTCCACCAGATGTTCCAGCCAATGTATAAGTATCACTGTTGGGTTCATATGTATAAAGCTGCACTGGCTTAGTAAACGTCTTGCCAAACATATTAACCTTCCTGTAACTTTCAAATATTTTCAACGACAACCCTTTCACTGCTTTAAACTTATATTCCAATGAGGCTGTACCACGCAAATCTTCATTTTTAGTATCCGAATATCCGCTTAATTCCCTATTAGAACTAACATGCAGACCACCTGTTCCTGCTCCGTAAGCGTATGATACCTTGTTCGGATCCGGCAGACTGGCAGGATAATAAGGTAATGTGTTCCAATAATCCTGCCACATATTATTCAACCCCGGAGACATATCGCGTGTTGTATAGTCACGCTGCTCTTGAGTGTATCCAAGGTCTATTTGTAAAGTCAGATTATCCAATATTTTGGCATCAACATTGGATTGGAAATTGAACCTTTCATATTTACCTCCATTTTTCTTAATCATTGTTTGTTGATTCAAGTAACCGAAAAATCCATAGTATTTAATTTTTTCGCTTCCACCACGGACTGAGATGTTATGCTGCTGTTCGGGTGCCCAATCTCTAATTAACACTTTATACCAGTCAGTGTTAGGATAGAGAGGGTCTGTACCATCGTAATATTTCTGCACGGCTTCTTCCGTAAAAGGAGCAGAAGATTCCGGCAATCCGGCTTGGAGATGTTTCTCTCTTTCCATTTCTGCTCTTTGTCCCGCACTGGCAGGCTTCAACATACTGGTTGCCCCTTGCCAAGTGAATGTACTGTTAAGCGTGATTATGGGTTTCTGATTAATACCTCGCTTTGTTGTAACCAATATAACACCATTACCAGCTCTGGCGCCGTAAATCGATGCAGCTCCATCTTTCAGTATAGATACAGACTCTATCTGATTAGCATCAATGTTGTCAAGAGACGCTTCAATTCCATCAACAATAACCAAGGCATTGCCAAATCCACGAATATTCAGTGCAGCTGAATTAGAACCAGGCTGTCCACTGGATTGAGTGGCAATCAATCCTGGCAACCGTCCTGCCAATGAGTTGGAAACTGTTGCTATAGGAGCTACTGTCAGGTCTTCTGATTTTACACTTGATATCGATCCTGTCAAATTGCCCTTCTTTTGGCTTCCGTAACCCACAACAACCACCTCATTCAGCATTGCATTGTCTGGTTGCATCCTAACATTTAATATTGGTTGGTTTTCTATTAAAAGGATCTGTTTTTTATATCCGATGTATGAAAACTGTAATTTTGTATTATTATATACCTCTATTGAAAAACTTCCATCTATTCCTGTGATGATACCTCTGTTTTCTTCTACAGCAACAATACTAACCCCAACTAAAGGTTCGTTTGTCTCTTCATCCACTACTTTCCCTGTCAATTTACGTTTCTGTTGCTTCTTATCCTGTGGACGTTGCTGTACAGATCCTTTTTTTAAAGAAATTTGGCGGTCTTTTATCTCGTACTGCACATCTGTCCCCTCAAACAACCTATCTAAGATTGTCGTGATAGGTTTGTCTTTTACATGCATACTGACACTTCGCTTCGTGTCAATCGCTTTGTTATAGTAAAAGAAAATAAACTCACTGTTTTTTTCTATATAATCGAGTACCTCCTTGACAGTTTTATTTTGTACCTTTACTGTTAGCGTTTTCTCTTGAGCATATTTACTTGCGTTTATAGCATAGGTATACAAAGAAAGAAAACAAAAACTAAAAAGAAATAATATGCGAGTAACTCTCGTTCCCGCAGAAAATATACTACTGTTATTTTTCATATATTAGCAACGAATTTTATAAAATTAAATAATCAATTGTTGTTTAATTTTAGGGCTGGATGATATCGCAACTACCATTCAGCCTATTTTTTAAGGACTTCTGTTTTTCATAAATACGTATTAATTAACTGTAAATCATATCTACTTTTTTCTTGTGATTTTTATTTAAATATTAAGTTCATCTTAATGAAGCGGCTTTTACGCCTGTATTAGTCATTTCAACGGGTAAAATACTTCCGTCCTGACTAAAATACATCCGATCAATGCAAGTCACCCGATGATTTCCATCGGTATCCCCCAAAGGATGACGATGGTAGACGATATACCATTCATCTTTATCCAGACCTTTGATAATTGAATGATGTCCAGCACCTGTAGCAATGTTTTTGTCCTGTTTTAATATTTGTCCCATTCTTCTAAAAGGACCAAACGGTGAATCAGCAATGGCGTATGCAACACTATAATCAGGACCGTTCCAGTCGCCTTCCGACCACATAAAGTAATATTTACCGTTTCGTTTCAGCATGAACGGACCTTCCACATAATTTTCAGGAGTCACTTCCTTATACATACTGCCATCTTCGAAAGGCACTATGCTAATTAGGTCAGTTCCCATTTTCACTATATTACAATGTCCCCAGCCACCATAATACATGTAGTATTGCCCGTCATCGTCTTTAAAGACAAATTGGTCAATCGGTTGGGCACCGTTGACAATTTTACCAATCAACGGCTTGCCCAATACATCTTTGAACGGTCCTATCGGAGTATCGGCAACCGCAACGCCAATTCCACCGATTTCTTCATTATTTTTTATATCATTTGCTCCAAAATAGAAATAGTACTTGCCATTTGCTTCAATGACAGCAGGTGCCCATAGTGCCTTTCTTAGCCAACTGATATTTTCTATAGAAAGGACTTTAGGATGCTTTTCCCAATTAACAAGATCTTCAGATGAAAAAGCATCCATATATAATTGTTGTTCGAAAGGAAGCGATGAAGTTGGGTAAATCCAGTATTTATTATCAAACACTACCGCTTCAGGGTCTGCATACCAACCACTGAATATCGGATTGCCACTTTTTTCTTTCTTGTTTGGCAACTCCGAATATTTGTAAAAAGGTTCGGACATAACATGAAGTGTTTCAGGAATCCATACCCGATAACGTCCTGTAGTTGCCCAGTCATTGCCAGATGAAGCAAAATCGCAAAAATGAATCATCCGAACAGCCTTATTTCCCGGATTCTCCAAGTCAGTGCCCAAAATCATGGGAACTTCCATTGTTATCCATGCGAATGAGCTTTCAAAGGTGTTTTTGAGTGTTGCTTGGACGACTCCTTCCCGGTCACACTGAATAACTGCACATTCATCTACATCACCATCATTAAAACGACTGTCTCTGGCAAATACAAGCGGTCCGTGTGTCACAGCCTGCGAATGTTCATGATGTACTACACGGGTTTCCAAATCAAAGTCCATGGTAATCCGGTCACCTTTCATCCATTTTCGATAAAGTGAAAGATAGCTGCCTTTATGGAAATATCTCTGCTGCTCACCATTTACCAAAATACGGAAATTTCTGCCTGCCCACGAAGGAATACGGATTTCAAATCCAAAGGTCGTTTCTTTTTGAGGATTGATTGCCAACTCGATTTTCCCATCCAAAGGATATTGAGTTTGCATATGGAGCGCTATCTTGTTTTTGTTTAAAGCAACAACAGCATCCGAATTCAAATATAGATTCACATATATTTGATTGTCTTTTACTTGGTAGGCAATGTCCGGAATCAACGCAAATCCTCTCGGTCCGTTAGCATTGCAACAATTTATATGCATTCCGCACTGCTCCTCACCCGGTTGCCTCCGTCCTTCTAACGGACTATATTTCGAAATTTGCGAACCATCTCTCTTCATGGACGCCATTAATGCATTATACATCGTGCGTTCGAACTCGTCCATATACATCGGATTGGCAGTTTCCCGCCACAAACGTGCACAAAGTTGCATCCAAGTAAAAGTCACACAAGTCTCCATTGTGTGATAAGTAGGTATTGTCTGTTTCTTTTTTCCTTCATACCAACATTCAAAAGCTGCACCGGAGCCTGCAATGTTTATCTCTTCCTGAAGGATATTGTCAACTGTTTTTTGGACTGCTTCCAAATAAAGCGGTTCATTCAGCACTTTTCCTAATTCTACCAGTCCTTCATAACAGGACATCATTTCATAGGCTTTTTGTCCGTTTTCAAAAGACCACCATTGATTAGGAAATGGAGAACGGTGAGATACGGGAATATCTTGAAGTGCCTTGGTGATGAGCTGCGAACTTCCTGCTTGCTCAATGCCCCCAACAATCATTTTTGCAAAATCTAAATATCGGGGCTTGTTTGTTTCCTTGTATAAATAGACTACAGGTTCTAATATGGAACAACTTGCCATGCCGTAATAAAATCCGCTTGCTGCAATATTGACATTCCTTTCTTCCAGTTCTTTTATTAAATGGTCGATCAGCCGTTCCACAGCTTTCAGAGCCTTTCCATCCTTGGTCAGCCGATAATATTCCAATAAGGCAAGAGATGAGTACTTACGTCCCCAAATATCCCAATTGGTCAGTCTGTCTTCCTGTTTATAGTTTCCGATGTAGCCATCCAATTGCTGTGTTTCCATAAAATCCGATGCGGCATCTTTGATTATTTGAAGCAATTCTGGATCGGCAGTGTATCGGTAGGAAGCAGTAGCTCCAAGCATCCACTTGCCGAAAAATTCAGATTGCCACCATCCGCCTTCTGTCATATGCCGGAAAGGATGTATCAATTCTGGCACGTTCTGTGCCTTTACCCGCTTTTCGATACAGGTATTAATTCGTTCTCCAATAAATCCATCAATTTTAATTCGTTCGATTCCGGATTGTGAAAAGGCATACGTCGGTAACAATATACCTAAGGTTAACATCCACTTAATCACTTTCATTGTATATCTAATTTTAATAATGTATTTCTGCTATAGAATGAATGGTTGTTATTAATTTTCTTCTATTATTATTGAAAAATATCAAATAATCCCTTCATAACTCTAAATCTTACTTATATCTGTACAAATGGACTGATATTAAAAAATGGGAAAATAACAATTGTCTATAAAATAATAATTAATCATTTTAGGACAAAATGATAATTGCAGTATCATCCAACCTTTTCTTCAGAACTTTTGTTTCTCATAAAATTATACATTAAAGGGTTAACTATAAATGATTCATATCTATTTTTTTTTCTTACAAATATTCTCCCTTCTATTTCTTCGCAATATATAGGAGCAGAAAAAGAAATAGTATGTAAAACGTCTTCTAATTTTTCTTTCAAATCCAGTTTTCCGGAAACTAGCAGCTCTGCCACGCCGGATTCCAAGATAAATTCTTTGCCGTAATACAAATTTAATTTTCTAAATACCTTATCCAAAGGTTCATCTACATACATCAGCATATTCTTCACCCAGCATACATATGGCTCAACATCTACATTGCGGGGAGAATGCAACCGTCCCGTTTCTATATCAACCAGTTGCCCTGGAGCAAGTATCACTTGTTCTTTCTGCTGATTCTTTACATTCACACTTCCCTCAACCAACACGACAGATGAAACGCCCTCCGACGGATATGCAGAGACATTAAAAGATGTCCCCAAGACCTGTATCTGAAAATCTTTAGTCCGGACGATGAAAGGAGCATTCTCATTACGAAACACGTCAAGATAGACTTCTCCTTCTACATAAATCTCACGGCGATTTTTTTCAAAATGACCGGGATAAACGACGCGTGTCCCTGAATTTGCCCATAAACGTGTTCCGTCTGCCAAGGTCAATCGGGTTCTTTTTCCTTTCGGTATTATCAATTGATTGAACTCTCTTTCTTTCTCCTGTGTTTCTCGCTGAGTAATTGTATCAGAATTGACTACCACCGTTCCATTTTGCGAATAGATGATATTTGCATCTGTTTCTTTCACTTCTACTTCCTTCTTGCCTGGTATCAGTAATCGAATATCCTTGTTGGTTGCTTCTTCGGCTTGTGTGTATTGGGCAAAATCAACAATTGAATCATCATCCGCATAATAAGCAATGAATTGTTTGCCTAACCAGAACATGCAGAAGAAGATAACCGCAGCCGATAAAGCCATGGTGTCATACAGGATACGGCGTCGTGAGTTCTTTCTTTTCTCTATGAATACTTGTTCTTCTACACGTTTCCACAAGTCGTCCAGTTCTTCAGGAGTGACATGTCTCTCCTGTTCTCTGGCGTGCTCGATCAATTTTCGTGCAACATGGTGGCGTATTTTAAACTTTCTTTTCTCCATTTTTCATCGTCTTTATCTTTAAAACGATGATAATGCAAATGTCTACTCACTTTTTCCGAAAAAAAATAGAGTATTTATAAAAAAAAGAGTAATATAGTCAGGAAAAGAATAAAATAATAAATAGTAAATACTCATCCAAAGTCATTTTTGACCGTAAACTGGTCAATGCACGAGAAACCAAATTCATGGAAGACTGGGGATTTATGTTCAAGACAGCTGCCATTTCTTTATAGGACAATCCTTTGACATAACGAAGATAGATTGCCACCCGCTGGTTCTCAGGCAGACTTTTGTAGGCGTTTATCAATTTTTTGCTTAATTGAAGTTCTTCATCATTACCATTAAAAAGGGATTCTAAAGCAGCATCTTCTATTTTCAGTTCAAAGAAATGTTCATTCAGATCTTCCGTCAATCTCATTGATGACAATTTATCAGATATAACATTTTTCAAAGAAGTTAAAAGATAAGAACGTACATACTCCGTCGATGACAATCGTTTACTTGTACAAAGTTTTACAAAAACATCCTGAATGCAATCCTTTACGAATTCTTCGTCTGAAGTATATTTCAGACCAAAGTTAAGTAATAATTCGTAATGTTTCTTATACAATAAAGACATAGCTTTCATATCGCCCTTCAATACAAGGTTCCATAAAGCCACATCTTTCATATTTTGATATAAGGTATATTGCATCAGAAAAGCAGAAGATATTGTGTTTATAAATTAGTAATTCGTTGCAAATATAATTAAATCTTCAAGAAAAAAAATAATTTCCTCTCCATCTGTTACTATCAATATGCATTTTGCTATTTATCAAGTTACAAATTGATAGGGACAGGATAGTTTAACCTTCGAAAATAAAGGATACTTACAATGTACCTCTTTTAGCTTATTTCAAATACTAATATCTAAACTGTATTGGTGGTTGTTCGTCACAACTTAAAGAACGGGTATCTGCTGATGTGTATTCCTTTGTCCCGGGAATAAGAGGGCTGTAAGATAATACGTGGCGGATACGTTTGCGTTGCTGGAATGTAAATTGGTCTGAATAACAAAAAGCATAGTCCATGATATTGTGAGAAATAAAGGTGTCGCCCTCACAGTTTGTTCTTGTACACAATTCATCGAATGAATACTTGTTGAAATCGTCTATGCCGTTAACCCATTCTGTATATTCAGTAATGTTGTAGGTAGGGGTGTCGGTGCAATAATCGGTGTCTTTACACAAATCAGTATTATCTCCATCTTCGGAAAAGGCATGATGTAATCCAAGGTAGTGTCCTAGTTCATGTGCAAGAGTATTGTAAACATCAGCCGTATAGTAGGAACTATTGTCACCGTTTACATAAATATAGTTGCTATTGATAGACACACAATGAGGGTATTCTACCTCATGGCTTAAGAAATAATTTCCATTGTTTAAACCATCTAACGGATATGATGATAAACAGTAAGGTAAATGTGCAATTCCTAAAATGTTGTTTTCGCTAAATGGATATACAAAAATATTGATATATACTTTAGGATTCCAGAGCATTTCCGCATATTTCTTAGCTTGGTTTTTATCTTTTCCATCCATAAATTGTTCGCAAGACATCGGAACTTCATCCCATTCTATTCGTTCAACTCCTGCTTCTTCCAAAATTGTCCCGTCCGGCTTTTCTGTTGCCATGACAAATTCAAGATTCATATCTTGGCTGATGTTATATTTTGAATCTTGATATATCTTATTCTTATACGTCAAGTTACAAGCGTTAATGATTTGGGCGAGACGGCCTTTGGTTACATATTGGTTTCTATCATTGCGGCTTTTATAAAGGACGTGGAATATAACGGGCAATTTATAATGATGTTCATTGGCTGTACTTGTAGAAGGGGATTGAGTTATTTTTATAGTCTTGTTCGTTTTCTTTGCCATGATGGTGACTGTCGCATTCCTTTCCTCTGACGTATTGTTGGCATGTATAGTCAAGACGAGTTCTCCATCATTACTACCATTTTGTAAATTTGGAATACACCAATTTTGGTTACTGCTTGTTCTCCAAGTAGAACTGCATGTGATGGATACTTTTATGGTAGCTCCTTCCGGACTGACATCATCAAATGTAGATTGGGAAATTTCTAAAGTTGCTGAATCAGAGTTTGAATCACTACAGCCTATTAATATCCATAATAACGGAAGCAGGAGAATTAATCTTGTTTTCATAAATGAGAGAGTTTTTTCTATAAACATAGGTTTCAAAGATAATGTTTTTAATCAATTAGTAGATTACTTATTTCAATAAATATTCTACTTCTTTAAACATATATCTTCTTTTTGTCTGCATTTCATCTTCCAGAATCAATCTTCCTTCGGGTTCTACACATACAATCCGTGCAAGGAACTCTCCGTCAGCATCTTTGTACCGATGCATCCCTTCCTTTCTGAAAAGCGATTTTTCATAGTGGGCAACAATTGATGAAGTATCATTCTTTTTAAGCTGATTATAATAAGACTGTATGCGCAACATAATATTCTTCAATACCTCATAAATATCATATTGCTTTCCTGTGATTTGGTACAATGAGACAGGATTGGGAGCCGGGCTGTGAAACTCTTCCTGGTTGATATTGATTCCGATTCCCGCAATACTCCGGCTGATATTCCGCCCCATCAAATCATTCTCTATCAATATGCCACATATTTTCTTCTCTTTCCAGTAAATATCATTCGGCCATTTGATAGAAACATCATCGGTATATGTATCCAATTCTTCTTTGATAGCTAAAGACACAATTTGGGAAATAAGAAATTGGCGGCGTGCTTCCAGAAACTCGGGAAAAAGCACAAAGCTGAAAAGGAGATTTTTGTGCGGCTCCGATTCCCATGAATTTCCACGCTGTCCCCGTCCGGAGGTTTGGTAGTCGGCAGCTACGGTTGTAAACTCTTCTGTTTTTTCTTTGGCACAAAAGGTTTGTAAATAGCTATTGGTAGAATTTGTTTCGCTGATATGAATCAATGGAACCGGAAATAAATCAGGGGAGAGCATCATATTCTGCACGTAATTTTTTAGTAAATTTTTTGATTACTTCATCGTAAGAGTGGTCTATGAGTTCTTTCATAAGCCTGTCATCTACATCACTGTCAAAGCGGACGCTATTCCAGTACTTCTTGTTGAAATGGTAAGCTCCTTCAATTCCGGAATAATGTTCGCGTAGTTCAATCGCCTTTTCCGGATCGCATTTTAATGAGATGTGATTTGCTTCTTCCAGGTCAATAAGGGCAAACATCTTGTTCATTACTTTTATAACAAGTGATACCTCATCAAAAGGAAAAGATTCGGTAGTTCCTTTCTTGTTTAAGCAATATTCTCTGACAGTTTCTACGTTCATAATAAATTAATAATTATAGTATGTTTTCATAATTAGTTTATATCATAAATTTAAGCACGGATTGCATGAAGCTTACGGCTTTTAATAATGATAAATATGAAAGCCACAGCATTTTAATATAAAGGAGGATAAAACGCTTCCTCTATGTGTTCAACCTTGAAATTCCCGTCGTTGCCTACTACGGTAATGATATCGAAGCGTACAGGATTGTCAATCTGGAACAATTTGATATAGGCATCCGCCGCACGTACTGTGCGTCTTATTTTGGGTAAATCTACAGCATCTTCCGGTGCCGCAAACAGAGTGTCACTGCGCGTCTTCACTTCTACTACAACCAGTTCATTGTCTTTTGCAGCTACAATGTCTAGTTCGAAATGTCCTTTTCTCCAATTCCGGTCACGAATAAGATAACCTTTCTGCTCCAGATAAGCTACAGCGGCATTTTCTCCGGATTTTCCTAAATCATTATGTTCAGCCATCTTTTTTTTGCAAATTTACTGCTTTTATTCTTTGTTTTTACAGAAGTAAAAGTAATTTTGCAGAAGATATGAGAAAAAGAAGTAAGAAGTGCCTGAAAATGCACGTCGAATGTACTAAAAGAGAACGACGGATGAGCATTTTGTTGAGCGATGAAGAGCAACTGATTGTAGATCGTTATCTTGAAAAGTACAAGATAACGAATAAGTCACGTTGGCTTCGCGAAACCATTCTCATGTTTATCCATAAGAATATGGAAGAAGATTATCCGACCCTTTTCGGTGAGCACGATATGAGACGATAGAGGATAGTTTATGATTAAAAATTAAAGAGAGTGCTGGACGATACTTATTTCATGAAACAGGCTTTGATGGAGGCACGTAAGGCTGCCGAGCGGGGGGAAGTGCCCGTGGGGGCTGTTGTGGTTTGTAAAGAGCGGATTATTGCGCGTGCCCACAATCTCACGGAAACATTGAATGATGTGACGGCCCATGCCGAAATGCAGGCGATTACTGCCGCAGCCAATGTTCTTGGGGGTAAATATCTCAATGAATGTACTCTGTATGTCACAGTTGAACCCTGTGTGATGTGTGCCGGAGCTGTCGCCTGGGCACAAACGGGCAGACTTGTGTTTGGCGCCGAAGATGAGAAACGTGGCTATCAGAAATATGCCGGTTCGGCTCTGCATCCTAAAACTGTTGTCGTTAAAGGACTGATGGCCGATGAATGTGCCACGCTTATGAAAGAGTTTTTTGCTGCGAAGCGAAGATGAAAGTGGCAGCATGATGCTTATTTGATTTCTTCAAAATCTACATATTCACCATCATCTTGGGTGAATATTTTTTTATGTCTTTTTCCTGGAACATTCTCGGAATATATTTCTTCTTCATCATCATTTGAACGGCGACTTGCCTGGTCATAATCCTGTTGACTCGTACGTTTGGATTCCGTTTGTTGCGGGCGGGATGATGAAGAACCACGTCCTAATCCGAAAATCGTTCTTAGTATGAAGCCGACAATAGAAAGGCCAAATACGACAATGGCAATAATAAAGATAAGTATGAATAAAAGTATATGCATCGGGCTATGATTTTTACGTTGTAACTTTGATAAGACTCATAGTACAACAAATGTGCCAAGAGATTGTTTATTTACTTTTTCTTGTAAAAAGTGAAAGTAAAATATACCATACAATAATGGCTGCAAAGCTACTGATTCCCAGAAAAACAAGGAAAGGAATGCAAATAATCAAGAAAATAAAGCTGACTTTATTGTCAGCCCATGACAGATTTTTGAATTTCAGGGAAAACATGGGTATTTCTGATACCAGCATCCATGAAAACAGACAGACAAGTATAAGAAGGTAGACAGGATGGCAGTTGTCTGATATGAGAAACTCATGTGCCCCTGCTACTAATGATCCCCAAAACAGAGCATTGGCAGGTACCGGCAGCCCGATAAAAGAGCTGGTTTGTCGTGTGTCATTGTTGAATTTTGCTAGGCGTAATGCTGAGAAAACGGAAATCAGGAATGCTAAATAGGGTAGAAAAGGAGCGATGAATTCTATATTTTCCGGATAATACATCTCTTTGAACAGAGAGAATACAATCAGTGAAGGCGCCACACCGAAGCTGACATCATCTGCCAATGAGTCCAGATCTTTTCCGATAACGGAATGTGCATTGAGCGCACGGGCCAACAATCCGTCAAAGAAATCGAAAATGGCACTTAGGATAATGAAAAGCAATGCCAGCTCGTATTTTGCCTCAAAAGCCATGACGCAAGTAATGCAACCGGAGAAAAGGTTCAGGCTGGTGACGGTATTCGGAATACTGTTTTTAATAACGTTTGTCATTGTGACAGGATTATTTAAGTTTGGCGATAACCGTTTGGTTACCGGTTGTTAATTGCCCCATGCCGACACATACTTCTGTGCCGATAGGCAAATATACATCCACGCGGGAGCCGAATTTGATGAATCCCATGTGTTCGTCAATATAACATTCTTCGCCTACTTCCGCGTAGGTTACGATACGGCGTGCTACAGCACCGGCGATTTGGCGGGTGAGTACTTCCACTCCTTCGGGAGTTTCGATCACTACCGTAGAACGTTCGTTTTCTGTGCTGGCTTTCGGAAGCCAGGCTTTCATAAAGTTGCCGTTATGGTGAGCCACCTTTTTGACGGTACCGTCCACCGGATACCAGTTGGCGTGAACATTCACAATGCTCATAAAGATAGAAATCATCAATCGGCGGTCGTGGAAATATTCGTTCTCATCGACTTCTTCGATAACAACGATTTTACCATCGGCAGGTGCCACGACTATTTTCTCGGTGTCCTGCCCGAAAAGACGGATCGGACAACGGAAGAAGTTCACCATTAGCAGATAGATTGCGATACTCGCTACTGCTATCACATAAAATGGAATTTTGCAATCGATTCCCCAATAAAGAGCTGTATTCATCAGTAGCAATAGCAAAAAGCTAGCCCATAATATATGTGTTCCTTCGCGGTGGATACGTATTTTCTTCAATTTCTTTAGTCGACCCATGAGTGCTGTTTAATGATATTGTCTGCAAAAATATACTTAATTTAAAAAATCAGCAAGTAAATGAGCATAGAAATGTGAATGTTGATAACTTTTTGAGGATTATTTTTGTTTATAACCCAAGAGGTCGTACTTTTATGCCTTCAAATTAACTACTTATCATTATGCAGGATTTCGTTCATTTACATGTCCATACCCAGTATTCTCTCTTGGATGGTCAGGCAAGCGTGGCTCGTCTGGTCGATAAGGCGATGAAGAATGGAATGAAGGGTATTGCCGTGACCGATCATGGGAATATGTTCGGTATCAAGGAATTTACGAACTACGTCAATAAGAAGAATAGCGGTCCGAAAGGTGAAGTCAAGGACTTGAAAAAGCGGATAGCGGGAATTGAAGCCGGTACCATAGAGTGTGAGGACAAAGAAGCGGAGATTGCCGCTTGCAAAGCCAAGATAGTGGAAGCGGAAAACAAACTTTTCAAACCCGTCATCGGTTGTGAAATGTATGTGGCGCGCCGCACAATGGATTTGAAAGAAGGAAAGCCGGACCAAAGCGGTTATCACTTGATTGTATTGGCTAAGAACGAAAAAGGCTATCATAACCTTATTAAATTAGTATCGCACGCGTGGACGCGCGGATATTATATGCGTCCGCGTACGGACCGCAGCGAACTCGAAAAGTATCATGAAGGACTGATTGTCTGCTCCGCCTGCCTCGGTGGTGAGATACCAAAACGGATTACTGCCGGACAATTTGCGGAAGCTGAAGAAGCTATACAATGGTATAAGAACTTGTTTGGTGATGATTTCTATCTTGAGATGCAGCGCCATAAGGCAACTGTTCCCCGTGCCAATCACGAATGTTACCCATTGCAGGTGAATGTGAACAAATACCTGATGGAATATGCTCAGAAGTTCAACATCAAGCTGATTTGTACGAACGACGTCCACTTTGTGGATGAAGAGAATGCCGAAGCGCACGACCGCCTGATTTGTTTGAGCACCGGTAAGGACCTGGATGATCCAAGCCGTATGCTTTACACCAAACAGGAATGGATGAAAACACGGGAGGAGATGAATGAACTCTTTGCCGATGTGCCGGAAGCCTTGAGCAATACGTTGGAAATCCTCGACAAAGTAGAATATTACTCCATCGACCATGCGCCTATCATGCCTACTTTCGCTATTCCCGAAGACTTTGGGACGGAAGAGGGATATAGGGCTAAATATACGGAAAAGGACCTTTATGATGAGTTTACCCAAGATGAGCATGGTAATGTGGTGTTGAGTGAAGAAGAAGGGAAGGCAAAAATCAAACGCTTGGGTGGCTATGATAAACTCTATCGTATTAAACTTGAAGGAGATTACTTGGCGAAACTAGCTTTTGACGGAGCCAGAAGAATTTATGGTGAACCTCTGTCCGAAGAAGTTAAAGAGCGGATGAACTTCGAACTGTATATCATGAAAACAATGGGTTTCCCAGGATACTTCTTGATTGTACAGGACTTCATCAATGCGGCACGTAAGGAATTGGGTGTGTCGGTCGGTCCGGGACGTGGTTCGGCTGCCGGTTCGGCAGTGGCTTATTGTCTGGGAATTACGAAAATCGACCCTATCCAGTACGATTTGCTGTTTGAGCGTTTCTTGAATCCGGACCGTATCTCCTTGCCCGATATCGATGTGGATTTTGATGATGACGGTCGTGGAGAGGTACTTCGTTGGGTAACGAATAAATATGGTCAGGAAAAAGTAGCTCATATCATCACTTATGGTACAATGGCTACTAAGTTGGCTATCAAGGATGTTGCCCGTGTGCAAAAGCTGCCTCTATCGGAGTCTGACCGACTGGCTAAATTAGTGCCGGATAAGATTCCTGATAAGAAACTGAACTTGCGGAATGCGATTGAATATGTTCCCGAACTACAAGCTGCGGAAGCATCATCCGATCCGTTGGTACGGGATACGATCAAGTACGCTAAGATGCTCGAAGGTAACGTACGTGGTACAGGTGTACATGCTTGTGGTACGATTATCTGTCGTGACGATATCACCGACTGGGTACCTGTCAGCACTGCTGATGATAAGGAAACGGGCGAAAAAATGCTTGTTACCCAGTATGAAGGTTCGGTGATTGAAGATACCGGATTGATTAAGATGGACTTCCTTGGTCTGAAAACTTTGTCTATTATCAAAGAGGCCGTTGAAAATATCCGTTTAAGCCGTAATGTTGAAGTAGACGTCGATGCGATAGACATCTGCGATCCGGCTACTTATAAATTATATAGTGACGGACGGACGATTGGTACATTCCAGTTTGAATCTGCCGGCATGCAGAAATATCTGCGCGAATTGCAGCCTTCTACATTCGAAGATTTGATTGCCATGAATGCCCTTTATCGTCCGGGACCGATGGATTATATACCTGATTTTATCGACCGTAAACATGGGCGTAAGCCGATTGAGTATGATATTCCGGTAATGGAAAAATACTTGAAGGATACGTATGGTATAACGGTTTATCAGGAACAGGTGATGCTTCTGTCGCGCTTATTGGCGGACTTTACCCGCGGTGAGTCTGATGCACTCCGTAAAGCGATGGGTAAGAAGTTGCGTGACAAGCTAGACCACATGAAACCTAAATTTATTGAAGGTGGACGAAAGAACGGACACGACCCGAAAGTTCTTGAAAAAATCTGGACCGACTGGGAAAAGTTTGCGTCATACGCTTTCAATAAATCACATGCTACTTGTTATTCGTGGGTAGCTTACCAAACAGCTTATCTAAAAGCTAATTATCCTCCTGAATATATGGCTGCTGTGATGAGCCGAAGCTTGTCGAACATTACCGATATTACGAAATTGATGGACGAATGTAAGGCAATGGGTATTCAGACGCTGGGGCCAGATGTAAACGAAAGTAACCTGAAGTTTACAGTAAACCATGATGGTAATATCCGTTTCGGACTAGGGGCTGTCAAAGGTGTAGGTGAAGCTGCCGTCCATAGCATTATGGAGGAACGTAGTAAGAATGGTCCTTTCCTCGGTATATTCGACTTTGTGCAACGTGTCAACCTGAATGCCTGCAACAAGAAGAATATGGAGTGTCTGGCATTAGCCGGAGGGTTTGATAGTTTCCCTGAACTGAAGCGGGAGCAATATTTTGCTGTAAATTCTAAGGGTGAAGTATTTCTGGAAACATTGATGCGCTATGGTAACCGCTATCAGGCAGATAAGGCAGCTGCTGTCAATTCTTTGTTCGGTGGTGAAAACGTTATTGATGTTGCAACTCCTGAAATTCCTCAAGGTGTAGAACGTTGGAGTGATCTCGATCGTCTGAATCGTGAGCGTGATTTGGTAGGTATCTATCTTTCTGCTCATCCGTTGGATGAATTTTCTATCGTATTGGAACATGTCTGCAATACACGGATGGCGGATTTGGAAGATAAAGCTGCACTTGTTGGTCGTGAAATAACGATGGGAGGGATTGTGACTAGTGTTCGTCGCGGAGTCAGCAAGAATGGAAATCCGTATGGTATTGCTAAGATTGAAGATTATTCCGGTTCTACCGAAATCCCATTCTGGGGAAATGACTGGGTGACTTATCAGGGATATCTCAACGAAGGAACGTTCCTATATATTAAAGCCCGTTGCCAAGCGAAACAATGGCGACAGGATGAATTGGAAGTGAAAATCACTTCTATGGAACTTCTTCCCGATGTGAAAGAAGGACTGGTGCAGAAGATCACGATTATCATTCCTCTGTCAGTCTTGAACTCGGCTTTGGTTACAGAGCTTGCCACTCTGACCAAGGAACATCCGGGAAATACGGAATTGTATTTTAAAGTGACGGATGATGCCGATGTAAGCCACATGTCAATTGATTTGATTTCCCGTCCGATCAAGCTTTCAGTGGGGCGGGATTTAATAACATATTTAAAGGAACGTCCGGAACTGGGATTTCATATAAATTGATTATATTTGTGGCGAGAATAAGCTAACGAAATAACATTTAACAATTAATACTTAAAAAAATGGCTTTAGAAATTACAGACAGCAACTATAAAGAGGTTCTTGCAGAAGGAAAACCGGTTGTTGTAGATTTTTGGGCTCCTTGGTGTGGCCCTTGTAAGATGGTGGCTCCTATCATTGAAGAATTGGCTGCGGAGTTTGAAGGACAAGTAATCATCGGTAAGTGCGATGTAGACGAAAATGGTGATATGGCTGCTGAATATGGTATCCGTAATATTCCTACTGTATTGTTTTTCAAGAACGGTGAAATAGTAGACAAACAGGTAGGTGCAGTTGGCAAACCGGTATTCGCAGAAAAGGTGAAGAAGCTTTTATAGTCGATAATGCTTAATACTTATCACTTAATATTTAAAAAAAATGGGACTGGAAGACGATTTTTTATTAGCAGATGCCGATGACGAAAAGACCATCGAGTTTATCAAAAACTATCTGCCTCAAGAACTGAAAGAGAAGTTCTCGGACGATGAATTGTATTATTTTCTCGATTTAATCGACGAGTATTACTCTGAAAGTGGCATTCTTGACGCTCAACCCGATGAAGACGGTTATGTTAACATCGATTTGGAAGAGGTTGTGGCTTACATTGTAAAGGAAGCCAAAAAGGATGAAATGGGAGAATACGATCCTGAAGAAGTCCTCTTTGTGGTTCAGGGAGAAATGGAATACGGAAACTCTCTGGGTCAGGTGGACTAAACGATGTACGGTCTCATTGTAGATAAAATCAAAAAAGGAGGTATACTTTGTAAATAAGTATATCTCTTTTTTTGTTGATAGAAAAATATATAAAGTATATGTATACATAGCTACCTGTGAATGATAACCAGGCTCTTATTCTTCTTTTCCTTGTGGAGGATTTAAACTTCAAATTACATAACTCTATTTTCCATTTAATGGTTATTGGTATGTTATGTACTGGTATCCTTAGTACATCTTGTCTTTATTCGTTTATTGTCGAATCAACATCCTATTCGTTCCACTAGAGTGAACGGTTCTTTTCACTCTAGTAGACAGATCCTTCCACTCTAGTGAACAGACCTGTGCATTGGAGTGGAACGATTATGATGTTCGTTCAAAAATGTGGCATTATCAAGTGGAACACAAGTGATTCAGCAGTTGCTTACGTGAAGGAGATAGCAGGACGTCATGTAAAATGAGAATAGATTGATAATAGACTAGTAGGTATCTGGTTATGAGAAATGAATGAAGATACTAAGATAATGTGATATTTGATGAAAAATGATGAGAATATGAGAAATGAAGTTATAAATCTTTCCTGGGACCCTATATTTCTTCCAATGCATAATACTGATAATCGCGAAGTACAGTCTGAAGAAATTTTTCCTGATTATCGTCACGAGGAGTAACGGAAAGTAATTTCTGTACTTTCTTGGCAAGTGCCGTGATACGTCTTGCCCGGTCTTTCTCACCTGATTCCAAAGTCCGGGTAATAACATTCACTTGTTCGAGAGATAGATCTGCCGACTGCGGATATACCGGATGATAATTTTGGGTCAGATAATCGAATTCATCTAGGCTGACATGTATCTTGCGATAGTTTTTCTCTTTAATCACCATCGTACCGGCAGCCAGATCTCCTAATCGTTGATTGTTCTTATTCAATAAAACGACCAGAAGTCCAAGACCGCTTGTGATGGGACCATCAATTGAGAAAAGAAGCCACCGTAACAGATAAGAGCCGATGCTAGGAGTAGAACCGTCTACTTTTACGACACGGATATTGATGAGTTTTTTGCCAAAGCTTTGTCCGTGATTGAACATCTCACAAAGAAAAGAATAACCGAGAACCGGTAAATAAACGACGCACAGAAAAAAGAACAAACTGAATCCTGACGGCAAACTTAATTTGGACAAGAGCGTAGCTGTGGACAAGATGTAAAGCCCGATCAGAAAATAATCGATGATTAAAGCCATCAGTCGTTCGCCGATACTGGCGGGCGTTTGGCTGATACGAACGAATTGTCCGGTTATTATCGTAGATTCTGCCATTTCAGGATAAA
This sequence comes from Bacteroides caecimuris, assembly GCF_001688725.2. NCBI lineage: Bacteria > Pseudomonadati > Bacteroidota > Bacteroidia > Bacteroidales > Bacteroidaceae > Bacteroides > Bacteroides caecimuris. The sequence continues at coordinate 3,309,218 of NZ_CP015401.2, read as the reverse complement.
CATTTTTAGGATTCCGTTGCAAATATATCATAATTCTCTTATTTTTGCTTCCGGTTTCGGACAAAACTTATCCGAAATCTATTGAAAAGCATGAAAGAAGTAACGTTTATTCGTCGGAACATTGAAAAATGGAAGGAGACAGAGAAAGTTGTGGAGCGGGCGGCAAGTCTGTCCCCCGACCAACTAGCCGATGCGTATACGGACTTGACAGCTGACCTGGCATTTGCCCAAACACATTTCCCAACTTCCCGTATTACTATTTATCTGAATAATCTGGCTTCAGCGTTGCACAACGAAATCTACCGCAATAAACGCGAGAAGTGGACACGGATTATTACCTTCTGGACACAGGAAGTGCCACGAACCATGCACGATGCACGGCGCGAATTGCTGACCTCCTTTTTGATTTTTGTTGCCAGCGCATTAATCGGCGTATTATCAGCAGCGAATGACCCGGATTTTGTCCGGCTGATATTGGGAAACGGTTATGTGGATATGACACTCGACAATATTGCCAATGGGGAGCCGATGGCCGTATATAATGGTTCTTCCGAAGTACCGATGTTCTTGGGCATTACACTTAATAACGTGATGGTCTCTTTCAACTGCTTTGCAATGGGATTGCTGACTAGTTTTGGAACAGGGTATATGCTTCTCTCCAATGGTATCATGGTAGGAGCTTTTCAAACATTCTTTTATCAACACGATTTGTTGTGGGAATCCAGTCTTGCCATCTGGTTGCACGGAACGCTTGAAATCTGGGCGATTATCGTGGCCGGTGCCGCCGGATTGGCTTTGGGCAACGGCTGGTTGTTCCCCAGCACCTATTCCCGCTTGGAATCTTTCAGAAGAGGAGCGAAGCGAGGCTTGAAAATAGTGATCGGCACTGTTCCGGTGTTCATTATGGCAGGCTTTATAGAAGGTTTTCTTACCCGGCACACAGAGCTTCCCGATGTGTTGAGACTTGGCGTGATATTCACTTCTCTGGCATTTATTATATTCTACTATATTTATTTACCAAATAGAAAAAAACATGGAATCACAGAAACCTAAGATTGCGATGTATGTGAAACGTCCTTTCGGTGAGAAGTTGAACGCTTCTTTTGATTTTATAAAAGAGAATTGGAAACAATTGTTTAAGTATTCAACTTATCTGATACTCCCTATATGCTTAATTCAAGCTGCAAACTTTAGCGGTTTAATGGGAAGTATGACAGATCTTACTGCTATGCAGACGTCCGGAGGAATAAGTGATAATCCTTTAGCTGCTTTGGGACCTTCGTTTGCACTCAATTATGCAGGAGTTGTCTTTTTTTCATGTTTGGGAGCTTTGTTGATGACTTCCTTGATTTATGCGATGGTACGATTGTATAATGAACGGGAAGAACGCCTGAACGGGGTTGTATTCGGCGATATAAAATCGTTGTTACTCCGTAATATTAAAAGACTGTTTTTGATGGGGATCGCCTGCGGCTTTTTATTCATCTTTGCGGTGATCTTTATTGTCTTATTGGCTGTATTGACACCTTTCACACTCATTCTGACCATCCCGCTTTTATTCGCGTTTATGGTTCCTTTGGCATTAATGGCTCCCATCTACTTATTTGAAGACATTTCGTTGGGTAAGGCATTTGCAAAAACATTCCGGTTGGGATTCGCTACCTGGGGAGGCGTCTTTCTAATTTTAATTGTGATGGGGATTATTGCCAGTGTGTTACAAGGAATCGTTTCTATACCTTGGTATGTGATCTATATTGTAAAAATGATCTTTACGATGAGTGACGGAGGTGCGACCTCTTCATCAGTCGGACTGAACTTTGCGCAATATTTGTTCTCTATTCTGATGTTGTATGGTTCTTACTTATCGGCTATATTCGGTATCGTCGGTCTGGTTTATCAGTATGGCCATGCATCGGAAGTGGTAGACAGCATAACGGTAGAAAGTGATATTGACAATTTTGATAAACTCTAAAACGAACCTCCACTAGATGAATCTCACTTCCCCGGCTGATACACTAGTCTGTGATACGGTGCAGATTGCCCTCTGGCAGTCTGATTCGGCATACAACTATAACCGTGAACTGATTACTCCGGAGATGAATGTCTTTGAGTGGATCAGTCGGCAGTTTGGGGAGTTGTTGCGCAAAATATTCGGCAGTCATTTTGCTGAAGAGTATTCAGGGCTTATCCTGGTATGTATTGCCATTCTTCTTTTGTTGCTGATTGTTTGGTTTGTCTACCGGAAACGCCCGGAATTGTTTATGACCTCGCATAAAAATGCGTTGCCTTATACAGTTGAAGAGGACACCATTTACGGTGTGGATTTTCCGGGAGGGATTGCGGAAGCGCTTTCCCGTCAGAATTACCGGGAAGCAATACGTCTGCTTTATCTGCAAACTTTGAAACAACTTAGTGATGCTGAACGTATTGACTGGCAACTTTATAAAACGCCTACCCAGTATATCAATGAAGTCCGGCTACCGGCTTTCAGGCAACTGACCAATCATTTCCTGAGGGTACGTTATGGCAACTTTGAGGCGACGGAAGAACTCTTCCGGGCAATGCAGATCTTGCAGGAAGAAATAGGGAAAGGAGGCGTCTTATGAAAGGAAGTCGCTGGTTCATTGTCTTTATTGTCGCTTTTCTATCCATCATGTTTGCAATAGAATATCATTTGCCGAAGAATTTTGTGTGGAAGCCCACTTTCAGTCATTATGACGAGCAACCTTTCGGATGTGCAGTATTCGATAGCGTATTGTCTTCTTCTTTGCCACAGGGCTACACTTTTTCGAGGAAAAGCCTCTATCAATTGGAACAGGAAGATACGACGCAGCGCAGAGGTATATTGGTTATCTCTGATAATTTGCGATTGTCGGACGTCGATGTAAACGCTCTGTTGAAAATGGCGGAACGCGGAGATAAGATCATGTTGGTGAGTACCTTGTTCGGCAGATATTTGGAAGATACTTTGCGGTTCAGGTCTTACTGTTCTTACTTCAGTCCGATGGCTTTGAAGAAATATGCAACTTCATTTTTGAAAAAGGATAGCTTGCATTGGATAGGAGATTCGACGGTTTATCCTCGTCAGACTTTCTATTTTTATCCCCAGTTGTGTTCCTCTTATTTTTGGGGAGATTCACTCCCGGAAAGGGTGTTGGCACAAAGGGTGTTGGCACAAAGAGTTTTTGAGTCGAATGAGTTCCGGTATGAAACAGAAGTGGATTCGTTGACAACGGATAGTCTTGTTTATATGCCTGTAGCGATGTCCCGTCGGTGGGAGAAAGGAGAAGTTATTTTAGTTTCCACTCCTTTGATTTTTACCAATTACGGAATGTTGGATGGCAAGAATGCAACCTATATCTTCCGTTTGTTGTCGCAGATGGGAAAGCTTCCTATCGTTCGCACGGAGGGGTACATGAAAGAAACGGCGCAGGTGCAGCAATCACCTTTCCGTTATTTTCTGGCACATGAACCGCTTCGTTGGGCTTTGTATCTGACGATAATTACCATCATACTCTTTATGATATTCACAGCGAAGAGGCGGCAACGGGTGATCCCTGTTATGCACGAGCCGGCGAATAAATCTCTTGAATTTACCGAACTGATAGGAACGCTTTACTTTCAGAAGAAAGACCATGCGGATTTAGTTCGCAAGAAGTTTTCCTATTTGGCCGAAGAACTGCGGAGAGAGATTCAGGTGGATATTGAGGAAGTGGCCGACGATGAACGCTCTTTCCACCGGATTGCCCGGAAAACCGGAATGGATGCCGAAGAGATTGCTAAATTTATCTGCGAAGTCAGACCCGTGATTTACGGAGGACGTGTTATTGATGCGGAGCAGATGAAGGTATATATCGATAAAATGAATGAAATAATCCATCATATCTAAAGAAGAAATTTATGGAAGAGAATACAGAACAGCGAGTAGATTTAACTCTCTTTTCCGAGAAGATACAAGAGTTGAAAGACCGGATTGCTTCCGTCATAGTAGGACAGGAGCAGACAGTGGATTTGGTACTGACAGCGATTTTGGCGAATGGACACGTATTGATAGAAGGTGTTCCGGGAGTTGCGAAGACACTGTTGGCACGTTTGACAGCTCGGCTGATTGATGCAGACTTCAGTCGTGTCCAGTTCACTCCGGACTTAATGCCGAGTGACGTATTAGGTACGACTGTGTTTAATATGAAAACCAATGGTTTTGATTTTCATCAGGGACCGATTTTTGCGGATATTGTATTGGTCGATGAAATCAACCGTGCTCCTGCCAAGACACAGGCTGCCTTGTTTGAGGTAATGGAAGAGCGCCAGATCAGTATTGATGGAACGACTCACCGGATGGGAAATCTTTATACGATTTTGGCTACCCAGAATCCGGTAGAGCAGGAGGGAACATACAAACTTCCCGAAGCACAGCTCGACCGTTTCCTGATGAAGATAACGATGGATTATCCTTCATTGGAAGAGGAAGTGAATATCCTGGAACGTCATCATACCAATGCCGCATTGGTGAAGTTGGACGACATCGTTCCTGCTATTACCAAAGAAGAACTGCTGTCGCTCCGTGCTTTCATGAATCAGGTATTTGTAGACCGCACGTTGCTCCAATATATCGCATTGATTGTACAGCAGACTCGTACCAGCAAAGCTGTATATTTGGGAGCTTCTCCACGTGCATCTGTAGCCATGCTGCAATCGTCGAAAGCGTATGCTCTTTTGCAGGGACGTGATTTTGTGACACCGGAAGATATCAAGTTTGTAGCTCCTTATGTACTTCAGCACCGTCTGATCCTGACTGCGGAAGCTGAAATGGAAGGCTATTCTCCAGTGAAAGTGACGCAACGCTTAATTGATAAAGTGGAAGTACCAAAATGAAAAGATAAGTCCAAAGAAATCGTAAACCCAAGAAATTATAAATCATAAATCATTTGTTTCTAGCTCGTCGTTTTTATATTGCCCTTGTCCTGGTTATCCTGTTGTTGGGTAGCGGATATGTTTTTGCTCCGTTCTTTGTTATCGGGCAGTGGTCACTCTTTGTCTTGCTTTTGGTGGTACTGGCAGACGTATATTCTCTTTATCGTATTCGTGGAATCCGTGCTTTCCGCCAGTGTGCCGACCGTTTCTCTAATGGCGACGAAAATGAAGTAAGTATTCGGGTAGAAAGTAGTTATCCGCATCCTGTATCTTTAGAAATCATAGATGAGATACCTTTTATCTTTCAGAAACGTGATGTCGACTTTCAGGTGAAGCTTGGAGCAAACGAGGGAAAAACAGTTACTTATCGTCTTCGACCTACTCATCGTGGTGTTTATTCTTTCGGGCATATCAGAGTTTTTGTGACCGGAAAAATTGGTTTGGTGTCTCGGCGCTATACTTGTGCAGAACCTTTGGACATCAAAGTGTACCCGTCATATCTGATGCTCCATCAATATGAATTGCTGGCAATAAGTGATAATCTGACAGAACTGGGAATAAAACGTATTCGCCGGGTTGGGCATCATACGGAGTTTGAGCAGATTAAAGAGTATGTAAAGGGGGATGATTATCGTACGATTAACTGGAAAGCAAGTGCCCGTCGGCATGAACTTATGGTGAATGTGTACCAGGACGAACGCTCGCAGCAGATTTATAATGTGATCGATAAAGGTAGAGTGATGCAGCAAGCTTTCGGTGGAATGACTTTGCTGGATTATGCAATTAATGCTTCGCTGGTGCTTTCGTATGTTACCATGCGGAAAGAAGATAAAGCCGGATTAGTGACTTTCGATGAACACTTTGATACTTTTGTGCCTGCTTCGAAGCAATCGGGATATATGCAGACATTGCTGGAAAGTCTTTATAGCCAGCAGACCACTTTTGGGGAGACAGACTTCTCGGCTCTTTGCGTTCATTTGAACAAACATGTCAGTAAACGTAGCTTGCTGGTACTATATACTAACTTTTCGAGTATAGGAGGAATGAACCGTCAATTATCTTACCTGAAACAACTAAACCGCCAACACCGTTTGCTCGTAGTCTTTTTTGAAGATGCCGATTTGAAGGAATATATCGCTCAACCGGCAAAAGATACGGAAGGGTATTATCGGCACGTGATTGCAGAAAAGTTCGCTTATGAGAAGCGGCTGATTGTATCTACTTTGAAACAACATGGAATCTATTCTTTATTAACTACACCGGAGAATCTTTCGATTGATGTGATTAATAAGTATCTGGAGATGAAGTCACGACAACTGTTATGATAAGTCTTTTATAATTTGTTCAACTGTCTCTTTTAAAGGAGGAAGATGTTTTTGTATGACTACCCAGATAATCTCGTAGTCAATGTTGGCATATTCATGAGAAATGATATTTCTTAATCCAATAACCTTTGCCCATGGGATTTGGGGATAATCTTTAAGAAAGTTCTTTTGTGTTTTGTCGTCAACAGCTTTAATTGTTTCTCCTATCACTTGGATTCGCATGATGCATGCGTCCAAGATGGTCATTCCCCAAGGTGATAACAAAAAATCATCTACATTCTGAATGTTCTTACACCTTTCTTCAATGATAGATATTGATTCTGATATTTGGAGAAACTTGTCTTGGATTTCTTCTTTAAGCGTATATTCCATCTCTTGCTATTCTTTGGGAAATAAGTGAACGGAGGTTTTTACGCAAACGAAGGAGGTCTATTTTGCAGTTACATATACGTTCCAGTTCTTCTTTGATATCAAACATAATAAAAGGGTCCGGATCTTTTAGTTCAACAAAAACATCCAAATCGCTCTCTTCATGTTGCTCTCCACGGGCAACAGAACCAAAGATACCGATAGAAATAATTCCATATTTCTCGGCAAACTGCTGTTTGAATTGGCGAATTTTTGTAAGATATTCATTGGTAGTTTTCACTTTTCTATCCTCCTTTCATACAAAAATAGTAAAAAAAGGGAAGAAAACAAAAGGATTCTCTTAAAAACATATTATCCTTCTATGGCTTTCCGTGTTTCCACAAAGAAGAATATAGCCATTCCAATGATGATAATTCCCAGTATTCCATAGAAGAGTCGTGCCCGGTTGCGTCCTACATTCCGGACAATGGTTTGTGCGTTGCGCGTTGTAAAGAACCAGTTCCAGTTCAACAATGACGCCAGCAGGGAGACGATTCCTGCTAGCGCAAAGATTCCTTGTACGATATATTGTCCGGTCATAGTCTGATTACTCTATTTCCGTCTTCCAGTTCTTCAATCGTTACTTTTACGGCATTTCCCGGAAGTAATTCTTCTATAAGTTCCGGCCATTCGATAAAGCAGAGAGCGCCACTGTAGAAATAATCTTCGTACCCCATGTCATACACTTCGCTTAGTTTCTTGATACGGTAAAAATCGAAGTGATAGATTAATTCTCCGGTTTCGTCCGAACGATATTCGTTGACAATAGCAAAAGTAGGAGAAGTGATAACATCCGTTACGCCCAATTCTTCGCAAAGCGCTTTGACAAATGTCGTTTTGCCGGCACCCATCTTTCCGTATAAAGCAAATACAGTGTTGTCGCCCATAGCAGCGATAAATTCACGGGCTGCTTCATGGATACTTTCCAGTGATTGAATTTTGATTTCCATATACTATCTATTATTATGACTTTTTCCTGCAACAACTCTTTCCGATTTTACAAACGGCGTAAATCAGGATAGAGAAGAATATGATGGAAGCTCCCGAAGGAACTTTCCAGTGATAAGAAATAAATAATCCACCCAGGCAGCCCAAGAAACCGATGCCGATTGATAACCAGATAATCTTCTTGAAACTATAAGTGAACAAGTTGGCTGTCATCTGTGGAATGGTGAGAAGAGAAATGGCGAGTACGATGCCTACCATACGCAGGCAGGCTACAATGGTCAGCGCAATGAACATCATCAACACATATTCGAATATCTCTACCGGAATCTTTTGCGAACGTGCAAACTCACGGTCAAAGGCAATATATACGATAGGGCGGATAAACAAATAAAAGAATCCGGTCAGTATCAGTGCCAATATACCGAGCATCCATAAGTCGATTGGATTGATGGTCAGGATATTGCCGAAGAGGTAAGCCGACAGGTCGGGCGCAAATCCCGGTGACAGGAAGCTGAACATAATTCCGAGTGCCATCCCTAACGTCCAAAATACTGCAATGGCAGAATCTTCGCGCATATCTTTCCTCCTGCTAAGCCACTCGACACCAAAAGCAGATAATACCGAAAATACGGCTGCCGAGAGTATCGGGGAAATTCCGGCAAACAATCCTAATCCGATTCCTCCGAAAGAAGCATGAGTGATTCCTCCGCTGATAAATACTAGGCGGCGGGTTACGATGTATGTACCGATAATCCCACAGGCGATGCTCGCCAACAGACTTCCCAGCAGGGCATGTTGAAAGAATGTATATTGTAGTAGATTCATGTTCTTCTTTCTCCGATAATCAGAAAGACCTCATCTTTGAGATCATCCGGTAATTCAATGCCACGGAGCTGAAGGCTACGTACCCATCCCGCCACTTCTACATCCAGTGTCGTATACAATACATCCCGAAACATTTCTGTCTCTTCTTCTGTATACGCATCTCCTGTCCTGCCAATGAACTGGTCCAGTTCTTCGTCATCGTAGTATTCTATCTTTTTGCTGACAGCTGCCAGCAGGCTATCCCGTTCGCATACTTCGTGTTGTCCGCAGCATTCCGCATCTACTTCCTTCACTTCCGGCATACGGTCCAGTTCGCCTTTTTCTATTTTCTTTTGCAGTCTTTTGTTGCGGATGATCCCGGCTATCAGTGCAATGACACCCAGCAACACCAGACTTATAATAAGTATCCACATGATAATATAACAGTTACCAATCAATTCTGTGCAAAGTTACTTATAAATTTTGTATGCTATCTATTTCTTTCGTACTTTTGTATGTTACCAACTTAAATACAAGATGAAAAGACAGAGTGTATTCGTTCGGAGTATGTGGGTGGTTATCTTATTCACTACTCTTGCTGCCTGTAAAGATACTGATAACAGAGTGTTTGGAGATGATTTTGATTTTCCGGCATTGACAGATGAAAACACGATTCGCTTTACAGTAAATGTTGTAGGAGACTGGCGGCAGTTGGACATCGTAGCAAGTGGGGGACGAATGGTGATAGATTGGGGAAACGGTCGTATACAGAAAATAGAAGATCCTTCTTCAATGAATGGCGGAGTGAGATATAAATATGGAAATAAAGGAGTATATGAAGTGAGGATTTGGGCTGAAGAGCTGCAACTTATCGATATAAGTGGTTTGCTTCTTCCTTTGAGTAATCTTTATTTGGGAAATATGCCGCGAATGAAATCTCTAGCTTTGAATAGCATTTCTGATACTCGCGAATTGGACTTGAATACCTTCTGTCCTAATGTGGAAAGTATTAATATCGGTAGTTTCGCTGATTTGGAGCATTTGGAGATTGAGGATTGTTTCCGATTGCAGTCTATACACGTTTATTCTAATCCCAAATTGGCTTCAATAGAGTTTGGCAATCATCCGGAAGTGAGAAGTTTATATTGTTTTTATAATGGTTTTTCTTCCCTTTCCCTTAAAAACTTGCCGGCATTGCGCGATATTGATTTGAGTTCTAATGAAGTATTGTCCCATTTGGAATTGAACGAGAATACTTCAATTTCTGCGATATTGATACAAGGGTGTGCTTTCCAATCAATTACTGATATATTGAAATGTTGCCCTTCTTTAAGGGAATTAAGTTGTTCATACAATAAATTGACCGAACTTGATCTATCCGATCATCCTAATATCAGTGAATTGCGTTGTGAACATAATCAGCTAACTCGTTTAATGGTACCGCAAGGAAGTCTGTTGGGACATCTTTATTGTCACTCGAATCAGTTGGATGAGGATGCTTTGAATACCCTGTTTGATTCCTTGGGGCAAGTGCCGGAACCTGCTATTTATTATCCGACTCCTCCCCGCCAATATCGGATTTCTTTTAATGATAATCCGGGAGCAGATGATTGTAATAGAAATATCTTGAATGATAAAAACTGGATAATTGAAAATAAGTAAAGTATAGGCGATTGTTTTTTTTATCTTATATACATCATGAAGAAAAATATCTTGCTTCTTTCTCTCTTGTGTAATTTTCCATTGTTGTTATCGGCCCAAACTAACGTAGAAAAAGGGTTGCAGAGTATCAACCGTTTCTCTGCCGAGGCTACTATCAATTTTTTGGCTAGTGATGAATTGCAAGGGCGTGAGGCTGGGTTTCACGGTTCGCGTGTGACTTCGGAATATATTGTTTCTTTGTTGCAATGGATGGGAGTATCACCTTTGGCTGACAGCTATTTCCAGCCTTTTGATGCTTACCGTAAAGAACGTCAGAAAAAAGGACGTCTGGAAGTGCATCCAGATTCTATAGCTAAACTGAAACAGGAAGTTCACCAAAAGCTTTCCATGAGGAATGTGTTGGGTATGATTCCCGGCAAAAACACCAAAGAATATGTGATTGTGGGGGCTCACTTCGACCATTTAGGTATTGATCCTGCACTCGATGGCGACCAAATATACAATGGGGCTGACGATAATGCTTCCGGTGTATCGGCAGTGTTGCAAATAGCAAGAGCCTTTTTAGCCAGTGGGCAGCAACCCGAAAGAAATGTAATTTTTGCTTTTTGGGATGGAGAAGAAAAAGGACTGCTTGGCTCTAAATATTTTGTACAAACTTGTCCTTTCCTGTCTCAAATCAAAGGCTATCTGAACTTTGACATGATTGGCCGTAACAACAAACCTCAACAGCCCAAACAGGTCGTTTATTTCTACACAGCCGCCCATCCGGTCTTTGAGGATTGGTTGAAAGAGGATATCAGAAAATACGGTTTGCAATTGGAACCGGATTACCGTGCTTGGGAAAATCCGATAGGAGGAAGTGATAACGGTTCGTTTGCCAAAGTAGGTATTCCGATCATCTGGTATCATACAGACGGGCATCCTGATTATCACCAGCCTTCCGATCATGCAGACCAGCTGAATTGGGATAAGGTTGTAGAAATCACCAAAGCCTCTTTTCTCAATATGTGGAAGATGGCAAATGAGAAGAGTTTTACATCCGGCAATAAATAGCAGATGGCAACAGACGAAACAGGATAGTTACATATCTCCATCTTTTGGAAATGAAAGCTACTTTTTTCTTTTTAGAAATAGCCTTTTTAATTTGTTTCACGGCTTTCTCAACGGGAGTAACCCAGAACAATCCTTCTCCTTTTGCCATAGCGGTGTCTACAAATCCGGGACGAATATCGGTAGTGTAAATAGAATAAGGAGATTTAGTTGCTTTTTGTCGTAGTCCTTCCATATAGTTGATTTGATAGGCTTTCGACGCGTTGTAGGCAGGAGCGATGCCACTGCCGCGCGTACCTCCAACAGAGGAAATGGTAACCAGATGCCCGCTTTTTTGCTGTTCGAAATATCGGAAACCCCAGTCTGCGATGTTGGTAAATCCTATCACGTTCGTTAGTAAGGTAGGTTCTTCCAATTGGTAGGAGAGTTCGGGATTTAGTTCTCCGGTCCCGGCACAGATAATCAATATATCCATTCCACCCATCTTTTGAGTGAGAGTTTCGAGGGATGAAATGGTAGCTTGTGTATCGGTGATGTCGCACACTTGATAGAATAGTTTGTTTTTGTCCTGGGCGCATACCTCTTCTAATAGATTTTCTCTGCGACCGGTAATGCCGATAAGATAATCTTCTTGAGAATAGACTTCTGCCAATCCACGACCGATGCCGGAAGTTGCACCTATAATTATAATTTTTTTCATGAAATACCGTATACTTTGTTTGCCCGCAAAAGTAAGGGTAGGGAATAAATAAACTCTTGATTGAAATCAAGAATTTATTTTTGTACGACTTTTCTTCGGATACGACTTAATGTTTCGGGACGAATCAGAAGATAGGAAGCTAGTTCTTTTAAAGTTATCAGTTTCAGTAAGTCGGGACAACGGTTGATAATTTCAAGATAGCGTTCTTCCGGTGTCAGGCTGTACATCGAAATCATCCGGTCGTAGACTTCCCACAGCAAAGTTTCTGCAATGCGACGCCCCAATTTTTGGTGAGCGTCGTTGGTATCGTAGAAGTCTGCCATTTGCTGGTAATTGATTACGTATACCGAACAGTCACACAAGGCTTGTATATCTACATTTGATTGGTTCTGTAACTGAAAAGCCGGATAGTTGCCAACAAAAGAATGATCGAAAGTATAGCCTACAATGCTGTTTTCGCCTACACTGTTGGTGCAACAGTACCGGAAAGAACCGGAACTGACGAACCCCATTGTTTTGCATACTTCTCCTTGGCGGGAAAAGTAGTCTCCTTTCTTATAATAGGTCTGCTTCCCCTGTTGTAATACAAAATCTACAATAGGGGAGTAGTTGATGTGGGAAGTGTATTTGTTGAAATCTTCCAAAGCGTATGAAAATTAGCCTTCGTTTATAACCTGAAATCCAGCCTGTTTCAAATCTTCCCAGTATCCGGGATATGATTTGGTAACGACTTGCGGGTCGGCAATGAGTAAATTGGGATGGCGGATAATTGCCGGTGCAAATGCCATTGCCATCCGATGGTCTTCGTAGGTTTCAATCACCGGAGTTTCTTCCGGTTCACATCGTTCGCCGTTCCACATTAATATACTGTCATTTTCTTCCTCGATCACATATCCCAGCTTTTTAAGTTCGGCTCGCAGGGCGGCAATACGGTCAGTCTCTTTTATTTTCAGGCTTTGTAATCCGGTGAAGCGGAAAGGGATATTCAGCAAGGCACAGGTAACAACGAATGTCTGTGCCAAATCCGGAATGTCGACAAAGTCTTCTTCCAGTCTTTCCGGCGCTTTGCCTGTTTTTTTCAGTTTCACACCTTGTGATGTAAATTCGGTAGTTATACCTAAGCGTGAGAAAACTTCTGCTCCCCGGCTATCTCCCTGATAACTGTTATGAAACAACCCCAATAATTCAATTTCTGCTTTGGGAGATAAGGCGGCAATCTGATACCAATAGGAAGCTGCGCTCCAGTCACTTTCTATTTTGAAAGGAATACTCTGATAGGGCTGTGGGGCAACGGAAATGCTATTGGGAGAAGTCCATGCGGCTTTGGCTCCAAAGTCCTGCATCAGTTGCAATGTAAGATTGATATAAGGACGGGAAATTATCTCACCGCTTAAATGCAAAGTCAAACCGTCTTTGAGTGCCGGACCTATCATCAATAGAGCAGATATATATTGGGAACTGACATTTCCTTTCAGTGTTATTTCGTTTCCTTTCAATTCTGCACCTTTGATGCGGAGGGGAGGGTATCCTTCATTGCGGGTATACTCTATTTCAGCTCCTAACTCACGAAGCGCATTGACTAATATCTGTATCGGGCGTTGCTGCATACGGGCTGTTCCTGTGATTGTCCGTTCCCCCGGAGTCACACTTAAATAGGCGGTAAGGAAACGCATAGCAGTGCCCGCAGCCATAATGTCAATCGTCTCTTTCCCTTCGGTGAGAGCTTTTATCATCACCTGTGTATCGTCACAATCGGACAGGTTTTCAGGAGGATAAATACCTTTGCCCAGCGCATTGATGATTAATGCACGATTACTGATACTTTTAGAAGCCGGCAACTGGATAGTTGCTGTTACTACTGAAGGAGGGATGAGTTTATAGAGCATCATTTCTTGATCTATTCTTTTGTTATGGAGTACAAAAGTAGAGATTTATTCGGAGACTTCCAACTAGCTTTGACTCTTGACTAGGGAGTTGAGTCAATATCTGTATCTTCTTATTTATTCTTTTTATCATTAACAATGATTTGTATGGAAAGAAATTTTATATTTGCAATATACTAATAATAAGCTCACGAAACTAAAATCGTTGTGTGCCTTATTGTTTTATATTGATAAAATAGCAATAAATTAAAATGAAAATACCGAATATACGTTTACTCAACCAACAGTTATTAAGTCCTCTTTTCTCTCAACCCAAGGAACTTGTGTCCTGGATGGGAGCTATGCAGGCACAGAATTATTCCATGGTGAAATGGGCAGTGGGGATGCGTTTGAAGTCGGCGACGATTCAAACTGTGGAAAAAGCACTGCGTGACGGTGAAATCCTGCGGACTCATGTAATGCGTCCGACATGGCATCTTGTAGCAGCAGAAGATATCCGGTGGATGTTGAAACTTTCCGCTGGGCGCATTATATCTGCTAATGAGTCTTATGCGAAAGGGCATGACTTGGAAATTTCTGAAGAACTCTATACGAAAAGTCATAATCTGTTGGAGAAAATTCTTTGTGGGAAGAAAAGCCTGACGAGGCAGGAGATTGCCGAGTATTTTAACCGTTCGGGGATTGTAGCGGATAATCATCGTATGACCCGTTTTATGGTTCGTGCGGAGCAGGTGGGGATTGTATGTAGTGGGGAAGATAAAGGAAGTAAATGTACGTATGCGCTTTTGGAAGAGCGTGTTCCGCCGATGCCGGAATTGACCAAAGATGAATCTTTGGCTCGTTTGGCTAGAAGCTATTTTCGTAGTCATGCTCCTGCTGTTTTGCAAGATTTTGTCTGGTGGTCGGGGTTGCCTATTACAGATGCACGTCAAGCTATTTACTTGATTGATTCGGAATTGACGGCAGAAGAATGGAATGGACAGACATGGTATATTCATGAAGATTGCCGGACTCGTGGAAAAGTTACCGGCAGTTTGCATCTTCTTCCTTCTTATGATGAATATTTGCTTGGCTATAAAGACCGGACAGACGTTTTGCCTAAAGAGCATTACTCGAAAGCATTTACCAATAATGGGCTGTTTTATCCGATTGTTCTTCATGAAGGACAAGTGATAGGCAACTGGGATAACTCTGCTAAAAAGAGAGGCTCATTGATAGAACATTCATGGTTCCGGTTGGATGATTGTGTCGATGAAGGTGTGTTGGACCGTGAGAAAGATAAGTATATACGGTTCTGGCGATAATATGGAAAGTGTATTCTCTGTTGTTGTATAAATTCGAATATGTAGGGAATTTATCATGTGCTTTATTTGCTTATAAAGGAAATAGAGCACATGATGTATAATATGTTTTTATTTCTTCATTTGCTTCTTGGCCCATTCCAGTCTTCTTTGATCGGCCAGTGGAGTCACTTTAAAATCTTCGAATATAGCAGTGAAACCTTTGCCGTCCGGACAAGCTCCCATTAATCCTACCATGACAGGACAATTATCTTGCAACCAACACGTGCGCATCATAATATATTCTTTGTCGTCACGTGAGAAAAATATTTCTACTGCATCCAGGCGACGGACTGCTTTTATCCATATCGAACGGGGAGCATCCGGTAATTGTACTACACTCCAGTCACTGGTTCGGTGTGTAACTACAGCACTTACATTCTGTTTGCCGTCGACGTATTCCACACCTGCTTTTATCCAGTTCTCATGGTCGATGCGCAGCATTAATCCCATTTGGTCAAAGGTGGTGACATAGTTGCCGGTTATCTTTACTTTGGCCTCAAATTCTCCACCATAAGTCGCATAATAGAAAGGTCCGTCATCCACTGTGAACCCATAATGGGAAATTCTCCAAAAGTCTGTTTTTGCAGGAACATCCATCACTAAGGTTTTGCCATCTTTTATTTCCCATTGTTGAGGCTCGTTCAGCCAATTCATTTTATTCAAACTTTGTGCCATAGAAGAAGTTGCTACTGCCATAAAGGCTATTGACATGATTTTGATTTTTAAATGTTTCATGATCATTTCTTATTTGATTATCTTTGTGGTGCAAAGATAGGTCATACCTCCGTGTGCAACAATACTGAATAATAACCATTTTATAAGATGGACGTATTACAAAAGGAAATAGATGAAGTTTATGCGACACAACCGATAGCCGATGAAATATTGGACAATGGAGTTGTAGAGCAACATCAACGCTTTATTCATTCATTGACGGAGATTAATGGTGGATGTGCTGTTATTTCAGATCTTTCGAATAGGAAAAGTTACATTGCCGTTCATCCTTGGGCGCATTTTCTAGGCTTAACTCCCGAAGAAGCTGCTTTGAGTGTGATTGATTCTATGGATGAAGATTGTATTTATCGGCGTATTCATCCTGAAGACTTGGTAGAAAAGCGGTTATTGGAGTATCAGTTTTTTCAGAAGACCTTTTCGATGTCTTCTGAAGAACGGTTGAAGTACCGGGGAAGATGCAGAATACGTATGATGAATGAGAAAGGAGTCTATCAGTATATTGATAATTTAGTGCAGATTATGGAAAATACTCCTTCCGGAAGTGTATGGTTGATTTTTTGTCTTTATACCTTGTCTGCAGATCAACGAACGGAGCAGGGGATATATCCCACTATTACCCATATGGAACGTGGAGAGGTCGAAACGCTCTTTCTTTCGGAAGAACATCGCAATATCCTATCCGAACGCGAAAAGGAAATACTTCGCTGTATACGTAAAGGACTATCTAGTAAAGAAATAGCAGCTGCCCTTTATATTAGTGTGAATACAGTCAATCGACACCGGCAGAATATTTTGGAGAAACTCTCTGTCGGTAATTCGATAGAAGCGTGTCGGGCTGCTGAATTGATGAAACTGTTGGATTTGTAATCCAATAAGATGGCATTGTTTACTGATTTCTTTCTTCAGATTTGAAGCTTATCTGAAGAAAGAACAGAACTTATTTAAAACAAAAGCAGCAACTCATCAAATCTTTTCACCTGTTTCAGATGGTCATGTGTGAATGTGTCTACTACTTCATGTTTCCATATCACTTCAAAAGGAATATGTATGCCATATCCTCCCAGCGATAGAACAGGTTGAATGTCCGATTTCAGAGAATTGCCAATCATGACAAATTCAGAAGGAGCAATCTGTAAGATATTCAACATTCGTTGATATTCTTTCTCTGTTTTATCGGACATCACTTCAATGTGATCGAAATAAGAGGCTAATCCGGAACGTCCCAGCTTATTCTCCTGATCGAGTAAATCTCCTTTAGTGGCAACTACTAATTTGTATTTACCTTTCTCTTTCAATACTTTAAGCGTTTCTTTTACTCCCGGCAATAGTTCAATAGGCATTTTCAGTAATGACTTGCCTAATTCAATAATATGTTGAATGTCTGTACCTGAAATCTTTTGTCCACTCACATGCAAAGCTGTCTCTACCATAGAAATGGTGAAGGCTTTGGCGCCATAGCCGAGATATCTCAGATTATTCATTTCTGTTTGAAATAAAATGGCTGAAATATCTTCAGAAGTGCCATAAGGCTTTAATAGGTCTGTATATTGTTTCTCTATTTCCTGGAAAAAAGGTTCATTGCTCCACAAGGTATCGTCTGCATCGAAAGCAATGACTTTAATAAGTTCTTTCATCGGTTTTCGTCGTTAATGGTGAATTTTAGATCATCTGTTTCGTATTTATATTGCAAAGTTATAATAAAAAGAGGAATAAAGGCAGACGGTTTGTTTTTAGAACCGAATCTCCATTTAATTTCATAGAAATCTCTATCTTTGTTACTCGTTTTTTTTGAGTTTGAATTTTAATTGGATATACAATAATGAAAATAGGAGATAAAGTACGCTTTCTTAGTGAGGTAGGCGGTGGAATCGTAACTGGATTCCAGGGAAAGGATTTTGTGTTGGTAGAAGATGCAGATGGGTTTGATATTCCGATGCCGATACGCGAGTGTGTAGTGATTGAAACAGATGACTATAATATGAGGCGTAAACCCAGTTCGTCTGCTCCGAAACCGGAAGAACCTGTTAAACCGGTAAAACCGGAGGTGCGTGGAGGAGATACTTTGAATGTATTTTTGGCTTATGTACCCGAAGATGCAAAAGCGATGATGACTACTCCTTTTGAAACTTATCTGGTAAATGATAGCAATTATTATTTGTATTACACTTATTTGAGTGCCGAAGGGAAAGCATGGAAGAACCGTTCGCATGGTTTGGTGGAGCCTAATACAAAATTGCTGTTGGAAGAGTTCACCAAAGATGTATTGAATGATATGGAGCGGGTGGCTGTTCAGTTGATCGCTTTCAAGGACGGTAAGCCTGCGGCTATCAAACCGGCTGTTAGTGTGGAGTTACGGATCGATACCGTGAAGTTCTATAAACTCCATACATTTAGCGATTCTGATTTCTTTGAAGAACCGGCTTTGATTTATGACATTGTGAAAGATGATATGCCTGCCAAACAAGTATATGTTTCGGCGGAGGAAATTCAAAAAGCTTTGTTACAGAAGAAGTCTGTAGATAAACCGAAGTCACAACCTATTGTGAAACCAAACCATACTACTCATGGCGGAAAGAACGGAATTATTGAGATAGATCTTCATATTGATTCTTTGCTGGATGATACTCGAGGGATGGGCAATGCTGAAATACTGAATTATCAATTGGATAAGTTTCGCGAAGTGATGGAAGCCTATAAGAATAAGCGTGAACAAAAGATTGTCTTTATTCATGGCAAGGGAGATGGTGTACTTCGAAAGGCTGTCATTGATGAATTGAAACGGAAATATAGTAATTGCCGTTATCAGGATGCTTCTTTCCAGGAATATGGGTTTGGGGCTACGATGGTGACTATTAAATAATGGTATAAAAAAGGTGGAAGCCAACCGGCTTCCACCTTTTTTATACCATTAATCATTTTACTTTTTAGGATTTGTTACTATTAAAATGATATTGAGCAAAGGAATGTGACAAGGAACGGAACACTGAAATCGACAACAAAGCCATGGAAGATGGAGATGATTACAAATTCCTTTCCCGAATATCGGGTAATGATAGGAAGAGTGGTATCCATCGTCGTAGCTCCACCAACAGAGATAGGGGCTAGCTTTCCGAAATATTTTACTAATAAGGGTGCACACAGCAAAGCGATGATTTCACGCATGATATTGGAAAGTAATGCGATAGTTCCCAATTCGGGACCTTTATATTCGGTGATAAATATGCTGGAGAGCGAGTAATAACCAAATCCTGCCCCGACTGCCATACAGTCTAATGGACTTCGTTGGCTCATAAAAGCTCCCGCTATGGCGCAGCCTGCTAATGTGCCGAGTATCGTCATGATAGGTAGGAATACAAGCCGGGGATTCAGGGACCGAAAACTTTTCAGGGTGTTCGGATCGTTACCGATGCTGATACCTACGCAGAACATGAGTCCGCAGAGGGCATAATAACTAAGTTTGCTGTCGGTGAAGTCGTATGGAATGAGATGGTAAACTCCACAGAGAGTGCCGATGATGAAGAAAGAGACAATAATCAAACTACCTTTCATGCTTTTGTCTCCTTTCCTCTATTCTTTATATATAATAGGTACCACAAGCCCCATGCACATAGAATACTTCCTATGACAGCAGCTATCGTGATGATAACCGCTTCCAGTCCGAGAGTGTGTAATCCTTTGATAATAGAGTCATTACCTCCTACATCTATTCCGAGAAGAAAGAGGAGAATCCATATAAAGAGAGTGATTATCTTGTGTATCCATGATAGTCTTTTACTGCGTAACAAGTAGCCAAGAAGCATGCCTGTCAGCATAATTCCAATAATGATAAACATAGTTAGTGCCTGCTTTTTGGCTGCAAAGATAGTATTAAATGTAAATCTTGGCTAATCTCTTCCACGATTTCTTTCGTGCCCATTGACAGATGATGAATCTTCAAAACTACGGTTTATCGCAGTCTGCTATCCTATCCATAATATATGATTTGTTTTCATTTCATCGTTGTGGCTTTTCTATATGAATGATCTTACTTGTCTCCGTACTGATCCCGACAATCCCGACCCCTCCGTGCACATTGCTGGGGTACTTGATTGGTTCATTTATTGTTTCATCGTAAGCGTCGGAATCTACCAGGTTAAGTGCTTTCAGATAATAATATTCTGTTTCCGTGATGCTTAAAAGACGTACAATAATATCCATCTTTACATTGGTGCCGTATTCAGGAAATCCGTCAATATCTGTCTGGTTATAAACCGTCATTGTGTAAGATGTATTTTTGAATCGTGAGTCGTCGAATACACCATATATATTCTTTACGGTGTCGAACATGCCGTTATCTTCGTCATCGCTGTTGGTGGGCTGCCCGTCTGTCAGCACAATATCCTCGCGGGATATAAAATGATAGCGATGTATTGTCCGGCTGACAAATTCTCCTGTTTCTTCATTATAGTCTTTCACTGTCATTTGCTTATCCATGATAAGCCGGTAGTAATTATCTTCGTTGGATCGGTCTTTGATATTGATTTTGTATCGGAGAAAATTCTGCGTATAATAATACTTTGTCATTGGAATGGTGACCGTATCGATATCGGCTATTTCATGTGGACGCTGTGGCACAGTCACTTCAGCCCATGCGTGATATTGTCCGTCGTCTGTGAGGGCGTCGATACGAACTACATCTCCGGGAGTAAATTTGCTGGAAATATGGAAACGGCATTGCATATCTCCTTCCGTTTGGGGTGGGAGCGGACGTAAACTTTCTGATAACTGTCCGTTAACACGTACTTCCACCATGGCATTTTCTACATGAGTGGCGTATCCTCTTCCCGTGAAATTGAGGTAAAGAACATTGGTCAGACTATCTGCGTTGATTAGTGCGTTCATCACTAGTTTGGGAGGATTGTCCTTTACACTAAACGGGAGTTCGTTTTCGCAGGATACTGTTGTCAGCAATGCTATTAACAGGATAAATAGATAACATATACGAGTTCTCATAATGGGGTTAGAATTTATAAGTGTAAGTGAATGATGGAATTAATGGAAGTATAGTATACTTTTTGATAACCGGTTTGTAGGGAGCGTTTTTGCTAGTGCTGCGATATATAAAGGTAGGATTCATAGCATTATATGCATTATACAGACTGATATTCCAGGTACGCATACCATGTTTAGTCCTTTTATTGAAGTTGATCCCTACATTTAGCCGATGACTGGAGGGTAATCGGTAATTATTACGATGTTCCACATAAGAAGCTTCTCCAATGGTAGGTGAAGTCATGGCAGAGTCGAAAACACCTTCATGTCCATACCCTCCCCAAGACCCATTATTCGTACCATCATTGGGACGGATGACAGCGGTCTTTTCTTCGGGAATCGTGCTTGTTCCTCCTGTATAGAACACCCAGGAAGCACCGATGTCGATACGTTCGCTGAATTTATGGTTGATTGTCAAGTTGATATTATGGCGACGGTCGTATTTGTATGGGAATCGTTCACCATTGTTGATGCCGCCTTTAGCAAACTGACGATCGCTTTTGGATAGGGTGTAAGACAACCATCCTGTCGTTTTTCCAAATGTTTTCTGTGCCATAAACTCAATGCCGGCCGAACGCCCTTTGCCCATTTCCACTTTGTTTTCCCAACCAGAGGAAGAACCGAAGAAACTGACGCCTTCCTTATATTCCAGCACATTATACATATCCTTATAATATCCTTCTACCGAGAATTCCCATCCTTTGATTCCCGTATAGTATCCGCCCAATGAATATTGGTGGGAGCGCATCGGTTTGATTTTTTTAGTCACGGGAACCCATAAGTCCGTAGGCATTGCGATTGGCATGGATGATAACAGATGTACGTATTGGCTCATTTGTGTATAAGAGGCTTTCAGAGTTACGTCTTTTCCTAGTTGATAACGGGCGGAAACTCGTGGCTGCAAAGAAGAATAACTCTGCTTCTGTACCTGAAACAAGGAGAAGTGTAATCCGAGATTCAGACGCAGACGGTCATTCACCTTGATGTTGTCTTCCAGGTAAGCCGATAGCTCATGTCCGTAAATCCGGCTGTTGGCGATGCTGTGGTAAGTGGTGTCGCGATCTACTTTGTCTCCTGTTTTTTCGGAGATTTTGGATGTCATGACCTCCGGACGGAACCGATGATAGATATATCCTGTACCAAATTTAATGTGGTGTGCGGGAGACGGGTTATAATCGAAATCGATCTGATAGCTCCAGTCATTGATTCCCGAACGATAATCGGCTGAATATCGGTTGATTATCGAAGTTCCCATGCTGTTAGCATATTTATTGTTGTTGTATGAGTTGACGTCGAATAAATAGTTGTTGTAAGAGACGGTTGTGTTGCTGAACAGACGGTTGTTGAATATATAGTTCCATCTGGTGGAAACAATGGTATTTCCCCAATTCATTGTGCTTCCATTCTTGGAGTCGGTATCTCCATCATAATTGGCGGCAAAATGATCTTTTCCATTGTAAACGCTTAGATAGATACGGCTCCGGTCGGAGAATTTATGATTGATTTTGGCATTGATGTCATAAAAGTAATAACCATATTCTTCATCATTAGGCATAAATGGCTTGGCGATGAGATCGACATACGAACGTCTGGCGGAAATGTTGAAAGAGGTTTTTCCTTTTACAATCGGGCCTTCCAGATTGATTTTGCTGGTTAGTAATCCGATACTAAGTGTACCGTGGTATTTCTGCATGTCTCCGTCATTGGTGCGGACATCAATGACGGAAGAAAGACGTCCGCCGAAACGTGCCGGAAAGGAGCTTTTGAATAGTGTTACCTTTTTGACGGCCTCCGGAGTAAAAACCGAAAAGAATCCGAACATGT
This sequence comes from Bacteroides caecimuris, assembly GCF_001688725.2. Classification (NCBI taxonomy): domain Bacteria; kingdom Pseudomonadati; phylum Bacteroidota; class Bacteroidia; order Bacteroidales; family Bacteroidaceae; genus Bacteroides; species Bacteroides caecimuris. The sequence continues at coordinate 3,286,591 of NZ_CP015401.2, read as the reverse complement.
GGTCTACGTTGTATACAGGAGTTCCATCCAGTAGAATAAGATTCTGGTCCGGACTGCCGCCGCGTATATACAGTCCGGCTGAACCGTCTACTCCTGCCTGTACGCCAGGCATCAGCTGGATGGCTTTCATGACATCTGCTTCTCCCAGTATGCTCGGCGTATTTTTAATCTGTGTCATCGGAATTTCGATAGAGCCCATCTGGGTAGCTATGGTGCCCGTTTCAGTTTTATCGGAAACGATCACTACCTCCTGCAACTGCGTGTTTCCCTGCATACGGATATTCAGCAATGTATCTTGTGAGAGCGTAAAACGATGCGCTTCTGTGGCATAGTCTAGATAGGAGAAACGCAGTTCGGTTTCTCCTTCGGGCAGGGTGATGCTGTAAAAACCGTAAGGATTGGTGGTTGTTCCTTGATTTTGATGACTCTCAATGATATTGGTTCCAATCAACGTCTCGGAAGACGTTCCATCCGTGACATATCCGCTGATAGTGAACTTGCGGCCTACGGTTTTTGATTCTTTTTTCTTTTGCAGTAGGATATGGCGGCCGGTGAACTGATAACTGATCTGCTCATTTTTGAACGCAAGGTCAAGTATCTCACGCAAAGGCTTATCCTTTACCTGCAAATTGATTTTATGTTTGATGGTAATTTCCTCACTGTAGATAAAAGAATATCCGGTTGAATTCTCAATCCGTTTGACGAATTCTTTCAATGTGGCGTTTCGTAGTGTCAGCGAAAGCCGGGCTTCTGCATTTTGTGCATATATTTGCGTGGTGATAAGGAGCGCCACCCCTATCAGAACAATGGCTCTGATAGGGAAGCGATCTTGGAATATAATATTCATCTTAGTCTGGTTTAGCAGTGATAATAATCTGTTTATTGTTTTGTGAGTAGTTGAAATAACCGGCGTTGTGTAATACAGATAAAATGGTTGCCAGATCTTCTCCATCGCGGAATCGTGCTGTGATCCGGTAATTTTGTAAAGTCGTATCGGCTATATGGATCGTCGCTCCGAATGAGTTGGACAGTTCGCGGGCAATCTCCTGTAAAGGTAGGTCGTCGAATATAAACTCTCCCTGCCGCCAGGAAATTTCATCTTCTACGTTTTCTAAAACCTTGCGGGTGAGTTTTTCTTCCACCTTATTATATATAGCAATCTCATTCGGTTTCAAAATCACACGAACTGACTTGCTTTTATTGCTGACTGCTACCGAGCCGGACAATAACGTTGTCTTTACATCCGGATTGTTTTGATAGGCATCTACGTTGAAGTGAGTTCCCAACACCTGAATGTCCATCGTTTCAGTCTGCACGATAAACGGATGTTTCTTGTCCTTGCTTATTTCAAAATAAGCCTCCCCATTTAGCTCCACTTCCCGCTTGTCCGATTTGAACTTTTCCGGATAAGAAAGCGAAGAATAATGGTTGAGCATGACGGAACTACCATCAGGAAGACGGACTGTACGTGTCTCTGCCAGAGTGGAAACCGTTTGTATTGCAGCAGGTTGCATATATAAATAAGCTGTCCATACCGATAGGCAAAGTAGAGCAACTGCCGCTGCTGCCGAGAAGGTGCGTATCAAAGTCAGATGCCGGGTATGCGACTTCAGTCTTTTTTCTAGTTTCGGGTAACTGTCTGTTGCTGAAAACCGCCCTCGCGGTGAACGCGTGGAAGCGACGAGTTTGTTCAGTATTTCTTCTAATTCCGTATCGGTAAATTTCATAGTTCTTTCTGTATTACTTTTGATCTGTTATTTTCGTTTCAACAGAATGGTCAGTTTGCTGATTCCTCCTTCTTTCCATTGGGGAGTGCAGGATAAAGTAACATTCTGTTTATTCAATACCATCTGTTTGGGATAGATTTTAATGATAGTCGTAGCCGACTTCTTGCCCGCTTTGATGATTACTTTCTTTTCCGTCAGTTGTATGACTGCTGCTTGTCCTATTAACGGAGGAGGTGCGGCAAGTACTACCGTCCGGTCTTCTTTCGCTTTTTCCATCGCCACAATTTTAATTTCCAATTCACACTCAGATTTGTTTCCTTCACATTCTACTGTTTCCTTCGAATGTTCGAATCCTACATAGTCTTTGGGCAAATTGTTGTTGTCATTGTTGCATGAGAACAGGCACAGACAAACTGAAAGAAGGACAAAGATTCCCATGTTTGCGTCATTTAGCTTTTTCATTTTCTGTCTTTTTTAGTGATTGATTGACTTATTTGTTGATAAAGACCGGAGGGTGACAGAAACTCCCTACGCTCTTTTTCTAAATAATTGTTAATATATTTCTGCCCGGCTAATCATTTCTTTGAGTCGTGTGATTGCTTTCTGAAGTTGTGCGTCTACTGTATTCATGCTGATGCCTAATTCTTCTGCTACTTGTGCGTAACTCTGTTTTTCTTCACGGATGCGGATGAATACTTCCCTGCAACGCTCCGGAAGCCGGTCGAGTGCCTTTACGTAAAGAGCAAATAATTCTTCACTAATGAGTGATTCTTCCGGTGAATAGCTCTGTTCCTGTGGCTCCGGCAGAGAATCGGGATGAATAAGCGTATGTCTTGATTCTTTTTCCAGATAATTGAGCGAAGCATTTTTGACGAGAATGAAACAATAATCTTCAATGTTTCTCACATCGAGCAAATTGTTGCGTTGCTTCCATAGTTTCAGGAATACATCGAGAACGATTTCCTGTGACCATTCTTCCTGTTTCACGTAGTAGTAGGCAATGCGGAAAAGGCGGTCGTAAGTCATGTTGTAAAAGTCACGGAAAGCTGTTTGCGAATCCAGCTCCTTCATTTGCCGCAATAACTTTCTTACTTCTGATTCGGTCATCGGCTTTTAGTTTGTTTGGTTAGTCTACCCAAAGTAAATCACTCATTATGCTGTCGGAAACGAAAATCCCTTCGCGCGTCAGGCACAGAGCACCGTTGCGTTCTTCCAGTTTTCCGCTTTGCAGGTAAGGTGCTGCCATGTTCAGGCAATATTCCCATCGCTCCTTGCCGAATGTTTTTTTCAGTTGTTCCAGAGGAGTCCCCCAAGCGGTGCGCATGGTGGTGATGATAAATTCATTGTAGCGGGTGGTCGGGTCGAGATGTTCTATCTCGAAGGCGCGGCGGTTTTCTTCTATACCTATTATATATAGGTCGATGGAGGAGACGTTCCATTCCCGTGTTGTTCCGTCGAAGGAGTGTGCTGAGGCTCCGCAGCCCAAATAGGGGATTCCTTTCCAATAGGAGGTGTTGTGTCGCGAGTGCTTTCCGGGGCGACAGAAGTTGGATATTTCATACTGTTCGAATCCGGCTTTTTGCAGCTGTTCTATTAGTAACGTGAAAAACTCCAGGCTGGACTCCTCGTCTACTTCGCACACTTGGTGCTGCTTCAACATACTATATATAGGTGTGTCTTCTTCGTAAATCAGGTGATAGGCGGAGATGTGCTCTACCTGTAGGTCGATGGCTTGTCGGAGGTCGTTCTCCCATCGCTCCTTCGTTTCACCCGGAAGTCCATATATAAGGTCGATGCTGATGTTGTCAAATCCGGCTTGCCGGCATCTGCTTACGGCTTCGATGGCGGTGCGGGCGTTGTGACGTCGTTTCAGCAATGTGAGTGTGGCATCGTCGAAAGTCTGTATACCCATGCTGATGCGGTTGAAGGGGAGGGTAGACAGCATTTGCATGTATGGGACCGATAAGTCGTCGGGGTTGGCTTCTAAGGTAATTTCGTAACAGTGTTCCATCCCGTAACACGCTTGCAGAGTGCCGAATATTTGTTTGAAATCCTCTTCCTCCAGTTGCGAGGGGGTGCCGCCGCCGAAGTAAACGGTTTCAATGCGTTCTCCTTTCAAATACGCTTTCCGCATCTCCAACTCCTGGCAGAGAGCCTGTATGTAGCGCGCTTTCAGTTCGCTTCGTGTGGTCGAATAAAAATCACAATAGATGCAACGGGTCTTGCAGAAAGGGATGTGGAGATAAATACCTGCCATAATGATGTCGGTTTGGGATTTTGCGGGTGTAAAAGTAAGATTATTATCCGATATATCAAAAGACTGTTTGTCGAATAACTTTGTTTTTATACGGTTATGAGTGAAATGAATGTAGGCAAACAATGTGTTTCATTACATTGTAACACATTGTTCCAAGCAGTTGAACACATTGTTTCAAGCCTATGAACACTTTGTTTCAAGCAATTGAAACAGAATGAAACTACTGCTATCCGGCAAATTAACCGGCAAGTAATCACCGGACAATAGATGTGTGCAAGATAAAAGTATCTTACACACATCTGTCACCCTATTTTACACTCTGCAATTTATTATATAACAGATGGTTAAGGGATAAAAGTGCAAGGTGCAAGATGTCTTTGCTATTTTCAACTTTATAAGAAGAGATATGTCTTGAAACAAAGGTTCACGATAAAGGGGTGTTACATAACATTGTTTAGTAACACTGCCGTAAGTGTTGCCTTTCCCAAAATTAATCCCTAATTTGCGGACCACTAAATAAATGGTATGTGAGAAACATACTGAGTAATTACTAAAATCTTATATATTATGAAAGTATATCAGACAAATGAAATCAAGAACATAGCCTTGTTAGGTAGTTCTGGCGCTGGGAAAACCACTCTCGTGGAAGCGATGCTTTTCGAGAGTGGAGTTATAAAACGTCGCGGAACTGTTGCCGCCAAAAATACCGTGAGCGATTATTTCCCTGTTGAACAAGAGTATGGTTACTCCGTTTTCTCCACCGTTCTCCATGTAGAATGGAATAATAAAAAACTTAATATTATTGACTGTCCGGGCTCGGACGACTTCGTAGGCAGTACAGTGACTGCACTAAATGTGACCGACACAGCAATCATCCTTCTCAATGGCCAATACGGCGTCGAAGTCGGTACACAAAATCACTTCCGTTATACAGAAAAGCTGAATAAACCTGTTATTTTTCTAGTCAACCAGCTTGATAATGAAAAATGCGACTATGATAATATCCTCGAACAGCTGAAAGAGGCATACGGCTCTAAGATTGTTCCCATTCAATATCCGATAACTACCGGTCCGGGCTTTAATGCGCTGATCGATGTATTGTTGATGAAGAAATACTCGTGGAAACCCGAAGGAGGGGCTCCGACAATCGAAGATATTCCGGCAGAAGAAATGGATAAGGCTATGGAAATGCACAAAGCATTGGTAGAAGCTGCTGCCGAGAATGATGAAAATCTGATGGAGAAATTCTTCGAGCAAGATTCCCTCTCAGAAGACGAAATGCGTGAAGGTATCCGTAAGGGATTGATCGCCAGAGGTATGTTCCCTGTATTCTGCGTCTGCGGAGGTAAAGATATGGGGGTTCGCCGCTTGATGGAATTCTTGGGCAACGTTGTTCCTTTTGTATCTGAAATGCCGAAGGTACAGAATACGGAAGGTAAAGAAGTGGCTCCGGACTCCAATGGACCGGAATCTCTTTATTTCTTCAAGACAAGTGTGGAGCCGCATATCGGTGAAGTTTCCTATTTTAAAGTAATGAGCGGTAAAGTTCATGAGGGGGACGATTTGCTGAATGCCAACCGTGGTTCGAAGGAACGTATCGCGCAAATCTATGTGGTAGCCGGTGGTAATCGTGTCAAAGTGGAAGAATTGCAGGCCGGTGATATCGGTGCTGCCGTGAAACTGAAAGACGTGAAAACCGGTAATACGCTGAATGGTAAGGATTGCGACTACAAATTCAATTTTATCAAATATCCAAACTCTAAATATACCCGTGCCATTAAGCCGGTGAATGAATCGGATGTGGAAAAGATGATGAGTATCTTGAATCGTATGCGTGAAGAAGATCCTACCTGGGTGATCGAGCAATCAAAAGAACTGAAACAGACTTTGGTACACGGTCAGGGAGAATTCCATCTTCGTACATTGAAATGGCGTTTGGAAAACAACGAAAAACTTCAAGTAAAATATGAAGAGCCGAAGATTCCGTATCGTGAAACGATTACCAAAGCTGCCCGTGCCGACTATCGGCATAAGAAACAGTCTGGTGGTGCCGGTCAGTTTGGTGAAGTTCACCTGATCGTAGAACCTTATAAAGAAGGTATGCCTATACCTGAAACGTATAAGTTCAATGGACAGGAATTTAAGATTACCGTGAGAGGTACGGAAGAGATACCATTGGAATGGGGTGGTAAACTGGTGTTTGTTAACAGTATCGTTGGTGGCTCTATCGATGCCCGCTTCTTGCCTGCTATTATGAAAGGTATTATGTCTCGTATGGAGCAAGGACCGTTGACGGGGTCGTATGCTCGTGACGTGCGCGTTATTGTTTACGATGGTAAGATGCACCCGGTAGATTCGAATGAAATCTCCTTTATGCTTGCCGGACGTAATGCCTTTAGTGAAGCCTTCAAAAACGCCGGTCCGAAAATTCTGGAACCGATTTATGATGTGGAAGTGTTCGTTCCGTCTGATAGGATGGGAGATGTGATGGGAGATCTTCAGGGACGTCGTGCCATGATTATGGGGATGAGTAGCGAGAAAGGTTTTGAGAAACTGGTTGCGAAAGTACCTTTGAAAGAAATGTCGTCTTATTCTACGGCGCTTAGCTCTCTCACAGGCGGACGTGCTTCGTTCATTATGAAATTCTCTAGTTATGAGCTTGTGCCGACGGACGTTCAAGATAAGTTAATGAAGGACTTTGAAGCTAAACAAACTGAAGAATAAGTATAAATGATAGGTGATAATTGATTGAATATTCACTATAATATTCGGTATTTATTATCTGTTAGGCATAAAGAATCAACTAAAACGTTAAAACTGCCGTCTTTTTTAAGTAAAAGGGGGCAGTTTTTGTTTAACTATGATTAATAAAGATGGAAAAACACAAGGTGAAAATTTAATTTTTTATTAAATTTGCAAACCAAAGGAGGGGTTTTATTGTTGTAGTAATCAGAATACAACCTAAATAGCTCCTTACGGTTAATTTCCGGGAAGTTCCGGTTAAATCAAGTTAATGCATTAGGAGTGTTAATTAGGGAGTGTTAATTTTGTTGCTATGAAGAAGTCAACAATTTGGATATTAGGTATTGTAATGGGGCTTTCCTTCCTTAGCTTGCTGTATTTGCAGGTAAGTTATATAGAGGAAATGATGAAAACCCGGAAGGAACAGTTTGATTCGGCTGTACGCAATAGCTTGGATCAGGTTTCCAAGGATGTGGAATATGCAGAGACCAGACGTTGGTTGATCGAAGATATTTCAGAAGCGGAAAGAAAAGCACTGATTGCGAATAATGCTTCCATACAACAAGACAACTTGATTCAGCAGACGCAGCGGTTTACGGTGAAGTCTAAGGATGGAAAAGTATATTCGGATTTTGAGCTGAAAGTGATGACCACTAAGCCCTCCGAGCTTCCGAAGGCTATGATTTCTCCTTACAGGGGGACAAAGACTATTCCGGAAACTTCGCGTTCATTGGTGGAAGCCATCAAGAATCGGTATATGTATCAGCGGGCATTACTCGATGAAGTGGCCTGGCAGATGATTTATCGGGGAAGTGACAAGTCGATTGGAGACAGAGTACGGTTTAAAGAACTGGATGACTATCTGAAATCGAGTTTATATAATAATAGTATAGATTTGCCTTATCACTTTACGGTGATTGATAAAGACGGAAGGGAAGTCTACCGTTGTGCGGATTATGAGGCAAAGGGGAGTGAAGACGCTTATCAGCAGGCATTGTTTAAGAATGATCCGCCTGCAAAAATGAGTATCTTGAAAGTACACTTTCCGGGGAAGAAAGATTATATATTTGACTCCATCAGTTTCATGATTCCGTCGCTGATATTTACACTGGTATTGTTAGTGACATTCATCTTTACGATTTATATCGTATTCCGGCAAAAGAAACTGACGGAGATGAAGAATGACTTTATCAATAATATGACGCACGAATTTAAAACACCGATATCTACCATTTCATTAGCAGCCCAGATGTTGAAAGATCCGGCGGTGGGAAAATCTCCACAGATGTTTCAGCATATATCGGGAGTGATTAATGATGAAACCAAGCGCTTGCGTTTCCAGGTGGAAAAAGTGCTCCAGATGTCGATGTTCGAACGTCAGAAGGCAACTTTGAAGATGAAGGAGATTGATGCGAATGAATTAATATCAGGAGTTATCAATACCTTTGCGCTGAAAGTGGAACGATATAATGGTAAGATAACATCGAACCTTGAGGCTACCGATCCTGTTATATTTGCAGATGAGATGCATATCACGAATGTAATCTTTAATCTGATGGATAACGCGGTGAAATATAAGAAACCGGAAGAGGATCTGGAACTGAAAGTGAGAACGTGGAATGAGTCGGGTAAACTGATGATTTCGATACAGGATAATGGTATCGGTATCAAAAAAGAGAACCTGAAAAAGATATTTGAAAAGTTCTATCGTGTACATACGGGTAATCTGCACGATGTGAAGGGCTTTGGACTGGGATTGGCTTATGTGAGAAAAATTATATTGGATCATAAGGGGACCATCCGGGCGGAAAGCGACCTGAACGTGGGAACTAAATTTATTATTGCATTACCTTTATTAAAAAATAATTGATATGGACGAGAAACTGCGTATTTTATTATGCGAGGATGACGAAAATCTTGGCATGCTTTTAAGAGAATATCTACAGGCAAAAGGTTATTCTGCTGAGTTATATCCTGATGGAGAAGCCGGTTATAAGGCTTTCTTGAAGAATAAATATGACTTGTGCGTGTTTGACGTGATGATGCCTAAAAAAGACGGCTTCACACTGGCACAGGATGTCCGTGCAGCAAATGCTGAAATTCCTATTATCTTCCTGACGGCTAAAACGCTGAAAGAAGATATCTTGGAAGGCTTTAAAATCGGTGCGGATGATTATATCACCAAACCGTTTAGTATGGAAGAATTGACATTCAGAATTGAAGCAATCTTGAGACGTGTTCGTGGAAAGAAGAACAAAGAAAGCAATATCTATAAGATTGGTAAGTTTACTTTTGACACACAGAAACAAATTCTGTCGTCAGAAGGCAAACAAACTAAGCTGACTACCAAAGAGTCTGAGCTACTCGGATTGCTTTGCGCACATGCCAATGAGATTTTGCAACGTGACTTTGCTCTGAAAACAATCTGGATTGATGATAACTATTTCAATGCCCGTAGCATGGATGTGTATATCACAAAATTGCGTAAGCATTTGAAAGAAGATGATTCAATCGAAATTATCAATATTCACGGAAAAGGTTATAAGCTGATTACTCCGGAAGTTGAATCTTAATGATTGCGTTTGAGATAACTCCAAATAAAAAATCCCGGGAACATTCGTTTCCGGGATTTTTTATTGATTCTGCGAAATTAATCAGCGATCTTCTTATTAATAACAATATAAGAAATGAGTCCCAGTACTACAAGTACTACTGAAGTACCCAGGATGGCGTTGTTGTTTACATTTCCTGTAAAGGAACAAGCCAGCAGGATCACTACTCCGACCAAGATTAATATCAATCCTAAGTTCTTTAATAAACCTTTCATGTGTGTGTATTTTAATAGATTATAATATTCCAGTCACAAATTAAAGCATAATTCTTTAACGGGCGAAATTATTTGGATAAAAATTCCATTATAAATGCACGATTTAGTGGATTTTATGATTTGGAGAGAAGTTCTTCTATCTAATCTTTTGTATTGTAGAACACCTTTTTGAGTACCTCCTGTCCAATGCTTAATTCGTCGAGAGTGATACCGTGAAGAGCCTCTTTCAGAGTCTGGCCCGCAATAATACGCGCTTTTTCTTCCAGTTCTTTCCCGTCTTTGGTCAGATGGATCAGGTTGGTGCGGCGGTCTTTTTTATCGGAAATGCGCACAACAAGATGTTGCCGTTCCATATTATCTATCAAGCGGGTCATGCTGGGCTTATCTTTAAAAGTTGCATTACACAACTCTTGTTGCGTCACACCGTCTTTCTCCCACAGGAAAATGAGTACCGTCCATTGTTCAGGGCTAATTTCTAAACCGTTCTGACGGAAGTTACGGTACAGTTTCCGGTTGATTGCCGCAGAAACTTTGCCATTCAATATGGCGAATATAAGTCGAATGTCGAAATTAAATTGCTCTATCATGAAATTATTGTTTAGACAACTTTGCAAAGGTAAGTCTCTTCCTGGATAAATCCTATCTTCGGATACAAAAAAAGATTAAATATTTGTAGTTCAAAATAAAATGTCTAACTTTGCACTCGCATTTAAAATCAAATAATTTATTTAATTAAACGAAGTATGAATCAATACGAAACCGTTTTCATTTTAACTCCCGTTTTATCTGATGTTCAGATGAAGGAAGCGGTAGAAAAATTCAAAGGCGTTCTTCAAGCTGAAGGTGCTGAGATTATTAATGAAGAAAACTGGGGACTGAAGAAATTGGCTTACCCAATTCAGAAAAAGTCTACAGGTTTTTATCAACTGATTGAGTTCAATGCAGATCCTACTGTAATTGACAAGCTGGAAATTAATTTCCGTCGTGATGAACGCGTAATCCGTTTCTTGACTTTCAAGATGGATAAGTATGCTGCTGAATACGCTGCAAAAAGAAGAAGTGTTAAATCAAACAAAAAGGAGGATTAATCATGGCACAACAAGTTCAATCAGAAATCAGATATTTAACTCCGCCGTCAGTAGACGTTAAGAAGAAAAAGTACTGCCGTTTCAAAAAGAGTGGTATTAAGTATATCGACTACAAAGATCCTGAATTCTTGAAGAAATTCTTGAATGAACAAGGAAAAATCCTTCCGCGTCGTATTACAGGTACTTCTTTGAAGTTCCAACGTCGTATCGCGCAGGCTGTGAAGAGAGCTCGTCACTTGGCATTGCTGCCTTATGTAACTGACATGATGAAATAAGAAGGAGGAAAAGTATGGAAATTATATTGAAAGAAGACGTAGTAAACTTGGGTTATAAGAACGATATCGTAAACGTGAAATCCGGATACGGTCGTAATTATCTGATCCCGACTGGAAAAGCTATCATCGCTTCTCCTTCTGCAAAGAAAATGTTGGCTGAAGAACTGAAACAGCGCGCTCACAAACTTGAGAAAATCAAGAAAGATGCTGAAGCTATGGCTGCTAAGTTGGAAGGCGTTTCTTTGACTATCGCAACTAAAGTTAGCTCAACCGGTACTATCTTCGGTTCTGTTGGTAACATCCAGATTGCTGAAGCATTGTCTAAACTGGGTCATGAAGTTGACAGAAAGATCATCGTTGTAAAAGACGCTGTGAAAGAAGTTGGTAGCTACAAGGCTATCGTTAAGCTTCACAAGGAAGTTTCGGTAGAAATTCCTTTCGAGGTAGTTGCTGAATAAGAGCAAATTTACTTCATATATGAAAAGCGATTTGTTCTGAACGAATAAATCGCTTTTTTTTGTTATCTTTGCTATTACTATTATGAAATTCGACTGTTGTTTTCTAGAGAAGAGGTTTTTGCTTCTGCTGATTGCTTTGGGAATTGGCAGTGTTATTTATGCGAATAATGAGTTGAAGTTATTGACTGATTCTTTGCGTAGAGTGATAGATGAAAAACACGTCTTTATTAAAGAGAAAGAAGATCGGATAAACCGGATAAAATGTATGTTGAGAAGTCCCGGTTTGACTCTTGAAGGAGAATATAGAATCAATCTACGGTTGTATAATGAATATAAAAAGTTTCATATTGATTCAGCCATCCATTATGTCGATCGCAATATTGAGATTTCCCGCCAGTTGAATAGACCTTATTTCACTAACCAGTCGTCTTTATATCTTAGCCTTTTATATTCGATGTGTGGCAGGTTTCGCGAAGCAGAGATCATCTTGAAAAGTATAAAGACTTCAGAACTTCCCAAGGATTTATTAATAAACTACTATCAAACTTATTCCAGTTTTTGGGGGCACTATTCGATTTCTGTTGCCAATAATCTGTATGGCAAGCATCAGGCTGCTTGTCAGGATTCGTTGTTTGCCCTCATTGACCACACTTCTTGGGATTATCGAATGTCCCAGGCTTCTTATTATATTTGGCGTGATACATTGAAATCGAAAGAAATTTTTAAAGAACTACTAGAGATTGAAGAAGTGGGGACACCTAATTATGCCATGATAACTCATTCATATTCCAGGTTATGTCACCATCAAAAAAAGTATGATGAGGAAAAAAAATATTTGATGTTGTCAGCAATAGCCGATACCCGGAATGCTACGCGGGATAATGCCTCCCTGCAATCTCTTGCATTGATAGCTTATGATGAACAGAATTTGGCTGATGCATTTAAATTTACACAGTCTGCTATCGATGACGTTATATCTTCCGGTATTCATTTTCGGGCCATCGAAATTTATAAATTCAATTCTATTATTAATACTGCTTATCAGGCGGAACAGACCAGATCGCGCTCGCATCTGACTACTTTCCTTATTTCTACAAGTATTATCCTTTTTCTCTTAGTCCTGTTGGTGCTTTTTATCTATATTCAGATGAAGAAGACGTTGAAAATAAAACAGGCATTGGCGCAGAGTAATGAGGAACTTTTGCGATTGAACAATAAACTGAATAGTATGAACAGTCAGCTGAATGATACAAATAATCAGTTGTATGAAATTAGTAGTATAAAGGAACATTATATAGCCGAATTTTTTGATGTATGCTTTAGTTATATCCATAAAATGGAGAAATATCAAAATATGTTGTATAAAGTAGCTATAAATAAATACTATGATGAGCTGATTAAGAAGCTAAAATCATCTGAGCTTATCGACGATGAACTTAGTGCTTTATACACTCGTTTTGATAAAGTTTTCTTGGGGCTGTATCCTACTTTTGTTTCAGATTTTAATGCTTTGTTGAAAGATGAAGAGCAAATAATTTTAAAACCGGATGCTTTATTGAACAGAGAACTTCGTATTTATGCTTTATTGCGTTTGGGTATTACGGATAGTGGGAAAATAGCGAACTTCCTCCGTTGTTCTACAAGTACGGTTTATAATTATCGCACGAAGATGAGAAATAAGGCAGCTGTCGACAGGGATGAATTTGAGAATGAAGTTATGAAAATTAGTTCAACTCAAGAGACATAATTATCATTTTAACATTATAATACTTTCCAAATCATCTACATTTTTTTGATGTATTGAATTAAGTAAGTGCTTGATTAATAGTATAAAGTGCTAATTTTATATCTACATAAAGTAGTGTAAGTCAAATAAGCCGTTATTTATTTGACTAAATTTGCAATATCAGTTTTTAGCTCATCAGTTTGATAGTTAGGAGTTGATATTTTATCTATTATTTGTACTTAAATTCACTATGTTTAATTATGAACACGCAATCTTCAGTAGACACGAGAATTAAAGTTGGAATTATCGGTTTTGGTAGGATGGGAAGATTCTACTGGGAAGCGATGACTAAAAGTGATCGGTGGAATATTGCTTATATTTGTGATACTAATCCTGAATCACGTCAGTTAGCCAAGAAGCTTTCTCCTAACTCTATTATATTAGAAGATAATCAAAAGATTTTTGAGGATGAAAGTGTGCAGGTAGTCGGGCTTTTCACTTTGGCTGACTCACGGTTGGAACAAATAGAAAAAGCTATTCGTTACGGCAAACATATTATTGCAGAAAAACCAGTTGCAGATACAATGGAAAATGAGTGGAAAGTTGTAGAAATGACAGAAAACACAAATCTCATTTCTACGGTGAACTTGTATTTGCGGAATTCCTGGTATCATAATTTAATGAAGAAATATATCCAGCAAGGAGAAATCGGAGAGTTGGCTATTATTCGTATTTGTCACATGACTCCCGGCTTGGCACCAGGTGAAGGGCATGAATATGAAGGACCTGCTTTTCATGATTGCGGAATGCATTATGTAGATATTACCCGTTGGTATGCAGAATGTGACTATAGAACATGGAATGCTCAGGGAGTGAATATGTGGAACTACAAAGATCCTTGGTGGGTGCAATGTCACGGAACTTTTCAAAATGGGGTCGTTTTTGATATTACTCAGGGATTTGTTTATGGGCAATTATCTAAAGACCAGACACATAATTCGTATATAGATATTATAGGTACGAAAGGAATTGTGCGTATGACGCATGACTTCAATACTGCTGTTGTCGACCTGCACGGTGTTAACCAGACCATTCGTGTAGAGAAACCTTTCGGTGGCAAGAATATAGACGTGTTGTGTGACCTGTTTGCAGATTCGATAGAAACCGGAAAACGTAGTTCACGCTTACCGTTAATGCGTGATTCGGCTATTGCATCCGAATATGCGTGGACATTCTTGGAAGATACTCGCAAACACGATTTGCCTGCTATTGGTAATTTAAGCACTTTGGAGCAAATACGCGAGCGAAGAAGAAATATGAAAAATGGATATGGATTGTTGCACGGCAACCTTCCAAAGATTATTAACTCTTAAATAAATAAAATCATGTCAAACATTTCGAGGAGAAAATTTCTCAAAACAGGAGCCGCTGCTTTAGCAGGTATAACTATTGCTCCTAGTACTATTTTAGGTATGAGTCACGGGCATATTTCGCCTACTGATAAACTGAATCTTGCAGCTGTGGGTATTGGTGGTATGGGACATGCCAACATTAATCACGTGAAGGGCACTGAAAATATTGTGGCTCTTTGTGATGTGGATTGGAAGTACGCAAAAGGCGTGTTCGACGAATTTCCCAAGGCTAAAAAGTACTGGGACTATCGTAAGATGTATGATGAAATGGGTAAATCTATCGACGGTGTAATTATCGCAACTGCCGACCATACTCATGCTATCATCACTGCTGACGCAATGACAATGGGAAAACATGTATATTGCCAGAAGCCATTAACACATTCAGTGTATGAATCTCGTTTGTTGACCAAACTGGCTGCATCAACGGGTGTGGTTACTCAAATGGGTAATCAGGGTGCATCGGATGAAGGTACGGATTTAGTATGTGAATGGATTTGGAATGGAGAAATCGGTGATGTGACGAAAGTTGAATGTGCAACAGACCGTCCTATTTGGCCTCAAGGATTGAATGTTCCGGAAAAGGCTGATAAAATTCCTAGCACGTTGAACTGGGATTTATTCACAGGTCCTGCTAAAATGAATCCTTATAATGCTATTTACCATCCTTGGAACTGGCGTGGATGGTGGGATTACGGAACAGGTGCATTGGGTGATATGGCTTGTCATATTTTGCATCAGCCGTTTAAAGCATTGAAATTGCAGTATCCTACCAAAGTGGAAGGTTCATCGACATTATTGTTGAATGCTTGTGCTCCACAGGCACAACACGTGAAAATGATTTTCCCTGCTCGTGAAAATATGCCGAAAGTAGCTATGCCTGAAGTGGAAATACATTGGTATGATGGCGGTATGATGCCTGAGCGTCCGAAAGGATTCCCTGAAGGTAAACAACTGATGCAGAGCGGTGGTGGTTTGACTATTTTCCACGGAACGAAAGATACATTGATTTGCGGATGTTATGGACAGAATCCTTGGTTGCTTTCAGGTCGTAAGCCAAATGCACCGAAGGTTTGTCGCCGTGTTCCTAAAGCAATGAATGGTGGTCACGAAATGGATTGGGTACGTGCATGTAAAGAAGATAAATCTAATCGTATCATGACTAAATCTGACTTCTCAGAAGCTGGACCAATGAATGAAATGGTGGCAATGGGTGTATTGGCTATCCGTTTGCAGGCGCTGAATAAGACTCTTGAATGGGATGGAGCTAACATGCGCTTTACAAATATCGGTGATAACGAAACCATCCGTACCGTTATCAAAGACGGTTTCAAGATTCATAATGGTCATCCTACATTTGATAAGACATGGACAGATCCGATCAATGCACAACAGTTTGCGGCTGAATTAGTGAAACATAATTATCGTGAAGGCTGGAGACTGCCTGATATGCCAAGATAAAAGTAAATTAAAGATTAAAAAAATAAATAGTTGATATCATGAAAAAAGTATTTTATCCATTAGCTTGTTGTTGTCTTGCTGCAGGTGTTTTTGCTTCTTGCGGCGCTCAGAAGAAAGCAAATGCTCCGGAAGAGCAAAAAGTTGCGTTGTCTTACTCTAAATCATTGAAAGCACCAGAAACAGATAGCTTGAATCTGACTGTTGATAAAGATGGCTATATCACTATTTTTGATGGTGAAACATTTAACGGATGGCGTGGTTATGGAAAAGACCGTATTCCTTCTAAATGGACTATTGAAGACGGTTGCATCAAATTTAACGGTTCTGGTGGCGGTGAAGCTCAAGACGGTGATGGTGGTGACCTGATTTTTGCTCACAAGTTTAAAAACTTCGAACTGGAGATGGAATGGAAAGTTTCTAAAGGTGGTAACTCCGGTATTTTCTATTTAGCTCAGGAAGTTGTATCGAAAGATAAAGACGGTAATGATGTGCTTGAGCCTATTTACATTTCCGCGCCCGAATATCAGGTGTTGGACAATGCCAATCATCCGGATGCTAAATTGGGTAAAGACAACAATCGTCAGTCAGCTTCTTTGTATGACATGATTCCGGCGGTTCCTCAAAACTCTAAACCGTTTGGCGAATGGAACAAGGCTAAGATTATGGTTTATAAAGGTACAGTTGTTCACGGACAAAATGATGAAAACGTAGTTGAATATCATTTGTGGACAAAACAATGGACTGATATGTTGCAAGCAAGTAAGTTTAGCGAAGAAAAATGGCCTTTGGCATTTGAATTGCTGAATAATTGCGGTGGCGAAAATCACGAAGGTTTCATTGGTTTGCAAGATCACGGTGACGATGTTTGGTTCCGTAACATTCGCGTGAAGATTTTGGACTAATCGAATAGCAATAAAAAGGCACGGGTTACACGTATTTCACGTTTTTTTTGAATGGCGATTGTCATAGAACAACCGTGAAGTCTGCGTAATCCGTGCCTATTTTTTCTATATAAACCTGAATAATTGTAACCCACTAATATCTATTATATGAAAACTAGAATTTATATCTGTGCATTGGCTGCTCTTTTCATGATTCCATTGGCAGTAACGGCACAAACCAAGAAAAAAGCTAAAAAAGAGGTAGCGATTCAGCTCTATTCTGTCAGAGATATATTAAACAAGGTAGACAACAAAAACGGTAAGTGCGACCCCACTTATACTGCTCTTCTGAAGAAATTGGCAAACATGGGATATACCGGTGTTGAAGCAGCCAATTATAACAACGGTAAATTTTATGACCGTACTCCCCAACAATTTAAGAAAGATGTCGAATCGGCAGGATTAAAGGTTTTGTCTTCACACTGTACAAAACAATTGTCTAAAGAAGAGTTGGCTTCCGGCGACTATTCGAAGTCACTTGAATGGTGGGATCAATGTATTGCCGATCACAAAGCTGCCGGTATGAAATATATTGTAGCTCCGTGGATGGATGTACCTAAGACGCTCAAGGATTTAGAAACGTATTGTGCATATTATAATGAGATAGGCAAGCGTTGCAAACAACAAGGTTTGTCGTTCGGATATCATAATCACGCTCATGAATTTCAGAAAGTAGAAGATAAAGTGATGTATGATTATATGTTGGAAAATACGAATCCGGAATATGTTTTCTTCCAGATGGACCTTTATTGGGTAGTTCGCGGACAAAACAGTCCTGTCGATTATTTTAATAAATATCCCGGTCGTTTCAAAGTATTTCATTTGAAAGATCACAGAGAGATTGGACAAAGTGGAATGGTAGGTTTTGATGCTATCTTTAAGAATGCAAAAACTGCAGGTGTTAATTATCTTGTTGCTGAAATCGAAAGGTATAGCATTCCGGTAGAGGAAAGTGTAGAAGTAAGTCTGGATTATTTGTTGAACGCTCCTTTTGTGAAAAGCTCATACGCTAAATAACGTGTAGCTTACTAATATAAAGGCATAAAAAAAAGTCTGTGCATGCTTTCGCATGGCAGACTTTCAATTCTCTCTAAGCTGTTTCTGAATTATTCAGCTACAGTTTCAGTTGCAGTGCTATCAGCATTCAAAGAATCTGCTGCTGCTGCGGCTGCTGCTTGTTCAGCTTCAAGAGCTGCTGCTTCTACTGCTGCGATTGAGTCAGCGATACGGATAGAATCCTGAGTTGCTTTTGCTGCGTCAGCTGCTTTGTTACCACATGATGCGAATGATACTGCTACGATAGCTACGGCCATCAAAACTAATTTTTTCATTTTCTTTGCTTTTTAAAAACGTAATACAATCAATTGCTTTATTAAAACGATGCAAAGGTATGCACTTTTTCAATATGTTGTTCTCGAAATGCCAACTTTTTTTATAATTTTTTTGGTAACTAGCTCCTTTTCTCCCCTTTTTATATGTTTTAGAACATGCTAATCGACAGCAATACTGTTATATAAGTATCTTTTTATGCTTCTTTTGGGCGTTTTTTCAAATTCCGTAGGATAGAGTTGGATCTTGCTGATTTTCTCATAAGCGGCTACGTTGCTGTTCAGATTCTTAAGATTTTCATCCATGATTGTTTTCAGGTTATCCGGATTGTTTAATCCGAGAGAATCCAACGCTTCGTAATCGGCATAAACAAGTGCCACTAATTTTTTATTGCGTTCGATAACAAGACTTTCAAGAATGAAAGGCAGGTTATTCAGTTTAGTTTCCAACTCTTCGGGGAAGATGTTCTGTCCGCTGGAACTTAAGATCATAGTCTTGAGTCGTCCCCGGATGAAAATATTTCCGTTGCTGTCCATAGAACCAAGGTCACCCGTACGTAACCAGCCGTCCTGCGTGAATACTTCCTGCGTTGCTTCCTGGTTCTTGTAGTAGCCAACCATCACATTTTCTCCCCGAACCTGGATTTCTCCGGTTTCTGCTTCCGGGGTTTCTTTATAGATACGCGCTTCCATTATATCCAAAATCTTTCCGGAAGAACCTAGTACAAATTCATCCCAAGGAGCGTAGCTGATAAGCGGACCACATTCTGTCATTCCATAACCGATGGTAAAAGGAAATTTGATTTTGTAGAAGAATTCTTCTACTTCTTTATCCATAGCGGCGCCACCGATAATGATTTCTTTAAACCGTCCTCCCAATGCATCAATCAGTCTTTTACGTATCTGATTGTAGATTTGGGTGTCGAGCAGAGGGATATTGAGTGCCCACTTCATACCTTTTTTATTAATGAGTGGATGGATAATATTCTTATATATCTTTTCAATCACTAGCGGGACAGTAATAATAAGGTTAGGTTTCACTTCCTCAAAAGCCTTCATTATAATTTTGGGAGAAGGCGTTTTTCCAAGCAAAGTGACATGGGTGCCGACAGCGGTTGCTGTCAGAAAGTCGAATGCGCAACCGTATGCGTGGGCGAGGGGAAGGAAAGAAAGCACTTTATCCCCTTTTTTAAGGAGTTCGGTACGAATACCGAAAGTGACATTACCGGCAAGATTATTTCCTGTCAGCATCACACCCTTACTGAAACCGGTGGTTCCGGAAGTGTAATTTAACAGCATCACTTTGTCATTGGATAAAGTGGTGTACTGAACATCTTCACGGGTAAATCCTTGCGGATAGAGAGAATGCATCTCTTTATCGGTATTTTTCAGAAACTTTTGTATCGTTTCTCCGTCGCGTTGATAAAGACACCGGAAATCCATCAATGAGAATACTCCCCGTAGTCCCGTTAATTTTTCCTCTTCCAGATTCTCCCAAATGCTGTCGCTGGTGAATAGGAATACAGATTCGGAATGATTGACGATATGATGAACGTCATTAGGCGTAAAATCTTGAAGGATAGGGACAATGATTGCTCCGTATGTGATCGTTGCCATATAGGCGATGCACCAATGAGCATTATTTTTGCCGATAACTGAAATCTTATCTCCTCTGCGAAGGCTACAATGTTTGAATAACAGATGTAAACGGGCGATTTTTTCAGCCACCTCACCGTATGTGTATTGGGTCTCTTCTCCATAATCAGTATAACAAGGCAGATCCCAATTCTCACGAAAACTATTTTCGTATAGTTTAATGAAATTCTCTTTAATCATTGCACGTTTTTTAGTGAACTGTGCAAAAATAGGAATAAACTTTCGTATCCTAAAGTGTTTTACTGATAATAATGTGTAACTTTGCATCGCTAATGTGTTTATAACAGCTTATGATAGATACCACTGTATTTCAAAATAAGACAGCCGTTTATTATACTTTGGGCTGCAAATTAAATTTTTCAGAGACTTCAACTATCGGTAAAATTCTGCGTGAGGCAGGCGTCCGGACTGTGCGCAAAGGGGAGAAAGCAGATATCTGTGTGGTAAATACCTGTTCGGTGACGGAGATGGCGGATAAAAAATGCCGGCAAGCCATCCATCGCCTGGTAAAGCAGCATCCCGGTGCTTTTGTGGTAGTGACCGGATGTTATGCGCAATTGAAGCCCGGCGATGTGGCAAAGATAGATGGAGTAGATGTAGTGTTGGGAGCGGAACAGAAGGGAGAGTTACTTCAATATCTGGGCGACCTCCAAAAGCATGAAAAAGGAGAGGCTATCACTACTCCAACCAAAGATATCCGTTCGTTTTCTCCCTCGTGTTCAAGGGGAGACCGTACCCGTTTCTTCTTAAAGGTGCAGGATGGATGCGATTACTTCTGTTCATATTGCACGATTCCTTTTGCCCGCGGGCGAAGTCGTAACGGGACTATTGCTTCCATGGTTGAGCAGGCGCGGCAGGCAGCTGCTGAAGGTGGAAAAGAAATCGTTCTGACCGGAGTGAATATCGGAGATTTTGGTAAAACAACAGGAGAGAGTTTCTTTGATCTGGTAAAGGCGCTGGATCAGGTAGATGGAATCGAACGTTATCGTATTTCTTCCATAGAACCCAATCTGTTGACTGATGAGACTATCGAGTTTGTGTCTCACTCCCGCAGTTTTATGCCTCATTTTCATATCCCTTTGCAATCCGGTTGCGATGAAGTTTTGCAGTTAATGCGCCGTCGTTACGACACTGCTCTTTTTGCTTCGAAAGTGAAGAAGATAAAAGAGGTGATGCCGGATGCTTTTATCGGAGTGGATGTGATTGTGGGTACCCGTGGAGAAACACCCGAATACTTTGAACAGGCTTATCAGTTTATTGACGGATTGGATGTGACGCAATTGCATGTGTTTAGCTATTCCGAGCGTCCCGGAACGCAAGCCTTAAAAATAGAATATGTGGTTTCTCCGGAAGAGAAGCATCAGCGTAGTCAGCGTCTGTTGGCGCTATCGGACCAAAAGACACAGGCTTTTTATGCACGTCATATCGGGCAGACAATGCCGGTATTGATGGAAAAATCGAAAGCTGGTGTTCCGATGCATGGATTTACGGAGAATTATATTCGTGTAGAGGTGGAAAGTGATGACTCGCTGGATAATCAGGTGGTTCATGTACGTCTGGGAGAGTTTAATGAGGAGATGACAGCACTTAAAGGTACAATTTTGGTATAAATTATGAGATCAAAACTTATCTATTGGTTGATATACAGTGGAATGTGGCTGTTTTCGGCTCTTCCGTTCCGGGTTTTATATATGCTTTCAGATTTTAATTATCTGCTGATGTATCGTGTTGGAAAATATCGACGGAAAGTAGTTCGGAGAAATCTATTGAGATCCTTCCCGGAAAAAACTGATGCGGAGAGATTGCAGATAGAACGCAAGTTTTATCGCTATTTGTCGGATTATATGCTTGAAGATTTGAAATTGTTGCATATGTCTGCCGAAGAACTTTGTGAGAGAATGACTTATAAGAATACGGAACAATATCTTGAACTGACTGAAAAGTATGGAGGTATTATAGTAATGATTCCTCATTATGCCAATTATGAATGGTTGATAGGTATGGGAGCAATCATGAAACCGGGAGATGTTCCCGTACAGGTTTATAAACCGTTGAGGGATAAATATTTGGATGAGTTGTTTAAACGTATTCGTTCTCGTTTCGGGGGGTATAATATTCCGAAACATTCTACAGCCCGTGAAATTATTAAGCTCAAACATGATGGAAAAAAGATGGTAGTCGGTTTGATTACTGATCAATGGCCTAGTGGATATGATAAATATTGGACTACCTTTTTAGGACAGGAAACCGGTTTTCTGAATGGTGCGGAGCGAATTGCCAAAATGATGAATTTTCCTGTTTTCTATTGCGAGCTTAGTAAGAAGCGCAGAGGATACTGTGAAGCGGAGTTCAAGTTAATGACGGAAACACCGAAAGAAACAAAAGAAGGAGAAATCACAGAAATGTTTGCTCATCGGTTAGAACAGACGATTCGTAAAGAACCGGCATATTGGTTGTGGTCTCATAAACGCTGGAAAATGACTCGTGAAGAAGCTGACCGATTGGAAGAGAAAGAGCTGAACAAGAAAAAATAATAATCATGAAAGTTTCAGTTGTAATTTTAAATTGGAACGGATGTGATATGCTCCGTACTTTTCTTCCGTCCGTCGTCCGGTATTCGGAAGGGGAGGGGATCGAAGTCTGTGTGGCTGACAATGGTTCTACGGACGCTTCCGTTACTTTGCTTCAACAGGAATTTCCTTCTGTCAGGACGATTGTACTCGATCAGAATTATGGCTTTGCCGATGGATATAATTTAGCATTGCAGCAGGTCGACGCAGAATATGTGGTTCTTTTGAATTCGGATGTCGAGGTGACGGAGCATTGGCTGGAACCAATGCTTGCTTATCTTGATAAGCATCCGGAGGTAGCTGCTTGTCAGCCCAAGATACGAAGCCAGCGGCAAAAAGAATATTTCGAATATGCCGGGGCAGCCGGTGGCTTTATTGATAAATACGGTTATCCTTTTTGTAGGGGGCGTATTATGGGAGTTGTGGAGAAAGACGAAGGTCAGTATGATACAGTAATTCCTGTTTTCTGGGCCACGGGGGCAGCGTTGTTTATCCGGCGAGCTGATTATATGAATGTAGGAGGACTGGATGGACGTTTCTTTGCTCACATGGAAGAAATAGATTTGTGCTGGCGACTCCGTTCGCGGAATCGTGAGATTGTCTGTGTACCTCAAAGCGTTGTCTATCATGTGGGGGGGGGGACTCTTAAAAAAGAGAATCCTCATAAAACCTTTCTTAATTTCCGTAATAATCTTGTCATGCTCTATAAGAATCTTCCACAGGAGGAGTTGAATAAAGTGATGCGTATCCGGACCTGTCTCGATTATCTGGCAGCGTTCAATTTCTTGTTGCAAGGGCACTGGGATAATGCTAGGGCTGTGATGCGTGCGCGGAAAGAGTATAAACGATTATGTCCGTCATTTTCTTTATCTCGTGAAGAGGATATGAGAAAAAAAACTTTGAATCCGATACCTGAACGGACAAAAAGTAGTATCTTGTGGCAGTTTTATGTGAGAGGATGCAAACGCTTCTCTCAATTGTCGGATTTAATAAGGATAACAAATGGAATCAAAGGTTAGAAGAGGCATCGGGCTGGTAGCGCATGATGCAATGAAAAAAGACCTCATCGAATGGGTACTGTGGAACTCGGAACTGTTGATGGGTAATAAATTCTATTGTACAGGTACTACAGGTACTTTGATATTGGAAGCATTGAAGGAGAAACATCCTGATGAAGAGTGGGATTTTACGATTTTAAAATCAGGTCCGTTAGGTGGTGACCAACAGATGGGTTCACGTATTGTGGATGGGCAGATTGATTATCTCTTTTTCTTCACGGACCCCATGACACTGCAACCGCATGATACAGATGTGAAGGCATTAACCCGTTTGGCGGGTGTAGAAAATATAGTTTTCTGTTGTAACCGTTCTACGGCGGATCATATTATTTCCAGTCCGTTATTTATGAATCCTGATTACGAACGTATTCATCCGGACTATTCCAGCTATACAAAACGTTTCCAGAATAAACCTGTGGTGACGGAAGCGGTCGAATCAGTAAATCGAAGAAAAAAGAAGAGATAATAAGCGGATTCGAGGTGTAAATAATAGAAACAGATCACCTGTTTAAAATAAGATAACGCAGATAATACAGATTAAAGTCGTATTATCTGCGTTGTTTATTAAGGTAGCTATACTCTGCTTATGCTAAACTTGAAAATAAGGGCTCATTCTGAAAATTGGGGGATTTGATTCAGGGCAATCACATCCTTAACAAAATAGATTCATTCCTGCACGGTTATGATTATATTTTATTCATTGACAATATTAAGAATCAGCCTTCTTATTACTGATAAACTGCCGTCTTATCGTATACTTTATTTCTATTTATTAATCGCCGACTATAGTTGTCTACCTGGCTGACTATAGTCGTCTGATTAGACAACTTCAGTCGGCTAGGTGGACAACTTCAGTCGGCTTCTTGGACGCAAGCTGTTCTATTTGCTAAGATTGACAATCCCGATGCGAAGGTTACGGGCTGTGAAAGTGCAAACTGTGGGGATTGTGAAGGTGTGAAGGGCGTGAAGAAAAGACTTTTCTTTATTTGTTCACAGAAAACACCTGTCAAACAGATGATTACCATCCGTGAAGGATGTGAAGGAGGAGAACTATAGAGCAATATATCATTCATCTCTGCTGCATTGCAGTTCAATGCCTGCTGATTCTATATCTGCTCCCATTGGCGGATTCCGTTTGGAAAGCCGGAGTTCTATTCTCTCAATGCAAGGGAATTGTTCGAAAAGCTTTTCTATAATCCGTCCGCTGACATGCTCCAGTAACTTTGACGGAATAGCCATTTCATTCTTTATCACCTGATGTACTTCAGCATAGTTGACGGTGTCGGTAACT
Source organism: Bacteroides caecimuris (assembly GCF_001688725.2). Lineage (NCBI taxonomy): Bacteria > Pseudomonadati > Bacteroidota > Bacteroidia > Bacteroidales > Bacteroidaceae > Bacteroides > Bacteroides caecimuris. The sequence continues at coordinate 3,261,774 of NZ_CP015401.2, read as the reverse complement.
TCATCTGTCCGGGCGGCTTTGCTGATATCTACTTGCAGCTTCAGGTCAATGAGATATTCATTCCCAATCAGATTTTCTTGCGGTGCAACTCCATGATAGGCGTAACAACGAATTTCCTTCAAAAAGATATAGCTACTGTTTATTTTCATATACTGTCTTTTTAGTGTGATCTTGTTTGACTTTTAACGGTCTTTTTTGAAACATTCCGTCTGCTCCGGTTGCCTTCCATTATCTCTTTTAATTTCTCTTTTTCGGCGCAAAGATACTTTTATGCTATTTATTCGGATCTCTTCCTGTGTATTTAATCAGTTCGCCAATCTTATTATTAAGTGTTTGGGCTTTCATCAGCTGTTCCAGCGTGAGATGCATCCGGTATCTCCAGTAGTTTCGCGGATTGGACGGAACATTAATCCGTTCTTCCGCCACATTCGGGTTTCTCCATTTCTCGTCTATCGATAACCAATCCTGGAAAGACAAGATACAGAGAATGGAATTACTGTTGAGATGGTTGCGTACGATTTCCTCGCACAACTCCGGGGTGGCAGTTGTCGGTGCAACTCCGTAATGTCCCAACGTTGCATTATAGTAACGCTGTGTCTGTTGGTAATCTTCTTCCCACCAGCCACGCAACGTAGACATGTCGTGAGTGGAGATTGTGCAGACAGACCGGTACGGATACTCATTTAAATGCCCGAATTCATGCATCGGATTCTTAGGCATTCGCTGAATTTCCAGACTAAGAATCCGGAGATCATTCATCACCGACGACACACAAGCAGGAATCATCCCCAAATCTTCTCCACAAACCAACATGCGGGTTGACTGTGTCAGTTGAGGTAACTTCTTCATAGCTTGCTGATGCCAGAACTCGTTGTGCCGGTGATAATAATATTGGTCGTATAGTTTGTTAAATGCATTTTTCTCTTCTTCGTTCAGCGATCGGAATACAAAATCCCGTTGCACACCGATGCGCGGGTGGTATTTACCTTCCTCTTTCTTATCTGCAACAAATAAGACGTTGCTGATTAATGAATAAAGCCCTTCCCGAATCCACACACTATCTTCATCATTTCTACCGGCAAAGAATTGTTCTACCTCCCGTTGTGTTTCAAATCCCGGTTTCATTCGATAAAGTCCGGAGTCGTCAACCGATTCAAGGAAATCCTGTTTGACTAAACGGGTATGCGGTCCGAACAACTGTCCGAGGAAAGATTCATGGATGAATGGTAGCAGATATTCATCCCGGAACGTTAGACCATAACTTTCGATTTCTTCCCGGCTCATCGGCAAAGAAGGATCAAACTGACCTAACAATCCGTGTACAGCGTGCATTGGTATTTCCCAAATACGGAAGAAGCCGAGGATATGATCGATCCGGTAAGCATCGAAGTATTCCGCCATTTTCTGAAAGCGCTTCATCCACCAGCGATATCCGTCTTTTTCCATGACATCCCAGTTGTATGTGGGGAATCCCCAGTTTTGCCCGTTGATTGAGAAATCATCGGGTGGAGCACCCGCTTGTCCGTTGAGATTGAAGTAATGAGGTTCTGTCCAGGCTTCCACGCTGTTGCGGCTGATACCAATCGGAATATCCCCCTTTAATACGACACCGTGTTGGCGGGCATATTCGGTTGCAGACAGCAATTGCAGATGCAAATGATACTGGATATAATAATACAACGAGATGTGAGGATAATCTGCCGTTCCCGGTTGGCACATTTTTTCTATATCTTCCGCTTGGTAAACAGAGTGTCGCGGCCATTGGCGGAAATTGGGCGTTTTGTAGGCATCGCGCAGATAACTAAAGACTGCATAAGGTTGCAGCCATTCCTTGTTCGTTTCAAAGAAATCTTTGAAACCTTTGGAAGCCAATACCTTTTCTCCTTCCTGTCGGAACAGTAAGTTGAAAAACTCCCATTTGGTTTGGTTGACAGCTTCGTAGTCAATAGCAGGAAGGCTGTTCAGTTCCTTTTGTTTCTTGCTGAATTTTGATGCCGCTTCTTTATCTTTCAGAGTTCCCATTTGCCTGATATCCGCATACATCGGATGGAAAGCATAAATAGAAATGCTGTTATAAGGATAAGAGTCCGTCCATGTATGCGTCATGGTAGTGTCGTTGACCGGTAAAATCTGAATAACTTTCTGGCGAGTGCTTACTGCCCAGTCGACCATACGTTTCAAGTCGCCGAAATCACCTACTCCGAAACTTTTCTCTGATTTTAAAGAAAATACGGGTATAGCGATTCCTGCCCCTTTCCAAGCGGGGATATCGAAATAAACATATCGGTCGGCAATTACGAGCGTTTCGTTGGTCTTCAGTTCCGGGTCTGCCAGATAGCGGTTAGGGTTTTTCTCCCAGCAGTCTGCTTTCTTTTCCTGTTTGTTGTAGAGGATGAATTTATATTCCAGCGGATATTTTAGTTTGCTGGCGTCCAGCTCTATCTGCCATTCCGGGAAATTGGCATCACTCATCAACACTGCTTTTTCCGGATCCCAGTGACCTAATGATTTCTGGTTACCACAAATTGCCAGGCAATAATCTTTGCTGATGCGTGGGGCGTAGGCCTTGATCACCAGTCCCTTCTTATATCTTTGCGGAATATTTTCTTTTTCAGGATGTGCCAGTAAGGCTTCTGTAAAAGCAGAACTATAAAGATACAGTTGTTCCGGAATATTTTTCCAGCAATCATTGATTCTGTATATCTTCTTGGAACTGCCTGATAAGAAAATAGATCTCGAAAAACTGTCCCATTCCTTGCGGATAACCATTCCGTTCTGTTCTATCTGATAGTTATAATGGATGGTCATCCCTTCTTGAGGGACTTCAAGCTCAAGTTCTGCCGTCCAATAGATACCATCGGTGGTGTGTAAAGGAATTGATTCCGGGAATAAGCCGGAAATCCTTACTTCTTCTCCCCAATTGGTGCGGTATTCAATATTAAATGATAGAATCATATATATTAGATTTTGATTGTATATGTAAGACACTGCAAGTATAAGACATTTTTTTGAATAAAAAATAAAAGGAGCCGCACCGGACTCCTTTTAATCTTTTGTTTATATATTAATTAACATACGTAGGACTATTATCCACATCTGGAAGCACCGCAAGTCGTACAAATCAGACAGCCTTCCTGATAAACCAATGTCTCGTTGCCACAGTTCGGGCACTTCTTACCTTTGGCTTCCGTTCCATCCTGAACATACTTCTTCAATGCACGTTCTACGCCGTTTTTCCAAGTGTTGATACTTTCACTGTTCAATTGCAGAGAGCCAACCAGTTTGATAACCTGCTCAATCGGCATCCGGTAGCGAAGCACACCGGAAATCAATTTTGCATAGTTCCAGTATTCTTTGTTGAACTTCTCTGACAATCCTTCAATGGTCGTCTTATATCCGCGTTTGTTCTCGAATTGGAAGTCGTAACGTTTGGTGCCGTCTTCATCCACATTTTTGATGATACGTCCGCAAGTTACGCTCTTAGGCAGCAAGATCCCTTCGTCATCATCTTGCAAACCAGTGAATATTTCATAAGGGTGTCCGTCTAATAATCCGACAAAAGCTACCCATTTTTCCTTGTTGTTCTGGAAACGGACAACGTCTGCTTCCAATATTCTCGGACGTACCTCTACAACCGTAGGCGGTTTGCAAGGAGGAAGTCCTTCTTTTTTGTCTTTATTCGATTTCGTAGAAATCAGTACTCCTGAACGTGAACCGTCACGATATACGGTACAACCTTTACAGCCTGATTTCCATGCCTCTACATATAGGCGATTTACTAAATCCTCGTCCACATCGTTCGGCAGATTGATGGTGACGCTGATAGAGTGGTCTACCCATTTTTGGATTCTTCCCTGCATCTTCACCTTCATCAACCAGTCGACATCATTAGAAGTCGCTTTGTAATAAGGAGATTTGGCAACCAGTTCGTCAATCTCTTCCTGAGTGTAACGTTTGGACGGATCGTATCCGTTAGCTTCCATCCAGGTAACAAATTTATGATGGAATACGATGTATTCTTCAAATGCGTCCCCTGTTTCGTCTACAAAGTCTACATGTACATTCGTATCGTTCGGGTTCACCTTTCTTCTACGTTTGTACACAGGTAGGAATACAGGCTCGATACCCGAAGTGGTCTGAGTCATCAAACTGGTCGTTCCGGTGGGGGCAATCGTAAGGCAGGCAATGTTGCGGCGACCGTATTTCTTCATGTCCTCATATAGTTTCGGATCAGCTGCTGCCAGGCGTTGGATGAACGGATTGTTCTGTTCGCGTTCGTTATCGTATATCTCGAAAGCACCACGCTCTTTCGCCATCTCCACTGAAGAACGATAGGCACCGAGAGCTACTGTCTTGTGTACTTTTTCAGAGAATTCCGTTGCTTCTTCCGTACCGTAGCGCAATCCTAAAGCAGCAAGCATATCCCCTTCTGCAGTGATACCTACTCCGGTGCGACGACCCTGTCCGCTCTTCTTGTATATTTTCTCCCAAAGTGTACGTTCCGCATATTTTACCTCTTCGTTTTCCGGATCTTCGTCAATCTTGGCCATGATACGTTCGATCTTCTCTAGTTCGAGGTCGATAATATCGTCCATAATCCGTTGAGCGAGAGTCACGTGTTTTTGGAACAGGTCGAAATCAAAATAAGCATCTGGTTTGAACGGATTTACCACATAAGAATATAGATTGATAGCCAGTAAGCGGCAAGAATCGTAAGGACATAGAGGTATTTCTCCGCATGGATTGGTAGATACTGTTCTGTACCCCAGGTCTGCATAACAATCAGGCACAGATTCGCGGATAATTGTATCCCAGAACAAAACGCCCGGTTCTGCCGATTTCCATGCATTATGAACGATTTTCTTCCACAAGGTAGAAGCGTCGATTTCCTTGGTGAATGTAGGCTGGACTGAGTCGATTGGATATTGCTGTACATACGGCTTTTCGTCTACGGCAGCCTGCATGAAAGCGTCGTCCAACTTGACAGAAACGTTTGCTCCGGTCACTTTACCTTCGGTCATCTTGGCATCAATGAATGCTTCCGAATCCGGATGCTTGATAGACACGCTCAACATCAATGCACCGCGACGTCCGTCTTGAGCTACTTCACGAGTGGAATTCGAATAGCGTTCCATGAATGGAACAAGACCGGTAGAAGTCAACGCCGAGTTTTTAACGGGAGAACCTTTCGGGCGGATGTGTGATAAATCGTGACCTACACCACCGCGTCTTTTCATTAGTTGCACCTGTTCTTCATCGATTTTGATGATAGCGCCATAAGAGTCGGCTGCGCCGTCCACTCCGATAACAAAGCAGTTGGACAGTGAAGCAACCTGGTAGTCATTACCGATTCCTGTCATCGGGCTACCTTGGGGAACGATGTACTTGAAATGATCCAATAAATCATACAGCTCTTTTGCTGTCAACGCATTCGGATATTTTGATTCTATGCGTGCCACTTCATTTGCAATTCTCCAATGCATGTCTTCCGGGGATTTTTCATAGATATTGCCGAAAGAATCCTTTACTGCGTATTTGTTTACCCAAACCCTTGCAGCAAGCTCGTCGCCTTGAAAATATCGTAAAGATTCTTCATAGGCTTCTTCGTAAGAATAAATCTGTTTTTCCACGATTCAATTTGTGTTAAATCTCGTTTTTAATAAGTAATATGTAGAAGTTTACTTATCGTTAACAAATGCAGGCGCAAAGCTAAGAATGTTTTTTCATCTATCAAAATAAAAATGAAATTATTTATTAGTAGGTTGCTAGTTTTCCATTTGCTAATGCTAAGTATTTGATAAACAGTTGAAGTTGGATTTTATTTAAAGGTTAAAGTTCTCCAAAAAGAAAATTATTCTATTTTGTTAGTGTGGTGGAATATTTTTTTCTTTTTATATCTTTGCAAAAAAAAGATATGTTTGAAACCGTAAAAAACAGAAGAACTATCCGGAAATATCTACCTGAAGATATAAATCCGAATTTGTTAAATGATTTGCTTGAAACCTCTTTCCGTGCTTCTACGATGGGTGGGATGCAACTTTATAGTGTGATTGTGACCCGGGATGCGGAAATGAAGGAGAAACTTTCGCCTGCTCATTTCAATCAGCCGATGGTAAAAAATGCTCCGGTCGTATTGACTTTTTGTGCTGATTTCCGTCGTTTCAGCAAATGGTGTGAACAGCGGAAAGCTGTGCCGAGCTACGATAATTTAATGTCTTTTATGAATGCATCTATGGATACTTTGCTTGTTGCGCAGACTTTTTGTACGCTGGCAGAAGAAGTAGGACTCGGCATTTGTTATTTGGGAACTACCACTTATAATCCTCAAATGATTATTGATACCCTCCAACTCCCCGAACTGGTATTCCCTCTCACCACAATAACGGTAGGCTATCCGGATGGTATTCCCGCACAAGTAGACCGCTTGCCTTTGGAAGCTGCCGTGCACGATGAAAAATATCACGACTATACACCGGAAGAAATAGATAAACTCTATGCCTACAAAGAATCATTGCCGGAAAACAAGCAGTTTATCGAAGATAATAAAAAAGAAACACTAGCCCAGGTCTTTACGGATGTGCGTTACACAAAGAAAGATAACGAATTTATGTCCGAAAACCTATTGAAAGTACTTCGCCAACAAGGATTCTTTTAAGTATTAAGTGTTTTTCAAGTATAAAGTATTAAGTATTACCCTGGTGCGAAACCGCATAATAAAGCTTGTCCGTATGGATAATACTTAATACTTGATACTTGAAAAATACTTAATTTCAGTTTCTCTTCTTCAGTAACGATTCTATTTCCTGTACTTCTGCACTAAAACTTTTGTCCACCTCCAATTGTCCTTTTACAGTTTTGCAGGCGTGAAGTACCGTTGCATGGTCTTTGTTACCGATAAACTTACCTATCTTAGAAGTTGAAAAGTCAGTGTGGTTTTTAGCTAGATACATGGCGATCTGTCGTGCTTGAACGACTTCTCTTTTTCTGGATTTTGTATGTATGGCAGACGGTTCCAGATCGAAATGCTTGCACACCACTTTGAGGATATCATCGATGGTAACAGCTTTTGTTTCGTTATGAACCACGCCATGCACAATGTGTTGTGCTAAATCCAAATCTATTTCTTTATTGAAAATAGTGGAACGAGCCATGATGGCGATGACAATACCTTCTAGGTCACGTACACTTTCATTCACATTTTCGGCAATATAATCGATAACTTCTTCCGGGAACTGTAATCCGTCGCGATGTATTTTATTGCGCAGAATGTTTTTGCGAAGTTCTACCGTCGGCTTTTCAAGCTCGGCTACCATTCCCCATTTGAAACGGGTCAGGAGGCGTTCTTCAATACCTTGCAGCAATACAGGAGCACGGTCTGAAGTTAATATGAGCTGTTTGCCGTTCTGATGTAAATGATTGAAGATATGGAAGAAATTATTCTGTGTCTTAGTGACTCCGGCAAATTCCTGAATATCATCAATGATTAATACATCGATCGTCTGGTAAAAGTTGATAAAGTCGTTGGTTGTGTTATTACGTACTGAATCCGTATATTGTACTTGGAACAAATGTGCCGAAACATACAATACTCTTTTTTCAGGATAAATCTCTTTAATTTTCGTGCCTATTGCGTTTGCCAGGTGCGTTTTTCCCACTCCGGATGCTCCATAAAGGAATAACGGGTTGAAAGCGGTGCCTCCCGGTTTTTGTGCTACGGCTTCCGCTACGCTTCTTGAAAGTTTATTGCTGTATCCTTCAATGAAGTTTTCAAAATTATAATTGGGATTCAAATGCGGGTCCAAATCCTGAACGGCAGGCGCCTGTAGGAAGCTGGGAGCTTTGTTTCCTCCGATTATGCTTTTTGGGGTAACAGCTGTAGAACGATTGCTTGCTTCAAGATTCACGGTTTGATTCGGAATCGAAGTCTTGTCCACCATGACGTTGTACATCAACTTGGTTCCTTCGCCAATGACCTTATATAATGTCTTACGTATAAGATCTACAAATCTCTCTTCCAGTATTTCATAGAAAAACTGGCTCGGGATCTGTAAGATCAACGTTTTGTCCTCATATTTCAATGGGACAATAGGGGCAAACCAAGTATTATATGTCGTCTCGGGAACATTGTCTTTAATGATGTCAAGACAGCGGTTCCAAAGTACGACATGATTTGATTCAATCATAGCAACTTTTAATACATTTATTAATTAAGCAAAACTTCTACGTTTGCAAAATTGGGAATCTTATTCGGAAAAAACAAATCCATTTTTTCTTGTTTTTTTCATGCTAACAATAATGTGTTTACTTTCAATGAGTTATACGTTTATTGTCGGACACATTCTATTTTCCCTCTCTTGCATTTTTTTAAGTGTTTATATATTAGAGTTTTACGTATATAATTCTAACTTTTCTCTCACCTTTGTACGTTTGTACGGGAATATTATTTCAGTTTGTAGATAGACATCTGAAGAGCAATCTACTTTCTTTTGAAAGCCTTTTGTTATTTAGATAAAATCTATATAACGATAATCTGCTACTTGTCTTTCTTGCCGAATAATGAGAAGTGAACGTACCGTTTCGGATGCTCTTTCAAGTCTTCTAATAAGCTGGCTGCATTTTCAGTTGTAGCATTCAGATTATTGTATAAAGTGGGGTCGTTGAAGAGCAGTCCGATTGTGTTATCTTTGCTGTTTAATTTTTCTGTAAGTATTTTTACGTTAGCCAGCGTTTCGTCTATTTTTTTGAAAGTGGCTGCATAGTCTATTTCTTTCAAATTTCCGCTGATGGCAACGAAGTTGTCTCCGATGGTGTTCAGTTTACTGGTGAGTTGAGGTATGTCATTACTCATGAGCCCTTTTACCTGCGAACTGACTACTGCCAGGTTGGCGGTTGTCTTCTCTATCGAGTGCAGGGTGGCAGGGATGCTCTTGTCTCCTAATATATTGTTCAGAGAGATGAGGATAGAATCCAGTTTCGGAAGCATTTCTTCTACCTTTGGGATCAGTTTCGCCGCGCTTTCCATCATTCCGTTGTTCAGCGTGCCGGGGATCGTATCTCCTACGGCATATTTTTCGCGCGGGTTGTTTGCCAGAAGAATATTCATGCGTACGCCTCCCATAAGTTCGGATACAAGCTCGGCGCTACTTCCTTTGGGAATCCGCAGTTCCGTGTCCAGTTCCACTTGGACAACTACATTTCCGGGTTTGGCATAATCATAATAGATGTCACGTACGATACCTACTCGAACACCATCGGCAAATACCGGGCTTGATTTGGTGAGTCCGTTTACATTTTCAAATTTGGCATAGAAATAGCTGGAAGGTTGAAACATGTGTATACCTTTCAGCCAGTTAATTCCATATATAAGCACACATAGTGCAATGATGCCTGTAATACCTATTCTGACTTCTTTTGTAATGTACTTCATTTTATCTTTTTATTTATTTCTTCTTTTCTTGAATTCGGCAATCGCTTCATTGACGTTCATTTTCTCCCCGTTTCGGAAAGCGATGATAAAGGCGTCTTTGAATTGTGCCGTAATGGTGCGTTTCGTACGCAACACTTTGTTGTAATCGGCAGAGGCTCCATACGTGTATTTGTATATGCCCTTTTCCTTATAATAATCCACATTTTTCAGCCCTTTCAACCGCTTGTCGTTTTTGGCAAGAGGTTTGGAAGAGGTGAGTATCTGTATCTTAAACGTAATTTCGCTGTCATTGGTTGCGCTTTCCGATGCAATCGGGCGGTTTGTTGTCGTTTTTGTTGCCGAAGCAGGTTTTGTCCTGGCTTCTGCCAGTAATTCCTTCTGTTGAGGGGTTGTCACGCTTTCCGTGTCTTTTTGTGCAATTGCCTGAGCATCGTTTTCTTCCCGTTCGGTAGGGATAATTGTTTTGCTGACTCCCGTAAGACGTATTTCATGCTCTCTTTTATAATTCAGGAAAGCATGATAAATACCTTTTGCCATGGTTGAGGCTCCTGCTTCGGAACTTAGATACCGTTCTTCCTCAGGAGTAGAGATGAATCCCAGTTCTATCAGGATGCTCGGCATGGCACTTGCTTTCAGGACAAGGAATCCTGCTTGATGCACTCCGCGGTCTGCCCGTTTGCAGGTGTGGCGGAATTGTTTTTGCATCAGTGAAGCCAGATGCACACTCTGCTCCATGTACTTGTCCTGCATAAATTCAAATATGATATAAGATTCTGCGGAGTTCGGATTGAAGCCGGCATATCGTGTCTGATAATCGCTTTCGTAGAGGATTACGGAGTTCTCCCGTTTCGCAACTTCCAGATTGGCGTCCGATTTGGCAAGACCCAGTGTCCAGGTAGATGCACCTTTGGCTGTGCGGTTGTTTGCCAGTGCGTTGGTATGGATGGAGATAAAGAGGTCAGCCTTCGCGTTATTTGCGATTTCGGCACGTCGGTCTAAGGGGATGAAGACATCTTTGCTGCGGGTATAAATCACTTTGACGTCATCGCAGTTTCTTTTTATCAGGTTTCCCACTTTCAGGGCAACGTTCAGATTGATGTTCTTTTCTTTGGCTGTTTTGCCTATGGCGCCGGGGTCATGTCCGCCGTGTCCGGCGTCAATAACTACTACAAAGTCCTTCCCCCATAAATGGCTGGTACATGAGGGTAGAAAAAGCAGCCAGAGGCAAATGCATATATATACTATGTATGGTCTATTCAGTTTCATATTTGTAATACGGTGCAAATGTAGTAGAAATTTGTAGAAAACTCATTATTTGCCATTAAGTTTTGTGTTTTTTTCGGTTTAATGATAGCTTTTTTCCTGAAATCTCCGTTACTTTGCGCTTCGAAGTTAAAATGTACGACGATGCTTAAGTTTTTGAAGAATTGGACGTTACCTATTGCTATGTTGGTAGGTGCTATAGGTTATCCGCTGTTCATCAGCTTTTCTTTTCTGACTCCCTATCTTATTTTTACGATGTTGCTGCTGACTTTCTGTAAAGTGTCTCCACGTGACTTGAAGCCGAAACCTCTCCATGCATGGCTGTTGCTTATTCAGATTGGCGGTGCGTTGGCGGCTTACCTATTGCTTTACCGGTTCGATAAGATTGTAGCGGAAGGAGTGATGGTTTGCATTATTTGCCCGACGGCTACGGCTGCTGCGGTGATTACTTCCAAGTTGGGGGGCAGTGCGGCGAGTCTGACTACTTATACGTTGCTCGCTAATATCGGAGCAGCCATTGCCGTACCCGTTCTTTTTCCTTTAGTGGAGGTACATCCCGATGTCGGATTCTGGCAAGCGTTCTTCGTTATTTTGAGTAAAGTATTCCCGTTGCTGATTTGCCCGTTCCTGCTTGCATGGCTGTTGAGTAAATGTTTGCCGAGAGTTCATCAGAAACTATTAGGTTATCACGAACTTGCTTTCTACTTGTGGGCTGTTTCGTTAGCCATCGTTACGGCTCAGACTTTGTATTCATTACTCAATGATTCAGCTGACAGGTTTACTGAAATCATGATTGCCGTCGGAGCTTTGGTAGCTTGTTGTTTGCAGTTCTTTTTAGGAAAAACTATCGGCTCCGTCTATAACGACCGCATCAGTGGCGGTCAGGCGTTGGGGCAGAAGAATACGATTCTGGCTATTTGGATGGCTCACACCTATCTCAATCCGTTGTCCGCTGTTGCGCCAGGCTCGTATGTGTTGTGGCAGAATATCATTAATTCGTGGCAGTTGTGGAAGAAGAGAAAGAATGAGATAAAATAATAAATATAAGATATTGATATTTAGAGCCTGTTTAAATTTTCCTGAGATTATGTTAGATAGGCTTTACCGACCTGTTTTTATTCGTCACATAGTCTCCGTCATGCTGCTGCTCACAACAACAGAAAATATACTCGAAAGCAACTCTCAAAACTGTGTCGGGCAAAACTCGGAGCAGGCTCTTAATAACCCACTTTTCATTCATTAATAAAAAAGTTCTCTTTCATTAATTGTAAACTTCTTATTATCAGCATGTAAACTTATTTTTCGTTAACCGTAATCTATAAACGCAAGCTTCGTTTATAAAAACAAAGGCTTTGATTATAAAAACAAAGCTTGCAATTATATAATCAAAGCTTGCGTTTATAGTTTGCATCGAATGAAAAGAAAGTTTCCTTCCTGTCCGAAGGAACTTTATACTTAATGGGCGGGAAGTTTTCTATTAATAGCCAAGAGCGCAACTGTTAATACCCCTTCCGCCAACTACAGACGGACGCGACAAGAAGAGCCGGGTTAAGTTAAAATGTCAGCTATAAAATTATGACTGAAGAGAATTTAAACAGGCTCATAATGCTATGACTGAAAAAGATGCTATAAAAGTATTTGAAGCTAAAAAGATTCGTGCTGTTTGGGATGAGCAAAAAGAGAATGGTATTGCAAGTTGGCGATGGACGGAAAAAAATGAAAGTTTGGGAGAGGATGTGGAATAATCAACTATGATAGATACCAGAAATAAATGTTATCTATCATATTTATTGCTCTAGTAATAAGTGATTTATGAAAATAAATGAGAGCATGATAGTTGTTTTTTACTCATAGAGAAGATATTTTGTTCTCATCTCTTTGTAATCCTGTAATTCCTTTTGCCAGCTATTTCTTATTTTTTCTTCCGAATCCCCTCTAAGGATAGCTTTGCGTACACTATCTGTACCTAAAAGCAAATCAAACCATCGGGCGTGGGAGAAGAAAGCTGTGCCTTCACCGGACAAACGGTAGAAATGCAGGAAGTAGCGGAGCGTAAATCCGTTCACGTCGTCCGCGTTCCTAAGGTCTTCTCCATAGCAAGCAACATTCTTGTGCATCGGATTTTTGTCAAAGCCGGGGAGAGAGCGGGGAGTAAAAGTAAAATCTCCATATTTCTTGTTGGGTGCCCCCAGTACTTGAAAAGGAAATGTAGTTCCTCGGCCTACGCTGACACGGGTTGCTTCGAAAGGGCAAAGCGAGGCGTACAGGCGGATGGACTGGTCATTCGGTAGATTAGGAGAGGGTTTTATGGGAAGTGAATAAGGTTCTCCGTGTTTCCATCCGGTCATTGGGATTATCCTTAATGGGCAAGGTTTTTTCTTGTTGGCAATCCATCCTTCCCCGTTTATCATTTGTGCCAGTTCGCCGATGGTGCATCCGTGAAGCACCGGGATAGGTAGCATGCCGACAAAACTTCGGTAAGCCGGTTTCAGTATTGGCCCTTCTACGTAATCACATGGATTGGGACGGTCCAGTACAATCATCTCCTTGTTATTTTCTGCGCAGGCTTCCATCACATAATACATCGTACTGATATAAGTATAGAAGCGTGCTCCCACATCCTGAATATCAAATAAGATAATGTCGATGTCTTTTAGTTGGGCGGCAGTCGGCTTTTTGTTGTTGCCGTAAAGGGAAACGATGGGAACTCCGGTGTGCGAATCTTTTCCGTCTTTCACAGTCTCCCCCGCATCTGCATTTCCCCGGAATCCATGTTCGGGGGCAAATACTTTGATTACGTTGATGTTTTGCTTCAGTAGGGTATCGAGCAAGTGAGTCTGCTTCGTCCCGACAACAGAAGTGTGGTTTACAACCATTCCGACACGTTTCCCCCGGATAAACGGCAGGTATTGTTCGAAGCGTTCGGCACCTGTAGCAACTTTGCCGCTGACACACTCGGGAAAGAGCGCGATAAATAGAAAATAAAGAATAAGGGAAAGTCTATTTCTCATGTCGGTGATTTTTTGTAATATTGCACAAAAATATTAATTTCTCATCAAGAGAGCAAAAAAACAAGCACATGAATCCATACGAAATCATTGATAAATATTATTCGGAGAATACGCAGCAGAGACAAATCTTAGTAATACATAGTCTGGCTGTGGCCGGAAAAGCAATGAAAATGCTGGATGCTCATCCCGAATTGCGTTTAAACCGGAGTTTTGTGAAAGAAGCCGCTCTGTTGCATGATATTGGTATTTTTCAGACGGACGCTCCAGCCATTCAGTGCTTTGGCACTCATCCTTATATCGCGCACGGATATTTGGGAGCCGAAATCTTGCGGGCGGAAGGTTTCCCTCAACATGCATTGGTGTGCGAACGTCATACGGGAGCCGGACTTTCGTTGGAGGATATCATTGCCCAGCAACTTCCCGTTCCTCATCGCGAGATGCTGCCCATCACCCTAGAAGAGCAATTGATTTGCTTTGCAGATAAATTCTTTTCTAAAACCCATTTGGATGAAGAGAAAACAGTGGAGAAAGCACGGCAAAGCATTGCAAAATATGGTGAAGAAGGTCTGAGTCGCTTTGATAGATGGTGTTCTCTCTTTTTATAGCACTAAAAAATAATTAAATAACGAAGATTCTAACTTATATTTGGTGAAGTTTGTGTACTTTTGCCACTTCAAGCGTAAACTATTAGTTAATGGCGCCATTGAAAGCAAAAATACTTATATCATTCATACTGCTGATTGTCTTACTGATGCTTCCCGATGAGGCTACGTCTCAACGTCGAAGAAGAGGAATGATTGCCTCCAATACCGCGAAAACGGATTCCCTTCAGGGAAATGATTCGTTGAAAGCAGATACGGTAACGGTACGCATTGATTCTATCGCACCGGTAAAGAAGAAACAACCGCTCGATGCACCGGTTGTTTATGAATCTAACGACTCCACTGTCTTTACTTTGGGAGGAGCTGCTACGCTTTATGGTAGCGGAAAAGTGAATTATCAGAACATCGAACTGGCCGCGGAAGTTATTTCGATGAATCTGGATAGTAGTACTGTGCATGCTTATGGTATCAAGGATACTACCGGAGTGGAAAAAGGTAAACCGGTATTTAAAGAAGGAGATACCTCGTATGATACGGAAACAATCCGATATAACTTTAAAACCAAGAAAGCGGGAATTACCGATATCGTCACCCAGCAGGGAGAAGGATATGTGACCGGAAGCAAGGCGAAGAAAGGGACCAATGATGAAATTTTCATGGAGCAGGGACGTTATACAACCTGCGATCATCACGACCATCCCCACTTCTATATGCAGCTGACGAGAGCTAAAGTGCGCCCTAAAAAGAATGTGGTGACAGGTCCTGCCTATTTGGTCGTGGAAGATGTGCCTCTGCCGTTGGCTGTACCGTTCTTCTTCTTCCCATTTTCCAGCAGTTACTCTTCCGGTTTCATTATGCCGACTTATATGGACGACTCCAGCCGTGGTTTCGGCTTGGCGGAAGGAGGATATTACTTTGCCATGAGTGATATCATGGACTTGAAAATAACGGGGGATATCTTCACGAAAGGTTCATGGAGACTGTCCGGATTGACAAACTATAATAGACGTTATAAATATTCTGGTACACTGCAAGCGGATTATCAGGTCACCAAGACGGGAGATAAAGGGATGCCGGACTATGCAGTTGCTAAGGATTTTAAGATAGTATGGAACCATCGTCAGGATGCCAAAGCCAGTCCGAACAGCACATTCTCCGCTAGTGTGAACTTCTCAACCAGTAGTTACGAACGTTCCAATATCAACAACCTCTATAACTCCCAGTTGTTGACTCAGAATACCAAAACATCAAGTATCAGTTACTCGCGAAGTTTCCCCGATATCGGTTTGACGCTGTCCGGAACGACCAATATCGCCCAGACAATGTGTGACTCTTCGATTGCAGTGACATTACCCGACCTTAATATTACATTAAGCCGTCTGTTCCCGTTCAAACGTAAGAAAGCGGCAGGTGCCGAACGTTGGTATGAGAAGATTTCTCTTAGCTATACCGGACGTCTGACAAACAGTATCCGTACGAAGGATGACCGTTTATTCAAAGCCGGACTGAGCGAATGGGAAAATGCAATGAATCATAATATTCCTATCAGCGCTACTTTCACGCTGTTCAAATATTTACAGGTTTCACCTTCGGTCAATTATACGGAACGCTGGTATACTCGTAAGATTAATCAGCAATACAATGAGGTAGAGCATAAATTGGAAGCATTGCCGGGTGATACGCTGAATGGCTTTTACCGGGTATCCAATTATTCGGCAAGTTTGAGTTTGAGTACGAAACTATATGGTATGTACAAACCTCTTTTTGCTAAGAAGAAAGAAATACAGATTCGTCATGTATTCACGCCGCAGATAAGTCTTAGCGGTGCTCCGGGATTCAGCAAATACTGGGAAGAATATACAGATTATAATGGCAATACGCAATATTATTCCCCTTTCACGAGGCAACCTTATGGAGTGCCTTCGCGTGAAGGATCGGGAACAGTCACCTTCTCTATCTCAAATAATTTGGAGATGAAGTATTACGATGCCAAAAAAGATACGCTTAAAAAAGTCAGTCTGATTGATGAATTGGGAGCGAACATGTCCTATAATATGGCTGCCAAAGAGAGGCCATGGAGTGATTTAAGTATGAACATCCGTTTGAAACTGACGAAAAATTATACTTTCAACATGAATGCATCGTTTGCTACGTATGCCTATACATTCGATAAAAGCGGTAATGTAGTGACTAGTAATCGTACAGAATGGTCGTATGGACGTTTCGGACGTTTCCAAGGATATGGCTCTTCTTTCAACTATACCTTTAATAATGACACCTGGAAGAAATGGTTCGGTCCGAAAGAGGATGAACAAGGCAAGGATAAGAAGTCGGAGGATGGAGAGGATGAAGATGCTGACGGAACGGAAGGAGATGGCACTACGCCTAAGAAGGTAGAGAAAGCACAAGCTGACTCGGATGGCTATCAGGTGTTTAAGATGCCTTGGTCGTTGAGTCTTAGCTATTCGTTTAATATCCGTGAAGATAGGTCTAAGCCTATTAACCGCTATTCCATGCGATATCCTTATACGTATACGCATAACATTAATGCAAACGGAAATATAAAGATTTCTAACAACTGGTCGCTCTCGTTCAACTCCGGTTATGATTTTCAGGCAAAAGAGATTACGCAGACTTCTTGTACAATCTCCCGTGACTTGCACTGTTTCAACCTGTCCGCCAGCCTTTCTCCTTTCGGACGTTGGAAATATTACAATGTTACCATCCGTGCGAATGCAAGCATCTTGCAAGACTTGAAGTATGAGCAGAGAAGCCAGACGCAAAGTAACATTCAGTGGTACTAGGATAAGTGGAGAATTAATAATTGAGAGTTGAGAGTAGAAATTCGGGCGTGTAATTGTTTTGCTACAATATAGAAAAAGAAAAATGGCTGCGCTATCATTCGACGAATAGTGCAGCCATTTTTTTGCTTTTTGCTCTTTTTTACTCTTTGCTTTTTCTTTTTATTCTTAACTCTCCATTCTCAACTTCTCCCCAACTACCATGCGATTTCTGTTTGTCCATGTGCTTTCAGGTAATCGTTTGTACGGCTGAAATGTTTATTTCCGAAGAAGCCGTTGTAAGCTGAAAGAGGAGAGGGGTGGGCAGAGGTGAGCACCAGATGTTTGTTGCGGTCGATAAATGCTCCTTTCTTTTGAGCGTATGATCCCCATAAGATAAATACCAGATTTTCTTTTTCTTCTGCCAGGGCACGGATGGCAGCATCGGTAAATGTTTCCCAGCCCTTATTCTGATGTGAACCTGCCTGGCGGGCACGTACGGTCAGGGTTGCATTGAGTAATAGAACTCCTTGTTCTGCCCAGCGAGTCAGGTTTCCCGTGGTCGGGGCGTCTGAACCGATGTCGGCTTTGATTTCTTTGAATATGTTCACTAATGAAGGGGGAAAAGGCACTCCGTCGTTTACAGAGAAACAGAGACCATGTGCTTGTCCCGGTCCATGGTAAGGATCTTGTCCTATAATTACAACTTTCACTTTGTCGAAAGGACAAAGGTTGAAAGCATTGAAGATCAGTTTTCCCGGAGGGAAGATCTGATACTGGCTATATTCGCTTTTGACGAAATCCGTCAGTGTGCGAAAGTAGTCTTTGTCAAATTCAGGTTTTAAATGTGCTTTCCAGCTTTCTTCAATTTGTACGTTCATAGTTTGTTATATGAGGTGTATATCAAGTTCATCACATTCTTTGCGCATGTCTTCGGGCCAGATGCTGGCTTGTATCTCTCCGATGTGAGCTTTGCGAAGGTAGAACATACACAAACGAGATTGTCCGATACCTCCTCCGATAGATAGTGGAA
Source organism: Bacteroides caecimuris (assembly GCF_001688725.2). NCBI lineage: Bacteria > Pseudomonadati > Bacteroidota > Bacteroidia > Bacteroidales > Bacteroidaceae > Bacteroides > Bacteroides caecimuris. The sequence goes on along the minus strand of NZ_CP015401.2, from coordinate 3,243,658 downwards.
GAGTGTCATTCATCAATCGCTTGTGGAAATAAAGTTCCAGTCTTTTTTCTTCTTTTTCTTCTTTCAACTGACGTTGCAAAGCTTCTTTATCTACACGGATTCCCATGGATGACAATTCGATAGAGCGTTGCAATACGTTGTCCCACAGAAGGAGGTCGCCGTTTAGTCCGGGTAGGTCGTTCAATCCTTTGGTTGTGTAGTCGTCATAGTCCGGTGCACGTCCGTCGTGTTTCTTGCCGTCACTAAGTTTGCAGCCTATACCTATGATAAATACAGCCCCGTATTTCTGGCAAATGGCATGTTCACGACATTTAGGCTCCAGATCCGGATAAAGTTGGCGTAATTCTTCTGAATGGATGAAATGTAGCTTTTGTGGCAGGCACGGCTTGATTTGCGGATACATTTCGTATACCATATATTCTGTACGGATCATAGCCGCATAAATACGGTTGACGATCTCTTTCAGGAAGTTTACGTTCCGGTCTTCATTGGTAATGACACGCTCCCAGTCCCACTGGTCTACGTAGAGAGAATGTAGGTTGCCTAGTTCTTCGTCTGAACGGATTGCGTTCATATCCGTATAAATTCCATATCCGGGTTCGATATGATAGTCAGCTAAGGTTAGCCTTTTCCATTTAGCTAATGAATGAACCACTTCGGCTTGTGCATCGCCCAGATCTTTAATAGGGAAGGAAACGGGGCGTTCTATTCCGTTCAAATCATCATTGATACCCATTCCTTTCAATACGAAAAGAGGGGCAGTCACACGTCTAAGGCGTAGCTCGGATGACAAGTTTAATTGGAAGAACTCTTTTATTTGCTTGATTCCCAGCTCGGTCTGTTTGAGGTCGAGTAGCGGATTATAGTTCTTAGGTTTTATCAAGTAACTCATAGGTCTGTTAAATGTTAATTGTCGGCAAAGATAGGAATAAAATTGATATATGTAATGGATATTCTCTAAAAGATTGTCAATTTGATAAAGTAAATGCTCTAAAACATTTCAAAATAATAGTGGTTCAACATGGGGAAGTACCTTAAGAACGATAAAAAAAGAAGAATCATTAGGAAGATGAGAAGATTTTTTATACTTTTGTCCTCGCATTTAGAAAGAATGGCCCCGTAGCTTAGTGAATAGAGCGTCAGATTCCGGTTCTGAAGGTCGTGCGTTTGAATCGCACCGGGGTCACAGATGAATCCCTTGATAGTCAGTAGATTGTTGAGGGATTTCTTTTGTTTAGTGGTGTTGCTTAAGAGTGGATTGGAACAGCCGTCATAGATGGGGGCAAAATGACTATCGTATCAAAAGGAGAAAATAAAGGGTTAGGAATTGCTCTTACTGCATTAAGCGGTGTAGCTACTAAAGTTGGTGCAAATACATTCTTTGAGACTCATTGCTATGCTCCGCTTGATGTACAGAAACCTTTCAAAATCAGAACGCACGTCAATATTCAGAAATTAACAAATGACCGTACCACTGGATTAGTCTTTAATTATAGGGACGGAGGAAACTTCTATTGTTTCAATTTCAATAATGAAATGGTACGATTTGAACGTAGAGTGGATGGAATAGTGGTAGGAGCTATCCAACAAGGTGTAAAATGGAAGGATAAAAAAAAGGTTGACCAAGAATGGGAACTTATAAGCGATGGACAGGTTCTTACATTCATTGTTGATGGTGTACAGATTCTGAAAGTACGTTATATGCCATTAGAATATGCAGGATTTGGTTACTATACATTTGGTAAGCAGGAACTTCAAGTAGACGATGTAGAATTTATCCAATTATAATTTGAAAGTATCAAAAGGCAGCATTTGAAATAACATTCACTTGCTGCCTTTTAGTTTCCATTCCTGTTTACTTATCTCTTTCTCTTCCCCTTTTCTTTAGCTTCTTGAAACCTGAAGCCCCTTGTCGGAAAGTGTCATTTCTACAAAGCGTGCACGCGGATTAGGAGCTTGTTCCGTCAGTATCCGTCGGATCTGTCCGGCTGCTTGCGGGTCTTTGGCTACCATGTATAAATAACCGCCACCGCCTGCTCCGGGGAGTTTGTATCCCAGGGTATAATCTTTGATTTTCTCTATAATAGCTGCTACTGCCGGCGGATTGGTTCCGCAATCTAATGCCTGGTTTTGTATCCAGGTTTTGCCGACCAATCGACCGAAACTATCGAAATTACTGCGCAGGATAGCTTCACTCATATCCATTGCATGGGCTTTCATCTCGGCTAGCAAACTTAGATGCGGACCGGAATTGAGGAACATGGAGCTGACAATTTCGGCTAATATACCTTTGGCTGTACGGGTGATTCCTGTATAGTATAGCAAGTGGCAGTCGCGATAATCAGGATGAACAAAGAGCTGGTCGGGTAGCCATCGTACTAACGGTTTCTGCTCGAAACCTGCTTCGGATTGAAGTAGTTTGACACCAGAAAATACACCGCCGTATTGGTCTTGCCAACCGCCGCCTGTGGTCAGGAGTTGCTCCAGTACTAATGTGTAACTGCAAATATCATTCTTGTCCCAGGCCAGTCCGCAGAAATCATTGATAGCCCCGAGAACGGTGGATGCCAAGATAGAACTGGTCCCCAAGCCGGAACCTGCCGGGATGGCAGCCAACAGTGTAATTTCTATTCCCGAGCCGAAAGCTTTCAAATGTTCTTCCAATGAGGTGTAAGCTTCGGCGGAGAACACCGGTGCAAAACCTGCCAAGCTAAGCGCTGCTTTAGGAATGGAGAACGGAGAACCGACTTTCTTATAGTCTTGCAGTTCTTCATAGTTCCTGATAATCTCCATTGCGCCCATGTCGATAGAGCGGAGTACGATGTGATATTCTTTGCAGGGTTTCACATATACTTGTAATGGTGGCTGACCGTTCAATTCTATGGCAAGATTAACGACACTTCCACCGGAATAAAGAGAGTAGGGCGGAGTATCCGTCCATCCTCCGGCCACATCAATCCGCACGGGACTGCGTCCCCATACGATTTGGTCGGAATAGACGCTGAGTATAGGATGGTTTTTACGCTCCGGCATAACTCCCAGCAAACCGTCGCGAAGCAGTTGGAAAGCAGCCTGTTCTTCTTTTTGATAAGCATCTTCTCCACGTAACTTCATAATCCGTGCACGGAGCATGCGGTTGTGTATCCGAACCATTGGTGCGGCATCCTCTTTCAGTGTGTCGGGAGTATCTAAATCCAAACGTACAAATTCATGGGCTGCATCCTGCAAATCGAGTTGGTAGAACACGCTCTTTTCATAGTTGGCTGCCAATCCTTTCCAGTTCTCTTTGCGGAAACTGCTGCGTTGTGTATAAAGGCGTTTAAGATTAGCACCTGCCGAAATTTCATCAGCCGAAACTTTTTCCGCTTTCAGCCAAAGTTCTTTTCCTTTTTCCATTTGGGGTTCTGACGTCATCCAGCGTACTAATATCCCCAGTTCTTCTATTGAAGCAGTTTTAGGGAATATGGAAGCGGCCTGCAAATCGTCCGTGCGACCTTTGATGTCGTCCCACGTAATTCCCCTTTCTTCCATCCATTGCGGGAACGGGATATTGAGATAAGTAGTCGTTACTTTTTCCAACGCTCCTTTGAATACATCATCCAATCCATATGGGCGGGCTACGAAATCATGTTCACCGACAGGAATAATATCTACACAGATACCATCCGGCAGACAGACGTTCCAATAATTTTCCGGTACTCCGGTAATGATTTGCCGGGAACCCAGTTTCCAGCCTTTTCCTATATGGCTGTTCTCAATCCAAAGGTTGGCGTTATCGGGCGAAAGAGAAATCTGCGTGATAGAATTCTGAATAAAAATAGCCGGATTGGGTTTTACTTTCCGGTGCATGATTTTTCTCTGGTCGCGTACCTTATCCTGGATGGATAGTGTGGAAGAAATTAGTTCACGGCTTGTGCCATAGTGATAGAATTCTCCACCAGGTAAAGGTAATATGGCTACAGACAGTTGGTTGATTTCTTCATCTTCTGTCTTGGGATGCTCTCCCAGGGCCAATCCGTAGTCTGAATATAAATCATAATAATTAATATCGTTCGTTCCTTCTTTTAACGAGTGCTTCATCAATACTTCCACGGCACGGTCACTTAGAATCCAAATGCCGATGTCCATCAAGAAAAGATGTGTTTTGGATAAGCTCTCCAATTCTTCAAGCGAAGGTTTCTGCAACATGAAGTCGAGAACTTCCGGGCTTTTCCGGTCGGATACAAACACACCATGGTGTGTTGCCAGTGATGGGTTCACCCAAAGACCGTAGCACACGACATCTACATTGGGAATGTCTTGCAACGGCTTTTCCGAACGGATATATACATCTCCGCTGGCTATCAGCGTGTTCAGTCCGGCAGGAGCTTGTTTCATGATTCTTTCGTATAGCGGAAGCTGCAATGACAGCAGGTTCTGCCCCAACTTCTGTCCTCGTTCCCAACTGAAAATGGGGATGGGAGTTAGTATCTTACCGGAAGGCCCGTAGCTTGGCAGACGGCGGCTTTGTCCGCCCGCATGAAGCAATATCCTCTTCTCGCGTCCTATCCAGTTGCTAAAAGTATCCTGAGGTGCAAATTCCTGATGGCAGGCTTGCAACAGCCAGGTAGTTCCACCGCCGGAACCCAGTTTGCTTCCAATAGGGTCTGACGTACAAAACCAGTCGGCGTGATTCACTTCTTCCAGTTCGTGAAAACACTGGATTAAGTTAGGGGGTAAGGATAATAACTTTTGCATAGTAGAATCGATATTATAAAGATAAACATATTAATGAATAAAACGGATGTTTATATGTTCAGGGTGTCCCATGCTTCACTAAGTGCTTGCATGGAAGGGAACAATAAATCAGCTCCTGCATCCAGTAAAACCTGTGGGTCCAGCGGTCCTGTGTTTACAGCAATCGTGAAGATGCCCGCTTTGTGTCCGGCTTCCACTCCCAACGGAGCGTTTTCTATGACAACGGCTTCGTCTGCGTTCAATCCGCCTTTTTTAAGTGCCATTAGATAAGGTTCCGGGTGTGGCTTTCCGTATTTTACATCGAAAGCCGTAACCATCAATTCTTTTTTGAACATGCCCGGAAAGTTGTGCTCCAATCGCTCGAGCAGCGATAACTGCCCCGAACCGGTCACTACCATAGGAACCAGTCCTTCACTCTTTATTTTTTGTAATAACTCCCATGCACCGGGCATACGTTCCGCTTCCGCATACGAATTGAACAGGACACTTTTCTCCTGATAGATACTTTCTATCTCTTCCTGGGTAGCTTCCCTGCCTAGTTCACGTTGGAATACGATGTTGATAGTAGCAGCTCCCGTCCGTCCTTCGTGCATATACGCTTCTTCGCGGCTGAGGGTGAGCCCGTGAGATTTCATTACTTTATGCCAGGCTTCGGAGTGGTAGGGCATAGAGTTGAAAAGTACACCGTCCATATCGAACAAGACGGCTTTCAGTTTCTTTTTCATACTTGGTACGTCGTAGAATCTTTTTTCGTAATACTTATTTTTTTATTATCATTTTCTTCAATTCAGGCAAGGTGATGACTACATCATAATGATTGCCCGATTTCGTTCCGATATATCTGTAAGCTACGCTTTTATCATTGTTGATACAGGTTTTCAAGAATACCTGAGTTGCCGGGTCGGACTGTGCAGCCAAATTTGCAACAATTCCTTTCTTTACTTCTTCCGCATTTGCTTCAATCTGGCTGATGGGACATACGTCTTCATCTACTTTGCAGATATAAACAACCGATTCATCAATAAGTTCGATTTTTTCTATAAGGATTTCCTCGCTTGCCTGCATCGGGAATTGCAGATTTGCCATTTTCAGTTGTGCTTCAAGTTTGGCACGTTCGCTTTGTGACGGGTCGGATTCTGCTTTGAGAACTTCTTTCACTTCTTCGGGCGTAAGTTCGCAGACTGCCTCTTGGCCGGAGTCTTTCCCTACAAACTTCATTTGAAGTCCTGCGTTACATTCGGCTACCAGTTTAAGCATCTCTTTGACATCTTTCGCCGGATTCCGGAACATAATCTTGATAGACTCTTTCATGCTTTCGGGGTTGTCCTTCAAGATGGTTATGTCGGTAATGCTTTCATTCATGTTGAGCGTGTACACCACATTGCTCCCGTCATAAGTGATGCTGGTAATCGTACCGACTTCTCCCATATCCATTGGGCATTGTTTGTTTGCAATAGTAACTATTGCTTTGAGTTTACTTTCCTGGCAACTGCTGATTGATACCATCAATAATAGCAAGCTACATAGTAACACGAATCCGTAGGATTTCTTTTGTAGATTTTGTTTCATTTTATTCTTTTTTTTAAGTTGAGTCGTTTTAAATTATCCCCATATGCGAGGCAAAGATAACGATAAAAAATGAGAGATGGAGTAGAATGGCGAGATAGTTGTAAACAAGGCCGTTGTGTGATTAACTACACAAATATTTGCTGTTTAGAAGATTATGTGTATTTTTGTAACGTTATAAACTCGACGATAGCATGAAAAAGAGAGTATTATTGTTGCTACCATTGTTTTTAGGCGCTTGTTCCAATAGTGGGGAAAGTCCTGTGATAAAGATCGAAAAGCTACATGTGAAGGTTGAATCGGATGGCGATAGTGCAAAAGAAGAAGACTATGCCAATAAAATGGATGAGTTGCCGGCTCTGAAAGTGGGAGACGAGGTAAAGGCTCTTTTACTTTTGGATGGAAATGGTGCCGAATTGAAAACTTTTACACTTCAGAATGATGAAGAAGTAAAAGCTAAACCCAAATTTTTGACGGAATCGGAAATCTCTACAGAAGGTAATTTGACTGATGAAAGTAAAGGGCAATATCGTTTTAAGGACGGAGTAAGGCAAACCAAAGTAGAGGTGGAGGCTACTGTTATTCATGTCAATGAAGATGGTGAAGTTAAGTTATCTTTTTATCTTTCTTCGAAGGCTGAATGTGAAGGAGCACAAGAAGAAATCGGCTTAAAAACAAAGGTCGATGATGAAAAAGAAGAATAAAGGTGACGGAAAAGAATAAAAACAACTTCGGCACAAGATATAAAAAAGAAGCGGTTTACAGAAAACCGCTTCTTTTTTATATATAGACTTTATTCTATTACAATTTAGCGCGAATCGCTTTAGACTCTTCTTCATAGCCCGGTTTGTCAAGCAAGGCAAACATATTTTTCTTGTATGCTTCTACACCTGGTTGGTTGAACGGATTCACGCCCAGCAGATAACCGCTGATGCCGCAAGCCTTCTCAAAGAAATACAGCAAACCGCCGATATTGTATTCGTTCAATGAAGGAAGAACAATACGCATATTAGGTACGCCACCGTCTACGTGAGCCAACTGAGTACCGAGTTCCGCCATCTTGTTCACTTCGTCCACACGTTTGCCGGCTAAGAAATTCAGGCCGTCCAGGTTTGCTTCGTCAAAAGGAACTTCCAGTTTATGGTCTACCTTATCCAGTGAGATAACAGTTTCGAAGATAGAGCGTTCACCTTCTTGAATCCATTGTCCCATAGAGTGAAGGTCAGTAGAGAAGTCTACTGATGCGGGGAAAATACCCTTGTTGTCCTTACCTTCTGATTCTCCGTATAGCTGTTTCCACCATTCGCTTACATAATGCAGTTTCGGGCAGAAGTTGACGAGGATTTCGATTTTCTTTCCGCTTCTGTACAGTTCGTTACGGGTAGCAGCGTAGATAGCAGCAGGGTTTTCGGCAAACGGAACGTCTGCGCCACATGCCTTTTCCATGTCAGCAGCACCGGCAACCAGTTGCTCAATGTCGAATCCGGCAACAGCAATTGGCAGCAAACCAACCGGAGTCAGAACAGAGAAGCGTCCGCCTACGTTATCGGGGATGATGAATGTTTTGTATCCTTCCTTGTCGGCAGTAACACGTGCAGCACCTTTTTTAGCATCTGTAACGGCTACGATAACCTGTTTGGCAGTTTCCTTGCCACGTTGGTCTTCGCATTGTTTTTTCAACAGACGGAACGCAAGCGCAGTTTCGGTTGTCGTTCCTGATTTGGAGATATTGATAACACCGAACTTCTTGTCTTTCAGATATTCGGTGAGTTCATACAGATAATCTTCGCTGATGTTGTGTCCGGCATAAATCATGACAGGAGCCGTTTTCTTGTCCTGCAACCAAGTGAAGCTGTTAGACAAAGCCTCGATTACAGCACGGGCACCTAGGTAGCTACCACCGATACCGGCAATGATTACTACTTCGCAGTTGTCTCTCAAAACTTTTGCAGTAGCGTTCAATTCAGCCAAATGTTCTTTGCTGATAAAAGACGGCAAGTGTAGCCAACCTAAGAAGTCGTTGCCTTTTCCGGTTCCTTTTTCCAGCATTTCCTGTGCGGCTTTTACCTCTGCATCGTAGGCAGAAACCTTTTCTTTGGAGATAAATCCAAAAGTTTTTTCAATGTTCAAGCTAATCATATCTTTCTTGTTTAAAGGTTATCTAAAAGAATCAGTTAGTAATTTAATCTCAATCATAGGCGAGATGCGTTCGTACAAGATATTGTATACAGCGTCCAGTATCGGCATATTGACATGATGATGCTTGTTGATTTCCTTGATACATTTCGTACCGTAGTAACCTTCGGCAATCATTTCCATTTCAATCTGTGCGCTCTTTACGGAATATCCCTTGCCTATCATCGAACCGAATGTCCGGTTGCGGCTGAAGTTGGAGTATCCCGTCACCAGCAAGTCTCCGAGATAAACAGATTCGTCTACGTTTCTGTTCAACGGGTGCACCGTATTCAGGAAACGGTTCATCTCCTGGATAGCGTTGGAAATCAGTACGGCTTGGAAGTTGTCACCGTATTTCAGTCCGCTGCAAATGCCGGCAGCGATAGCATACACGTTTTTGAGTACCGAACTATATTCGATACCTGATACGTCGTCACTAACAGATGTTTTGATAAAACTGCTTCCCAGACGGCGTGCAAAGATGCGTGCTTTGTCTTTGTCCGGGCAGGCAATGGTCAGATAAGAGAGGCGTTCCAAGGCTACTTCTTCTGCATGGCAGGGACCTGCCAGTACAGCTATGTTTTCGGGAGGAACACCGTATTCCTTGGTGAAGTATTCTGATACGATAACGTTGTCATCGGGTACGATTCCTTTGATAGCGGTGATGATGAACTTATCCTTTATCTTGGTTTTCAGCTTTTTCAAGTGAACTTTCAGATAAGGGGAAGGAGTGACGAAAATCAGCGTATCTGATTCTTTCACAACATCGTTGATGTTGGAACTGAAACAGATACGCTTTGTATCGAATTTTACTCCTGTCAGATAAGCCGGATTGTGCCCCAATCTCTTGAAATCGGCGATGCGGTCGTCGCGTCGCATATACCAATTGATAGAGTCTTCTTGAGCCAGACACATCTTTGCAATAGCTGTGGCCCAACTTCCACCGCCCATTATCGCTATCTTACCGGGTAATTTCATTTGTATGAATTTGGATGAAGAACTTATTTAATTTTCTGTATCCAATCAGTTACGTCGTTTACCGACGGGTTGGTCAGTGCTAATTTATATTTCTTGTTGATACCGCAGATGTCCTGGTGCAACTTCTGTGGATTGACATCTTTCATGTCAGCTACAGTGTTGTAACCGGCTTTTTGGATCACCGGAACCCAATCTTCTGTGATTCCCAGTTCCATATATTTAGCGGCAGCGTCTTTCTTCACTACCTTTTCCGGGCGCATTTGCGGGAAGAATAATACTTCCTGAATGGTAGTCTGGCCGGTCATTAACATAACCAGACGGTCGATGCCGATACCGATACCCGATGTAGGAGGCATACCATATTGTAAAGCACGCAGGAAGTCCTGGTCGATAATCATCGCTTCGTCGTCTCCCTTGTCGGCCAAACGCATTTGCTCTTTAAAACGTTCTTCCTGGTCGATCGGGTCGTTCAATTCCGAGTAGGCGTTGGCAAGTTCCTTGCCGTTTACCATCAATTCGAAACGTTCGGTCAGTCCCGGTTTAGAACGATGCATCTTGGTCAGCGGAGACATTTCAACCGGATAATCGGTGATGAAAGTCGGCTGGATATAAGTACCTTCGCAGAATTCGCCGAAGATTTCATCAATCAGCTTGCCTTTACCCATTGTTTCGTCGATTTCTTCCATTTTCAGTTCCTTGCAGACTTGGCGGATTTCTTCTTCGCTCTTGCCGTTCAGATCGTAACCGGTCTTTTCCTTGATAGCATCGAGGATAGGCAGACGGCGGTAAGGAGCTTTGAAGCTGATAGTCTTTCCGTCAACAACGCTTTCCGTACAGCCGTTCACAGCGATACAGATACGTTCCAGTAACTTCTCGGTAAAGTTCATCATCCAATTATAGTCCTTGTATTGAACATAAAGTTCCATACAGGTAAATTCCGGATTGTGAGTTTTATCCATGCCCTCGTTACGGAAGTTCTTACCGATTTCATATACACCTTCAAAACCACCTACAATCAGTCGTTTCAGATAAAGTTCCGTTGCGATGCGCAGGTAAAGGTCTATATCCAGTGAGTTATGGTGAGTGATGAACGGGCGTGCGCTTGCTCCACCGGCAATAGATTGCAGGATAGGAGTTTCCACTTCTGTATATCCGGCTTCATCAAGAGCGTTGCGCAGTGTTTTCACTACGGTGGCACGTTTCAGGAATGTTTCTTTGATGCCGTCGTTTACTACCAAGTCGACATAGCGTTGGCGATAACGGAGTTCGGGATCTTCAAAAGAGTCGTAAGCTACTCCGTCTTTGTACTTAACGATAGGCAACGGTTTGATAGACTTAGCAAGTACAGTCAGTTTCTTTGCATGGATACTGATTTCACCCATTTGTGTGCGGAACACGAAACCTTCGATACCGATAAAGTCACCTAAGTCGAGCAGGCGTTTGAATACAGCGTTGTATAGTTCCTTGTCTTCTCCCGGACAGATGTCGTCACGGGTAATGTACACCTGGATGCGACCTTTGGAGTCCTGTAATTCAATGAAAGAAGCTTTACCCATTACGCGGCGGCTCATGATACGACCGGCTACGGAAACCTGGCGTGGCTCTTCGTCGTCTTTAAATTCAGCTTTAATATCTGTAGAGAAAGCATTGGTTACATACTCTGCTGCAGGGTACGGATCAATACCCATTGCACGAAGCTCATTCAGACTGTTACGTCGAATAATTTCCTGTTCACTTAGTTCTAATATATTCATTTCGTTACGTATTAACTCAATTTTGTGGGCAAAAATACGAAACTTTTCTCATATATCCTGTAATCTGTCTCTTTTTTGTATCTTTGCATCCTCAAACTAATAGGTATGACAGTACAAAAGACACCCACTGCGTTGGGTACGGAAAAGATTGGAAAGCTTTTAATGCAGTATGCCATTCCGGCAATTATCGCCATGACGGCGTCTTCTCTTTATAATATGGTAGATAGTATTTTCATTGGTCATGGAGTAGGGGCGATGGCTATCTCCGGATTGGCATTGACCTTTCCGCTGATGAATCTTGCCGCCGCCTTCGGCTCTTTGGTGGGGGTAGGTGCGGCTACATTGGTTTCGGTGAAATTGGGACAGAAAGATTACGACACCGCACAACGGGTGCTTGGCAATGTGCTGGTACTGAATATTATCATCGGACTTGCCTTTACAGTCGTCACATTGATGTTTCTAGATCCGATTCTATATTTCTTCGGGGGTAGTGACGCCACGGTAGGCTATGCTCGTGATTATATGGTCGTAATTTTATTGGGCAACGTTGTCACTCACCTTTATTTAGGGTTGAATGCCGTACTTCGTTCGGCGGGGCATCCGCAGAAGGCGATGTATGCTACGATTGCTACGGTGGTGATTAACACGATACTCGATCCTGTTTTTATCTATGGCTTCGGCTGGGGAATACAGGGGGCTGCTATCGCTACCATTACTGCACAGGTCGTCGCATTGGTATGGCAGTTCAAACTATTCTCTAATAAAGAAGAACTGCTACACTTCCATAAAGGAATTTTCCGGTTGAAGAAGAAAATCGTAGCCGATTCTTTGGCTATCGGTATGGCGCCTTTTCTTATGAATCTGGCGGCCTGTTTTATTGTGATTCTTATAAATCAAGGCTTGCAGCATCACGGTGGCGACTTGGCTATCGGAGCATTTGGTATTGTCAACCGGCTGGTATTCCTTTTTGTCATGATTGTAATGGGGTTGAACCAAGGCATGCAGCCGATTGCCGGCTACAATTATGGGGCCAAGCAATATCTGCGCGTGACAAAAGTCTTGAAAATAACGATTTATGCCGCTACTATCGTAACCACTGCCGGATTTCTGATGGGAATGTTGATTCCCAAATTGGCAGTTTCTATCTTTACTACGCATCAAGAACTGGTGGATATTTCTGCCAAAGGATTGCGTATTGTAGTGATGTTCTTTCCTATTGTCGGTTTTCAGATGGTGACTTCCAATTTCTTCCAGAGCATCGGTATGGCAAGCAAAGCAATCTTCCTTTCGATATCCCGTCAGGTTCTTATCCTGATTCCCTGCCTGCTGATTCTTCCTCGTTATTATGGACAATTAGGAGTCTGGATAAGCATGCCGATTTCTGACTTGACAGCCAGTCTGATAGCGGGAACAATGCTTTGGTGGCAGTTCCGGCAATTCCGGAAGAAGCCTGTCTGACGACCGGTTTGCTGCACCAGGCTTTAATGAATACTAAGAGGCGTAGACAAACAGAGAGCCTGTTTAAATTCTCTTCAGTCATAATCTTATAGCTGATATTTTAACTTACCCCGGCTCTTCTTGTCGCGTCCGTCTATAGTTGGCGGAAGGGGTATTAACAGTTGCGCTCTTGGCTATTAATAGAAAACTTCCCGCCCATTAAGTATAAAGTTCCTTCGGACAAGAAGGAAACTTTCTTTTCATTCGATGCAAACTATAAACGCAAGCTTTGATTATATAATTGCAAGCTTTGTTTTTATAATCAAAGCCTTTGTTTTTATAAACAAAGCTTGCGTTTATAGATTACGGTTAACGAAAAACAAGTTTACATGCTGATAATAAGAAGTTTACAATTAATGAAAGAGAACTTTTTTATTAATGAATGAAAAGTGGGTTATTAAGAGCCTGCTCCGAGTTTTGCCCGACACAGTTTTGAGAGTTGCTTTCGAGTATATTTTCTGTTATTGTGAGCAGCAGCATGACGGAGACTATGTGACGAATAAAAACTGGTCGGTAAAGCCTATCTAACATAATCTCAGGAAAATTTAAACAGGCTCTAAATAGGACCATGGCAGAGTCAGAAATTAAAAAAAAGTCATGATATGAGTTTAGATGTTTCGTAATTCTTTACTGTAAAAGAGTTTTGTTCTTCAACGAAATGCAGCATGCCTATTATTTTTTCTAAATCTTCCTTTATATCTTGTATTGTAGGTTTAAAAGATATTCAAAAAGGAACTTTATTGGGTGCTTTCTTGTTGGCCCGTATTGCTGAAATAAAATATTTCCGTGTGAATATTGTTGCCTGTATTTTCTCTTTGCTTATTCTGGTCTTTGTGAAAAACGGTATGGTAAATCTGATTTGTATCGGTGCTGTCGGTTTCTTTGCGTCATCCGTATTGTGAAAGCATAGTTTCTCTAAATAGCTATATATCTTATTTCCTGAGTTAAAAAAAGGAAAAACAGCTTCAAAAGTTTTATATTTGATGATTAGTATTTATTTTTGTGTGAAAGTTATGAGACTTTCACTAGATAACTAATTTACAAAAAACTTAAATTTTTAAACAAATGGGACTTTTTGATAAAATCTTTCAAACTGCATCAGAAGAAACGAAATTAACACAACAAGAGGCTTTTGCAGGAATTGCACTTGCTATGGCAGGAGCAGATGGTTCTATTGCTGAATCTGAATGGAATGGAATTGTTAATTATATTCGTCGATTGAAAATATACGATAACTTTTCCGGGCCTGCTTTTGACAAGTTGTTCGATAAACTTTTTAAGATATTGAAGAAAGACGGTCCGAGTGCATTGGTCAATGCTTCGGCAGCCGAATTATCGGATGATTTGAAACTTACCGCTTTTGCTTGTGCGGTAGATATTGCATTGGCAGACGGAGTGATCGAAGAAGAAGAAAAAGACATCATCAATCAGTTGGCGGAAGTTCTTGGGGTTCCTGAAAAGACTGCCATATCTATTATTGAGGTGATGATAATCAAGAATAAAGCATAGTTTTATTCCTGAGAATATAGAAGGATTGATAATTGTATTCCTTTTGAATGAAAATCCCTTGCTGCGGTATGTGGCAAGGGATTTTCTTTAAAATAATTTATAAGAAGTATTTTAGGAGAATATTTGTTTGATTCTTATTTTGATAGTCTTGGCATCAAATGTCACCATTTCATTTTGAAATAGTCTTTCTATATGTCCGCTCGTAATCATCTCATTTGTGGGGAGACTATACAATTGTGGGTTGTCAATCAGCATGATCGTGTCGCAGAGAGACAGGGCGATGTCTAGGTCGTGTGTAGAAAACAGGATACATTTTCCTTCCGTTTGTGTGAGTCTTTTCAGTAGCAGACAGAGTTCGTAGCGATTAGGTAAATCTAGAAAAGCAGTAGGCTCATCAAGAAGAATGATAGGCGTATCTTGTGCAAGTGCGCGTGCTATCATGATGCGTTGGCATTCTCCGTCGGACATCTTATCCATTGTCTTTTCTGCATAACCGGACATTCCTACCAGCTGCATGGCAGTAACCACTCTTTTCTCATCTTCCGCCTGTAACTGTCCGATCCAGTTGGTATAAGGAGCACGTCCCAATGCGACTACATCTTTGCAACGCAGGTTGGCGATGCGTACTTTGTCGGTGGTTACAAAACTAATCTTCCGGGCTAATTTCTCCGGCTTCAGTGAAGCGATGTTTTTCCCATGCAAGATGATTTCTCCGTTTTTAGGTGTTTCCAGTCCCATAATGGCACGGAGAAGCGTGCTTTTTCCTGTACCATTTCGTCCGAGCAGTGCAACAAGCTGCCCGCCCGTGATATGGGTGGAAACTTTCTCCAGCAATATACGTTGTTCGTATCCTAATGTCAGATCTTTCAGTTGAATCATTTGAATATACGCAAGTTTTTACCTATTACCCATAAAATAACCGGAACCCCCAATAGCGCAGTGATGCAATTCACCGGCAACAGAAACTTCTTGGCTATGATGTCACAAATCAACATCCCGATCAACCCTGTCAGCATCGTACCCGGCATCAATATCCGGTGATCGGCGTTGTCAAACAGAATCCGTGTGATATGTGGGATAGCCAGCCCGATGAATCCTACCGGACCGCAAAAGGCTGTGACCGTTCCTGTCAGTAACGCTGTAGATATAAAAATAAGCGTTCTTGAACGCTTGATGTTCATTCCCATAGTGCGTGCATAATTTTCACCAAGCAACAACAGATTCAGTGATTTGATACAGGCGATGGATAGCAGCAACCCTATGCATATTACTGGTATCATAATCGTTAATTGCCCTGTCGTGATGTGACTAAGCGAGCCCAAAGACCAGAGTGTGAACATTTTCAGTTGTTCTGCAGAACTTAGGTATTGTAATATCTGGATGATAGCTCCTGCCACGTAACCTATCATGACTCCCATAATCAGTACACCTAATATATTCTTTACTTTGCGACTGATGATGGCTACTCCCAGTAGTATGGCGGAAGTCCCTATCCACCCCGAACCTACAATACCGATTGATTGCAGAAAGGGAAAATCTGTCCAACCGAGAAGCGGGGCGCCTAGTATAAACAATGCTACTCCAAGACCTGCCCCGGAGCTTACTCCCAACAGGTAAGGATCTGCCAGCGGATTCTGGAAAACTGTCTGCATTTGCAGACCGCTTACTGAAAGCGCTACACCTATCAATGCAGCCACTATGACACGGGTAAAGCGGATGGAGAGAATTATATTGCGGGTGGTTTCGTCACATTCCCCCCCGGTGAGTACTGTCCATATCTTTGATATAGGGATGAAAGTATCTCCCGTTGCCATATCTACTAATAGTAATAAAATGGCAACTATTCCTAATGCGATGAATAATAGAGTGGTGTGTCTGCGGGATTGTTTCATTCCAGGTGTCTATAATAATAAGGTGAATCGGAAACGAGCTCCGGATGGAAAATATGAATCAGATCACGCAACACTACATCGGGACGGACAACTGCCGATTCCCAATAATCGTTTCCGCCTGTCGGTGTCAACCGTAAGTTATTATTATAAACAGTCTTTTCGTTCACGGCTTTAGCATCTGCGAATTTGGGGTTCACAGCTTTCAGCTCATCAAGCGTAGTCGCCGAACCGACATTAATCCAGTAATCGGCTTTTTGTATCAGGCCATAGGCCGTTTCCAGTCCGATAGGGGTTGAACTGTTGGAATTGTTTTCTTTATAAATATACTCTGCACCTGCGTCTGCAACCAACTGTGCCATGTAGCTTTGGGTAGAAGGCATTACCCAACTATCGTTCCACGGAGTGTTGAACATTACGGTAGGGCGCTGGCTGACGGAATCTGTGAGGGCTTTCAGTGCATGATAACGTTGGGGGATTTCCCGGAATATTTCTATTCCCTTTTCCCGTTTGTCTGTCAGTTCGGAAAGAACAATCATCCATTCAGCTTTGCCGAGCGGTGATTCTTCCAAGTATTCTCCCATATATAGATAAGGTATGGAAAGTTCTTTTAACTTGTCCGTTACAGCGGTTTGGGCGTCACCTATGCCATAAAGCAAAACTACGTCGGGTTTTAATCCAATCAACAGTTCGTAGTTCATTTCAGGACCCATATCCTTGATTGAATCTTTGTGGGCAAGGATGTAGGGATTGGCGATATAATCGATACCCGAAACTCCGACGATCCGGCTAATTTCTCCCAATGCGTCAAGCATGGCAATGTAGGAAGAAGACATACATACAATCTGTTTGGCTCCGGCAGGGATAACGGGACCATTGAATCCGGCAGGCGCTTGCTCGCCGTTGCGTGCAACAAAATAGGACATTGTTACATCGTTGGCGCCTTGCCACGGGTTGGTAATCTGTATAAGTGTGCTGGCGGTGTTCTCGGTACCTAGAATTTTAAATCCCGAAGCGTATTCAGGGGTATATACATCTTGGTTGAATGCTTCCAGAGATGTCTTATTACGGGTAATACAGCTTGCCCAAAGGAGCAGGCAAAGTAACGTGATAGTCAGCGCGGGAGATTTCACTTTTATAAGATGTTTAATTAGAAAAAATAATAGTGGATCCTTTCGAACGGCAAAGATAGGACTTAATTATTAGTTTGTTTTTATTTTAGTTGAATTTTTCTTCCGATTTGTATCTATTTGTGTATCTTTGCCCCCAGAAATTTTGGTGTCACTTTTCCGATTCTACGGAACGAGTGGTGAAAAGGGAATCAGGTGTAAATCCTGAACAGACCCGCTGCTGTAAGCTCCGCCAAAAGTTTTTCCTACAATACTCAGATCCACTGTTCCGCTTTGGAGGAATGGGAAGGGCGTTAGGAAAATGGAGTAAGTCAGAAGACCTGCCAAAGTTGAATTCTTGAAACTTTCCGGGATTAGAGTTTGAAGAGTGCGGTTTTTTATTCAAAATACATCTTTGATTGGTGATGTGAAGTTTCAGGAAGGAGGAATATCCCCTTTTTGAGTGTCCCTATTATGCGGGGAGAAGCACGTGTATATGTTTGAGTGTATGGAAAATTGCATCCTCGCTGTAACCCTATGAAAGTTTATTATTTTAATTAATAAACAGGAGGATTATGTTCGGGCGGATTTATTTTAGGGTATTGTGGATAGGATGCTTTCTGAGTATGACTTTATTGTTGTCAGCACAAAGCAAACTGGACAGCTTGCATCATCTTAATGAAGTAGTGGTTACTGCCAGAATTAACAAGGAGGTAATTCCGGTGCAATTTTTATCAGGGGATAAGTTGGAGAAACTGGCGGCGCATTCGGTAGCGGACGCTATACGTTATTTTTCCGGAGTACAAATAAAGGATTATGGTGGAATAGGAGGACTGAAGACCGTTAATATCCGAAGTATGGGAACGAATCATGTAGGAGTGTTTTATGACGGCATTGAACTGGGTAATGCGCAGAATGGAGTGGTTGATTTGGGACGTTTCTCTTTGGATAATATGGAAGCTGTCACTTTATATAATGGTCAGAAAAGTGCCATTTTCCAATCAGCGAAAGATTTTGGTTCTGCAGGTTCTATTTATCTACAGTCAAGAATACCTGTTTTTCAGGAGAATAGGGCTTATCATGTGAAAGCGACTTTTAAGA
The DNA here is from genome assembly GCF_001688725.2 of Bacteroides caecimuris. Taxonomy (NCBI): domain Bacteria; kingdom Pseudomonadati; phylum Bacteroidota; class Bacteroidia; order Bacteroidales; family Bacteroidaceae; genus Bacteroides; species Bacteroides caecimuris. The sequence continues at coordinate 3,225,343 of NZ_CP015401.2, read as the reverse complement.
CGGGTTCTTTCGGAGTTGTCAATCCCTCTTTGCTTTGGGAACAGAAACTGAGTGAGAATGTGAGTACGTCACTTAGTACTGAATATATGTATACAACCGGAAAGTATAAATTTACTTATGCGGTGGATGGAGGATATGATACAACGGCAGTACGCCGTAATGGGGATGTCAATGCGCTGCGTGCTGAGGGCGGCTTATATGGCAAGATAAAAAGTGGTTATTGGCGTACGAAAGCTTATTTTTATAATTCAGAACGTGGATATCCCGGTGCTGTTGTGCGGAATCGTTTCTCACATGAGGATCGCCAATGGGATACAAATTTCTTTTTCCAGTCTTCTTTCAAAAAAGATTTTGGTGATGTGTACAGTCTGTTGTTGAATGCCAAATACGCATATGATTATCTGCATTATCTGGCGGATCCCCAAAAGGAGGAGGCTACCATGTATGTAAATAATACATATCGCCAACAGGAAGTTTACTTGTCAATGGCTAACAGGGTTACTCTTTTTCCTTTTTGGGATATAAATATTTCAGCAGACTACCAATGGAATAAACTGAACGCTAATTTGACTGATTTCCCTTATCCCCGAAGAAATACGGCGTTGGTAGCGGCAGCTACCTCTTTGCATCTTGAGCGCTTTAAGTTGCAGGCCAGTGTCTTGGGAACTTTTGTAAATGAGAACGTAGCTTCAGATACTACTTCGGCTGGGAATAAGATGGAATTTACTCCTACCGTTATCACTTCTTATAAACCTTTCAAGAATATTGATTTAAATCTGCGTGCTTTTTACAAACGGATATTTCGTATGCCGACTTTGAACGATTTGTATTATACATTTATAGGGAATATAAAGCTGAAACCTGAGTATACTAATCAGTATAACGTAGGATTCACTTATCAGAAATTATCTTCCGGAACCTGGCTGCAAGCACTGAATGTGCAATTGGATGCGTATTATAATGAGGTGGAAAATAAAATAATAGCTACTCCTACCAATAATTTCTTTCGTTGGACAATGATTAATATGGGACTTGTTAAAATAAAAGGAGTGGATGTCGTTTTGCAAGGACTTTGGAAGTTTGGTAACGATTGGGTATTTGACAGTCGGTTATCATATACGTATCAGAAAGCGCAGGATTTTACTGATAAATCGGATAAAGATACGTATGGGGGGCAAATATCGTATATCCCTTGGCATAGTGGATCGGCTATATTAAATGCGGGATATAAATCATGGGAATTGAATTATAGCTTTGTATATACGGGAGAGCGCTATGATGTTTCGGCCAATACTCCGGAGAATTATCGTCTCCCTTGGTATACAAGTGATTTTTCTTTGGCTAAGAAATTCAGTTGGAGAAAGTATGATTTCAAATTGACCTTGGAAGTAAATAATATTTTTAATCAACAATATGAGGTGGTGAGGTCTTATCCGATGCCCGGAACTAACTTTAAATTCATTTTAAACTTAACGATATGATTGTGAATAATATTCTTTCGCGTGCCTTGCTTGGTATATTAACAGGTTGTTGTTTGCTGGCTTGTCGGGACGAGCTTCCGGTTCTACCTTCTGACGAAATAGACGTTGGCAAGGGAGCTTTAGGGAGCGTCAGCATTAAAGGAATGTATCTTCTCAATGAAGGAAATATGGGAAGTAATAAGTGTACACTTGATTTTTATGACAGTACTACCGGTAAGTATCATCGTAATATTTATGCCGAGCGAAATCCGTCCGTAGTGAAAGAACTGGGGGATGTTGGAAATGATTTGCAGATTTATGGAGATAAGCTGTATGCTGTAATCAATTGCTCGAATTTTATAGAGGTGATGGATGTGGAAACGGCACAGCATCTGGGGCAAATAAATGTGATAAATTGCCGGTATATCACTTTTAATGACGGAAAGGCTTATGTAAGTTCTTATGCAGGTCCTGTCGGAATAGATCCCAATGCGCGTCCGGGAAAAGTGGTTGAGGTGGATACGACAAGTTTGGCTGTAACCCGTGAAGTGGTAGTCGGCTATCAACCGGAAGAAATGGTAATAAAGGACGGGAAACTTTATGTTGCCAATTCCGGCGGTTATCGTTTCCCGGATTATGACCGGACGGTATCGGTGATTGACTTGAAGACCTTTCAAGTTATTAAAACAATTGATGTAGCTATAAATCTTCACCGTATGAAGTTGGATAGATACGGACGTATATATGTGAGTTCGAGAGGAGATTATTATGGAACGGGATCGGATGTTTTTATTATAGATACTCAGACAGATCGTGTGACAGGAAATTTGGGAGTTGCTGCCAGTGAAATGTGCTTGAGTGGAGATTCGATTTATATGACAAGTGTAGAATGGAGCTATGTGACGGAAAGTAATACTATTACTTACGCTCTCTATGACGTGAAACAAAATAAAATAGTATCCCGCAATTTTATTACTGATGGGACTGAAACTGAAATAACAATTCCGTATGGAATAGCTGTAAATCCCGAGACCAAAGAAATATTTGTAACGGATGCGAAAAGTTATGTTGTACCCGGGTATCTTTACTGTTTCAGTCCTGAAGGAAAGAAAAGATGGAAAGTCAGGGCGGGGGATATACCGGCTCATTTTGCTTTTACAACGAAAACATTTCAATAACTAATAATAACTAATAATGAATAAAATGGATAGGAAAGTTTTAAGACTGGCATTTGTCATTGCGGTTTCTTTGTTTGTAGGAACTGTATTCACGGGATGTAATGATGGAGAAGATGCTTACCTACTGAAAAAGGAAGACATCCATGTGTCGCAACCGGAGGGTGGCTTTGCGGTTGTTGTTGATCAACTGTTGAAGGTACGGGTTGAAAGTGAGTCGGATGAAGGGATTTCTTATTTATGGCTGCTGGACGGCAGTGAAATTGCCCGGACAAAGGATTTGGAGTATATGTTTGAAGAGGTAGGAGAATATGAACTGATTTTGCGTGCGTCACAAGGTGAGAATCATTATGATTATCTCTTTACGGTCACAGTAACTTTTGATAATATCGAACCGGACCTTGAAGGAGCGACGGCTTATATCACTAAGGTTTTTGATTTTGTTCCGGCTGTGGGACAATTTACTAATGCATTGCCGGAATATGAAGAGGGAGATACTCAAGAGGTTATGAATGAAAAAGTATTAGCTGCTATCGGTAATAATGAAAGGGGGATGATTTCGTTGGGAGGATTTGGAGGATATGTCGTAGTAGGTTTTGACCATACAATAACTAATGTTACCGGAAAACGTGATTTCCGGGTACTTGGCAATGCTTTTTATTCTGCGGCCAATCCGGATCCTGATGCACCGGAGGGAGGAAGTTGTGAGCCGGGAGTGATCATGGTGGCTTATGATAAAAATCAGAATGGTGTGCCGGATGAGGACGAATGGTATGAGATTGCCGGTAGTGCTCATGAAGACGCTGCATTGGAATTATGGTATGACAAGGCTGTAGCTGCGGGAAATGATGTGAAGACTTATCGAAACTATGAAATCACCTATTATCGTCCGGAAAAAGAACCGGAAACTTCGGAAGAAAGAGAAAAATATATCCGGTGGCAGGGAAAACGCACGATTTAAAAGGCTTTAATAAAGGTATCTATCAAATTAGTTAAGTACTCATCACTCCATCCTGCCTTCTTCCTTTTCCTATTGACCGAAGTCTTCTTGTCTTCATCCTGATAATTCTTCAAAATGGTCAATGCCATTTTCGTTAAAGTGGAAAAGTTTTGTGCCGAATTCATCATTTTTCTTCCATCATCTTCATTAAATGTAACATCCAATTGCCAATGCAATCCATTTTCTACCGCCCAATGCTTTCTTTTATATTTAAGAATAAGTTTTGGATTGTTCACTAATGAAGAGATGAAACAATGTTTCTCATTTTGTATTTCTCCTGTGGCTATATTTATTTTTTCGGTCTTTATTATTCCATAAGTCCTAAGATTCTTCCAATCGCGATAACAGAACCCTAATCTACTGGGTTCAGAGCAGGATATACAGGTTCTTGTCACCATAAATCCATGACCTTCTGTGGTTTCTTCAGCTTTTTTGATAAAATCATTTTTTCTTCCGGAAATTAGCAAGTACTCCGCATCGTTTTCGATATTTTGCCTTAGTTTTAGATGATTATCTTTCACCTCTAAAAGATAATCGGCTTGTTTCTCTACTATTTTTTCAACAATTTTCTTTTGAGTACCAAGTGCATCGATGGTAACTACATCTCCTTGTCGTATATCAATGTCGTCCAGTAATTTGGGTATTGCTACTATTTCATTCTCTTTTATTGAGACCCGTTCCTGCCCTAATGACAGACTCATATCAGAAAGAAAGGCACTGACAAGATGAAGTTTGGCTACTGATGCCTGCTCCTTTGTTGTTTTATCCGCTGACTCTTGTACCAGTTTATCAGCATTGATGGCACCACGGATCGTTTTTCCGTCAATAGCTATATGTCTATTCGTATAAAGATCATTTCCCTCATTAATTTGAACTTTCGACCAGTCACAATCTTCTATGGATGGTGAATCCCCCCTCATATTACGGGCCCATTCTCTGTAACAACTCTCTAATTTTTCCGTTTTTATGATACAAAAAAATCGGCGTAATGTATCATGTGACGGGGTAGTTTCTAAGTCCGGTATGAATCTTCTAAGAAAATCTTTCTTATAACGGGCGAAGTCTGCTATATCATTCCAACTCTGACAATCACAAAAAATACCTGATAAAGTGACAAGCATTATCAATTTGCCCGAATAAGTGACTTTATTCTTTTCACGTGGGTCGATTGTATCAATAGCTTCAGACATACTGGCCATATGACGCGCCAATTCGTCATTTATTAAAAAATCTTTTGCAATCTTATCCATTACTATTTATTATTTAGGCGTGAAGATAATGAAATACTAGAAGGTATACAATATAAATAATCAATATATCAATTGAAGAACCACGAAGATAAAAAAAAGGATGAAACCAATAGGTAACATGACAATGGGAAGTTGTGACACGTCTATAGGAGGAAAAGAAAGTAGGAAGACTTTATTTATTAGATATAAAAGAGTTTTGCCATCAAATAAGTTTTGAGAAGAAAAGATAAATGCTGGTTATTAGATAATTAACGATCGTGCGTTTTCCCTGTATCCGGTGGGAAGATAACCAGGGAAATTCGGGTTATAAAGTAAAAAATAGATTTCATAATCAGTGCTATTTCCCGGAATGGATAAAAGAGGATAAGATAATATTTAATGGGACTTGTTTACCTCAAAATGCTGTTGATGAAAGTGGAAAAGGTAGTTATTTTGTTTTGTATAAATTTCGTTATGGGTATGCTGATAATGAGAAGAATGCCATGGATGAGTCTGCTATTGATATAGATTGGGCGGTAAATTCAAAAGGTCAGAAGATACATTTGCCGGGAATTGATTTCATAAAGATATATACCGGTGTCAATCAGGAAAGCGGTTGGTTAGGTGAATGCTCCACTGAGATATCAGGGATTGAGGATTTGCATGTTTTAGGAGTTGATATCGATACCCGCAAATAAGTTCAGAAATAATTGATAATTTGAAATGAAAAAGCATTTGGTATTGGCAATTGTTGCCTTGGGGCTGTTTTTTACAGCATGTGATGAGGAGGAAAGTCTGAACTCATCTGTATGGATAGGGAGTGAATCGGAAAGTAATGTGATTGCTCAGTTAGATACATTGTATCTGGATGCTCGGGTTGAAAATCTGCCTGGAGTGGTGAATTTTGTATGGACAGTAGACGGAAAGGAAGTTTCAACCGCTTCAACATATAAATTTTCGCAGCCTAAGACTGGAGAATATGTTATAGGGCTGGCGGTGTCGGATGATAAGGGAGAAAACCTTCAAACGACTATGACAGCCAAGGTGGAAGGTCGGTTTGGCAAAGGCGCCTTTATCTTGAATGAAGGAAATATGGGGAATGAAACCGGAACCTTGACCTTTGTGGATTCAAAAGGCATAGCGGTAGATAGTGCATATTATCGGGTAAATCAAACTTTACTTGGTAATGTCTGCCAAGATCTGTTTATCAGTGATAATAAGATGTATATACTTTCTCAAAATGGAGCCAAAAATGGTGGTGAAGGGCTGCTGACTATTGCGAATGCTACTAGTCTGGAGAAAGAAAAGGTTTATGATAATACTACTTTGTCCTGGCCGTCCAATTTGGCTGTAGTCGGAGAGACTCTTTATATTCGTGATAATAATGGAGTCTATATGCTGGATACTTCCACCGAAGTTCTGACTTTTGTTGAGGGGACGAAAGGTGCTTTGAAAAAACGTATGGCTGTGGTTGGAGACAAAACATTTGTGATGGGCAATAAGCGACTTTTTGTTATTCAAGACGGGGCTGTTATACATACTGTTCCTTTTGAAAGTGCTTTATCCGGTGTTGCTAAAGCGTATGATGGGAATTTGTGGGTTTCATGTACAAAGCCTGCGAGTATTATAAAAGTCAGTCCGGTTGATTATAAGATTATTGATTCTCATACTTTGAATGTCAGTATTGGTGCCGGGTGGGGAGTTGCCCCTGCGTTTTCTGCTAAAGATGATATTATTTATTTCAGTAATGCCGGCTTTAAACTATACCGACATATTTTTTCTCAGAATAAGACGGAAGAAGTTGCTGATATAAAAGAGTTCGTGGAGGATGCAGGGATCTATTATAACAGTTTGGGCGTTGATCCGGTGAGCGGGGAAGTTTATTTTGCCACTCTGAAAGGATATGCGGATTATAAAACCAATGATATTGCTATTTTGGATTTCAATAAAACACCGGCTTTACAGTTTGATATAAAAAATAAGAATAGTTTCCCTGCGGGCGTTTTCTTTACGGAGAATTTTAAGTGATCATGAGTTTCTAATTTCTAGTCACTTCCAGGAATTATCTGTATTATCCCCAAAAGGGAAGAAGATTCATTGTTACTTTCAAATATAACTTTTGTCTAATGATGTAGGTTTTAGAAAAAAATCGTATGTTTGCTATCAAACCATAAAACAAAATGTACTATGAGCGGTAATTATGTAATTAACATCGGTCGACAATTGGGTAGCGGCGGCAAGGAAATCGGAGAGAAGTTGGCAGCTCGTTTGGGAATCGACTTCTACGATAAGGAACTGATTAATCTGGCTTCCGAGGAAAGCGGCCTGTGTAAGGAATTCTTTGAAAAAGCGGATGAGAAAGCTTCGCAAGGTATAATTGGCGGATTGTTCGGCATGCGTTTCCCTTTTATCAGTGAAGGAGCTATGCCATGCACTAATTGTTTGAGCAATGATGCTCTGTTTAAAGTGCAGAGTGATGTCATCCGTCGTTTGGCGGCAGAGAAGTCCTGTGTGTTTGTAGGGCGTTGCGCAGATTATATCTTGCGCGAGCATCCCCGTTGCGCGAATATCTTTATTTCGGCTTCGAAGGAAGACCGTATTGAAAGGGTTTGCCGGATTCATCAGGTGAATGAAGAGGCTGCGGAAGAGATTATCGAAAAAGCAGACAAGAGACGTTCGGAATACTATAATTATTATAGCTATAAGACTTGGGGGGCAGCAGCTACTTACCATCTGTGCGTGGATTCCTCTTCTTTGGGTGTGGAAGAAACCGTGCAGTTTGTGGAAGAGTTTGTGGTGAAGAGATTGAAGTTGAGAGTATAAAACGGGTATAAGTAAAATAAATAAAGCCGGTATATTCTGTTGAAGGATATAGCCGGCTTTACTGTTTATATGCTAAGCTCGATTTACATCATCGCCAATAATATCATCTGTCCCGTCAGAATACGGAGGAACATGGATAATGGATAAACAGTAGAATATCCTACTGCGGGAGCGTCGCTTGAAGTTACCTGGTTGGAATAAGCCAATGCGGGTGGGTCGGTGTTGCTACCGGCTATCAATCCCATCAGTGTGAAGTAGTTCACTTTATAATATAATCTCGCAACCGCACCGATGATAAGCAACGGGATAACTGTGATTAGGAAACCGCAACCTACGTAAAGCAAACCGTCACCTTCAACCACTGTATGTACGAAGTTGGCTCCGGCATCTATACCCACACTCGCAAGGAAGAGCACGATACCGATTTCGCGAAGCATCAGGTTGGCACTCATTGTCGTATAAGTCACCAAGTGGAACTTATGTCCGAAACGGCCGATAAGAATAGCTACTACCAGCGGTCCGCCTGCCAAACCAAGTTTCAAAGGAGTAGGCATACCTGGGAAAGCGATAGGTAGGCTACCGAGCAGGATTCCCAAGAAGATACCGACGAAGATAGTAATGATGTTCGGTGTGTCTAGGCGTTTCAACTGGTTTCCCAGTGCCCTTGCTACACGTTCTACGGCGTCTTCTTGTCCTACTACCATCACGCGGTCGCCCACTTGCAATACCAGATGCGGGTCGGCAAACAGATCCATACCGGAACGGTTGACACGTGTGATATTCACACCATACATACTACGGAAATGCATCGAACCGAGCGTCTTTCCGTTTATTTCCGGCTTGGTCACCAGTATACGGCGTGATACCATCGGCAAGTCTTGTTTCTCCCAATCGATATTCACTTCTTTACCGATGAAAACAGTGATAGCGGCAGCATCATCTTCTGAGCAAACGATATACAACTGATCGCCCACATTGAAGATCGTGTTATGGTCGGGGATACTGACATGTCCCTCATGACGGATACGCGAACATACAAACTGACGTCCAAGGAAGTCTTTTACTTCAATCAGAGTTTTTCCGTTGATAGACTCGTTACGCACCTCCAGACTCAGCATATGTGGCATCAGATGGACATCTCCGCTTTGTGCCTTCAGACTCTCTTCCTCTTTTGCCATGTTGACACGGAAGATATAGCGGATAGCGATGATAGAGCCAATAATGCCTACCACACCGAGCGGATAAGCACAGGCATATCCCAACGCTATCTGCGGACCGTTGTAGCTCAACTGGTTCAACGCTTCGTTGGCAGCACCGAGACCCGGAGTGTTTGTTACAGCTCCATAGAGGATACCCACCATCATCGGCAATTCAATACGACCGTCCCAAAGGAAATAAAGTCCCAATGCAACAGCTATGTTCAACACTACGATGCCTACAGCCAACAGGTTTAATGTCATTCCTCCCTTTTTGAAAGAAGAGAAGAAAGACGGCCCCACCTGAAGACCGATACAGAATACGAACAAAATCAATCCGAACTCACGGATGAAATGTAGGATGTGTGTATCGGCAGTGAAGCCGAAGTGTCCCATCAGGATGCCGGCAAACAAAACAAAAGTGACGCCCAACGATACTCCGAATATCTTTATCTTACCAAGATATACACCCATCGCCACTACGAATGCGTAGAGGAACACGATATGTGCCACGGAACTGGGGTCCCATAATAAACTTTGTAACCAATCCATAACTATAGTAGTTTTTATAATGTCTTTTTGAAAACGGGTGCAAAATTAGTCATAACATTGGAGCTAATCAAATAAAAGGAGAACTAAAAATCGCACAAAAGAAGAATTTCTATACGGATTCTATACAGGACGGAGAGGTGTGCGAATTTTCTATAAAAAGAAGTTTTGTTTGAACTTATTAATTATATTTGCAAATCGAACAACAGACATTTGGAAAGAGACAGATAAAAATAAAGACAATATTAATTCTTGTTTTAATTTTAGATAAACTATGGCAGACAAAAAAGAAAAACTCTTCTCAGACTTTTCTCCTGTCTCCACCGAACAATGGATGGAGAAGGTTACAGCCGACTTGAAAGGTGCTGATTTTGAGAAGAAGCTCGTTTGGAAGACAAACGAAGGGTTCAAAGTGAAACCTTTCTACCGGATGGAAGATTTGGAAGGTTTAAAAACTACTGATGCGCTTCCCGGAGAATTCCCGTATCTGAGAGGAACTAAAAAAGATAACAATGAGTGGCTGGTTCGCCAGGAAATCAGAGTGGAATGCCCCAAAGACGCCAATGCGAAAGCACTGGATATCCTGAACAAAGGTGTAGATTCACTTTCTTTCCATGTAAAGGCAAAAGAACTCAATGCGGAATATCTTGAGACTCTGTTGAATGATATTCAGGCTGAGTGTGTTGAACTGAACTTCTCTACATGTCAGGGACACGTTGTAGAACTGGCTAATCTGCTGGTAGCTTATTTTCAGAAGAAGGATTATGATGTGAAGAAGTTGAAAGGCTCCATCAACTATGATTTCTTCAACAAGATGCTGACCCGCGGCAAGGAAAAGGGGGATATGGTACAGACTGCCAAAGCACTGATTGAAGCTATCCAACCGCTTCCTTTCTACCGCGTGCTGAATGTGAACGCATTATCGCTGAACAATGCCGGAGCTTATATTTCTCAGGAATTAGGTTATGCATTGGCTTGGGGTAATGAATACATGAGCCAACTGACCGATGCCGGTGTTCCTGCTGCCATAGTGGCCAAGAAAATCAAATTCAATTTTGGTATCAGTTCCAACTATTTCCTTGAAATAGCTAAATTCCGTGCCGCACGTCTATTGTGGGCGAATATCGTTGCTTCTTACAATCCTGAATGCCTGCGCGACTGTGATAACAAAGGTGCTAACGGCGAATGTCGTTGCGCGGCAAAAATGGCGGTTCATGCCGAAACTTCGACTTTCAATCTTACTTTGTTTGATGCACACGTAAACCTGCTCCGTACACAAACTGAAGCGATGAGTGCCGCATTGGGCGGTGTGGATTCAATGACTGTCACTCCGTTCGACAAGACATACGAGACTCCGGATGAATTCTCCGAACGTCTGGCACGCAACCAACAATTGCTGTTGAAGGAAGAGTCTCATTTTGATAAAGTAATCGACCCGGCTGCCGGCTCTTATTATATTGAAAACCTTACGGTATCTATCGCCCAGCAAGCATGGAACCTGTTCTTGTCGGTCGAAGAAGCCGGAGGTTTCTATGCAGCATTGAAAGCCGGAACAGTTCAGGCTGCTGTCAACGAAAGCAACAAAGCGCGCCACAAAGCGGTTGCTCAACGCCGTGAAGTATTGTTGGGTACCAACCAGTTCCCCAACTTCAATGAGAAATCCGACGGCAAACAACCGGTCGAAGCAAAATGCTGCTGCGGAGGAAAAGACCATACGTGCGAAAAAGATGTGGATACATTGGTATTCGACCGTGCTGCGAGTGAGTTTGAAGCATTGCGTCTCGAAACGGAAGCGTCCGGCAAACGTCCGAAAGCATTCATGCTGACTATCGGCAATTTGGCTATGCGGCAGGCACGTGCGCAATATTCCTGCAACTTCCTGGCGTGTGCCGGTTATGAAGTGGTTGATAACCTCGGATTTGAAACGGTGGAAGCCGGTGTGGAAGCGGCTGTGGCTGCCAAAGCCGACATTGTTGTAATCTGTTCGAGCGATGATGAATATGCGGAATATGCAATTCCTGCCTTCAAGGCTTTGGATGGTCGCGCCATGTTTATCGTTGCCGGTGCTCCTGCTTGTATGGACGAATTGAAAGCAGCAGGTATCGAAAACTTCATCCATGTCCGTGTCAACGTACTGGATACCTTGAAAGAGTTTAACGCTAAGTTGTTGAAGAAGTAACTTCAATCGTAAATTGTAAATCGTTAAATCGTAAATAACAAGATGAGAAAAGATTTTAAAAACATCGATATATATGCCGCATTTCAGCCTGTCAACGGTGCTGAATGGCAAAAGGCTAACGGTATCTCTGCCGACTGGAAGACGCCGGAACACATTGAGGTGAAGCCTGTTTATACAAAAGAAGACCTCGAAGGGATGGAACATCTCGGCTATGCAGCCGGACTTCCTCCGTATCTGCGTGGTCCGTATTCAGTAATGTACACCCTTCGTCCCTGGACTATCCGTCAGTATGCCGGATTCTCTACTGCCGAAGAATCAAATGCTTTCTATCGCCGTAACCTGGCTTCCGGTCAGAAAGGTCTGTCGGTAGCATTCGACTTGGCTACCCACCGCGGTTACGACCCCGACCACGAGCGTGTAGTGGGCGACGTAGGTAAAGCAGGTGTATCTATCTGTTCATTGGAAAATATGAAAGTTTTGTTCGATGGTATTCCTTTGAATAAGATGTCTGTATCCATGACGATGAATGGTGCTGTACTTCCGGTTATGGCATTCTATATCAATGCCGGTTTGGAACAGGGTGCTAAACTCGAAGAAATGGCAGGTACAATCCAAAACGATATTTTGAAGGAATTCATGGTGCGTAACACCTATATTTATCCGCCTGCATTCTCTATGAAGATTATTTCTGATATCTTCGAATATACTTCACAGAAGATGCCGAAGTTCAACTCTATTTCTATCTCCGGTTATCACATGCAGGAAGCTGGTGCTACTGCAGATATCGAGTTGGCTTATACATTGGCCGACGGTTTGGAATATCTTCGCGCCGGAACTGCCGCAGGCATCGACATTGATGCGTTTGCTCCGCGTCTGTCTTTCTTTTGGGCAATCGGTACAAACCACTTTATGGAAATTGCCAAGATGCGTGCCGCACGTATGTTGTGGGCGAAGATTGTGAAACAGTTCAATCCGAAGAACCCGAAATCACTGGCATTGCGTACTCACTCGCAGACTTCCGGTTGGTCACTGACCGAACAAGACCCGTTCAACAACGTAGGACGTACCTGTATTGAGGCTATGGCTGCCGCTTTGGGACATACTCAGTCTCTGCATACCAATGCATTGGATGAGGCTATCGCTCTTCCGACAGATTTCTCCGCACGTATCGCACGTAACACACAGATTTATATTCAGGAAGAAACTTACATCTGCAAGAACGTTGACCCATGGGGCGGCTCTTATTATGTAGAGTCTTTGACGAACGAACTGGCACACAAGGCTTGGGAACATATTCAGGAAATCGAAAAACTGGGTGGTATGGCGAAAGCTATCGAAACAGGTATTCCTAAAATGCGTATCGAAGAAGCTGCTGCACGTACACAGGCTCGTATCGACAGCGGTCAGCAGACTATTGTGGGTGTGAACAAGTATCGTTTGGAAAAAGAAGCTCCGATTGATATTCTTGAAATTGATAATACTGCCGTTCGCCTCGAACAGATTGAGAACCTGAAACGTTTGAAAGAAGGACGTAATCAGGCTGAAGTGGACAAGGCATTGGCTGCGATTACCGAATGTGTAAAGACCGGCAAAGGTAACTTGCTCGAACTGGCAGTCGAGGCAGCCCGCGTTCGTGCTACATTAGGTGAAATCTCTTATGCTTGCGAACAGGAAGTGGGACGTTATAAAGCAATAATCAGAACTATATCAGGCGTGTATTCATCAGAAAGTAAAAACGATAGCGACTTCAAGCGAGCTTGCGAACTCGCCGAGAAGTTTGCAAAGGAAGAGGGACGTCAACCTCGTATCATGATTGCCAAAATGGGACAGGACGGTCACGACCGTGGCGCCAAAGTAGTAGCAACCGGCTATGCAGACTGTGGTTTCGACGTGGACATGGGACCGTTGTTCCAGACTCCTGCGGAAGCAGCTCGCGAAGCGGTAGAAAACGACGTTCACGTAGTAGGTGTTTCTTCACTGGCTGCCGGACACAAGACACTGGTTCCGCAGATTATCGAAGAGTTGAAGAAGTTAGGACGTGAAGATATCGTAGTAATCGCTGGTGGTGTTATCCCTGCGCAGGATTATGACTTCCTGTATAAGGCAGGTGTAGCTGCTATTTTCGGTCCGGGTACTCCGGTAGCGAAAGCCGCTTGCCAGATTTTGGAAATTCTGATGGGAGAAGAATAATTACAGTCGGCATATTGACTTAGAATACTCATGAAGTGATTGTCTTTTTGCAGTGAAGGACAATCACTTCTTTTTTATAAGAACCTGTTCAATACTTTCACAAATTCTTATTTCTTTTCGTATGGTTAGTGGGAGATTTTTCTTAATTTTGGAAGACGTTTATAACCTCTTTATTTATAGAGGTTTGAAAGATAGGATAAATAGAGGTAACGAATTGGCACTGTGTTTATTTTTACGTTCTGCTCAAAACGTTTCATGCTTTTTATACATTTCTGTTTTATCCCTATCGCAATCTTTCTGCATTAGCCCGGCATAATAAAAGACCTTTTGCGCATGGCGGTTATTTCCGCTCCCCGTTTCTGTAAGTCTGCTTATACTTTCTCGTAGGTCATACATACGGCAACAGGCTTGTTGTCAAGATACAGCATCTCAGTTTCAATATCATGCTTATACAGAATACGAACGCCCTCAACTAATGCTGTAAAAGTACATCCATCTTTGTGAGGGCTGTATCAGTAATATTTTCACAGTTTCAGATGTTTTTACCTAATGAATATGCTTTTTCTAACGAAGGATGTCCGGTAATATCGCCAATCTGCATAACGCCGCCAGCATATACTTCGCCTAAGTTTTCCCAGCCGAGGTGACGAAGTAAAGCATGGTAGTAATGCTCCACAGGCTCGAAATTGTCCGGTGTGTCGCCTTCTGCTGCCATGAGTAAGACGCAATGTTGCATAGGCGTATGATACTCCGGACTTTTTTCCGTCACGGCAAACAAACGGTCAATGACGGTTTTCAACTGTGCGGTGATACTCCAGTAATACATTGGCGAGGCCAGAACCAATACATCTGCCGTTTCATAATGCGGATAAATTTTCGCCATATCATCCTTCTGTAGACAAGGGTTTTTTGAATCGCGTCCACCACCCAGACATCCCAAACAAGGACGAATGTCCATCTGTTGCAGATTGAAAACTTCCACCGTATGTCCAGCTTCTTCCGCACCTTGCTTGAAGGCTTCCACCAGTCCAGCCGTATTGCCTTTCATACGTGGACTTCCGTTTAGTATGACAATTCTTTTGCTCATTGTTTCTATTTCTTTTGTATTACTCGTTGGTTGAATTAAAGTTTTAAATATCTACAAATGAAAAAGTTGCACAATTCACAGATTATTAGTAAATTAGTGGTGACCAAACTACTAAGTACTATTGCACTGCTTATGCGCAACTTCATAGCAAATTTCGTCAGAATCCTCGGAATATGCAAGGATTTCGCTGGAAATCGTGTTAATGAACTCGGAAACGTCCCAAGATGTGGCGTTGTCCCCAAGTTCTCGGACCTCGAAGTAATTGCTCTCGGCATAACCGCCGAAGCCTTCGGATTCGACAGCGAGAATCTTCTTTTTCATCGATTGCATAATGAGTGTAAGGAGGATTTTCCAAACCTGATCAGTCGGAGACAGTTCAATGCCCGACGTAAGTTTACAGCACGACTTGCAGAAGAAATCCGCAAGGATGTAGCCGGAGCCATTGATGGATCCGAAGATGTGTTCTGCATTGATTCCAAACCTGTAAAGGTATGCCAGAACGCACGGGCGAAACGATGCACCATGGGACAAGACAATCCCGATGCGGCTCCTGACTGGGGATACTGCGCTTCGCAAGGCTTGCATTACTATGGATATAAGCTCCATGCAGTCTGCGGAATACGTGGTGTTATCCATTCCTTTGACATGACTGCCGCAAGCGTCCATGACCTTCATTATCTCAAGGACGTACGCTGGGAATATCATGATTGCATGATGCTTGGAGACAAAGGCTATCTCAGTGCTGAGATTCAGAAGAATCTCTTTGAGGCAGCAAATATCACTCTTGAAGTTCCATATCGGCTTAATCAGAAAAACTGGCGTCCGCCCACATGGGCATACAAGAGGTTCCGTAAACGTATCGAAACGATATTTTCTCAACTCAACGACAATCTTATGATGATACGAAACTACGCAAAGCAATCCTGCGGTCTTTTCACCCGAATGGCAGGCAAAATCGCTGCAATGACGTTCATGCAATATGTCAATTTCGTTAATCATCGTCCGATTGGGCAGATAAAATATTCTCTAATTTAATTCAACCAACAGGTTTTGTATTGTATTTGAGTTTTGATTATAGGCTTTGGCTACACATTTCCATTCACCGCCAATTTTCAGCAGAAGCAGATAGTCCGTGAAATCAATACGAGCTCCCCAACCCTCTTCAAGAACACGAACAACCGCCAGTGTTTCTTCCACCGCCACCACATCAATGCGTGCCTTAAATGCTTCACCTCCACTGACAGTGTCCACGTTGTGGTAGAATTGTTCGATAGAGCCGTGTTCCAGTTCTCCGTCAAGAAAGCCGAATAGCACAGCATCATCGGTAAATAACTCGCGTGCATATTTACTATCACCTTCAGCCACACTCTTCACAAACTTCATAGCAGCTTCTTGTACTGCTTCATATTCTTTAATAGAGTCTCTCATAATGTTTTTATTCTTTTTATTAATCGTCTGCAAAGTTACGGGGTAATGCTGGTACAGGCAAGTACCGAAAAATTATTCATATACTGAATTATTTTTCAGTATATCTCTATTGTGAGAGATTATGTTTACCTTTGCATTTGTAATAGCGAAAAGAAAAAATGTACGAAAGAAAAATACCTGTCGATTTAAGCTGTCCACTCCGGCTAACTATGAGCCTGATAGATTCTAAGTGGAAGTCTTGCATATTGGATGAACTCCGCAATGTTGCAATGCGTCCGAGTGAATTGCACAAGGCTCTACCTGAAGCTACACCGCGCGTACTCGATTTACAACTGAAAGAACTGGTGGATGATGGTCTTGTTGTTAAAACCATTTATCCTGAACTTCCACCACGTTCAGAATACTCCATTACAGAACTCGGGCAATCGCTATTGCCAATTCTTGATGCCATGATTACATGGGGAGAAGCAAATCGGGATTTATTTGTTAGAAAATATGGTCAGTAATGAAATCTACAGCCGAACTGTGTTAATTCATCGGACTGTGAAGCTGCGGCTGTTACAATTTCATTCTCCGTTTGCGTTTCTTCTTCCTGTGAAGTATGTCCGCCATTGCCTGACTGGTTTCCGCATCAGCGGTATCGTAAGATGAACTGCTTGCAACTAAACTGCGCCACAATTCATTGATTGTCATCCGTTTCATAATGGGGATAATACCGTTCTCCTCCTTGCTGTCGTTCATGTAGAACGGCACTTTGAATGTGCTTCTTGTCATACTCGTCTTTTTTAATTGCAAAATTAAGTTTCAACGAGTTACCTTGTAAGCCAAACATAGTCACACGGAGAAAATGTCAGTGCTACATGTTAATCCTCTTTTGTCTTCGCAAACGCCTTGTCAACAAGCGAAGACTTTTCTACCTTTTTATTAGCCTTTCCCAGAGATTTCGTGTAACTTTGCACATAGTTTAGTATAAAACCAAGAGTAGAAAGAATGATAGTTTGCATAGCCGAAAAGCCATCTGTTGCACGCGATATAGCCGAAGTACTCGGTGCTCACACAAGAAAAGAAGGATATATAGAAGGAAACGGATACCAGGTGACCTGGACATTCGGGCATCTATGTACTTTGAAAGAGCCCCATGAATACACGCCTAATTGGAAATCGTGGAGTTTGGGCAGATTGCCGATGATTCCCCCGCGTTTCGGTATCAAGCTGATTGGGCACGACCCGGGTATTGAAAAGCAGTTTCATATTATTGAGCAGTTGATACAGAACGCGGATGAAATTATCAATTGCGGTGATGCCGGTCAGGAAGGAGAATTGATTCAGCGTTGGGTGATGCAGAAGGCTGGAGCACGCTGTCCGGTGAAGCGACTGTGGATTTCTTCTTTGACGGAAGAAGCTATTCGTGAAGGGTTTTCCAAGTTGAAAGACCAGTCTGATTTTCAGTCGTTGTATGAGGCGGGACTTTCTCGTGCAATAGGTGACTGGTTGTTGGGAATGAACGCTACCCGTCTTTATACGATTAAGTACGGTCAAAACAAACAGGTGCTCTCTATCGGTCGTGTACAGACACCGACGCTGGCATTGATTGTCAACCGTCAATTGGAGATAGCCAATTTTGAACCCAAACAATATTGGGAATTGAAAACAAACTATCGTAATACCACTTTCTCTGCACTCATTCGCAAAAGTGATGAAGAAATTGCCGCGGAAGAGGAAAAGAACGGCGGAAAAAAGAAAATAGATAACCCGGGTATCGACCCTATTGCCAACCGGGAAGAAGGCGAAGCATTGGTAGAACGTATGAAAGACCTACCTTTTGTAGTCACCAATGTCGGCAAGAAAGACGGAAAGGAGTACGCTCCACGTTTGTTCGATTTGACTTCCCTCCAGGTAGAATGTAACAAGAAATTCGCTTATTCGGCCGATGAAACACTGAAACTGATCCAGTCTCTTTATGAGAAGAAAGTGGCTACCTATCCGCGTGTGGATACCACTTTCTTGAGTGATGATATTTATCCGAAATGTCCTGCTATCCTGAAAGGACTCCGTGATTACGAAGTCTTGACAGCTCCGTTAGCTGGCACTACACTTCCTAAATCAAAAAAGGTATTTGACAACTCGAAAGTGACGGATCACCATGCCATTATCCCGACCGGAGTCTATGCTCAAAACTTGACGGATATGGAACGTCGTGTCTACGACTTGATAGCCCGTCGTTTTATAGCCGTGTTCTATCCGGACTGTAAAATTTCTACTACCACCGTGATGGGAGAAGTGGATAAGATAGAGTTTCGGGTAACTGGAAAACAAATTCTGGAACCGGGATGGCGTGTCGTGTTTGCCAAGGAAGTAAAAGATCCTACCGAAGAAAAAGAGGAAGAGGATGAAAATGTACTTCCTGCTTTTGTGAAGGGGGAAAGTGGTCCTCATATTCCGGACCTGAATGAAAAATGGACACAGCCGCCCAGACCTTATACTGAAGCAACCTTGCTTCGTGCAATGGAAACAGCCGGAAAACTGGTGGACAATGATGAACTTCGCGATGCCTTGAAAGAGAATGGTATCGGTCGGCCGTCTACCCGTGCTGCAATCATTGAGACGTTGTTCAAGCGAAATTATATCCGTAAGGAAAGAAAGAACCTGATTGCCACCCCGACAGGAGTGGAGCTGGTGCAGCTTATTCACGAAGAATTATTGAAATCGGCAGAATTGACAGGTATTTGGGAAAAGAAGTTGCGTGAGATTGAAAAGAAAACATACGATGCCCGCCAGTTTCTCGAAGAACTAAAGCAGATGGTTTCAGAGATCGTAATGAGTGTACTTTCTGATAATACGAATCGACGCATAACTATTCAGGACGCAGTTGCTGCAAAAGCCGAAGAGAAAGAAAAGAAAGAACCTAAAAAGCGTGAACGAAAACCGAGTACACCGAAAGAAAAGAAACCAAAAGCGGAAAAAACGATGAATGAAGTGAAGACTGATTCGCCCAGTTCTCCTGCTCCGGTTGCCATGGCAGCTTCAACTCCTTCTGCAACAGGTGAGGTAGATGCGCTTGTAGGTCAGCCCTGTCCACTTTGTGGTAAAGGAACCATCATTAAAGGGAAGACTGCTTACGGGTGTTCGGAATGGAGAAATGGATGTACTTTCCGGAAGAATTTCTAATAGAGAGAAGTGATCTTACTATTGCTTTTCACTGATTTATTTTGCATCTTTAATGCTTTTCATTTTTTAGAAGATAGATGGTTATTTTATAGAATGACAAATATCACCTTTATAAGGTGGCATTTGTCATTCTATAAGGTGGCTATTATTCCGTTGTAACCAGATGACTATCCGAGTATTTATACATGAATATAATTACTTTTTTGAAGTAAACTGATAATTGCCGGAGCCTACTTTGATGATAGCGTAACCATCTTTCATGGCGTCTACTTTGATCTTTTGGTTATCCATAACAACTTTTTCTGCAGATTGGGTCGGGACATAAATTTCCGCAGTTGTATTTGCCGGAATAGTGACATTCATGGTGAGATAATCAGTTGTGTCTTTCCAGGAGCAGCTAACCTTGCCGTAAGGAGTATTTTCTGATGCGCTTACGTGGCTGAAACCACCACCAAGATGCGGCTTTATCCGAATAGTTTTGAATGCGGGTGACGTCTCTTGTATACCCGCAACATCTCTGTATAACCAATCGCCAATAGCGCCATAAGAATAATGGTTAAATGAATTCATTCCATTATCAGGTATTGTCCGGTCGGGCATCATTGAGTTCCAACGTTCCCAAATGGTGGTAGCACCCATTGTGACAGGATACAGCCAGCCGGGATAATCTTTGCGTAGAAGGAGTTTATAAGCTAAATCACTGCGTCCGTATTGTGTCAATACGCCACAAATATACGGAGTGCCGAGGAAACCTGTTGTGATATGTCCATAGTCTTCTACCAGTTCTGCAAGTCTTTTAGCTGCAATGGGACGAATATCGGCTGGTAGTATATTGAAATGCAATGCCAAGGTATAAGCCGTTTGTGTATCTGATATCAGGTTGCCTTTTTGGGTCATATAAGCATCACAAAATGCCGCTTTCACTTTTTGTGATATTTCCGCATACTTTTTGGCATCTGCGTCATTGCCTAATACCGCTGCCGACATGGCGACAATTTCTGCAGAATGAGCAAAGAAGCATTGTTGTATAAGTCTTTTGGAGGTGACAGAAGAACGTCCGTCCGTATCATTGGGTATAATGAATGCCAGCCAATCACCATAATGCCACCCTGACGTCCATAAATAGTCTTGTGACTGACGTAGCATACAGTCTACCCATGCTTTCATACTCGAATACTGATTTTCAAGTATTCGCTTATCCCCATAAATAGTATAATGATTCCAAGGGATAATGGTGCAAGCATCCGCCCAGCCTGTTCTACCTGATGCTTCACCTTCCGTCAAGCGTAAAGCATCCGGAATCACGTCCGGAACCCGTCCGTCTTTATACTGGTCAGCTGCCAAGTCTTTCATCCATTTTATAAAGAAATTTTCTACACGTGCATTGAATGTCGCTGTGCGGAAGAATACTTGTGCGTCACCGGTCCATCCCAACCTCTCATCGCGTTGCGGGCAATCTGTTGGAACATCTAGGAAATTGCCGCGCAATCCCCATTGAATGTTGCTTTGCAACTGATTGACAGCCTCATTGGAACAAGTGAAGTTTCCGTTGTCTTCCATACCGGAATAAGTGACTACTGCAACGATATCGTCAAGATTAAGTTCTTCTTCGATTCCTTCCACCTGAATATATCTGAAACCATAGAATGTAAAGCGGGGCTCGAAAGTGTCCGTTTCTCCGCTACAAATGTAGCGGCTGGTGGCTTTTGCTCTGCGTAGGTTGACTGTATAAAAATTGCCGTTCTCATCAAGCACTTCAGCATGTTTAATGGTGATCTGTTGTCCTTTTTTCCCTTTTATAGTCATTCTTTCACGACCTACCAGATTTTGCCCGAAGTCAATCACTTTTTCTCCTTTAGGTGTTATAAACTGTTTTACAGGTTTGATTAATTGGTGTGTTATAACCGGTTCATTCTCACACGATACGAGGTTTGAATTGTCGTAATTTGCCACTCTTACGGATTTCCATCCGGAATCATCGAAATCGGTATTGTTCCAACCTTTCTGTATTTTATTGGCATCAATGGTTTCCCCGTCATAAATAGTGGACTCTCGGATTTCTGCTGTTGACCATTTCCAGGACTCGTCTGTACCTATCACTTCTTTAGACCCGTCTTTATAGGTAATTACTATTTGAGCTAATGCGCCGACTGATTTTGCCGTATTCTGATAAAGCTGTACATATCTCCATATCATGGGACTTAACATCCAGCCATTGCCGAGCATCAGTCCGAATGTGTTGTCTCCCAATTTTACCAGACGGGTAACATCAAAAGTGTAGTATTGTAATCTCTTAGCGTAAGATGTCCATCCTGGTGCATAATGGTATTCACCTATTTTTTCGCCGTTGAGATAGGCTTCATTCATCCCATGACTAGTCACATAAGCTATTGCCGAAGCAATAGGTTTATTTATCTTAAATGGTTTGCGCATCACTGGAGAAGGTTTGTCAATGGTTCTGTCTGTGCTCTCCGGCTCAATCCATTTGGCCTGCCATTCTGCTATGGACATCAATCCGGTGGACCACGAACCAGCAGGATTGCTCCATGCAGACTTTTTGCCTTTGTTATCCCAAATACGCACCCGCCAAGTATAGCGTGTACCTGACTCCAAAGTTTTACCTTTATAGGGTATACCTATGGAAATATCAGAAAGGACTTTGCCAGTTTTCCATACTATTTCCGAACCTTTTCTGACTTCAATTTCGTAAGCTGTTTGCATTACATTACGTTCAGTACTGCTTATTTTCCAGCTTAACATCGGATGCTGGTCTACTATTCCCGAAGGGGAAGAAAAGCGATTTACTTTTAATTCAATAACTTTCCCTTTGGCTGTGAATACAAATAGTATTGATAATAAAATAAAAGTAAGTGTGTGTTTTTTCATATATTTTTCCAATGATGTCTTGGCAAAATTAATGATAAATAAGAAATGTGCGATAATTTTCATCGCACATTTCTTATTATCGTAAATGAATTTTAACTTATATTGTTTTAGGCATTGTTACTATTCTTTTATTGTCTTGCGGGCATCCCACCACATACGGGATTTGGTGTTGTCTCCAAATTCGTAACGGGCGGCAGCTTCTTTATAGTTTTCAGCATTTTTAATAGTTTCGCCTGTTGGATAGATTACGCGGCGGAGAGAACCTTTCCAATCCATGGCTCCTTTTTCTTGGACAGAACCTTCAGCCGGCATGGCAAATGGGTCAAGAGTAGGAATGCCGAGACGGCGATAGTCGTTCCATGCTTCAAAACCGTTGTAAGGGAATCCTCCGATATATTTCTGAGTAATGATTTTGTCGAGTTGTGTATTTCTGTTGTTGTCAACGTCATCAAATTTGACAGATACCCCATAACCGTTTTTCATGGTCGATTGCAAGTATGAATCAACTTTATCTTGCTCGATGTTAACTACACTCATGGATTCTCTGATACCTCTTTCGTAGAAATCTTTAGCAGAACCAGTTATCCAACCACGCCAAGCCGCTTCGGCAAGAAGGAACGAAACTTCATTGACATACATTAATGTTTGCGGATGGTCGCGATAAATTGTTGCGTCTTTAGTATCAGGATCCTGATCTTTTCTGATAAAGAATGCTCCAAGACGAGCGTGGTTTTTTTGTGCATTCGGTTCTTCTAATGCAACAGCTTTCGTATAACCGGCAGGAATACCTTCCCAACGTCCGCAATAATTTTCCATTGCACCATTGATCTCGTTAGTCACGTTGAAGTAAATGGGACCGCGAGGGTCAACGTACTCTGGAATATGATCAGGATCATAATAGTCTTTCATCGGAAACTCAATGCCACCAAGACTGGTGAGAATTTTTTCCATAGACTTACTCATTGCTAGTCGGCCGCCATACATATATCCGACCCCGCTATAATACCATCCCCAATCCATTTGCCAAGTGGCCGGAGTAAGCCCGTCGCCACGAGGGATGGTTACATCGGTGGTAATAAAGCCTCCGTCGGCACTAACAGCTGCTTTTGTTTCTGCCTCTGCTTTTTGGGGATCTGCTTCTGTCATACGCATTGCCAGACGAAGATGCATACTATTGGCAAATGCTTTCCATCTTGATAAATCACCTTTGAAAATCAAATCAAATTTACCTTCAACTGTTCCTGCACCTGGAGTGCCTATCGCAGCCGAAGCCTCGCTAAGCTCCTTTACCATATCGTAATAGATATCTTTCTGATGGTCGTAGGGAGCAGCTTCGCCTGAACCGTCGGCCGCTTTGAAATAAGGTACATCGCCTAATAAGTCGGTACATATCGTGTAAAGATATACACGATAAATACGGGCTATTGATTTGAGATTTAGTCGTGAAGGATCATCTTTTGTGATGCGGATAATCTCATTTAAACCGGCAATCCACCCCCAAAAATAGGTTGTATTCATGTAATAGTCTTCAGTGTAATCATTTAAACAACGATTGATATTGGTGTCATATTTTTCGTTGGAGAAATATTGAGCCTGAAGGTCATAATAATTATTGTGAATACGGTGGTAAGTGAAGGTATCGTCAATCTCTACAACGAGATGAACGACCTCGTAAATAAAAGCGGCATGTATCTCAAACTTGAAGATGACAATGGCTGTCTATACTTCAATGTGTGGAACACACATACTTGGGGTGAATACACACTGTACTACTTCCCTGTAAAGTTTGTGGAGGAACTGAATCCCACACTCAGACGCATTGTCATCACATTCTATCATGATTTTATGAAGGAGAACGGTATAACCACCATCAACGATGAGGCGGATATGGACTGGGCTATTGATATGCTGACTGAAGGCTGCTATGAGGATGAAGATGCCAAAGAGAGGCGAGCAAGGGAAAAGCTCGTGAAATCATACAAGGATGGTAGAGCATATAAACTCCTCGACAGGGTGTGGCGAAAGTCCTACTATAAGAACCTGCCCAAAGCCATAGAAGAATATGAGTGTAAGAATGGCTTTGAACAAGGTCTTATCGAACTGCTGAGAAGAGGACTTGAGTTCATAAAGACGGAGAAAGCCATCATGTACTATGGCTATGACCCGTTCTATGACGAGGAGCCCGATTATCTGCCGATGACACTCGAACAGCAGATAAGGGTTGTCTATGACAGCGATGATATTATGACGGAACACCTTATCGACTTCTATAATTCCTCCCGTCAGGAGTCATACGATATTATTCCTGCATCAACCTTTGCCGTCTCTCCAAAGACCGACAAGGTTTTTACACTTGAAGATACCTATCCTGAAAGGTTCTTCAAGTGGGCAGATGATTTTATTCACTACATACGATAATCACTATGGATACCAACAAACTTACCAAGCAGATAAATACGATGCTGCGCCCCCGTGCGGCATTGATAGCATACTCCACAGATGGAGGAGATACATACTTCCTTGAAGTACGGAGCATAGATAATGAGGGAGCCATGAGCGAAGGACGTCCCGTAACGGTGGACTTCATCAACGAACTCATCAAGGGATATTCCGAGAGGCACAGCAGCACACCGCATGGTCGCATCCCAACAAATATGCTATGGAGTGATACACGCAAGGGCTACGAGAAATATATATGGTACAACCCGCCACAAAAGCGTATGATGTTCTTCAAGGAGTCGCTACATATTGAGAATGCCGAGTACAACCTGCCAGGTGTCATCTATGAGGTGCGGGATGAGCGTATGAATATCTACGCATACATAGACAAGGAACTGAAGCCCGAAACGGAACTCTACGCTGCTCCGTTCTTCAATGTCACAGGGTCAAGCGTCTGTCTTGGCTCGGCAAAGATTGACAAGCCGACAGAGATTACCTACGACAAATTACTTGAGTATTGGGAAAAGAAGTTCTGGCTCACGGAGTTCTCACACCTCGGAGGTAACGGAAATCCCACAAAGAGCAACCTTGTACTGGTAACAAAGGCAGCAAAGGATGCTCCCTTCAACATTGAAGAGTTAAAGCCTCTAAAGAATTTGAAACTTAAAGATATACAACGATGAAAAAAGTACATTATGCCGACAGCTATCTGCTCAATCCACAACACCCCGTAACGGTAAACCTTATAGGTGGTGGAGGTACAGGCTCGCAAGTATTGACAAACCTTGCACGATTGGATGTAACACTTCGTGCCCTCGGACATCCGGGACTATTCGTAACACTATATGATCCCGATATTGTAACTGAAGCCAACATAGGACGACAACTCTTCGGGTATTCCGACTTGGGGCTGAATAAGGCGAATTGTCTGATAACACGCATCAACAACTTCTTCGGGAATGACTGGAAGGCTGTGCCGGCACTCTATCCCTCCAATATGAAAGATGCTCGACAGGAACATCTTGCCAATATCACTATCACCTGTACGGACAATATAAAGTCAAGAATAGACCTCTGGAATGTACTAAAAGCATTGCTACAGTACAATTATACGAACTATCAGACACCTCTGTATTGGCTTGATTTCGGCAATACGCAAACATCGGGACAGGTCGTATTGGGCAGTATCCCAAAGAAGATAAAGCAACCCACCTCACAAATTTACCAGACCGTACCGTCATTAAAGGTCATTACCAAACTTGTGAAGTATGCCCGAATCAAGGAAGAGGACTCCGGTCCGAGCTGTTCTCTTGCCGAGGCATTGGAGAAGCAGGACTTGTTCATCAACTCCACATTGGCACAATTTGGCTGCAATATCCTCTGGAAGATGTTCCGACACGGAATGATAGAGCATCACGGACTCTATCTCAACCTCAGTACGATGAAAGTCAATCCGATAATGGTATAAATCTGTAACTACTTTTTACAATTCACTATGCTTCATCAAAACAAATTCAAATCTTAATCCTCCATTGGGGTGGTTACTGGCTATTATTGTACCACCATGAAACTGTACAGCGTGCTTGACAATAGCAAGTCCTAGCCCCGTACCACCCATTCTGCGGGTACGCCCCTTATCTACACGGTAAAATCTTTCAAAAAGTCGCGGTAATTGCTTATCATCAACACCGCATCCATCATCCTCAAAGCGAATCTTACACATCTGATCATTATTCTCAATCAATGATATATAGATGTTACGACCACCAGAATAAGCAATTGCGTTCTCTGTAAGGTTGCGGAAAATAGATCCTATCAACGAGGTGTTACCCTCGACAACAACTTGCTCTGGAAAATCTGTATGTAGTGTAAATTTCTCTTCTTCGGGCATTATTTCCAACTCATCGGCTATCTCTTCAATGATATTGTTAATGACCACCGATTCTTTGCCAATTAGCTGACTACCATCCTCTATACGAGTAATAAGTGAGACATCGCTCAATAGTCGTCTAAGACGTTCATTGTTGATATAGCAGCGTTCAATAAGTCCTTGACGCTTCTCTTCGCTCAAGTTAATACCAGATAACAGGGTTTCCAAGCACACCTGAATAGATGCTACGGGTGTTTTCAATTCGTGATTGATGTTATTTGTCAACTGTCGTTTAATGCGTATTTTCTCTTGCTCCTCTCGCATTGTTGCTTCGTAGGCAACATCCCTATCCTTAATGGTTTGTTGTAACTTGGTGTAAAGATGTACAATATGGTTTGAGATTGTGCCTAGTTCATCATTAGGGAACAATTCATCTTCATCAAAATACTCGCCTTTTTCTGCCTTCGCTGCAAATTGTGTTAGACGCTTAATATTTTTCCCAAGTTTACGGGTAGCAAAATATGCCAAAGTGCTTGTTACCAGACTGAGAATAATCATCAGTCCCAAAAAGTCCCAATCTGCTTTTAATAGTTCTTTTAAAGATGGCGAATATGGAATTGCTGTTCGTACTATAACTCTATCTCCTTTAGTTGCAGAATAAAAATATTCTCTTCCATCACTGACTGATTGTCTACCAATGTGATATCCGGAACCATTCTTCAGCGCTTCTGCAATTTCATGGCGCTGACGATGATTGTCAAGAGAATCAATGGAAATCATATTGTCATAAATCACAGTACCAGTCAATGTTATGACAGATACACGAAGGTCTTGATAAGGCTTTGAATAAGTTTCTATAAACTCTTCAAATGGAAGGCCGTCTTCTATCGTTTCTAATAGCTGACGATTATAAAGTTGAAGTTGAGCACTCAATAATTCAGATTTATATTCTTTCTCTCGTAGGAAATGAAATCCTATGGAGCACAAGATTATGGTCCATGAGAAAGCAAGCAACATCAAAAAAAGTCGCTTATGATATGAAATTTTAATCACGGAAGCCATAACCGAAACCTGAGCGTGTAACAATATATGAACCATATGCACCAATCTTGGATCGAACACGCGTAATGTTCACATCAATGGTCCGGTCCAAAACAACCACTTCCTCTTTCCAGACTTTACTGAGAATCTGTTCTCGTGACAGAATTTTGCCACGGTGTGAAATTAGGTATGCCAACAGCTCAAACTCTTTTCTTGTCAGCTTTACCTCTGCTCCGTCCACTGTGCAACGTTTAAATTCCAGGTTCAATCGCAAACCTTCCACTTGCATTATATTGGTTTTATCCGAATGGACATTGTTGCTTTTATGGGTCACTGTTCGGCGCAAAACACTCTTCACTCTAGCTATCACATTACGAATTGTGTAAGGCTTCATAATATAGTCATCCGCACCAAGATTAAGTCCCATCACCATATCATCTTCCGTATCACGTGCGGTACAAAAAATGATTGGTATTTCTGCTGTTTTTAAATCTGCCTTTAGCATCTTGGTCATTTTAATACCGCTTATCCCTCCCATCATTATATCTAGAAGTATAAGCGAATATTTTTTTAAGTCAAGTGTTAAGGCCTCTTCTGCACTGAAAGCTATATCTACATCATAGCCTTCATTTTCAAGATTGAGTTGCAAGACTTCACATAGAGTCTCTTCATCATCTACAATTAATATACGTTCAGTAGCCATATCACTTATTTTTTCTGCAAAAGTACTATGAAAAATTTAACTTGATAACATGTTACAAGAGATTTAACGGAAATGTCATATTTGTTGAAACATTCATTTAACATAAGCCTATTTGTTTTGAAATCTTTATGAAATCAAATGCTGATACTTTTGCAGCGTCAAATTTTAAAAGCAAATGACGATGAAAAAATTTATTAAAGTATTCTTATCTGTACTGCTATTTACTGGATTCAGCAATGCAGTTTTGGCAGAAAACAGAGATCCGGTACCTAAAGTGGGTTCCATTTGTGGACGAGTTATTGACAATACAAAACAGGCTTTGCCTGGTGCATGTGTCTATATCGATGGATTACAGACAGGGGATGTCAGTGATATCAATGGATTCTACTCGATAAAGAATCTTAAGCCGGGGAATTATAAGGTGGTTGTTTCTTATGTCGGTTACGACCCTTATACAATGGAACTAATTGTAAAAGAAGGTAAGGCTACTGAAAATGATATTGTATTGACTGAGGGCGTAGAACTTCAGGAAGTAGTTGTGGCAGGTGCATTCTCCGGTCAGAGAAAGGCAATCAATATGCAGAAGAATAATCTGGGTATAACAAATGTCGTTTCAGCTGACCAAGTGGGAAAATTTCCTGATTCAAATATTGGCGACGCCTTGAAGCGTATAAATGGTATCAATGTACAGTATGATATGGGAGAAGCCCGTTTCGGACAAGTAAGAGGTACAAGTGCAGACTTGGCATCTGTAACTGTAAACGGCAATCGCCTTCCATCCGCTGAAGGTGATACTCGTAATGTCCAGTTGGACTTAATACCTGCCGATATGGTACAAACTATTGAGGTCAGCAAGGTTGTCACTAGTGATATGGACGGTGATGCCATTGGTGGTGCAATCAATCTTGTAACCAAAAATACACCCTACGACAGAGTCTTCAACGCAACCGTTGGTACAGGTTACAATGCCGTGAGTGACAAAATGCAACTCAATCTCGGACTTACTTATGGCGATCGTTTCTTCAACGACAAGCTGGGTCTGATGATGGCAGCTTCCTACCAAAATGCACCTGGTGGAGCCGATAATACCGAATTTGAATATGATGTAGACGATGATGGTAAAGTATTTTTAGATAAGGCAGAAGTTCGCCAATATTATGTGACACGTGAACGACAGAGCTACTCATTGGCTACAGATTATAAATTCAATCCGAACCATAAGATTTCATTTAAAGGAATATACAATAGACGCAGTGACTGGGAGAATCGTTATAGAATAACTTACAAGAAGTTGAACGAAGATCCCTCAAAACAATCTGTTGTATTACAGACCAAGGGCGGTAGTGGAGACAATAAGGATGCACGCCTGGAGTTGCAGCAGACTATGGACTTTATGTTGGATGGTGAACATACTTTTGGAAGATTAAATATGGATTGGGCCGGTTCTTTTTCACGCGCAACAGAGGACCGTCCAAATGAGCGTTACTTTGGTGTTACAATGAAGGGTAAGAAAAATGAAGATTATTTTAGCGATCTCAGTTTTGTTGGAGCCGGAGGACGTAACCCATATCCTAATAAAGGCATTGGAAATGTTGATGACTACAAATGGAGTATTGATGAATTGACAAATTCAGATCAACAAATCAAAGAGAATGAATGGAAATTTCGCATTAACTTTGAGTTGCCGTTGACTACAGGATCTTTTGGTAATACACTTAGATTTGGTGCAAAGTACACAAATAAAACTAAGGAACGTGAAACTCATTGCTATGATTATGCAGATGTTTATGAAAGCGAATTTGAAGACGGTTGGATAAATAACATGAACGGACAAATTAGAGATGGGTTTATGCCAAATGGCAATTATCCTATGAACACTCCATTCATTACAAAAGAGTATCTGGGTAGCCTGAAAATGAATCCTAATCAAGATGGAGCATACGAATTGTATGAAGAGGCATCGGGAAACTACAAAGCAAAAGAGGCAATCACTAGTGCATATGTTCGCTATGACCAGAAACTTTGGAATAAATTGGATTTGATTCTGGGTTTAAGAATGGAGCACACTTCACTTAATTACAGCGGATTCAACTGGGTTGTTGATGATTTGGAAGATGAGCAGGGTCGTTTGGAAGCTACAGGAGATAAGAGAAATGACTATATCAATTGGTTGCCTAGTGCTTTGTTGAAATACAACGTAACTGATGACTTAAAATTGAGAGCCTCATTTACCAAAACCCTATCTCGCCCCAAATATTCAGCTTTGGTTCCTTGTATTCACTATAATATAGCCGAAGAGGAAGCTAGTTTTGGTAATGCAAACTTAAAACCGACAACATCATATAATTTCGACCTTGGTGGAGAGTATTACTTTGAGAGTGTAGGTCTTGTTAGTTTAGGACTTTTCTATAAGAACGTGCATGATGTTATAGCAGATGAGAAATGGAGAAGCACAAATGATCCTAATATTCCAAGCGGTCTGCTAAATGAAGATGGTGATCCTGTTAAATACGAAATTACGAAACCCATTAATGCGTACGATGCCGATTTGTTCGGTGTAGAAGTCGCTTACCAGAGAGATTTTGGTTTCATTACCCCGGCCTTGAAATGTCTCGGATTCTACGGAACATACACCTATACACATAGTACAACAAAGAACCACAACTTTGAGCACCGCACTATGGAGGACGGAGAAAAAATCAAGATGACAGGTTCTCCCGCTCATACTGCAAATGCATCTTTTTACTATGAGAATAAGGGTTTGAATGTGAGAGTATCTTACAATTTTGCATCTGAATTTGTAGATGAATTTGGTACAGTTGCAGCATTGGACCGTTATTATGACAAGGTAAATTATTTGGATGTCAATGCCAGCTACACATTCGGCAAAAGATGCAAAACTACAATCTATGCAGAGGCAAATAATCTGCTTAACCAGCCATTGCGATACTATCAGGGAACCAAAGACCGCACTATGCAATTGGAATACTATGGAATTAGGGCAAATCTTGGAGTAAAATTTCAGTTTTAACAATTAAATAAATTATATGACAATGAAAAAGTTAATGACATTGGCGATTGCCTTCATCATTTCAGTAGGAGCCTTCGCACAAAATAATGAAGTTTGGAGTTCATTAAAAAAAGATGCTAATTTCTTTTTAGCCAATGATTTGGGCAGAAATGGATATTATGACCAGAAACCAATCGCAGAACTAATGGGAATAATGGCAGAAGAAATTGGCCCAGAGTGTATAATCGCCGCAGGAGATGTGCATCATTTTGATGGTGTACAGAGCGTGGATGATCCTTTATGGATGACCAATTATGAACTAATTTATAGCCATCCTGAATTGATGATTGACTGGCTTCCTGTTTTGGGAAACCATGAATATCGTGGAAACACGCAAGCTGTCATGGATTATTCCAATATAAGTCGTCGATGGAATATGCCGGCAAGATATTATACTAAAGTTTATGAGGAAGATGGCACTACCGTTCGTTTCGTTATGGTGGACACAACTCCACTGATGAGTAAATATAGAAATGAAAGTCAGAAATATCCTGATGCCAGCAAACAGGACAATACTAAACAATTGGCATGGGTGGATTCCGTACTTACCTCAGCCAAGGAAGATTGGGTAATCGTGGTAGGACACCATCCCATTTATGCGGAAACCCCGAAAGATTCAAGCGAACGTAAGGATATGCAGAATACACTGGGAAAGGTACTGGCAAAGCACAAAAATGTTGCAATGTATTTGTGCGGACATATCCATAATTTCCAGCATATTTGTGCGGAAGGAAGTTCTATAGACTATATAGTAAACTCATCCGCGTCATTAAGTCGCAAAGTAAATCCTATCAAAGGAACCCAGTTTTGCAGTCCTGAAACAGGATTCTCGGTCATTGCTGCAGACGAGAAGGAACTCTGTGTACATATGATAGACAAGAACGGCAATGTGTTGCATAGCGTAAAAAAAATGAAATAAGTCATTTACTCGTGTTTTTACTGATGTAAGTAGTAGGCTTCCCCTTACCGGATTGAAGGTAGGGGGATTTTTTTTGATACTTGCTTTGTAATAACCATTTAATTAAAGACAAACTTTTTTGAAACTTTTATGAAACTATATACTGATACCTTTGCAGTGGATAAAGAAGAAAACAGATGTGAACATGAAAAAAAGTTTGATTACACTATTACTATTATGTACAGCCGCACTAGTACAAGCTGCAACCTTGAAGGGTATAGTGAAAGATAGTTCTACGGGAGAGCCGTTGACTGGTGCCACTGTATATGTCAAGGGAACAACCTCTGGTGCAGCCACTGACCTTGACGGACGATTTGAGATTACCGGTATTAAAGGGAAGGAATGTACCTGGATGAATGGATGGACCAAATAATGCTCCCTTCTCTATGATTTCCAATTCGGAGCATTTGATTCCTCTTGTTAGAAGTGATTTCTGACAAGGGGAATCCTTCTATATAGAGAATAAGCATTTCACAAAAGCCTAATTTTTTTGAAACCTTTATGAAACAATATCTCCGTTACTTTGCAGTGGAAATCAAAAATCATAGAGAAATTGAAAATGAAATTTATCATGGCAGGTCTTTTATCCTGTGTCGGTATCACTGCACAAGCGCAGGATACTAAAGTCGAAGAGCCGAAAGGCAAAGCGACTGTACAAATGTTCGGGAACTTTCACACAGGATTCGGCTCGGAGAATGACAATTGTAGATTCGAGTTGGAACGCACCTATTTCGGTTTTTAACAGAACAATCATTTAATACTTGAATGTTATGAAAAAAAAAATTTCGTCAATTATGACATTGGCAGTTGCCCTTGCTCTTACAGCTTGTGGCGGTAATTCAAACGATGGTAGCCGTAAGGCTCAGGAACTTTCGGGCGCAGGTGCAACATTCCCTCTTCCGTTCTACAATGTGGTGTTTGAGAACTTTGCTCAAGTAAATGGAGATGCCGTTGCGTATGGTGGTATAGGTTCAGGTGGCGGTGTACGTAACTTGCGCGACGAAATTGTTGATTTTGCAGGTAGTGACGCTTTTCTGTCCGACAAGGAGATGGCTGAAATGAATCCTGTAATCCATGTTCCGACCTGTATGGGAGCTGTGGTTCTGGCATACAACCTTGACGGTATAAGCGAGCTTAAACTCTCAGGCGAGGTAATTGCAGACATTTTTGCCGGCAATATCAAGATGTGGAACGATGAGCGTCTGGCAGCACTTAACCCAGATGTGACTCTTCCGGCAGAAGCCATCATTCCGGTTTTCCGTTCAGATGGCTCGGGTACAACATTTGTGTTCACTGACTATCTGACAAAAGTAAGCCCAATGTGGGCATCCAATTTCGGTGCCGGTAAGTCTGTCAATTTCCCTTCGGGTCAGGCGGCAAAGGGTAATCCAGGTGTGGCTGGTGTCATCAAACAGACCAAGAACTCCATTGGTTATGTAGGTTCGGAATATGCCTTCGCACAGAAGATTCCATACGCACGAGTGCAGAATCAACGAGGTGAATATGTATTGCCTTCATCTGCTACCATTTCGGCTGCGGCTTCGGGTGAGATTCCCGCCGATACTCGTTGCTCAATCACCAATGCCGATGCAGCAGGTGCATATCCAATCTCAACATTTACTTGGATGATTATCTACAAAGAGCAGAACTACTCTGACCGCAGTAAAGAACAGGCGATGGCAACACTCGACCTCTTGAAATACATCCTTTCTGACGAGGCACAGAACATAACCTCTGAAGTACACTATGCACCGCTTCCCGCCAAGGCTAAGGAACTCAGCATGACAAATTTGAAGACAGTTACTTTTGACGGGGTGGCGATATTGCAATAATAGATAGCTATGAACGACAAGATATATAAAATTATATTATTCATAGCTGCACTGATAATGCCGGTAGTGTGCGGGGGCGTGGTCTACGCCCTCGTCACTGACGCCTATGAGGCGTTTGAGCATTTCGGATTCTTTAAGTTTCTCACCTCCTCTGAGTGGAGTTATACTGAAGGTGCAGAACAGTACGGTGCGTTGCCCTTCATTACGGGTACGCTGATGACAACACTGCTGGCGCTTATTTTCTGTATTCCTTTCTCCCTGCCCGTTGCACTATTCGTGGGCGAATATTTCAAGGGAACAAAGGTTGCAGCTGTGCTTAGTACCGTAACAGACTTATTGGCGGGTATTCCTTCAATCATTTATGGTCTATGGGGGTTCTACACTCTCCGTCCGCTGATTATGGCTCTCAATATCTCGCCACAAGGCTCTGGTGTGCTCACCGCTTCATTGGTACTGGCGATTATGATTGTGCCTTATGCGGCTTCATTGAGTGCCGAGTTTATCAAGATGGTACCAAACGATTTGAAGGAGGGGGCATATAGTCTTGGTGCAACCCGTGCCGAGGTGGTTCGTAAGGTGGTATTCCCCGTTGCAGGCTCGGGAATATTCTCATCGTATATTCTGGCGATTGGTCGTGCATTGGGTGAGACAATGACTGTTACGATGCTTATCGGAAATACCAACAACATTCCCGATTCCATCACCTCTACTGGAAACTCTATGGCATCCATTATTGCCAACCAGTTCGGTGAAGCGGATGGTTTGAGACTCTCATCTCTGATTGCTATAGGTCTTATCTTGTTCTTGATAACAGCTCTTATCAATATGATAGGTAAGATTATGATTAAACGTGCAAGAATTGCTTAATTTATGACGAAACTGAAAATAAAAAACAGATTGGCACAAGACCGCCTGATGTTGTGGGGCGTATGTCTGTTCGCAGCGCTGACAGCAGTGCCGTTGCTTGCCATCTTGGGAGAAGTGTTGTTGCGCGGTTATGACCAACTCTCGTGGTCGTTCTTTACAGAGCCTACTCCAACAGCATATAAAGCGATGAAGGCCATAGAAGCTGGAGAACCCATACCAGGTGGTATAGCCAACGGTATCATCGGTACGATGATTATGCTCGGTATGGCTGTCGTTGTTGCCGTACCTGTGGGTATCTTGTGCGGTGCATTCCTAGCAGAGAACCCCAAGAACCGTTTTGCACAGGTTGTAAGTTACCTTACCGACTTGCTGCAAGGTACACCATCGGTCATTATCGGTATCATTACTTATATCTGGGTGGTTGTGCCTATGAAAGGATACTCGGCAATAGCCGGCAGTGTGGCACTCTGTATCATGATGCTTCCGCTTATTATCCGTTCTACCGAGGAGACCCTGAAAATCCTTCCTGCATCACTCAAGGAGGCCGGGCTTGCTCTTGGTGGTAACAAGGCAAGAGTTATGATGAAGATTCAGCTTCCGGCTGCTTTCGGTGGTATCTTCACTGGTGTGCTGCTTGCCATATCACGAGTGATTGGCGAAACGGCTCCGTTGATGTTTACAGCCCTCGGATGTTCGCTCATTCGCTTCTCCATTGACAAACCTATTTCGGCAGTTCCATTGTTGATTTGGGAGTTCTTCAACGATCCCAACCTGCAGGAACTTATCTGGGGAGCATCACTCTTCCTGTTATTATTTGTTCTTACGTTAAATCTTACAGCTAAATATCTTGCTAAAAAATGGAATCAGTAACACCTATTCTTGAGTTTAAGAAAACTTGTGTATCATATACAAAGCAGACGATGGCGGTGAAATATGTATCGGCTGCCATTGAACGAAATACCATCACGGCTATTATGGGGCCTTCGGGATGCGGTAAATCAACGCTCCTACGTGCGGTAAACCTGATGCACAACCTCTATCCGAACATTCGTGTTGACGGTGAGATCTTATTGAACGGTGAAAACATCCTATCGATGGAACCTATCGATGTCCGCCACCGTGTGGGTATGGTATTCCAACGTCCTGCACCGTTTCCTACAATGAGTATCTATGACAATGTACTGTCCGGATTTGCATTGAATGGCATCAAACTTTCAAAGGCTGAGAAAGATGCTACGGTAGAGCGTTGTCTGCGTAGTGTAGCCCTTTGGGACGAGGTGAAGGATGTGCTCAACAAGAAAGGCTCGTTCCTCTCAGGCGGTCAACAGCAACGATTGTGCATCGCCCGTGCCTTGGCGATGAAACCCGATGTCCTTCTGATGGACGAGCCTACCTCGGCACTTGACCCGATTGCGACCAAACATATCGAAGAACTGCTCTTGGAGTTGCAGAAAGAGGTTACAATCCTTATCGTGACGCACAATATGGGACAGGCAAAACGTATATCGTCAAAGTCAATGTTTATGTACTTGGGTGAGTTGGTTGAGTACGGTGACACAGAAACGATGTTCTCTAAACCATCAGACGAACGAACCAAGGCATATTTGACTGGTAAGATGGGATAAAATGAACCTAAATGTTATGCATTGCGAAAAAAACAGTAATTTTGCAAATAGAAGTTACGAAAAGAGTGTAAATTATTGGAAATGAGCGTAAGTTAATTGCTCATGATAGTAATAGGTTACGATTTAGTTAGTTATCTACTGCATCATCCTTCTGCGCATTGCGTAACCTTCAAAGAACTCTTCATACGCAAAAGTAACAATAAAACGGGAGATTTTGAAATGAATCTCCCTAATTTTTTTATTCTCATAAGTTTACCCGTATTTTAGCTTAAAATAGACCTTATTCTCATAGTGTTTCGGGGTATTTCTCATAGTCAAAAGCCATTCGTCCTTCCTTTTTTTTCTACTTACCTTATTCTTATCAGGAAATAAAGCCCTACTATTTAGATAAAATAATGGCTTATTGCTTGAAGATACCCATTGGTTTCGATTGTCCCATATATTGTGGGAAAGTATTCCCGCATATTATGGGAAAACGTTCCCACAAAATGAGGGAATACTTTCCCTAGCAGTTGGGAATCTTTTCCCACAATATGTGGGACTAATACACTCTATATGGAAACAAGCAAAAAGGAATACATGGTTCTATTTATGCAATACCAGTTTCCGGCACACTACACTATGAGAAATACCCCGAAACACTATGAGAATAAGGTCTGTTTTAAGCAAAAATAGGGGATGTTTTATGAGAAATGCCGTTTTTAAAAGTGTTTCTCATAATATATCTGCCTGATTATCATTTGTTTATTGAAAATTATGAGAATATGAGAAACGAAAATGAAAAATCGTTTGCAGGAAGAGCGCATCTTTTTTATGTAACGATATACGGTAGACAGCATATCTATGTATTTGTAAATATATAAAAAGAGCGGTGGACAAGTGTTTGATTATAAGCTTGTCCATCGCTCTTTTTTATATACCGTTTATAATTAGACTTTTTATCTGTCCGCTTTATCGTCTGGCATATTCCTGATGAAATTCAATGACTGCCTCTATCCCTTTCCGGAAAATATCCAGTGAAAAGTTTTCGTTGGGTGAATGGATGGCGTCTGATTCAAGTCCGAATCCCATCAATACAGTTTTGATTCCCAATACTTGCTCGAAAGTAGAAATGATAGGAATACTACCGCCACGGCGTACTGCCAGCGGTTTCTTTCCGAAAGCAATATCAAAGCCTTTTTCGGCAGCCTGATAAGCAGAGAGCGAAATCGGGCATACGTATCCTTGTCCCCCATGCATCGGAGTCACTTTCACCTGAACAGTTTCCGGAGCAATGTTTGAAATATACTCTGCAAACATCTGCGAAATCTTATGATGATTCTGATGCGGCACTAACCGGCAGGAAACTTTGGCATACGCCTTTGAGGGAAGTACGGTTTTAGAACCTTCCCCTGTATATCCGCCCCAAATGCCACATACGTCAAAAGACGGACGGCAGCTGTTGCGTTCCAATGTGCTGTATCCTTTTTCTCCGAAAAGTTCTTTGACGCCGATTGCTTCTTTGTATTTCTTTTCGTCAAAAGGAATATGGGCTATCATGTCCCTTTCCGCTTGAGGCACTTCTTCTACATCGTCATAGAATCCGGGGACGGTAATACGTCCGTCGCCATCCGTCACCTTGCTGATAATTTGGCAAAGTACGTTGATCGGATTGGCTACTGCACCTCCGAAATGTCCCGAGTGTAAATCACGGTTCGGTCCGGTCACTTCTATTTCCCAATAAGCCAGTCCGCGAAGACCGGTCGTTAAAGACGGAAGTTCGGCTCCCAGCATACTTGTATCCGAGACAAGGATGACATCTGCTTTCAGTAACTCTTTGTGTTCTTCGCAGAAAGCCTTCAGGCTGGGCGAGCCTATTTCTTCTTCACCTTCGAAGATGAATTTTACATTATTCTTCAGTAATCCGTTTTTGATGAGATATTCAAATGCTTTCACTTGGATGAATGATTGTCCTTTGTCGTCATCTGCTCCACGCGCCCAGATATATCCGTCTCGTATTTCCGGTTCAAATGGTTGGCTCTTCCAAAGCTCCAGCGGTTCGGCCGGCATTACATCGTAATGAGCATAAACCAATACAGTCTTTGCGTCCGGGTCGACTATCTTTTGAGCGAAAACAATCGGATTGCCCTTTGAGGGCATCACCAATGCTTCGTCTGCTCCGGCTTCAAGT
Source organism: Bacteroides caecimuris (assembly GCF_001688725.2). Classification (NCBI taxonomy): domain Bacteria; kingdom Pseudomonadati; phylum Bacteroidota; class Bacteroidia; order Bacteroidales; family Bacteroidaceae; genus Bacteroides; species Bacteroides caecimuris. Next base: position 3,186,398 of record NZ_CP015401.2, on the reverse strand, counting down.
AACAATTGCGTCCAGCGTTCCGCACAAGCCAGCATATCATCGTGATGCTCAGGCAGAGCACTGATACTGGGGATACGGATGAGGCTGAACAGGTCATTCATCATTTCAGGTTCGTGTGCTATTATGTATTTCTGAATTTCGTTCATTACAGTTGTGTCGTTTTATCTAGTAAGTAATAATCAAGTATCGTCATGGCGGCCATTGCTTCTACGATAGGCACGGCACGAGGCAGTACACAAGCGTCATGGCGTCCGCGTGCTTTCAGGGTGGTGTCGATTCCATCAATGTTGACGGTTTCCTGTTCCATCAGCAATGTTGCAATCGGCTTGAATACTACACGGAAGTAAATATCCTGACCGTTACTCAATCCTCCCTGAATACCTCCGGAGTGATTGGTATGTGTTTCGATGCGTCCGTTATTATTATAGAAAACATCGTTCTGTTCAGAACCTTTCATTTTCAGTCCCTTGAATCCTTCGCCGTATTCGAATGCTTTGGCAGCGTTGATGCTTAACATGGCATTGCCTAAGGCAGCATGGAGTTTACCGAAAACAGGTTGTCCCAATCCGATGGGGCATCCCTTGATGACGCAGGTCAGTGTGCCGCCGATGGTGTCGCCTTCTCCTTTTACCTTATATATAAGGTCTGCCATTTCTTTTGCTTTTTCCGGGTCCGGACAGCGCACATCGTTTGTTTCTATCAAGTCGAGGTCGTAATCCGAGTAAGTATCCTCCAGCTTGATAGGACCTACCTGTGAAGTGTAAGCTGTGATGCTGATGCCCAGTTGACGAAGCGCTAACTTAGCCAATGCGCCGGCTACCACGCGCGAAATCGTTTCGCGTGCGGAAGAACGTCCGCCACCACGGTGGTCACGGATTCCATACTTCACTGTGTACGTATAATCAGCATGTGAAGGACGATATACATTTTTCAGATTATTATAATCATTGGAGTGCTGGTTTTCATTCCAAACGATAAAACCAATAGGGCATCCGGTGGATTTCCCTTCAAAAATGCCTGAAAGAAACTCTACTTTATCAGCCTCTTTACGTGCAGTGGTAAGAATGGATTGTCCCGGACGGCGGCGATTAAGTTCTTGTTGTACAAATTCTTCGTCGATGGTAATTCCTGCTGGAAATCCGTCAATTACTCCTCCAACTCCTTTTCCATGAGACTCACCGAAACTTGTGAGCCGAAAGATATTGCCAAATGAATTAAACATAGTTGTGGCTTTTTAAAAATTACTATATGCAAATATAACAAAGTTTTCGATAAGAAAGTTGTGAACTCGAAATATCTTCGAAAAAGGAAGCATATTAAACCTTTTTTCTTCTTTTTAGTTTATAAGGGACGAAATTTATTATAATAACTAAACCAAAGACGTATGAAAAAGAATCTATTGTATTTATTGGCATTGGTTTGCTCTCTTACTTTCTTTGCTGCTTGTGGCAGTAACGATGACGACAGTGATAACAAGGATAATGAGAATCCTCCTGAAGAGGAAGTTGTGATTACGGCTCCGGATGTAGTCGGAACGTACTGGGGAAATATGGATATATCCATGATTCCGGATGGTTCTGACCAGGAAATTGTCATAGGAGATGGAATAGAGAAGTTTATCACCCTCTTGCAAGTCAGCAATACGGAAGTGAAGATTGAACTGAAGGAGTTTGAACTGTTTATCAACCAACAGATCCTGGAATTTGGAGATATTGTTGTTGATAAGTGTGAAGTGAAGAAGCGAGAAGGGGTGTCTACGTTCACCGGACAGCAAGATCTTACGTTTGAGGGAAATGCAGCTTCTTTGGGTACTTGTCCTGTAACTGTTATGGGAACGGTAAAAGATGGAAATACAGACATGACCATTAACGTGAAAGTGCCTGCATTGCAACAGACGGTAAAAGTGACCTATTCCGGAGTGAAACAGGTGGCGGAGTCTGGTGAAAATTAATTTCTTGTTCACCACAGATTACAATGCACCTCCAAAACCTATGTCTCTTTCATTTTTCTATTAATTCTTTCTGTTAAAGTCTGGTATATGGGAGGTTTTATAATAATATGAGATTTTATTTCTCCATTATAGAATGTTGGAAAAGAAAGAATTTCCTATTTTTGTGGAATCAAAACTTATAAGTCTATGACTGAATCAGAAAGAAGGCAAATTATAGAATTGATTAAGAAAGAGGTCATTCCGGCTATCGGATGTACGGAACCTATTGCTGTGGCGCTTTGTGTAGCTAAGGCTGCCGAAACATTGGGAGCGAAACCGGAAAAGATAGAAGTCCTGTTAAGTGCTAATATATTAAAGAATGCTATGGGAGTAGGAATACCGGGAACGGGTATGGTCGGACTTCCCATAGCGGTTGCTTTGGGTGCGTTGATTGGCAAATCAGATTATCAGTTGGAGGTGTTGAGGGATTGTACGCCGGAAGCGGTGGAACAGGGAAAACTGTTTATCGCAGAAAAACGGATTTGTATTTCTCTAAAAGAAGATATTACGGAAAAACTTTATATCGAAGTGATCTGTAAAACGGGAGATAAAACGGCTAAAGCCATCATTGCCGGTGGACATACTACCTTTATATATATAGCCAAAGATGAACAAACGTTGCTCGACAAGCAACAGGCAGTCAGCGAGGAAGAGGAAGGTGCTTCGCTCGAACTAAATTTGCGCAAGGTCTATGATTTTGCACTGACTGCTCCGTTGGATGAAATCCGTTTCATCCTTGACACAGCCCATTTGAACAAAGCTGCTGCCGAGCAAGCATTTAAAGGTAATTACGGACATTCTTTAGGGAAAATGCTTCGGGGAACTTATGAGCATAAAGTGATGGGGGATAGCGTGTTCTCTCATATCCTTTCTTATACGTCGGCTGCCTGCGACGCCCGTATGGCCGGTGTTATGATTCCGGTAATGAGTAATTCCGGCAGCGGTAATCAGGGGATATCCGCTACACTTCCTGTCGTTGTCTTTGCGGAAGAAAACGGAAAAAGTGAAGAAGAACTGATCCGTGCTTTAATGCTTAGCCATCTCACTGTTATATATATCAAACAAAGTTTGGGACGTCTGTCTGCTTTGTGTGGTTGCGTGGTAGCTGCTACAGGTTCCAGTTGTGGAATCACCAGGTTAATGGGAGGAAACTACGATCAAGTTGCCTTCGCTGTTCAAAATATGATTGCCAATCTGACAGGAATGATTTGTGACGGTGCAAAACCGAGTTGTGCCTTGAAAGTAACCACCGGAGTTTCGACAGCCGTATTGTCTGCCATGATGGCAATGGAAAACCGTTGTGTGACTTCCGTAGAAGGAATTATAGATGAAGATGTAGACCAAAGCATCCGTAACCTGACAAGAATCGGCTCGCAAGCCATGAACGAAACGGATAAAATGGTACTTGACATCATGACGCACAAGGGATGCTGATTTTAAGTATCAAGTATTAGGTATTAAGTATTAGCTGGAATGACGGCATAAAAAAAGTATTAAGTATTAAAACTCAGGTTATATCTGCACGAAATAATACTTAATACTTTATACTTAATACTTCAATTAATGACAGTGTCCGTCTTCGCAACCGCAGTTGTCGCCACAGCCATCACCGCAGCTGTCGCATCCGCAACTGCAACCACCTTCGCCACTCATCATTTTCACCAATTCCTGGATTTCTTCGTTGGTAGCAGGACGGCTTTCCAGTATTTCACCTTCGAAAATCAGGTCGGCACCAGCCAACGGGTGATTGAGGTCTACTACTACAATGTCCGATTTGATCTCTACTACACAGGCATTTACGCGCTGACCGTCGCCAGTCATCAAAGGTACGATGTTACCTTCTTTAATACGCTCGCTGTCAAATTTGCCATCTATTTCAAAAATATTTTTGGGGAGGTCAATAACGTGTTGTTCGTCATATTGTCCGTAAGCCTTATCTGCCGGAATGGTAAAATCAAATTTATCACCTTTAGAAAGAACTGTTATCTGATTTTCGAAATCTTCGAGTGTTGTTCCTAATCCTGAAATGAATTGAAAGGGATGTTCTGCTTTTGCTTCTTCGAACAACTCTTTTTCACCATCTTCCATTGTATATAGTTTGTATGCAACGGTAATGTACTTGTTTTCTACTGTTTCCATCTGATTTTTTTGTTTCTGATTAATAATTCCCGTAAATACGGGTCTACAAAGATACGAATTATTTGCTTGTACTCCGGTATAGGGAGGGTAAATTTCAGATTATTAAGTGCTTTTGTCAGAAAAAGAAAGTGAGGTGTGCAGTTAGATAATAGTTGTAAATTCAACCTTTAAGTGATAAAATAGAGAAATAACACCTCTCTTTTCTTACAATTATTCGCTTTTAAGTGTTTTTTTTCTTCGATTTGTTTGGATATAATAAAAAAGCCCTTACCTTTGCAGTACGAAAATAAAGAAAATATGAATATGTTACATACATCTATTAACCTAGCAGTCCTGCATATTATTCGCGTCGTGGTGGTCCCATCAAGAGCGTGAGAAAGGTTTTTGTGTTGTATGTGTTCGTACCATAGAAGATAGAATTTAGAGCCTTTCTCACTTGTGTGAGGAAGGCTCTTTAATTAAAAGATAGATGGAAATGAAAAAGCAATTACGCAGTTCGTTTAGTACACAAGGCCGTCGGATGGCAGGAGCCCGTGCATTATGGGCAGCCAACGGTATGAAGAAGAATCAGATGGGTAAACCCATTATCGCTATCGTCAATTCGTTCACGCAGTTTGTTCCGGGGCATGTACATCTACATGAAATCGGTCAGCTGGTGAAGGCAGAGATTGAGAAGCTGGGATGCTTCGCTGCGGAATTCAATACAATAGCTATCGACGATGGTATAGCAATGGGGCATGACGGTATGCTTTACTCGCTTCCTTCACGTGACATCATTGCAGACAGCGTAGAATATATGGTCAATGCGCACAAGGCGGATGCAATGGTATGTATCAGCAATTGCGATAAGATCACTCCCGGAATGTTGATGGCGGCTATGCGTCTGAATATCCCTGCCGTATTTGTATCGGGTGGTCCGATGGAAGCGGGAGAATGGAATGGCCAGCACCTGGATTTGATCGATGCGATGATTAAATCGGCCGACGAAAGTGTTAGCGATCAGGAAGTAGCGAATATCGAGCAAAATGCTTGTCCTACTTGCGGATGCTGCTCCGGTATGTTTACCGCCAACTCGATGAACTGTCTGAATGAAGCAATCGGACTGGCTCTTCCCGGCAACGGAACCATTGTAGCGACACACGAAAACCGTACGCAACTTTTCAAGGACGCTGCGGAATTGATCGTGAAAAATGCAAAATTATATTATGAAGAAGGAGACGAGAGTGTACTTCCTCGTAGCATCGCTACCCGTCAGGCTTTCTTGAATGCCATGACGCTGGATATAGCAATGGGTGGTTCTACCAATACGGTTCTTCACTTGTTGGCTGTTGCTCACGAAGCAGAAGTAGACTTCAAGATGGATGATATTGACATGCTTTCCCGCAAGACTCCTTGTCTCTGCAAGGTGGCTCCCAATACACAGAAATATCATATTCAAGATGTAAACCGTGCCGGTGGTATCATTGCCATTATGGACGAACTGGCAAAGGGCGGTTTGATAGATACATCCGTTCGCCGGGTAGACGGAATGTCACTGGCAGAAGCCATTAATGAATATTCAATCACCAGCCCGAATGTAAGCGAAAAAGCAATTAAGAAATATTCGAGCGCAGCCGGAAATAAATTTAATCTCGTACTTGGTTCACAAGGTATGTACTATAAGGAACTGGATAAGGACCGTGCAAACGGGTGTATCCGTGACTTGGAACATGCTTACAGTAAAGACGGCGGACTGGCCGTATTGAAAGGCAATATTGCTCAAGACGGTTGTGTAGTAAAAACAGCAGGGGTAGACGAAAGTATCTGGAAGTTTACCGGACCTGCTAAAGTCTTTGATTCGCAAGAAGCAGCCTGTGAAGGCATCCTCGGAGGCCGAGTCATCAGTGGCGATGTTGTCGTCATCACGCACGAAGGTCCGAAGGGTGGTCCCGGTATGCAGGAAATGCTTTATCCTACCTCTTATATAAAATCCCGTCATCTCGGAAAAGAATGTGCCTTGATTACCGACGGACGTTTCAGCGGTGGAACTTCCGGATTGAGTATCGGACATATTTCTCCTGAAGCGGCAGCTGGAGGTAATATCGGAAAGATTGTAGACGGAGATATTATCGAAATCGATATTCCGGCCCGGAAGATCAACGTGCGACTGACGGATGAAGAACTGGCTGCCCGTCCGATGACTCCTGTCACTCGTGACCGTTATGTACCGAAGAGCCTGAAGGCGTATGCCAGTATGGTAAGCTCTGCCGATAAGGGAGCGGTGAGAATCATTGAATAGTAAATAGTCAAATCGTAAATATGAAAGATTTAATAACAGGTGCAGAGGCTCTGATGCGTTCTTTGGAACATCAGGGAGTGACTACCATTTTTGGTTATCCAGGTGGCTCTATCATGCCGGTATTCGATGCCTTGTACGATCATCAAAATATATTAAACCATATCTTGGTTCGTCACGAACAGGGAGCAGCTCATGCGGCACAGGGCTATGCCCGTGTATCGGGTGAAGTAGGTGTTTGCCTGGTGACGAGCGGTCCCGGAGCAACCAATACGGTAACAGGCATTGCAGATGCAATGATCGATAGTACGCCTATCGTGGTGATTGCCGGACAGGTAGGAACGGGTTTTCTCGGAACAGATGCTTTTCAGGAGGTTGACCTGGTAGGTATCACACAGCCGATCGCTAAATGGAGCTATCAGATCCGCCGTGCGGAAGATGTAGCTTGGGCGGTGGCACGTGCGTTTTACATTGCCCGTAGTGGCCGTCCCGGTCCGGTGGTGCTGGACTTTGCCAAAAATGCGCAAGTGGAGAAAACGAAATATGAACCGACGAAAGTCGATTTTATCCGCAGTTATGTTCCTGTTCCCGATACAGATGCGGAGTCTGTACAGGTCGCTGCCGAACTGATTAATAACGCCGAACGTCCGCTTGTATTGGTTGGACAGGGCGTTGAATTGGGAAATGCGCAAGGTGAATTGCGCGAGTTTATCGAAAAAGCGGATATGCCTGCGGGTTGTACGCTGCTCGGACTTTCGGCTTTGCCGACAGAGCATCCGTTAAATAAAGGTATGCTGGGTATGCACGGCAATTTGGGACCGAATATCAATACCAATAAATGCGATGTACTGATTGCTGTCGGTATGCGTTTTGACGACCGTGTGACTGGTAATTTGGCAACTTACGCCAAGCAGGCAAAAGTGATTCATTTTGATATCGATCCTGCGGAAGTTAATAAGAATGTAAAGGTAGATGTAGCTGTATTGGGAGATTGCAAGGAAACACTGGCTTCTGTGACGAAACTCCTGAAAAAGAACACTCATACCGAATGGGTTGATAGCTTCAAAGAATATGAGAAAGTAGAGGAGGAAAAAGTAATCCGTCCCGAACTTCATCCTGCCACAAACTCTTTGAGTATGGGAGAAGTGGTACGTGCGGTTAGTGATGCTACTCACCATGAAGCTGTTTTGGTAACAGATGTAGGTCAAAATCAGATGATGTCTGCACGCTACTTTAAATATACGAAAGAACGCAGTATCATTACTTCCGGAGGACTTGGAACAATGGGCTTCGGACTTCCCGCAGCTATCGGGGCAACTTTCGGAGCACCGGAACGTACCGTATGCGTATTTATGGGAGATGGCGGACTGCAAATGAATATTCAGGAACTGGGTACGATTATGGAGCAGAAAGCTCCCGTGAAGATTATCTGCCTGAACAATAATTACCTCGGAAACGTACGCCAGTGGCAAGCTATGTTTTTTAATCGTCGCTATTCGTTTACCCCGATGTTGAATCCGGATTATATGAAAGTGGCTTCGGCTTATGATATTCCTTCCAAGCGTGTTTTCACTCGTGAAGAACTGAAGGAAGCTATTGCTGAAATGCTGGCAACGGACGGTCCGTTCCTGCTCGAAGCCTGCGTGGTGGAAGAAGGCAATGTTTTGCCGATGACTCCTCCGGGTGGTTCGGTAAACCAGATGTTGCTGGAGTGCTAGGAGAAGTTGAGAGTTGAGAATGGAGAGTTGAGGGTCCGCATTAAAAAAAATAGAATTATGAGTGATAAAACGTTATATACAATCATTGTTCATTCGGAGAATATAGCTGGATTGCTGAATCAGGTAACTGCTGTATTTACCCGTCGGCAAATAAATATTGAGAGTCTGAATGTGTCTGCTTCTTCTATTAAAGGTGTACATAAGTATACGATAACTGCCTGGACTGATAAGGATATCATTGAGAAAGTAGTGAAACAGATCGAAAAGAAGATCGACGTGATTCAGGCACATTATTTCACAGAGGATGAGATTTATTTCCACGAGATTGCATTATATAAGGTGTCTACTCCTGCTTTTCAGGAGAATCCGGAAGCATCCAAGCTAATCCGTAGATACAATGCACGTATAGTGGAAGTCAATCCGGTATTTTCTATTGTCGAGAAAAATGGAATGAGCGAAGATATAACTTCGCTCTATGGTGAACTGAAGGCTTTGAATTGTGTTTTGCAGTTTGTTCGTTCGGGACGTGTAGCGATTACTACCAGCTGCTTTGAACGGGTGAATGAGTTTCTTGATGGACGGGAAGCTATGTATAACCAAAGTAAAAATCAATAAGAATAATGAGTGAAGAAAATAGAATAGGGACTTATCAGTTTGTGGCAGAACCGTTCCATGTGGACTTCAACGGACGTCTGACTATGGGGGTGCTGGGAAATCATCTGCTCAATTGTGCGGGTTTTCACGCCAATGACCGTGGTTTTGGTATTGCAACGTTGAATGAGGACAATTACACATGGGTGCTTTCACGTCTGGCCATTGAGTTGGATGAAATGCCTTATCAGTATGAAAATTTCTCGGTTCAGACGTGGGTGGAAAATGTCTACCGTTTGTTTACTGATCGTAATTTTGCTATTATTGATAAGGATGGGAAGAAGATTGGCTACGCACGTTCCGTATGGGCAATGATTAGTCTCAATACCCGCAAGCCTGCCGACTTGTTGACTTTGCATGGGGGAAGTATCGTAGATTATGTCTGTGATGAGCCTTGCCCGATTGAAAAGCCTTCACGCATCAAAGTGACAAGCGATCAGCCGATAGCTACCCTGACGGCAAAATACAGTGATATAGATATCAACGGTCATGTAAACAGCATCCGTTACATCGAACATATCCTTGATTTGTTCCCGATTGAACTGTATAAGACCAAACGTATCCGCCGTTTTGAAATGGCGTATGTGGCGGAAAGCTATTTTGGTGATGAACTCTCTTTCTTCTGCGATGAAGTGAACTCAAACGAGTTTCACGTAGAAGTGAAGAAGAATGGCAACGAAGTTGTTTGCCGCTCAAAAGTGATATTTGAATAAATGTGAGAATATAAAACCAATTAATAACGGATGGCGTAAGTCATCAAAAACTAAAAACAAAAAAATGGCACAGTTGAATTTTGGAGGTACTACTGAAACTGTAGTAATCCGTGACGAATTTCCATTGGAAAAAGCTCGTGAAGTATTGAAAAATGAAACAATCGCTGTAATCGGTTATGGCGTACAGGGGCCTGGACAGGCACTGAACTTGCGTGATAACGGTTTCAATGTAATCGTTGGTCAACGTGAAGGAAAAACATACGATAAGGCAGTAGCAGACGGATGGGTTCCGGGTGAAACTTTGTTCGGTATCGAAGAAGCTTGCGAAAAAGGTACTATTGTAATGTGTCTGTTGTCTGACGCAGCAGTAATGTCTGTATGGCCTACTATCAAGCCTTACCTGACTGCCGGAAAAGCTCTTTATTTTTCACACGGTTTTGCTATCACTTGGAACGACCGTACAGGTGTAGTTCCTCCTGCTGATATCGACGTTATCATGGTTGCTCCTAAAGGTTCGGGTACATCTTTGCGTACTATGTTCCTCGAAGGACGTGGCTTGAACTCTTCTTATGCTATCTATCAGGATCCTACAGGCAAGGCTTACGAAAGAACCATCGCACTGGGTATTGGTATCGGTTCAGGTTATCTGTTCGAAACAACTTTCCAACGCGAGGCTACTTCTGACCTGACAGGTGAACGTGGTTCATTGATGGGGGCTATCCAAGGTTTGTTGCTGGCACAGTACGAAGTATTGCGTGAAAACGGTCACAGTCCTTCTGAAGCATTCAATGAAACAGTGGAAGAACTGACACAGTCATTGATGCCGTTATTTGCAAAGAACGGTATGGACTGGATGTATGCTAACTGCTCTACTACTGCTCAACGTGGTGCCCTTGATTGGATGGGACCATTCCACGATGCTATCAAGCCGGTAGTTGAAAAGTTGTATAATAGCGTGAAGACTGGTAACGAAGCACAGATTTCTATTGATAGTAATTCACAGCCTGATTATCGTGAAAAGTTAAACGAGGAGCTCCGTCAATTACGCGAAAGCGAGATGTGGCAGACTGCTGTAACTGTTCGTAAACTTCGTCCGGAAAATAATTAAGCTGGATAAATTATACAAGTTTAAAAGGGGAGAGGGCTATTAGCTTTCTCCCTTCTTAATGAACAACATCAATTTTTTATAGAAAGGATGTTTGGTAAGGGTGGAAGCATCTCCTAAGATAACAAGCTTCATTCGTGCTCGCGTAATCGCTACATTCATTCTTCGCAAGTCATTTAGAAACCCGATTTGCCCGTCCTCGTTGGCACGTACGAGACTGATGAAAATAACGTCCCGTTCCTGTCCCTGAAAGCCGTCTACTGTATTCACGGTGATGAGGCTGCGGAAAGGGCGTAAAAAGCTGCTTCCTTTTATTTTTCCTCTCAAATATTGTACTTGTGCCTTGTATGGCGAAATCAGACCGAAATCAATGCTTTCATCCAGTATCCGCTCTTTGCCGATACGTTCGATGTAAGTTTCCAGTTCTTGCAGTAATAGATTGGCTTCCTGCTTATTGATGCGTCCGAAGCTTTCGCCTACAAAATCTTCGTGAAAGTCCATCTCTGAAGTATCGATCCAGTTCATGGGAGTGTCGAAATCAAGAATCCCCCGATAGCGTACTTCCGGAGCAGCTTCCAGTTCTCCATGATAAAACCAATCGGAGGGAAACTGCATGATGTCTTCATGCATTCTGTACTGTACTTTTAATAGAGAGACCGCGGAAGGTTTTTGCTGAACCACTTTTTCCATTAACGTATGATCCAATCCTCCACGGGAAGCTTCTATACATTTGATAGTCGGCGGAAGCTGACAATGATCTCCTGCAAGGATGACCCGGTCTGCTTTGCGGATGGCGATCCAGCAGGCGGCTTCGAGGGCTTGTGCAGCTTCGTCGATGAATAAAGTCGGAAAACGACGTCCGTTAAGCAGGCGGTGGTTGCTGCTGACAAGGGTAGAAGCAATTACGCGGGCACTGTCGAAAAGATCGGCATTGATTTGTATTTCCAACTCCGTGGCACGGTCGCGGAGACGACTCATGCGATTACGCATTCCTTCCCGTTCAGAATAACTACCCCGGCGCATCCGGCTACCCATTTCGCGGATAGATTTACGGATTCCCCAAAGCTCCGGGTAGGCAGGATGACTTTCAAACCGGCGTTCGTAGGTGGATGAAAGCATTTTGTCGTTGACCCGGGTTGGATTTCCAATGCGGAGCACGGGGACTCCCCGATCTACCAGTTTCTCACAAATCCAGTCGACAGCTGTATTGCTTTGCGCACAAACAAGCACTTGTGGTTCCCGATGCAATGTTTCGTAAATGGCTTCGACAAGAGTCGTCGTTTTTTCCGGTTCCCGGAGGACCGTGAACAATAGATACATCACGCGTACAGAGCACCTTATTGACTGCTGTTTCCTGTGTACTGTTCAGCCATGGGAAGCGGACAGGATATAATTCGCGGAATCCTGGCTTTTGGGTACCCAGCAAAATGTCACGCAGTTCCGCCAGGCGGTTGTCTTTGGCGCGTATCGTATCTTCCAGTGCCTCGAACATGGTCCGGTACGATGTTTCGTCAAAATAAAGTTGTACTCCCAGTATGCCGTCAGTTTGCAGTTCCGTTAAGGCTCCCGCTCCGGGGAGTACAACGACCATTCGTTCTTCGTCGGCAAAGCTGACGGTAGCGATGAAATCCATATACTTCACTTTTCCTTCAAATGACTGGTGGAAAAAGCAAACAGGACGTCCGAACTCAAAGGAATGTTCTATTTCTTTATTTTCGGTCCGTGTAATATCTATTACAAGTTGATTCAGCGAATTGTAGTAACTTCGACCAAGAGAGACAGGATACCAGCAGAGACCACGCTTCACTTTACGGGCAACACCCATTGTTTCGGTTTGCCGTTTAAACTCTTCCTTCTCATATTCATACTCCATTCGCAGGAGGAGTTGCTGTTGCTGAAGGTCTATAATGGGACTTTTCGGATTATTACTCATAATAGATGCAAAGGTAACAAATCTTCGTTTCGGATAGAAAAAATATTTCATTTTGTTAAACATTACTCGAACGCCGTTCGTTATTTTAATAGATAGACTAAAAAAACAAAAAGCAATATGGTATATGATGTGACTATGTTAGAAGCTTTCTACGCTGCTTATAAAGGAAAGGTAGAACACGTACGGGCTATACTGAAACGCCCTTTGACGTTGACCGAAAAGATTTTGTATGCTCACCTGTATGATGTAGCCGATTTGAAAGATTACAAACGAGGAGAGGATTATGTGAATTTCCGTCCCGACCGTGTGGCTATGCAGGATGCAACTGCGCAAATGGCTTTGCTTCAATTTATGAATGCAGGTAAGGATCAGGTGGCTGTGCCTTCAACAGTGCATTGCGATCACTTGATACAGGCGTATAAAGGTGCAAAGGCGGATATTGCTACGGCAAGACTGACCAATGAAGAAGTATACGATTTCCTCCGTGATGTATCTTCCCGTTATGGCATCGGCTTCTGGAAACCGGGAGCAGGAATTATCCATCAGGTAGTGCTCGAAAACTATGCTTTCCCCGGTGGTATGATGGTGGGAACAGACTCTCATACGCCTAATGCTGGCGGACTGGGCATGGTGGCTATCGGTGTCGGTGGCGCGGATGCCGTGGATGTGATGACCGGAATGGAATGGGAGCTGAAAATGCCGAAGATTATCGGTGTCCGTCTGACCGGAAAACTAAGCGGGTGGACTTCTCCGAAAGATGTAATCCTGAAACTGGCAGGCATCCTTACCGTAAAAGGAGGAACGAATGCTATTATCGAATATTTTGGTCCCGGAACCGAATCCCTTTCTGCTACCGGGAAAGCGACCATTTGCAATATGGGTGCCGAAGTTGGAGCTACTACCTCTTTGTTCCCGTTTGACGGGCGCATGGCTACTTATTTGAGAGCTACTGGAAGAGATTGTGTAGTCGATTGGGCAGAATCTGTTGATGCAGACCTTCGTGCAGACGACATTGTGACCGATGAACCGTTCAACTATTACGACTGTGTGATTGAAATTGACTTGTCGGAACTCGAACCTTATATAAACGGACCATTTACACCGGATGCCGCTACCCCTATCTCTAAATTTGCAGAAAAAGTGTTATTGAACGGCTACCCCCGTAAAATGGAGGTGGGCTTGATAGGTTCATGTACCAATTCTTCTTATCAGGATTTGAGCCGTGCAGCTTCTTTGGCAAAGCAGGTGACAGAAAAGAATTTGAGTGTGGCTTCTCCGCTGATTGTTAATCCGGGTTCGGAGCAAATTCGGGCTACTGCCGAAAGAGACGGTATGATTGAAGCTTTTGAACGGCTGGGAGCCACGATTATGGCAAATGCCTGTGGACCTTGTATCGGTCAGTGGAAACGTCAGACGGACGATCCGACACGGAAAAACTCAATCGTTACCTCTTTCAACCGTAATTTTGCCAAACGTGCTGATGGTAATCCCAACACATACGCGTTTGTAGCTTCTCCGGAACTGACGATGGCGTTAACAATAGCCGGTGATCTCTGTTTCAACCCGTTGAAAGACAGACTGGTGAATCATAACGGAGAAAAAATGAAACTCTCCGAACCTGTAGGAGATGAACTCCCCCTGAAAGGTTTTGAACAGGGAAATGAAGGGTATATTGCCCCGCACGGAGCAAAAACGGAAATCAGGGTAAAATCGGATTCCCAACGTCTCCAGCTTCTGACTCCTTTCCCGGCATGGGACGGGCAGGACTTGCTGAACATGCCTTTATTGATTAAAGCACAGGGAAAATGTACTACCGACCATATCTCTATGGCAGGTCCGTGGCTCCGCTTTCGGGGACATTTGGAGAATATTTCCGACAATATGCTGATGGGGGCTGTCAATGCTTTCAATGGTGAAACGAATCGTGTTTGGAATCGTTCGACAAATACTTATGGAACAGTTTCCGGTACGGCAAAGATGTATAAATCCGAAGGTATTCCGTCTATTGTTGTTGCTGAGGAGAATTATGGAGAAGGTTCCAGTCGTGAACATGCGGCCATGGAACCACGTTTCCTCAATGTACGTGTTATTTTGGCTAAGAGTTTTGCCCGTATCCACGAAACGAACCTGAAAAAACAAGGAATGCTTGCTCTTACTTTTGTAGATAAGGCAGACTATGACAAGATTCAGGAACACGATCTTCTATCCGTATCAGGCTTAGTCCATTTCGCACCGGGGCGCAATCTGATGATTATTCTTCATCATGAAGACGGAACGAAAGAAAGTTTCGAAGTGCAACATACATATAATGTACAGCAGATAGCTTGGTTCCGTGCCGGTTCTGCTTTAAATGCAAGATAAAAGATGAGTAAGATAACCATGCAAACAGATGGTACGTTGCTGGTGCCCGATGTGCCTACCGTACCTTATATTATTGGCGATGGAGTAGGAGCCGAAGTGACTCCTGCTATGCAAGCCGTAGTGGACGCAGCTATCCGGAAAGCCTACGACGGCAAACGTCGTATTGAATGGAAAGAAGTGTTGGCAGGAGAACGTGCTTTCAACGCGACTGGTTCCTGGTTGCCGGATGAAACAATGGAAACCTTTCAGGAATACCTGGTAGGAATCAAAGGTCCGTTGACAACTCCTGTCGGAGGTGGAATCCGTTCGTTGAACGTAGCATTGCGTCAGACACTTGATTTATACGTCTGTCTTCGTCCGGTTCGTTGGTATCAGGGAGTACAGTCGCCTGTCAAATCACCGGAGAAAGTGAATATGTGTGTGTTCCGTGAAAATACGGAAGATATTTATGCAGGTATCGAATGGGAAGCCGGAACTCCGGAAGCAGAAAAGTTCTATCAATTCCTGAAAGACGAAATGGGCGTGACAAAAGTCCGTTTCTCGGAAACCTCTTCTTTTGGTGTGAAACCTGTATCACGTGAGGGTACGGAGCGTCTTGTACGTGCTGCTTGCCAGTATGCGCTCGACCATCATTTGCCATCCGTAACGCTGGTGCATAAAGGGAATATCATGAAGTTTACCGAAGGTGGTTTCAAAAAATGGGGCTACGAACTGGCGCAACGTGAGTTTGCCGATGCTTTGGCAGATGGCAGACTGGTGATAAAAGATTGCATTGCGGATGCTTTCTTGCAAAATACACTCTTGATTCCCGAAGAATATTCCGTGATAGCCACCTTAAACCTCAACGGAGACTACGTTTCCGACCAACTGGCGGCTATGGTAGGCGGTATCGGCATCGCTCCGGGAGCAAATATCAACTACCGGACAGGTCATGCCATCTTTGAAGCGACTCATGGAACAGCCCCCAATATTGCGGGAAAAAATGTGGTGAACCCTTGCTCTATTATCCTTTCGGCAGTAATGATGCTCGAATATTTTAACTGGAAAGAAGCGGCTGCTCTGATAGAGAAAGCCTTGGAACAAAGCTTTCTGGATGCTCGCGCTACACACGATTTAGCCCGTTTTATGCCGAATGGAACCTCCCTTTCTACTTCCGCTTTCACTCGTGAGATCGTGGAAAGAATTGAAAAATAGAAGTAACGAATAAAAAACGAAGAAAGATGAAAAAAGAGTATTTGATTTACAAGCTTTCCGAGGATATGAAAGAAGCTACCCGGATTGATAATGAATTGTTCCCGAAATTTGATGTGAAGCGCGGATTGCGTAATGAAGACGGCACAGGTGTATTGGTAGGTTTAACTAGAATCGGTAATGTAGTAGGGTATGAACGTGTGCCGGGCGGTGGGTTGAAACCCATACCGGGAAAACTGTTCTATCGCGGTTATGATGTAGAAGATATTTCTCACGCTATAATCAAAGAGAAACGCTTTGGCTTCGAAGAAGTGGCTTACCTATTGCTTTCCGGACGTCTGCCGGATAAAGAAGAATTGCTTTCTTTCCGTGAGTTGATTAACGACAACATGCCGTTGGAACAGAAAACGAAAATGAACATCATCGAGTTGGAAGGAAACAACATCATGAATATTCTTTCACGCAGCGTACTCGAAATGTATCGTTTTGACGCGAATGCGGATGATACTTCCCGGGATAACCTGATGCGTCAGAGTATTGAACTGATTTCAAAGTTCCCTACTATCATCGCTTATGCTTATAATATGCTTCGTCATGCTACTTTCGGACGTTCTCTGCATATCCGCCATCCGCAGGAAAAGCTCTCTATTGCCGAAAACTTCCTGTACATGCTGAAAAAAGACTATACCGAACTGGATGCACGCACCCTCGATTTGTTATTGATTCTTCAGGCAGAGCATGGTGGTGGTAACAACTCCACCTTCACCGTCCGCGTCACTTCTTCTACCGGAACAGATACTTATTCGGCCATTGCCGCAGGTATCGGTTCGCTGAAAGGCCCGCTTCACGGAGGTGCCAATATTCAGGTTGCCGACATGTTCCACCATCTGAAAGAAAATATCAAAGACTGGACAAGTGTAGATGAAATAGACACTTACTTCACCCGAATGTTGAACAAAGAAGTGTATAACAAGACCGGACTGATTTATGGTATCGGACATGCCGTTTATACCATCTCCGACCCTCGTGCTCTTCTATTGAAAGAACTGGCTCGCGACCTTGCCCGTGAAAAAGGCAGAGAAAACGAATTTGCTTTCCTCGAACTGCTGGAAGAACGTGCCATCGCTACTTTCGGACGGGTTAAAAACAACGGAAAGACTGTCTCCAGTAACATCGACTTCTACTCGGGCTTCGTGTATGAAATGATCGGTTTGCCGCAGGAAATCTTCACTCCGCTGTTTGCCATGGCACGTATCGTAGGCTGGTGTGCACACCGCAATGAAGAATTGACCTTCGACGGTAAACGGATTATCCGCCCGGCTTATAAAAATGTACTTGATGATTTGGCTTATATCCCCATCAAGAAACGCTGATAATAACCAATCCTTTTATTAAATAGATAAGTAATCCCGGATGTGTGCCCGATCATTTCAGACGCGCATCCGGGAAATTTTATATTTTCTCCTTTTTTATGTTCGTAAAAGAATGTATTTCAGATTCTTTCTATTTTTTGTATCGTCGTTTATCTCCTTTTTGTTATTTTTGCGTGTTACAAAATAGATCGCTATGAATATAAATACTTTTAATCTGTTTCTGGGTGTGATGAGCCTGATTGCTTTGTTTGTTTTTATTGCTCTTTACTTTGTGAAAGCCGGATATGGTATTTTCCGCACGGCATCGTGGGGCGTAGCTATCTCCAATAAACTAGCCTGGATATTGATGGAAGCTCCGGTTTTCGTGGTGATGTGTGTGATGTGGATATACTCCGAACGTCGGTTCGAGCCGGTGATTTTCACTTTCTTCCTCTTCTTTCAAATCCACTATTTTCAGCGTGCTTTCATCTTCCCTTTGCTATTGAAAGGGAAAAGTAAGATGCCATTGGCAATCATGTCGATGGGAGTTCTTTTTAATCTGCTGAATGGCTATATGCAAGGAAAATGGATTTTCTATCTTGCTCCCGAAACGATGTATCAAGCCGATTGGTTCACTTCACCGTGGTTTATTATAGGCACACTGCTCTTTTTCGCAGGTATGCTGTTGAACTGGCATTCGGATTATATCATCCGCCATTTGCGCAAACCGGGAGACACCCGGCATTATCTGCCTCAAAAAGGCATGTACCGTTATGTCACTTCCGCCAACTATTTCGGTGAGATAGTAGAATGGGCAGGTTGGGCGATACTCACTTGTTCACTTTCCGGTCTGGTCTTCCTTTGGTGGACGATTGCTAACCTTGTTCCCCGTGCCAACGCTATTTGGTGTCGTTACCGCGAAGAATTCGGAGACGCAGTGGGAGAACGGAAACGAGTGTTCCCTTTCCTTTATTAGGGGCGCTTTTCATCATGACTTACGTATGACTTAAATAAAATATCAACTACTATGGAATCTAAACTTTTTAGCCCGGTCACCTTTGGCCCTTTGACGCTGCGGAATCGAACGATCCGTTCGGCAGCTTTTGAGAGCATGTGTCCGGAGAATACTCCCACGCAAATGTTGCTGGATTACCATCGGTCGGTAGCTGCAGGGGGAGTAGGTATGACAACAGTGGCTTATGCCGCCGTGACACAAAGCGGACTTTCTTTCGACCGTCAGTTGTGGTTGCGTCCGTCCATTATTCCCCGTTTACAAGAACTGACAAAAGCTGTGCACGATGAAGGTGCCGCAGTAGGTATACAAATCGGGCATTGTGGAAATATGTCCCATAAAAATATATGTGGTGTCACTCCTATATCCGCATCTTCAGGCTTCAACCTCTATTCTCCTACGTTTGTGCGTGGAATGGAAAAAGAGGAGCTTCCGGAAATGGCGAAAGCGTATGGAAATGCAGTCAATCTGGCGAGGAAAGCCGGGTTTGACGCCGTTGAAGTACATGCGGGGCACGGCTATTTGATTAGTCAATTCCTGTCTCCCTACACCAATCGCCGGAAAGATGAATATGGCGGTTCGCTCGAAAACCGGATGCGTTTTATGGATATGGTGATGGAAGAAGTGATGAAAGCGGCAGGCAATGATATGGCTGTTTTCGTCAAAATGAATATGCGCGACGGCTTCAAAGGAGGAATGGAGATTGACGAATCCATACAAGTGGCCAAACGTCTGTTGGAACTTGGCGCTCATGGATTGGTGTTGAGTGGTGGTTTTGTCAGCAAAGCACCCATGTATGTAATGAGGGGTGCCATGCCGATTCGTTCGATGTCTTACTATATGAATTGTTGGTGGCTGAAATACGGAGTCCGTATGTTTGGCAAATGGATGATACCCTCTGTACCCTTCAAAGAGGCCTATTTCCTTGAAGATGCACTGAAATTCCGTGCGGCTCTTCCGGATGCGCCGTTGATTTATGTCGGTGGTCTTGTTTCCCGTCAGAAAATAGATGAAGTGCTCAATTCCGGTTTTGATGCCGTGCAGATGGCGAGAGCTTTGCTCAACGAACCGGGATTCGTGAACCGGATGAAGCAGGAAGAACAAGCACGCTGCAACTGTGGACACAGTAATTATTGTATAGGACGTATGTATACGATAGAAATGGCTTGTCATCAACATTTGAAAGAACAATTACCTTCCTCTTTACAAAAGGAGATTGATAAACTGGAGAAAAAATGAGTGAAATGAAATGGGCAATCATCACCGGTGCGGACGGAGGGATGGGAACAGAAATAACACGTGCCGTAGCCAAAGCCGGTTATCGAATCATTATGGCTTGTTATCATCCGAAGAAAACGGAGGTTGTTCGTGAACGTTTGAGCAAGGAAACCGGAAACCCGGATTTGGAGGTTATGGCTCTTGACTTATCTTCCATGCAATCCGTGATTTCTTTTGTCAGCCGGATCTCAGAGAGGAACCTTCCTATCGCTTTGTTGATGAATAATGCCGGAACAATGGAGACAGGCTTTCATACTACTTCCGAAGGATTCGAACGAACAGTAAGTGTGAACTATATAGGACCTTATCTGCTTACCCGGAAATTAATTCCACTGATGGTGCGTGGAGCGCGTATCGTAAATATGGTTTCCTGTACATACGCAATCGGCAAGCTCGACTTCCCAGATTTCTTTCATAGGGGGAAAACGGGAACGTTTTGGAGAATATCTGTTTACAGCAACACGAAGCTGGCTTTATTGTTGTTCACTTTCGAACTTTCCGAACAACTTCGGGAGAAGGGGATTACCGTCAATGCTGCCGACCCGGGAATTGTTTCTACTGATATCATCACTATGCACAAGTGGTTCGATCCGTTGACGGATATTTTTTTCCGTCCTTTTATCCGTAAACCCAAGAAAGGGGCTTCTACGGCAATCGGTTTACTGTTGGACGAGAAGGAAGCCGGTGTGACAGGACAACTGTATGTCAATAACCACCGGAAAAATTTGTCTGATAAATACACGAATCATGTGCAGAAAGAGCAGTTGTGGGAGGTAACGGAACGTGCGTTGGCGAGTTGGCTGAAGTAGGGTTTCTTTTCTTTTTTTATTTAAATTATCCAGTATTTACTTATATATAGGTATTGTACATATCTATATATCTCATTTTTGTTGTCTTATTTTTACCAATAGATAGGGATTGTTTGGCACTTCTTTTTCTGCTTACCTTTGCATCGCTTTTAGAGCAATGAAATGGTTATAAAGTAAAAAGGTAAAAAGGAGATGAGCAATAAATGTTTTTTGGTTTTTCTGGCATTCTTGTTTTCCGTATCCGTATATTCGCAACAGGGGCGTCACCGTAGTAGTTTGATTTCGGGCAGAGTGATGTCCACAGAAAAAGAAGTGGTGGATTTTGCGACAGTTTATCTGAAAGGAACCAACCAAGGATGCTATACAGATGAAAAAGGGATATATCATTTGAAAACTACAGCAGGCGAATATACACTCGTCGTTTCGGCTATCGGTTATCAAACGGTAGAAAAGAAAGTTAAATTAGCCAAGGGAGAAAGAATAAAAGTAAATGTTACTATTGCGCCGGCGGTAAAAGAACTGGGAGAGGTGCTGGTCACGACATCCGGCGTCGGTCGTGTGAATCAGTCTGCTTTTAATGCGGTAGCCATTGATGCGAAGAAATTGCATAACAGTACGCAGACTTTGGCGGGTGCACTGACTAAAGTGCCCGGTGTGAAACTCCGCGAATCAGGTGGAGTGGGGTCGGATATGCAATTGTATATCGATGGCTTTAGCGGGAAACATGTGAAAATCTTCATTGACGGCATACCACAGGAGGGAGCCGGTGCCGCATTCGATTTGAACAATGTTCCCATTAATTTTGCCGACCGTATAGAAGTCTATAAAGGAGTGGTTCCTGTAGGATTCGGCACCGATGCCATTGGGGGAGTGGTTAATATTGTCACCAACAAACAACCCGGAAACTGGTTTATGGATGCTTCCTATTCTTACGGATCGTTTAATACTCATCAATCATACGTGCGCTTCGGACAAACGTTTAAGAATGGTTTCATGTATGAGGTCAATGCTTTTCAAAACTTTTCGGATAATGATTATTATGTAGACACTTATGTGCGCGAATTTGAGATTAAAGAGGATGGAAGCGTACGTTTCCCGCCCCTTGACAAAAATAAGATTTATCATCTGAAACGTTTTAATGACCAGTATCATAATGAAGCCGTGATTGGAAAAATCGGCCTGGTAGGAAAGAAATGGGCAGACCGTCTGGCGTTGAGCTTCAATTATTCTCATTTCTATAAAGAGATACAAACAGGCGTTTATCAAGATGTCGTGTTCGGTGAAAAATTCCGCCAAGGACATTCGTTGGTCCCTTCTTTAGAATATTATAAAAAGAACTTACTGGTGAAAAACCTGGATTTGCTGTTGACTGCCAATTACAATCATAATATCACCAACAATGTCGATACCGCTTCGCGGGCTTACAACTGGCGTGGAGATTTTTATGAAAAAGGTAGCCGGGGAGAACAGTCTTACCAGAACAGTGAATCTAAAAATAGAAACTGGAATGGGACGCTGAAGATGAATTATCATATCGGACAGGCACATACATTTACTTTCAGTCATGTAATCAGTGATTTTGAACGTACGAGCCGTTCTATCATTGGTGCTTCTTCCAAATTCACAGACTTTTCTATTCCTAAAATCACACGTAAAAACGTCAGCGGACTTTCTTACCGTCTGATGCCGTCGGACAGATGGAATGTGTCGGCATTTGCCAAATATTACCGGCAATACAACAAGGGACCGGTATCGCAGAATACGGATGGAATAGGCAATTATATCAATCTGTCCAATACGGCAATCGCTCTTGGATATGGAGCGGCAGGTACCTATTTTATATGGAAAGATCTTCAGGTGAAATTTTCGTACGAAAAAGCCTTCCGCCTACCGACCACGGACGAACTCTTTGGAGATGAAGACCTTGAAACTGGCAAAATGAATCTGAAACCGGAGAGAAGTGATAATGTCAATTTGAGTTTCAGCTATAATCATCAGTTTGGCAAGCATGGATTGTATGCCGAGGCCGGTTTGATATATCGGGATACAAAAGATTATATAAAAAGAGGATTGGACGTATTTGGAGGAACAAGCTACGGATATTATGAGAACCACGGTCACGTAAGGACTAAAGGGTATAATTTGTCATTGCTTTATAGCTTCTCGCGTTGGTTTGATATAGGAGGAACATTCAATAATATCGATACTCGTGATTACGAAAAGTTTCTGGCGGGTTCCTCTTTGCAAGAAAGCATGCACTATAAAGTGCGTATGCCGAATCTGCCCTATCGTTATGCTAATATCCATGCAAATTTCTATTGGAATGACCTGTTTGTCAAAGGAAATGTATTGAGCATCGGCTATGATAGCTACTGGCAGCACGATTTTCCTCTTTACTGGGAGAATCTTGGAGATAAAGATTCAAAGAATATGGTGCCGGAACAGTTTTCTCATAATCTGTCTTTGTCCTACACCATGAAGAATGGACGTTATAATGTATCATTTGAATGTCGGAATTTCACCGATGCCCAACTGTTTGACAATTTTAGCCTGCAAAAAGCGGGGCGCGCATTCTATGGAAAGTTCAGAGTGTTTTTCGGTAAATAATAAGAGTAAGTTTTTTAGTATCAATCAATAATAAAGAATATATGAAGAAGTTTTTATTGCAGGCTTTTGCCGTAGCTTTTTGTTTGAGTAGCGGTGTGTTTGTGGCATCTTGCGACGATGATAATAATCCGGTGGATAACCCGCCGATTGATGGAGAAACGGCTTATGTGGTGGCTGCCACAACTGGTGAAGCAAGTTATTTGGTAGTAGCCAATTCGTTGGATGAAGGAACTGTGTCGACCCAGGGGAATGGAACTGAAGTGATTGGCGGTACCTATTGGGTATATAAAGGATTGGATTATGTGTTTGCGTTAGTTTATAATAAAGGTGGTGCGGGTACAGGCGCTTCCTATTATCTGGGGGCAGATGGTAAAATGAAAGAAAAGTACACATACACTTATAATCGTATCACGTCATACGGTACTTGGGGGGATAAAGTGGTGACTGTTTCCACCGGAGACTCGAAAATAACAGATGAGGATCAGAATGTGGCTCAAGCATTGTTGTTCAACTATCTGGATGCGACCGATGGTAGTCAGGAAGAGGGTACCTTGCTTGCCGAAAATTACTTGGGTAATGGTGAAAAAGTTTCATGGGCAGGTCTGGTTGAAGCTAACAATAAGATTTATACATCTGTCATCCCAATGGGAATGAGTAAGTACGGTATTAGAAAATGGCCGGAAGCTGTGACAGATCAAGAACTTGTGACTAAGACTGACGGTGGTAGCGCCAGTGGTGCATATACAGCCGGGGTCATTCCTTCTACACAATACCCGGATAGCGCTTACGTGGCAATTTATAGTGGCACGAACTTCAATGAGACTCCGGTGATTGCCAAAACTGATAAAATAGGCTATGCATGCGGTCGGATGCGCTCACAATATTATCAGACCATTTGGGCGGCTGACAATGGTGACGTCTATGTGTTCTCTCCCGGATATGGACGTACGGCAGTTTCATCTTCTGATTTGAAGAAGGTGACAGGACAGAAGCCTTCGGGCGCAATGCGTATCAAAGCAGGCGCAACAGATTTCGACCCGGATTACTATGTAAATTTTGAAGAGATAGGCACTAAACATCCTATTTTCCGTTGCTGGCACATCTCTGAAGATTACTTCTTGCTTCAATTGTATAAAAAGGGAGCGGAAGATATGATTAGTGGAGGTAAAAATGCAGATGTCAGCGAATTGGCTGTTTTCAAGGCGGAAGATCAGACGATTATGCCTGTTACAGGTCTGCCGGCTGACGGGAAGTTTGGTGGCGAGCCTTATGGAGAAAAAGGGTATGCTTATATGGCTGTCACTGTGACTACGGGCGAGAACCCCGCCTTCTATAAAATAGACGTAAAAACAGGCAAGGCAGTCAAAGGTTTGACGGTGGAGGCTGACGCTATCACTACGGTAGGTAAGATGGAATATCTTTCAAAATAATACAGCCGGTTAAGTAGAGAATCTTTTGTTGTAGATAAAAGTCTGCCGAGCAGAAAGCTTTGCAGGCTTTTTCAAGAAATAGGATTGAAAACATGAAAAAAATATTCAGAAAGATACATTTGTGGCTTTCCGTCCCTTTCGGGCTGGTAATAACTCTAATCTGTTTCTCCGGTGCCATGCTGGTGTTCGAAAACGAGGTGAATGAGTGGTCTCGACCCGACCTTTACTACGTGGAAACGGTAAAGGAATCTTCTCTACCTATGGATAAACTGCTTGAAAAAGTAGCGACGACATTGCCTGACAGTGTATCAGTGACCGGTGTGAGCATATCTTCTGATCCCGGACGTGCGTATCAGGTTAGTCTTTCCAAACCACGCCGTGCATCTTTGTATGTAGACCAGTATACGGGTGAAGTAAAAGGAAAAAGCGAGCGTAGCGGCTTCTTTATGTTTATGTTCCGAATGCATCGCTGGCTGCTGGATAGTATGAATCCGGGAAATGAAGGGATCTTTTGGGGCAAGATGATTGTAGGTGTCAGTACGCTTTTACTTGTATTCGTTCTGATTTCGGGAGTTGTCATTTGGTGGCCGCGTACACGTAAAGCATTGAAGAATAGCCTGAAGATAACAGCAACTAAAGGATGGCGAAGGTTTTGGTATGACTTGCATGTGGCAGGTGGAATGTATGCTCTGATCTTTCTGTTGGCTATGGCACTGACGGGGTTGACCTGGTCTTTTCCGTGGTATCGGATGGCTTTCTATAAGATCTTCGGGGTAGAAGTACAGCAACGTGTCGCCCAAGGACATGAACAGAAAAGTGATGTTCAAAACGGTGGTACCAAATCGGCATCTCATCAGAAAAAGAAACCATTCGCTTATTGGCAGGAGGTTTATGATAAACTAAGCCGTCAGAATCCGGAGTATAAGCAAATCAGTATTTCTTCTGGTACGGCAAGCGTGTCTTTCAACCGTTTTGGGAACCAGCGGGCATCTGACCGTTATTCTTTCAATACGGATAATGGTGAATTTACAGAAACAAGTCTTTACCAACATCAAGACAAGTCGGGAAAGATTCGTGGTTGGATTTATTCTATACATGTCGGTAACTGGGGAGGAATGTTTACCCGCATACTTGCCTTTATTGCTGCTTTGATTGGGGCTGCATTGCCGTTGACTGGATATTATTTATGGATAAAAAAACTCAAAACGGTACAAAAATGAGCTAAACTGTGCAGTTCTGACTCATTCGATAGCGGAATACTGCGTAACTTGCCTCTTTCTTTATAAATAAAGTATCATCAATGCCACTATAAGATTATTGCCATTCATCGCTTTCACCTGATTCCTGAAATGCCGATGAATAAGGCTATAGCGGGTGAAAGCGAGGGGTGAAATCAGGTGAAACAGAACATTATCGGTTTCACCTTGTTTTTTCAAAATATCCTTTGAGCTAAAACCAATATCATTATAGCTAATCCGGATATCCTTATAGCTAATGAAAATATGCTTATAGCAAATCCATTGTCAGATATTAATAGATGAACTGTCAGATGTTAATAGCCTAGTCGTCAGGTGTTAATACCTTGGTTCTCATCTGTTAATACTTGAATTGGTACGTCTATAGATTCAACAGATTGCATCTATATACTCACCGTATTGCATCTATATATTCAGCATGGTGGCTATATATGTCTATCACGATGGCTATATATGTCCAGCAATCGGTATAAATAAATTCAAAAGGTGAAAGCGATAATGGAAGACTTCACCTGTTTTTTTCCTACGCTTTCACCCGCTATCTCCTTATTCATCGATGTTTCAGCTATAAGGTGAAACGGGTGGAACTTATGAATCAAAAGTTCATGTTATACTTATGCAAATCAGTAATTGAAAACAAAATCTCATTCATTCCAGTATAGTCATGAACAAAGTTCACCTTTGTGTCCTCCGTGTCCTCTGTGGTGAAAATGAAAAAAGAAGAGCGGTGAATGATTAGGAAACCTCCCGTTCATCCGCCGCTCTTTATCTTATAATACTGATATAAGCTGAACTCCTAAAAACAAAAAGATTAGATTGAAAGCTCTTTCAATACAGTGACAAGATCTCTCTTGATCGGTTTGTCATTCTTGATAGCCTTGCTGAACGGTACGTAAACGATTTCATCATGTTCGATACCGATCATTACGTTACGTTGATCTTCCATAATAGCGTCGATAGCAGCAGCACCGAGGCGGCTTGCCAGGATACGGTCGTGGGCAGTCGGGCTACCGCCACGTTGCAAGTGACCTAAGATCGTCACACGTACATCGTATTGCGGGTATTCGTTTTTCACACGTTCGGCATAATGCATGGCTCCTCCGGTCAGTTCGCTTTCGGCTACCAATACAATACTACTGTTTTTTGATTTACGGAATCCATTCTTGATAAACTCTTCCAGCTGGTCGACTTCCGTACTGAATTCCGGAATAATAGCAGCTTCCGCTCCCGAAGCGATCGCTCCGTTCAGTGCAAGGAAACCGGCGTCACGTCCCATCACTTCAACAAAGAACAAACGCTCGTGTGAAGTGGCCGTGTCACGTATTTTATCCACAGCGTCCAATATCGTATTTAATGCAGTGTCATATCCGATGGTAGTGTCTGTACCGTAAAGGTCATTATCAATGGTTCCCGGCAGTCCGATACACGGAATATCAAATTCCTGTGCAAAGATGCGTGCACCTGTCAGCGAACCGTCTCCACCAATGACAACCAAGGCATCAATGCCTTCTTTTTTCATATTATCATAAGCCAATTGGCGACCTTCAGGAGTGGTGAACTCCTTGCAGCGGGCTGTTTTCAAGATAGTTCCACCCAGTTGGATGATGTTACTCACATTCTGACTCCTGAATTCTTTGATTTCACCTGTGACCAGACCTTTATAGCCTCTGTATATACCTTTGACTTGCAATCCATTGTAGATAGCTGCACGTGTCACGGCACGTATAGCAGCGTTCATTCCCGGAGCATCACCTCCGGAGGTCAAAATTCCGACACACTTAACTGTTCCCATATAACAATCTCTCATTAATTAGTTTGACGCGGCAAATGTACAATAAAAAGTTGATATTCATTCGTGTTACTTTGCCGTTTTTCTTATGTTGTTTTGCTATTATTCTTTTATGAATAAAGCAGCTATTCTTTGATGAGCGTCCGGATGTGATTGTAAATCTTCTCCATCAACCATTTCGGAGTAGAAGTCGCTCCACATACACCAATCGATTTTACGTTTTGAAGAAGAGAGGGATCGATTTCTTTCTCGTTATCTATCAAATGCGAATTAGCGTTCACCTTCAGACATTCTTCAAACAGCATCTTTCCGTTCGAACTCTTTTTACCGCTGACAAAGAAGATCAAATCGTGTGTAGCCGCAAACTCCCGGAGCTTAGGCATGCGGTTGGCAACCTGACGGCAGATTGTATCATAATATTCGAAAGTCGCCTCCGGTGAAATATGTTGTTTGAAGTATTCTACGATTTCCTGAAACTCTTCCAATGACTTGGTTGTCTGTGAGAAAAGGCGGATGCTTTTATTTAAATCCAGTTTTTTTGCCTCTTCTGCCTTTTCGATCACAATTGCTTTTCCATCTGTTTGTCCTACCAATCCCAACACTTCAGCGTGTCCGCTCTTGCCGTAGATGACAATTTGCTTTTCTTTGTCACTGTCTGCCAGATACCCTTGTCGGATACGTTTCTGCAAACGTAATACAACCGGACAGGTTGCATCGATAATCTCGATATTATTTTCACGGGCAATCATATAAGTTTCCGGTGGCTCTCCATGCGCCCGGAGCAATACTTTTGCATTTCTCAATTGCTTGAATTCTTCCCGATTGATGGTGATTAATCCCATCGTTTTCAGCCTGTCCACTTCTCGGCTATTGTGCACAATGTCTCCGAGACAATAGAGTGTTTCTCCCTTTGCCAACTCTTCTTCTGCCTTATGAATGGCTGTCACCACACCAAAGCAGAAGCCGGAACCTTCGTCTATTTCTACCTTGATCATAAAGCAAACTATTTACTTACTTTATTAAATTGTTCGAAAAGCCATTTTTTTTGCTCTTCAATCGATAAGTCGGTATTATCCAGGAGCAGCGCATCTTCTGCTTTGCGCAACGGACTAACTTCCCGGTTTTGATCGATATAATCCCGTTGTTTCACATTTTCCAGAATCTCGTCGAAGCTGGCTTCCTGTCCCTTTGCTTTCAGCTCGTCGTAACGGCGTTGAGCACGGATTTCGGGAGTGGCGGTTACAAATATTTTCAGTTCCGCGTCAGGGAAAACAGTGGTGCCTATGTCCCTGCCATCCATAACAATTCCCTTCTCATTTCCCATTGTTTGCTGTTGAGCTACCATTGCTTCACGTACGAAGTCGAGCGTACTGATAGGACTCACTTTGGAAGAAACCTCCATCGAACGGATTTTATTCTCTACGTTCACCCCGTTGAGGTAAGTGTCGGGACGCCCGGTTTCCTTATTTAGTCGGAACGAGATATGAATGTCCTTAATTTCTTTTTTCAGCCTCTCCGTATCGATAACGTCTCTGTCGAAAATTCCGTTTTCTATACTATATAAAGTGACCGCACGATACATGGCTCCGCTATCAATGTAAATGTAGCCCACTTCACGGGCCAGATCTTTAGCCATTGTGCTTTTTCCGCAAGAGGAAAAACCATCGATTGCAATTGTTATCTTTTTCATATTCAGTTCATCTGATTTGTCCGCCAAAGATACGGTAAATTTGAAAATCAACCATAAATTTGCCGTTAAAAGGAACAAGACAAGTACGAAAGAATTAAAAAAGTTAAAAAGCCGGATAAAAAGAGGCAAAGAGGGGAACGAATACATGAAAATGTACTATATTTGCCCGGAGACACATGAAAGGACACTTTTTTTTAATCATTATATTAATAAATTTATGGAAGTTAAAAAATCACCCAAAGCAGACCTGGAAGGCAAGAAGTCTACATGGTTGCTCATTGGTTACGTGGTAGTTCTATCTTTCATGTTCGTGGCGTTCGAATGGACCCAACGTGATGTGAAGATTGATACAAGCCAAGTAGTAGCTGATGTCGTGTTTGAAGAGGAAATTATTCCTATTACCGAAACCCCTGAACAAGCAGCTCCACCACCACCTGAAGCTCCAAAAGTAGCAGAATTGCTGGAGATTGTGGATGACCAAGCTGAGATTGATGAAACAACAACTATTATCAATGAAGACACCCAAGCTCCTGTAGAAGTAAAATATGTGCCTGTGCAAGTTGTTGAAGAAGAACCGGAAGAACAGACTATTTTCGAGGTTGTAGAAAATATGCCGGAATTTCAGGGAGGACAAGCCGCTTTGATGGCGTATCTGGCAAAGAATATTAAATATCCGACTATCGCACAGGAAAACGGAACTCAAGGACGTGTTATCGTACAGTTCGTTGTTAACAAGGATGGTAGTATCGTAGATGCGAAGGTTGTACGTAGCGTTGACCCGTATCTGGATAAAGAAGCCCTCCGCGTGATTAATACCATGCCGAAGTGGAAACCAGGTATGCAGCGCGGAAAACCGGTACGTGTTAAATTTACGGTTCCTGTGATGTTTAGATTGCAGTAATTTGTAAAAATATAAATTAGGAGGCTGCTTTCGGCAGCCTCTTTTTATTCATTAATTTTTTTATTCATCATGTTTACAGCTTCTCAATTACTTGATAAGATAAATAATCATATTTCTGAAATTCAGTTTACCCGGACGCCGAAAGGACTTTATGAACCGATTGAATATATCCTTTCTCTGGGTGGGAAGCGGATACGTCCTGTGTTAATGTTGATGGGATATAACTTATATCGGGAGGATATTGCGTCTATATATGGTCCCGCCACAGCAATTGAAGTTTATCACAATCACACCTTGTTACATGATGATTTGATGGATCGTTCGGATGTACGCAGGGGAAAACCTACTGTGCACAAAGTATGGAATGATAACACTGCTGTTCTTTCGGGAGATGCTATGTTGATTCTGGCATTTCGATATATGACGGCATGTCCGCAGGAATATCTGAAAGAAGTGATGGATTTATTCAGTCTGACTACACTTGAAATTTGTGAAGGGCAGCAACTGGATATGGAATTTGAGTCTCGCTGTGATGTTACAGAAAACGAATACATTGAAATGATTCGTTTGAAAACGGCAGTGTTGCTTGCTGCTAGTCTTAAAATCGGTGCGATTTTGGCAGGAGCGACTGCTGAAGATGCAGAGAATCTTTATAATTTTGGAATGCATATTGGAGTTGCATTCCAGTTGCAGGATGATTTGTTGGATGTATACGGTGATCCGAAAGTGTTCGGGAAGAAGATAGGCGGGGACATTCTTTGCAATAAAAAAACATATATGCTTATCAAAGCATTGGAGCACGCAGATGAAAAGCACCAGGAAGAATTGAATCGTTGGTTGAATGCGGAAACTTTTCAACCGGCAGAAAAAATAGAAGCGGTAACCGAAATCTATAATCAGTTGAATATCCGCAATGTCTGCGAAAACAAAATGCGTGAATATTATACGCTTGCTATGGAAAGTTTGGCAGCGGTGGCTGTTGCAGAAGACAGAAAAAAAGAATTGAAGAATCTGGTGAAATTATTAATGTATCGTGAAATGTAGTTAACTACTAAAGATATGCCTTACAGACGATTACCAAATACAGATCAAGCAAGAGTTCGGGCGTTGAAAGCAGCGGTCGAAATGGGTGAAATGTATAATGTGAGTGATTTGGCTATTACATTGAAGACGTTATTTGAGGCACGTAATTTCTTACATCGGTTCGAGGCTGCGCAGATTTATTATACACAGTGTTACAACAATCAATCGCGTGCCAGCCGTAAGCATCAGATGAATGTGAAGACCGCCCGGTTGTATATCTCTCATTTTATCCAGGTACTCAATTTGGCTGTACTTCGGGATGAAATTAAAGTGGTGCATAAAGAATTATATGGCTTACCTGCTTCAAATACAGTGCCGGACCTGTTGAGTGAAGCCGCATTGGTGGAGTGGGGGAAGAAAATAATTGAAGGCGAACAACTAAGGACAACTCAAGGTGGCATACCTATTTATAATCCGACTATTGCACGTGTAAAAGTACATTATGATATTTTTCTGGAAAGCTACGAGCGACAGAAAAACTATCAGGCATTAACCAATCGCAGTCTTGATGAACTGGCATCCATGCGTGGCCGTGCAGATGAACTGATTTTGGATATCTGGAACCAGGTAGAAGCTAAATATCAGGGTGTTACTCCCAATGATACCAGATTAGAAAAATGTCGCGACTATGGACTGATATATTATTATCGCTCCAGTGAGAAAGTAAAAGAAGAAAAAGAAATATCATGCTGATAGACACCCATTCTCACCTTTTTGTTGAAGAATTTACCGAAGACCTGCCGCAGGTGATGGAACGTGCACGAAAAGCGGGAGTTTCCTATATTTTCATGCCCAATATAGACAGTACCACCATTGATGCTATGTTGTCAGTGTGTAGGGATTATCCGGGTTTTTGCTATCCGATGATCGGACTGCACCCCACTTCCGTCAATGAATCTTATGAACAGGAATTAGCAGTTGTACACAAGTACTTGTCGACTTCTAATGAATTTGTGGCTATCGGAGAAATAGGCCTTGACCTTTATTGGGATAAGACTTTTCTGAAAGAACAAATTTTGGCTTTTGAAAAGCAAATAGAGTGGGCGCTGGAGTATAGCCTTCCGATCGTTATTCATTCAAGAGAGGCGTTTGAATATATATATAAGGTAATGGAACCCTATAAAAAGACGGCATTGACCGGCATTTTTCATAGTTTCACCGGAACATCGGAAGAAGCAGCGAAATTGTTGGAGTTTGAAGGATTTATGTTGGGCATTAACGGAGTCGTTACCTTTAAGAAATCGACTTTGCCGGAAACTCTGACAACAGTTCCTTTAGAACGCATTGTGCTCGAAACCGATTCTCCCTATTTGACTCCTGTGCCGAACCGGGGAAAGAGAAATGAGAGTGCCAATGTGAAAGACATACTTATGAAGGTGGCGGAGATTTATCAGATAACTCCAAAGCGCGTTGAAGAGGGCACTTCTGTTAATGCACTAAAAGTGTTTGGAATCCGCAAATAAGGTTCGAAAGGTTTTAAATTATATTAATTTGCAGTATTTATTCAAGATAAAAGGGGGAGAATGCTTCATGAAAAGAAAAAAAAGAATACATTTGTAGCTGAAAATCTGGAAAACTCATAAGGAGAGATGCTCGAGTGGTTGAAGAGGCACGCCTGGAAAGCGTGTATACGCCAAAAGCGTATCCGGGGTTCGAATCCCCGTCTCTCCGCAGAAATGAAAGAGAGATGAGAAGTAAATACAATAATAATCAATTAATTAATCTTAAAAATTAGACACACAATGAAAAAGTTATTTGCAATTGTTGCTGTGATTGGGGCCTTTACTTTTGGCTCAATTCAACTTGCTCAGGCTCAAGATGCTCCTGCAGCAGAACAAACTGAACAACAAGTAGCTCCTGCCGCTGAAGCTGCTACTGCTGCTGCTCCTGTTGCAGAAGAAGGTGGTATTCACAAAGAACTGAAAGTTAAATTCATCGAAGGTACTGCATCTTTCATGAGTTTGGTAGCTGTTGCTTTGGTGATCGGTTTGGCTTTCTGTATCGAACGTATCATTTATTTGAGCTTGGCTGAAATCAACACAAAGAAATTCATGGCATCTATCGAAGCAGCTTTGGAAAAAGGTGATGTTGAAGCTGCTAAAGACATTGCTCGTAACACCAGAGGTCCGGTTGCTTCTATCTACTATCAAGGTCTGATGAGAATTGATCAGGGTATTGATGTAGTTGAGAAGTCAATTGTATCTTATGGTGGTGTACAGGCTGGTTACCTTGAAAAAGGATGTTCTTGGATCACACTGTTTATTGCAATGGCTCCGTCACTCGGATTCTTGGGTACTGTAATCGGTATGGTGCAGGCATTTGATAAAATCCAGCAGGTAGGTGATATCTCTCCGACGGTTGTTGCAGGTGGTATGAAAGTTGCCTTGATTACAACTATCTTCGGTTTGATCGTAGCATTGATCCTTCAGGTATTCTACAATTACGTACTTGCTAAGATTGAAGCTCTTACAAGCGAAATGGAAGATTCTTCTATCTCTTTGCTTGACATGGTAATCAAATATAACTTGAAATACAAAAAATAATCCGAGATGAGTAAGTTAACCTATAGAATATCGTATTATGCTTTGTATGCGATGTTTGCTGTCATCCTCATTGTACTGGGCCTTTTCTACCTTGGTGGTGATGCTCAAGGTGCGGATGTTGTCGTAGGAGTTGATCCTGAAATGTGGCAACCGGCATATACCAATGCTTTGCTGATGCTTATTTACGTATTGTTTGGTTTAGCAGTAGCTGCTACACTAATTGGTGCTATATTCCAATTTGGTGCAGCTTTGAAAGATAACCCGGCAAATGCAATAAAGTCTTTACTTGGTTTGGTGCTGTTGGCTGTTGTTTTAGTTGTAGCATGGGCAATGGGTGATGGTACACCAATGCAGATTCAAGGCTATAGTGGTACAGATAATGTTCCTTTTTGGCTGAAACTGACTGATATGTTCCTTTATTCTATTTATATTCTGTTGTTTGTAACGATTGTTGCAATCATTATAAGTGGTGTAAAGAAAAAATTATCATAATCAATTGAGGATACTCGATTAAATAAGTTATTAAAATGGCAAAAGGAAAAAGAAAAGTTCCTGATATTAACTCAAGTTCTACGGCGGATATCGCTTTCTTGTTGCTGATCTTCTTCTTGATTACGACATCAATGGATACGGACCGTGGTTTGGCAAGACTTTTGCCTCCACCTCCCGAAGATGAAAAGAATGAGAATACCGATAAAATTAAAGAACGTAACATCCTACAGGTTTATCTGAATAAAGATGATGCTTTGATGTGCGGAAGTGATTATATCGGTGTTGATCAGTTGAGACAGAAAGCCAAAGAATTTATTGCTAATGTCAATAACGCTGAGGATATGCCGGAAAAGACACAGAAAAATGTCGATTTCTTTGGTACTACTCTTGTTAATGACAAGCATGTAATTTCTTTGCAGAATGACCGTGGATCTTCTTATCAGGCATATATAAGTGTGCAGAACGAATTGGTAGCTGCATACAATGAATTGAGAGATGAGTTAGCTAAGGAAAAGTTCGGAACTACTTATGGAGAATTGAGTGATGCGCAGCAGAAAGCAATTCGTGAAGTTTATCCGCAACGAATTTCTGAAGCAGAACCTAAAAAATACGGAGAAAAAAAGAGGTAAGTAATGGGAAAATTTAATAAGACTGGTAAACGTGAAATGCCGGCATTGAATACTTCTTCGCTGCCTGACCTTATCTTTACCTTGTTGTTCTTCTTTATGATTGTAACGACAATGCGTGAGGTAACATTAAAGGTGCAGTTTACACTTCCGCAAGGTACTGAACTCGAAAAACTGGAGAAGAAATCGCTGGTAACATTTATCTATGTAGGAGAACCTACACAGGAATATCGTGCAAAAATGGGTACTGAGAGTCGTATTCAGCTCAATGACAGCTATGCTGAAGTTAGTGAAGTACAAGACTTTATTTTCCAGGAGCGTGCGAGTATGAGTGAAGGTGATGCTGCTAAGATGACTGTGTCTCTTAAAGTAGATCAAAAGACAAAAATGGGTATTGTTACTGATGTAAAAAATGCCCTTAGAAAATCTTATGCTTTAAAGATTAACTATTCAGCTACTAAACGTGGTGAGAAATAATTAGTTAATTTGCTATATATAGAAAGGGCGTTCAATTTGAATTGAACGCCCTTTCTATATATATAGCACTGGAGTAATGTTTTCGAACTTACGTTAATTAATTGTCTTTTACTCCATATACTTCTTTATGTATTCTCTTTTTGATTGTTTCATAATCCTTTTCACAATCCAACTCTCCGTGTACCATTAAATACATGGGAAGAAAGTCATCTCCGGACTTGTAAGGAGGTTGACAGTAGTCTTTTTCCCATAGTGTAAAGCCTTGGCGTTGATAAAAGCTGATGCGTCGTTTGGCCATTTCCTCGGCCGGACGTTCTACCTCCAATACGATCGGGCGTTTTAAGTAATTGCATAAGTATTCCAGTGTATGTTTTCCATAACCTCCATTTCGCAGGGCAGGATTGGTTGCAAAGTGTTCAACATAGTAAAAACTGTCAAAATCCCAATAGGTAATGAAGCCGACTGGCAAGTCATCATCGAAGATGATGTTATTATAAAAGTTACCCGTACGGTCAGTGTATTCGCGCAGTTGTTCTAGCTGGCGGTACTCTTCTGGTGGAAATGCATCAATCAGGAGCTCTTCCATAAATTTGTAATGTTGCAGATCCGACGTATTGATTGGTTGAAGTCTAATCATGAGGTTTGGGTTTTAAGTTTGACAATAATATGATTGTATATTGATTTTGTTTCTAAATAGGTATTTACCTCCGCTACCATCGATGATTGTTATTCAATTAAGGAACGTAAAACTTAATCATTCGGCGGATGGCACGTTGACAAACCGGGCAAAACTCCGGGTAACTGTTTGTTTTCATACGGCAGTCGTAGGCAGGACGATAAATACCTTTGGCGGAATAGCCGCCTCCTTCATATACTCCTACCGGATATTCCTTTCTTTCAGTAATAGGAGTAGGGATCGGAGTGCCTGACGGAAGTATGTCTTTCCATTTGGAAGCAAAGTTCACCTGTGTTGAAATATTCTGTTCCCACGGTTCGATATCCAGTGGATAAGTATCCGTCATCACATCATCCTCATAAAAATACTCGTCGGCCAATCCGCCGAAGCTGTGTCCGAATTCGTGCACTACCACCGGTT
Organism: Bacteroides caecimuris; assembly: GCF_001688725.2. Lineage (NCBI taxonomy): Bacteria > Pseudomonadati > Bacteroidota > Bacteroidia > Bacteroidales > Bacteroidaceae > Bacteroides > Bacteroides caecimuris. Next base: position 3,149,881 of record NZ_CP015401.2, on the reverse strand, counting down.
TGAACATGGGGTGATGTGCCGTGGTCAGCGTATAAGAATTGTATATTCCTCCTCCGCCGTATACATCTGTGTTGGCGAGGATAATGATATGCTCGTAAGGGATACCAGCCAATGCATTGTGGATAGACTTTACCCGGCTGGTAGTCAGATAGCGATCTGAATAAAAGGTATCGAAATGAGAATGAACCGTCGTTTCTTTCCACAGATTTTCGCGGGGAACACTGACACCACTATCTGTTGAAGGACTGGCTACGGCAACAATATTAAATTTACCCTTCATGGAACGGAACGGCTCGTACGAAAACAAACTTTCGCAGGTATATTGTGCATCCTGATAGAATATATCCATTTCTTTTTCTGTATATCCCTCTGCCAGGATAGCAACATCTATACAGTCTTTTTCATTGCCACTTTGCAGCATATACCGGTGTGGAGTAACATGTGATACTCCCCGTTTATGAATCAATATGTCATTCGGACGCACGATATGTTTGTAAGTAGCCATTGTTTTCTTTCGTGGAGAATATAAAGTCACTTCTATTTCTACAGGCTGTTTGGGATAGGGAAGAAGAAAGGTATTCTCAAACCCTTTAGCTGTTTCTTTGGCTTCGTCTGTTGACAACCATTCTTGAAATAAAGAAGAGAAAGAAGTTTTGTAGATACACTGTTTGCTGGCAAGGTCTTTCATAATAATTTGTCCGTTGCCTTCCAAGGGAAGTTCGGAGAGATGATGTTGACGCCCTGCCCAGGTGGGGAGCTGTGAAAGCTCATCCAGATAGATAGCCTGTTGTGTAGCATCCCCGGTAAAGATATAATCCACTCGCAATGTTTTGTTCTGGAAATAATCAGCAAAATTCTGGGCATAACTTCCTATAGAAGTGCAGAAACACAGAATAATACAACAAATATGTTTCATATAAATGGTATATTTATGTTTTTCGCAAAGGTACGAACTATTGTTGACTTATCCGCTTTCTGCAAATAAAAGTAATAGATTCTAGTATTTGTTGTCGAAAAATCGCTAACTTTGCATAAAAGATTCATTGATAAAAACAATTTGATTCAAAAATGGGACATCATCAATTAGATGCATTAGATGAGCAAATTCTGAGACTGATTGCAGGGAATGCGCGTATTCCTTTTTTGGAAGTGGCAAGAGCATGTAATGTTTCCGGTGCTGCGATTCATCAGCGTATTCAGAAGCTTACTAATCTAGGAATATTAAAAGGTTCGGAGTATGTTATCGACCCCGAGAAAATCGGATATGAGACTTGCGCTTATATTGGTATATATCTAAAAGACCCCGAATCCTTTGACTCGGTAACAAAAGCTTTAGAGGCTATCCCCGAAGTGGTGGAATGTCATTTCACTACCGGAAAATATGATATGTTTATTAAAATTTACGCGAAGAATAACCACCACTTATTGAGTATTATTCACGATAAGTTGCAACCATTGGGCTTGGCGCGTACCGAAACATTAATCTCCTTCCATGAAGCCATTAAGCGGCAGATGCCGATTATGGTCGACATAGAAGATGAAGATTAATCATTGGTCAGTATTCGTGGTTGGATCACAGTAAGAAACAATTTCCTTACTTTCTTACGTAATCAACGAAAGCATAAGAGCAGAGATGTTTCTCATCCGCAGGAAGGGCTTCTCTGCTTTTTTCCTGCCATACCTTTGAAGATACTTCCGGAAAATAAGCATCAGCTTTGGGAGCCGTACAGTCTATTTCTGTCAGGCAAAGCTCGTCAGCAAAGGGCAGAGCTTGCTGATAAATGCTTGCCCCTCCTATAATATAAATATGTTCATCCTTCTGGCAACTTCTCAAAGCCGCTTCGAGTGAAGGAAACACTTCCGCACCGCGACATACCGTGTCCGGATTGGAAGATAAAACGATATTTCTGCGATTAGGCAATGCGCCTTTCGGTAATGACTCGAAAGTTTTGCGTCCCATAAGTATGGTGTTTCCGGTAGTTAATGCTTTGAAACGTTTCAAATCATTCGGTAACCAGAAAAGAAGCTTATTCTCGAAGCCTATAGCCATGCGGCGGTCTACGGCAGCAATGATGGATACTTTACTCATATTTTTTACACAGCTACTACTCCTGCAATATGCGGATGCGGATCATAGTTTACTAATTCGAAGTCCTCAAATTTAAAATCGAAGATGTTTTTCACATCCGGATTGATTTTCATTTGCGGCAATGGATGAGGCTCTCGTGATAATTGGAGCTTCACTTGTTCCAGATGGTTCAGGTAGATATGAGCATCACCAAAAGTATGAACGAAGTCACCAGCTTTCAAACCTGTCACTTGTGCCATCATTTGCAGCAATAATGCGTATGAAGCAATGTTGAAGGGAACACCGAGAAATATATCGGCACTGCGTTGATACAGTTGCAGGCTCAATCGCCCGTCTGCTACGTAAAACTGAAAGAATGCATGACAGGGAGGTAGATTCATATTGTTCAAATCTGCTACGTTCCAGGCACTGACGATGATACGGCGTGAATCCGGATTGTGTTTGAGTGTCTCCACAACTTCGCTGATCTGGTCGATGAAGCCACCGTTGTAATCAGGCCATGAACGCCATTGATAACCGTAGACATGACCCAAATCACCGTTCTCGTCTGCCCATTCGTTCCAAATACGTACTCCGTGTTCCTGTAGGTATTTCACGTTTGTATCTCCTTTCAAAAACCAAAGCAATTCGTATATGATTGATTTCAGATGCAGTTTTTTGGTTGTCAGACACGGGAAACCGTCATTAAGGTTAAAACGCATTTGATGACCGAAGATACTGATCGTTCCGGTTCCGGTACGATCACCTTTCTCCGTGCCTTCGGTAAGTACACGATTGAGTAAATCCAGGTATTGTTTCATAATGAATAATTTGCAGTGAAAATGATTCTCCGTACAAAATTACAAAAATGGAGTGAATAAATTAGCAAACCAGCCGACGAACTTCTTCCAGGGAGAACGCTTTTTCCAAAACTCCGGTGTCAGCTGCGTGCAATGCTCGATATCGTTTCGGAACATATTATTCAATTCATCCGTTATTCTTTTATCAAAAATAAAGGCATTTGTTTCGTAGTCATATCGTAGGCTGCGGCTGTTCAGGTTGGCTGTACCGACTGTGCAGAACAAGTCGTCCACCATCATGATTTTCGAGTGATGGAATCCCCCGTTGTACATGTAGACAGTAGCTCCCCTTTTCATTAGTTTATGTAATTTATAAAGTGCGGCATCCGGGGTAAAAGGGATATCGGAAGCAGAGGAAACCATGATGGTTACATCTACTCCCCGGTCGATTGTCCGGTTCAATGCCTTTTTGATGGAAGAGGTCGGTACAAAATAAGGATTGACGATATGAACATTCTTTTGTGCCGAATAAATGCTCATGGCATAGGCATGACTCAACATACGGCTATTCTTTTTCGGGGTACGGTCTACAATTGCTACAACAATATTCGTGCTGTCTGTCTGTCCCTCATGTTGGGGGAAATAAGCTTCTCCTCCTATGTTCTGTTTAGTCTCTTTGTTCCAGATCGTCAGGAAAATTTCCTGCAAATCATTGACAGCATCCCCTTCGATACGCATGTGCATATCACGCCAGGTTCCGATTTTGGGTAGTCCGTTGATATAATAATCGGCGATATTCATTCCGCCTGTATATGCCACTTTTCCGTCGATAACAGCAATTTTGCGATGGTCGCGGTGGGCGGCATGATTGATATAAGGGAAGGTGAACGGGTCAAACTTAACAATTTCGATTCCCTGTTCACTTATCTTTTTGAGGTGTTTCTTTTTAAGAGGTTTGTTGTTCGACCAATTTCCGAAAGCGTCAAACATAGCTCTTACTTCAACGCCTTCTTTCACTTTTTCGGCCAATAAAGAGAATAAAGCATTGGCAATGGAATCATTTCGGAAGTTGAAATATTCCAGATGAACATGGTGCTTGGCTTCCCGGATGGCTTCAAATAAATCGATAAACTTCTCCCGTCCGCTTTTTAGCAGTTTGACTTTATTATTATCAGATATAGGGATTCCCGACTCTTCCAAGAAATGCAGTACTAAGGAATCGCTTGTTAGTCCGATTGAGTCTCTGGGCTGCGTCATCAGACTGTCGATGACATCTGCCTGAACATGTAATAAAGGCAGGAATAGAAATAAAATAAATATACGTAGTTTCAAAACTCTTCTCTCTATTTTAGTTTACAGAGCAACAAATATACAACATCTATGTTTGGGCTTACTTGGAGTAAAGGGTAGATTTATTATTGTTTAACACTAAAAGAGAGGGATAAAGAGTTCTTTGACTCATAAATATAAAAATCCGGGAAACTTATGCTTTGGACTTTTAATCTGTATTTATTTTGTTTATGCCATAGAAGCAACCTTTCGTGTAGCCATAAATAATAATACGGCAGCTGCGATAATAATTGACTTTGGGTCAAGGCTGGTAGTGCCATGATTAATCATGCCGATAAATACTTCTCTTATTGTTCCCCAAGCTGCTTCCAATCCGCCTAACCATACAAAAAGTACGGCCGCAACAGTCATTACAAAGGCACTCCAGATACGAGCCAGGTAGTTGCTACGACCGGGTAAATGGTGCATAACACGGCGACTGAATCCGTTGTCTGCTATTTCCTGCTTGTTTTCTGCGAAGAAATCGCGCAAGAGCTTATCATTGTCTATTTCTGTCATAACCGTTTTGTTTTAAATACGTTGCTAATTTTTCTTTTCCACGTGACAGGTGGCTTTTCACCGTTCCTGACGGTATTCCTACAATACCTGCTATTTTGTCGATACTAATGTCCTCCATATAGAACAACATAATGCAGGTTCTTTCCACTTCCTTAAGCATTTTGAGTGACTGATAAACATCCATTTTCTGTCCTACATTCTCTTGTTCGGTACTGTTGATGGCGTCTATTTCTTTTGTATCCAAGTCGGCTGTCTCTTTCCGGCTGCGAATATAATCATAAAAAACATTATAAGCAATGCGGTACAGCCACGTAGAGAAACTTGACAAGTTTCGGAAAGAGGCAATGTTCGTATATGCTTTGATAAATGTATCTTGTGCAAGGTCGTCACTCAATTCGCTGTCGCCGCAAGTCAGGTTCAGGAAGAATCGCCGAATGGGCGACTGGTACTTCCCCACCAACTGGTCGAAGGCCTTGGTGTTCTTGAACACCACGACCTGTGCGACTAACGATATATCATTGAGTTGGCTCATTTATTCTCGTCGTTCTTTTCTTCGTTTACTCCATTATCTTTCTCTTCGGGTGCGAAAGGGATCATTTCGAAGCTATCATTTTTGACGTTATCCTGATTCTTTTTTTCATCTTTATGGCTAGTATGCATCTGAGGAGCATTTGTATCTTGAGCCTGTTGTTTACTACCGATGATCCATTGTCCGATCCCCATAAATGTAACGAGTAAGCCGATCGTTCCAATTCCGAATTCACCGGTGATTGCCCAAAGGAAGATGAAAAGACCGATACCTGTAAAGGTGTTCTTGATACCTTGTGAACGTGAGTCAACCGTTTTGTTTTCACGAATAAATTCTACTGGCAATGGCTGACCTGCAGCGAGTGCCTGTTCGGCAAGACGATAGCGTGCTTTCCGGTTTATATAACGGAAGAAGAAGATTACAAACAGAATGAATACCGGAAATCCGAAAACGGCAATGACTGATATGATTGCTACGAGAGTTCCTCCGTTGATACCAAAGCCGTGGAATGGGAAATCGTCGTCATCCGATTCGAATGTAAAACTGGCCTTACCATGACCAGCATTAACATTACTTGAATTTGTATCTACTTCTGTGGAATCTATATCCGCTGTATCTACACCGATGACTGTGACAGCAGTATTATTTGTTTTTGCTTTATTGTCTTTGGTCACAGTTATTTTTACTTTTCCGACAGAATCGCGGACAACAGTAGTTTGGTTTTGGGCAATAGCCAGTGTGCAAGTGGTCAGTACAACCATCAATGCTAATAGAAAATTTTTCATATCAATAGTTTTTTAATTTATTTCTTTGTCTGTTAGACGTAGTTAATATCATAGAAAGTTGCAAAGAGACGAAATATTTTTGATATTTGCGGAAATTAATAACGAAAAATGGAATTACCTGCTTCTTTTATAGATTATACCCGTGCCCTGCTGGGCGATGAAGAATACGACAAATTAGCTGTTGCCATCCAACAAGAACCGCCTGTCAGCATCCGGTTGAATAATGGAAAATTAAAAATTGAAAATGGAAAATGCAGAATTGTACCGCAAGCAGGCTGCATTACTGATTTTCAACTTTCAGCTTTCAACTTTGAATTTAATCAAGTCCCTTGGTCTTCTGAAGGGTTTTATCTGGATGAACGTCTCACTTTCACGTTTGATCCATTGTTTCATGCAGGCTGTTATTATGTTCAGGAAGCTTCTTCTATGTTTGTGGAGCAGGTGCTCCGGCAGTATGTCACTGGACCGGTGAAGATGCTGGATCTTTGTGCGGCTCCCGGTGGAAAGTCTACTCATGCCCGTAGTGTGCTCCCCGAAGGAAGCTTGCTGGTGGCTAATGAAGTCATCCGGAATCGTTCGCAGATTCTTGCGGAGAATTTAACGAAGTGGGGACATCCGGATGTGGTAGTAACCAATAATGATCCGGCAGATTTTGCGGCTTTACCGTCTTTCTTTGATGTGATTCTTACAGATGTTCCCTGTTCCGGTGAAGGAATGTTCCGTAAAGACCCTGTCGCTGTAGAAGAGTGGAGTCCCGAGAATGTAGAAATCTGTTGGCAGCGGCAGCGGCGGATTATTGGAGATATTTGGGACACGTTGAAGCCTGGGGGAATTCTTATATATAGTACGTGTACATTTAATACAAAAGAGGACGAAGAGAATGCACGTTGGATTCAACAAGAGTATGGAGCCGAACCGTTAACTGTGCAGGTACAGGAAAACTGGAATATAACAGGAGATCTTTTACCTGATAATTGTGAGGGTTCTAAATCTTCTATTCCTGTCTATCATTTTTTCCCTCATAAGACGAAAGGCGAAGGCTTTTTCCTGGCAGCTTTTCGGAAGCCGGAGACAGGAGACGAGATTCCGGTAGTTTCTTTCTCGAAGGAGAAGACTTCTAAAAAGAAAGATAAGAAAGGAGGAGCAGCATCTTCTCCTGTTTCGAAAGAACAGTTGAATATTGCAAAAAGCTGGTTGAACGATGAGAATTCGGACAAGTATATATTGTCGGCAGAAGGAACAAGTATCCGGGCTTTTTCAAAGCATTATGCTGATGAATTAATGGCGATGAAACAATGCCTGAAAATCGTATCGGCAGGAGTGGAGATAGGAGAAGTGAAAGGAAAGGATTTGATACCTGACCATGCATTGGCGATGTGTAGTTCACTTTTATGCCGGGAAGCTTTCGCTACGGAAGAAATAAGTTATAAACAGGCTATCACTTATTTACGAAAAGAGGCCATTACCTTGCCGGTAACAGCCCCTCGTGGATATGTTTTGCTTACGTACCGGCATATTCCTCTCGGATTTGTGAAGAACATCGGTAATCGTGCCAATAATCTCTATCCGCAAGAATGGCGTATCCGTAGCGGATACTTGCCGGAAAATATACGCATATTAGCAGAAAGTACAGTTGATTAAAGAAGACCCTGCTGATTAAGGCAGTATTCCGGCAGGTATTTCCTGTTCGGAAAGGGTAAAACTAATTTGTTTGCCTGTGCCTGGTTCACCTCCAGCGATTTCTTCCAGCGTGTAGGAAGGAGGTGGTGCAGGTGATGTCCGCGTTTCTCCGATGGGTGGAGTATTCCAATTCAGATTCAAGCTTTTATCCAAGCGGTGAAATACGTATGCGTTTCCCCACAAGATGAATTTATGATTGGAAATAGGTGTTGCCGCATCTTCCGAAAAGGTGAGAGTCAGTATAGTTTTCTCATTATTTCCTTCTTCTTTTTCCAGTTTATAACTTCCTCGAGTTATTAGGGTAAGTCCGGATGAAAAAGCAGTTTGTTCTCCCTGTTTGAAAAAATAAGCATCCCGTGCGTGATTGTTGATTAGAAAAATGTCGGAAATGCCGGGCAGGAGATTCGCGTCTCCGTTGGGTAAGTTAGACAAGTGGCTGCGGAGCAACTTTATATCTTCGTAATTGTCGACAACCTTGATTGGCAGGGTGCAGGTTTCTTGTGTGGCGTTGTCCGTTACTGTCAGATAAGTTTGCCCGGTGAGAATACCGGTAACATAAATCATACGTCCGGCAGGTACTCCGCTCCAGCCGGTTTCGGTTCCTGCGCTTGCGATGCGTGTGTCTTTAACTTCAAGTGAGTAATCACCATTTCCGCTTTCCAGTCCAAGGTAACGTCTGCCACCCATGGGTACTTCATATTCACTGTTGTAAAAACGGAGTGGATTTTCTTCATCCTCTTTACACCCGCTGAATAGTGTAAGGATGCAACATAACATGAATAGATAGAATTGTTTCGTTCTCATAATCTGTATTTTATGTTCGTTGCAAATGTAGCATATTATTTTGAAATATTTAGTTGGAACTTAAAGAAAATGAGAAAGGAGAGGGGAGATATATTTAGGCACGGATTACACGGATTACGCTGTTGCTTTATGGCAATCATATTGCTAAAATCCGTGGAATCCGTGCCTAAAATTAGCGTAAGTTCGATATAAGCTTGTACTATTTCGATTCTCCTCCTTCGGGAAGGAGGAGTCCCCGTAGGGGGAGGTGGTAGGTAAAAGTGTAAATTTATATATTACAGAATAATATGTATTCCTACCACCCCGTCCTTCGGACACCCCTCCTTCCCGAAAGGAGGGGAAACTGTGCGGTATGTTCGGCGTAATCCATGTCTAAAGGATTTTATGTACTATTTACAACTTACTCTTGTAAATCCGTGCCATTGCTTTCTGGTACTGATTTTCCAGTTGCAGATAGTTCTGATAGCTTTGGTAGATGACAGAAACTTCAACGAAATATTCAATCATACTAATCTGTCCACCTGTCAGAGCCTGTTTCAGCAGTGACAGATCTTGTTGCGACTGGAAAGTCTTGCTGTATTCTTCCATCGAAGCGTGCAGTGTTTTCGCTTCCCGGTAAAGCTGTGCCAATTCGGACTCTACTTGCAGGGTAGCATTATCCTTTTGTAAGTCAATGTTAAGAGCCTGTGCTTTGGCGATTTTTACCTTATTCCGGTTTTCAAAAAGCGGGAAAGAGAAACCTACCACTACACCGTTGAAAGGTACGCCTGTTTCTGTGTTCCGGCGGTAGCCGAGTTCCAGCTTCGGTAGCCATTGTGATTTATTGACAGCAATCTGTTTACGGGCAACAAGACTTTCGTTGCCGAGCGCCATAAGAGTACGGTCCGTTGCCATGACTTCCGACTTCAATATTTGATAATCGTTTGGGAAAGGTATAGCCGGATATTGGTTTTCTTCGAAAACTACCGGAATATTACCATTCAGCGTATTCAGCTCCTGCTGTTTGTTGCGGAGTGCTGTTTCGTTCAGAGACGCTTCTGTTCTGACATTCAACAGTTCCAGATTGATTTTGTTGGTTTCGAGAGCATTTGCATCTCCTGTTTGGAGACGTTTGGCATACATCTTTGCAAGTTCTTCCGCATTGCGGAGGCGTTCTTCCAGAATATGCTTTTGCTGACGAAGCATGATAATATCCAGGCAAAGTTCTTTCGCCTGTAATAGTTTCTCTTGACGGAAAACATCTGACTGACTGTCAAAAGCTCCGGCTTTCAGACGATTCAACTTGTTGCGTGTAGCATATAAACTGGGGAAATCAAAGCTTTGTGAAACAACCAGTTCGCCGATTGTTTCGTTTTTATCTTTCGCTCCCCATAGATGTGCGTAAGAGAGTGTAGGATCAGGCAGGTTATTATCCGTTTTAGCTTCCAGCTTCTGCGAAGTAATCAGTTGCTCGTTTGCCTGCAACTCCTTATTGTTCGTTTCGATATTCTTCAATACCTGTTCAATTCCGTTTTGGGCTTGCACTTCGCCTATGGTTAAGAAAAGAAGTGCAGTGCTTATGGTCATGATTTGTTTCATTTCTAATTTTTTTATTTGTTACAAGCTATTGTTGATAGATACTTTAACGTAAGTTCGATATGACTTCGTCCGCATGGCTTCCCTTTGGGAAGGAGGGGTGTCCGAAGGACGGGGTGTAGGAATACATATTATTCTGTAATATATAAATTTACACTTTTACCTACCACCTCCCCCTACGGGGACTCCTCCTTCCTGAAGGAGGAGAATCGGAATAGTACAAGTTTATATCGAACTAACGTTACTTTATGCTAAGGCATCTATTTGTTTCATTACCGGGAAATACTTGTTTCATCACTGGGAAACACTTGTTTCATCACTGGGAAACACTTGTTTCATCACTGAGAAACACTTGTTTCATCACCGGGGAAAAACATCACGCGCTACAGCTTTTTTCCGATGCATCATCAGATAAACAATCGGAACGATAAAACCGTTTAAAAAAGTAGACGTTAATAACCCTCCTAAAATCACTTTTGCCATCGGACTTTGAATTTCGTTACCCGGCAAGTCGCCACCGAGTGCCAATGGAATCAGTGCCAGTGCAGAAGACAATGCCGTCATCAAAATCGGATTCAGACGGTCGAGAGAACCTCGGAGCACACTATCGTACGCATTCAAACCTTCTTCCTTTTGTAGATGATTGTAGTGGCTGATGAGCAACATACCGTTACGCGTTGCAATACCGAACAAGGAAATGAAACCGATGATAGCCGGAATACTGACTTCTCCTGTTGTAATCACCAAAGCAAATACGCCACCGATCAGCGCCAGCGGAAGATTCAGCAAGATGACGCCCGACTCTTTCACGCTACGGAACTCATTATACAATAACAAGAAGATTACTACAATGCTGATAAATGAAGTCAGCGCCAGTGTCCGGCTGGCAGCCTGTTCACTTTCAAACTGTCCGCCATACTCGATGTGATAGCCTTCGGGCAGTTGCACCGATGTGTCGATGCGTTTCTGAATATCATTTACAACACTACGCAAATCGCGGTCGGCCACATTAGCAGAAATCACAATTTTACGTTTTACATTCTCGCGGTTGATCGTATTTGGTCCCATGGCTGATACCACTTCTGCTACATAGTTCAAAGGTACTTTGCGCCCGTCATTCGTGTCTACCATCAAGTTGCGGATTTTTTCTATTTCATCCCGGGCATCATCCTTCACTTTCACGATCAGATCGAAACTCTTGCCTTGTTCATAAACCTGCGAGATCACTTTTCCGGCCAAAGCAACGTTCACATATTCCGAGAACTCCGGCAGAGTAATACCGAACTTAGCCAACATTTCCCGTTTAGGCTGTATTTTCAGCTGCGGACGTTCAATCTGTTGTTCCACGTTCAGGTCGGCAACACCGGGAATATCACTGATAGCTTCTTTAATTTGATTACCGAGTGAAAACATCTTATTCAGGTCGTCTCCGAACAGTTTGATAGCGATATTCGCTTTCGTACCCGATAACATAGCGTCGATACGGTGACTGATTGGTTGTCCGATTTCTATATTTGCCCCGGTGATAGTACCCAACTTTTCACGTACATCAGCTACCAGTTCACTGCGCGAACGATCTTTCAGTTCAAACGGAGCTTCTATTTCAGAAACGTTTACCCCTAACGCGTGCTCGTCCAGTTCGGCGCGTCCCGTTTTCCGGGCTACGGTTTGTATTTCGGGAATCGTCATCAATAACTCTTCTGCCCGATGTCCCATTTTATTGCTTTCTTCCAGTGAAATACCCGGTAGAGAACTAATATTGATGGTGAACGATCCTTCATTAAAGGAAGGAAGGAAACTGCGTCCGAGTGTAAAGAACACTCCGAGCGCAACCACAAAGAGTGCGATTGTACCTCCAAGTGTCACTCGTTTGTGTGCCAGCACCCAAGTCAGTGCCTTTTCATAAATCCCTTTCATCCAACGGGCAAGGGGAGCTTCTTTCAGTTCCTTGTTTGTCTTATTGCTTCCTAATAGATAAGAACAGAGCACCGGAGTCAGCGTCAGAGCAACTACTGTCGACGCGAACAATGCTACGATAAAGGCAACGCCCAGCGGAACCAACATTCTGCCTTCCATTCCGCTAAGGAAGAACAACGGAACAAAGCTGACAACGATAATCAGCGTAGAATTAAGTATAGGCATCCGCACCTCTTTCGAAGCATTGAATACCACCTCGAGTGTACTTAACCTTTCCGCTTCTGCTTTCTGACGGTTCTCCCGCAGTCGTTTATACACGTTTTCCACATCGACGATGGCGTCGTCTACCAATGATCCGATGGCTATCGCCATACCTCCGAGGCTCATGGTGTTGATTGTCAGTCCCATGTAGTGTAGTGTCAGAATCGAAACAAGCAGGGAAAGAGGCAGCGTTACCAATGAAATCAATGTAGTGCGCACATTTGCCAGGAACAGGAAGAGTACGATTACTACAAAAATACCTCCTTCAAAGAGTGATTTCTTCACATTGCCGATGGAACTTTCGATAAAGCGGCTTTGACGGAATATGTCCGTTGAAACTTTTACGTCCGGTGGCAGATTCTTTTGCAGGTCTTTCAAAGATGCTTCCAATTTATCCGTCAGTTCCAGCGTACTGGTAGCCGGCTGTTTGGTAATAGTCATCAGTACGGCAGATTTTCCACGCTCTGAAGCAGTTCCCAGTTTCGGGGCTTTCGGTCCGATGGTTACGTCCGCAATATCTTCCAGCGTGACAGGGAAGTTGTTCACTGTCTTTACTACCGCTTTGCCAAGTTGTTCTGTTTTAGAAGTAGAAAGTACACCGCGCACAATATATTCATTTCCAAATTCGTAGAGCACACCTCCGTTTGCGTTCAGGTTCATATCCTGTGTCACAGCCATCACTTCTCCCATCGAAATGCCGTAATGACGCATCCGTTCGGGATCCAGCTGAATCTGATATTCTTTGATATCTCCTCCGAGCACGGCAACCTGTGCCACTCCTCCGGTAGACAATAGACGGGGACGGATGGTCCAGTCCGCAATCGTACGAAGATCGAGCATCGAAGTAGAGTCGGCAGTCAGACCGACGATGAGCATTTCGCCCAAGATGGAAGATTGTGGGCCGAGTGTCGGTTTACCGACGTTGACCGGCAGTGATTCGCTGACCACTGCTAACTTCTCGCTAACAATCTGGCGAGCGAGATAAATATCGGTTCCCCAATCAAATTCTACCCAGACAACGGAAAATCCGTTGGTAGAAGAAGAGCGTACACGGCGTACACCCGTAGCTCCGTTTACGGCAGTTTCAACAGGAAAAGTGACGAGCTGTTCAACCTCTTCCGCAGCCATACCGTTGGCCTCGGTCATGATGACTACCGTAGGTGCGTTCAGGTCGGGGAATACGTCTACTTCCGTATGCATGGCGGTATACGTTCCCGCAATTAGCAGGAGGATGGTCGCGCAGACTACAACCAACCGGTTGTGTAGGGAGTAATGTATAATTTTATTAAGCATGATATTTCATTAATTGAGAGTTATAAATAACTTGATAGATGCGCCGCAAGAAAATCCGGCTGCGGCACCTCGCCGCTTTAATGTTCGTGACTATGTGCCGGGATGGCATTGCTTGCGCTTGCCAGTCGAACCTGATAAGCACCTTCGGTCACTACACGGTCGCCAGCCTTCACTCCGGTCAGGATCTGAACACTTTTACCGTTGTCGGCTCCTATCGTTACTTCCTGTTTTTTATAACCCTCTTCGTCCAGTTGCAGGTAGATAAAGAAGATACCTTGTTCCTCTGTCAGTGCCGTGCGTGGAAGAGAAAGAACGTTTTCCATCGTTGAAGAAAGCAAGAACACCTCTACGAATGAGCCGGGGATCACTTCCCCTTTATTGTCGAACTCAAAAGTGACAGGTACATAGAAAGAGTTGTCTCCGGCAGCTTTTCCAAAAGAGAGAAGTTTGCCGTTCAATGCTTTCAGCTCGTACACCTGATTATTATAAGGAGTCTGGAAATTGGCGGAACTGATTGTACGGAGGTATGGATAATACTTTTCCGACACTTCGGCACGGAGGAAAAGACGACGATTCTGCGTCACGCTCACCAGCGGTTGCCCGATGGTCACGTAGTCGCCTTCTTTCACAAGAACGCTTTTCACATATCCTGCAATAGGAGCCGTAATACTTTGGCCGATAGCCGAATGATTCTTGGAAAGGGCTTCGTAGCTAAGGCGGGCATTTTCATAACTTTGTTCTGCCTGTGCAAAATCCTTGTCAGATACAATTTTGTTTTTAACAAGCTCTTTCATACGTTCGTACTCCTTCTTAGATACCTCGTAGGCAATGCGGGCACGTTGTACCGGATCACCATCGGCGATATTCTTTGAAGAAATCGTGACTAGCGGAGTGCCGCTGCCGACGCTCATTCCTTCCGTTACTTTTCCACGGAAAGATACAACACCGGCCACTGTAGCTACGGCAACCGATTCATCACCTTGGGCAGCCAGCACCTGTCCGCTGGTTTTAATCACTTGCTGGAAAGGTGCAGGTTCGATAACGCTCACCTTGACACCGGCTGCTTCAGCTTTTGCTTTCGGAAGGATGATTTCATCACTGTGCGCTTTGGCAGACTCGTTATGTCCATCGGCCGCTTCATGATTGTGTTCTCCGCTACATTCGCCTTCATGAGAATGATCGGAACCCTCTGCCTCGTGATTATGTCCTTCCGTGGCATGATCGTGTTCATTGTGTGTGTGTGTGACGGTACTATTATGACAAGAACCCAGCATGAATAAGCCTAGGATTCCTACGAAAATAAGTTTTTTCATAATGATATTTTCCTACTAAATTTTACTGTTTTTTGTACGTTGCAAAGATAAGGTAACGCAAATGCAACTGATTTGCACTTACGCTTTTACGCAAAAACAGAGTAGGGAGGGGCACGAAGAGGAGTGGTACGGTGTATATCCGTACCATGCAGAGAGTCTCGATAGACGTAATAGTTCTTAATCCGTCTCTCTTGTGGCCGTAATAGATGTTCGATGATTACATCCGTGAACAGGGTAGCGATGAATACGTAATTCGGTCCGCTATCCGTATGTACGGATGGAGTGGGAGAGTAGAAACGAGTCATACATTCGCTGCTGCAACATGAATCGTTTCCCGGGTGATGATGCGTGGGACATTGCTGTTCTATAGGCAAGTCCTGCTTCATGCAAATCATTCCGTTGGGATGATGGTGATGGGGAATAACGGCTGCCACCAACATTATAATGTTGATTAAAAACAGCAGAGTTACTATTATTCGTTTCTTCCCTTTCATCCTTTCTTTTAGAGAATTTATTTTTTTATTGATTTCTTTTCTTTTTCTTGCAAACGTTCCAGCAATTCTGTTGCTGATACATAAATTACTTTTCCATCTGGTGTTCCCTGACTAAGGAGTTTACCATTGCGAGCATTTTTCTCCAGCAATCGCTTTTCTGCCAGCTGAAGGCCGCGTCGTAATTTATCGCTCAATTCTTGCATTTCATTATTTGACATAATAACTGCCTTGTTTCATCCATTTTTTTCTAAATGCCTGTTATAAATAATGTTGCAAATATACAAATACTTTTATTCCGCCTGCAGCCGATGCTCTCTTTTTATTATTTATTATTTCTTTTCCAGCTCTTGCAACGAATCCATTTTTTTCTTTTCGAGGAACTCGTAAATGCCGCAAAGATGTTCTGTCACCTTTTGATTACCGAACTCATACACTTTGCTCACCAGTCCGTCAAGGAAGTCACGGTCGTGTGAAACAACAATCAGTGTGCCGTCAAAATCTAGCAATGCCTGTTTCAGGATATCTTTCGTTTTCATGTCCAGATGATTCGTCGGCTCGTCCAGGATTAGGAGGTTGACAGGTTCCAACAGCAATTTAATCATGGCAAGACGTGTACGCTCCCCACCCGAAAGAACTTTCACCTTCTTCATTGATTCCTCGGGGCCACCAAACATGAAAGCACCCAGTAAATCACGAATCTTGTTCCGGATATCCCCTTTGGCTACATCATCAATCGTTTGGAAAACCGTCAGGTTTTCATCCATCAGCGAAGCCTGATTCTGAGCAAAGTATCCGATTTGCAC
Organism: Bacteroides caecimuris; assembly: GCF_001688725.2. NCBI lineage: Bacteria > Pseudomonadati > Bacteroidota > Bacteroidia > Bacteroidales > Bacteroidaceae > Bacteroides > Bacteroides caecimuris. The sequence continues at coordinate 3,133,711 of NZ_CP015401.2, read as the reverse complement.
ATTATGTCCGAGAGTCAGTGTGCCGTTGTGCTCAATCTCCTTCATAATACATTTCACAAGTGTAGATTTACCTTCACCGTTTTTGCCGACAAAAGCTACTTTATCACCACGCTCAATCGTCAGATTGGCGTTGCGGAACACGACTTTCTCTCCGTATGCCTTTCCAACACCCTCCATGATAACCGGATAACTGCCCGAACGGGGTGAAGGCGGGAATTTCAATCGCAATGCAGAAGTATCCTCCTCATCGACTTCGAGCAATTCCAATTTTTCCAGCATTTTGACGCGGCTCTGTACCTGCAACGTCTTTGAATATGTTCCTTTGAATCGTTCGATGAACTCCTTCGTTTCAGCAATAAACTTCTGCTGCTCGTCGTATGCTTTCTGCTGCTGTTCGCGGCGATCCTTGCGCAGTTGCAGATATTGGGAATAATTCACCTTATAATCATAAATACGTCCCATCGTCACTTCGATGGTGCGTGTTGTAATATTATCCACGAATTTGCGGTCGTGGCTGATTACGATAACTGCTTTCCCATTATTAATAAGGAAATCTTCCAACCATTGAATAGATTCAATATCCAAGTGATTGGTCGGCTCATCGAGCAAAAGTACATCCGGTTTCTGCAATAGTAATTTAGCGAGCTCGATACGCATCCGCCATCCACCGCTGAAATCACTCGTCGGGCGTTGAAAATCGCTCCGGGTGAACCCTAATCCGAGCAATGACTTTTCCACATCCTCTTCATAATTAGTTGCGTCAATCGAATAAAACTTCTCGCTTAAGGCAGACACTTCTTCAATCAGCGCCATGTAACTGTCGCTCTCATAATCCGTCCGTGTCTCAAGCTCTTTGTTCAGTTTCTCGATCTGCGCTTCCATTTCGTGCAGATGCGAAAAAGCCTGTGCCGTCTCGTCAAACACTGTTCTTCCGTCTTCCGTCATCAGGTGTTGGGGAAGATAGGCTACCACGCAATCTTTGGGCGCGGAAACTTTTCCACGTGTCGGTTGTCGTACGCCTGCCAAAATTTTCAGCAGCGTACTTTTTCCCGCCCCATTTTTACCCATTAGTGCGATGCGGTCTTTTTCATTAATTACGAAAGAAATATCACTAAATAAAGTGGTGCCGCCAAACTCCACGGCTAGTCCGTCAACAGAAATCATACTATTCTTTTAAATTGAGGCGCAAAGATAGCGAAATATATGAATCTTTTTTATAACTTACAGGTTGAAAAGGGAGATTGATTCCCAAAAACAGATAAAAAAACAATATATAAGCGATATGGAAAGCGAACAAATGAATATCTACCTAATTTGCAGTGGTGAAGTTGATTTGTACGGGATTTTACATACTGACCATTATCGAAAGCAACTTTTATTGCAGGATTTGCCAATACGTTGTTTGCTCCATAACACCGAAGTAGTGCTTCACATCCTTCACTGTGCGTAACCTTCGCATTGGCATTGTCAATCTGGTCCAGTGGAACAGCTTACATCTAAGAAGCCGACTGGAGTTGTCCACCTGGTCTACTGCTGTTGTCCAATCCGCCGACTCTAGTCAGCCAGGTAGACAACTCTAGTCGGCGATGGATGAATAGAAATAAAGCCAGGGAAAACGCACGATTTAAAAGGCTTTAATAAAGGTATCTATCAAATTAGTTAAGTACTCATCACTCCATCCTGCCTTCTTCCTTTTCCTATTGACCGAAGTCTTCTTGTCTTCATCCTGATAATTCTTCAAAATGGTCAATGCCATTTTCGTTAAAGTGGAAAAGTTTTGTGCCGAATTCATCATTTTTCTTCCATCATCTTCATTAAATGTAACATCCAATTGCCAATGCAATCCATTTTCTACCGCCCAATGCTTTCTCTTATATTTAAGAATAAGCTCTGGATTGTTCACTAATGAAGAGATGAAACAATGTTTCTCATTTTGTATTTCTCCTGTGGCTATATTTATTTTCTCGGTCTTTATCATTCCATAAGTCCTAAGATTCTTCCAATCGCGATAACAGAACCCTAATCTACTGGGCTCAGAGCAGGATATGCAGGTCCTTGTCACCATAAATCCATGACCTTCTGTGGTTTCTTCAGCTCTTTTGATAAAATCATTTTTTCTTCCGGAAATTAGCAAGTACTCTGCATCGTTTTCGATATTTTCCCTTAGTTTTAAATGGTTGTCTTTCACCTCTAAAAGATAATCGGCTTGTTTCTCTACTATTTTTTCTACAATTTTCTTTTGGGTACCAAGTGCATCGATGGTAACTACATCTCCTTGTCGTATATCAATGTCGTCCAGTAATTTGGGTATTGCTACTATTTCATTCTCTTTTATTGAGACCCGTTCCTGCCCTAATGACAGACTCATATCAGAAAGAAAGGCACTGACAACATGAAGTTTGGCTACTGATGCCTGCTCCTTTGTTATTTTACCCGCTGACTCTTGTACCAGTTTATCAGCATTGATGGCACCACGGATCGTTTTTCCGTCAATAGCTATATGTCTATTCGTATAAAGATCATTTCCCTCATTAATTTGAACTTTCGACCAGTCACAATCTTCTATGGATGGTGAATCCCCCCTCATATTACGGGCCCATTCTCTGTAACAACTCTCTAATTTTTCCGTTTTTATGATACAAAAAAATCGGCGTAATGTATCATGTGACGGGGTAGTTTCTAAGTCCGGTATGAATCTTCTAAGAAAATCTTTCTTATAACGGGCGAAGTCTGCTATATCATTCCAACTCTGACAATCACAAAAAATACCTGATAAAGTGACAAGCATTATCAATTTGCCCGAATAAGTGACTTTATTCTTTTCACGTGGGTCGATTGTATCAATAGCTTCAGACATACTGGCCATATGACGCGCCAATTCGTCATTTATTAAAAAATCTTTTGCAATCTTATCCATTACTATTTATTATTTAGGCGTGAAGATAATGAAATACTAGAAGGTATACAATATAAATAATCAATATATCAATTGAAGAGTAACCATTCTATTTTCCGCCTTGACACGCATCGCAACCCAGCATATCTTTGCGCCATAACCAATTACTAACAAAGATTATGGCAAAAGAAAAAGTAAACTACCAAGAGGTGTACGACCTCTATCAGCTGTGCTGCGAAACCAAAGACCTTCGCGAGTTCTGTGCGGATTATGGAGTGAATTACGACAAGTTCATGAACTGGCAGCGCCACCAGCTATGGAGTGAGAAGTTAGGCAAGACAGTTCAGGTTGATCACCCCAAGGTTGCCAAAGTCCAGATAACCGGCAATCCCTGCAACAGTCCAACCGTGAAAATGGAAGTGAGACAGCCCGAAGGTGAAGCTCCGATAAGATGGGTAAAATTACAATTGGCATCAGGCGCAACGCTGTTCCTGAGAAACACCACAGTTCTTGATTTGAGCTTGTTGCTTAATAAAATGATAGGATGACATGCTGGGACTGAGTGCTAACCTGAACTATTACCTGTTCAACGGTAATGTTGATCTGCGGAAAGGTATTTTCCGATTATGTGAGAGTATAAGGGAAGAGATGTCACTTGACCCGAGCGATGCCTCCAACGTCTATATGTTCATGTCCCGTAACCGGAAGGTTGTGAAGATACTTCATTATGAACGCGGTTTTTATGTGCTTTACGAGAAACGTCCTGTCATGGGAAAGTTCAAGAAACCGGTATTTGATGAGGTCTCCAAATGCTACCGGATACAATGGTCAGACATGGACTATCTTACGGAAAGTATTGTAGTTGACAAGATGTACGTTAGTTCAAAAGATTAATATTAATATATTGATTATCAGTAAAATGATATAAAAATAAACGATAAAAAGTTTGCGTAACTGCCTGATTTTTCGTACCTTTATATCATGATTGATGAAAGGGCATACGAGTTACTTTGCTGCCAGTTGGGTCTGGCGAATGAGGAAAAGGCAGGGCTTCGCAAACAGGTAAACGAACTGATTGCGAGGTTTAAGGCCATTGAAGAATCCAATAAGGAGAACTCCAAGGCTCTGGTTGATACAATCAATGAATTATCCGTAACAGTCGAGAACTATCGAAAAGAAATGGAGCTTATGAGAAAGCAGCTTGAAGCGAAAGACGAGGTGAACAGGATGCTGGCAAACGAGATTTCCAATCTCAGGCTTCAGCTTGAGGACAACAGGAAACACCGTTTCGGCCGTACATCCGAGCAAAGAAAACTGCTGAACAACCGTAACCTTGACAAGTCTGCACTGCATAAGTCCGAATATGACGGTTCTGACAGAAAGGATGATGACAACGATAAGGCTGACGGTAACGAAACCGGCAGCAGTACCACTTCTGGTAGCACACCTGCACAGGACAGCCAACCTTCAAGAAGAAAGGAAACTGCACCACGTGCCGTGAAAACCAAATTGAAAGTTGACAAAGTAGTAGTACATGAAGTGGACGAGTATTACACGCTTCCCGAAGGAGGACGGTTCATGAACCGCAACGGTATGCCTGATGTGTGGGAATACAGGGTTATAGAACATGTAAGGGCTCATAACGTGGAACATGTCTACAAGGTGGCAAGGGTGAAGCTTGCGGACGGCACTTTCGCGAACACGATGGAACATCCGCTGAAAGACCTTGGAGGCATCTTCTCTCCTGAACTGCTTGCCCGTCTGCTCTGTCTGAAATACGACTTCAGCATGCCGGAGAACAGGCAGATAAGACTGCTTGCCAGAGAGGGCATCCACATAAGCAATACCACACTGAACAGCTATATCCATAACGGAATCGCCAAACTCAAGGGTTTTATCGGAGAGGTATTCAAGGGGTTTGTACAGCAGGCTGAATATCTTATGGTTGATGAGACGACCGAACTTGTAGGCGTCGAAACAAAGGAAGGCAAGGCTTACAGGAGAAAGTACTTATGGGCATTCTTTGCAAAGCATATGAAGATGGTCTATTACCACTATAACAACGGCAGCAGGTCATCCGATGCGGCGAAGTCGTTCCTGGAACATTTTATGGGGACCCTTTCCACTGACGGATATACGGTTTACAGAATGTTTGATGGAGAAGACTCAAAGGTGCTTCATATAGGATGCTGGACGCACTGCAGAAGGTTGTGGGTTGACGCCTTGCCTTCGGACAGGACAGCGATGGAGATAATAGACTCCATCGGCGATATGTTCATGAATGAAGATCTGTTCCGCACCATGAAGCTCAGCGGTGAGCAGATAAAGGGGAAAAGACGGAAGCTTACAGGACCGATCCTTGAAAGTATCCATCATAAGGTGGTCATGATGATGCAGGATGCGAAGGTTATGGCTAACGAACTGATGAGAAAGGCTGTCAATTATACGTTAAACCAGTGGAAGTCCCTGAGAAATATCCTCAAGGACGGTGCAGCGGAAATATCGAACAACCTCTGTGAACAAAGGATGAAACCGGTAAAGCTGTTGCTCAAGAACTGTATGAACATAGGCAGTGAGGATGCGGCAGAAAACTCGGCATTCATCTTCTCTCTGATAGAAAGCTGTAAGCTTAATGGCATAGACCCTCAGGATTACCTGAAGCACCTGTTCGAATGTATTCTTCATGGTAAGGACTGCGACAAGAAGACTCTTCTACCATGTTTTTATAAACCGGAATGTTAAAACAAAAATATTTTCTTGCGGGCATTTTTATTTTATCGGCTGAAAAACAGCCGATAAAATTGTCGTGGCGGAAAATAGAATGATTACAATTGAAGAACCACGAAGATAAAAAAAAGGATGAAACCAATAGGTAACATGACAATGGGAAGTTGTGACACGTCTATAGGAGGAAAAGAAAGTAGGAAGACTTTATTTATTAGATATAAAAGAGTTTTGCCATCAAATAAGTTTTGAGAAGAAAAGATAAATGCTGGTTATTAGATAATTAACGATCGTGCGTTTTCCCTGGAAATAAAGCATACGATAAGACGGTAGTTTATCAGTAATAAGAAGGCTGATTTTTTAGATGGATCCCTGAATACTCCACTTGAACCTTGTGTGTATGTTTTCTGAAACTCCGGTAGACGACCCAATCTCTTCAGATGAGAAAAGTTTCCTTAACGGCCATTCAATCATTTAAAAAGTTAATAAAAATGATTCGTTAATTTTTTAATTTTATTGTGTTAAACGTTAATGAACCTCTGCTTTTTATTAAACCGTGTTATAAGTTGGGTTGCTTTGCCCCGAAAATTTGGAGATAATCGGAAAGTCCGTATCTTTGTACTGTGTTTTTCATAGTATTAGATTTAAGGTTAACAAAGATTGGCTGTCTGGGATAGATAGCCTTTTTTTGTTACCTGCCGTTCCTTATAGAATCAGCCAGATGGCAATAATATGCCCGATGCTGCCTCCCAGACAAAACAAGTGGAAAGTGGTATGCATATATGGTTTGCGCAATGAATAAAAAACAGCTCCTACGATATACGAAACTCCTCCGCCAATCAGCCACCAAAAAGCGGTAGTGGCTCCCAGTTCTTCCAGATGATCTAACAAAGGTTGCATGGCTATCAATATGCACGCCCCCATACCTACGTAACAAGCCGTTTCGAGATTGCTATGTTCTTTCAGCTTTTTGAAGCTAAGAATGCAACCGGCGACAGCCGACAGCCAGACAAAAGCAAAAATACACTATCCCCATCCGCCGGCATGTCGCAGAACAAGCAGGGTGAAAGGGGTGTAGGTTCCGGCAATGTGCAAATAGATAGCTCCATGATCGAATTTACGGAGTAGCTCTTTCAGCTTTCCCGGATGGCTGCCGTGATACCACGTAGAACTGATATAAGAAGAAAGCATCCCCGCCAGATAGACAGATACACAAGCAACTGCCCACTGCGGCTCTATATTTTCGGATGCCTTTTTCAATAGCAAATATCCGACTCCGATTCCAAGCAGAATACCTATTCCATGGCTAAGGGTATTTGCCCATTCTTCTATATTATTATATCGTTTGTTCTTCAATGTTCCTTTTCTTGAATGGTGAAGTCGCCAAAAATGTTGGGCCGCAAAGATATTTTATTCTCCATAAAGCGTTTCCTCCTTATTCTCTTTTTAGAATGATTTTTCCACTGTATTGCCCGGCTACTTGCTTGCGGAAATCAAGAAATGCCGCATATTCAGTTGGGCTGTAAACCCCTTTAGACATGAACAATCGGTGAACGATGTATATTTTCTTATCTTTCACCTGAATGTCGGAATGGAAACTGCCAAACTTGCTTTTCACGTCAAGTGGTTTTGGAAGTCCCTCAATCACATAGCCTTCTGGCAATTGGATACGAATACTATCTGTATCTGTGTAGCCATAGTCGATATGAATAGGATACATGCGCTTTGTCAGAGGAGGAACACTGAATTCTTTTCGGAACACATTGGCGGGGATAAACAGACGGTTTCCCGTCTTATGACCGTATTGATTGCTGGTGGCAGTGTATCGGAAAGTGATGGATGGATTTGCCTCCTTACATTCGCTGATTTGCAGATTTCGGATATCGGCTTGAGGCAAGTGGATGCCCGAGCGGATGCGGTCTTTCTGTTGGTTAGGTTCCAGATAGACGATACCTGCTTCATTTTCGTATTGAAAGATCCGGGAGACTTCGTTCACTTCTATCCGTGCTTCTGCTGTGGGAGAGAGAGTGATGTCGGCAGCGATGTGCTGCGTGTTCAGCGAGTCAGGATAAGTGGGCAGGCGGTACATTTTGCCACCGTCCGGTTCAATCAGTAAAGCATCGTGTCCGGCAATATCCTGATGAACATATCCGAATGGAAGTGACGGATTGGTGCATTCCAGCCAAAGAGTGTCTTGGGGAAGCGGAACTTGCAGAATGACGTGATTCATTTGGTTGGCACTGGAGAAATCCGGTAATAAACGTTCGTTGGTGGTACTGATAACTGTGTAAGTGGAAACAATCCCCAATTCTTTCAGCATGGCACGGGTGTAATTGGATAATCCTTTACAGTCGCCGAATCCCGTGCGGCAGACATCGGTAGCAGCAATAGGCTGTAAGCCTCCGATACCCAGTTGGATGCTGACGTAGCGGGTGGTTTTGGCCAGATAATCATAAATGGTCTTCACCTTATCCCGTTCGGTGGCACAGTTGGCTGTCAGTTCGTGCAGCTTGGCGCGGAAAGGTTCGGTGAGCTGGTCGCGTCCGTCGAGCAACCGGTATTGCCACTCTCCGTACTTTTGCCAACTGCTCATATCGCTTTCCGACTTATCGAACTTGAAGGCGGAAGGCGCAAAATAGACACGTGGAAGCAGTTCTGCGAAATCCGGTCCGAAAGGTTCTTTGACGATAGGAGAGAGTTTGGAGGCGGTGGCTTCAATCACTTGCTGCCCGTCGGCTCCGGTAGATTCTTTTACTTGGATTTTTTTTCCTTGCGTATTCAGTTCACGGTATCTGCATCTTTGTCCTGCAGGCAGCTCGATGCGGTAAGTTGCTATCTCTACCCCTTGGTCGAAGTATGCTTGTGGTATAAAGGTGGGATAGCCGATCAATCCGTTATTGCACTTCACTTCCCATTCGTATTTCACAGTGAAAGGGAATGTCGGATAATTACATTCGTAGTAATAGAAATAATCGTCCGTGCTAAGCGAAGAACTATATTCACTTTTCTGAAGTTCGCCTTTCTTTATCTTGCGTACACTTTGTCCGCTAGCATTGATGATCTCCCCGGAGAATTTCTGCAAAGAACGGAACATGTCACATCCACAGAAGAAATGCGCTGCATCCAGTCCCTTACGGTTGAGGACGGTGATTATCAGGCTCTCTTTTTCTATGGATTGAGTCATGGATTTGCAGAGAACCTCTGTGCGTGCTTCCACGATAACGGAATTGGCATCTTGGAGGATATCTTGTGCACACACAGACAGTGTGTGCAGACTTAGGCAAATAAAGACACAGGACAGACTGAATGTCCGATGTGTCATTTGCTTTAGGATGGAGCGATTGGAACGAATCATTCTATTAACAGGTAGAATTTATATTTTCTTGAGTACGATTAGTGAATTATTTTTTTCGATCACTTTGGTCCAGAGTTCCTGTAGTTGTTTGTATTGTTCGGAAAGGAATATGTATCTTTTCAGGTGGAATACATAATTGAGCAGGATTGTATTTCCCTGTTGTTGGATCATATATTTACATTGTAATCCGTTTTCTTCTGACCGGATGGTTTGTGATTGAGGCAGCTCCTCCACTTCGTAGCCATCGGGGAGAGTCAGCGTAGACAGCATCGTGAACTTGTACGGATAGGGGAATTCGATGGGAAGTACCCGTTCCGTCTGGATAAATGGATTGTTTTTCAATTGCGGAAAGATCATCGGATTAATATAAAGGTGATCGTCCGTCCGGTCGGCTTGCAGGACGAAGTCGAATTCTTCTTCTATCAGTGCATAGTTATTCTCTTGTTTTTTCACTTTCAGGTTGGTGACAGTGAGTTTTTCTTTCTGATCGCCGTTGCTTTCAGGATTCGAAACGAGGCTGTCTTGCTTATGCTTCTCATTTGTCTGATATTTGATGGCTTCCTGCCCGTAAAGAACCGTGCTTCGATGTCCTTTCACCTGGTTTCCCTCTATTCGGGCGTCAATCTTCATAAAACTTTTATTGTCGGAAAGAGCCATCACGTTTACCCATTTCTTTTCTTCTTTCTCTTTGGGGGATAGTATGCGTGCTTTGTTGACAGCTAAGTCGAGTGGCAATATATTGAGGGCAGGTATAGCCATGGAGCTGTCTAAAAATACATATTTCTGTTTGGTTATGTCGTAGACGGCGACGATGAATGTATTTAGTTTTTGAAGGGAAGGAAAGTTGTAGGGCAGTATGCCTGATGAACGTCGGCTCATAACCACCGGATAGGCTTCCAGTCCGAAGTCTTTCAGGATGCTGATAAGGATAAAATTGAGATCGGCATTACTGCCGCTTCCTTTTTTGATCACCTTTTCAAGTTCTTTACTGTAGAGTTGATACCGTCCGTTCCAGGCCATTTTCTTTTTGAGTATCTGGAAAGCGCAGATGATTTTCTTCTCGAAATTCATTTCGCTGTTGTAGGCTTGTTTGGTTTCGGGACGGAAAGGGTTGGTGAGCGAGAGATATTTGCCGAACTGTGTATTTTCTGGTTTTAGCAGTTGATGATCTACATCTTCCCATTTCTGGCTGTATGGCTTGTATTCATTGGGGCTGAATTGGGTTCCTTGCAGGTCGAAACTGACTTGTATTTTATAGTCTTCCGGGCACCAGCAATAGGATTCGTCCTGCCGGATAGCCGGAAGGTTGCGTGAAGTAAAGATTGTTTCTTGTGCAGAAACGGTGAAGTCTTTGCTGACTCCACCTGCACTGGACCCATCACGTTCCGTGGCGTGAATGGAGGAGCCTTTTTGCTTTATTTGTATGTAATCTTTTCCTCGGAGTTCAATGTTGTAGATGAACACATGAGGGATTGTGATTTTGTATTGGTTGTAGAGCATAGGAAGTTCCTCCTGCATCATCCAGTTGTCGATATGTGAAAAATAGTCGGAGTAGAGTTTGTAGTGATATTCGATGATAGTCCCCTCTTTGACGGCAGGCAGAGAGAATTTTAGCATTTTATACAGGTTGTTGATTCGCTCAAAAGAAATGGATTCTCGCTTCATGGGTGTTTTGATACATTTTCCATTTTCCATGTTGTAGGAGCAGCCTTCTATTTCACTGGCTCTTTCTTGTCCTTCATCTTTATCGGTAGGAGAGTAGTAAGGAACGGAAACATTGGCATAGGACACTCCTTGTGGTTTTAAAATTTTGATGCGTACCCAGTGCTCGGTGACCAGTTGGAAACCATCGTGGTAGATGAAATCACTTTGTCCCTGATGGAATAGATAAATGGCTGTGGCTGTGGTATCCGGGGGATAAGAACTGAGAGATAGTTCTTCTTTAGAAGGTTTTCCGTATTTCAGATTGGGTTCTATGGTGACTGTTGTGGCTTGTTGTGGGTAGGCAGGCAACAGGTATTGCAATAGAAATGCGCAGAGAATGAATACTTTTCTCATAATTGTGTTTTTTGTAATATGCTCACAAAGATAAAAAAAATAGAGAAAGGTGTATTGCCTTTCTCTATTTATTATTTTATGTATAAATATATTATACCAAATGTCCGATCCATTCTTCACGGTCGCCGGGAAGAAGGTCGATAACAGGAATTTCTACCATTGTGTAACATCCCGGTTGTTGTTTCATCGAGGCACGTGCCACACATACCAATACTTGTGCTGTCAGTGCGGGGTTATTGATGCGCATATTAAATTCGAACAACTGATTCTGTGTTTTGCCGGATACACCTTTGCGAGTGAGATTTACACCGTGACCCATATCCAATAGAGCGTCTACGCTCGGAACGAGTTTCACGTGCGTTTCATCATTCACGAAGTAAGGGTCTGCTTTGATAGCAGCAGCTACTTCTTCAATTTTATATCCGTCTTTCAGCTCGATGTACACCATGCGGCGGTGGATTCCCGTGCCGGTAGGAATAGTCATGGAAAGAGCGGCTTTCACTCCGTCGACGGCTTTTACAGCCACTGTATGTCCCATGCTCATACCCGGACCGAAGTTGGTGTAAGTGATTCCTTTCGGAGCAATTGCTTCGAGCATGGTGCGCACGATGGAGTCGCTTCCCGGATCCCATCCGGCGGAAATGATCGATACGGCTTTATGTTCTTTGGCAGTAGCATCCAGTGTGCGGCGCAAGTCCACGATACCGGTGTGGATATCGAAACTGTCTACCGTATTAATCCCCATTGCCAGATATTCTTTTGCATATTTCTCGACGCTGCGAGTGGGCGTGCAAAGAATAGCTACATCTACATCCCCCAACTCTTTTATGTCCTTTACTACTGCATAGTTTGCCAACTCTTCCGGTTTGTTCTCTGCTCCTGCACGACGAACGACTCCGGCTATTTCGAAATCAGGTGCCGCCTGAAGCGCTTCCAGTACATAATGTCCAATGTTACCATAACCAACGATGGCAGCTCTTACTTTTTTCATTCTTTTCTTGGTTTTAATGAACAATTTTCTTTCTTTTGCTTGCAAAAGTAAACAATTTACTACTAACTTTGCTTTGTCCGCTTTAATATTTTATTTTTTTTCACTAGCAGACAATGCCAGTCCGCATGAGAGCAAATCAGGAGGGGATGTGCTGCATTGAAAAAACTCTGTGACCTCTGTAGCCTCTGTGGTGAAATTGTTTTATCTTTGTCCCTGTTATGATAGAATATATTAGAGGCGAACTTGCCGAACTAAGTCCGGCAACCGCAGTGATTGACTGTAACGGGGTGGGATATGCCGCCAATATATCCTTGAATACCTATTCGGCTATTCAGGGAAAGAAAAACTGTAAGCTATATATTCACGAGGCGATTCGGGAAGACGCATATGTGCTTTATGGATTTGCCGAGAAGCAGGAGCGGGAGATTTTCCTATTGTTGATTTCCGTTTCCGGAATCGGGGGGAACACTGCACGTATGATTCTCTCGGCGCTCTCACCTGCCGAACTGGTGAACGTAATCAGCACCGAAAACGCGAATATGCTGAAAACGGTGAAAGGTATCGGGCTGAAGACTGCGCAACGGGTGATTGTCGATCTGAAAGATAAGATAAAAACGATGGGTGGAGTTGCCGGCGGAGGTGCTTCTGTAGGTCTGTTGCTGCAACCTGCCAATGCAGAAGTGCAGGAAGAGGCAGTGTCTGCATTGACAATGCTCGGTTTTGCTGTCGCGCCTTCGCAGAAGGTGGTGCTGGCTATCTTGAAGGAAGAACCGGATGCTCCGGTAGAAAAGGTTATCAAACTGGCTTTGAAACGTTTGTAGTATGAAGCAGAAGAAAATTTATATGCAGGCATGGCTGGACGCTCACGGTCGTGTAAAAGTGGTGGATACGGATGGTTGGTATCTGGATTTCGCTAATCAGCTATTGCCTTTGGTGGCTGAATCTTATATATATGCTGGGAAAGAAATGGAAGAAGACCAGAAGCGAGTGGCTTTGACATGTGCCCTGTATTTGGAAGATTGCGTAGCAGATGGAGGAAACTGGCGCCAGTTTATCCACTGGCATCAGGAGAACTACGGACGTTACCTGCCTTTCTACACGTTGACGGATGATTATATGCCGGACGAAATCAACCGTGAAGATGTTGTTTTCCTTTTGTGGGCAATCAATTCACCGGTCGGTGATAATTTTGACGGAGTGGAGAACCCGATGGATGCAGATTTGCTGGAGTTTGCAGATGCATTATATAACCGTTTGGATGCTGCGTTCGAATTGGCTCCTATCAGTGATTATCTAGCGACAGACTGGCTGCTGGAAACAGAATTGATGCAAAAGAAGCGAATGCCTCTGCCCGTAGCTTTGCCGGGAGAAAAAATGCCTACCAACGTAGAACGTTTCCTTGAAGCAAGCAAAGGTGAACCGCTTTTATACTTCGACTCTTACGATGCGCTGAAATTTTTCTTTGTGCAATCATTGAAGTGGGAGGATGAAGAAGATTCTCTATTGCCTGATTTAAAAGAGTTTGATAACTTCGTGGTTTTCGCCAATCCGAAAGGTCTGTTGATAGGGCCTGACGTAGCCCCATATTTTGCGGACAAACACAACCCGCTCTACAATGCTGAACTAGCAGAAGAGGAAGCATACGAACTGTTTTGTGAAGAAGGTTTGTGCCCGTTTGATTTGTTGAAATATGGAATGGAACATGAGCTGTTATCGGAAGCACAGTTCCCGTTTGAGAATGGAAAGGAACTGTTGCAGGAAAACTGGGATTTTGTAGCTCGCTGGTTTTTGGGCGAATATTACGAAGGAGAATAAGAGGAATAAGAATCAGATATAAGTACTGTTTATATAAGTGTTGTCTATGCCAATCAAAAAAAGTAACAATCCCTTTGCCGGAAAGGCAAAGCCCGCAGCCGGTAAAAAGAAGGCAACTGGAAAACGAATAGGAAAATCAAAACAGGAAAAGGCTAATAATCAGTTGAATAGAAGAGTGAGGTGAGGATGTGGAGGAAACATTTTCTCACCTCTGTGGTGAATCTTTTTTTATTAATCGGTAATTTCCTCCTGTGCCTTCCGTTCTTTTTTCTTATTGATAAATCCGATTTTCAGGTTAGCTTCCTCTTGTTCTTTTTTTATCTGTTCCATTGCAGAGAGGATTTGCGCTAATTCATAAACATTGGCTGCGGCTAGTCGGTCGGTGGGACTCATTGTTGTTTTATAGGTACGGTCGCCCATATATTCCACACGGATATTTTTGTCTTTATTGAGATGGAGGAATTCGATTACATTACCGTCTTCTCCCAGTTTGTAATCAGCTTTTTCTATTTTCTCGTTCATATCCGTTGTTTCGTAGCTGTCTTTGGAGCTTGGAGTTTCGGCAAAACTGCCGTCAGGAGCAATCACTTTCACTTTGTTGTGGTGGATATTACCGGCACCGCAATAGATAGAAGTCATACTCATGATGCCTTGCTCGTTCACTTGGAAACGGAGATACGAACGGTGCATGTTTTTCTCAATGGTCTGTGTAGGCCAGAGGTAGTTGCCTACTTGTTGATATTCGGCATCTTTTTCTAGTGTGAATTTGTCTTTGATGGCGTTGAATTCTTTCGTTTTTGCCTGAAAGGCGCTATCCAAATAAGCAAGCGTTTTTTGCTGTGCCTTTGTTTCAACATCAAGCATTAGTGCCTGTCCCGCCTTACGTGTTTCGAACGCTTTGGGATACAGAATCTTGATACTGTCAATTTGTAACTTAGCTTCTTCATAGTCGCCACGTTCGTAGGCAGCCTTGGCAACCATCAGTTTTTCATTGGCTTTTTTCTCAAGGCCATTTCCGCAGGCAGCTAATGCCAGCGTACCACAAAAGAGGATAATCAGTTTTTTCATCACAAATTCTATTTACTAATTTTATTATTTACATGAATAAGCAGTGTCCGTTTGCCATTCACTGTTCATCGTTCTGTTCTTCATTCACTTTATTAGCGGCAAAAATACAAATATATCCCTTATTTTTGTAATTTTGTCCCCTCAAAACTTATAACTAAAAAGAATGATAGAGTTGACTCAAGAGGAATTGAAGCAGTATTTTAGCGAACCCATCTTCGGACAGATAGCCGAAACGGCCGATGCGCTCGGCATGGAGTGTTATGTGGTAGGTGGTTACGTTCGTGATATTTTTCTGCAACGTCCCTCTAAAGATATAGATGTAGTAGTTGTAGGAAGTGGAATTGCAATGGCAGAAGCCCTTGGAAAACGGTTGGGACGTGGTGCTCATGTCTCTGTTTTCAAGAATTTCGGGACAGCACAAGTAAAATACAGAGGTACGGAAGTAGAGTTTGTAGGTGCCCGTAAGGAGTCTTATCAACGGGATTCGCGCAAACCGATTGTTGAAGACGGTACGCTGGAAGACGATCAGAACCGTCGTGATTTCACGATCAATGCTCTTGCCGTATGTCTCAATAAGGCACGTTTCGGCGAACTGGTAGACCCGTTCGGAGGCATGGAGGATATGAAGGAAAAGACAATCCGCACTCCGCTCGACCCGGATATCACTTTCAGCGATGATCCTTTGCGCATGATGCGTTGCATCCGTTTTGCTACGCAGCTGGGCTTTTACATTGACGATGATACTTTCGAATCGCTTTGCCGGAATAAAGAACGGATTGAAATCATCTCCCGCGAGCGTATTGCGGACGAACTGAATAAGATTATTCTTTCTCCGATTCCCTCGAAAGGTTTTATTGATTTGGAACGTAGCGGTTTGCTGCCGTTGATTTTCCCGGAATTTGCTGCCTTGCAGGGAGTGGAAACACGGAACGGACGTTCGCATAAGGATAATTTTTATCATACATTGGAAGTGCTGGATAATATCAGCAAGAAGACTGATAACCTTTGGTTACGCTGGGCTGCTTTGCTGCATGACATTGCCAAGCCTGTCACGAAACGTTGGGAGCCTAAAGCGGGATGGACGTTCCACAACCATAACTTTATTGGTGAAAAGATGATTCCGAATATCTTCCGTAAAATGAAACTGCCAATGAATGAGAAGATGAAGTATGTACAGAAGCTAGTTAGCCTGCACATGCGTCCGATTGTTATCGCGGATGATGTGGTGACAGACTCGGCTGTACGCCGTCTGCTCTTTGAAGCGGGAGATGACATTGACGATTTGATGATGCTCTGCGAAGCGGATATTACTTCCAAGAATATGGAACGTAAGCAACGTTTCCTGAATAACTTCCAGTTGGTTCGACAAAAACTGAAGGATTTGGAAGAGAAAGACCGTGTCCGTAACTTCCAGCCACCCGTGAGCGGAGAAGAAATTATGGAGACTTTCGGTTTGGAACCTTGTCGTGAAGTCGGTGCTCTGAAAAGTGCTATAAAGGATGCTATCTTGGATGGAGTGATTCCGAACGAATATGAGGCTGCTCATGCTTTCATGCTGGAGCGGGCTAAGAAGATGGGGCTGACGCCGGTGCGCTGATATAGGGGTAGTTGAATAGTTCATATCTATTTTATAAATGAATTATTTCACCACAGAGGACACAAAGGACACAGAGAAGACAAAGGCTTCAAAATCCTAATTCAGAGATGACTGTAACCTCTGTTTCCTTAGTGTTCTCTGTGGTGAAAAGAATCAAAAACCGTATCGAAACGAACTAGTTTTAATTTAAAACCGCACTTGTTTAACTTAATTCAATGATTTCTTCATTGCAGTTTGTCAGTTTTTCTACTCCTTCATTGGTTACTACCCAAGAGTTTTCAATACCTACGGGACCTACACCCGGAATAACGATTTTCGGTTCGAGAGCAAAGACCATTCCCGGTTCTAATTGTTGTTTCATGCGGGGAGCCAATACCGGAGCTTCATTAATTTCGAGTCCGATACCGTGGCCGATAAACTTGGCTTGTTGTCCTGTTCCCATGAACTTGTCGGCAAATCCGGCTTCTTTGGCTACTTCGACAGCTGTGTCATAGAGCACTTCGCAAGCAATGCCCGGTTTGGCGATGGAAGCAATCTTTTCTTGAATGTCCAAACAAACCTGATGGGCGGTGTAAGCCTCTTCGGGCAGCTTGCCTATTGAGAATACACGGCTCATGTCGTTCATATAGCCGTTGAAATTACCTCCCAAATCCACCATAACACTCTGACCTTCCTTTAGCGGAGTTTTATTCGCTCCTCCCGGCAAAGCAGGATCAAGTCCTTGTCCACCTAAAGCAAAATCATAAGGAGAGGGGTATCCGGCGTTGTCTCCGGTCAGTACGCTACCCATGAATATTTCCATGCTGCGTCCGAATACCCGGAAAATTCCGAGGCAACCTTGCAGGCGCATCAGGCGTTCTATTTCAATGGAAAACTCAATGTCTGTCATACCGGGGCAATATACGCTTGGAATCTGCTCGTATGCCTTGGCGTGGGCAATGCCCGAACGGCGGAACATTTCAATTTCTACAGGTGTTTTTACGCTGCGTGCCTGACGAATCAACGGGGTGCCATTTACAACTTCTGCTTCCGGAAACAGGCTGGCCAGACGGCAATATTCCGTATAAGGGAGCTCGTCACCTTCTAACATCAGTTTGGTTGGCATCGGCAATCCTTGTTCTTTCAACAGGTCAACGATTTGTTCCGGTTTGCGAATAGGGAACGAATGTTCTCCTGTGATAGTATTAGGGCGTTTGAAAAACAAGAGTGCAGGCGAATGAAGGGGAAGGTAAAGATAGCCACTGACTACACAGCCATACGTGTAAATTAAATTTGTATTACAAGTAATAAGTGCGGCATCAATGCCCTGTGACACCATCAGACTGCGAATCTTGTCACGGCGAAATTTCAATTCGGGTTGTAGCATTTTTTATTTATTACATGATTATTAATTACAAAACTGGTAATGGTAGATTATTAGTTGTGAGTTATTGATTTGATATAATAAATTCACAAACCATTATTTAACCTATTATGCCACAAAGATAATTAATTCCAGCGAAAATATTGTTAATTTCAAAAAAATAGCGCTACCCGCGTCCTGTCACAGGGGGCGAGCAGCGCAAACCACAAATACAAATACAACTAAACAAAGTCTTCTAAATAACGCCTTGTCCCATCATTGCGTGAGCTACTTTCATAAATCCGGCAATGTTGGCACCCTTCACATAATTAATGTATCCGTCGGGTTCCGTGCCGTACTTCACGCATTGTGCATGGATGCCGTGCATGATTGCATGGAGCTTTTCGTCCACTTCGGCAGCACTCCAGCTTAGGTGCATTGCGTTTTGAGACATTTCCAGACCGGAAGTGGCAACACCGCCTGCGTTGACCGCTTTACCCGGAGCATACATTATCTTATGTTCAATAAAGAGGTCGATTGCTTCGGGAGTACATCCCATGTTGGAAATTTCTCCGACGCAAAGTACGTCATTTTTTATGAGATTTTGAGCATCTTCTCCATTTAATTCATTTTGGGTAGCACAAGGAAGTGCGATGTCTGCTTTCACTTCCCATGGGCGCTTTCCTTCTACAAAGGTAGCATTTGGATATTGTTCTGCATAAGGTGCAACAATGTCATTACCCGAAGAACGAAGTTCGAGCATATAGTCTATTTTTTCGCCGCTGATACCATCCGGATCGTAGATATATCCGTCCGGACCGGAAATTGTAATCACTTTGGCACCCAGTTCGGTAGCTTTGGTAGCTGCTCCCCATGCAACGTTGCCGAAACCGGAAATAGCGACTGTCTTACCTTTTATATCAATACCTTTCGCTTGTAGCATCTGATTTACAAAATACAGACCACCGAAACCGGTAGCTTCCGGGCGAATCAACGAGCCTCCGAATTCTAATCCCTTGCCGGTGAATGTGCCTGTAAATTCGCGAGTCAGTTTCTTATACATACCGAACATATAGCCTACTTCGCGTCCGCCTACGCCGATATCACCGGCAGGTACATCCATATCCGGTCCGAGGTGACGCCACAGTTCCAACATGAAGGCTTGGCAGAAACGCATGATTTCAGCATCACTCTTACCGCGTGGAGAGAAATCGGAACCTCCTTTTCCACCACCCATAGGCAGCGTGGTCAGTGCATTTTTGAATGTCTGTTCGAAACCGAGGAATTTCAGAATGGAAAGATTGACGGAAGCATGGAAACGGATACCGCCTTTATAAGGACCGATCGCATTATTGAATTGTACACGATAACCGAGGTTGGTCTGCACCTCACCTTTATCATCCACCCACGTTACACGGAAAGTGAAGATACGGTCGGGTTCTACCAATCTTTCTATGATTTTAGCTTTTTCAAATTCAGGATGTTGATTGTATATATCTTCGATGGAAAGAAGAACTTCCTTCACTGCTTGAAGATATTCAGATTCACCGGGATGCTTAGCCTCCAAAGAGGACATGATTTTCTGGATGTTCATGATACTATATTTTAAAAGGTTAATTCTGATAAAATGTCAACTAACTCTCCGCAAATATAGGAAAATTTTTCAAGGTTGCTTGTTTTGATGCGAATATTTTGATTAAATAATGATAAAATGTCAGTCTCTTCTGCTGAAAAACACAAAGCCCCGTAGCCTGTAATGTAAAATACAGGTTACGGGGCTTGTATGTGTTTATAAATAGGAAGTGCCGCTTTAGAATTTTGGTCTCATTCCTAGATTATACATGATGAATCCGTAAATATCAGCTTGTTCTTCCAGTACTTTAGCCATTGGTTTGCCTGCGCCATGCCCGGCTTTGCTGTCAATACGAATCAGTGTCGGATTCGTACCGTCGTTGTCGGCTTGCAGGGTAGCGGCAAACTTGAATGAGTGGGCAGGGACTACACGGTCGTCATGGTCGGCGGTAGTGACCAGTGTTGCCGGATATTTCGTGCCCGGCTTCAGGTTGTGCAGTGGAGAGTAGCCTTTGAGGTATTCAAACATCTCTTTGCTGTCTTCGCTTGTGCCGTAATCGCTTGCCCAGTTCCAGCCGATAGTGAATTTATGGTAGCGGAGCATATCCATCACACCTACCTGCGGGATCGCTACACGGAACAGGTCAGGACGCTGTGTCATGCAGGCACCTACCAACAGACCACCGTTGGAACCTCCTACAATGGCGATTTTATCTTTATTCGTATATTTCTGGTCGATCAGATATTCGGCAGCAGAGATGAAATCGTCGAATACGTTCTGTTTCTGCATTTTAGTTCCGGCTACGTGCCAGTCTTCGCCGTATTCACTACCACCGCGCAGGTTTACTTGTGCGTAGATACCCCCATTTTCGAGGAATGGAATACGTGTGGCGCTGAAGCCCGGGTTGAGGCTGATACCGAAGCCACCGTATCCGTAGAGGAATACAGGGTTTTTGCCGTCTTTCTTCAACTCTTTCTTATAAGTAAGGAACATCGGAATTTTTACGCCGTCTTTGCTGGCGAAGAATACTTGTTCGGTCACAAAATCGTCTGAGTTGAATTGTACTTTCGGGGCACGATATAGTTCGTAGGTATTCTGTTCCATGTCGTATTTGTAGGTAGCACCCGGTATGGTGAATGAAGTGAATCCGAAGAAACATTCTTTGTCGTCTTTGTTGCCGCTAAAGCCTACGGAACCGAGTGACGGCAGTTGGATTTCCTGAATTTGTTTACCGTCGAGACCGTAAACGTATGCGTGGTTCGAGGCATCTTTGTCATAAGTAAGGAACAGCTTGCCACCGATCACTTCCGCATTTGAAAGAACAGCTTCCGATTCGGGTACGAGCTCTTTCCATTCCTCCAGCTTCGGACGGTTGATGTCGGCTACCATGATTCGGTTTTTCGGTGCACCGTAGTTGGTATAAATATAAATCTGGTCGCCGATAACTTCGATTGGGTAATATTGGTAGTCGAGGTCTGTAGTCAGCTGGATGAAGGGTGAATTCGGCTTTTTCAAATCCTGTATAAACAGGTTGTTACCTCTTCCGGCGCCGGATTCCGTTAGGAAGAGAATCCGTTCGTCTTCATTGGTGCTCGATGTATAGAAACGTTTCGGATAAGCAGGATTCTGATAAATCAGTTTATCTTTTGACTGTGGCTCACCGATTTTGTGATAATAGATTTTGTGATTTTCGTTCACGTTGGAGAACTCTTTTCCTTTGGATGGTGCATCATAGGCGCTGTAATAGAAACCGTCTCCCTGCCAGGCGGCACCGGTAAATTTGGCCCATTCGATGTGGTCTTCCAGTAGTTTTCCGCTTTCGGTATCCATTACATAAATTTCAGACCAGTCCGATCCGCTGCGTGAAATACTGTAAGCGGTATACTTGCCATCGTTTGAGAAATAAAGACCGGTCAGTGCTACTGTTCCGTCGTCCGATAGTTTGTTCGGATCGAGAAAAACACGCGGTTCTCCGTCCAGTGAATCCTGCACATAGAATACACTCTGGTTCTGCAGACCGTCATTTTTACTGAAATAATACTTTCCATGTTTCTTGATCGGAGCACTGATCTTCTCGTAATCGGCCAGTGTTGTCAATCGTTTCAGTAGGTTTTCGCGGAACGGGATCTGGCTAAGATACTCATTCGTTACTTTGTTTTGTGCTTCTACCCAGGCAGTAGTGGCTGCGCTGGTGTCATTTTCCAACCATCTGTAAGGGTCGGGAACTTGTGTGCCGAAGTACACATCTACAGTGTCTACCTTTGCCGTCTCGGGGTAGACCAGCTTTTTTTGTTGGGGAGCGCATGACATCACCATGATTCCACTCATTAATAAAGTTGCTTTTTTCATGTGAATAAAAAGTCTTTTTGAATAAACTTAAAGTTACAAATCTACAAAATAATAAGAGATAAACAAGTAAACTTTATAAAGAAGATGATGGAAAATGAGATTTAAAGAATTAACTTTGCAAAATGTGATTCTGTAGATAGACGATTTGAAATAAGAAAGGAGATGACTTTATGCTCAGTAAATATAAATTAAACCAGCTTTACTTCAAAGATACGCAATTTGCTAATTTAATGACCCGGCGAATTTTTAACGTGTTGTTAATAGCCAACCCTTATGATGCTTTCATGCTCGAAGATGACGGACGCATTGACGAGAAGATTTTCAATGAATATACTTCATTGTCTCTGCGTTATCCGCCCCGGTTCTCGCAGGTGTCTACGGAAGAGGAAGCGTTGGCTCAGTTGGAGAATATGTCATTCGACCTGGTGATTTGTATGCCGGGTACGGGGGATAACGACAGTTTTGACATCGGCCGGCATATCAAGGAGAAATACGAGCATATTCCTATCGTTATTCTGACTCCTTTTAGTCATGGTATCACGAAACGAATCATCAACGAGGATTTGAGCGCGTTTGAATACGTGTTCTGCTGGTTGGGCAATACCGACCTGTTGGTGTCTATCATCAAGTTGATGGAAGATAAGATGAATCTGGAACATGATGTGCAGGAAGTGGGCGTGCAGTTGATTCTGCTGGTAGAAGATGGTATACGCTTCTATTCTTCCATTCTGCCGAATCTGTATAAGTTCGTGTTGCAGCAAAGCCAGGAATTCTCTACGGAAGCTCTGAATGCGCATCAACGTACGCTTCGTATGCGCGGGCGTCCTAAAATCGTGTTGGCGCGTACATATCAGGAAGCGATGGAGATTTATCACAAATATCAGAATAATATATTAGGTGTAATCACCGACGTGCGTTTCCCGAAAGTGGAACGGGGGGAGAAAGACGGTCTGGCAGGTATCAAGTTATGTGCCGAGATTCGCAAGAATGATCCGTTTGTTCCTTTGATTATCCAGTCGTCCGAATCGGAAAACTCCTCTTATGCAGCGAAATACGGTGCGAGCTTTATTGATAAGAACTCGAAGAAGATGGACGTCGATTTGCGCCGTATCGTTTCTGACAATTTCGGTTTCGGTGATTTTGTTTTCCGCAATCCTGAGACGGGTGAGGAGATAGCGCACGTTCGTAATCTGAAGGAGTTGCAGAATATCCTGTTTGCCGTGCCTGCCGAATCTTTCCTATATCATATCAGCCGCAATCACGTGTCCCGTTGGCTTTATTCGCGGGCTATGTTTCCTGTGGCGGAATTCTTGAAGCCTATCACCTGGAGCAGTCTTCAAGATGTGGATGCTCATCGCCGCATTATCTTCGAGGCTATCGTAAAATACCGCAAAATGAAGAATCAAGGGGTCGTGGCGGTGTTCAAGCGCGACCGTTTCGACCGCTACTCCAATTTTGCCCGTATCGGCGACGGTTCATTAGGCGGAAAAGGACGCGGACTGGCTTTTATAGACAATATGGTGAAACGTCATCCGGAGTTTGACGAGTTCGAGAATGCACGGGTTGCTATTCCCAAGACGGTGGTGCTCTGTACGGATGTGTTCGATGAATTTATGGATGCCAATAATCTGTATCAGATTGCCCTTTCGGATGCGGACGACGATACGATTCTGAGATATTTCCTGAAAGCAAAATTGCCGGACAGACTGGTAGAGGATTTCTTCACTTTCTTTGATGTAGTGAAGTCTCCGATTGCCATCCGCTCTTCTTCTTTATTAGAGGATTCTCACTATCAGCCTTTTGCCGGAATCTACAATACATATATGGTTCCTTATCTGGACGACCGCTATGAGATGTTGCGTATGCTTTCCGATGCTATCAAGGGGGTATATGCTTCGGTCTATTTCCGCGATAGTAAGGCGTATATGCAGGCTACCTCGAATGTAATCGACCAGGAGAAAATGGCTGTAATCTTGCAGGAAGTGGTGGGTAATCAGTATGGCGACCGCTATTATCCTTCCATGTCCGGTGTGGCCCGTTCATTGAATTATTATCCGTTGGGCGATGAAAAGGCGGAAGAAGGAACGGTAAACCTGGCTTTAGGATTAGGGAAATATATTGTGGATGGTGGCATGACACTCCGTTTCTCTCCTTATCACCCGAACCAGGTATTGCAAACCAGCGAAATGGAAATAGCTCTGAAAGAAACACAAACCCGTTTCTATGCTTTGGACTTGAAGAACGCAGGGCATGATTTCTCTATCGACGATGGCTTCAACCTCTTGAAGCTTCACGTGAAAGAGGCGGAAAATGACGGGGCTTTGCGCTACATCGCTTCCACATACGACCCGTATGACCAAATTATCCGGGATGGCTTGTATCCGGGAGGACGTAAAGTAATCACGTTTGCCAATATTCTGCAACATGATGTTTTCCCGTTGGCACGTATTCTTCAATTAGTGTTGAAGTACAGTGAACAGGAGATGCGCCGTCCTGTTGAAATCGAATTTGCAGCTACGCTAAGCCGTGAGCAGGATAAGACGGGTACGTTCTATCTGCTGCAAATCCGTCCCATCGTAGACAGCAAGGAAATTTTGGATGAAGATTTGAACGAGATACCGGACGAGGATGTAGTGCTTCGTTCTTATAACTCACTGGGGCATGGCATTATGAATGACATTTGTGATGTTGTCTATGTCAAGACCGACGGTTACAGTGCTTCGAATAATCAAACTATTGCCTGGGAGATAGAAAAGATAAACCAGCAATTCCTGAACGAAGGCAAGAATTATGTGCTTGTCGGGCCGGGACGTTGGGGAAGTAGTGACACATGGCTGGGTATCCCGGTGAAGTGGCCGCACATCTCCGCCGCCCGTGTAATCGTAGAAGCCGGATTGACCAACTATCGCGTAGACCCCAGTCAAGGCACGCACTTCTTCCAGAACTTGACTTCTTTTGGTGTGGGTTATTTCACCATCAATGCCTTTATGAATGATGGGATTTATAACCAGGAATTCCTCAACGCACAGCCGGCAGTGGAAGAAACAAAATACCTTCGTCACGTCCGTTTTAAAAAACCGATGATTGTCAAGATGGATGGGAAGAAAAAGCTCGGAGTCGTCCTGATGCCGGATATCGACAAATAAGTTCTGTTAACACTCTCAACTTGAATAAGGAAAGTTCTGTTTTTCATATGAAAGACAGAACTTTTGTGTTTTTCCTCTTTAAAATGGTCTGTTTTTTAGATGTAATATGCTAATTGTGTTCCTATTTTCATATTTGGAAATAAAACTTTCTTTGGATACTTTATTATAAAAAAGTAAAACTGTACTTTTACGTTCAGTTTTATACATTTTAGAGATTCTAGAGAGATGAGTAACAGACAACTAGTAAAACTAGCTTTTTGTATATGTCTTTTGCCTCTGTTTTTTTCTTGTTCTTCAGAACGTGATGAAGGTAGTGAAGGAAGTGGGACATTACATGTACAGGTTAATGCAAATCCCGAGGTGGTAGTGGGAACCAATACCCGGGTGGGTGACGGAACAGAACAGGGAGTTCCTGATGTAAATGATTTCTCTTTTTCCATATTTAAAGGAGAAACTCTTCGTGGAAAATGGGCTACTTTGGCGGATTTTTTTGCGGATGATGAACTGACACTTCGTTCGGGAAATTATACAGCGGTTGCTTCGTATAGTGATGTCGAAAATGAAGGATTTGAATTACCATATTTTGAAGGTAATCAATCGTTTACTATATCGAAAGGAAAAACGACTAATGTGAAAGTGACTTGCTATTTAGCGAATGCAAAACTAAAGATTACTTATACGGATGCTTTTAAAGAATTCTTTTCTTCCTACTCTTCCGAAGTTACTTCTTCTTTAAATAACATAGTAAAGTTTGAACAGTCGGAAGAACGCTATGGATATTTTAAACCGGGAGAGCTGCAAGTCCGTACCACATTTCGCAAAAAGCAAGGTAGCAGTCAGGAAGTGACTGTGCAAGCAAAAACTTTTTTAGCAGAAGCCCGTCATGCTTATATTTTGACGCTTGATGTGGATGCAGGTTCATCAATGGTAAATATATCGTTCAGTGACGATATTCCAAATCAGGAACCAATAACAATTGATGTTTCTGACGAAGCGTTAAGTGCTCCGGCTCCTTATCTGAAAGCGAATGGATTTGGGACAGAAGCATTGTCTGTTGTTGAAGGTAAAAGTGCCGAATCATCACAGATTTACGCATATTTGAATGCGGCTGGTGGGATTGCCCATTGTAATTTGACAACTCGCTCCAATACTTTGATTGAGCAAGGATGGCCGGAATCGGTGGACTTGGCTAATGTGCCTGCCGATATTTTAGAAAAAATGCAAGAGTTAGGATTGAAAATCGTAGGCCTAAGTGACAAGAAGGATAAGATAGCGATGATTGATTTTACGGATGTTATCCCTT
Source organism: Bacteroides caecimuris (assembly GCF_001688725.2). Taxonomy (NCBI): domain Bacteria; kingdom Pseudomonadati; phylum Bacteroidota; class Bacteroidia; order Bacteroidales; family Bacteroidaceae; genus Bacteroides; species Bacteroides caecimuris. The sequence continues at coordinate 3,107,494 of NZ_CP015401.2, read as the reverse complement.
TCTTGGAATATAAAGAAGGGGACGCAGAACATCTTTTCACTTTAAATGCGGTTGATATACTTTCAAAAACCAATGAAGAACCGTTGACTCTCAAAGTGAATAGTCTGGATAATAAGTTTGCAATTACTACTGGACCTACAATTGCTTATGGTACGACCAAAGTGAATGTGAATATGACGCTTGATGGAGATCCATTAAAAGTTAATTATTGGTTGAAGGTAGGTGATAGCAAGCAAGCTATTACTCCAAAGAAAATAAACTCTGATAAGGAACAACATCAACTGACTTTTGTTTTGCCTGAGTCACAGACTTCCGTAATGCAAATAGAAGCTAACTACCTTCGTCGGATGAAGTCGGTAGAAAGTACTGTTGAAGCTCCATTGTATACACTTAGTCTGGCTTATCCTGGTGATGTTTGGACAAAGAAAGCAACAGTACAAGTGGACAAAAGTATTGAGGACGGTTGGGAATTTTTATGTTTTAATGACGGGAAAGAGATAAATCCGGTTTATAGTGTTGATAATACTTCTGTGTCCATGACCGGATTGCCTGCAGGGGAGAAAATAGATCTTCGTATTGTGAAAAAGGATTTGGAAGGAGATATTGTTGCAGCTTCTGATGAATTGGAAATTAATACGGAAAGTGAATTACAGATACCTAATTCAAACTTTGAACAATGGTATGAGAAGTTTGTATGGAAATCAGATAAAATAAGTGGTATTAGTAATGGAAATCAGGAAATATATACTGCATATCCTTATTTAGAAGGTGAAAATGAGCCGTGGTGGGCAACACGCAACGATTTGAGTACAGCTGAATCCGATGATCAATCTTATTTTTATAGATATCATCTGAGTACTACCTATGTTAATTCTAACCATTCTGCTAGCTCAAAAATAGGAATTTCGAATAAACCGTGTAACGGTGAGTATTCTGCAGAAATAGCTGTTGTAGGCTGGGGGGCAGGAAGTACTTGTTCTAAAAAGAATTCTCCTAATTGTAGAAAGAAAACATCAGGTTGTTTGTTTATAGGTCAATATGATAAACAATCAGGAGAACAATATGGACATATATTTAGTTCTCGTCCTACTCAGATGTCATTTATTTATCGTTTTCATTCTATAAATGGTGAATCTGCTTCTGCTGTTGTGAAAATAGAACATCGTGAAGACGATGGAAGTATTGTTGTATTAGGTGAAGGTATGTTGGAATTGACGAGTTCAATGGCTACTCCTGTTGACACTCAGGGAATAGTTGGTATTGAATATAAGAATATTCAACTTTCACCGACACACATATCTGTTGAGTTTTTGGCAAGTACTGCTTCTACGCCATCTGTGAACGGATATAGTGGCAGTTTAGGACTCTTTGCTGGATATGGAGATACTAGAGCTATAGGTAATGTTTTGGTTATCGATGATCTGGTTTTAGAATATGCAAACTAATTTACATTAAATAAAAATGATATGAAAAAAATAATTCATCCGACATATTTGTTGCTGACTGTTTTGATAATATTAATGTCAGCTTGTGATCGCGAAAACATGGATTTTGGAAAAGAGTCCAATGATTATGGACAAGTGAATTTGGCTTCTATGGGACTGTCGGTAAATGTAAATGCTACTCCGGTATCTCGTGCTGAAACAGTAGATCCCAGTAATTATATAGTAGGCATCTATAATGCAGAAGATGAAACTTTGGTTTCGGAATGGAAATATAGTGAGCTTCCTGAGATTTTTCAGTTAAAGGTGGGAAAATATAAAGTGATAGCTCATGCTCCTAATGTTGGCATAGCTTTATTTGATGAGCCTTATTGTGAAGGATCGAAGAATTTTGAGATTCAGAAAGATCAGATTACTAATCTTGAAACGGTTAACTGTACATTGAATTGTATCATGGTGACTATCCAATATGATGAGAATTTCAGGAAATTGTTGGGGGATGAGGCTAATATTAAAGTTACTGTTAATAATAAATACTCTCTTAATTTTGAAAAAGATGAAACTCGTGCCGGTTATTTTCCTGCAGCAGCAAGTGGTAACGTGATTGATGCGAAGTTTATAGGTGAGCTTGATGATGAACTAGATGTGCCGATTAATAAATCTTTTTCCAATATAAATATGGGTTCTCAATTGATTATTACTTATACATTGCGGGATGCCAATGGTGATCCGGGAACAGGAGGAGCTGCCAATCCGTCTGTTGAGTATGATGTTACTTGTGATATTGTAGAGTTGGATGGTTCTGTTCATCCCGGAGAGGAAGAGGGAATAGACGACTTTCCATCAGGAGGAGATAAGGAAGGTACTGACCCTACTGTGACAAGTGGTAATAAGAATTTTGATTTGAATACTCCAATTGATGCAAATGACTATAATGAAGAGGTTGATGGTCTTGTTGTTGTGAATTTGTTGGCTTCCAGAGGAATAAAGAATGTGATTGTGGAGATTACAAGTTCTGATAACGATTTTGTGGCAGCTGTAGTAGAGTTGTTTGGTGCTACGTCCTTTGATTTGGCAAACCCGCCGGCAGATGAGGATCATAAAAATAACTTGATTTCATTAGGTTTCCCGGTTGGAGATGAAGTGAAAACAACAGAGACGGTACCTTTTAATATTACAAAATTTGTTCCACTGTTGCAGGTATATCATGGCATGCATCAGTTTAAGATTACGGTGAAAGATGTAACAAATGCATCTGCTACAGCTACCTTGACATTGAATACCAAGTAAAAGTGAGGCAAAGGAGTATGATGAAAAAGATTAATAAATATATCATTTTATCTCTGTTGGCTTTAAGTGGTTGTCAGAGTGATGAAAATGTAGGCTATGGTGGAGAAGGTACGCTTCGTTTGGGGGTACAGATGAAAAATGACTTGCAGGTAGTTGTTACTCGTTCTCTGACTGCCGATGAAGAAAGTGCCTTGGTAAAAGATTGTAAAATTCGAATTTATGATACGGATAAGTTGATTCGTAAATACTTGGGTACGGCAGAACTTCCGGAAGAAGGGATAACATTGCCTTCCGGCGAATACCGTGTACGGGTGACTGCCGGAGATTCTGTGGCTGCATCGTTTACCAAAAAGTTCTATGAGGGAGTTGAACCTTTCACTGTAGAGAGAGCAAAAGTAACCCCGGTAGATGTGATATGTAATATTGCAAACACAGTAACAAAAGTTGCTTTCGGTGAATCTTTGAAAACTGTTTTTAAAGAAGAATATGCTGTGTCAATAGCCGTAAAGGCAGAAAATGGAATATTGGATTTTAATGCGGATAATTTGGAAGCAATGGGATATTTCTCTCTTCCAGCCGATTGCGATACTTTGTTTTGCACATTTTCGGCAACTGATATTGCAGGACGTCCGTACACACAGGTTGATACTATTCCACAAGCGAAAGCGGCCACTCTTTATCAGTTGACTTATGAATACAAGGATATTGAGGTGGGAAATCCTGATACCGGAGGGGCTATTTTACATTTACGAGTGGATGCCACTCCGTTGGAAATCATTGAAGAAGAGGTTGTGTATTACCGTCGCCCGGTATTTACTGCTGCATATGGAGATGAAATCTTCAATCTGGATGCCACAAGTTATGTCGCTACTGAAAGTGGTTCGGATGTTACTATAAATATTACCGGCTCTTCTGCTTTGCAACAAGTGCTTCTTTCATCTGAACAGTTTCCTGAATTTTTGGCAACAAGTGAAAACTCTTTTGACTTGAAAAATCTGACAGAGGAACAAAAAACTCAGTTGACGGAAGGTGGAATACTGATTGATGAAAAAGCAGAATCCAAAGGATATGCATTGAATCTGATTCTGTCTGCTGATTTGATTCGGAAATATACGGTTAACGAAGGTACTTATGCAATTAGCCTGACTGCGACAGATGCAAATAATAAGATGCGTACAGCAAACTGGAAGATGGTAGTTTCGGATGCTACCGTACAAACAGAACCTGTTCCGGTCTATGAAGTGTGGGCAACAAAAGCTACTCTGTATGGTACTGTTCTTCCCGGTCGTGAGCCACAAGGTGCATTGGCCTTCCGCTATCGTAAGGCGGATGAGCAAGATTGGAAAATAGTAGATGCTGTTCGTGACGGGCAGAATGTTCAGAGCGCGTCTGCTGTGACGGGATTGCTTTCTGACACGAAATATGAATATCAATTAATGGATGGTGATGTGCTATCTACAGTTGTCTGTACGTTTACTACGGAAAAAGCATTGCAACTGGAAAATAGTAGTTTTGAATATTGGTCGGGAAGTATGCCTGCCTATATTGCGACTTCATCTGCCGAAAGTGATATTTTTTGGGATTCAGGAAATCATGGTTCCAAATCTGCGAGTGTCGATATTACGGTTGCTGATGCTTCTATTAAACATAGTGGAACATATTCTGCTAAGTTAACTTCAACAGATGCCAAAGTTCTTGGAATCGGACAGTTTGCAGCAGGTAATCTGTTTGCCGGAAGATATTTGAAAACCATAATGGATGGATGGAAAGGAAATGGTGTCTTAGGTTGGGGGCGTCCTTTTACAGCCCGTCCGTCAGCTTTACGTGTCTATGTTAAGTATCGTCCTGAAGTAGTAACTAACAACGCCTTGCCTGAACAAGGACTTATTTCAGGGGAGCCGGATCAGGGAATCATTTATGTGGCTGTAGGTGATTGGCCTGGAACGGGTAGTGAATATATTTCGGGATATGAATGGGCTGTCGTTGCACAGACGGATTTTAATCATCCGGAAAACACACGCACTTTTGATCCGAATGATGAGAATATAATTGCCTATGGAGAGCGTATTTTTACGGAGGATGTTGGCGGAGACACTGAAATGGCGGAGATTATCATTCCTTTGGATTATCGAGATAACACCCGTTTGCCCAAATATATCGTGATGGTTGCTTCTTCTAGTCGCTATGGAGATTATTTTGCCGGAGCTGTGGGGAGTATAATGTGGATAGATGATGTAGAACTAGTGTATTAACCATTGATTATCAAATAAATATTGCACGTGAAAAAGATTTTAATATATCTCTTGTTGATAGTGGGTATGACTGCTCAGGCACAAGAGTTTAAACGTAATATAGAGGCTCACACCTTTGTTCCGAAAGGGCAATGGATTGTTGGCAGTTCGGTTTCTTATTCCGAACATAGCGAGCAGAACTATCAGTTTCTGGTAATTGATGGTTTCAATTCAGATGGATATACCTTTAAGGTGAGTCCGATGTTTTGTTATGCATTTAAAGATAATGTGGCTGCCGGAGGACGTTTCTCTTATGGACGTACATTGACAAAATTGGATGGAGTGACTCTGAATCTTGACGAAGATACCAAGTTTGATGTGAATGATATGTATCAATTGAAGCACACGTACAGTGCCATTGGAATTCTTCGAAATTATATCAACATAGGGACGAGCAAACGTTTTGCTCTTTTCGCTGAAACCAGATTGGAGGTTGGTGGAAGCCAGTCTAAAGTAATCACAAAGGATAATACTTCACTAAGCGGAACATATTCGAAAACTACAGATTTTGGCTTGGGAGTCGCTCCCGGTATTGTTGCGTTTATAAATAATTTTACGGCAGTTGAGGTCAGTGTTGGGGTTCTTGGATTGGATTTTAGTAAGGTAAAACAAACTACAGATCAAGTGTATGTCGGAGAGCGTTCGTCGAGTGCGGCAAACTTTAAAATTAACCTATTCTCTATTGGATTAGGTATAGCATTCTACTTATAAGAAAGAAATAATGAGTCGATTAATCTATATATGTGTAATGGTTGTGTTGGCTGGAGTACAGACACTTTCGGCACAACAACGGGATACAGTTATAATACGTGATACCATTTATTTGGATAAAGCGGAATTGGAGAGGAAGAAAGATGTTGTAGAGAACACTAACTTGATTCATATCAAACCAATCGGACGCTTTGATCGTGGAATTGTAAGTTATCGGTTTATTCCTAAGAAAAAATGGATTGGTGGTCTTACTTTCTCCTATGTTAATTTTGATAGTGATGACAGCCGTTTGCTGTTTTCTATGCTGAAGGATTTTGATTGTAACTTTAAAATGTTTTCAGTTAAGCCTTTTGTTGGTTATGCAGTGAAGGATAATGTTGTAGTCGGAATGAAGCTCGGATATAATCATACAATTGCTGATTTAGGAAATATATCGCTTAATATTGATGAAGAGTCGGATTTCTCATTGAGTAATATGAGATATGCGGAAGACTTGTATTCCTTTGGCTTGTTCCACCGTTCGTATGTCGGGCTTGATAGGGGAAAATTATTCGGATTATTTAATGAGACGACATTAACGTATTTGAATGGGACATCGAGTTTTGCCAGAGGAGAAGGAGCGGAATATAAGCGGACGGATACAACGATAAATGAATTGCATTTGGGTATCAATCCGGGCATCTCTGTTTTTATAACACAGAATGTTTGTGCAGAACTTTCTTTTGGAGTAGTGGGTTTCAAATATAGATTGGAGAAACAAAGCAATAATTTGGGAGAAACTGGAAAACGACGGTCTAGCGGTGCTGATTTTAAGATCAATCTGTTTAATATAAATATTGGTTTAACTTTTTGCATGTAATGGTGATGCGTATTATATATAATTTATCTCTTAGTGCAGTAATCGTATGTTTACTGCAAAGCTGTATCAAAAATGACATAGGATATCCGCAGATTGCATTATCTATTATAGAAATGCAAGTGACCGGACAGCAAGGGAATGCTGTTATTTCCGAAGAAAACCGTACAGTCACACTTAATATAGAAGAGACGCAGGATTTGAAAAAAGTTCAGGTTACTGCTTTCACTGTGACGGAAGGTGCTGAAAGTACACTTGCGGTGAACGATATTATTGATTTGACGAGTCCTTATAAAGTAACATTGTCACTTTATCAAAATTATCAGTGGAGTATCCTTGCCAAGCGTAATATAGATCGAACTTATAAACTCCAAAATCAAGTTGGGGTATCTGATATTAATGAAGAACAGCGGTTGGCTGTGGCATATGTGACAAAAGACACAAAGTGGAAAGAGCTGCAATTGCTTGAACTGAAGTTGGGACCGGTAGGAGCTACTTATAATGGAAGTACTGAAATACCTTCTTTGAATTGGACTGTATATTCCAATTACGCTTCTGCCAAAATCTTGGTGAAATATAAAGATTCCTTTGAAGAAGAATGGGAAGTGCGTGCTTATCGTAAAGATAAAAATGCTGAAACGAAGCAGGCCGATGGATGGGTGAATGTAGCATGGTTATATGGTGAAGGGCTTGAAGGAGAGGATAATGGGTTTGAAATCCGTGAGACTTCCGCACTTGAATGGCAAAAAGTAGATAAATCTTATATAACATTTGATGGAGCGGCATTTACGGCTTGTGTTCCACACCTAAAGGCGGAGACAGAATATATTTGCCGAGCTTATTCTGGAACTGACTATGGTACAGAACTTTCTTTTACAACAGGAAAGGCGGTAGAAATTCCGGGCGGTTTGTTCGAGGATTGGAGTAAAGAGGATAAGGGCAATAACAAGATACTTTGGAAACCATGGGCAGAAGGGATGGAGAAAGGGTATTGGGATACGGGTAACAAAGGTGCTACTACTGTTGGCACCAGTAATACGATTCCGGTGTTTGATACATGGAATGGCTCGGGTAAGGCTGCACAGTTGAAATCTGTTTATATTGTATTGAAATTTGCTGCTGGTAACTTGTTTGTCGGAGATTATTTGAGAACAGATGTTACTGATGGAGTGCTTAGTTTTGGCAAGCCATTTACAGAACGTCCCACTCGTCTGAAAGGACATATTAAATATACAAGCGTAATTATCGACAAATCAACTTCTGAATTCAGTTATTTGAAAGGTCGACCTGATTCTTGTTATATTTATGTAGCTTTAGGTGATTGGGATGAACCTGTGGAAATTCGAACTAAGAAGAGTGAGCGTAAATTATTCGATAAGAATGACCCGAATATCATTGCTTATGCGGAATTCATTTCCGGAAAAACTATACCTCAATACACAGAGTTGGATTTACCTTTAGTTTATCGTTCTACTAGTCGTGTTCCTAAATATCTGGTGTTAGTATGTACGGCAAGTAAGTATGGTGACTACTTTACCGGGGGAGATGGCAGTACTTTATGGGTAGATGATTTTAGTTTGAAATACGATTATGATGATTAGTTTCAAAATTGTGTCCTTCTAATGAAACAAAGCGTTGTAAGCGTCCGACATGACGTATTGCTCCCAACCATAATAACACTGACTTTCGCTGCTGTAATCCAAAACTAAAAACATATGTATAGCAGCAGTGATTTCGAAAGGCTGTTCATCCGCTACAAAGCGGAAGCCATGCCACAAGGCGAGTCCATACTGGAGTTCTGTTTGAAGAACAAAGTACCCCTCGTGGTGTAGGATCAGTAGTATAGCTACCGCCCTCAATGTGAGCCGCAACAGCGTGGCGGATTATTGTCTTTATATTGAAGAAGCCGGGCTGATAGCCCAGCTTCGTGATGATACGGAAGGAATACGCGGATTGGGGAAAGTAGATAAGATATATCTTGATAATACCAATCTGATATACAATCTTGGAGGAGAACAGTCGGAGATTGGGAATGTTCGTGAAACTTTCTTTTTCAACCAAATGAGGGTCAATCATGATGTTGTGACTTCCTCTGTTTCGGATTTTAGTATGGATGGTTATACGTTTGAAATGAAATCAGTCGATACCAATCGGTTAAATATAGGTTTGTCTTGAAAAAACTATCTCATTTTGGGGTTAAAAATGGGAAGTCTGGCATACAAATCTTAAAAATAGAACATAAAATACAAAGAATAGACCTTGCGAGGGTAAATGCAAAGTCATTACTTTGCACTCGATTTTTTATCGAAAAAAAGATTATTAACTAACAATGAAAATTATGAAGAAAAGTTTGTTGTATTTGTTTATGCTCGTTTGTTCTGTGACTTTGTTTACGGGATGTAGTGACGATGACGATGCTGTTGTTTATCCTATAGATGCTGAAATTGCCGGAGTTTATAAAGGAACATTGGATATTTCTTTGGATGGAACTACAATAGGATCTGATATTCCTAAAAATATAACAATATCTAAGGCAGGAGATGCTTCTGTTAATATGGAATTGAAGGATTTCAATTTTATGGGAATGGACTTGGGTACTATTGCTTTGACTGATTGTGCTTTGGAGAAAGATGGAAACAGCTATCGTTTTACAGGAAAGCAAGTCTTGAATGTGACACAATATAATTTGACTGGTGATATTAATGCCCAAGGACATATCTCTGGTAATAAAGTAGTAGTTGATTTGGATATCGCTGCCAAATTGGGTGATTTGGAACAGGCTGTGAAAGTGGTATATGAAGGTACTAAATTGACAGGTTCGGAAAGTAGTGAAGCTAAGATTGCAAGTTTCATCATTGACGATGAGGCAGTGGTAGAACAACCAGTTATAAATGAAGAAGCTGGTACGATTGTTTTTGCTGTTAATGAGAAGGCAGCATCTTTCAAGTTTACTCCTATTATTGAAATATCTGAAGGAGCAACTATTACTCCGGCTTCCGGTGTAGAACAGGACTTCTCGAATAATAAGAAAGTGACTTATACTGTGATGGCGGAAGATGGAACCGTGAAAGTTTATACGGCTTTTGTAGAAGGTACTCGCAGTGTATTGAAATATTCTTTTGAAGAATGGAAGGAAGGTACTAAGAATGATGAACTGTTACCCAAAGATTTGTGGGCAGGAAGTGCTGCTGGAGCAGGTTTTTTAGGTGGTACTTTGTTGAGAAAAGAAACTAGAGAGGATGGTACGTATGCGGCTAAATTGATAACTTTTGAATATCCAAATGAGCCAAGTTCATTAGTTCCGAAGATTACTGCCGGTTCTATTTTTATTGGTAAATTTGATATGATGCCTGCTTTGCAAGGTGATAGGTTGAGTTGTACTAAATTTGGTCTTGATGCAGAAACAGTTGGTTTAGGTGGAAAACCGCTTCGTTTTAAGGGTGTTTATAAATATGAATCAGGTTCTAATTATCTTGACGCTTCTAATCATGAGGATGTAAAACCGGTTGATATTAAAGATAAAGGACAGATTCAAGCCATATTGTATAAAGTGCAAACAGGTGAGGATGGTAAAGAGATTGTATTGACAGGTCACGATGTGAACACTTCGGAATTAAGAGTTGCTGTTGCTAATATTATCGTTGAGGATATTAAAGAATATACTCCTTTTAACATTGAATTTGAATATTTACAAGAGTATGACCGAAATAGCAAATATAAATTTGCTATAGTTTGCTCTTCAAGTAAAGATGGTGATTCATTTAAAGGTGCCGGTGGTAGTACTTTGATTGTGGATGAATTTGAAGTTGTATGTGAATAGAATTATTGCGTAAGTGAAATAATGCTTATGTTAAAAAGAGGGTGTCCGAAAAGGGTACCCTCTATTTATTTGTGCAAAAGTCTGAACTTTCCCAAGCTCAGACTTTTTTATTTGCTCTAAAATTCTTATCTTAGAGCATGTTAATCGGGTGAACAAATATACAATTTAAGGAGTGTTCTCAAGGCATGGGAGTACTATTTCCTTCGCGTCTTGATGAAAATATTGCTTCGGATGCTCCGGTCAGGCTTGTCAATCGGATCGTTGATGACCTTGACATTAGTCCGTTGCTGTCTACTTATAACGGTGGCGGTTGTCCAGCTTATTATCCCCGTATGCTTCTAAAGGTATTATTCTTCGCCTACCTTAACAATGTTTATTCCTGTCGTAAGATAGCTCGCCTACTTCAGGAGAACATCCTTTATATGTGGCTTTCGGGTAAATCAACTCCCGACTTTCGTACTATCAATGATTTTCGTAGCAAACGTTTGAAAGGGTGCATTCACAGAAGGAAAAAATAGATGCTATCAATCTTGAGAACCGCGGCAAACGTGAGCTTCGTCAGATTAAGAAACTTAAGGAAGAACATCTTCCCAAACTGCAAGATTATGAGAAGCACCTGGATACGATGCAGGAAAGAAACAGCTATTCCAAAACAGATCCTGATGCTACTTTCATGCGCATGAAAGAAGATCACATGAAAAACGGACAACTTAAACCGGGATATAATCTGCAGATATCTACCGAAAACCAGTTTATAACAAATTATGCTTTCTCTCACAATCCCGGTGATACCTTAACGCTAATTCCATTTCTATTATATGGTTGGCTGAGATACAACCGTTTGATGAAGGAGGTTTGCGCGGATGCCGGATATGGAAGCGAAGAGAATTATGAGTTTATGGGATACTTTGGTATAAGCGCTTATGTGAAGTATAATTATTTTCATGTGGAGCAAACTAAGAAATGGAAAGGGGATATCTCTAAACAAGAGAATTTATACTATAACGAATCGGATGATTACTTTGTATGCCCAATGGGACAGCATATGAAGCTTGCTTACAAAACCCGGACTGTCAATGATAATGGGTATGAAAGTGAAATAAGCGTTTACCGTGCCGCAGACTGCAAGGAATGTCCTCTGCGGAATAAATATCACAAGGGAAAAGGAAATAGAGAGATCAGAGTTAACCATAAATTAAGACGATACAAGCAACTGGCACGAGAGAGGCTCATTTCACCGGAAGGGCTCAAACATAGAAGCAAAAGACCGGTGGAGGTAGAAGCAGTCTTTGGGCAAATAAAATGGAATAAGGGATATAAGAGATTCAGGCATGTAGGCTTTGATAAGATTGTCATGGACTTTGGTATCTTAGCTATTGCCTTCAACATTGGAAAAATGATAGCCAAGGGGAAAAAGACTAAGAAAAAGGGAAATGGAGCAGTTTATAACGACAGTTTAGAGAGAAATATAAGTTGGATAGTCGCAATTTTTATAGTTGGGCAAAAAAGTACGCAACACACATAAAAGCTATAAAAAAGATGAAGGGTACCCTTTTCGGAACCCTCTTTTCTATGTTGTTTATATAACGATTGCTCATTTTGGTTGGAAGAGATATTTTAAGGGTGGGTATATTAAACATGAACTTTATATGTTTATATGAGAAAGGTGTCTTATTTTTGTATGAAATATAGGGAAAATCTTAAAAAAAGAACATGAAAAGTATAGAATTGATCTTGTTTAATGATTAAGAGCCTGTTTAAATTTTCCTGAGATTGTGTTAGATAGGCTTTACCGACCAGTTTTTATTCGTCACATAGTTTCCGTCATGCTCCTCACAACAACAGAAAATATACTCGAAAGCAACTCTCAAAACTGTGTCGGGCAAAACTCGGAGCAGGCTCTTAATAACCCACTTTTCATTCATTAATAAAAAAGTTCTCATTCATTAATTGTAAACTTCTTATTATCAGCATGTAAACTTATTCTTCGTTAACCGTAATCTATAAACGCAAGCTTCGTTTATAAAAACAAAGGCTTTGATTATAAAAACGCAACTTGCAATTATATAATCAAAGCTTGCGTTTATAGTTTGCATCGAATGAAAAGAAAGTTTCCTTCCTATCCAGAGGAAGTTTATATTTAATGGGTAGGAAATTTTTCGTTAACAGCCAAGAACGCAACTGTTAATACCTTTTCTGCTGACTATAGACAGACGTGATGAGAAGAGCTTGTTTCAAAAGGGGTGAAATAAAAATTTTAAGAAAGTTCCCATCTCTGATAAGTAGTTATCCATACATAGTGCATATAAAAAAACAGGGATGCAGACCTGTTTACAAAAGGTGGATTGTGAAAAAAGCATTCGGTTAAAATATCAGCTATAAAATTATTATTGAAGAAAGGTTTAAACAGATTCTAAAACCGATACTCAATTAATGCCTGATCCTCTCAATGATTAATATCTGACAGGCTGTTGATTATGATACATCATGATTGCATGTGTGACAGCAAAATTGCCGTTACCTTGCTGTCACCACGTGCTGTCACACGATTAAATGTTTGTAATCAGATGATTATGTACCAATGTGTGACAGATGACAGATAATTTTCATTTTTTTTATTTTGTAGAGAGTTGACCTTAAGTTTAAGTTATAAATGCGACAGTTGATTGAGAAGATAATGAATAATCACAGAATCACACGGTAGCAAAAATCTTCTTTTAAATTGTGATAATTCATTTTCAAGCGTTATCTTTGTGAAATCCAACAGATAAACTTATACCATAATGGCAAAATATATCAATCCTTTCACGGACGTCGGTTTCAAGAAAATCTTCGGTCAGGAAGTCAGCAAGGACTTGCTGATAGATTTTCTCAATGACCTTCTAGTGGACGAAAAGAGCATCACTGACATCACTTTTCTGGATAAGGAGGTCTTGCCCGAGTATATGGGCGACCGTGGTGTCATCTACGACATTTACTGTACGACCGAGAACGGCGAGCAGTTTATCGTCGAGATGCAGAACCGCCAGCAGGTTAATTTCCGCGAACGCGCTTTGTATTATCTTTCCCATGCCGTTTCTCGCCAAGGGGAGAAGGGTGCCGACTGGCGTTTCAGCTTGAAAGCCGTTTATGGTGTTTTCTTTATGAACTTCCGTCTGGAGGATATGCCCCACAAGCTTCGCACGGACATCGTTCTTTCCGACCGTGACACGCACGAACAATTCTCCGACAAGCTTCGTTTTATTTTCATCGAGCTTCCCTCTTTTACGAAGGAAGAGGAGGAATGCGTGACAGATTTTGAACGTTGGATTTATGTACTGAAGAATATGGAAACATTGAACAGAATGCCTTTTAAGGCGCGAAAGTCGGTATTCGAGAAGCTTGAAAAGATTGTCGACATCGCCTCTCTTTCCAAGGAAGAGCGTATGAAGTATGACGAGAGCATCAAGGTGTATCGTGATAGTCTGGTGACCATGGAGTTTGCCGAGCAGAAGGGGAGAGCCGAAGGCTTGGCGGAAGGGATGGCGAAAGGACTAGAGAAAGGGATGGAGAAGGGACTGGCGAAAGGCAAGGCAGAAGGTAAAGCGGAAGAACGCCGTATCATAGCCGGTCAGTTGAAACGGATGGGCATGTCCTTTGATGCTATCCGCGAGGTGACGGGACTTTCCGATTCGGAAATCGATGCTTTATAAGTATCGTTTGGTCTCATGTGGGAATCTTCTCTTTAAATAGTGATAATTCGTATTCAGTTATTATCTTTGTGATATAAAACATAGAATCAAGCAATCATGGCAAAGTTTATCAACCCTTTCACGGACGTCGGTTTCAAGAAAATCTTCGGTCAGGAAGTCAGCAAGGACTTGCTGATAGATTTTCTAAATGATCTTCTAGTGGACGAAAAGAGTATCACGGACATCACTTTTCTGGATAAGGAGGTCTTGCCCGAGTATATGGGCGACCGTGGTGTCATCTACGACATTTACTGTACGACTGAGAACGGCGAGCAGTTTATTGTCGAGATGCAGAACCGCCAGCAGGTCAACTTCCGCGAACGCGCTTTGTATTATCTTTCCCATGCCGTTTCCCGCCAAGGCGAGAAGGGTGCCGATTGGCGTTTTAACCTGAAAGCCGTTTACGGTGTTTTCTTTATGAACTTCCGGCTGGAGAATATGCCCCACAAACTTCGTACGGACATCGTTCTTTCTGACCGTGACACGCACGAACAATTCTCCGACAAGCTTCGTTTTATTTTCATCGAGCTTCCCTCTTTCACGAAGGAAGAGGCGGAGTGTGTGACAGATTTTGATCGTTGGATTTATGTACTGAAGAATATGGAAACATTGAACAGAATGCCTTTTAAGGCGCGAAAGTCGGTATTCGAGAAGCTTGAAAAGATTGTCGACATCGCCTCTCTTTCCAAGGAGGAGCGTGTGAAGTATGACGAGAGTATCAAGGTGTATCGTGATAGTCTGGTGACCATGGAGTTTGCCGAGCAGAAGGGGAGAGCTGAAGGTTTGGCGGAAGGGATGGCGAAAGGTAAGGCTGAGGGTAAAGCTGAAGGTAAAGCGGAAGAACGCCGTATCATAGCCGGTCAGTTGAAACGGATGGGCATGTCCTTTGATGCTATCCGCGAGGTGACGGGGCTTTCCGATTCGGAAATCGATGCTTTATAAGTATCGTTTGGTCTCATGTGGGAATCTTCTCTTTAAATAGTGATAATTCGTATTCAGTTATTATCTTTGTGATATAAAACATAGAATCAAGCAACCATGGCAAAGTTTATCAACCCTTTCACGGACGTCGGTTTCAAGAAAATCTTCGGTCAGGAAGTCAGCAAAGATTTGCTGATAGATTTTCTCAATGACCTTCTAGTGGACGAAAAGAGCATCACTGATATCACTTTTCTGGATAAGGAGGTCTTGCCCGAGTATATGGGCGACCGTGGTGTCATCTACGACATTTACTGTACGACTGAGAACGGCGAGCAGTTTATCGTCGAGATGCAGAACCGCCAGCAGGTCAACTTCCGCGAACGCGCTTTGTATTATCTTTCCCATGCCGTTTCCCGCCAAGGCGAGAAGGGTGCCGATTGGCGTTTCGGTCTGAAAGCTGTATATGGTGTTTTCTTCATGAACTTCCGTCTGGAGGATATGCCCCACAAACTTCGCACGGACATCGTTCTTTCCGACCGTGACACGCACGAACAATTCTCCGACAAGCTTCGTTTTATTTTCATCGAGCTTCCCTCTTTCCGGAAGGAAGAGGAGGAATGCGTGACAGATTTTGAACGTTGGATTTATGTACTGAAGAATATGGAAACATTGAACAGAATGCCTTTTAAGGCGCGAAAGTCGGTATTCGAGAAGCTTGAAAAGATTGTCGACATCGCCTCTCTTTCCAAGGAGGAGCGTATGAAGTATGACGAGAGCATCAAGGTGTATCGTGATAGTCTGGTGACGATGGAGTTTGCCGAGCAGAAGGGGAGAGCCGAAGGTTTGGCGGAAGGGATGGCGAAAGGGATGGCGAAAGGTAAAGCGGAAGAACGATGTATCATAGCCGGTCAGTTGAAACGGATGGGCATGTCCTTTGATGCTATCCGTGAGGTGACGGGACTTTCCGATTCGGAAATCGATGCTTTATAAGTATCGTTTGGTCTCATGTGGGAATCTTCTCTTTAAATAGTGATAATTTGTATTCAGTTATTATCTTTGTGATATAAAACATAGAATCAAGCAATCATGGCAAAGTTTATCAACCCTTTCACGGACGTAGGTTTCAAGAAAATCTTCGGTCAGGAAGTCAGCAAAGATTTGCTGATAGATTTTCTCAATGACCTTCTAGTGGACGAAAAGAGCATCACTGATATCACTTTTCTCGATAAAGAGATTCTCCCGGAATACATGGGCGACCGTGGTGTCATCTACGACATTTACTGTACGACTGAGAACGGCGAGCAGTTTATTGTCGAGATGCAGAACCGCCAGCAGGTCAACTTCCGCGAACGTGCTTTGTATTACCTTTCCCATGCTGTTTCCCGTCAGGGCGAGAAGGGTGCCGACTGGCGTTTCAACTTGAAAGCCGTTTACGGTGTTTTCTTTATGAACTTCCGGCTGGAGGATATGCCCCACAAGCTTCGTACGGACATCGTTCTTTCCGACCGTGACACGCACGAACAATTCTCCGACAAGCTTCGTTTTATTTTCATCGAGCTTCCCTCTTTCCGGAAGGAAGAGGAGGAATGTGTGACAGATTTTGAACGTTGGATTTATGTACTGAAGAATATGGAAACATTGAACAGAATGCCTTTTAAGGCGCGAAAGTCGGTATTCGAGAAGCTTGAAAAGATTGTCGACATCGCCTCTCTTTCCAAGGAGGAGCGTATGAAGTATGACGAGAGTATCAAGGTGTATCGTGATAGTCTGGTGACCATGGAGTTTGCCGAGCAGAAGGGGAGAGCCGAAGGTTTGGCGGAAGGGATGGCGAAAGGTAAAGCGGAAGAACGCCGTATCATAGCCGGTCAATTGAAACGGATGGGCATGTCCTTTGATGCTATCCGCGAGGTGACGGGGCTTTCCGATTCGGAAATCGATAAACTGTAAAGAAATGATTTGAGATTGTTGGTGGATTATAATTACTCAAATATGAAACAGGCGATGAATGGGTTGTTTTTTTATTGAGTTGTTTTTAATATAAATTGAAAAAAGTGTGTCAAAACTCCCTTTTTGAAAAAAATACCCCTGCCGCAGGTAGCTGTAGCAGGGGTAAATCTTTATAATTGAGCATTATGACATACGCCTTTTTTAATTTAGAATTTATTGAATTTTTCTACTTTCAAGCGTGACATTTACGGAAGCCTCCTTTTTAGAAAGCATATCCAAATCCAATATTCAAATAGATGGGGTACATGGCGAACGTGATGGTATCAAAGTCTTTCTTAAAGATGTCGTTTAGTCCCCATGTCAAATCTGCATAGACATTAAGGTGTTTGAAAGCTTTCCACTCACCGCCTAATTGAGCTCCCCATTGAAATTTGCGTAAGTTGTCAGAGAAATCATAAGTTGCAATACTTTCACCGTTGAAGTCGACACGCTGACCTGTTTCATCAGGTGTGCGTAGATGCCCTTCATATACATGTCCAGAGAAGTTGCCTTCAGACATATAAGAGACATAAGGACCAAGTGATACTTTCCAACGGTCGCTTATCTTATAATTAGCCAATACAGGAATGGTGAGATATGAATTTTTCACTTTTGTTTTTACTCCACCAGTCCAAAGACCTTGTAGCTCGCCACCATTAGTGTTGATGATCTTCATACCATAATTTTTTACGGTAGCTTCAGTAGTCATCGTTTTATTCTCAAGCCGTATACCTGCGGTCATTCCCCATTTTTTGTTTTTGCCGAACCATTTTGTGGTATTTCCCTCGATAGCGATAGCTATGTTGGGAGAGTAGCTATCAATACTACGTATTTCTTTCGGTAGGGGAAGAGGAGAAGTACCCCCAATGCTCAATCCGGCTTTGATGCTATACTCCCATCCATGTAAATATGAGTAGATAAGAGCTTTGTTACGTTCGTTTTGGGCATGTGTCACCTGTGAAAAAAGTATTGCAAGGAATATGATTCCTGTTACTTTATTATATATTATTTTCTTCATTATCTTATCGGTTGATTGGGTTTATTATTAATTTGCAGGATATTCACTCGGGTTAGAAGTATGTTCAATTACCACTTTGTCTATATAAAGTGTACTGCCAACAGCTCCCTCAAATTTTGCACCGTCTGCACTGGAAGAGAATACGATGCCAAGTTTGTAGATACCTTTCATTAGTTTGTTAGGGTCAATAGATTTGCCATTCTGCGGTTCGAATTTAAAACTGAATTCTTTCCAATTATCTGTTTCTGGAAGTGCATCAAGATTTTGTGCCAAAGCTACAATATTGGGTGAAGTGAGTGAAGTAGAGCCATCGAGAAATTGTACATTATCATCTGTTTCATATAATACACCATAGATGTCACATTTATCTTTTCTCCCTTCTATGATTTCTCCTTTTGATGAAAAGTTGGCACCTGCTTTATATTTATACCATCCTTTCAACTTGAGCGGATAGTAGAAGAATGGAAAGCCAAAGCGAGTGGCTTTCATTGCGTTGTTTAAAGCCTGTCCCACTTCAAACGAACCGATGAACAAGTTTCCTGCAGCAATATACATTTTTACCATACTTCCGAAGCTACCTGTGTCCTTCGTTGTCAGTTTTACACATTTGCCACCATCAACTCCTCCATTTGCTCGTACTGTGGGGTAGTCTTCCGGTGTTTTTGCCATTTTGGTTAATTCAAATCCTGGGTTTCCACTAGCAAGCTCTAATCGACGGATAACATTTTCAGAAGATTGATCTTCATAGAATTTGTGATAGGGAGCATCTGAACTTAAAGTTTCAAAGTCGTATACCAAAGGCATTTCTGTTTGCCAAAGTTTGATTGTGTAGGTTGCAGAAAAAGCACCGTCTTCTGATGTAACTTTAAATTCTCTAGGGTTTTCATCATCAAAGTTGTAGACGTTAGCTTCGTCTCCGGTTAATTGTCGTACTGGTTGTATAGAAGCTCCAGTAGGGAGGTCGAAGTTGATGTTTATTTGGGATGGGTCAGCAGCTTTTGATACATACAATTGAATGGTGAAGTCATTTCGATCAATCAAATACTGTTGGATGTGGTTTCCGCTGCATCCGTCTATGGCTGCTTCAACATTTTGAGCTTCATCTTGAATGCAGGAAGCGACTGCCAGACATAATATCATTCCGGCGAATAATTTTTTTAGTTTCATCAGTCTGTTATAAATATTAATGAGTTATATAGGGGACAAAGATAGTTAAAAGAGTTGAATCGCTATTTCTGTAGAATGTTAAAAGAAAATTCAATAGCACAGAGGCTGAAAGTAAAATGGAGTGGTTTTAGGGGCGCTTTCAACCGAAAGTCCGATGGATAAGCGCTTATACGAGATATCTTCTTTTATTCATTCCGAATTTTGCTCATTTCTGCATTATTAATCACTATTTTCCTCCTTTCTGCGCGATTATGTCCTTTTTAGAGAATATTCATAACGCGGAAGAACACGATGAAGAAATAAGAATCTACTTCAACTTAAGTAGCCGTTAAATCCCCAAGAATTTTTTTTATTGATATTATAAATAAGTTATTTCCTCTTTGCATCTCTACACTGTTTTATAACAAATCTAACCTCCTTGTTATAATCAGCTTATACTGTTGCTTCATATCTTTTGGCAAGAAAGAAATATCTATGAACTTCAGCCATTTGTCAGCAACCTTGGTAAATTTAGAAAATAGATTGTCTATGATCTTTTTCTCCAAACTGCAGCTATTCATGGCAACTTCAAAATCAGAACGCTTGATTTTGCGTTTTTTACCATTTAGTGTTAAAGCCAATTCTTCGGTGTCCTCTGGCATGAGGAGTGCCGTAGAGAGCATGTCATATCCCGGAGTCAGCGAATAATAGCCTTTACGCTGACTATAAAGTGAAAAGTTTTTTAGATGCATATCCGCATTTCCGGTCAGCCATGAGAAAACGACTTGTTCCCAGAAATTTATTACGTCAAGTTTTGGCACAGCGGAATATTGCATAATTATTTTTGCTATCTTTTCATAAGAGCCCTTATATTTATATTCTGTGAGGCGTTCCGAAAGCTGACACATGTCTTCCATTGGCAGCTTTTCACCCTTCGAGGTTCTATCTATGCGTTTGGTGATATAGGCCAATTCGCCATCGGCAAAACGAATCAATGAATGAGGAACAACGTTTACTTTAGCCAATTCGGCAAGATGCATTGTTAAATCCTCAACTTCAGGCATATATTTAAATTGCTCCGTTTGCGGTTTGAGAATATAACGCCCCCATAAACCTACGATAGTAAAACGTTGTGGTTGGTTGGGGGACGATGATATATCGAGAGACAATTTTGCTTGCACTCCTGTAAGTGTGGTTTGTGAACGTATGACTTGTTCGGCAAGTTGCTTGA
The DNA here is from genome assembly GCF_001688725.2 of Bacteroides caecimuris. Lineage (NCBI taxonomy): Bacteria > Pseudomonadati > Bacteroidota > Bacteroidia > Bacteroidales > Bacteroidaceae > Bacteroides > Bacteroides caecimuris. The sequence continues at coordinate 3,087,051 of NZ_CP015401.2, read as the reverse complement.
TATCTGCTTTGGTATAGGGTAGGAGGGGGATAGTTTTACTTCCAAATATTTTTTTTCCGCATTGAGGGTGAAAATCAGTTTCTCCCTCGCCAAGTTCCTGATAACAATATAGGCATCTGTTCATCATTATTCTTTATTTAAGACAGGAATCACACTAACTGCACCGATGCAATCTTTGCAACAGGCAAGGAGTAGTGACATACGGTCACGGCGATTTATCTTCCAACTTTTCTCGGCAATATCTAAAAGCCAGCCTTCGGGAATGAGACCGTCAAAGAATGGGAATAATATTAGACTTGTATATGGCTTTTCAGAGATTGGAAGCGTGAGGCTGACAGGGTCGGCATCGTTGGATTTAATGTAGGCTGCATCATATTGAAAAGTATAGCCATTTTCATCTTCTGTAAGTAATCCTGCCAACTGGTCTTGGTAGTATATGTGTGCTTGTCTCATAGCTTGTTGAATTTACTTATTGGTACAACACCCACTTCCGTTCCAAAAAGACTAAGCACTTGATTTACTTTATCAAGACGCAAAGTCTGTTTGCCTTGTTCGAGTTCGCGTACAAAGCGTAACCCAACTCCTGATTTTTCGGAGAGTTCTACTTGGGTCAAGTTATGTTCTTTACGCATTAGCTTTACGTATTCTGATAATGATTTATCGTTCATATTATACCCTTTTGGGTACAAAGATAATGTATTTTCTCTGATTTACACCCTTTAGGGTATAATTTTAGTTATGGTTTTATGGATTATACCTTATAGGGTATAAAAAAAACTCCCGCACTTCCTTTCGGAAGGCGGGAGCCTTTAAATAAACTATAGCTTATATATCTTTCGCTGATTACACGATACCTTGTGCCATCATTGCTTTAGCAACCTTCATGAATCCGGCTACGTTAGCACCCTTCACATAGTTTACGTATCCGTCGGCTTCTGTACCGTACTGAACGCAAGCTTCGTGGATATTCTTCATGATGCTCTTCAGTTTTTCGTCTACTTCTTCAGCGCTCCAGCTCAATTTGATAGAGTTTTGAGTCATTTCAAGACCTGATACTGACACACCACCGGCATTAGCAGCTTTACCCGGAGCGTAAAGGATCTTAGCATCCTGAAACACTTTGATAGCTTCCGGAGTAGAAGGCATGTTAGCTCCTTCAGATACAGCGATACAACCGTTTGCTACCAGTTGACGAGCGTGGTCGCCATTCAATTCGTTTTGAGTAGCAGAAGGAAGAGCGATATCACATTTTTCACCCCAAGGTTTAGCTCCTTCTACATATTTGCAACCATATTTTTCTGCGTATTCGCGGATACGGCCACGGTACAGATTCTTCAGTTCCATGATGTAATCCAGTTTTTCGCGGTCGATACCATCCGGATCGTAGATATAACCGTCAGAGTCAGAGCAAGTAACTACTTTACCACCCAGTTCGATTACTTTTTCGATTGTATATTGAGCAACGTTACCAGAACCGGAAACCAGACAAACTTTACCTTTCAGGTCAGTGCCTTTTGTTTTCAGCATTTCCATCAGGAAGTAGATGTTACCATAACCGGTAGCTTCCGGACGAATCAGCGAACCACCGAATTCGCGGCCCTTACCTGTGAATGTTCCGGTAAATTCGTGAGCCAGTTTCTTGTACATACCGAACATGAAACCTACTTCACGGCCACCAACACCGATGTCACCGGCAGGAACGTCCGTTTCAGGACCGATGTGACGCCACAGTTCCAACATGAACGACTGTACAAAGCGCATTACTTCAGCATTTGACTTTCCACGAGGAGAGAAGTCGGAACCACCTTTACCACCACCCATCGGCAGCGTAGTCAGTGAGTTTTTGAATGTTTGTTCAAAGGCAAGGAACTTCAAGATAGAAAGGTTTACAGATGAATGGAAACGGATACCGCCTTTGTAAGGACCGATCGCGTTGTTGTGCTGAACACGGTAACCCATGTTGGTTTGAATATTACCTTTATCATCCATCCAAGTCACGCGAAACTGATATACTCTATCTGGAATACACAAACGTTCGATCAAGTTTACTTTATCAAACTCCGGGTGTTTGTTGTATTCTTCTTCAATAGTAGAAAGCACTTCTTCTACTGCTTGATGATATTCCGGTTCATTGGGAAATCTTCTTTTCAGATCGTCTAATACCTTTGCTGCATTCATAATCTTTTTTTTCTTTAATTGGTTGATATAAAATAATGTGCTAATTTGACAAATAGCTCATGTGCCGCTCGACTATGTGCTTTTCTGCCGTATAGCGATTTGCACACTTGTATATGGGTACATCGGATTTTTATTTCCGGTTGCAAAAGTAAAGATAAAAATTGAACTATCAAACATTTTATAAAGAAAAATGCGATAAAACATCAAATTTGATATTTTATCGCATTAAAAATAGGAAAAAAGATATTTATTTGCTCTTTTTGATTGACTTATAAACAGGAATAAATACCAATGCTGCCGAAATGACAAGCATTACTATTGTCATCCCGTCAATTCGTTCGGCTTTTGCCAGAACTAAATAGCAAAGCGCCAACCAAAGCAAGCTGATGCAAACTATTTGTGATTTGGATAAAGGCCTTTTCATTTGCTTTCTTTTTTCTTCTTGTCTACGATGGCATCGATCACGGCTACGGCTGTGATATTCACAATGTCGCGGACAGAACTTTCGAAATCGGTGAAGTGGATAGGTTTGTTCAATCCCATCTGGATAGGGCCGATGAATTCTGTATCCGGGTCCATTGCCTGCAACAGTTTGTAACCGGCGTTTGCTGAACTTAGATTCGGGAAAATCAATGTATTTACGTCTTTACCTTTCAGGCGGGTAAACGGATATTTGGCATCACGCAATTCGCGGTTCATGGCAAAATTTACCTGCATTTCACCGTCGATAGCCAATTCCGGATATTCTTCCTGCATGTGAGCAACAGCTTCGTGCACTTTCACCGGGCTACCTGTGGTATCAGCACCGAAGTTAGAGTAGGACAACATAGAGATCACCGGTGTGTGGTTGAAGAAACGAACTGTTTTATCAGACAGTTTGGCGATATCAATCAGTGTTTCCGTATCGGGGTGGCGGTTGATCAATGTGTCTGCCAGGAAGTAAGTACCTTTCTTGGAATTCAGGATATGCATGGTGCCGAAGTGTTTGAAGCCCGGTTGGATGCCGATCACTTCTTTTGCCACTTTGATCGTATTGCTATATCTTGTATAAAGTCCGGTGATGAATGCGTCTGCATCTCCTGTTTCCACCATCATCATGCCGAAGTAGTTGCGTTCGAACATCTTGTCGTTGGCTTCTTCGTAGGTAAATCCTTCGCGTGCACGTTTTTCTGCAAGGATGCGGGCGTAGCGTTCGCGGCGGTCCGATTCGTCCGGATGGCGGAGATTGACGATTTCGATACCTTCCAGGCTAAGATCCATTTCTTCTGCCAGTTTTCCGATAGCTTCGTCGTTTCCTAATAAGATAGGATGGCAGATCCCTTCGGCTTTGGCTTCAACGGCAGCTTTCAGCATATTCGGGTGGATACCTTCGGCAAATACGACACGTTGCGGTGAGCGGCGGGCAGTATCATACAGTTGGCGGGTCAGTTTGGATTCGTAGCCCATCAATTCACGCAGATGTACGCAGTAAGCGTCCCAGTCTTTGATTTCCGTGCGAGCCACTCCGCTTTCCATAGCGGCTTTGGCTACGGCACAGGAAACTTCTGTGATGAGACGCGGGTCTACCGGTTTCGGGATGAAATATTCCGGGCCGAAAGAGAGGTTGTTTACATGATAGGCTTCATTTACGACATCAGGTACAGGCTGTTTTGCCAGATTGGCGATGGCGTGTACAGCGGCAATCTTCATATCCTCGTTGATTGCTTTGGCATGCGTGTCCAATGCGCCACGGAAGATGTACGGGAAACCGATTACATTATTAATCTGGTTCGGATAGTCGGAACGTCCGGTTGCCATCAATACATCGGGGCGGGCTGACATGGCGTCTTCGTAAGAGATTTCCGGCGTAGGGTTGGCCAGTGCAAATACGATAGGCATCGGAGCCATGCTGCGCACCATATCCTGGCTCAGCACATTTCCTTTCGACAGGCCGAGGAATACATCTGCGCCTTTGATTGCTTCTTCCAGTGTGTGGACATCTGTGCGGTCGGTGGCGAAGTATCTTTTCTGTTCGTTCAGGTCGGTACGTGTTTTGCTGATTACGCCTTTGCTGTCCAGCATGACGATATTTTCGAGACGTGCACCCAGTGAAACATACAATTTAGTACAAGATACTGCGGATGCACCGGCACCGTTCACAACGATTTTCACATCCTCGATTTTCTTTCCGGCCACTTGCAGGGCGTTTACCAGTCCGGCACTGGAGATGATAGCCGTTCCGTGCTGGTCGTCGTGCATCACCGGGATATCCAGTTCTTCTTTCAGACGGCGTTCGATTTCGAAACATTCCGGTGCTTTGATATCTTCCAGATTGATACCACCGAAAGTAGGAGCGATAGCTTTCACCGCTGCGATGAATTTTTCAGGGTCTTTTTCGTCCACTTCGATATCGAAGACGTCAATACCCGCATAGATTTTGAAGAGCAGCCCTTTGCCTTCCATTACCGGTTTGCCGCTCAATGCGCCTATATCGCCCAGTCCGAGTACGGCTGTACCGTTAGAGATAACGGCAACAAGGTTACCTTTCGCAGTGTATTTATATGCGTCCTGTGGATTTTTCTCTATTTCGAGGCATGGTTCTGCTACGCCGGGAGAATATGCGAGTGCTAAATCTGTTTGTGTACTGTACGGTTTGGTAGGAACTACCTCAATCTTACCGGGTTTGCCCTGTGAGTGGTAGAGCAAAGCGGCTTCTTTCGTTATTTTAGCCATGGTATCTGTATTTTTATTAATAAGTTATCATTTGGCTGCAAATGTAGGAATAAAAGTTTAAAATTGTAGTCCATAATTGATAAATTCTATTGATTTTATAGCAAAATGACTGGTTCTATAATACGGCTTGTAAAGTTTCCACATTTATATCCGGTTCGGAAAACATTTATTGTTTTTATTGATAAGAAGAAAAAAGAAAGATGGAAATCGGGAAGATTCCACCTTATCTTTTCTTTTAGAAGCACTCTTTCGGAGTGCTCTCCACTATAGCAACAACCCCTTCATACTTACCACAAAGCTCAGATACCCAATCACGAAAGACCAATTCAAAATAACCGGGTTTGAGTAAACTGAAAAAACGATTGAAAGTATCATGACTGGGGATCTTTACTAAATCAGGAAAACGACGTTTAAAGAAGTCAAACTTACAAATACCGAACCGTTCTATTTCATTCCAACTTTCACTTCCACAGATTACAGCACACAAGGCTATATAAACGATGACTTCCAAAGAGTGTTCTTTTTTTCGGTCAATACGAGGATCTTCAAGTTGTTTACAAAGACTAATTAAGCTCATTTTAGGGTTTATTTTTGTTTAAATTCAATACAACAAAAATACAAATAAATAATTAATACACAAAATATTAATAGATTAATAATAAGATAAATAATAAAAATGAAATATGGATAATAGTTGACTAATTGATAGACAAAATATAATGCGTCTGCCCTGTTTCATTTGATGCAAACTATAAACGCAAGCTTTGATTATATAATTGCAAGCTTTGTTTTTATAATCAAAGCCTTTGTTTTTATAAACGAAGCTTGCGTTTATAGATTACAGTTAATGAAAAATAAGTTTACATGCTGATAATAAGAAGTTTACAATTAATGAAAGAGAACTTTTTTATTAATGAATGAAAAGTGGATTATTAAGAGCCCGCTCCGAGTTTTGCCCGACACAGTTTTGAGAGTTGCTTTCGAGTATATTTTCTGTTGTTGTGAGGAGCAGCATGACGGAGACTATGGGACGAATAAAAACAGGTTGGTAAAGCCTATCTAACATAATCTCAGGAAAATTTAAACAGGCTCTAAGTGCGCTCTACGAAAGCTTCATTATTCCGTTCGCCGTTCTTTTGAGTGTGCCTTGCGGATTGATGGGTAGCTTCCTTTTTGCCCGGATATTCGGACTGGAGAATAATATTTACCTGCAAACGGGTCTGATTATGTTGATCGGTCTGCAGGCAAAAACGGCTATCTTGCTGACGGAATATGCTGCCGAACGCCGTAAGGCCGGTATGGGACTGATTGCTTCTGCTGTCAGCGCAGCCAAAGCCCGTCTGCGCCCGATTCTGATGACGGCTTTGACGATGATTTTCGGTCTGTTCCCGCTGATGATGTCTAGTGGAGTAGGAGCTAACGGTAACCGTTCGTTGGGTACGGGAGTAGTTGGCGGTATGACTATCGGTACGCTGGCACTGCTTTTCATCGTGCCAACCTTATTCATCGCTTTCTAATGGTTGCAGGAACGTCTCCGTCCCATACAGAGTGCCCCTACGCATGATTGGCAGATTGAAGAGGAAATCAAAGTGAGCGAGGGAGAAAAGTCCAGGGCTGGAAAAGAGTAATTCTGATTTTTAGACAGAAGAACATAAGTACAAAAGATAAAGTCGGTGTAGTCATATAATTAATGTAATCATATAATGTTGCTCAACGCGCAACTGTCACAAGTGGCAAACCGTTTTACTGAAATTCAGGGTGTGATTACGTTGTATCAGGTTTTGGGTGGCGGCCGTATGTAGGTATGTATGTGTTTTGCGTCGGATTGCAGGAGATTATTAGTTCCTTTTGGCAGGTTATGAGTTAGATACTTCTGTCTAATAGCGATTGAAGTTATTGCTAGCAGTAAGGTCGGAAACAAAATACTGCAATAATCAGTTATACGACACTCGGGTTTCATGGCACTTGACACCCGGGTGTCATACAATTTAATTCTACTCCTTTTTCGGAAACATTGCGGAAAAGAGAAATTTGATGATAATTTCTAAAAAGCAGAAATATTTCTTTGATTTTGTATAGAACAAAAGAAAATAAATTCCCATTTTTGTAGCTACAATAGGGGATAGACGGTCTGTGAATTGTCTGCTTTTCGGAAAAAGAATAAACGGAATTGGAATATTATCCACGTTAAAATCAGAAAAAAAGTTTTCCGTTTTGGAAAACTTTCTGTATCAGCGAGAAAGAAAAGTTTCCCAAAATTTAATGTTAAAAGCTAACCAAGCTATTATATATTCCCCTATCTTTGCATCCGTTTTCGGAGCTAAAAAGAGGTTTAGTCAATGAGGGAACGCTGTGCAAATCGGCGACAGTACCCGCTGCTGTAATTCTCTAAGAATCCGCACAATAGGCCACTGCATCGATGCCGGTGTGGGAAGGTGTTGCGGGGGAGGGATAAGTCAGAAGACCTGCCGAAGAGATTTTCTATTTTCAATTTATTAATGCTTTCGGGAGTTAAAGTTATGAACTACGCGGAAATTTGTATCATCAAACGCGATGGTAAGAGAGAAGATTTCTCTATCAGTAAGATTAAGAATGCAATTAGTAAAGCATTCAGTGCATGTGGTATTCAGGATGAGCAGCAGTTGATTGCTGACATCACCATGAATGTTATCAGTCAGTTTGCTACCCCCACGATCACCGTAGAAGAGATTCAGGACTTGGTAGAAAAGTCGTTGATGAAAGTGCGGCCGGAGGTGGCGAAGAAATACATCATCTATCGCGAATGGCGGAATACGGAGCGTGATAAGAAAACCCAGATGAAACAGGTGATGGACGGCATTGTGGCTATCGACAAAAATGATGTCAATTTGAGCAACGCCAACATGAGCAGTCACACGCCTGCCGGGCAGATGATGACGTTTGCTTCCGAAGTAACTAAAGATTATACCTATAAATACTTGTTGCCGAAACGTTTTGCCGAAGCGCACCAGTTGGGAGACATTCACATCCACGACCTGGATTATTATCCGACAAAGACGACAACCTGTATCCAATATGATATGGATGACCTCTTTGAACGCGGTTTCCGCACAAAGAACGGTAGCATCCGCACCCCGCAAAGCATCCAAAGCTATGCTACGCTGGCTACCATCATCTTTCAGACCAACCAAAATGAGCAGCATGGCGGACAGGCGATTCCGGCTTTCGACTTCTTCATGGCAAAAGGAGTGGCGAAATCTTTCCGTAAGCATCTGGCATCGTTCATCAACTTCTATGTGGCTATGGAGAACGGAAATCAGGCCGATGAAAAATCCATCCGCACGTTGATTAAAGAATACCTTCCGTCTATCAAGTCCACCGAGGCCGAACGCGAAACATTGCGCATCGCTTTGGTCGCTTTACAGATCATTATAGATAAGGAACACCTTGCACGCATTGTCGAAAAAGCCTACCAGCAGACCCGTAAAGATACGCATCAGGCAATGGAAGGATTCATCCACAACCTGAACACAATGCATTCCCGTGGCGGTAACCAAGTGGTATTCAGTTCCATTAACTACGGAACGGACACTTCTGCCGAAGGCCGTATGGTGATCGAAGAACTGCTGAAAGCTACCATTGAAGGACTCGGCACAAGAGGAGAAGTGCCTGTATTCCCCATCCAGATATTCAAGGTGAAAGACGGTGTTTCTTACTCGGAGAAAGACTTTGAGAAGGCAATGAAAGCGGAGAACATCGAAGAGGCAATGACCGACAGTTACGAGGCTCCCAACTTCGACTTGTTATTGAAGGCTTGCCAGACTACTGCGAAAGCGTTGTTCCCGAACTTCATGTTCCTCGACACACCTTTCAACAAGAACGAGAAATGGAAAGCCGACGATCCGCAGCGTTACATTTACGAATTGGCAACGATGGGTTGCCGTACCCGTGTTTTTGAAAATGTGGCGGGAGAAAAATCTTCTTTAGGACGTGGCAATCTTTCGTTCACTACACTGAATATGCCAAGACTGGCTATCGAAGCCCGTATCAAAGCGGAAAATCTGGTAGAAGATGAACGCAACAAAGATGCCATCGAACAAAAAGCAAAAGAAATTTTCATCGAATCTGTACACCAAATGTCTGCGCTCGTAGCCGATCAGCTTTACGAACGTTATCAGTATCAGCGTACGGCTCTGGCACGTCAGTTCCCGTTCATGATGGGAAATAATGTGTGGAAAGGCGGTGGCGGACTGAATCCGAACGAACAGGTAGGAGACGCCTTGCGCAGCGGTACACTGGGGATCGGATTTATTGGCGGGCATAACGCAATGGTGGCTCTCTACGGACAAGGTCACGGACACAACCAAAAAGCATGGGACACGCTGTATGAAGCGGTGATGGAAATGAATAAAGTGGCAGACGAATATAAAGAGAAATATAATCTGAACTACTCCGTTCTGGCTACTCCTGCCGAAGGACTTTCGGGACGTTTCACGAAAATGGACCGCCGGAAATATGGAAAAATCCCCGGAGTGACAGATCGCGACTATTACGTCAACTCTTTTCACGTAGACGTGAAAGAACCGATCAGCATCGTTGAGAAAATCAAGCGTGAAGCTCCGTTCCATGCTGTTACACGCGGCGGACACATCACGTATGTGGAGCTGGACGGTGAAGCGCAGAAGAATGTGCGTGCCATTGCCAAGATTGTGAAAGTGATGCACGACGAAGGTATTGGATACGGCTCTATCAATCACCCGGTAGACACTTGTCATAACTGTGGTTACAAGGGAGTTATCTTCGATAAATGCCCTGTATGCCAGAGTGAAAGTATTCTCCGTATGCGGCGTATCACCGGTTATCTGACGGGCGATTTAAGTTCTTGGAACTCTGCTAAGCGAGCAGAAGAGAAGGACCGTGTAAAGCATTTGTAGAAGTGAATTTACTAGGAACTTATCCCGAAACGATCGTTGACGGTGAAGGTATCAGGTTTTCTATTTATCTTGCCGGCTGCTCCCATCATTGTCACGGTTGCCACAACCCGGAGAGTTGGAACCCGGACGCAGGAGAAGAACTGACGGAGGAGAAAATACAGTCCATCATCCGTGAAATCAAAGCGAATCCTTTGCTGGACGGCGTTACTTTTTCCGGTGGTGATCCGTTTTTTCATCCGGAAGCGTTCCGGCTTTTACTGAAACGGGTGAAAGAGGAAACAGGGATGAATGTGTGGTGCTACACCGGATACACATACGAAGAAATTAAGGCGCAGCCTCGTTTAAGTGCCGCTCTTGATTATATTGATGTATTGGTGGACGGACGCTTCGAACAGGCTCTTTTCTCTCCATATTTGGAGTTCAGGGGAAGCAGCAATCAGCGGATTTTGAAGTTGAAGTAACCGGTTCTTTTTGTAGTCGGATGGGCTTGCTTCTGTGTTTGTGTCTGTCAATCATTCGGATAGGTACAGAGAATAAATGGAGGCTGTCTAAAAAATCGGTTCTATCCTCATTCTCCTTCCTGAAGGAGGGGAGTTGGAGTTACTAACGACTTTTTAGACAGCCTCTTGAATCTATCTATGCTTCGAAATCCTAAAAGAAGAACCTTAGAATATCGTTGAAGTTAGCCCATATCAACAGACCGAAGAGTAGAATCATACCGGTCATTTGAGCGTATTCCATAAATTTGTCGCTCGGTTTGCGGCGAGCTATCATCTCGTAGAAGAGGAAGAGCACGTGGCCGCCATCCAATGCGGGGATAGGGAGGATATTCATGAAAGCCAGAATGATAGAAAGGAAGGCTGTCATATACCAGAACTGGTGCCAATCCCATGTAGCGGGGAAGATGCTGCCGATCGTTCCGAAGCCACCTAGCTGTTTGGCTCCTTCTTTCGAGAAAAGGTGTTTCATGTTTCCTACATATCCTTTCAGTGTCTTTATGCCGAGGGAGATACCTGCCGGGAAGGATTCAAAGAAAGTATATTCTTTTTTCACCATAGGGAGCAGGCGGTCTGTGACGAGACAGGCGGTTACACCCATCAGGTAGGCGGAGTCTACACGCATATTCAATGTGTCGGTTACGCCGCTACGTACATAGGTCAGTGTAATCAGGCGCGGATCTATGCTGTCTTTGAGCAAGGTTTCTGCGTTTTTCTTACGTTCTGCCATCGCTTCTTTGAAGTCGGAGAAAGAAATCGGTGTTCCGTTCAGGGCGATAATGCTGTCACCCGGTTGGATGCCTGCTTGTGCGGCAGGAGAATTCACCATCACACTGTCTATCACGTATGGGAAACGGTAGGAGGCAAAACGGATGCTGTCTGCCAGAAGGCGTTGCATCAAGTCTTCGGGGATATAAACGGAAGCTTTTGCACCGTTGCGGATAACGCTTACTTCGCGAGCGTCGGCAATCTGGCTCAACATATCACCGTCATAACGTTCGAAAGGAACACCGTCGGCAGAAAGAAGGATATCACCGTCCTGAAAACCTACAGATTTGGCCGTTTCGTTGAAATCCATGCCGAGAGGAGCTTCCTGCACCTTTATATATTGGTCGCCCCACGCAAAAAGAATCATCGAGTAGATGAACAGGGCCAACAGGAAGTTGAACAGTACGCCACCCACCATGATTAGCAGACGTTGCCATGCCGGTTTGGAACGGAACTCCCACGGTTGTTCGGGTTGTTTCATCTGCTCGGTATCCATCGACTCGTCAATCATACCGGATATCTTGACATAACCGCCTAACGGCAGCCAGCCTACTGCATATTCTGTGTCGCTTTTCTTAGGCTTGAATTTAAACAAGGTGAACCAGGGATCAAAAAATAAGCAGAATTTCTCTACACGCACCTTAAACAAACGGGCAAAAAGAAAATGCCCGCCTTCGTGAATGATAACGAGCAAAGATAAGCTCATAATCAATTGCAGGGCACGAATCAAAAATGTTTCCATGTTTATTATTTACTATTTTACTATTTACAAATTACTAATCATTGCTCAGAGACTTTGCCGACTCACCAGTTCGGAAGCGATTCTCCGTGCTTCCGCATCGGTGGCTACATAGTCGTCGTATGTGGGGGTGGCTATAAACATAGCCCGTTCCATTGTTTTCTCTATCACGTCGCTCATACCGAGGAAGCTGATGCCATCTTTCAGGAAAGAGGCTACTACTACTTCATTAGCGGCATTGACGATGCAAGGCATGTTCCCTCCGCGATGCATCGCTTCGTAAGCGAGTGCCAGATTGCGGAACCGTTTCGTATCGGGTTGTTCGAACGTCAGGTTCGTGCATTTGGAAAAATCGAGCCTGTCGAAAGAAGAACTAATACGGTCGGGATAAGAGAATGCATACTGGATGGGCAGACGCATATCAGGCATGCCCAACTGTGCTTTTACAGCTCCGTCTTCAAACTGCACCATCGAGTGAATAACTGATTGCGGATGCACAACCACCTCAATCTGACTGGGTTGAACACCGAACAGCCATTTGGCTTCGATCACTTCAAAACCTTTATTCATCATGGAAGCAGAATCAATCGTGATTTTCGCTCCCATCTCCCAATTGGGATGTTTCAAGGCCTGTGTCTTAGTCACGGACTTTAACTGTTCTAAAGTGTAAGTGCGGAACGGACCTCCGGAGGCAGTCAATATCACTTTCTCAATCGGATTGCCCACTTCTCCTGCTAAACACTGAAAAACGGCAGAGTGTTCAGAATCTACCGGCAGAATCGGGGTGCGATATTGTTGTGCCAGCTGGTTAATCAGTTCACCTGCTACTACCAATGTTTCTTTATTTGCTAGCGCAATCGCTTTCTTGGCGCGGATCGCGTTGATTGTCGGCTTCAGTCCGGCATAACCGACCATGGCTGTCAATACCATATCGATAGGACCCGCTTCCACAATCTGACAGATAGCGTCGGTTCCTGCATACACCTTGATAGGCAGGTCGCTCAATGCTTCTTTCAGTTCGGAATACTTTTCTTCGTTGGCTATCACTACTACTTCCGGCAGGAACTTTCGTGCTTGCGCAATCAGTAGTTCCACACGGTTATTGGCTGTCAGTGCGTATGCTTCGTACAGGTCGGGATGCTCTTCGATGACTTGCAAAGCCTGCGTTCCGATGGAACCTGTGGAGCCTAGAATAGCTATTTGTTTCTTTTTTTTGTTAGTCTCTATATTCATTTTATATCATCACTTTATCTGTCATCACTTTAAAATACGATGTATTTTTCCGGATTTACCGGGTGGCCTTTATACCAAAGTTCGAAGTGCAGGTGTGGCCCTGTACTAAGTGTTCCGCTATTTCCTACCAAGGCGATGGCTTCGCCTCCTTTCACTCGTTCACCTTCCTTTTTCAGGAGAGAACCGCAATGTTTGTAGATCGAAATAAAATCCTGGTTGTGTTGCACGCCAATCAGATAACCGGTTTCAGCGGTGTACGTGCTGAGGATGACGGTTCCGTCCATGGTTACCAGTACGCTTTCGTTGGGATTGGCGGCAATATCAGTGCCGTAATGTTTCTTTTCGGTATTGAAGTGGTTGGATACCATGCCTCGAGTGGGACGGTATAATATCAATCCGGTCACGTCCGGTTGGGAAGTGATGGAGGTTAGATTGTATTTCTCGCTCTCCTCATATTGGCGGCGGAATTCTTCTTCCCGCTTGGTTCGTTCCATCAGCGTGTCTTCACGGGCAGCAGTCAGTGAATCAAGCGTTTGTACGCTGTCGATAGGCACTTTCCCGCTGAAGATGTCCTGAATGTTCATGATGTAGAGGTTCTGCTTGTTGAGCACTTGTTGCAAAGAGTCTACACGCAGCGCATTGTCTACAATCTGTGTACGGACCTCACTGTTCATATATCCCGGAAGATAATTGCGCAACGGGGTGAAAGCAATGATGCAGGAAGCAATCAGGAAAAGCACTGCCAGCACGCAAAGTAAAACGGATAGTCCATTGAGCTTGGATACACGAAGTCCGACAATTTCTTCAAGTGTATTTTCATTAACGATCGTCAGTTTATACTTGAACTTGAAATTTTTCCAGAAAGCTTTACTTCGTCTTCTCTTTGGCATCTCGGATATTTACTATTTTACGATTTACTATTTACTATTTTCAGTTGATGAGTGACTCATCGTTTTATTTGTTCTCATCGGTCATCTTCCAACTCTTCCAGATTGAGCAACCCTTCGGGAAGTTCCACGGTGATGAGTTTCTGTTTCTGGTCTAGCCCTACGATAAATTCCTCTTGGGCGGGAACGAGTAGTTCCTCTTCATCTCTTTCAACCACAAAAAGGGTGTTTACCGTAGTGTTATCTACATCTATCACTTCTCCCAAAGGTCCGTGATGAATGTCTTCCATTTGAAAACCGATAAAGAAGTTCCAGGACAATTCGCCGTCTTCCGCTTCTTCCGCGTGCTTTACGGGGAAGTAAACTTCGATGTTGGTGAACATTCGGGCACGTTCGGCAGTGTCTATCCCTTCCAGTTTTACCAAAGCGGTGGAGTCGGAACGGAAACGGTATTCTTCGATGAAGAAAGGCACGAAAATACCGTCGAGCAGGCATATCAGATAATCGCAGTCCACGCGGTCGAAAATATCGTCCGTAAACGTAAACTGCAATTCACCGTGAATGCCATGCGGTTTATTGAATAATCCTATCTTATATACTTCTTCTTTTTTTATCATATTCGGGTGATTCTGGCTCCGATAGCGTTCAGACGTCCTTCGATGTTCTGATAACCACGGTCTATCTGTTCGATGTTACTAATGGTACTGGTTCCTTCAGCGCTCATGGCGGCAATCAGAAGGGCTATACCGGCACGTATATCCGGTGAAGTCAGGCGGGAGCCGCGCAACTTGAAGCTATGATTGTGTCCGATGACTACGGCACGGTGAGGGTCGCAGAGGATGATCTGTGCACCCATATCGATCAGCTTGTCCACAAAGAACAGGCGGCTTTCGAACATCTTCTGATGGATCAGTACGCTGCCTTTGGCTTGTGTGGCTACAACGAGCATTACACTAAGCAAGTCGGGAGTCAGTCCCGGCCAGGTGGCGTCGGCTATTGTCATGATGGAGCCGTCGATGAATGATTCTATCTGGTAAGTTTCCTGTGCGGGAACATAAATGTCATCTCCTCTCTGTTCGAGCTTGATGCCCAGGCGGCGGAAGCTCTCGGGGATGATTCCAAGGTTCTCGTAAGAAACGTTTTTGATGGTGATTTCGCTTTTTGTCATGGCTGCCATACCGATAAAACTGCCGACTTCAATCATATCGGGCAATACGGTGTGTTGTGCGCCATGCAATTCTTCCACGCCTTCAATAGTAAGCAGGTTGGAGGCAATTCCGCTGATTTTCGCTCCCATCCGGTTGAGCAACCGGCAGAGTTGTTGCAGGTAAGGTTCGCAGGCAGCGTTGTAGATGGTAGTAGTGCCTTTGGCAAGCACGGCAGCCATTACGATATTGGCTGTTCCGGTGACGGACGCTTCGTCTAGCAGCATATAGCTTCCTTGAAGTTTGTCGGCTGTTATTTCGTAAATGCCCCGTCCTTCATCATAACGGAAGTCCGCTCCTAAATTCTGAATACCTACAAAGTGAGTGTCCAAACGGCGGCGACCGATTTTATCTCCTCCCGGCTTGGATATCAACGCTTTGCCGAAACGTGCCACCATAGGGCCAATCAGCATGACAGAGCCTCGCAGACTGGAGCATTTCTTTAAAAACTCATCGCTTTCCAAATAAGCCAAGTCTACATTCTCTGCTTTAAAACTATAAGAATCAATGCCTTTCTTTGCAACCGTCACTCCCATATCGCGTAAGAGCTGGATTAAGTTGTTGACATCAAGAATATCAGGTATATTGTTTACCGTTACCTCCTCTGCGGTTAGCAATGTGGCACAGATTATCTGCAAAACTTCGTTTTTAGCTCCTTGCGGGTGAATCTCTCCGCAAAGCCGATGTCCTCCTTCGATTACAAATGAAGCCATTAATTTTTAAGTATTAAGTATGGTTAAAGTGTTAAGTGTTAAATATCAAGTATTAACCGTGCGGTATCTACTTGATACTTATTTCCTATTTTCTTAGTATCTTCTCTTGTTGTTCTGACGATTATTGGTATAGTTCGTCTTCTGACGATAGTTCTGGTTCAGGCGTTCTGCCATTAGCCGGACGATATCGTCAGTCATTTGGAGTTCCCCGTTGGAGAGTTCGTACAGGTCTTCGGCGATTTTTTTGTCGTCCACTGTATCTTTGTTCCATGCCAGGTAGTCCTTCTTCATGTGGTTGCAGATGAGGGCAATCAAGTTTCTCTTTTCGTTTCCTTCGGGGAATTCGATTGCTTTCTTTATCAGTATTTCCAGTGTGCGTCCGTAGTGGCGATAACGCATACGGGCAGTGGAGTAGGGGATCGGATCCGGACGGGTCACCAAGTTGTCCTTACGGATGATTTCATACGGGTAGTCAATATCCAGATCAAAACCGGACATGATAGCCAGGTGATCCCAGAGCTTGTGCTTGAAGTCGGGCACATCACGCAAATGGGGGAACATATTTCCCATAATGTTGATGATGGTGTTGGCACAACGCTGACGTTCTGCACGATCCTGAATGGTCAACGCATAATCTACCATGTTCTGGATGCTACGCCCATATTCGGGAAGCGGCATTCTTTTCTGTTGAGTATTGTATTGCATTTATTTAATTGAAAGTTTTAAAATTAAAAATTAAAGAAGTTTTTTCGGCGTGGAAGCAACGAATTCTTTCAGGTAGAAAGGTTCGAAGTAAGCCACGTCTTTATAATCTTCGTCGGCTATTGCTTTTTCTGCCAGCGGGAACATCATTTTAGCCAATGGGTGAATATTGTCGATGAAGTGTGCGTTCGGATGCGTGATCTGTTCGCGGCATTTGTCGGCCCCGTTTCCAAAGAAATAAACCGGCTGTTCGTTTAGAAACTCCAAGTAAGAGTTTTCGTCTATGATATCGGCAGATACTGCACGTTTTGCCTGAAGTCTGCGGTCATAAATGGCTGCGTATACTTCCATGCGGCGGGCGTCGATCATCGGACAAAGCAAAGCGTCTTCGGGCAAGTCGTGATACAACAACACCGGAACAGTCAATACTTCCAGTGTCGGAATACCGATCAATGGGATGTTACGTCCGTAACAAATCCCTTTCGCCATAGAAACCCCGATTCGAAGTCCGGTGTAAGAACCTGGTCCGCAGCTTACTGCGACTGCATCCAAAGGGATGGCATGACTGTCAATGAAAGACAACGCTTCATCTACAAAAACTCCTAAAGACACGGCGTGTGAAGGGCCTTTCAAATCTTCTTTCACAAAAATCGTCTGTCCGTCTTGACTGGCCGCTACCGAGCAAACAGAGGTAGAGGTTTCAATATTCAGTATACACGACATAAAAATCAGCTTATTAAATTGTCGCAAATTTACATGATTATTTCCAATTCTTAAAATATTCGTGTACTTTTGCACAAAACTTTAAGGTTATGATACAGTCTATGACAGGATACGGCAAAGCTACGGCCGAACTTCCTGATAAAAAAATAAATGTAGAAATCAAGTCGCTCAACAGCAAGGCAATGGATTTATCCACTCGTATCGCTCCGGTGTATCGTGAAAAAGAGATTGAAATCCGTAATGAGATTTCTAAAGTGCTGGAACGTGGAAAGGTCGATTTCAGCCTGTGGATCGAGAAGAAAGAGGCGGCAGAAAATGCGACTCCTATCAATCAAGTATTGGTGGAAGGTTACTACAAACAGATTTTGGCAATCTCGCAGAATCTTGGTATTCCTGTTCCTGCCGACTGGTTTCAGACATTGCTCCGTATGCCGGATGTGATGACTAAAACGGAAATTCAGGAACTGACCGAAGAGGAATGGAAAATGGTGCATGCCACGGTGCTCGATGCTATCAGTCATCTGGTAGATTTCCGCAAACAGGAAGGTGCTGCACTGGAAAAGAAGTTCCGCGAGAAGATCGCCAATATCACAAGCCTGCTCGAAAAGATCGCTCCTTACGAAAAAGAACGTGTGGAAAAAGTGAAAGAACGCATCACGGATGCTCTCGAAAAGACATTAAGTGTGGATTACGACAAGAACCGCTTGGAGCAAGAATTGATCTACTACATTGAGAAATTGGATGTCAATGAAGAAAAACAACGCCTTAGCAACCATCTGAAATATTTCATCAGCACAATGGAAAGCGGTAACGGACAAGGTAAGAAACTTGGTTTTATTGCCCAGGAAATGGGTCGGGAAATCAATACGTTAGGTAGCAAGTCTAATCATGCCGAAATGCAGAAAATCGTTGTTCAGATGAAAGATGAGCTGGAGCAGATTAAGGAGCAGGTGTTGAACGTGATGTAATTTACTCACAATAAATTTATTTACGATGATTCATTTACGATTAGACGATTTACGATGTACGATTGAAGTTAGTATTGCGAAATAATTGTGTACACATTTGGATATTTATAAATTCAAAAAGTAATATCAATCGTACATCGTAAATCGTCTAATCGTAAATAACTTAATGTCAAATAAGCTTTAATAATGACCGGTAAACTAATTATTTTCTCTGCCCCGTCAGGTTCGGGCAAATCTACTATTATCAATTATTTGCTGACGCAGAATTTGAATCTTGCATTTTCTATTTCTGCTACCAGCCGTCTTCCGCGTGGGACGGAGCAGCACGGAGTGGAATATTTCTTTCTTACGCCGGAGGAATTCCGTTGTCGCATTGAGAACAACGAATTTTTGGAGTATGAGGAAGTATATAAGGACCGTTATTACGGAACGTTGAAGGCACAAGTGGAAAAGCAACTGGAAGCAGGTCAGAATGTTGTGTTTGACGTTGATGTGGTAGGTGGATGTAATATCAAGAAGTTTTATGGTGATCGTGCGCTGTCAGTGTTCATTCAACCGCCTTCGGTGGAAGAATTACGTTACCGGTTGGAAGGACGCGGAACGGATGCTCCGGAAGTCATTGAAAGCCGTATTGCCAAGGCGGAATACGAATTGGGGTTTGCTCCGCAATTCGATTGTGTGATTGTCAATGACGATTTGGAAGTTGCGAAGGCAGAAGCGTTGAAAGTAATCAAAGGGTTTTTAGCCGAAGAATAAGACTTAAGAATGTACAAGAAGAATTGTAACAGCCGAAAATGGATGTATCTGTGTGCCGTCACCGGTGTGATGAATCTTCTTGCTTTTATTGTATGCCTTTATTTTCAACAATGGGTCATAAGCGGCATTACGCTACTTCTCACAATCAGACAAGCTATTGTTTTACCGAAGTGGAGAAAGAAAGTGAAGCAAGAAGAAAGAATGGCAGAAAATGAACCAAGCTAAAACAAGAAAAACCGGAATCTTCAGCGGGTCATTCAATCCGATTCATATCGGGCATCTCGCTTTAGCCAATTACCTTTGTGAGTATGAAGGGTTGGATGAAATTTGGTTTATGGTAAGTCCGCAGAATCCTTTGAAGACGAAGGCGGAGTTATGGAGTGACGAACTTCGTCTTCAATTAGTGGAGTTGTCCATCAGTGATTATCCTCGTTTTCGAGCTTCAGACTTTGAATTTCATTTGCCCCGTCCTTCGTATAGCGTATATACACTGGAAAAACTTCGTGAAACGTATCCCGACCGGGAGTTTTATTTCATTATCGGTTCCGATAATTGGGAACGTTTTGGACGCTGGTATCAGTCCGAACGCATCATTAAAGAGAATCAACTTCTCATTTATCCTCGTCCCGGCTTTCCGGTAAAAGAAGAGGAATTGCCGGAAACCGTGCGTCTCGTTCATTCTCCTGTTTTTGAAATCAGTTCCACTTTTATTCGGGAAGCCTTGAGTGCAGGGAAAGATATTCGTTACTTTCTACATCCAAGAGTTTGGGAGGCTATCAAGAAAGATAATATACGCCTTTGAATATATTAAAATACATATCCGGCAGAATATAACGGATAATTTGTCAGTTACTCTTGTTGTTGATAATCAACTATTTATAGATGTAAATGTAAACACTAAAAAGGATAATAACAAAAAGTCATATCCTAAAAGTGTGGTATTTAACAAAAAGTCGTACCCTAAAAGTGTGGTATATTACAGAAAGTCGTATCAGAAAAGTGTGTGATGCTGCTATTTCTGTTTGTTATCGTACTAAGTTACGATACCTTACTCCGTCAGCCGATGAAGGGTAATGACGATGATTTCTGCCGGAGCACCGACACGGATCGGTAACTTTGAAGTTCCTATTCCGTTTGTTATAATCAAAGGGATTTTTGCTGTATTATATGCCAGTCCGGTGATAAAACGATTGCCGTAGTGTGAGTTCAGTGCCGGGGCGACTCCGAATACACGGACTTGTCCGCCGTGTGTATGCCCTGCGAGAGCAAGGTCTGTATTGGCTACTGAAACGTCTTCTATGTAATCCGGCGTATGAACCAGCAAGATGACAAAATCCTTGGGAGAGAGTGCCAAAGTGGGTGATACTCCGTTGCGCCCCAGATCGAAAGGATTGCGCACTCCGGCAATAATAATCTGCTGGCCGTCTTTACGCAGCGTGTCCACTTCGTGTTCTAACGGACGCATTCCGTAATGTTTCATTGTGTTCACAATTTTGTCGTGACAACGTTCGTAATCATTATTGCCCATCACTCCGTAGGTTCCCATTGGTGTCTTTACCCGTGCAAGTGCGGAAAACAAAGGTTCTACATATTCGCAACCTTCCTGATAATCGCCACCCATCAAAAGAACATCTGCTTTTTGGGCAATCAAGAGATTGACAAGGCTGTTCAAGCCTTGTTCTTTGAATAGACTCTTATAGTGCAAGTCGGAAATAAAAGCGATACGGAAACCTTCGAATGCTTCGGGGACGTCACGGTGGGTAAAGTCGTAGTTCACTACACGGTCTATACCCGCATAGGTAGAAGAGAGTTTGACTGTCGAAGAGGTTATCTTTGTGCCACGAAGCACCCGGTCAGAGTATTTGTTGTCGGTAGCTGGTTCTTGTTTTTGGGGGTTATGTTTCTTGCTTTTCGAGATATTCAGGTCTTTGAGTTGCGAATGGTCAGGGGTGAATATCCTGGCAATGGATCCGGTTGTATCCGTTATATGTGCAGAGACAGAGTCCATGTTCAAGACAGGGCGCGGCAAGGTGGATACGACATTCTTTTTCGATTTACAAGAAACCAACAAAAGTAACGCCAACAGCATAAAAGGGTATATCGTTTTCTTCATTTTCTCGTTTATGAATGCAGATGATTGAACGGAACCAACAAGTTCATATTTCCTTTCAGATTCTCTCTATTTCCTCAATCGGAAGCCCTGTGTATTTGGAAATCACGTCATCAAGCAATCCGTCCGATTTCATCTTCCTGACTATTTCTATTTTTTCTTCTTCACGGCCTTTTTCCAATCCTTCTTTCAGCCCCTTTTCATGTCCTTCTTCATGTCCTTCTTTCCGTGCCGTATTTACAGCATTTACGATATCCCGATACGCTTTCACGCTGTCTTCATATTCTCTTAACTGTTTTGGAGTGAAACGGGCTATTGAAGCAGCTTCGAACAAACGGTTGAAGACGCGTTCCTGCAATGCAGCCGGACGTTCCAACAGACGGGACAGATTCTTCAGGACGAATATCCATTTTTCGAACAATGTTCCCAGTTCATCTTCTGTCTTGGTAAACTTGGGGAGTTCCAGATAGATGAATGTAAGTTTGTCGTAGAATACTTTTTTAGTATTTACATCCATCAATTTTACCTCATGATGGAAATAGTCCTTTGAATTCTTGTCTTCATCGAACACAAAATTGAGTATTCCTACCGTATAGACTGATTCGAGCCGATAATCCCAATCTCCCCGTTTGGCCTGTTCGCGGATGGGAAAGGTGGAATAATAGACACTGCGGTCTTTGAAGAATTGCTGGAATACATTTTGCATCTCGACAATGAATTTTTCACCGCTTTCCGTTTCACAATACACATCAAAGATGGCACGGCGGTCTTCTTTACGAATACCTAGTTGCTCACCGTTAAGATAAGTAAGGTCTTTGATGATGTATGTTCCATGAAAAAGCGCGTTCAGAAAGCCGATTAGCAGTTCTTTGTTCATGGGCGTTCCGAAAAGATACTTGAATCCAAAATCGGTTCTCGGGTCAATATATCGTTCTTTCCATTCATTTACTGGCATAAACGTGAGGTTTTAATGATTAGAGAACAAAGATAAGTGTTTTAATTTGATATCTGACAAAAAAATAAAAGATTATACCGGATGACAGATTATGCATACCTGTTACTTTCGTACGTTTCTTCTCAATCAGTCCACTACTACTGATTCTTATAGGAAGCGGTACTTCTCTTCCTGTTTATTAATAAAAAACTTCCGTTTCATTAATTATAAACTTCATCTCATCAGATAGAAAACTTATCTTCCATTCATCATAAACTATAAACGCAAGCTTTGATTATAAAAATGCAAGCTTCATTTTTATAATTGCAAGCTTCGTTTATAAAAACAAAACTTGCGTCAGGGCAGACGCATTATATTTTGTCTATCAATTAGTCAACTATTATCTATATTTCATTTTTATTATTTGTCTTATTATTAATCTATTAATATTTTGTATATTAATTATTTATTTGTATTTTTGTTGTATTGAATTTAAACAAAAATAAACCCTAAAATGAGCTTAATTAGTCTTTGTAAACAACTTGAAGATCCTCGTATTGACCGAAAAAAAGAACACTCTTTGGAAGTCATCGTTTATATAGCCTTGTGTGCTGTAATCTGTGGAAGTGAAAGCTGGAATGAAATAGAACGGTTCGGTATTTGTAAGTTTGACTTCTTTAAACGTCGTTTTCCTGATTTAGTAAAGATCCCAAGTCATGACACTTTCAATCGTTTTTTCAGTTTACTCAAACCCGGTTATTTTGAATTGGTCTTTCGTGATTGGGTATCTGAGCTTTGTGGTAAGTATGAAGGGGTTGTTGCTATAGACGGTAAAATGCTTCGTGGAGCAAGTAAGTGCAGCAAAGACAATCCCTTTGGCAAAAAAGGATTCAAGCTTCATATGGTTAGTGCCTGGGCTGTTTCCAATGGAATCAGTATGGGTCAGGTAAAAGTAGATGATAAAAGCAATGAAATCACCGCTATTCCTTCTCTTATAAAATCTCTGGATTTGCAGGATTGCATAGTGACAATTGATGCTATTGCATGCCAAACAGATATTGCCGAAGTAATAATAGAAAATAATGCAGACTATATTCTGGCATTAAAGGCCAATCAAAAAAACAGGTTAATGGATGTGGAACGCTGGCTAGACGAGATGGATGGTGTTGATATTGATCGGCCGGTATACCGTTCACACTATGGAAAATATGTCACAGAGGAGGTTTCTCATGGGAGAATTGAGACTCGTGAATGTCTGGTTTATAGCCCGGGAAAGATTATGGAATCAATGCTGAAAGATAAATTTGAGGGGGTCAAGTCCATCGTAAGAATTAGTACCGAAAGACTGGAGGTAGCCACTAAAAAACTTTCCGTAGAAAAAAGATATTACATTACTTCACTAGGGCTAAAACCGAAAGAAATTTCAGAGGCTATAAGATCGCATTGGGATATAGAAAACAGGCTACATTGGCAGTTAGACGTATCGTTTAGAGAAGACGCAGGAAGGAAAGTAGGTAATGCTGCGCAAAATTTTTCTTTAATTAATAAGATGGCCCTTTATATCATCAAACAAGATGAAACAAAGGGCAGTGTAGCAGCCAAAAGAAAAAACGCAGGATGGAATGATGAATATTTGTTCAAACTATTAAATAAGATAAAAATATAATGCGTTTGCCCTGAACTTGCGTTTAGAGTTTATGATGAATCAGCTGGAACTTTAGAAGTAGGAGAAAAGAAGTTTATAATTAATGGAGAAGAAGTTTTCTTTTAATAGACAAGTTCTCATCTATTAATACTCTTGCCCGTAATTACAGCACCGTATAAGTCGACAAAACTCTGTTTCGCAACACATCTATTCAATTTATCACTGCTGAATATGGAATAAATTCATCGTTTTCAATATCTTTGTGCCGGAAATGTAAGTATTAACCCTTTAAAACAGTATGCGAATGAATTGAATAAACAGGAAACAGATATTTGGGAAGCATTTGCAAATTTTGCAAAAGGATTTCCACAGAATGAATTAAACAAATAAATAATAATCACGGAAAGCGTTCCTGTTCATACTTGAAAATATTGAATTGAGCTTTTAGCTCTTGTTCTCCTTCATTTGAATACCGCCAAACATTCATCTCGTGAGGACAAGTCGACTGAAGGTTCACGCCCATAAGGCGTGGACTATTCTGTACTTGTTACGAGATGTGGTCACTTGGCGGTAACCAAAATGAAGGCAAGTTATGAATGGTTGCACGCCTTTCTTAATAAACAAGAAATAACAATGAACAAGATTTTATCAATTGTGATGCTACTCACTATTTCAACTATTTTATATGCACAAAAAGATGTAACACAATTTCTTGGTATCCCTGTCGATGGCAGCAAATCGGAAATGATACAAAAACTGAAGGCAAAAGGATATCGATACAATAGTACGTTAGATCAACTGGAAGGAGAATTTAATGGTAGTCAAGTGTACTTGAGTGTAGTAACCAATAACAATAAAGTGTGGCGGATCTTGGTTGAAGATGCAATAGCATCAGGTGAAACTGATATCAGAATAAGATTTAACAAACTATGTCGTCAGTTTCAGAAGAATGATAGATATATATCGTACTCATCTTCCAATCTTTTTCTATCTGAAAATGAAGATCTATCTTATGAAATGACAGTCAATAATAAGCGATATGAGGCCTCTTACTGTCAATTACCAGCCCTAATCGAATCCGTAAATATTCTACCGGATAGCATTCAGAATATATTTGAAAAGAGCGTACAGGGGAATGCTGAACTATTAAAAATGCAGAAATATATTTTTTCAAAATATCCAATAGAGGAAATTGAAGATAGAGAAAAATTGGTGCAAATTACAAATGAATTCGTGGAAACAATTTTAAAAAAATCAGTATGGTTCATGATTAATCAACAATATGGTAGATACAAAATTCTGATGTTTTATGACAACGAGTATAATCGGTCAAACGGAGAAGACTTATAACCATTGTCCTTCTCAAAAAATATGAAGAAAGTCAATTTCATATTATTTGCCCGTTCTTATTCCCGTAAATGGCAATGTGTATTCTCTCTACTGGGATGTGAGGTAAAAGTAATAGAGTATATTTCCCAAATAGTGTTATCTTTCCTCTAAAGAAAAAGCATTTCTTTGTCTTGTCGGTGTGAGAATCTCAAGATTATCATATAATTTTGTGCCCGAAAACTTTTTATGGGATATAAAAGTACAAAAACAGCAAGAAGATAACAGCATGGAAGAAGCAGAACGCAACAGCAGGAAAGATCTAAAAACAGAACACTATGGAAGAAGTAAAGCATAACTCGCTACAAGCATGGATATTAGCTGCACGTCCCAAAACTCTTACAGGAGCCGTTACCCCTGTTTTGATAGGTACAGCTCTCGCTGCAATGGACGGGCATTTTCATTGGTTGCCGGCACTGATTTGCTGTCTGTTTGCAAGTTTGATGCAAATTGCCGCTAATTTCATTAACGACCTTTTCGACTTCCTTAAAGGGACAGACCGGGAAGATCGCTTGGGACCCGAACGTGCTTGTGCACAGGGATGGATTTCTCCGCAAGCGATGAAAACCGGGATTATTATTACGGTTGTTCTTGCCTGTCTTATCGGTTGCACATTACTTTTCTTTGCCGGATGGGAACTGATTGTCGTAGGAGTGCTTTGTGTATTATTCGCCTTTCTTTATACCACTGGCCCTTATCCTCTTTCTTACAACGGCTGGGGAGATGTACTGGTGATTGTCTTCTTCGGATTTGTGCCTGTTGGCGGAACATATTACGTGCAAGCGCTAACATGGACGCCGGATGTCACTATCGCCTCTCTGACTTGTGGACTATTGATTGATACGCTGCTGGTAGTCAATAACTACCGTGACCGGGAAGCGGATGCGCGCAGTGGAAAAAGAACAGTAATCGTTCGTTTCGGTGAGAAGTTCGGCCGCTATTTTTATTTGATGTTGGGTGTTACAGCTTCTCTTCTCTGTCTATGTTTCCTTCGTGAAGGGCATTTTTTAGCCGCTCTTCTTCCGCAACTCTATTTGATTCCTCATTTCCTCACCTGGAAACGGATGGTGAAAATATATAGTGGTAAAAAATTGAACAGCATATTAGGCGAGACCTCGCGTAATATGCTGTTTATGGGTGTTCTTATTGCAATAGGAATGTTGGTAAGTTGAGAATCATTTCCCGTACATCTTTTCGTAGTAACCCTGATAATCTCCGCTGGTAACTTCTTCCACCCAAGCCTGGTTGGCCAAGTACCATTCGATTGTTTTTACGATACCAACTTCGAATTTTGTTTCGGGATACCATCCTAAAGCATTTGTAATCTTTGTAGGATCGATGGCGTAACGTTGGTCATGTCCCAAGCGGTCTTTAACGAACGTAATCAGATCTTCGTTGATCCAGTCGATCGAAATATTTCCGTTTTCGTCTTTCACTTTCTTTTTGAGAACCTGGCGATATTCGGGCTTCTCTGTCATCAGACGGTGGATAGTTGAAATAGTCAGTTTTACGATTTCGAGGTTTGTCTTCTCGTTATGTCCGCCAACGTTGTAGACTTCTCCGTCTTTACCTTCACGTACAACGAGATCGATCGCTTTGCAGTGATCTTCTACATAAAGCCAGTCGCGTACGTTACTGCCGTCACCGTAGACGGGGAGATGTTTTCCTTCGAGGATATTCTTGATAATCAACGGAATCAATTTTTCCGGGAAGTGGTACGGACCATAGTTGTTTGAGCAGCGGGTAATTGTTACCGGCATTTTATAAGTATCATGGTAAGCCATCACTACCATGTCTGCGCTAGTCTTAGAGGCACTGTACGGGCTGTGAGGACAAAGCGGTGTTGCTTCAGTGAAATACCCTTCGGCTCCCAGTGAACCATACACTTCGTCGGTGGATACTTGATGATAGCGTACACCTTTTCTCCAGGTAGGGTATCCTTGTTCATCTTTTCCCATTACCCATGCGCGGCGTGCACAATCCAATAGGTTCTGTGTTCCGAGAATGTTGGTCATCAGAAACAGTTGCGGATTTTCAATGCTGCGGTCAACGTGACTTTCGGCAGCGAAATTCACTACATAATCAAAACGATACTCAGCAAAAAGACCATCTACCACATCACGGCTGCAAATGTCTCCTTTGATAAAGACGCAGCGTTCGTTGTCAATGTCTTTGGCAATCGTTCCTAAGTTACCTGCATACGTCAAGGCATCCAATATCACGACTTTGATGTCGTTATGTTTGGCCAAGATGTATTTGATGTAATTCGCACCGATAAATCCTGCGGCACCGGTCACTAGATAAGTTTTCATATTTTATTCTATTATGTTGATTTTAGGATTGTTTTGCCAATTCGATGAGATACTTTCCATACTTGGTCTTTTCGAGTTGTTGACCTAGCAGAAGCAATTGCTCTGTTGGAATCCATCCCTGACGCCAGGCGATTTCTTCAATACAGCTGACGTAGAAACCTTGCCGGTTCTGAATAGTAGCCACGAAGTTGGATGCTTCCAGCAGACTGTCGCAGTTACCCGTATCCAGCCATGCGAATCCGCGTCCGAAGAGTTCCACTTTCAATGTGCCTTCTTCCAGATACAGGCGATTCAGGTCTGTAATCTCATATTCTCCACGTGCTGAAGGACGAAGAGCTGCCGCTTTTTCCGTCACACTGGCATCATAGAAATAGAGTCCGGGAACAGCGTAATTACTTTTCGGCATTTCCGGTTTTTCTTCCAGCGAAATAACTTTCCCTTGTTCGTTAAATTCCACTACACCGTATGCGCGCGGGTCTTTTACATAGTAGCCGAAGATGCAGGCACCTTTTTCTATATTGGCAGCCCGGCGGAGCATGGCAGAGAAGCCTTGCCCGTAAAACATATTATCCCCAAGAATCAGACAGCCTGGTTCGCCGTTCAGGAAATCGGCTCCCAATACGAAAGCCTGTGCCAGTCCGTTAGGTTGTTCCTGTATTTTGTAGGAGAAAGACATACCCAACTCCTCACCCGTTCCCAGCAAGTCCCGGAACATAGGCAAGTCACGTGGAGTCGAAATAATCAGCACTTCGCGTATTCCTGCCAACATCAGTGTCGACAATGGATAGTAAATCATCGGCTTGTCATATACAGGCATGATTTGTTTGGAAATCGCTTTGGAAAGCGGATAAAGTCGGGTGGCACTACCACCGGCCAGAATAATTCCTTTCATGTTCGTCTGAGTTATTCATTAACAGTGTGCAAAGGTCGGAAAGAATTCCGACGTGGCAAAATTTTAAAATAATTTTTCAGTCAGGGACATTTATTTTATTTGTCCGCCAGTTCGATAACTTCCAAGTCTTGAAACGCTCCTTGATTGATAACAAAACGCACCAAAGTCCGCACCTTATGGAAACCAGACATACCTGCAGCTCCCGGATTGATATGTAACATATCCAGCGTTTTATCATACTTCACCTTTAATATATGCGAATGTCCGCTGATAAAAAGCTTGGGCGGTCGCGTCATCAGACTACCGATGATGGAAGGATCATACTTCCCCGGATAACCGCCGATATGTTTTATCAGTACTTCCGCACCATCCACCGTGAAACGATTTATTTGAGGATACAGTTTTCTGATTTCTTGTCCGTCAATGTTACCATATACCGCCCGGAATGGACGGAATGCGGCTAACTTTTCTGCTACTTCCAATGAACCGATGTCTCCGGCGTGCCAGATTTCGTCGCACGGCTCAAAATATTTCAGGTATTTCTCATCCCAGTAAGCGTGAGTATCAGATAATAATCCAATTCTTGTCATAAAATTCTTTGTTTAATCCCACAAAGATACTATATTTGGAAAAATCTTAAAGCACATGGAAAGCAAATATAATTATTTCAAGCGAGATATAAGTTGGCTCTCATTCAATTACCGCGTATTGTTGGAGGCTCTGGACGAGCGTCTGCCGCTTTACGAACGTATCAACTTCATCTCTATCTACTCTTCCAACCTCGAAGAGTTTTACAAAATCCGTGTAGCCGACCATAAAGCTGTTGCTTCCGGCGCTACGGAAAGCGATGAAGAAACCGTACAGTCAGCTCGCGAACTGGTAGAGGAAATAAATAAAGAAGTCACCCGCCAGCTGGATGACCGTGTACGCATCTATGAACAAAAAATACTGCCTGCCCTGCGCAAAAATCATATCATTTTTTATCAGGACAATCATGTAGAACCGTTCCATCAACAGTTTATCAAAGACTTTTTCCAGGAGGAAATCTTTCCCT
The DNA here is from genome assembly GCF_001688725.2 of Bacteroides caecimuris. Classification (NCBI taxonomy): domain Bacteria; kingdom Pseudomonadati; phylum Bacteroidota; class Bacteroidia; order Bacteroidales; family Bacteroidaceae; genus Bacteroides; species Bacteroides caecimuris. The sequence goes on along the minus strand of NZ_CP015401.2, from coordinate 3,057,724 downwards.
ACCTGCAACCTGTGCCTGTATCCAAAGATAAAATTGTCTCCTTCCTACGGGATAACCGCCTTTACCTGGCAATACGAGTCTATCCGAAGAAAGAAGAAGAAAACAAAGGAGAAGAAACTAAAGAAAATATAGAAAAATATGCAGGAGAGTGCATAAATGAAAGAAATGTAACAGACTTCCGACAACCTCTTTATTTTGTGATGAAGCAGCCTTACGCCAAAGTGCCCCGCTTCATCGAACTTCCGTCTCGCGAGAAAAATCATTATTTGATGTTTACCGAAGACATCATCAAGGCAAACCTCAACCTGATCTTCCCTGGTTACGACGTTGATTCCAGCTACTGCATCAAAATTTCCCGTGATGCTGATATACTGATTGACGACAGCGCCAGCAGTGCCGATCTCGTCGCCCAACTCAAGAAGAAAGTGAAGAAACGCAAGATCGGTGATGTCTGTCGTTTTGTTTATGACCGTGCTATGCCTTCTGAATTCCTGGATTTCCTTGTGGATGCCTTCCGTATTCAGCGTGACGAACTTGTCCCAGGTGATAAACATTTGAACCTCGAAGACCTGCGTCATCTTCCCAATCCGAACAAATCCCTTCATAGTCTCGAAAAGCCGAAGCCGATGAAGCTGACCGTCCTCGATGAGAAAGAATCCATTTTCAATTACGTTGCCCAAAAGGATCTGTTATTATATTACCCTTATCACTCTTTCGAGCACTTTATCCACTTCTTATATGAAGCCGTGCACAACCCGGAAACCCGCGAAATCATGGTAACTCAATACCGCGTAGCGGAAAACTCCGCCGTCATCAATACCCTGATAGCCGCCGCCCAAAACGGCAAGAAAGTTACCGTATTTGTGGAACTGAAAGCCCGCTTTGATGAAGAAAACAACCTTGCCACCGCCGAAATGATGCAAGCCGCCGGTATCAAGATAATCTACAGCATCCCTGGTTTGAAAGTGCACGCCAAAGTAGCCCTGATCCGTCGTCGCGGATTAAACGGTGAGAAAATCCCCAGCTACGCCTACATCAGTACCGGCAACTTTAACGAAAAAACCGCCACCCTTTACGCCGATTGCGGTCTTTTCACCTGTCGCAAAGAGATAGTGGCCGACCTCTATAACCTCTTCCGTACCCTGCAAGGAAAAGAAGACCCGAAGTTCACCACCCTTTTGGTAGCCCGTTTCAACCTCATTCCCGAATTGAACCGCCTGATCGACCGCGAAATATCCCTCGCAGACGAAGGCAAGAAAGGACGCATCATCCTAAAAATGAACGCCCTCCAAGACCCTGCCATGATAGACCGCCTCTACGGAGCCTCCGAACACGGTGTACAAATCGATCTTATCGTCCGGGGTATCTGTTGCCTCATCCCCGGACAGTCATACAGTCGTAATATCCGTGTCACCCGTATTGTGGATAGCTTCCTCGAACACGCCCGCATTTGGTACTTCGGCAACGACGGCAGCCCCAAAGTATTCATGGGCTCTCCCGACTGGATGCGCCGTAACCTCTACCGCCGCATCGAAGCCATCACCCCCGTTCTTGTCCCCGACCTGCGTGACAGCCTGATCGAAATGCTCGACATCCAACTCGCTGACAATCAAAAAGCATGTTGGGTAGATGATAAGCTGCAAAACATATTTAAAAAAAGAACACCTGGCACATCTGCTGTCCGAGCCCAATACACTTTCTACGATTGGCTAAACGAAAAAGACGACTAACATAAAATCTTAAAGGCGTGCATAATGTCTAAATTGAAAGATTACCCCTGTCATACATTGAACTGCCCTTAAAAAGTTAGACACAAAACTCTAAGAATACAGCTCCATGTGTGGCAGCAATATTTTTCAAAAAAACTATTTAGAAGGTGGTTTGATAAAAGAAACTGTGCTTGTTGTGATAAAATAAGAAGGCACGGAAATGAAAGATTCTCCGTGCCTTCTCTTATTATTTGATATCTTTACGATATTGTTAGACATTCAAAGCCTGTTCGATATCAGCAATGATATCATCTGCATTTTCGATACCTACTGATAGGCGGATCAGGTCTGGACGTACACCGGCTTCCATTAGTTGTTCATCCGTCAACTGGCGGTGAGTATGGCTTGCCGGATGGAGCACGCAACTGCGTGCATCAGCTACGTGAGTAACGATAGCAATGAATTCCAATGAATCCATAAACTTGATAGACACGTCACGTCCGCCTTTCAGTCCGAAGGAGATAACTCCGCAAGAACCGTTCGGCATATATTTCTGTGCCAGACTGTAATATTTGTTGTCCGGCAGACCGCAATAGTTTACCCAAGCTACTTTCTCATTTTTAGAAAGATATTCGGCCACTTTCTGTGCGTTGCGGCAGTGTTGAGGCATACGCAGGTGCAGTGTTTCAAGTCCCAGATTCAATAAGAAAGAGTTTTGCGGGCTTTGGATGCTGCCGAGGTCACGCATCAGTTGCGCAGTTGCTTTGGTGATATAGGCACCTTTGCCGAACGCTTTCGTGTAAGTCAGCCCGTGGTAAGACTCGTCCGGAGTACAAAGTCCCGGGAATTTTTCTGCGTGAGCATCCCAGTCAAAATTACCGCTATCTACAATACAGCCACCTACGCTTGTTGCGTGTCCGTCCATATATTTGGTGGTAGAATGAACTACAATGTCAGCTCCCCATTCAAACGGGCGACAGTTGATAGGAGTAGGGAAGGTGTTGTCAACAATCAAGGGGACCCCGTGACTGTGTGCGATACGTGCGAACTTTTCAATATCCAGCACTTCCAGAGAAGGATTGGAAATTGTTTCGCCAAATAAAGCCTTTGTGTTCGGTTTGAAAGCTGCAGAAATTTCTTCTTCGCTGGCATCCGGATTTACGAAAGTCACATCGATGCCTAGTTTCTTCATCGTCACTCCGAACAAGTTGAACGTACCTCCATAAATAGCGGAAGAACAAACGAAGTGATCTCCTGCCTGACAGATATTAAAAATGGCATAGAAGTTGGCAGCCTGACCGCTGGAAGTCAGCATAGCGGCTACACCACCTTCAAGAGCGGCGATTTTGGCGGCAACAGCGTCATTCGTTGGATTTTGCAGGCGGGTATAAAAATAACCACTGTCTTCCAGATCGAATAGGCGGGCCATTTGCTCGCTGGTATCATATTTGAAAGTTGTACTTTGATAGATGGGCAATATGCGTGGTTCGCCTTTTTTAGGCGTCCATCCAGCCTGTACACACAGGGTTTCCGGTTTGAATTGTTTTGCCATAATGTTATCGGGTTTTAATGTTTTATTTCAAAAAATGTTTTAATGCTGCAAAAGTAGGGAAAATAATTGTATTTTTGCCCTGTTTATGAGTGAAATGATAACTCTTGCGAAGGAGATAGTTAATGTAGTTATGAAAAATAAACTCTATATTCTTTTATTCTTAGTTTTTCTTTTTTCGGGCACAACTCTTTGGGCGCAGCAGAAGGCAACTCCGAAGGCGGGGGAGGGCATTTCTTCTTTTCTGTTGAGGCACAACCGTTCTCCGAAGAAGTATTACGACGATTTTATAGAGTTGAATAAGCAGAAGCTGGGAAAGAATAATGTGCTTAAAGTAGGCATGACTTATGTTATTCCTCCGGTAAAGAAATCGACAACTGCTTCTGCCAAGACTACTTCTGCCAAAAACACGGGGGCCAGGAACACAGCTTCCGAAAGTGCCGGGATAAAGCAACCATCTTCAAAAGCTAAATCGACAAAAATAGGTACCACCATCAATGAGCCTTTGTTTGGAAAGCAACTGGCTAATGTGAAAGTCACTTCCAACCGTCTTGCCGGTGCTTGTTTCTATGTGGTCAGCGGGCATGGAGGCCCCGATCCGGGAGCTATTGGAAAAGTGGGTAGATACGAACTGCATGAAGATGAATACGCTTATGATATTGCGCTCCGTCTGGCACGCAACCTGATGCAGGAAGGAGCCGAAGTGCATATCATCATTCAAGATGCCAAAGATGGTATTCGTGATGATTCGTATCTGTCGAACAGTAAGCGTGAGACTTGTATGGGGGATGCAATTCCTTTAAATCAAGTGCAACGCCTTCAGCAACGTTGTGATAAAATAAACGCCCTTTACCGGAAAGACCGTAAGAATCACTCTTATTGCCGGGCGATTTTTATTCATGTCGATAGCCGTAGTAAGGGAAAACAAACGGATGTATTTTTCTATTATTCGAATAAAAAAGGAGACAGCAAACGATTGGCGAATAATATGAAAGATACGTTTGAGTCAAAATATGGTAAGCATCAGCCTAACCGGGGCTTTTCCGGCACAGTGAGCGGGCGCAACTTATACGTGCTTTCCCATACCACTCCCGCTTCCGTTTTTGTGGAGTTGGGCAATATCCAGAATGCGTTCGATCAGCGTCGGTTGGTGATGAACTCCAATCGTCAGGCACTCGCAAAATGGTTGATGGAAGGCTTTCTGAAAGATTACAAGGAGAAGAAATAACATTTTTGTTTCTCTTTTCGTGAACAAAATAAGAATCTGAATGTTTTATATATGCAAATCGCCTGATGGCTACTTGTAGGTATGCGAATATATATAGGCTAGTGAATATGCCTCCCCGGCATAACAGGAAGATTGCATAGTAGTTTTGTCGTGTTTTATTTTGTGTTTGTGTTGTGACGGTGCTGCGATGTGAATCGGGGTACCGTTTTTTTGTGCATATAAAAAGATTTACTCATAAAAAGCGAGGCTGTCTAAAAAAAGTCAGTAACTCTAACTCCCTTCCTTCCTGAAGGAGGAGAATGAGGATAGAACCGACTTTTTAGACAGCCTCGTCTTTATGGGAGGGTGCTTTATGCACACCTTATCTAGTTGTTATAAAGGTATATTACCGTGCTTCTTGGGTGGGTTTGTTTGCATCTTGTTTTCTGTCATTTCCAACGCCTGGATCAGACGTTTGCGAGTCTGTCTCGGATAAATGATTTCGTCAATATATCCCAGCTCGGCAGCCTGATACGGAGTAGCAAACTTTTCTTTGTAGGCTTCCAGTTCCTTAGCCTTTGTTGCTTCGTCAGCTTTGCGGAACAGGATATTGATGGCGCCGTCTGCACCCATCACAGCAATTTCTGCGCTGGGGTAAGCGAAGTTCACGTCAGCTCCGGTCTGCTTGGAGTTCATTACGATATAAGCGCCGCCGTAAGCTTTGCGGGTAATAACAGTTAGTTTGGGAACAGTAGCTTCTGCGAACGCATAAACTATTTTTGCACCGTGGCGGATGATACCGTTGTTTTCCTGCGTATATCCCGGAAGGAATCCCGGAACATCTTCGAATGTAATCAACGGAATATTGAAACAGTCGCAGAAACGGATAAAACGACTTGCTTTGTCGCTGGCGTCGATGTCAAGAACACCGGCAAGATAAGCCGGCTGATTGGCTACGATACCTACCGAACGACCTGCCATACGGGCAAATCCGATGATGATATTCTTTGCAAAGTTCGGCATGACTTCGAAGAAATAACCGTTGTCTACCACGCGTTCGATAATGTCTTTCATATCATACGGTACGTTCGGATCTGCCGGAACGATTGTATCCAACGAAGCGTCTTCGCGGTTGTTTTCGTCAGAGCAAGGTTGTTTTCTAGCTTCATCCATATTATTCTGCGGTAAGAAAGACAACAGTTCGCGGATGCTCATCAACAGTTCTTCTTCGGAGTTGCACATAAAATGCGTCACACCGCTCTTGCTGCTATGCGTCATTGCGCCACCCAGTTCTTCTTTGCTTACTTCTTCATGAATTACGGTTTTTACTACATCCGGACCAGTCACGAACATGTGGCTTTGTTCTTTCACCATAAAGATGAAATCGGTAAGGGCAGGAGAGTAGCAAGCGCCTCCGGCACAAGGACCCAGGATAGCCGAAATCTGTGGAATCACACCGCTGGCCATTGTGTTCTGATAGAAAATATCCGCATAACCGGAAAGGCTTTCGATACCTTCCTGAATACGTGCGCCGCCCGAATCATTCAAAGCGATAATCGGGGCACCGTTCTTCAACGCAAGTTGTTGTACTTTCACAATCTTTTTGGCATTGGAAGCAGACAGTGAACCGCCATATACGGTAAAGTCATAAGCATAAACAAATACCTGGCGACCGTCTACCTTTCCGTAACCTGAAACGATACCGTCTCCCGGAATTTTGTTTTTATCCATGCCATAGTTCGTACAACGGTGAACCATCAATTTATCCAGTTCAACGAAAGTACCTTTGTCAAGCAACATATCAATACGCTCGCGAGCAGTCATTTTACCGCTTTCGTGTTGTTTCTCTATTTTATCGACGCCTCCACCAAGAGAAGCGATGCGGTCACGTTCCTCGAACGTGGCGTATGCTTTATTCATTTCTTCCATAATGCAATCCGTTCTTAATATTATGCAATCGGTTCTAATGTTATTAACGTCTGGTCGCCGGTTATGTTATCACCTTCCTGAACCAGAATTTCTTTAATACGACAATCTGAAGTCACTTTGTAGTTGCTTTGCATCTTCATGGCTTCAATAACGATAGCGGTGTCTCCCGTCTTCATTTCCTGGCCGACTGCAACAGGTATTTTCACTACTTTGCCCGGCATCGGAGAAGTGATACAGTCATTCTGTTCTTCTTCCCCTTTCTTGCGCATACGCAGATATTTTGCCTGACTGTCCACGATTTCTACATTGAAACTGCTATAATGCGTATTCACTTTATAGCTTTTTCCGTTATCACGGCGAATCAGCTGTGCGTTCGAACTGCGTCCGTCCATCAAGATGTTGCAAGTGCCGTTTTCTGCCATCACTACGTCTGCTTCAAACGTTTTTCCATCAATGGTGAGCACTACCTTGTTATCTTCCTTGCTGACCAGTTCTATTTCGGCCACACGGTTTCCTATATGAATTTCCATAATTGAATTCTCTTTGTTAAAATTTAGATTCTCAACACACCCTTATGCAAACCGAACTCTTTCCACTTGCTGATAGGGCGGTTGTCGGCAGCCATACCGCTGTTGTTCTCTTCGAGATTCATCAAATAGTCTATATAAGCAGCGATCAGGGCAATATTTTCGGAATATTCGCTGGTGCGCGTAATCCGTTGTTGCAGAAACTCGCTGTTCTTGGCGATGAATCCTGTGTCATAATGACCTTCTACAAAATCGGGAGTATCCATGATGGCACGCAGATAACTGATGTTGTTTTTCACTCCGGTCAATTTATATTCATGAAGAACACGACGCATCCGCTCAATCGCATATTCGCGATTGGTAGCCCACACAATCAGTTTACCGATCATCGGGTCATAGTAGATCGGAATTTCATATCCTTCGTATACATAACTGTCAATACGCACACCGATACTGTTCGGCTCTGTAATCTGTTTGATGATACCCGGACTTGGCATGAAATTCATTTCAGTGTCTTCGGCGCAGATACGACATTCGATAGCATGTCCGCGTTGCTGGATATCTTCTTGTTTCAGTTGAAGCACTTGACCGTCGGCAACTTTAATTTGCTCTTTCACCAAATCTACTCCAATCACTTCTTCCGTAATCGGATGTTCCACCTGCAAGCGGGTGTTCATCTCAAGGAAATAATAGTTGCGGTGTTTGTCAACAAGGAATTCGATAGTACCCGCACCGATGTAGTTCACAGCTTTGGCTGCTGCTACCGCTTTTTCACCCATATCTTTTCGCAGTTCGGGAGTGACGAAAACCGAAGGAGTCTCTTCCACTATTTTTTGGTTACGGCGTTGCACGGAACATTCGCGTTCGCACAGGTGAATGACGTTTCCATGCTTGTCACCAAGAATCTGGAACTCGATGTGATGAGGTTCTTCAACAAACTTCTCCAGATAAACCGTGTCGTCGCCAAAGGAAGACAATGATTCGCTCTTGGCAGTGGTATATGCTTCTTCCACTTCTTCGGCACTATGGATGAGGCGCATACCTTTTCCACCACCGCCCATAGATGCCTTCAGCATCACCGGATAGCCTATTCTATTGCAAAGCTCTATGGCTTCTTCCACGCTTTTCAGGTTGTCTTGTGTGCCAGGAACTACGGGTACTCCCGCCTCAATCATTTTGATACGGGCGGCAATTTTATCTCCCATTGCTTCCATTGTTTCCGGATTGGGACCGATAAAGATGATTCCTTCTTCCTGACATCGATGGGCGAAGGTAGCATTCTCGGACAAGAAGCCGTAACCCGGATGAATGGCGTCTGCATGAGCTGCTTTTGCCACTTCGATGATCTTTTCTATATTCAGATAACTCTCTTTGGATGCTGCCGGCCCTACGCAATAAGCTTCGTCTGCATAAAGTACGTGTTTCGCGGTGCGGTCTGCTTCGGAGAAGATAGCGATACTCGTTATCTCCATTTCCCGGCAGGAACGCATCACCCTTACGGCAATTTCACCGCGATTGGCTACTAAGATTTTTTTTATCATACTTTTTTCAATTAAGTACATATTTATTAATGTCTTCCCGTCTAATGGACATACTCCACCCGACGAAAAACAGTATTTTTTTGATTTGGGGCTTAACAAGTGATACTCTTTCTCCTAATCCACGAGGAGAGGGGCGTCTTACACAAAATGGCAGGTCTTCTGACTGACTCTTGTCTTATTTGCCTTCCCGAATAACATCAGTGGCGTTAAATTAGTTCAATTATAAGACATTAAACAGAGTTTCACAGCAGCGGGACTGTCCGGGATTTACACCCGGTTCCCTATTAATCATCGTCCGTTGGATACGGATTCTGAACCATTTTGGGCGGCAAAGATAAATAATTATTGAATAGGATGTTCCTTTTTTGCACGAAAGTTTCGATTTTGTGCAATGCTTGTTCTTAGTCCGGAAGATAAAGTGATAGGAGCGAAGTATGATGCAGAGAAGTCTTTTGCTAAACCATCTTTCTCCTGATATGGTTAGGTTGATAGTTATTCGGTAGGACATATATGAAGGAAAAGCAGAAAGTATTTTCTATCGAGGTACTTCTGCTTTTCTTTTTATAGCCTTTCTGTTGTCTTGATTATTGATTCTTGTTCAACTTCAACTCATACAGGCAAGCCTGTACTTCTTCAAGACTGCCGGTATGTTTTCCTTCATCATATAAAGCAAGTCAGCCACTTCGATGTGGAGATGACAGGCTTCATCCAGATGAATATCAATCTTATTCGGGTCGAAACGAAAAGAAGACAACCACTCTCAGTAGACTCTCGGGAGGAATCTGCAATTCTTCGTCATGTATTCCAACTCCTCTTCCGTGAAGCTCAACTGACTAAAATTCTTGATCTCTGTCTTGAGTGTTTCCAGAAAAGCTTCGGTATATTTTGTTTCATTCCGGTCATTGAAACTAAAAGTACCTATTGCATAGGGGAACAGTTTGATATAAGCATACGAGGTGGTAAACTTATAGAGATCTGTATCTAGTAGTGTTTTAACAATCATGACGTTCTTTTTTTTATCTTCTATATTTCCATCCTTTTATATCTTTGTTATTAGTTGGGTACAAAGATAGGTATCAGTAACACACAGGAAAAGAATTTATTTTTTGTAATGGTTGCTAATAAAGATATATTCTTTTTACTAGTTATACGTCATCTGATCTTTATGATAGTGCAACTGTCGGATTATGAGCAGTCAGGCCGCCATCCACGACGATTGTTTGTCCGGTGATGTACCTTGCATCGTTCGAAGCCAGAAAAGCGATGGTGGCTGCGACGTCTTCCGGTTCTCCTAAATAAGGAGTGGCACATTGGCCGAGGAAGATGTTGCGTACATCTTCATGCAGGTTATTCAATGCCGCGGGGGTAAGTACCAATCCCGGGGCTACTGCGTTGCAACGGATATTTTTCTTTCCCATTTGGGTAGCGATGTATTTCGTCAGATTAATGACGCCCGCTTTGCTGGCACCATATAATGTACCGTTAGCATCAGCCGTAAGTCCACTTATGGAAGCTACGTTGACAATGTTTCCGCCGCCATTGGCAGTCATGATAGGAATGACCTGTTGAGAAAGGTACATGGTGCAGCAGAGGTTCAGGTGGAATGCCTCGTCAAAGTAATTGATATCCAGCTTCTCGATATTAAGGTCACGTTTGGGATCGGTTCCTCCTACATTATTAATTAATATATCTATTCGTTGATATTCATTCATAGAAAAATCAATCAGCTCTTTGCAACTCTGGAGTTCGGTGGCGGAGAAATAGACATGACGCACATCGGCCCCTGCATGAGTAAGTTCGTTGGCAAGCTGTTCTGCCTTTTTTTCAGAATGGTCAGCGATGACTACTTTGCCTCCTTCGGAGACAATGCGGCGTGTGGTTGCTTCGCCAATACCACTGGCAGCACCGGTGATGACAACTACTTTATTTTCGAATCTGTTCATATGTTGAGAATTTGTTGGTTACTTTCTATTAAGAACAGATGGCAGAGGTATTTGTTGACCCTTATAAACGCTCTTTAATAAAACAGGGTGCCCGATTGGAAAATATTTGCATTTCCTCCGTTTTTTTGCCTTGATTATTTAAGGAAACTGTTAAATGTTAATGTCCGGCTGCTTATTTGTTAATGCGGTTCAGATTCTATTAAACCATGTTATAAGATGCGTTGTATTGGGCTGAAAATTTGGAGATAACCGAAAAGTCCGTATCTTTGTACTGTGTTTTTCATAGTATTAGATTTAAGGTTAACAAAAGATTGGCTGTCTGGGATAGATAGCCTTTTTTTTATTCTTACTTATCCAAGAAGCAACTTATGTGAATGAATATGTTAAATGTTAACGCGTGAAGTCTGAAATGTTAATACGCTCCATGGAGTATTAAACCCTGTTATAATATCGTCTGTTTAGGCACTGAAATTTGCTATTTATCTGAAATATGGTACCTTTGTACTGTGTTTTTTTCATAAGTATTAGATTTAAGGTTAACAAAAGATTGGTTGCTCGTGATGAGTAGCCATTTTTTGTTTTTATACGCGTTGGTTGCTTATTCCTTAATCATCGTTAGCTGCATTTTAAATATCTCCACTACACTTCTCGAATATGCATTGTTTGTCTATAACAAAAAACGATTTTTATTGTTATAGTACGAAAGACTTAATAAACGAACCATTATGAAGAAGAATATTTTATTTTTTGGAGCACTTGTGGGTGCTCTCTTGTTGGTTTCTTGTTCGGGAGGAAACAAGAAACAGGCTGCGTCCTCTGTCAGTTCGGAGGAATTGGACAATAGCATTGGAATGTATTTAAAAACAATATCATCCTTGTTGTCACTTCTTTGTGGTTGTTCCCTCCCTATTATCCGAACAGTCTCCTGGAGTGGGGGATAGTGGTGAAATAATTTATCAATCTTCTTACGTCGTTCATAATCCGTACGTCCTCATTCTCGGATATTTCTTTCCCATTTATCCTCATTCTTTAATTTTGAAATAGATATGGACCATTTCATCCGGAGTGGAGAAACGAGACATGAGGTATTCAAAGGACTTTGCCCCTTTGAACACCAACTTCAATCTGCGTGCGACCATACTTTTTGCAGTTCTTGGAGGATCAGGCAGGAAGATGCTTTCCCCTGCTATTGCACTCAAAAGTGCAACAGACATGATATGTTGTTTTTCAAATAGTCCTTCACTTATCAATTCAATGAGTTTTGCAATGTACTCTTTTATTGCGAGTGGTTCTGTGAATAATGATTTTTCTTTGACTTTTCTCATTGGATAGTTATTTAAAAGCGTAGTACATTTTGCATGTATCGTCTTCTCTTGGAGATAATCTCCATCTGACATCACCAGCCATTTCCGCTGGAATGAGTTGATCTGCCAACTCGTTGATATAGTTCATTTCACTCATCCTGTGATTAACATGAAATCCTAGTTTGTTCGGAGTGAATTGGGAATGCACCCGTTACGATTATTTTCAGATAAATGAGATATCTTCTCCTTCTTCCTCTTCGGGATAGGTGGCGTAGTTCGACTTCATTTGTATCTCCATGTTGAAATCCCGCACCCATAGTAGGTCGAAGATGGAGAAATCGGTGTGCGAAACGAGATGGTGAACAGGATAGATGAGATACATATCCTTAGTTATTTCCATGTCGAGACCCTCATTCCAGTTATCCGGCTCTTCCTGCAAATAGAGCATTTGGTTCTCAGATTCCTGCTCTTTTCGGCTGTCATACACATAGCCTCCCATCAGCACTCCATCACTATAAAACTGGACGTAATCATCAATTGAACCATTAAGGATAGCCCATATTTTCTTTGCTCGCATAGTTTGCACGGGATGAAGTTTGGAATAACGATAACCGAGGAAACACTTGCCTATGGCTTGAATCTCGCCTGTCACATCGGCATTCATTACACCATGTGCAGCCTTGATAGTTTCATGACGCATTCGAATAAGTTGCTGCTTCATGGTTTCGTTGAAGTCTGAGAGCAACCGCTTGTAATTCTCATCCATCACAAACATATCGGCAAGGAGATTGCGACGCAATCCAATTAGCACACGCATCATCTCCAGTCCACTCGGTTTGTCAACACGGTGTCGTTCAATGTTTTCCTCCAGACCAATCATTTCATTCTCAACCTTCTTGATAGCAGGAGTGTCGAATATCTCTTGTACTGTCATATTATATTTGTTTTTGAATCGTATGCTGCATAATGTATGATGACTTGATTGCCTAATGAGGTATCAACTCCAATTCTTCATATCTGGATACATCTCTGTTATGAATTCCTTACCATAAATCCTCGTTTATTGATTTTATGGTGCAAAAAAAACAACAGCCTATGCCGAATATGGGCACAGGCTGCAAGAAGTGATGTGTTTTCAAGAATTCCAGTGATATATTTCAAGTTCTTTGAATAATTCTTGGATTTCCGTACGTACGTGTTCGATAATCTCAGAATCCGTGTTGCCAAAATCAATTAACCTTTTTCGTCCTAACCAATTCTTTTCGCTAATATATCCTCTATCTTCCAGCGTCTTTTTCACTTCGCTGTCGGAAGCTTTTGGTTGGGCAGTTTTTGATTTGCCTTCAAAAGCCTGTCGCACCTCAATATAACCTTCAGCAATGGTAATGCCGTATGCGGCATTTTCATTACTTTTCAGTCTTCTATTATTATCGTATCTACGGGTAGGAAAGTTTTCAAGTACAGCAGATTCAATGCTTTTCACTCTGCTGCGGCTTATAGTATTTCTTGGTATGTTCAATATGGCATTATCTGCATCTGTAGGATAAAAAGTTTCTTGCTTGAATCGCAAAAGTGTTAGCAAACCATTATGATAGTTCTTGCCAAAAGGAATTAGCCATTGTGGGTGATAATAGAAATTCTCATGGAATTTGCATGAAAGATAGTTACACCCTTCAAGTTTTATTGCTGCATCAAAAATAAGTTTTGCTCTTTCTCCATATTCTTTGCTGTAAGCCAAACTTCCGAACCCCAAATACACAGGAGCAATCAAATGATCAATATCATATTGAGTCATTTGTAGGGCATCATTGAATAGTGGTGGAATACCATATTTTTCCGCTTTTTGCTTGGCTTTTGTCAAATCAGCATCCTTTATGTAAAAGAGGTTGAATATCTGTATTACGCCAGATAGTTGGGCTGGATCGTCAAGCCCATATTTATAAGCAAAAAGACTAGCCACATATCTCATGGTAGGATCAATGGAGAATTCATACCAATTTAGTTCTTTGAATCTATAACGAGATAATCCTTCTAAGACTTCTGGTTTAGATACGGGGACTTCTTTGGTAAAAGTAGAAGATCCTGGATTTTTCATCACAATACTACCTATGCAATCCCAAGAATTTCCGAAGTGTAATAGTGTTCTCCAGCGAAATCCTTCCGTTTCATTGATTTTGAAAAAATGAGTATATACTTTCATAGTTATAGTAATAAATAATAATTCAACCGTTATTTGCGATGATTTTATTCTTCGTTATATTTTCCATTGCTTTAGCCTACATTTCGGGGGGGATTCGCTCAGAATCCTACCCGTTTTCTTCCTAAGGAGAAATCCATACCTTCGTAATTATAGATTTCGGCCAACGTCATGGGGTGTGTCTGTTGGGGGATATCCAGCCCTTCTTCCTTTATCAGTTGGTTTACTTTGTCTGTTGCCAGGTCTTTAAACTCGTACCGGGCAGCCAGACGTCCTTTTCTAAGCAAGGCTTCGTCGATATCTTTTAGTGGAGCGTTGAATGTGCAGATAAATTTGATACATAATTCATCACTTAATAGTCCGTCGCTGATATTCAATATGTTGACTAGTCCGACATTCATGCGGTTGCTTCCGTTGCGGCTTGATAATAGTTCTTCGCAATCTTCTACGATAAAGATCGAATTCTTTTGTTGGCGGATAAAAGTGATAAAGCTAGGATCTGAAAGTTTATCTACCAGGTCGCCGCTCATATAAATCATTCTCTTTTTCCCGAGATTGATGAGATGGCGGATATAAGTTGTTTTCCCCGTACCTTGTTTTCCATGCAGAATGATTAATCCGCTTTTATTCTCCTCTAATAAGAATTTTTCGATTTCGGCGGCTACGGGAACAAAATCATTGTTATAGTGGCGGTCAATCTGAATGGCGGGCTTATTGATTTGCGATTGTTTCAGGGTGAAATAGTTATGAATGTATGTTACTATAAATAGATTGTTCAGTTTCTCATTTTCCTTTTTGTGGTTTTCGCAAATCTGATTGATATGATCGATTTCTTCTTGGGCGATATTGGAATAGACAATCTTTATGCAATCATCAAAATAGCCAATCATTAAATTCCTTTTGCAGATAACGATGCAATCGTATAACTCTTTTGTAGATGTATTCTCTTCTTCCTCCTCCTCTTCCTCTTTTTCATTCTCAAAATGATTGCAATATATATGCTCGAATATATCGAACGCATCGTCTTGCTGATAAAGTTCTTTGATTTCTTTCAGGAAATCCTGGTTTACTTTATATTTCACCATTTTCATGGAAGGGAATCGTTTGAATATCTGATAGAATAGACTACTAATGCTACTGTCGCTGAACCAGCCTGTGGAGTAATCAAAAATATCCGTGAAATCTGCGAGTGTGTATTCTTTACTCATTTTTTTCTTTTATATAAGATAGAGTGACAAAGATACTAAATAAATCTATGATATGGACTTATCCGATTTATCATTTTCTTGAAAAAGATTAGTATGATAGTTTTCTATATTTATAACTTGAACTTAGGGATAAAGAATTTACCTCCAAATTTGACGAAGAACCCATTTCTGTCGAATTTTTATAAGCAAGTCTGTTGGAGGATCACTCTGCAATGATGATGATAGGATGGGAGGGAGGTATCAGGATGAAGCTGCAACTAATTGTGCTGATTTACTATATATCCATACCGTATTGATATAATCTCTTTATTTTCCAAGTTAATAATTATCTCTTTTTACTTACTTTCATAAGAAAAGATAAAATTCCTCTTTCTTAATTCTCCCCTAAATTCATTTTTCTTAATCCTCCCACAGGAATTATTTCCCTTTTTTGCCCTCATGCTCTCATATTTCCTCCCAATCCCTTTATTTATCGTGCTTTCCGCTATTAGGGCAAGTATGATAGCATAGTGAGGGCAGGCGTTTGCCCTCACTATGTGAATTTCCCTTTTTTGATTCAATCCATTGATTGATAATGATATATGTCGTTTTTGCACCTCTGCAAGCACTCCTCTGTTTTTGGGGCATTTCGCGTTTTTTTTATCGCTTGAATGCCTGATATATGCCTCAATTGCCGGCTTTTGCCAAGTATAGTTATATCGTATCCGCCCTCTTCCTTTTGCTTGTTTCCATATACCGTGTATTAGTCCCACATATTGTGGGAAATATTCCCGGGCGCTTGGGAAAAGTTTCCCTACTGCTTGGGAAAATATTCCCTATTAATTGGGAACAAATTCCCATAATATGCGGGAATACTTTCCCACAATATGTGGGACCACCGGAACTAACGGATCTCTTCAATCAACAATCCGTTGTCTTATCTACCTTTTTTCTCTTGTTTATCCCTTTCGCTCTATTCTTTTCATGTGTGCGATTCTTCGCATGCGCACGCGTGTACCCGCATGCAATATAATAATGTGCATTTCCTTTACCGCTTCCTATTCAATCCTTTTATGATAAAGAAAACATGTTCTACAACATCATTCTCTTTCAGCACTTTAGCAAAATCCTTCAAAAAAACTTCGAAAAAAGATCCTGATATATTTGGAGTATATGTGAAAAGGGCCTACTTTTGCACCCGCTTTCCAAGAGAAGAAAGCCTTGTAAGATTGACTTAGTGAAAAAGCGCGTCTTGGTCTTCAACATAAGAACAAAAAAACTTCGAAAAAGTTTTGGAGGATATAAAATAAAGTTCTTATCTTTGCAGTCCGATTCGTAAAGAAAGCGTCCTTTGTTTCTTTTCTTTTATACATTCTTTCCCTTTCGCAAAGAGAGCCTGAGAAATGAGTAAAAAGAAAAAATGAAAAAAAACTTCCGAAAAAGTTTGGCGGTTAAAAATAAAGCGCTTACCTTTGCACCCGCTTTTGAAACGAAAGCGACAAGTTCTTTGAAATATTGATAAACAATACAAGTAGTACAAGTAAAAAATAGAACCGTCAATACTTGTCTTAATGTAGCAATGCATTATGAGACACAGGTACTTGAAAAGAGTCAATGAATTTACGGCGTCCTGAACAGAGCAAAAGACATCCTAACGGATGATTAAAGATACTTTTACAATGAAGAGTTTGATCCTGGCTCAGGATGAACGCTAGCTACAGGCTTAACACATGCAAGTCGAGGGGCAGCATGGGAGTTTGCTTGCAAACTTCCGATGGCGACCGGCGCACGGGTGAGTAACACGTATCCAACCTGCCGATAACTCGGGGATAGCCTTTCGAAAGAAAGATTAATATCCGATAGGATATCAAGGTCGCATGATCTTGATATTAAAGAATTTCGGTTATCGATGGGGATGCGTTCCATTAGTTAGTTGGCGGGGTAACGGCCCACCAAGACGACGATGGATAGGGGTTCTGAGAGGAAGGTCCCCCACATTGGAACTGAGACACGGTCCAAACTCCTACGGGAGGCAGCAGTGAGGAATATTGGTCAATGGACGAGAGTCTGAACCAGCCAAGTAGCGTGAAGGATGACTGCCCTATGGGTTGTAAACTTCTTTTATATGGGAATAAAACAGGGTATGCATACCCTCTTGTATGTACCATATGAATAAGGATCGGCTAACTCCGTGCCAGCAGCCGCGGTAATACGGAGGATCCGAGCGTTATCCGGATTTATTGGGTTTAAAGGGAGCGTAGGTGGATTGTTAAGTCAGTTGTGAAAGTTTGCGGCTCAACCGTAAAATTGCAGTTGAAACTGGCAGTCTTGAGTACAGTAGAGGTGGGCGGAATTCGTGGTGTAGCGGTGAAATGCTTAGATATCACGAAGAACTCCGATTGCGAAGGCAGCTCACTGGACTGCAACTGACACTGATGCTCGAAAGTGTGGGTATCAAACAGGATTAGATACCCTGGTAGTCCACACAGTAAACGATGAATACTCGCTGTTTGCGATATACGGTAAGCGGCCAAGCGAAAGCATTAAGTATTCCACCTGGGGAGTACGCCGGCAACGGTGAAACTCAAAGGAATTGACGGGGGCCCGCACAAGCGGAGGAACATGTGGTTTAATTCGATGATACGCGAGGAACCTTACCCGGGCTTAAATTGCACCTGAATAACGTGGAGACATGTTAGCCGCAAGGCAGGTGTGAAGGTGCTGCATGGTTGTCGTCAGCTCGTGCCGTGAGGTGTCGGCTTAAGTGCCATAACGAGCGCAACCCTTATCTTTAGTTACTAACAGGTTCTGCTGAGGACTCTAGAGAGACTGCCGTCGTAAGATGTGAGGAAGGTGGGGATGACGTCAAATCAGCACGGCCCTTACGTCCGGGGCTACACACGTGTTACAATGGGGGGTACAGAAGGCAGCTACCTGGCGACAGGATGCTAATCCCCAAAACCTCTCTCAGTTCGGATCGAAGTCTGCAACCCGACTTCGTGAAGCTGGATTCGCTAGTAATCGCGCATCAGCCATGGCGCGGTGAATACGTTCCCGGGCCTTGTACACACCGCCCGTCAAGCCATGAAAGCCGGGGGTACCTGAAGTACGTAACCGCGAGGAGCGTCCTAGGGTAAAACTGGTAATTGGGGCTAAGTCGTAACAAGGTAGCCGTACCGGAAGGTGCGGCTGGAACACCTCCTTTCTGGAGAGATGCCGTAATGATGGCTTTTTCAAGGTTCTGTTTTTGTACTACTGGTACTTGTTTATTTATAAGATATAGATCAACCATCTATAGAAGTATAGATAGAGATAAACAAGAGAAACAAGAAGCCGAGTCTAACGCACAGGTAGACAAGGTTGAACTAGTCCTATAGCTCAGTTGGTTAGAGCGCTACACTGATAATGTAGAGGTCGGCAGTTCAACTCTGCCTGGGACTACTCCGAAACTCTTTTGGGGGATTAGCTCAGCTGGCTAGAGCATCTGCCTTGCACGCAGAGGGTCAACGGTTCGAATCCGTTATTCTCCACAGTCTCTGAAAAGAGAAACGATCTTTGACATGATGTACAAGAAGTAAAATAAAAAGTAAGAGCTAAAAGTATATATCAAACCGTACGTGTCCGGGTATGCAATATTGGCGGCCGGAAGCGATTCCACACCAATACCAATACACGGACAGAACGTTTGAAAGAAAGTAAGCAAGGGCGCATGGCGGATGCCTTGGCTCTCGGAGGCGATGAAGGACGTGATAAGCTGCGATAAGCTCCGGGGAGGTGCAAATAACCTTTGATCCGGAGATTTCCGAATGGGACAACCCGGTGTTCTGAAGGAACATCATCCATCCTAGATGGAGGCTAACGCAGGGAACTGAAACATCTTAGTACCTGCAGGAAAAGAAAATAATAATGATTCCCCTAGTAGTGGCGAGCGAACGGGGATTAGCCCAAACCAATGTTGTTACGGCAATATTGGGGTTGTAGGACCACGATGTCGCAAGAAGTTTAGTGAGAAGAACCCTTTGGAAAATTGGACCATAGACGGTGATAGTCCTGTATTCGAAGCTAAACGAAGCGTAGTGGTATCCTGAGTAGCGCGGGACACGAGGAATCTTGCGTGAATCTGCCGGGACCATCCGGTAAGGCTAAATACTCCCGAGAGACCGATAGCGAACCAGTACTGTGAAGGAAAGGTGAAAAGCACTTCGAACAGAAGAGTGAAATAGTCCCTGAAACCGTGCGCCTACAAGCGGTCGGAGCTTCGTAAGAAGTGACGGCGTGCCTTTTGCATAATGAACCTACGAGTTACTTTTTCCGGCAAGGTTAAGCATCTTGAGATGCGCAGCCGAAGCGAAAGCGAGTCTGAACAGGGCGCCCAGTCGGAAGGAGTAGACGCGAAACCAAGTGATCTACCCTTGGTCAGGTTGAAGGTTAGGTAACACTAACTGGAGGACCGAACCGATAAGCGTTGAAAAGCTTCCGGATGAACTGAGGGTGGGGGTGAAAGGCTAATCAAACTTGGAGATAGCTCGTACTCCCCGAAATGCATTTAGGTGCAGCCTCGGGAATTACTACTGTGAGGTAGAGCGACTGATAAGATGCGAGGGCTTCACCGCCTATCAAGTCTTGATAAACTCCGAATGCGCAGTAGTCCTATCCCGGGAGTGAGGGCATGGGTGCTAAGGTCCATGTCCTAAAGGAGAAGAATCCGGACCATCAGCTAAGGTCCCGAAATAATTGCTAAGTTGAACTAACGAAGTCAGATTGCTAAGACAGCTAGGATGTTGGCTTGGAAGCAGCCATTCATTTAAAGAGTGCGTAACAGCTCACTAGTCGAGGAGTTTGGCGTGGATAATAATCGGGCATGAAGCAATTTACCGAAGCTATGGGATGTGCAAACATCGGTAGGGGAGCATTCCACTCCGCGTCGAAGGTGAAGCGTGAGCTTTGCTGGAGCGTGTGGAAAAGCAAATGTAGGTATAAGTAACGATAAAGGGGGTGGGAAACCCCCTCGCCGAAAGACTAAGGTTTCCTGATCAACGCTAATCGGATCAGGGTTAGTCGGGTCCTAAGGCTCAGCCGAACGGTGATGCCGATGGCAGAACAGGTTAATATTCCTGTACTACCTTTCAGAGTGACGTGGAGACGGAGCAGTGACAGCGCCGCGGACTGACGGAATAGTCCGTTGAAGGGTGTAGATTTTGATCTTTGCAGGCAAATCCACAAAGAGAGTCGAACCTGATAGTATACCAATTCCTCCGGGAAACGGTAATAGCGCGTGTAAACATACTCCCAAGAAAATCCGCTAAACTTAATCTTTAAGGTACCCGTACCGCAAACGGACACACGTAGTCGGGTTGAATATACTAAGGCGCTTGAGTGATTCACGGTTAAGGAACTAGGCAAACTGACCCTGTAACTTCGGGATAAAGGGTCCCAACGAGAGTTGGGCGCAGAGAATAGGTCCAGGCAACTGTTTAACAAAAACACAGGGCTGTGCCAAATTGAAAGATCACGTATACAGCCTGACACCTGCCCGGTGCTGGAAGGTTAAGAGGAGATGTCATCGCAAGAGAAGCATTGAATTGAAGCCCCAGTAAACGGCGGCCGTAACTATAACGGTCCTAAGGTAGCGAAATTCCTTGTCGGGTAAGTTCCGACCTGCACGAATGGTGTAATGATCTGGACACTGTCTCAACCGTGAGCTCAGTGAAATTGTAGTATCGGTGAAGATGCCGATTACCCGCGATGGGACGAAAAGACCCCGTGAACCTTTACTATAGCTTAACATTGAATTTGGGTAATTGATGTGTAGGATAGGCCGGAGACTTCGAAGCAGGTACGCCAGTATTTGTGGAGTCGCTGTTGAAATACGGCCCTTTGATTATTTGAGTTCTAACTCTTGGATAAGAGGACACTGTTTGGTGGGTAGTTTGACTGGGGTGGTCGCCTCCAAAAGTGTAACGGAGGCTTCTAAAGGTGCCCTCAGGACGATTGGTAACCGTCCGCAGAGTGTAATGGCATAAGGGCGCTTGACTGGGAGACAGACAGGTCGATCAGGTAGGAAACTAGAGCATAGTGATCCGGTGTTTCCGCATGGAAGGGACATCGCTCAAAGGATAAAAGGTACTCCGGGGATAACAGGCTGATCCCTCCCAAGAGCTCATATCGACGGAGGGGTTTGGCACCTCGATGTCGGCTCGTCACATCCTGGGGCTGGAGAAGGTCCCAAGGGTTGGGCTGTTCGCCCATTAAAGTGGCACGCGAGCTGGGTTCAGAACGTCGTGAGACAGTTCGGTCTCTATCTATCGTGGGCGTATGAAATTTGCGTGGCTCTGACACTAGTACGAGAGGACCGTGTTGGACTGACCTCTGGTTTACCAGTTGTGCCGCCAGGTGCATCGCTGGGTATCTAAGTCGGGATTGGATAAGTGCTGAAAGCATCTAAGTACGAAGCCAGCCACAAGATTAGATTTCTTAGGGTCGTCAAAGACGATGACGTTGATAGGATGCAGGTGTAAAGGTGGTAACATCATAGCCGAGCATTACTAATTGCCCGTCCACTTTCTTTCAAATATGTACCGGTTGGGTATATACGTTTAGCGGATTATTCTTTTGAGAATAATACTTTATATTTTACTTTTCATCATGTCATAACCTTATTCAGGTGGTTATAGCACGAGGGTTCCACCTCTTCCCATTCCGAACAGAGAAGTTAAGCCTCGTCACGCCGATGGTACTGCGTAACAGTGGGAGAGTAGGTAGCCGCCGTTTTAAAGAAGAATCCCCTTGATTCAGGAATGAGTCAAGGGGATTTCGGTGTTTTGGAACTTTGCAAAAAATGTACTATATTTGCGACCGACAATTATTTTATTAAACGTTTAAAGCAAATTTGAAAGGTATGAAAACTAAATTATTTTTGGCTGCTGTAGCAGTAACATTTTCTTTTGCAATGATGTCTTGTGCTGGTAACAAAACTACTAACGCTGCTTCTGAAGGTGAAGAAACAACTGTAAAAACAGTAGAAGCTGTTGTTGAATCTGATTCTTGTTGTCAAGCTAAAGAATCTTGCTGCCAGGCTAAAGATTCTTGTGCTACTGCTTGCGACAAAAAAGCAGATTGCGATAAAAAAGCAGATTGCGCAGAAAAGAAAGAATGTTGCGATAAGAAGTAATCTATTGATTTAGAACAATAAAGAAGATGAGGGAGAGGATGTTGAAAACATTCTGCTCCCTCTTTTCGTTTAATGAAATATAGGTCTCTATTTGTGATATATTTTTGGTAAAAAGCGACTTTAACTTATGAAATGATATTATTTTCGATAAAAAAGTAACGTATTATTTGGTGGTA
Source organism: Bacteroides caecimuris (assembly GCF_001688725.2). NCBI lineage: Bacteria > Pseudomonadati > Bacteroidota > Bacteroidia > Bacteroidales > Bacteroidaceae > Bacteroides > Bacteroides caecimuris. The sequence continues at coordinate 3,035,284 of NZ_CP015401.2, read as the reverse complement.
AAGAAATAATCCATATCTTTGCATCGTTAAAACTATAAAAGAGACAAGAAATGAACCAAATGTTTATACATATTCTACTATGCGGTATTATTATTCTACTATCAAAGGTTAGTGGAAGTGAGTGCTGCGCATAAATGTGTATAAATGAAAATATGTGAAAGCCTTTCTCACTTCCAAGTGTGAAAGGCTTTTTTAATGCTAATAATTATATAATATACATTGAATATGGACAATAGGTTATTTATTTTCGATACCACGTTAAGGGATGGAGAGCAAGTTCCGGGATGCCAGTTGAATACAGTAGAGAAGATTCAGGTAGCAAAGGCATTGGAAGCGTTGGGAGTAGACGTGATTGAAGCCGGATTCCCCATTTCGAGTCCGGGAGATTTTAATTCAGTGATTGAGATTTCAAAAGCGGTGACTTGGCCTACTATCTGTGCTTTGACACGTGCAGTTCAAAAAGATATTGATGTTGCTGTAGATGCACTGAGATTTGCTAAACATAAACGTATTCATACTGGTATCGGTACTTCTGATTCGCACATTAAATATAAATTCAATTCGAATCGTGAAGAGATTATCGAACGTGCGGTAGCTGCCGTGAAATACGCCCGCCGTTTTGTGGACGATGTAGAGTTTTATGCGGAAGACGCAGGTCGTACGGATAACGAATATTTGGCACGTGTGGTGGAAGCTGTTATCAAAGCAGGAGCTACCGTAGTGAATATTCCTGATACAACGGGTTATTGCTTACCTTCAGAATATGGTGCTAAGATAAAATACCTGATTGACCATGTAGACGGCATTGATAATGCCATACTTTCTACTCACTGTCACAACGACTTGGGTATGGCTACTGCCAATACGATATCCGGTGTTTTGAACGGCGCACGTCAGGTGGAAGTAACCATCAACGGTATCGGCGAACGTGCCGGAAATACTGCTCTCGAAGAAATCGCCATGATTATCAAGAGTCACCACGAAATAGATATTCAGACCAATATCAATACACAGAAGATTTATCCGACCAGCCGCATGGTATCCAGCCTGATGAATATGCCGGTACAGCCGAATAAAGCGATTGTCGGACGTAATGCTTTCGCACATTCTTCAGGTATCCATCAGGACGGTGTGTTGAAGAACGTGCAGACGTATGAGATTATTGATCCGCATGATGTGGGTATCGATGATAACTCTATCGTATTGACAGCCCGTAGCGGACGTGCTGCATTGAAAAATCGTCTTTCTATCTTGGGAGTTGATCTGGAACAGGAAAAGCTGGATAAGGTATATGATGAGTTCTTGAAGTTGGCTGATAAGAAAAAAGATATTAATGATGACGATATCTTAGTATTGGCGGGCGCAGACCGTAGCCAGAATCATCGCATCAAACTGGATTATTTGCAGGTGACGAGCGGTGTCGGCGTTCGTTCGGTAGCTAGTTTGGGAGTGAACATTGCCGGTGAGAAGTTTGAGGCTTGTGCCAGTGGTAACGGTCCGGTAGATGCAGCTATCAAAGCATTGAAGAAGATTGTAGAACGCCACATGATTTTGAAGGAGTTTACTATTCAGGCTATCAGCAAGGGAAGTGATGATGTAGGTAAAGTACACATGCAGGTAGAATACGATAACCAGATTTATTATGGTTTTGGAGCTAATACAGATATTATTGCTGCTTCCGTAGAAGCTTATATTGACTGTATTAACAAATTCAAATCATAAAAAAGAGACTGACAGTCGTATTGACATTTAAAATAGTAAATAGTAATTAGTAAAATAGTAAATAAACAGATGAATACATTATTTGATAAGATATGGGATGCCCACGTGGTCACTACTGTGGAAGATGGTCCTACACAGCTTTATATTGATCGCTTATATTGTCACGAAGTGACTAGTCCGCAAGCTTTTGCCGGATTGCGTGAACGTGGAATCGGAGTGTTGCGTCCGGAAAAGGTATTTTGTATGCCCGACCATAACACACCGACACACGATCAGGATAAGGAGATTGAAGATCCGATTTCTAAAATGCAGGTCGATACGTTGACTAAGAATGCGAAGGATTTTGGTTTGACACACTATGGTATGATGCATCCGAAGAATGGAATTATCCATGTGGTAGGTCCTGAACGTGGTTTGACTTTGCCGGGAATGACGATTGTCTGCGGTGACTCTCACACTTCTACTCACGGTGCGATGGGAGCAATCGCTTTCGGTATCGGAACAAGTGAAGTGGAAATGGTATTGGCTTCGCAATGTATTCTTCAGTCAAGACCGAAAACAATGCGTATCACCGTAGACGATGAATTGGGCAAAGGGGTGACTGCAAAAGATGTGGCTCTGTATATGATGTCCAAGATGACTACCAGCGGTGCTACCGGTTACTTCGTAGAATATGCGGGTTCTGCCATCCGCAATCTGACAATGGAGGGACGTCTTACCCTCTGTAACCTTTCTATCGAAATGGGTGCACGTGGTGGCATGGTTGCTCCGGACGAAGTGACTTTTGAATATATCAAGGGACGTGAAAGTGCTCCGCAAGGCGAAGCATGGAACAAGGCTTTGGCATATTGGAAGACATTGAAGAGTGATGACGATGCCGTATTCGACAAGGAAGTTCGTTTCGAAGCTGCTGATATTGAGCCGATGATTACTTACGGAACGAATCCGGGTATGGGCATGGGCATCACACAGCACATTCCTACGATGGAAGGAATGAGCGAAGTAGCACAGGTTTCATTCAAGAAATCAATGGACTACATGGGCTTCCAACCGGGTGAATCTTTGTTGGGTAAAAAGATTGATTATGTATTCCTCGGAGCGTGTACAAACGGTCGTATCGAAGATTTCCGTGCATTTGCTTCCATCGTGAAAGGTCGCAAGAAAGCGGAGAATGTAATTGCATGGCTGGTTCCGGGTTCATGGATGGTAGACGCACAGATCCGTAAGGAAGGAATCGACAAGATTTTGACAGAAGCCGGATTTGCTATTCGTCAGCCGGGATGTTCTGCTTGCCTGGCAATGAACGATGATAAGATTCCTGCCGGAAAATATTCGGTATCTACCAGCAACCGTAACTTTGAAGGACGTCAGGGACCTGGTGCACGCACCTTGTTGGCCAGTCCGTTGGTAGCCGCTGCTGCTGCGGTGACAGGTGTGATTACCGATCCAAGAGAACTGATGTAATTTCAATCGTAAATAGTAAATCGTAAATAAAAAGATGGCTAAGACAAAATTTAATATAATCACAAGTACTTGTGTACCTCTTCCTTTAGAAAACGTAGATACCGACCAGATTATTCCGGCACGTTTCTTGAAAGCAACCACTCGTGAAGAAAAATTCTTCGGTGATAACCTTTTCCGTGACTGGCGTTACAATGCAGACGGTTCCTTGAACAAGGATTTTGTGTTGAACAACCCTACCTACAGCGGACAGATATTAGTGGCTGGTAAGAACTTCGGTTCGGGTTCCAGCCGTGAACACGCAGCCTGGGCAATTGCCGGCTACGGTTTCCGTGTGGTGGTATCCAGCTTTTTTGCCGATATTCATAAGAATAATGAGTTGAACAACTTTGTGCTTCCGGTGGTTGTAACCGAGGAGTTTCTGCAAGAATTGTTCAATTCGATAGAAGCAAACCCGAAGATAGAAGTGGAAGTGAATCTTCCCGAACAGACCATCACCAACAAGGCGACAGGTAAAAGTGAACATTTTGAAATCAATGCTTACAAGAAACTTTGTTTGATGAACGGATTGGACGATATAGATTTCTTGTTAAGCAATAAAGATAAAATAGAAGAATGGGAAAAGAAGGCGTGAAAATAGAAATCATGGACACAACGCTCCGTGATGGTGAACAAACCAGCGGAGTATCTTTCGTGCCTCATGAGAAACTAATGATCGCCCGTTTGCTGTTAGAAGATTTGAAGGTAGACCGGGTGGAGGTTGCTTCGGCGCGTGTGTCGGACGGTGAGTTTGAAGCCGTGAAGATGATTTGCGACTGGGCGGCCCGTCGTAATCTGCTCCATAAAGTGGAAGTGCTCGGCTTTGTTGACGGGCATACTTCTGTCGATTGGATTCAGTGTACTGGTTGCCGCGTGGTTAATCTTCTTTGCAAAGGTTCACTGAAGCATTGTACGCAACAACTGAAAAAGACACCGGAAGAACATCTGGCAGATATCGTTAATGTGGTGCATTATGCCGACGAACAGGATATAACCGTCAATGTTTATTTGGAAGATTGGAGTAACGGTATCAAGGAGTCTCCCGAATATGTATTCCAGTTGATGGATGGATTGAAAGAGACAAGCGTCAAGCGTTATATGTTGCCTGACACGCTGGGTATCTTGAATCCCTTGCAAGTGATAGAGTATATGCGGAAGATGAAGAAACGTTATCCGAATACCCATCTTGATTTCCATGCGCACAATGACTATGATTTGGCGGTGAGCAACGTTCTTGCAGCTGTATTAAGCGGTGTCAAAGGACTGCATACTACCATCAACGGACTGGGCGAGCGGGCAGGAAATGCTCCTCTTGCGAGTGTGCAGGCTATCTTGAAAGACCATTTCAATGCGGTGACCAATATCGACGAGAGCCGTTTGAATGATGTCAGCCGGGTAGTGGAGTCTTATTCGGGAATTGTGATACCAGCCAATAAACCGATTGTAGGTGAGAATGTCTTTACGCAAGTGGCAGGTGTACATGCCGACGGAGATAACAAAAATAATCTCTACTGTAATGATTTGCTTCCCGAACGTTTTGGCCGCAAACGTGAATATGCGTTGGGCAAGACAAGCGGTAAAGCCAATATCCGCAAAAATCTCGAAGATCTCGGATTGGAGCTGGATGAAGATGCTATGCGCAAAGTGACGGAACGTATCATCGAACTGGGCGACAAGAAAGAATTGGTGACACAGGAAGATTTGCCGTACATTGTTTCTGATGTGTTGAAGCATGGATCAATAGGTGAGAAGGTCAAACTGAAGAGCTATTTTGTGAATCTGGCTCATGGCTTGAAACCGATGGCTACGTTGAAGATAGAAATCAATGGGAAAGAGTATGAAGAGAGTTCAAGTGGAGATGGTCAATATGATGCTTTTGTTCGTGCATTGCGTAAGATATATAAGGTGACGTTAGGACGCAAATTCCCGATGCTGACCAATTATGCGGTGACAATCCCTCCCGGTGGGCGTACGGATGCATTTGTGCAGACAGTAATCACATGGAGTTATGACGAGCAGGTGTTCCGTACCCGCGGACTTGATGCCGATCAGACGGAAGCTGCCATCAAAGCTACCATGAAGATGCTGAACCTCATCGAAGATGAATACGGGAAGAGCAAGTGAGAACAGCTTGCCTGAAGAATGTTTTTTATAAGAATATATAAATAGAAGAATAAACGATTATGGATTTTAAAATTGCTGTATTAGCAGGCGACGGTATCGGACCGGAGATCTCTGTGCAAGGTGTAGATGTGATGAGTGCCGTTTGCGAGAAGTTTGGCCACAAAGTAAGTTACGAATATGCAATCTGTGGAGCTGATGCGATTGATAAAGTAGGCGATCCGTTTCCGGAAGCAACCTATCAGGTTTGTAAAGATGCGGATGCTGTTTTATTCTCTGCCGTAGGCGATCCGAAATTTGATAACGACCCTACTGCTAAGGTACGTCCGGAACAAGGTTTGTTGGCGATGCGTAAGAAACTGGGACTTTTTGCCAATATCCGTCCGGTGCAGACATTCAAATGCCTGATTCACAAATCTCCGTTGCGTGCGGAACTGGTAGAGAACGCAGATTTTATCTGTATCCGTGAGTTGACCGGAGGTATGTATTTCGGTGAAAAGTATCAGGATAATGACAAGGCGTATGATACCAACTATTATACTCGTCCGGAAATCGAGCGTATCTTGAAAGTGGCTTTTGAATACGCGATGAAGCGCAGAAAACACCTGACGGTGGTAGATAAGGCAAACGTGTTGGCTTCTTCCCGTCTGTGGCGTCAGATTGCGCAGGAAATGGCTCCGAACTATCCGGAAGTGACAACAGACTATATGTTTGTAGACAATGCTGCAATGAAGATGATTCAGGAACCTGCTTTCTTCGATGTGATGGTAACGGAAAACACCTTCGGTGATATTCTGACTGACGAAGGTTCTGTAATCAGTGGTTCTATGGGCTTGCTTCCTTCTGCTTCCACAGGCGAGAGCACTCCGGTGTTTGAACCTATTCATGGTTCATGGCCGCAGGCTAAAGGACTGAATATTGCTAATCCGTTGGCACAAATCCTTTCCGTAGCTATGTTGTTCGAGTATTTCGATTGCAAAGAAGAGGGTGCGCTGATTCGTAAAGCAGTAGACGCTTCTTTGGATGAGAATGTACGTACACCGGAAATTCAGGTGGCTGACGGTGCTAAATACGGAACGAAAGAAGTAGGACAGTGGATTGTTGATTATATCAAGAAAGCTTGATATTCTACTACAAATTACACCGATTCACACAGATTGCTGATGGAGCTGTGTAACAGCCCTTTATAAATAGTTTCACCCACGTTATAGATAGCTATAACGTGGGTGATTTTTAATATTCAGATTTTGTTTGATAACTCCACTTACTCTTCATTCTTCTTGTGGAATATCTTTTTTATCATTTGCAATCTGTGTGAATCTGTGGTGAATTTTACCAGCTTTTAATAGTGGAATATATAATGATACCGAGCACTGTCAGCAATCCTATATAAATAGTGACTGACCATTGTTTTATATCTTTTCTCTTCGTGCGGGTGGAAGGTTCCAAATAAATGGCTATTTTGTGAGCGATAGTACAGAATAACCAGCCGCCGAATCCTCCGATAATACCTCCTACGAGTAAATCACCAGGATAATGTACACCCAAGTATATACGTGTATAGCAGTTAAGAATTGCCCAAGTTACGATGAAAATACTTAGCCAACGTTTACGGAACAGAAATACTACAAACATGGCAAGACCCAATGAATTGGCCGCATGGCACGATGGGAAACCATAACTTCCTCCACGATACCCGTTTACGATATATACCATATTCACAATTGGGTTGTCCGGATTGGCGGGACGCAGGCGTGCCACTACCGGGCGGATGATACTGCTGCACATTTGGTCGGCAAAGGTAATCGTGAGCGCGATAGCTGCCACATAACATACGACTACCTTCCAGTGGAAATTTCTTAATAATATGTATAATATGGTGGCATACATGGGAACCCAGATTATTTTACCCGTGAAGGAACTCATGAAATAATCCCAGAAAGGGGAGTGTATACCATTGAAAGATAAGAAGATATTGGTATCTATCTCCGAAAGGATTTGGACGATTTCGCTATGTGTCATCAGGCTTTATTGATCTATTTTTAACGTCGCAAATATACAATAAAGAATAGTAATGTCCTATATTACCTTATAAATATTCCATATTTCTTAATAATTAGCGTTTGGCAAGATCATCATAAAGCTTCTGTAAGAACGCTTTTCCTTTTTCCAGGTTAGCTCCTTTGGCGGTGCCTTCGTCCAGTTGCACGGTATTGGCGTCAAGGTTGTACACCAATTGGTTATCGGCAGTAATCATTCCGAAATAATCCGGCCGGGTAAAGTACGCGAAATGAGGAGAGCCCGGATTCAGGATATTCTTGCTGAAAGTAAATTCATCGTGCGGCAATCCTAATTGAGCGAGCAAAGTGGCGGCAATGTCAATTTGCGAAGCATAAGTATCTACTACGAGAGGTTGTTTTATTGCACCTCCGATTAAAATCAGCGGAATGGTTTGTCCGTCCAACGGATTTTCTATCGGGTATGGGTATGCACCCTGATGATCGGGAACGAGTACAAACAGTGTGTTTTTCCATAACGGTGTTTCCTGATACTGTTTCACGAAATCTCCCACACAACTGTCGGCATACGCAAAGGAGTTGAGGACTTTATCATCCAGCCTGTGGAACGGAACTTCGAATGGTTCGTGGCTGCTTGATGTCTGAACCAGTTTCAGGAATGGCTCTTCTTGTTTTTCTTCTTTCAGGTCTTTCATCAGGCGCTGGAACAAAACGTGATCTTGTGCTCCCCATTTTCCGGTACGTTCGGACAGAGGGAAATCTTTATCGGAAATAATCTTCTCGATTCCGGAAGATACCAGGTAAGAGCGCATATTGGTGAAATCGGCATCTCCTCCATAGTAATATTCGAGGCTGTATCCTGCATTTTTCAAGCTGCGGGGGATGGAAGGAAGTTTGTCTGTCTTTTCGGGATATTTCATGATGCTGGTACTCGGCTGTCCGGGATATCCGCTGATGATAGATGCCAGTCCGCGGTCTGTGCGGAAACTGCTGCCGTAGAAGTTGCTGAATAATACGCCTTCTTTTGCGAATTTATCCATGTTGACAGCCACATTGGGTTGTCCTCCGAAAGTTTCCATCAAGTGTGTGGAGAAACTCTCAAGGATAATGAAAATAATGTTCGGGCGTTGTGTATTCAATAATTGAGGGATGCTGTCCGTTGCTGCGACTGGTTTGTCCACCATTTCTGCAAATAATTCGTCGGCTATTTTCGGATCCATGAAGCGATACTGCTTATCGAAATTATTCTGATGGGTGGCAGAATACATGAAGCTGAATGCCGGATTTATGGCTGCATGATTCATGCGTTGGTCCTGACTGAAATACACCTTGCTCAAATTCATGGTGGATACGCTGAATCCGCCCCGGATAGGGATGAAGAGTGCCGCTGTCAGCAAAAGCAGTGCAAGCGAGACATTCTGGCGTCGATAAGGTATTTTCAGAGGCTTTTTCTCCCGGATAAGGACACAATAGAAAATACAATATAGAATTGCTGCGTAGATCAATATAGCTAGAATTCCAAGTAGTACGAACCAAAAACTGACACTTGCTATGGCATCTTTGGGAGAAGAGAAGAAATAGAAAATAGGAGTGGCGTCCAGACGGAATCCCCAAAAGCCGTACAATCCCAAGTCGATGATAAAAATGCAGGCCATGGCAAAGGCTATTATTCCGAAATATCCTTGCCGGATGCGGCGGAGTATGGATGAATTTGTCCAGGCGGAAGCAATGAGCAGGATGCTGGGGATAGCGGTCAGATAGCCTGCAAGAGATAAATCCAGCGGTAATCCGTGCCATACGACGCGAAAATAGTCACCCAAAGATGTATTAGTATATAAGTCATGGTAGTAAACCATGAAGATTGGTTTCTGAAGAACGAATAAAAGAACAAATAAAAAATAGGTCGTGAGAAATTGTATAATTCTCTTTTTCATATATGTAAACTTAAAAAGATTGAACGGATACAAAGTTACTATACTTTTCCTTATCTTTCTCATGATGTGGGGTAAAACATACCTTTTTTTCCATATCTTTGTCGTGTCTGTGACAAAAATGAAGTAATAAGATGGCAAAGATTGCAAAGAAACTAACAGATTTAGTGGGGAATACCCCTTTGATGGAGCTTTCCGGTTATAGTGCAAAGTATGGTCTGGAACAAAATATTATTGCCAAACTAGAGGCTTTTAATCCGGCGGGAAGTGTAAAAGATAGAGTCGCTCTTTCGATGATTGAAGATGCGGAGGCTCGTGGAGCATTGAAACCCGGTGCAACGATTATTGAGCCGACAAGCGGAAATACAGGTGTAGGGTTGGCAATGGTGGCTACTATTAAAGGGTATCACCTGATATTGACCATGCCCGAAACGATGAGTCTGGAACGGCGGAATCTGTTGAAAGCGTTGGGTGCGCAGATTGTATTGACAGATGGGCTGGGAGGGATGGCAGCTTCCATTGCCAAAGCGCAGGAATTGCGTGATAGTATTCCCGGTTCGGTGATTTTGCAACAATTTGAAAATCCGGCCAATGCTGCTGTTCATGAACGGACAACGGGTGAAGAAATTTGGAGGGATACAGACGGTGAAGTGGCCGTTTTTGTAGCCGGAGTTGGTACCGGGGGAACAGTCTGCGGGGTAGCCCGTGCTTTGAAGAAACATAATCCGAATATTTATATTGTTGCTGTAGAACCGGCATCGTCTCCTGTGTTGACAGGGGGCGAGGCGGCTTCGCATCGTATTCAAGGTATTGGGGCGAATTTTATCCCGAAGCTTTATGATGCTTCGGTGGTGGATGAAGTGATAGGCGTGCCAGATGATGAAGCGATTCGTGCAGGGCGTGAGTTAGCGGCAACAGAAGGTCTGTTGGCGGGTATTTCTTCGGGAGCAGTTGTGTATGCCGCCCGTCAACTGTCACAACGCCCGGAATTTAAGAACAAAAAAATAGTAGCGTTGTTACCTGATACGGGAGAGCGTTATTTGTCGACCGAATTGTTTGCTTTTGACGCATATCCATTAGATTAATTCATTCACTATAAAAAGACCTGAACCATGGTAAGAATAATTATCGCTTTACTTTTTTGTTTTCCGGCTGTTACCTTTGCACAAACCTATCAGCAATTGTCCGAGAGGGCTATTGAGTGTATCGAAAAAGACAGTCTTCCCCAGGCAGAGGAACTTTTGCTTCAGGCTTTGAAGCTAGAACCGAAAAACGGAAAGAATGCGCTGCTCTTTTCTAACTTAGGATTGGTTCAGCGTCGTTTAGGCGAGTTTGATAAAGCATTGGAATCTTATTCTTTTGCACTGAACTTTGCTCCTTTGGCAGTCCCTATTTTGCTCGACCGTGCCGCCATTTATATGGAAATGGGAAAAATAGACCGTGCTTATACGGATTATTGCCAGGTGTTGGACGAGGATAAGCAGAACAAAGAAGCTTTGTTGATGCGTGCTTATATTTATGTGCTCCGCCGCGATTATCCGGCTGCGAGAATAGATTATAATCATTTATTGGAGCTCGATCCGCAGAGCTATAGCGGACGGCTGGGACTGGCTACTTTGGAGCAGAAAGAAGGAAAATTCCGGGAAGCTCTTGAAATATTGAATAAGATGCTTGCGGCCGCTCCTGAAGATGCGACGCTCTATATTGCCCGTGCCGATGTGGAACGTGAGATGAAACATGAAGATTTGGCGTTGGTCGATTTGGAGGAAGCCATCCGGTTGGATGCTGCCTCGGCTGATGCTTATCTGTTGCGTGGAAATATCTACCTGGCACAGAAGAAGAAAGGGTTGGCAAAAGCTGACTTTGAAAAAGCTATTTCATTGGGAGTGCCTCTGGCTGATTTGCACGAGCAATTGCGGCAATGTAAGTGAAGTTATCAATAAGGCAACTATATTTTTCCGGTTTACATAAGTTAGAGTTTTTGTTATAGACATTAGTTCGTTCCACAGTTGTTTCCCTTTAGTTCCATATATGTGGAACTAAAGGGAAACAACTGTGGAACGGAAAGATAACATTAGTGGAACGAATAATCATTAACCAGGCGACTCGTTAATATATACTATTCAAGAATTTCTTTTATTCTACGAACTGTCTAATCAGATTTACGAAATCCTTTCCATATTTCTTTTTCTTGTGTTCGCCGATACCACTAATTTCTCCAAACTCTTCGATGGTGGTGGGACGTGAGATGCAAAGCAGATGCAACACTTTGTCTGACAGGACGATATAGGCGGGCAAAGCTTCCTGATCGGCAAGCCGTTTTCTTAATCCTCGCAATGCCTCGAACAAATCTTGGCTTTCGCCGCCTGTCGCACCGAAGGGGAGTTCTTTGGTGATAACCACTTTTTTCTTTTTTCCTTTTCGGGTAACAGCTTCCTCATGCTGGATAACTGCCAATGTAGCTTGTGCTCTTCCGAAAAGAATATCGCTTCCGCTTGACGTTATTTTGAGATGGTTATTCTCATTATAAGCAATCTCGAAATAACCGAGTTGGAGCATCTGGAGCAGATAATCCTGCCAGTCACGAGGTGGAATGTCGCGTCCGACACCAAAAGTTTTAAGTTCCTGGTATCCTTTTCCGGTCACTTCCACGGAGTAGTTTCCACGAAGAATATCAATCAATATGCTTGTGCTGATTTGTTGTTCTGCACGTGCGATGGCACTTAATGCTTTTTGTACAATGACTGTGCCGTCAAACCGTTGAGGGGGATTTTTGCAGACATCGCAGTTGCCGCAGTCTTCGGTAGTTGTTTCTCCGAAATAACTCAGCAGGATTCTTCTCCGGCAAATATCCGCTTCCGCATACTGCTGCATACGTTGCAGCTTTTCAATATTGATGTTCTGCTGGTTACTCTCCGTGGCAAACTTGGTCAGCAATATCAAATCACCTAAAGAATAAAACAATACAGTGTCACTTGGCAGACCGTCACGTCCGGCACGTCCTATCTCCTGATAAAAACTTTCTATACTTTTAGGCAGGTTGTAGTGGATTACCCAACGGACATTCGACTTGTCGATACCCATGCCGAAAGCAATCGTGGCGCATACTACCTGAATCCGGTCATTGATAAAATCGTCCTGCGTTTCCTCCCTTTGCTGCGTAGGCAATCCGGCATGATAAACCCCGCAACGAATCCCCTGCTTCTGCAACATCTGAGCTACTGTCTCCGTCTTGTTACGGCTCATACAGTAAATAATCCCGCTTGTTCCCTCATGGCGGCGGATAAATTCAAGGATAGCTTTGTTCTTTTCCTTTGCCTGGAATCCGCGCTTTACCGTCAGACTGATATTGGGACGGTCGAAAGAGGATATAAAAGTACGGGGTTCGACAAGATGAAGTTGGCGAATGATGTCTCCGCGGGTAATTTTATCTGCGGTGGCAGTCAAAGCGATGATCGGTACTTGTGGAAATTGCTGGTGGAGAACTCCCATTTGAGTATATTCCGGGCGAAAATCGTGTCCCCATTGCGAAATACAATGGGCTTCGTCAATAGCGAACAGGGAAATATGCATATCTCGCAATAAATAATCTTTCTCCGCCAGCAATTTCTCCGGTGAAATGTAGAGCAACTTCAACCGTCCCTCAATGCAGGCACGGCGCAGATTGGCATTTTCTGTTTCGTCATTACTGCTGTTCAACGCTCCGGCAGCAATTCCGTTTGCCAACAATGCTTCCACCTGGTCTTTCATTAATGAAATCAACGGGGATACTACAACGGCAGTGCCCTCACTAAGTAAGGCGGGAAGCTGGTAGCAGATGGACTTTCCCCCGCCAGTAGGCATTAGCACTAATGCATCCTTCTTATGGAGGATGTGGCGGATGATGTCTTCTTGCTGGGGACGGAAACTGTCGTATCCGAAATATTTCTTTAGAGTTTCTCTCATGGATGCTTGTTTTAACTTGCTGCAAAGGTACGTTTTTCTTTTGCAATTTCCGCAATGTGTAGATTTCAGTTTCCGAGATGAAATATAAAAAGGTTAAAGTTTCTTATTATTCGAACTTATTCCCTCTTTTTCAATGTTTTTGATTGTTTTATTAGAAAAAAAATGCACAAAATAATTGTGTGTTTAAAAAAAAAGTAAGACATTTGTAACATGTTATGTTGCAAATGAGCAATTAATAACAGATGAACGAACCCTAACCAGTTAATTCAATGAGTGATTTAGAGAACAAAAAAACGGAAGAAACTCCGAAAAAACGTCCCTACAATTTGAGGGAAAAGAAAGAAAAGAAGGCTGCATACAGATCTTTGATTAGACCAGAATTGGCAGATGAGTTGTATGACAAGATTCTGCATATCATCGTTGTACAGAAGAAATACAAAGATCCTGAATATTCAGCTAAGGACCTGGCGAAAGAATTGAAGACGAATACTCGTTACCTTTCTGCAGTAGTGAACTCACGCTTTGGCATGAATTATTCTTGCCTGTTGAATGAATACAGAGTAAAAGATGCTTTGCATTTATTGACTGACAAACGTTATGCCGACAAAAATGTGGAAGAAATTAGTGCTATGGTGGGCTTTGCAAATCGTCAATCTTTTTACGCTGCATTTTATAAAAACGTAGGTGAGACTCCTAATGGATATCGCAAAAAACATCTCGAAAATAAGAAATAATTGCGCGTTCCGAAATTAGTCAAAAGGAATTACCTCTAAATGAAAGATTTTGGAGATAATTCCTTTTCTCATTTTTAATTAATCAATGCTAGCATTATGAAAAAACAACTGATTTTAATGACAATGGCCGCTACGCTTTTAACATCGTGCGGAGGAAGTAAAACAACAACTGCTGAAGCAGACAAATTTGATTATACAGTGGAACAATTTGCTGATTTACAGATATTGCGTTATAAAGTTCCCGGATTTGAGGAACTGACGCTGAAACAGAAGGAACTGATTTATTACCTGACAGAGGCTGCTCTGGAGGGAAGGGATATTCTGTTTGACCAGAATGGAAAATATAATTTGAGAATCCGTCGGATGCTCGAAGCAGTATATACAAACTATCAGGGAGATAAAACAACGCCTGATTTTAAAAATATGGAGGTGTATCTGAAAAGAGTATGGTTCTCCAATGGTATTCATCATCACTATGGTGCGGAGAAGTTTGTGCCCAACTTCTCGCAGGAATTCTTGAAACAGGCTGTACTCGGTATAGATGCCAAGTTGCTGCCGTTGGCGAAAGGGCAGACTGCCGAACAACTTTGTGCCGAACTGTTTCCGGTGATTTTCGATCCGACTGTTATGCCGAAACGGGTAAACCAGGCAGATGGCGAAGATCTTGTGTTGACCTCTGCTTGTAACTATTATGACGGAGTGACGCAGAAAGAGGCAGAGAGTTTTTATAGCGCCCTGAAAGATCCGAAAGATGAAACACCGGTTTCTTACGGGCTGAACAGTCGGCTGGTCAAAGAAAACGGAAAGTTGGAGGAGAAAGTTTGGAAAGTAGGCGGACTCTATACACAGGCAATAGAGAAGATTGTTTATTGGTTGAAAAAAGCGGAAGGTGTAGCGGAGAATGAGGCACAGAAGGCTGTTATCACCAAGCTGATTCAATTCTATGAAACAGGCAATCTGAAAGATTTCGATGAATACGCCATTCTCTGGGTGAAAGACCTTGATTCACGCATCGACTTTGTGAATGGATTTACTGAAAGTTATGGCGATCCGTTGGGTATGAAAGCGAGCTGGGAGTCTTTGGTGAATTTCAAAGATTTGGAATCAACTCACCGCACAGAGATAATCAGTAGCAATGCGCAGTGGTTTGAAGATCATTCTCCGGTAGATAAATCTTTCAAGAAAGAAAAGGTAAAAGGGGTATCGGCTAAAGTGATTACTGCTGCTATCCTTGCAGGTGATCTTTACCCGGCAACGGCTATCGGTATCAATCTGCCGAATGCAAACTGGATTCGTGCTCACCACGGTTCTAAATCGGTGACAATCGGAAATATAACAGATGCTTATAACAAAGCTGCTCACGGAAACGGATTCAACGAAGAATTTGTTTATAGCGATGCGGAAATACAACTGATCGATGCTTATTCTGATTTAACGGATGAGCTGCATACGGACTTGCACGAATGTTTGGGACACGGTTCCGGTAAGTTACTTCCGGGTGTAGATCCTGATGCTTTGAAAGCATACGGCTCTACCATCGAAGAGGCGCGTGCCGATTTGTTCGGATTGTATTATGTGGCTGACCCCAAGCTGGTGGAACTGGGACTTCTCTCTTCTCCCGATGCTTATAAAGCTCAATATTATACTTATCTGATGAACGGTCTGATGACGCAGTTGGTACGTATCGAACCGGGAAATACAGTGGAAGAAGCTCACATGCGCAACCGCCAATTGATAGCCCGTTGGGTATTTGAGCAGGGGGCTGCCGATAAAGTGGTAGAATTGGTGAAGAAAGACGGAAAGACTTATGTGGTTATCAATGACTATCAGAAAGTGCGCGAGCTTTTCGGCGAATTGTTGGCTGAAATTCAGCGAATCAAATCGACAGGCGACTTCGAAGGTGCCCGTGCATTGGTAGAAAACTATGCCGTAAAAGTAGATCCGGCTTTACATGCAGAAGTTCTGGAACGTTATAAGAAGTTGAATCTGGCTCCTTATAAAGGTTTTGTGAATCCGAAATACGAACTGGTGACAGATGAAAACGGAAATGTTACGGATGTCACGGTTTCTTATGATGAAGGTTATGTAGAACAAATGATGCGTTACAGCACTGATTATTCTCCGCTGCCTTCCGTAAACAACTGATCTGAAATGGATATTAAAGAACAATTGAAAGATATCAAGACACAGCTCCGTCTCTCTATGAACGGGGCTGTGTCCCAAAGTATGCGCGAGAAAGGGCTGGTTTATAAACTCAATTTCGGAGTGGAACTGCCTCGTATCAAGATGATTGCCGAAGGTTACGAAAAGAATCATGACCTGGCGCAGGCTTTATGGAAAGAGGAAATTCGCGAGTGTAAGATTCTGGCGGGAATGCTTCAGCCGATCGAAACGTTTTATCCCGAGATAGCCGATATTTGGGTGGAAAACATCCGGAATATCGAAATAGCAGAACTGACTTGTATGAATCTCTTCCAACATTTACCGTATGCTCCGGCCAAATCTTTTCACTGGATTGCCGACGAACAGGAGTATGTGCAGACTTGTGGTTTCCTGACTGCCGCCCGTCTTCTGATGAAGAAAGGGGATATGACTGAACGTGCCTCCGGCGAATTGCTCGACCAGGCGATTTGTGCGGTACATTCCGACAGCTATCATATTCGTAATGCTGCTTTGCTGGTTATCCGCAAATATATGCAGCATAGTGAGGAACATGCTTTTCAAGTATGCCGCTTGGTGGAAGGTATGGCTGATTCTACCTTGGAAGGAGAGCAAATGCTCTACAATATGGTGAAAGAGGAGCTTGCTGTAGACTAATCTTATTTCCATGCGGTAAGTCCTTTTATTAAATAACGGTTTAATTTTTAGACGCGGATAACACGGATGACGCGTCTAAAAAATAAACCATCTTGTTATTTGTTTATTATATAAGCCAATCTACAAAACGAATGATAGTCTCCACTTAATTTATAAAAAAACTGTCTAACTCTGTGATGAACTAAAAAAACTTCTCTTTATCATTTGCTTTCCGCAAAAAAGGCTTAACTTTGTTCGCGCTAATTTTGGCTGATGATGGAAACTCAAAACGTGAAAGATACAGTAAGGCAGATATTCACGGAATATCTCACAGCGAACGGGCATCGAAAGACTCCTGAACGCTATGCCATACTCGATACAATCTATTCTATCGATGGTCATTTCGATATAGACATGCTTTATTCACGGATGATGGACCAAGAGAATTTCCGGGTGAGCCGGGCGACCCTTTACAACACCATTATCCTTCTTATCAATGCACGGCTGGTCATTAAGCATCAGTTTGGTACTTCCTCCCAATACGAGAAATCATATAATCGAGAGACACATCATCATCAGATATGTACTCAATGTGGTAAAGTGACCGAGTTTCAGAACGAGGAACTGCAGCAAGCCATTGAAAATACGAAATTGAGCCGCTTCCAGCTTTCGCATTACTCTTTATATATATATGGAGTATGTAGTAAGTGCGACAGAGCTAACAAACGGAAAAAAGTAAATAACAACAATAAAAAAGAAAAATGAAAGTAGATGTTCTTTTAGGATTACAATGGGGCGACGAAGGTAAAGGAAAAGTAGTCGACGTTTTAACACCTAAGTATGATGTGGTTGCCCGTTTCCAGGGCGGCCCGAATGCCGGTCATACACTTGAGTTCGAGGGACAGAAGTATGTGCTTCGCTCTATTCCTTCCGGTATTTTTCAGGGAAACAAGGTAAACATCATCGGTAATGGTGTGGTACTTGATCCGGCACTGTTCAAAGCAGAGGCTGAGGCGCTTGAAGCATCAGGGCATCCGTTGAAAGAACGTTTGCACATCTCAAAGAAAGCTCATCTTATTCTTCCGACACACCGTATTCTGGATGCTGCATACGAAGCAGCTAAAGGCGATGCTAAAGTAGGAACTACCGGTAAGGGTATCGGTCCTACTTACACGGATAAAGTGAGCCGTAACGGTGTTCGTGTAGGTGATATTCTTCATAACTTCGACCAGAAGTATGCTGCTGCGAAAGCTCGTCACGAACAAATTCTGAAGAGCTTGAATTATGAATACGATCTTACTGAACTGGAAAAAACATGGTTGGAAGGTATCGAATACCTGAAACAATTCCATTTCGTAGATAGCGAACATGAAGTGAATAACCTGTTGAAGGATGGTAAGAGCGTGCTTTGTGAAGGAGCGCAGGGTACTATGCTTGATATTGATTTCGGTTCATATCCGTTTGTGACTTCTTCCAATACCGTATGTGCGGGAGCCTGCACCGGACTTGGCGTGGCACCTAACCGTATTGGTGAAGTATATGGTATCTTCAAGGCATACTGTACTCGTGTAGGAGCAGGTCCGTTCCCGTCAGAACTGTTTGACGAAACAGGCGACAAGATGTGTACGTTGGGACATGAATTTGGTTCTGTAACCGGTCGTAAACGTCGTTGCGGATGGATCGATCTGGTAGCGTTGAAGTATTCCGTTATGATAAACGGAGTTACCAAATTGATTATGATGAAGAGCGATGTACTCGATACTTTCGAAACAATCAAAGCTTGTGTTGCTTACAAAGTGAATGGTGAAGAAATCGATTATTTCCCGTATGACATCACAGAAGGCGTAGAACCTGTATATGCAGAGCTTCCGGGCTGGCAGACAGATATGACCAAGATGCAGAATGAAGATGAATTCCCGGAAGAATTCAATGCTTACCTGACTTTCCTGGAAGAACAGCTTGGTGTAGAAATCAAGATTGTATCTGTAGGACCGGACAGGGCACAGACTATCGAACGTTATACTGGAGAATAACAATCTGGTAATTATATAGGGGGAAGGCGGAGTTTTTTTTATCTCCGCCTTTCTTTATTCAGACTTCTTGTTGTCTATTTTTTTTATACACATAAATAATCGCGCTTATGAAAACACGTTTTATTTCTTTTCTTTTATTGCTCGCAATGGGCGTTAGTGCATTTGCACAATCTTCTTCTTCTTATCAACCCACCGAAGAGAACCTGAAAGCACGTCAGGAATTTCAGGACAATAAGTTTGGTATTTTCCTTCATTGGGGATTGTATGCCATGCTCGCTACCGGTGAGTGGACTATGACAAATAATAATCTGGATTATAAAGAATATGCCAAACTGGCAGGCGGTTTCTATCCTTCCAAGTTTGATGCGGACAAATGGGTAGAGGCTATCAAGGCTTCGGGAGCGAAATATATCTGTTTCACTACCCGTCATCACGAGGGATTTTCTATGTTCGATACCCAATATTCGGACTATAATGTAGTCAAGGCTACTCCTTTCAAGCGTGACATCGTGAAAGAACTGGCAGCCGCTTGTGCGAAACACGAAATCAAACTTCATTTCTACTATTCGCATCTCGACTGGGTGCGCGAAGATTATCCCTGGGGACGTACCGGACGAGGAACAGGACGCCCCAATTCGAAAGGGGATTGGAAAAGCTATTATCAATTTATGAATAACCAGTTGACGGAGTTGCTGACAAATTATGGTCCGATTGGTGCCATCTGGTTTGACGGATGGTGGGATCAGGACCAGAATAAAAATTTCGACTGGGAACTCCCTGAACAATACGCATTGATTCATAAGCTCCAGCCGGGATGCCTTATCGGTAACAATCATCATCAGACGCCTTTTGCAGGTGAAGATATTCAGATTTTCGAACGTGACCTGCCAGGTGAAAATTCAGCGGGACTTTCGGGACAGGAGATCAGTCGCCTGCCTTTAGAAACTTGTGAAACAATGAATGGTATGTGGGGGTATAAGATTACCGACCAGAATTATAAGTCAACAAAGACATTGATTCATTATTTGGTGAAGGCAGCCGGTAAAAATGCCAATCTCTTGATGAATATCGGTCCTCAACCCGATGGTGAGCTTCCTGCAGTAGCTGTACAACGCTTGGCAGAGATGGGAGAGTGGATGAAAAAATATGGTGAAACGATTTACGGAACACGCAGCGGTGCAGTTGCCCCGCATGACTGGGGAGTGACGACACAGAAAGGCAATAAGCTCTATGTGCATATCCTCAATCTGAAAGATAGAGCGTTGTTCCTGCCTTTGGCAGATAAGAAAGTGAAGAAAGCGGTGCTGTTCAAAGACCAGTCCCCGGTTCGCTTTACCAAAACGAAAGCAGGTGTTGTGCTGGAGTTTGCTGATGTGCCGAAAGATATTGACTATGTAGTAGAACTTACAATTGACTAATTTTTAGATAATTCTTCATAAAAGCAAGGGGAAACTATCCTGACATTGGTAGTTTCCCCTTACTTTTGGCAAACTATTTGTTTATATAGATATAGAGTAATAATTAAAATGAAAAGTATATGATGTCTTATTGGGTATTATTTATTGGAATTGCCGTAGTAAGTTGGTTGGTACAGATGAATTTGCAGAACAAGTTCAAGAAGTACTCCAAGATTCCTACCGGAAACGGCATGACAGGACGCGACGTAGCTTTGAAGATGTTGCATGACAATGGAATTTATGATGTGCAGGTGACACATACGCCTGGGCAGTTGACCGACCACTATAATCCGACTAACAAAACGGTGAATTTGAGTGAAGGGGTGTATGAAAGCAATAGTATTATGGCGGCTGCCGTAGCAGCTCACGAATGTGGCCATGCTGTGCAACATGCGCGTATGTATGCTCCTTTGAAGATGCGTAGTGCGCTGGTTCCGGTGGTGAACTTTGCCTCTTCCATTATGACATGGGTTCTGTTGGGTGGTATCTTGATGGTAAACACTTTCCCGCAATTGCTGCTGGCAGGTATTATTCTGTTTGCCATGACTACCCTGTTCAGCTTTATTACGCTGCCGGTGGAAATCAATGCAAGTAAGCGCGCACTCGTTTGGCTGAGTTCATCCGGCATTACTAACTCGTATAATCATGCACAAGCTGAAGATGCTCTTCGTTCTGCTGCTTATACATATGTAGTTGCTGCATTGGGCTCATTGGCTACATTGGTTTACTATATCATGATTTTCATGGGTAGAAGAGACTAAGAGGCAGAGCGGGGAATGCGTTCGTTTTGTTTCTGTTTATAAAAGGATGTCGGAAAATTGAAAAAGATTGTTATGCTTTTTGATTTTCCGACATCTTTCTTATTGGTGTTTTGGAGAATGTAATTCGATTGAAATACAAATAGGACAAATCATGTTTCTTGCGGAATCATTCGGAAGATTTCACAAGTTCAGATTGCAAATATACCTGCCAAGAATTCAGCCGATGCCCTTCTCTTATGATTTCCAAAAATATAGAAAGTTCATCGTGCTCTTCCTCGGTCAAATCTTCACATCCTTTGGATTTTAGATAGCAATAAGCCATTGAATAACAAAAAGGTGCAATGATTGCCAAAGATAGTTTTTCGTCCGAACTGTAGAACAACGGCAATAAATTCCTGTTTGAATCGAAAGATATGAAAGGAGGAGAGAACATGGTGGGTTTACCTGTCCATTGTTGATAAAAGAGTTCAGTTTGTGTAGTTGTTAATTCAAGATATAGATTTTCTGAAGTATTCAAAAACCAATACTGTACATTCATCCACAAAGTGAAATCCATGCTCCCTGTCGTTTTCATCCATATATCCAAGGATGAGTCCTCATGAAAAATAAGCTTGATAGCCTGTACTTCTTTTGCTAACCGTTCACGAATATGTTCTAAGGTTGTTTGCATGAATTCAATCTTAGGTAACGTTTGTCCATTCCATTCTATTGTTTCGTCTCTATGATTCAAAAAAAACATGCACTCTGTGTCTAAGCGGAATATGAAAGGTTTTTCCAAGAGCCCGCATTGCGGTAGCACCTTGTATTTACAATTCATTTCTACAAACGGTTCGTTTGAAACAGTTGAACTTTTTAGTTGTAGATGGGTGTATCGTCCTTCTACCTCCAATTGATAGCGTACATCATTTGACTTTCCCGTGAAACGTATTTCATCTTTATCCGGTATAGCTTCCACTATAACCGGAACTCCGTCTTCCAATGGAATAATACCATACATTTTCATTAAAAAGACAGAAGAGGATTCTTGTTGTATAAATTCAAGTCTGCTTGCTTCTACCTTTTTGCCATTCATCATGATGACATTTTTATAAACAACCTGTTCGCACATGTCATGGGTGTTCATTAACAGTCTGTCGTCCTCTTTTCTATCATCACAAGAGAAAAAAAAGATTGTGAATGAGAAAAATATTAGGGTGTAATAAATTAAATTTCGTTTCATATTGTATTTCATTTTATTGAATAATCGGTTCTATCGGAACAGATGGATAAAAGAATTCATACAATCCGTTTTTAAATTCTTCATATTCCCAAATGATATGAGGTATAAATGTATGACTGGAGACAACTGTATTTCCTTGGTTTGTCTCAATCTGCACACTTAAATTTAGTATATAAGGAGAATTGAAAGTATAATTGGGTAAGGCTCCTGGGGTACCATCTGGAGCATTTGGAAGGAATATTTCAAGAGGTGCATTTTTTTCATAGTTTTCTAAAACCTCACCATTTTTGTCTTTTAAACGTATATCCGCCCAAAGACGAGAAAAAGGATCATATAAGTCAGCATACAAATGATACAAATGACGATTATTTCGCATAACTCCTCCATAACTGCCTAATATTTGATTAAACGCATTTCTTCGCACAATGCTATCTACCTCATATATTCTCCAATTATATTTTATATCCCTGACTTGAGACTTTAATTCAGGATTTAACACTAAATCTGCATCTAAATCTGTTTGGTAAAAACTCGGAGCACTTATTGTATACACTTGAACATAAGGATCAAATGAATGCCTTCCTTTATGAATTGCATAAGGTTTTAATTTGAGAACAGGTGCTTTTTTCATACACCAAACTCCTAATTTTCCTACATCATTTTGAGAAATGGAAAAAGTAAAAGGGGGTATAATCCCACTTTGTAAAGATGTTATTTTACCATCTAATGTAACCGTACCATTCGTCCTAAGTTGTACAGACTGAACAGTTTGTTGTTCTTTATTAAATCCTCCAACAAACGATCCTAATAAAGAGCTAATTCCTGAACTAACCAAACTACCAGCTCCTTTTATAACCAATGAAGATACGGTTTTAAAAGCACCTTTATCCACATTCTTTTTAACCCATTTTTCCGCTTTTTCACCAGCAAAATTTGCAACTGTTTTCACTCCATTTTTATAAATATTTGAATGAGTTGCCGAAATGACCAATCCTGTTGTTTCTGAATCAGTAATACCGGATAAATAAATATTTGAGGTTGTCATAGATAGTGGAATAACTTGCAATGTCCCTTCTATTAAATCTGGGTCATAAGACAACTCTACTTGAAAACAATTCCATCCTAAAGTGTACCCTTTAGAATCGTCATTGGAAATATTTCCTAAATAAATATCTTCTATATTCTTATCTGTTTGATATCTTCCATAAGAATTAGAAAAGGCCAAACATGATTGTGGCGTTTCAAAATGTAATTTCCATATAGCCGTGTTTTGTAAAAAGGATTGTCCGCTTTCCAAATAATAAAAAAATTTCAATATTCCACTATATTTATTATGAAAAACCAAATAGTTCATGCCTTTTTCACCGTATCCGTTCACGGTATAAGCAATCAGATTCCATCCATTCACAGCCTTGACATCTTGTCGAATATCAATAGGAATAGCAGTCCCGACATAAGTCCTATTCCATGGAGAATATACTTTTTCGCCAGAAGCTAATACAATATAATCCCAATTTTCCCAATTTTGATCATTTGATGATAAACTACGGGTTTTTGCTTTTTTCATTGGGTAAGCTATTAAAGAAGACTCTTGGGCATTTGAGAATTCATCTTTCATTTCTGCAAGTTCTTCATTACATGAAGATAAGAATAGGACTGATAGCAAACTGAATATTACTTTGTTTTTCATAATATAAATTTTTAGAGTTAGTTGCAAGTTCTAATCTTTACTTTTAAAGTAGTGTTTACCAATTTAAAGAAAAAAAAGAAATTATCATTCATTGAAGTTGTTCTTTTGTGATTTATTAACAGATGATCATCTGTATCTGAACTCTCAAGAGGCACGTTAGGGCAAAGCTGGTCGTTAAGATTATGAAACTCTCAATGGCGAATGATCTGAAATATTCAAATCTTAGTGATCAAATTGACGTTAATGTAATTTCTTTTTTCTTTTCCAATAAAATACCGTAACTTTGCGACCTCATTTTTAATGTAATTGATTGAAATATGGCAGCAAAACCAAGTATTCCTAAAGGAACTCGTGACTTTTCGCCGATAGAGATGGCGAAGCGTAATTATATATTCAATACGATTCGTGACGTATATCATTTGTATGGTTTCCAGCAGATAGAAACTCCTTCGATGGAGATGCTTTCCACACTGATGGGAAAGTACGGTGATGAGGGAGATAAACTACTCTTTAAAATTCAGAATTCAGGAGATTATTTTTCCGGGATTACTGACGAAGAATTGTTGAGCCGTAATGCAGCCAAACTGGCAAGCAAATTCTGTGAGAAAGGATTACGTTATGACCTGACTGTGCCTTTTGCCCGTTATGTGGTGATGCACCGTGATGAAATCACCTTCCCGTTCAAGCGCTATCAGATTCAACCGGTGTGGCGTGCCGACCGCCCGCAGAAGGGACGCTATCGCGAATTCTATCAATGTGACGCTGACGTGGTGGGCAGTGACTCATTGCTGAACGAAGTGGAATTGATGCAGATTGTCGATACCGTTTTTAGTCGTTTCAATATTCGTGTATGTATTAAGATTAACAACCGCAAGATTCTTTCCGGTATTGCGGAGATTATCGGTGAATCGGATAAGATTGTCGACATTACTGTGGCGATAGACAAACTGGATAAAATCGGGCTGGATAATGTAAATGCCGAGTTGAAAGATAAGGGTATCAGTGATGAGGCTATCGCCAAGTTGCAGCCGATTATCCTTCTTAGCGGAACAAATGCAGAGAAGCTCGCGACGTTGAAAAATGTACTGTCAGCCAGTGAAGTGGGATTGAAGGGAGTGGAAGAAAGCGAATTCATCTTGAATACCTTGGAAGCAATGGAATTGAAGAATGAAATCGAACTCGACTTGACTTTGGCTCGCGGACTGAACTATTATACAGGTGCTATCTTTGAAGTGAAGGCACTGGATGTACAAATCGGAAGTATCACGGGTGGCGGTCGTTATGACAACCTGACCGGTGTGTTCGGTATGGCAGGAGTTTCGGGTGTCGGCATCTCTTTCGGTGCAGACCGTATCTTCGATGTCTTGAACCAACTCGACCTTTATCCGAAAGAAGCTGTGAACGGAACGGAACTTCTGTTTATCAACTTCGGTGAAAAGGAAGCTGCTTTCTCTATGGGAATTTTGGCTAAAATGCGTGCTGCCGGTATCCGTGCGGAGATTTTCCCGGATGCTGCGAAGATGAAAAAGCAGATGAGCTATGCCAATGCGAAAAATATCCCGTTTGTAGCCATTGTCGGCGAAAACGAGATGAACGAAGGAAAGGTGATGTTGAAGAATATGGAGACTGGAGAACAAAACCTTGTTTCGGCAGAAGAGTTGAT
Source organism: Bacteroides caecimuris (assembly GCF_001688725.2). Taxonomy (NCBI): domain Bacteria; kingdom Pseudomonadati; phylum Bacteroidota; class Bacteroidia; order Bacteroidales; family Bacteroidaceae; genus Bacteroides; species Bacteroides caecimuris. The sequence goes on along the minus strand of NZ_CP015401.2, from coordinate 3,009,694 downwards.
TGCTGCTGTGAAGAAATAAGCAGAGATTTATTATAACGTCAGTTCGATATAAGCTTGTACTATTTCTATTCTCCTCCTTCGGGAAGGAGGAGTCCCCACAGGGGGAGGTGGTAGGTAAAAAATGAATCTCCTTTTTCATAGATGGATATACCTTATTTATACCTACCACCCCGGCTTTCAGCCACCCCTCCTTCCAAGAAGGAGGGGAAAACATGCGGAATATACCGACTTGCGAAACTTTAGTTAATAATAATAATAAAAGGTGTCGTTGAATGTAGAATCAGCGACACCTTTATTATTTAATAGATTGTACGTTTCAGAATTTGTAGGTGGAATATGAAAACAGAGCTACAATCAGAATTCTGAATTACAAATGACGTTCCGGATATAACTCATTCCACCATTCGGGGCGGTCTTGCAGCCAGCGTGCAAACCAAGCCATGATAGAGTTGTGCCATTTAATTCGCTTGTCATAATCGGAGATGAAATGGTTTTCGCCATCCACGGTAATAAACTCTACGGTCTTGCCTAATATCTTCAGCGCATTGAAAAGCTGGATACTTTCTCCGATAGGCACATTCGTATCCACTGTGCCATGTAACAATAATAACGGAGTGTTAATCTTGTCGGCATTGAACAGGGAACCTTGTTTGGTGAACAGTTCCGGGTTCTTCCAGGGATAGCTGTCGGCAGCCGCAATCGCGTTGTATGAATATCCCCAGTACCCTTCGCCCCAATAACTTGTCACGTCACTGATGCCTGCATGGGATACGGCAGCGGCGAAAATATCAGTCTGAGTTTGCAGGTATTGGGTCATGAATCCACCATAAGAAGCACCGATGCATCCGATTTTCTTCGCATCCACAAAGGGATGTTCCTTGCAGAACTGTTTCGTTCCTTCGATAATATCATCCGCAGTACGTTTTCCCCAAGCATTGACGTGGCGTGTGGAAAACTCCTGACCGAAGCCGATAGTACCGCTGGGCTGAATGACATATACTACGTAATCACGTGATGCGAACAGTTGGGCGCAATATGGGTTGCCGATGCCGCGTGTCGTAGGAGTGGTACCACCATAATAGTAAACGATTAGCGGATACTTCTTGTTAGGGTCGAAGTCGGGTGGAAGACACATCTTTCCGGTGATAACTGTGCCGTCCGAAGCTGTAAAGTTCCAAGGTTCTGTTTTACCTAATTCTATTTTGTCCAGAATCGGTTTCATCGGGTCGGCAAGCAGGCGGGAAGTTTTTTTCTTCATATCGTAGAGGTAGGCAACTCCCGAAGTGCTATCCGATTGACCGATATAGGCGGCAATGGCCGGATTATATTCAGACAAGGTGAAAGTGCTGACAACGTCTGTTTCGAGGTTCAACTTTTCGAAATTACCGCTTTTCGGAGAATAACGGTAGATATTCTTGCAGTCGCCGTCGTCCGTGTTGAAGTAGATACAACCGTCTCCGCGATTCCATTGCAAGGGGCTGACGGTAGGGTTGAAGTCTTTGGTTATCGGCTGGATTTTGCGTGTAGCCAAGTCCATGATAAAGGCTTGCGTGTCGAAATCATTGGCAATGGGATGACTGCCGCAGTTCTTGCCGATACCGCCGAATGCTTCGGGGCTTGCAGTCAGTAACAACTGTTTTCCGTCCGGTGAATAGCTGGCACCACCCAAGAATCTTTCGTCATGGAAGAGCGTATCTACTTTCAGAGTCTCGAGGTCTACCAGATAGAGAGAAGACAAAGAGAAAGGACGTTGGGTGATATTTTCTTTGGAAGTACTGTACACTATATACTTTCCGTCGGGGGAAATATCCTGCAGGTAAGTGCTGTGATTGCCGTAAGTCAGCCGTTCGGAAACTCCGTTGGCTATGTCATATTTAGCCAGGAAGCTGCGTCCCCGGGTATTGGGAATACGGTCTGCCGGACTTACAATGCGGCGGAGAGCACCTACCTCCTTTACCCCTTCCTCTATGGGATAATAAATAAGGAAGTCCTCATTGGGTGACCAAGTGAAACTTTGTTCGGGGATTCCTTTTAAAATAACCTCTTCGCGAAGGGTGGCAGGGTCGAGTGCGATTACATCGTTTCCATTTAAGGCAGTGACGGTATAATACAGCTTGTCGCTTTTCGGCATCCAGCGCATGCCGTCCCTTGCGTTATCCAAAAGAACTTTTCCGGTTTTCAAGTCGCTGAGTTCGCAATAAGTGCGCGAACGTTTGGCGGAATGATTGTTCCAGTAGCGGGTTAATAAATACTTTCCGCTGGGAGAGATGGCAACAGAAATCGTCCGGTTGCCATATACGGTATTGTCGAGTGAGAAACGTTGCTTTGCGTCGGGAGCAAGCGTGCAGGCAATCTCTTTGAATTTCTCGTCTTTGATAAGTTCACATTTCAAGGTAGGAGCTGCTTTGTCTTCCGAAGCGGAAAGTAGTTTGAACGTAATCTCATAATCGCGTTCAGGCTCCATGGTGATGGCTATTTCGCGTGAAGAGGCGGAAGTGATGCTGTCTTCGGCAGCGTCTTTTGTCTGCTTGGAAACTCCGTCGATAAAGACTTCCCAGCGGACGGGAGAAGTCACTCTCAGTTTCCCTTTCAGGAAGCGTTCCGCACGTATTTGCGTTTTCAGCAAGTAGAGCCTGTTGTTTTTCTCCGCTTTTTCCAGACTCAGATAACCTGCCGTATCGACAGCCAATGACTGCATCTGAGCATCCGGCAAATCCAGTACGACCGGAGTTCTGAGCAACATTTTCACCGAATGTTTTTCTCCTTTCGGGTTAATGCTGTCGTTCATAATGGGAGTACGTACTTCGATTGCGTTTCGTACTTTGTAGCTCGTCAGTCTCTCTTGTGCCCGGACTTGGAAAGCAAACCCGGTTGCCAATAAAATGGTAAAGACCATTCTTTTCTTTTTCATGTGTTGTAAGTTAATGAAGGGGTTAATAATAGATTCGGACAAATGTAAGGAATATGTTCTTTGTATACAACTAAATAACTTCTTTTTTTAATATTCAATCTGTTCAAGTATCCCATTGAGGTAGGCAATGGCTACTCCGTAATTCGTCATAGGGATATGCTGCTTCCGTGCACGGTCGATGCGGCTGAGCACATACTTGCGGTTGAACATACATGCTCCGCAATGAATGACTAAAGAATAAGGAGTCAAATCCTGCGGGAAATCCGTTCCGCCTACCATATCAATCTGCAGTTTCTCTCCGATTCTTTTTCGTAACAGGCGTGGGAGTTTCACTCTTCCGATGTCTTCGGAGAGGGGAGCATGTGTACAGGCTTCCGCTATCAGTACGCGCGACGATTCCGTCAGGCTTTCAATGGCGGCAGCACTTTCTACATAATAATGAATATCCCCTTTATATCCCGCAAAGAGAACAGAGAAAGAAGTCAGTTTGCTTTCTTCCGGTTTCTGTTCGTAGACGGTTTTGAATACTTGCGAATCGGTGATGATTAACTTCGGCGGACGGGCAAGAGCCTGTAAGGTTTCCGGAAGTTTATCGGTAGTACAAGTCATCACGAGGCATTTCTTATCCAGCAGTTCACGGATAGTCTGTACCTGTGGCAGGATGAGCCTGCCTTTAGGAGCCTGAATATCCTGTGGCATGACTAGTAACACGAGGTCGTTCTCTGCGACAAGTTCTCCGGTGATACTCTGCTGACCGAAGTCCGAAGGGAGCTTTTCAAGAATCGCCTGCCGGATTTCTTCAATCCCTGTTCCTTCTTTTGCGCTGACAAGCAACGGGCGCCGGTTATATTGCAGCTCAATACGTGCGGCCACCGCATCTGTGTTTTTGCGTATATCAATTTTGTTCAGTATCAGGATGACAGGGATATTCTTCTCTTTCAGTAGCTTCCACATTTCATCTTCCGGTGACTCCAACCTTTCGTTTTCGCAAGAAGTTGAATCATCTTCACAAAGCAGTAGCGCAATGTCTGTCTTTTCAATCGCCTTCAATGTCCGGGCGATACGCATTTCGCCCAGTTCCCCTTCGTCGTCGAATCCCGGAGTATCCATAAAAAGACAAGGACCAATACCTTGAATCTCCATTGCTTTGGAAACAAGATCGGTCGTTGTGCCGGGCGTATCCGAGACGATGGCGGTGTCTTGTCCTGTCAGCGCATTGATGAGAGAAGACTTGCCGCTGTTCCGCTTGCCGAAAAGGGCTATGTGAAGTCTGTTGGCGTTGGGGGTATCTGTCAAGCTCATGTTTATTGGTGATTAGTTTGTAGCTTATTATTGATTATTGATTAACGGGCTTCGCATTCATCACTAAAATCTAAAGTCTCTTTTGCCTTCGGCGATGGCTTTGAGGTTTCGGATGGCTATTTCTCTGATTTTGGGGTTGGGGATTCGTTCCGTTTCATTTAAGATGAGCCTTCCCCCTTTTTGGCGAGTATCTTCCGAAGCATAATCTTCCAGATACTCTTTCAGAGTCATCAAGGCATTCGGCCCGCAACAGTTTGCTATCTGACCGGATTTCACTAATGACATGAAGCGGTCTCCCGTCCGTCCTTCCCGATAGCATGCCGTACAGAAACTGGGAATGTAGCCGAGTTCGAGTAACCAGTTTACTACCTCGTCCAATGTCCTCCTATCACTTACGTCAAATTGGGCGGAGTTATTGCCGGGCAGTTCCGTTTCAGCATATCCGCCTACACTGGTACGCGAACCGCCACTGATTTGTGAAATACCCAGTTCGAGCACTTTCTTGCGTGATTCTTGCGATTCGCGTGTAGAAATAATCATTCCCGTGTAAGGAACGGCAATGCGGACGACAGCTACAATCTTGCTGAATATCTCATCCGAAATAGCATTCGGGAAATCTCCCGCATCGATGTCATCCGCCGAACAGATGCGCGGCACACTGATTGTATGCGGCCCTACACCGAACCGGGCTTCCAAGTGTTCGGCATGCATTAATAATCCGATGAAATCATACCGATAAGTATTCAGACCGAAAAGGACGCCAATGCCTACATCATCGATTCCTCCTTCCATCGCGCGGTCCATCGCTTCGGTGTGATAGGCGTAATTGCTTTTAGGTCCGGTGGGATGGAGAGCTTCGTAGTTATCTTTGTGATAAGTCTCTTGGAATAAGATATACGTGCCGATACCCGCTTCTTTCAATCGGCGATAGTTTTCTACCGTAGTGGCTGCGATATTTACGTTTACCCGGCGGATAGCTCCGTTTTTATGCTTGATACTGTAAATCGTCCGGATAGATTCGAGAATATACTCTATCGGGTTCAGCGACGGATGCTCACCGGCTTCAAGAGCCAGCCGTTTGTGCCCCATATCCTGCAAGGCAATTACCTCCCGTCGGATTTCTTCCTGTGTCAGTTTCTTGCGTGCAATCGTTTTGTTTTTGGCATGATACGGACAATATACGCAACCGTTTACGCAATGATTCGACAGATAAAGCGGTGCGAACATGACGATACGGTTGCCGTAAAACTTCTGTTTGATTTCTTTGGCGAGATGAAAGATACGTTCTATCAGGTCAGGTTGGTCGCATTCCAGCAGAATAGCCGCTTCCCGGTGCGTCAGTCCCTTGCACAGGGCAGCTTTTTCAATCAGTTGTTCAATCAGGACACGGTTATCCTTATTGTTCTGTGCATATTCCAGCGTATCCAAAATTTCTTCGTGATGGATAAACTCTTCTGCTTTGGATGAATCTTTTTGGTATATCATAATATTCTTTGTTTTTTCACTACGGATTACACTTGAAGTCGCCTCTTTCGGTAGAAATCTCATAACCGATGGCATTCAACTGTTTTTGTAGCGCATCCAGTCCTTCGGCGGATTCCGCTCCGAGTGAAGCTTTGTCATTGTATAATTCATATTTCTTCCGTTCCTCCCGGGGCGACAGGTTGGGCATTACCACATTCGCTCCTGCCAGTATTCCCCGTTCTCTGCCGTCGGGAGCGAGCGTAGCCAGTGCCGTGGTTGCCGGAATCAATGCGGACGGGTGCATCAGGCGGAAGATGGATAGTAAAAGAAGGGTCCGTTCCACCGTTCCGCTGGGATATTGGGCAAAAGGCGTATCATGATGGGGCAGGAAAGGGCCGATGCCGATCATTTCCGGACGGAGCTTTTCAATGAACCGGATATCCTCGATGATATGTTCTACTGTTTGCCCCGGGCTGCCGACCATAATTCCGGTTCCCGTCTGATAGCCGATGTCTTTCAGATCCGCTAAACATTGCAGGCGCTGTTTGCCGGACATTTCTGCCGGATGCAGTTGCCGGTAATGCGACTCATTATATGTTTCGTGACGTAACAGATAACGGTTGGCTCCGGCACGGAAGAAACGCTCGTACGCTTCGCGCGATTTTTCTCCGAGCGACAGGGTAATGGCGCAATCCGGATAATTCTGCCTGATACGGGCGACAGTCATTTCTATCCGCTCGTCTGTCAGTGCGGTATCTTCTCCGCCTTGCAGCACGAAAGTGCGGAAACCTGATTCATATCCTTGTCGGCAACAATCCAGTATACTTTCCTGGCTCAATCGGTAACGTTCGATATTCGGGTTTCCTTTTCGGATGCCACAGTAATAACAGTTGTTCCGGCAGCAATTGCTGACTTCAATCAGCCCACGGATATAAATCTTATTTCCGAAGTGGCGGAGAGCGACTTCCTGCGCCTGTTTATTGATGTAACGCAGGGTTTCTGCGTCACATCCGGTCAACAGTTGGCGGAGCTCTTCCGGCCTGAGTGTTCTTTCCTGCCGTAGTTTATCGATCCATTGTTTCATAGCTCTCTTTCCGTTTGAGCAGCTCCTGTGCCAATTGGCGACGTCCTGAAACAATATCGTTGTGCGTACTCGGCCCGGTGATGCATCCGCCTTCGCAAGCCATCACTTCAATAAACTGCCCGGCGGCTTTTCCTGTCTTGGCGCAGGCACGCAACAGAGCGATATTCTTTTTATTGATGTCCGACACTTGTATTGCATTGATTTTATCCGCTTCCTCTTTCAGATAAGCCTTGACAGCTCCCATCACACCGCCTGCCTGTGCAAATCCATGTGCTTCGCGAACAGACGTATGTAATATAGAGAACTCCTGTACCTGTTCCAGTTCAATACCCAGTCCGTCGAGAATCGAACCGATTTCTTCAAACGTCAGAATATAATCCACCGCTTCGTCGCGACGTGCTTCCTTGCGCTTAGCCACACAAGGACCGACAAACACCACCTTGGCATCCGGATGCTTCTCTTTGGCAATCCGTGCGGTGTAGTACATCGGCGAACCGGTGGTAGAAACGTATGGTTTCATATCCGGAATATGTTTCTCAACCAGTTCGATATAAGAAGGGCAACAGGAGGTAGTCATAAACGGCTGTCCTTCTTCCAGTTTCTCCAATAATTCGTGGGCTTCGTTGCTGGTGGTTGCCATAGCGCCTTCGGCTACTTCAATCACATCCGTAAATCCTATTTCCTTGAAAGCGCCATATACCTGTCCGATAGAGGTCTTAAACTGTCCCAGAATAGACGGAGCAACGATGGCAACCATCTTTTCTCCTTTACGGATGCGTTGCAATACGTCGAATGTTTGCGAGATTTCGAAGATGGCACCGAACGGACAAGCATTCATGCATTTTCCGCAGTAGATACACTTGCTCTCATCAATGTGTTCTATGCCGTGTTCATCTTTGCTGATAGCTTTTACCGGGCAGGCTTCCTCGCAAGGCACGGGAATATATACGATAGCGTGGTAAGGGCAACTTCTGTGACAGATACCGCAACTGACACATGTGTCATGGTCAATCATTGCCTGACCGTTTTTCTTGAAACGTATCGCACCCTTCGGACAGTTCATGTAGCAACTGCGGGCTACGCAGCCGCGGCAAAGGTTCGTTATCTCGTAATTGATTTGTACGCAGGAAGAACAGGCTTCGTCAATAACGCACATGATATTCTCCTTCTCCGGTTCGGGGCGGCTCAATGCCAATCGCGCATATTCGGAAAGCGGGGTCACTTCGTCGTGTTCATCTGTCATATCCAGTCCCATCAGCGGAAAAGTCTTGTATCTCCACACCGCCCGTTCTTTGTGTATGCAGCAACGTCCTAACGGTTTTGATTTCCGCGGACTCAGCTCAATCGGGAGCCGGTCTATCTTTTCCACCAATTCGTCGTTTTTCCAGAGTCTGACGAGGTCTGCCAGCAATTTATGCCGGACAATCATAATATTATTCGTAAATGCCATATTGCAATAAAAAAGGTTGTTAGTTAGCCGGTGCAAAGATACGAACAGAATTTCAATATTTAAGCCTTCTGTAACATTCTTTATTCTATATGGGGAGTTCTTAGGTAAGCTCTACTAAAGAATACTTGGAGCAGATGCAAGGGAGGTGTCAAGACATCCTGCCCCGTCTCGTTGCAATCATGCTTCAATGCTATCAACAATCGCCGGCGGGAGAAAGTTTTCCGACAGACGCCCCGTTCTGTTAACAGATGCAAACGCTACCAAAGAGGATTTGTCCGCATTTCGAAAAACGCAACGAACCGTCTGCGGGTTTGCATCTTTTAACAATCGGACATCAAATTCCGCTTCATTCTCGCTTCGCGAAGCATTTATTTTCGTTTCTTGGCAGATGTTAAGTAAATATTTATTCAATTTTAGAACGAAGAGGGAACGAAGAGGGAACGAAGGTGATACGAAGGGGATACGGAGAAGTGACGAAAAAGCAGCGGAAAAGCGGCGAAAAGACAAAAAAACAGAATCTTCCGGAAGGCTCCGGAAGGAGATTTTTTTTGTTTTTTTATCCGTACGTTAACCAAGATTTAACGCGTCCGGACTGAACCGCCGGATGGGGCTCCCGCTTCTCCTCCTTTCGGAAGGAAGAGAAGCGGGAACAGAAGTTGAGTTGCGCAGGCAACAAACGTACTTTCTTGCCATACAGCGCAAGTAGTCAGCCATTTTGTCAGTCAATTTCTGACAAAGAATCATTTATTTGCTTTGGCACGCTTTTCGCACAGACTTTAGCGTTCCGCCTGAAAGACGGTGGACAACACTTACAATTAAATGTATAACTAAAATATAAAAAAGTAACTATGAACATTAAACCATTAGCAGACAGAGTGCTTATCCTCCCTGCACCTGCAGAAGAAAAAACAATTGGCGGTATCATTATCCCTGATACGGCAAAAGAAAAACCTTTGAAAGGTGAAGTTGTGGCAGTAGGTCACGGTACGAAAGACGAAGAAATGGTATTGAAAGTAGGCGATACGGTTCTTTATGGCAAATATGCCGGAACGGAACTTGACGTTGAAGGTACCAAATATCTTATCATGCGTCAGAGCGATGTTCTCGCTGTTTTGGGGTAATTAATAATAGTAAATCATAAATCTTTAAATAGTAAATAAAGAGATGGCAAAAGAAATATTATTCAATATCGATGCCCGCGACCAATTGAAAAAAGGTGTCGATGCTTTGGCAAATGCAGTAAAAGTAACTCTCGGCCCGAAAGGACGTAACGTTATCATCGAGAAGAAATTCGGTGCTCCGCACATCACAAAAGACGGTGTGACAGTAGCAAAGGAAATCGAATTGGCAGATGCTTACCAGAATACCGGTGCGCAACTGGTGAAAGAAGTAGCTTCCAAGACCGGTGACGATGCCGGTGACGGTACAACTACTGCAACCGTTCTCGCACAAGCTATCGTAGCCGAAGGTTTGAAGAACGTTACTGCCGGTGCCAGCCCGATGGATATCAAACGTGGTATTGACAAGGCCGTTGCCAAAGTGGTAGAATCAATCAAATCACAAGCAGAGACAGTAGGTGACAACTATGACAAAATCGAACAAGTTGCTACCATATCTGCAAACAACGACCCTGTAATCGGTAAATTGATTGCCGACGCTATGCGTAAAGTTTCTAAAGACGGTGTAATCACTATCGAAGAAGCAAAAGGTACAGACACTACTATCGGTGTGGTAGAAGGTATGCAGTTCGACCGTGGTTATCTGTCGGCTTACTTCGTGACAAATACGGAGAAGATGGAATGTGAGATGGAGAAACCTTACATCCTGATCTATGACAAGAAGATTTCTAACCTGAAAGATTTCTTGCCTATCCTCGAACCGGCTGTACAGACAGGTCGTCCGCTGTTGGTTATTGCAGAAGATGTAGACAGCGAAGCGTTGACTACATTGGTAGTAAACCGTCTGCGTTCTCAGCTGAAGATTTGTGCTGTGAAGGCTCCGGGCTTCGGCGACCGTCGTAAAGAAATGCTTGAAGATATCGCTACCCTGACAGGTGGTGTTGTTATCAGCGAAGAAAAAGGTCTGAAACTGGAACAAGCTACTATCGAAATGCTGGGTACTGCCGACAAAGTTACAGTTACCAAAGACTATACAACTGTTGTAAACGGTGCAGGTAACAAAGACAGCATCAAAGAACGTTGCGAGCAAATCAAGGCTCAGATTGTTGCAACCAAGTCTGACTACGACCGCGAGAAATTGCAGGAACGTCTGGCTAAATTGTCAGGTGGTGTAGCCGTTCTCTACGTAGGTGCCGCTTCAGAAGTGGAAATGAAAGAAAAGAAAGACCGCGTAGACGATGCGTTGCGTGCAACCCGTGCCGCTATCGAAGAAGGTATCATCCCGGGTGGTGGCGTAGCTTACATCCGTGCTATCGACAGCATCGAAGATTTGAAGGGTGACAATGCTGACGAAACAACCGGTATTGGTATCATCAAACGTGCCATCGAAGAACCGCTTCGCGAAATTGTAGCAAATGCGGGTAAAGAAGGTGCGGTAGTTGTTCAGAAAGTACGCGAAGGCAAAGGTGACTTCGGTTACAACGCCCGTACGGACGTTTACGAAAACCTGCACGCTGCCGGTGTGGTAGACCCTGCTAAGGTGGCTCGTGTAGCTTTGGAAAATGCAGCTTCTATCGCTGGTATGTTCCTCACTACCGAATGTGTGATTGTAGAAAAGAAGGAAGACAAACCTGAAATGCCGATGGGCGCTCCCGGAATGGGAGGCATGGGCGGAATGATGTAATTCCGGTCTCCTTCTTAAGAATATATAAGAACCACTTTCCCTTATCAGGGGAGGTGGTTCTTTTTTTGTATTCCTGCAACATCTCTGCCCTCCATTTGTTCGATTGTGGGAGAATACCCCTATATTTATTGTCTAATTTATTAATAAACCGAGAGATGTTGAAAGTATTAACATTTATGAAGCAAGTAGCCCGTGAGCTACAGATGGAGGGAAATTTTGGTACCGCTCATGTATACCGTAGCAGCCTCAATGCCATCATTGCTTATTGTGGGAAAGAGGATTTCACCTTCCATAAGGTGAGTCCGGAGTGGTTAAAAGGATTCGAGGTGCATCTTCGGAGTCGTGGATGCAGCTGGAATACCGTCTCCACTTATTTGCGCACGTTTCGTGCAGTTTATAATCGGGCTGTCGATCTTCGTAAGGCGCCTTATGTTCCTCACCTGTTTCGTTCAGTTTATACAGGTACTCGTGCCGATCATAAACGTGTATTGAGCGATGAAGATATGAAGAAAGTGTTTGCGGACTTGTCCCGTTCGTCCGGAGTGTCTTTAAGATTACGACGGGCACATGAGTTTTTTATTTTAATGTTTCTTCTTCGTGGTATACCGTTTGTTGATCTTGCTTATCTGCACAAAAATGATTTACGTGATAATGTGATCACATATCGTAGGCGTAAAACGGGGCGTCCCCTGTCGGTGATGTTGACTCCGGAAGCAATGATTCTGGTAAAGAAATACATGAACTGCGATTCTTCTTCTCCTTATCTCTTTCCTTTTTTGGAAAGCCGCGAAGGAACGAAAGAAGCGTATCGTGAATATCAGTTGGCTTTGCGTAGTTTCAATCAGCAATTAATGCTTTTAGGAGAGTTATTAGGATTAGGCGATAAATTAAGCTCGTACACCGCGCGGCACACTTGGGCTACGACAGCTTATTATTGCGAAATCCATCCGGGTATTATCTCCGAAGCCATGGGACATTCGTCTATCACCGTAACCGAGACTTATTTGAAACCTTTCAGGAGTAAGAAAATTGATGAAGCTAATAGACAGGTTGTTGATTTTGTCCGACGATCTACAGGCGGATTAACATCTTGATAAATAGCTCGTTACTTCATAGGTAACGGAAATAAATTTCGGTGCAAATATGAGCATATTTCTTAAAACAACCAAACGAAATCACACATTTTTTTAATAAACTACTCAAAAGCGGAACTAAAACAGATAAAACACGTGGATTCTTTGTATTAGGGCTTTGTTTACTTCTAAAATATTGCAAAAGATTTCCCTCCCCTCTGCCGCTTATCAGAAGCAGGGGTAAAAAAGTTTCATCACCTATCATATCGTTTTCCAGTATTGGCTACTCAAAAGAGCAGGCACAAAGGTTTTCCCGTTACCTATGAAGTAACGGGCTGTCTATTATTGAAACTTAGTGTTTAATAATATATTATTAATGTAATTTTTAAGTAGTTATGAAAAGAAAATTTGTAAAAGTGATGTTCTTCGGGGCGTTGGCACTTTCTACTGTCACCTATGTAGGCTGTAAGGACTACGATGATGACATTGACAATCTGCAAACACAGATTGACGCTGTAAAGGTGTCACTTGAGGAGTTGCAGACAAAAGTTAACAGCGGTTCCGTTATAACAAATGTTGTGAAAGAAGAGAACGGAATTACCGTGACGCTTAGTGACGGCAAAAGCTATGTACTGACTAATGGCAAAGATGGTGCGGATGGTAAGAATGGTGCGGATGCTGATGTTTGGACGATTGGTGAGAAAGATGGCTATTGGTACAAAAATGGTGTGAAAACCGAATATAAAGCTGTCGGAGTAGATGGAGCACCCGGTGCTGACGGATCGGCTGGTGAAGAAGGTGTAGCCGGTGAAAACGGTAAGTACTATGTACCTAACAAAGAAACTGGCTGTTTTGATATTTATCAGGATGGCAAATTGCTGGAAGCAACAGATATTAGTTGGAAAACCGCAGCATCTGAAGGTGGAATCACTGCTGTTCTTAATGGCAATGTATTGACGCTTCAAGGAGTTGAAGGAGCACCGGAGGGTGTAGCAATAGACATCACTTCAGGCATTGCTTTATCTTCTATCGCATTCATTCCTGATGTAGTAAGTACAGATGTTCCTTATGCAACTACTAGTAAGCCTTTCTATCATATCGAGAGTTATTTAGATGAAGCAAAGTATAATGCTAGTGGCCAGTTCAATGCACAGAAAGATTGGGGCAAATCAAATGTTGTGGCATTGAATTATCGTTTGAATCCGGAAGATGCAAATATTGACGGAAAAACGGTATTCGGCTTTATCGATCGTAAAGTGAAAACCCGTGCAGCTGGCGACAAGAAAGTGTTGCTGAATGTTGACGAGACGAAGGTGTCGGAGGGTGTTGTAACTATCGAAACAACAATTAATCCGAACGCATTGGCTCAAAATGCTGAATATAACATTGCTGCTTTACAGGCATGGTATGGTCAGAAACCAATGACATCTGATTATGTATATGCTACATCTAGCAAGATTGACTTGGTACTTGCTGATACTACAAAGACTGAGGCAGGCGATGATACTGCTGTTGGTTTCTATAAACGTACAAAATCTATCAGCGGTGGTGAATCGGATGCTTTTATCAAACAGTTCGTTGCATTGAACGCTGCTGCAAATGCTACATTTAAATATGATGCTACTATTGACTTGAAAAATTATGTAGGATTGTATTCTAATGATAAAGATAATTGGTTGGCAGCATTGGGATTCAAAGGCATGAGTTATGAATTCTCGATACCTGAGAAGTATTTGGCTGAAGATGACGAAAAGACAAATCAACAATGGTTTATCGTAAAAGAAGGAGAAGACATTGCCAGCAACGGTGTTATTAAAGTTAATCCTGAAGTGAAAAACGGAACTCCGGCTATCGGACGTACTCCCGTTGTTAGAGTAGACGCTTTCTTGACTAGCAATGCAGGTGAAAAGAAACTCGTAGCTTCATCTTATATCAAATTGGAGATTACAGAAACATCTCAGGCTCCGGACGAAAAACCAGATTATGGAACTATCAGGATTGCAGAAGATCAAGTTGCGGATTATCATCAATTGGAAGCTGGTATGGCAGCATTTACTAATGATTATCCACAAGATGGTGTTAACATGGACTATCAAGACATCAACAATAAGATTTACGGTACTGCAGAATTGACTTCTACTACATTCTGGAACTATTATGGTGGTGCTGACCATAAATATAATGTATTGGTTACTGTAACTGACAGAAATGGTCGTGAAGAGACTGTTATCGAGCAGGAGAGAGAACGAGATACAGATGCAGTGATAGATGAAAAGGGTGTTCTGCTGAATATTAAACTGAACAATGACGCTACCAAGACATCTGCTATCAAAGTGGGTATCAATAATAAGATCAAGACTCAGAATACGTATAAAGATGTAGACGGTAAGGGTGCTAAGTACTCGGTTAAGATTACTATTCCTTCTAATGATAATTCACACGGCGACATTGTTCTTCAACAGGTATTCTATGTGAAAGAAGTTTGTGTTCCTTATACTTATAATCCTTTGTATTACAAAGCGACATATCGATCTCTTGCTGATGGACAGACTTATAATGATTGTATTATAGTCAAAGGGCAAGAAAACAACGGCTGGGAAATGTCTTCTGTAGTGAGCGAGCATTTTGCGAATAAAGCTGGTGAGAATATCTTCGCATATTACAATACAGTTAATAATGTAAGCACACTTCAGTTCCAATGGGCTTCTGGTGTAACAGGTGTAGATCCGTCTACTTCATTCACAACAGATCAGACAGTTAAGTTGACCGAACCGATGACTGAACGTGATGCTGTTAAGAAGATGACTTATAAGGTAACTTTGGTAAATGGAGAAGAATGTGAATTTGCATATAACATTGTATTCATCAATCCGTTTGTTGCTGCAAATGCTGCCGGTATCAGGATCTTTGGTAATGGAGTAGGTGTAAACACCGGAGCCACTATGCCTCAAGTTCTTGTGAAGGATAACGAAGGAGCCGCTATTTATTCTTATGTTACTAATGCATTAGCGTTGAGTAGTAAAGCTATAGATACTTATAAGCTGAATGCCGGCATGGTAAGTGTGGAATACGCTTTTGTTGAAGAAGGTGACTGGACTCTACTTAAAAATAATATGTCTGCAAATTCAGAATTGAAGGTTGATGCTGCTACAGGTGAAGTGACTTGGAAAAACGAAGGTTCTCATTTGAATAGAGATTACAGACTTACAGTAATGGCAACCGTTACATTCGAAGATTTGTCAGTTGTGAAATGTGCAATTCCTGTAACATTGACAGAAAACGCGATTCAATAACAAAGTCATGATTCTCTTATAAAGAAACTTGATTTGTAGATAATTTTTCGGAGGACGTTCCAGTAAACAAACGGAGCGTCCTCTGTTTTGAGTTGAATTATATAATAAATATGAAGATTAAATATCACATTCTGTTGGTTCTGTTTCTGGCATACGCCAATGTTGCCTTTGCTTGGCAGTCTGATTACACAAAAGAACAGTTTTTCGGAAAAGAGGAAGGAAAAACTGAGTTCAATCCACATTGGTTTCTGTCTCTGCAAGGAGGAGGTGCCTATACTTTAGGCGAAGCGACTTTCGGAGATTTGGTATCTCCGTCCGTGGCGGTAGCTTTGGGATATAAGTTTACTCCGTTGTTTGCAGTTCGGGCAGAAGCAAGTGGCTGGCAGGCTAAAGGAAGTTGGGTAAATCCGGCAATTACTTATGAATATAAATATTTGCAGGGTGGCCTAGATGCTATGTTTGATCTAAGTAACTTGTGTTATGGTTTCAATTCAAAACGTATATTCAATGCATATCTATTTCTGGGTATAGGCTTGAATGGCGCTTTTGACAATGATGAGGCTGTAGCTTTGAACGCAATCGGGTATAATTTGCAACGTTTGTGGACAGGTAAGAAACTGTATGCTTCAGGACGTATCGGACTGGGAACAAATCTTCGTCTGAATGATCATGTGGCTATCAACTTAGAGTTGAATACAAATATGTTGTCTGACAAGTTTAACTCTAAGAAAGGTGTGAATGCTGATTGGCAATTCAACGGATTGGTTGGGCTCTCTTTTACATTAGGAAGAAGCTCCAGGAAGGTGGTTCCTGTTTCTTATGAACCCGAACAATCTGTTTCTGTTACGACAGTGGAGCAACGTCCTGAACCGACTCCGGTAGTGGAGCAATCGAAGCCGGAGGAGGACAAAATAGTTGTAGAACCTATGAAGCAGAATATTTTCTTCGCTTTGAACTCTGCTCGTATTCAGGACGAGCAACAGCAAAAAATAAGTTCTTTGGTTGAGTATATGGAGAAAAATCCTGAGGCAAAGATTTACATAACAGGTTATGCAGATGTAAATACAGGTAATGCAATAATAAACTTTAAGTTGTCCGAGGCTCGTGCCAGGAATGTTGCTGAAGCATTGAAATCTAAAGGCATTGCGGCAGACAGAATAAAAGTTGACTTCAAGGGAGATACAGTACAACCTTATTCTACTCCGAAAGAAAATCGTGTAAGTATTTGTATTACAGAATGAAATATTATAAAAGGAAACAGCCGGATGGAGATGCTTGTGAAAGTGTACCATTCAAATCACTGTTCCTTAGAAGGGATGCCTCTATTTCCCACGGACATCCCTTTTATAGCTCTTAAGACATCTCGCTTATTATGTTAGAAGCAATTTGCTAGTCCCTTTTTCCCTATAGATAAGGAGATGTTTTAAGAATGCAAAGAGCCCAGGCTTGTGAAAGTCCGGGCTTTTCGATATTCATCTATCAGGCTTAATCAGCAGAAAGTCTTTATCATACAATCCCACAAGTAAACTTTCTCCTTTGGCGTTCACTTTCAGACCTCCGTATGTTGCCTTTTGATAAAGGGTGTCTTGACCTTCTTCAAAGAAGAAAGATTCGGCACCAAGAAATAAACGGTCATTTACAATTTTATAGTTGATGATCGGTTCGTTATCGTTCAAAGGTTCTAATGCATCCTTAAGTCGGACAATACGGGCTACTCGGTTACTGTCGATATTTAATACGGCATATCCATGTGTAGCTACTTGTGTGTCACCGAGTAAGGCTGATGTAGCTTCTCTATAACGGAGATTCATGTAATCACCTTGCATAAGTGAACGAGGGTCGACGGGAGCCAGTTCAAACAATACGAGTTGACCGTCTCTCAGTGTTTGTTCTTTTTGGTAAATGGACCAGTTGAAGTATCCTAACAAAAGTAACAGGTTAATGATAATCAGTATTTGACTCTGTTTTTTCATGTTTCGTTCTTTTTTGAGTGAAATAATACCAAGCAATCATGAATGTGATTCCTGTGAGGAAAAGCGTGATTGACTTCACAAGAAGGCTTAGGTTCAAATCATAGTAGTATTTGGCAACGGCATAGATAAAGAGAAGAAGTGCGGCGGCGCATTCTGCTTTATAGCCATAATGAAAACATATCAGGATCAGTAAGAGACTACCCGACAGATATGGTGCAAACATTGTCGGCAGGCAGATAAGGATGCAGAGAATGCATATTCCGATCTGGCTTACCGGGTTCGTTACTTCCATTACCTGCATGATTCGTTGAACCATGATAAGAATTCCGAACCATATACAAACAGACAGTATGCAGGCCACAAGCCAACTATTTGTTTCTGATATCATGTAATTGATTGATAATCCTCCCAGTGAGACGATACCGGATACGAATAATCCGAAATGAAATGGCTGGTATTTGGAAAGGTAATTCTCTGTTCCTATACACTCAAACAACTTGTTTTCAAAGATGTTGGTAAATAGAAACACTCCAAGGATAGGGACTGCGGCTATTTGCAAGGGATAAAACGAAGAAAAGACATGGGCAGCTTCTCCGAAAAAAGATATATTAAACAGAATGACTGAAAGAAAGGGGAGGATAAACCCTCTTGATAGCAAGAATGTGAGAATACTGATTCCCATAAGTGTAATGAAGAAGAGATTAATGCTGGCATTTATACCGAACCCAATCAATACACATCCGGCTATGTATAAAGTGATGTTCATTGCATCCAGAAAAGACCAGACCACCTTGCGGCTGATTGTTAGCGTAGTGAGAATTAATATACTTCCAGCAATCAGGCAAGAAATATCGGAGCGGAGGATTCTGGCAAGTGCCAGAAATCCCAAAAAGAAAATAGCCGTCAGGATTCCCCCGATAACGGATACGACTTGAATAGTGAGATTATGCTTCTGTGCCATACCACTGCTTTTTTAGATGAAGAATGATGTAAATGAGCAAAGTTGTTCCGGTGATGACAATAACTCCTCCGTAGAAGAATATCTGAACATCCCTAAGATTGCTTTGTGATATGAATGTAGTCAATAGAATCATTAATGCGGCAAACGGAATGATAGCCAGATAGAACAGGCTTTTTACTTTCCATCCATACCAAAGTCCCGCAGAAAATAGAAGGACGGTGCTTATGAGGGGAACAGACAATATGGCGTTCTCTTCACAGATTGCCATCATTAACAGAAAACTGGTGTGTATAATGGTAGCCAGTGAAAGAAGGCTGACAAACCAACGATTGTTTCTGTCCAAATGACCTTTTATACTCATCCATTCTGTGATGATCGTTGCCAAGGCACATATCCAGGTTACTGCATTGGCCAACAAAGTCATTTCCCAAGAGTTGGTACTAGCTATCTGTATATTATACAACCATATCGTAGTGCAAAGTAATCCGATGAACGTCAGCCACAACGGAGCGAAACGGATAGCAACCGCCCAGAGAATGGTGAAAAGAGTCCATCCTAGGAAAAGATCGTAAGCATCGGCTCCCGTTTGGTAGATTTGTCCGAAGACAGCGAAAAGCGTACCTATCAGGAAGGTAGCTCCGGTCAGGAAAATCTGTTTGACGAGCTTGTTCCAACGGGTGAATGTAGCGAGCAGGACAGAAGCTACTAATAACACCTCTACTATTCCTAACTTTGCAAATTTAGGTAATTCATCCCAGTTGTAGGCAAAAAAGAAGATAATGCCTGCCACTGTAAAACCAACGCCCACTGCCAATAAAAAAACAGAAAGGAACTGATTCCATTGTTTTTTATCAGCGTACAGTGCTTGTCGGGATAAAGGCGAAGAGTTGGTCTTTTCCATGTGTTTTTACTTTTTGATGATTACAAACATAATAAAATAAAATGATTATCACCTCAAGATAGACGATAAAAAGGTATGTGTTCCCCATACACAAGTCATTCCCGTATCTACCGTATACACAGCATCGTCCGCATTAAGTTTGTCTATTTTAGACATCACATATTCGGGGTGAATCTTATTTGCGTTACCTTTTTTAGTAAAGACCTATAAACAATTGCATTATCCTTTTGTTATCTCTATAAGCGAAATTTTAACCTAATATATTAAACCTCTTAATTACTCTAGAAAAATGAATAGAAATGAAATCGGTGTAAATGCCGGTAAGGTTTGGCAACTGCTTAGTAATAACGAAAAGTGGAGCTACGGACTTCTGAAGAGAAAATCCGGGTTGAAAGATAAAGAGCTGGGTGCCGCTTTAGGGTGGCTGTCGAGAGAGAGTAAGATTGAGTTCGATCAGTGTGATGAAGAACTCTATGTATATCTCTGTGTGAATGTTTATATCGGCTAAAAGAATTTGGCACTTTAACGAAAACAACAGAATCTCCGGAGGGATGATAGCCCTGTCGGCCTTTCGAAGATTCTTTAAAAAGTTTCTTGATTACTTCAATGACGCCAATAAGGAAAAAAAGAATAAAAAGTTTGATTTTTCGTAAGACAAATACCACTAAATATTAACCGGTATCTCTGGAAAAGTTGATCCGCATGGCTAATACTTAATACTTGGTACTTAATACTTATTTATTTTAATTTTTGCATCCAAAAGCGAGATTGGCGTGTTATTTGCCGTATGATGTATGAACGATTAAATTCATAAAACATGGCCTATATAGATTATTACAAGATTCTTGGAGTAGACAAAAGAGCTTCTCAGGATGATATCAAAAAGGCTTTTCGTAAATTGGCCCGAAAATATCATCCTGACCTGAATCCCAATGACCCGAGTGCAAAGGATAAATTTCAGGAAATCAACGAAGCCAATGAAGTACTAAGTGATCCAGAGAAACGTAAAAAGTATGATGAGTACGGTGAACATTGGAAACATGCCGATGAATTCGAAGCGCAGAAACGTGCACAGCAGCAAGCCGGAGGCTATGGCGGTGCGGGAGGTTTCGGCGGATTCGGTGGTGCAGGTCAAGGTTTCTCCGACGGTAACGGAAGTTATTGGTATAGTTCCGATGGAGAGGGATTTTCCGGTGGCAATGCCAGTGGATTTTCCGATTTCTTCGAATCCATGTTCGGACATCGGGGAGGAAGAGGACAAGGCTCTGCGGGATTCCGCGGACAGGACTTTAATGCCGAACTTCATCTTTCCCTTCGTAATGCTGCTCAAACGCATAAGCAGATATTGACCGTCAATGGTAAACAAGTGCGTATCACTATCCCTGCCGGTGTAGCCGACGGACAGGTAATCAAACTGAAAGGCTACGGAGCCGAAGGTGTCAACGGAGGACCTACGGGCGACTTATACATTACGTTCGTGATAGCCGATGACCCGGTGTTCAAACGCCTGGGCGACGACCTATACGTAGATGTGGAAGTAGACCTTTACTCTGCTATATTGGGAGGTGAGAAAGTGATCGACACGCTGGATGGTAAAGTGAAACTGAAGATAAAGCCGGAAACGCAGAATGGTACGAAAGTCCGACTGAAAGGTAAAGGATTCCCGGTTTATAAGAAGGAAGGACAATTCGGTGACTTGATTGTGACCTATTCCGTCAAGATTCCTACGAACTTGACCGACAAACAGAAAGAGTTGTTCCGTCAATTACAGAGTATGAACTAAAATGAATGAGCACTATGCAGACCGAATTAATTATTGTCAGTGAATACTGTCACAAATGTCATATTGAGCCTTCATTCATCGACTTGTTGGAAGAGGGCGGTTTGATTAACGTACATACCGAAGGCGGCGAACATTATCTGCTTTTGTCGGAACTCCCGAACGTGGAACGTTACAGTAGAATGTACTACGACTTATCCATCAATATGGAAGGTATCGATGCCATTCATCATTTACTGGAAAAGATGGAAGACATGAGACGCGAAATGAGTTCGCTTCGCAAACAACTTCTGCTGTACCGAGAACGGGAAATAGAAGATATGGACTGGTAAAAAAATAGGGTCTCCGTTTTTTAGGACGTTAGGACGTTTGCATGGTTGTCAACTTATCCAATATACGTACAAATCTCTTCCAGATAGCGTGCATCGATGATGTCGAAACTATCCAGTTCATCACTGTCAATATCCAGCACTCCAACAACTTCACCCTGTTGGAGGATCGGTACTACTATTTCCGATTTCGAGTCCGAACTACAAGCAATGTGTCCGGGAAACTGTTCTACATCAGGAACAATCAGTGTACGCGCTTCTTTCCAGGCTGTGCCGCAAACTCCTCTGCCAAGGCGGATGCGGGTACAGGCAATGGGACCCTGAAACGGACCCAGTACGAGTTCATCCTCTTTCACAAGGTAAAAACCTACCCAGAAGAAACCGAAAGTCTGTTTTAGCGCTGCCGCAATGTTGGCAAGATTGGCTATGGGATCCGTTTCCGTACTTACCAAAGCGTGTAGTTGTGGAAGTAACTCCCGGTATTTCTCTTCCTTATTTCCTGTGCTGATGATTAAATCCTCTGCCATCTCTTTTCTATTTCTTCTTCATGAGAATACGTATTGAACGGGACTTCGAATCGTGCTCTTATGTAGAGTCGTCGATTAGAAGTTACTTATCCCACTGACAAATGTATAGAATAATAATGAAAAATAATAGAATGTGACAAATAAAAAAGCATCCGCTTCCTAAGAAGGGATGCTTTTATGAGATTTGATAGCGTATTTATTACTTTTTGTAGAATGCCAAGTCTTCTTTATCGAAGTTCTTGATGAAGTTTGAGTGCTTTTCTACTTCCGCTTCTGCATAGTTCAAATATACATGTGCAGATTTGGAGAACAGTTCGGAAGCCTTGCTGGCATCCTGAATCAGCAGGTGACACATGATAATGTCAGCAGCCATTTCTACCAGTTTGCGAGCGGTGAAGTCAAGCAATTCCTGGTCTTGTGCTTCTTTCACTGCATTGGTGCTTGCTTCGAATTTGTCAGCCATCTTTTTCAGACGAGACATCAGTGGTTCCATGTCCGGTGAGCAAGGAATAGCTTCAAACTCGCGGATAGTAGCGATGTAAGAACCATTGGTCACGTAACGGATAGCGGCTACGGTCTGCAACTGGGTAGTTCCTTCGTAGATGCTGGTGATGCGTGCGTCGCGATAGATGCGTTGACAGGCATATTCCATCATGAAACCTGAACCACCGTGAATCTGAATACAGTCGTAAGCGTTTTGGTTCGCATATTCAGAGTTCATACCTTTAGCCAGCGGAGTAAAGCTGTCTGCTAATTTAGCATATTTCTTCTGTTCCTGGCGTTCTTCCGGAGTCAGTTTACGTTCGCGGGCGATGTCGTCCAATGCTTTGTAGATGTCTACGTAGCGAGATGTTTGATACAGTAAAGCACGTCCGGCATCCAGTTTGCCTTTCATGATAGCCAGCATGTCATACACAGCCGGGAATTCGATAATTGCTTTTCCGAACTGCTTACGGTCTTTAGCGTATGCCAACCCCTCATTGTAAGCTGCCTGGCTCAATCCTACAGATTGTGCGGCAATACCCAGACGGGCACCGTTCATCAAAGCCATTACGTATTTAATCAAACCGAGTTTGCGGTCACCGCAAAGTTCAGCTTTTGCATTCTTATATACCAATTCGCAGGTAGGAGAACCGTGGATACCGAGTTTGTTTTCGATACGACGTACGTTCACGCCACCCTGACGTTTGTCATAGATGAACATGGACAAACCACGACCGTCTCTTGTCCCTTCTTCCGAACGTGCCAGTACGAGATGAATATCGGCGTCGCCGTTCGTGATGAAACGTTTCACACCGTTCAGCAACCAGCATCCGTCTTTTTCGCTGTAAGTAGCTTTCAGCATAACAGATTGAAGGTCGGAACCTGCATCCGGTTCTGTCAAGTCCATTGACATGGTTTCACCTTGGCAGATGCGCGGGATAAAGCGGCTGTGTTGGTCGGAGTTACCAAACTCATAAAGAGTTTCGATACAGTCTTGCAATGACCAGATGTTCCCGAAACCAGCGTCGGCAGCAGCCACGATTTCCGCGCACATGGTGTATGGGGTGATCGGGAAGTTCAGACCGCCGAACTTACGTGGCATGGTCATACCATTCAAGCCGGCTTTCACCATTGCGTCCAGGTTTTGTTTGGTTCCCGAAGCATATTCTACGCGACCATTGGCACAGTGAGGTCCTTCTGTGTCCACGCCTTCTGCGTTAGGGGCAATGATTTCTCCTGTGATTTCTCCGGTAATCTCCAACACTTTGTCGTAAGAGTCTACAGCATCTTCGAAGTCCAGCGGAGCATAGTCGAATTCATCTTTATCTCTGTAATTGCGTTCTTTGAGTTCGCAAATACGTTTCATCATCGGATTGTTCAAGTGAAACTTGAGTTCCGGTATGTCTGTATAATAATTAGCCATCTTTCCTTACTTGCTATTTTGTTTATAATACTTAATCATCTTCGGCACAACTTCTTCGATAGTTCCGTTGATTACGTAATCGGCAATCGTGTTGATCGGAGCATCCGGGTCGTTGTTGATGGAGATGATGATACCACTTTCCTGCATACCGGCGATATGCTGAATCTGTCCGGAGATACCGCAAGCGATGTAGAGTTTCGGACGAACCGTAACACCTGTCTGACCGATCTGGCGGTCGTGATCTGCGAAACCTGCGTCGACAGCAGCACGGCTGGCACCTACTTCTGCATGAAGTTCTTTAGCGAGGTCGAACAACAGGTCGAAGTTTTCTTTCGAACCTACTCCGTATCCACCGGCTACGATGATCGGAGAACCTTTCAGGTTGTTCTTAGCCTTTTCTACGTGGCGTTCGATAACTTTCACTACATAGTCCGTATCGGCTACGTATTTTTTCACATCGTGACGGATCACTTCTCCTTGATAAGTAGGAGAGAGGATTTCTTTCTTCATCACACCTTCGCGAACGGTTGCCATCTGCGGGCGGTGTTCCGGGTTCACAATCGTAGCAACGATGTTACCGCCGAAAGCCGGACGGATCTGATACAACAGGTTTTTGTAAGTCTTGCCTTCTTTCTTGTCTTCGTGGTCACCGATTTCAAGTGAAGTACAGTCGGCAGTCAATCCGCTGGTCAAAGCAGAAGAAACGCGCGGACCGAGGTCACGACCGATCACAGTGGCACCCATCAGACAGATTTGCGGCTGTTCCTCTTTGAAAAGGTTTACCAGAATAGACGTGTGGGGGAGTGAAGTATAAGGGTAAAGTCCTTCGCCGTCGAAAACGTGAAGTTTGTCTACTCCGTAAGGAAGGATTTGTTTTTCAATCTCTTTGAGGCCGGTTCCGGCAACCACTGCTTCGAGCTGACAGTTCAACTGGTTGGCTAACGAACGACCTTTGGTCAGAAGTTCGAGGCTGACGTCTAAAACGTTACCTTCTTCTATTTCGCAATATACAAATAAGTTATTCATGATTATCCGATGGTGTGGTTAGCTAATAGTTCAACAATCAGGTCTTCCACGTCACGGTCGCTGCCGCTGATGGTTTTGCTCTCTTTAGCCTGGAATACGATGTTCTGGATGGCTTTCACTTTTGTCGGCGAACCGGACAGACCGCATTGTGCGAGGTCGCCGTTTACGTCGGCTACGCTCCATTCTGCCAGATTCAGATAATCGCGCTTGTCATACAGGTCTGTATAGTCAAGATTGCCTTGCTGTTTTTCAGTCACAGTCTTGGCATGCTTGTATTTCTGAACCAATTTAGCGTTACGCGGACGGCAAGGAGCTGCAGAACCGTTGACAGTAATCACGATAGGCAGCGGGCCTTCTACAGTTTCAACACCACCGTCGATGTGACGTTTCACCTTAATCTTACCATCGCCCACTTCCAGAATTTCTTCTGCGTATGTGATTTGCGTCAATCCCAGCTTTTCTGCTACCTGCGGACCTACCTGTGCCGTGTCACCATCGATTGCCTGACGACCACCGATAATAATGTCATACTCACCGATTTTGCGGATGGCAGTGGCAAGTGCGTAAGACGTAGCCAGTGTGTCTGCACCAGCGAAAGCACGGTCGGTTAATAAGTAACCGTTATCTGCACCACGGAAAAGTCCTTCACGAATAATGTCGGCTGCCCGTCCCGGTCCCATTGTCAGGATGGTTACGGTAGAGCCTGGATGAGCATCTTTCAATCGGAGAGCTTGCTCGAGAGCATTCAGGTCTTCGGGGTTGAAGATGGCGGGGAGTGCCGCACGGTTAATCGTTCCGTCGGCTTTCATGGCATCTTTCCCAACGTTGCGTGTGTCGGGAACTTGTTTTGCCAATACAACAATTTTCAAACTCATGCTATTAAATTTAGTATTAGTATTTCTACAAGTTAGCAGCCAGTAGTCAAGTAGTAATCTCTTGCTATTCAAACTATCCGGTTAACTATCAGCATGCAAATTTACTCAAACACTTGGTTCTGACAAGAAATCTGAGTAAAAAATGCACAGGTTTAAGAATTTTGAGCAAAATAGGAGGGCTTTTATAGATTTAATTCAGGGTTGACAAGGCGTTTATGAGGAGGGTGTCCGAAAAGGATTCCTTGATGAATTCCGGATTATTTGATAAGTTCATAATAATGTGCGTTCATGAAATTATCATTCTTGAAAATAGCCTTTTGCATAATTCCTACTTTCGTGAATCCCACTTTCTCTAATACCCGCATGGATGGGGAGTTATGCTCAAATACGACTGCGAATACACGTATTTTATCAGTGTGTTCGAAATAATAGTTGATAGCTTTTTTCAGGGCGTCAGTAACGATTCCCTGGTTCCAGAAAGGTTCTCCAATCCAGTAGCCCACTTCTGCACTAAAACGTTCTACATCCGTAGCGGGTATAAAACCGATATTTCCGACTGCTTCTCCGTTTATCTCAATGCAGAAATCATGAATGTTTTCTTTTGCTTGTACCATAGCGAGAAAAACGTTAGCATCTTCCTGGCTATAAGGATAGGGGAGACCGTCACGACAGTTATTCCAAATATTCTTGTTATTGAGATATTGGGCTAATGATGCTGCATCTTCGGTTTGCCAAGTACGGAGAGTATAGTTTTTCTTCTGCACGATAATCTTTGTTTTCTGTACCATATTATCTATTATTTTAGAATTTCAACGGTCTGACACAACCATTTGAGGAATAAATATTTAGCGGAATATTTGAGGAATAACAGTAACGAATTGGCAACCGTGCGATTTTCAGCGCTTTGCGGTGCTATGCTGTCAAATAACTCTCTTTGTTTGCAAATATAGGAAGTTTTCCCGAAAGATAGAAATCTCTATATAGCATTTTTTGCGTTTGGGTCGTTCAGAGAAGTTAAAATGCGGGATTTTTATGCCGTATTGCGACTACTCTATTGGGTAGTTTTTTCTACGATAACAACAATACTATCCTATCGGGTAGCAGGTAATATATTTATTATTCAGAACTTTGCGCTATAATTCAAATCGCAGAGTGTATGAAAGCAAATAATCTTTTCAAATGGGTATGTCTTCTGTGTTTGTTAAATGTAGCAGAAATAATAAGGGCACAGAATATTACGGGTAAAGTTGTGGATGAACAACAATCGCCAGTGGCTTTTGCCAATGTTGTATTGTTGAAGACCGACTCCACATTTGTGGAAGGGACTCTTAGCCGGGAGGACGGAACATTCCAATTAAAAGAACGTAAAGGTGATTGTCTATTAAAAGTCACTTCTGTCGGCTATCAGCCTCAAATAATAGAGTGCGATGGAAGGGATGTGGGGATAATTATATTACGGGGAGGAATAGAATTGGATGCCATAACAGTAACAGCGCAAAAGAAGTTGGTAAAAAACGAAGTTGACCGTACCACGTATGATGTGCAGGGAGATACGGATGCAAAAAGTAGTTCAGTCATAGAGATACTGAGAAAGGTTCCTTTCGTAACGGTGGACGGACAAGGGAATATCAAAGTGAATGGAAGCAGTAATTTCAAAGTATATAGAAACGGACGTCCAAGCCGAAACTATACCAACAATTCAAAAGACGTGCTTTCTTCCATTCCAGCCGATGTGGTAAAGAACATTGAAGTAATTACAGAACCGGGAGCAAAATATGACGGAGAAAGTGCGGATGCCATATTGAACATTATCACGAATGACAAACTTTCTATGGACGGAGTTGTAGGTACGGCACAAGGAGCATATAGTGCGTCCGGACAACATTATGGAAGCTTGTTTCTGACAACACAAGTCCGGAAGTTTACATTAGGAGGCAATTACAGTGTACAGAGGCTCAGCCATGACGGTACTTACCATTATGGAGACGAAGAATATCTATATAAAACCAGCGGGAACGTGCAACGAATATCCGACAAAGGCGATAATCTCGGCTGGCTGCACAACATGGAACTGGAAGCAAGCTATGAAATGAACGCACGAAACTTGTTCTCCTTGTCGTTCGGAGGCTACTCTTATGATGTTGACATCAACTACAATAAGACCACCTCGCTATTTTCCAGAAACAATACTGTCATATATTCGTATGCGGAAAACTTGCACGACAGCTATCAAAGGTTTTTCGATTTCAACGGGCACATTGATTACCAACATCTGACTGGAAGAGAAGGAGAAGCCCTGACGTTTTCTTACTTGCTTTCCACCACCAATACACGTCAACGCGCCGATTGGGTTTATTCGGATATGGAAAATATGCCCGTTGACTATTCCGCTTTCGACAGCAGGAAGAAGAACAATTTTGCCGAGCATACGTTTCAGTTTGATTGGGAGCGTCCGTTATCCGAGCATCACCAATTAAGTATGGGAACGAAATATATTTTCCGTGACA
Source organism: Bacteroides caecimuris (assembly GCF_001688725.2). NCBI lineage: Bacteria > Pseudomonadati > Bacteroidota > Bacteroidia > Bacteroidales > Bacteroidaceae > Bacteroides > Bacteroides caecimuris. The sequence continues at coordinate 2,981,530 of NZ_CP015401.2, read as the reverse complement.
ATAGCAGCTTGAGCCAGTTTGGTTACGACAACGGTACAAAGAACCATACCGACTTTGCCCACTATACGCACATTGCCGCTGTTTACGGAGAATATCGCTTCACATCAGGAGCATGGAATGCACGTGCCGGAATGCGCTATGAATATTCATATATCGACGCACACTATAAAGATGGAAGCAATCCGGACTTTGCCAAACATCTTGGTGACTGGATTCCTTCCCTCGGTATCAGTTACAAGGTAAATGACCGGAATACGCTCAAGCTGAATTATCTCTCCCGCATCTACCGTCCGGGGATTTCCTATTTGAATCCTGCCGTTGAAGAAACTCCTGATGAAATATCCAATGGAAATCCATCATTAAAAAGTGCGCATCCTCATAACATTTCACTTTCCTATATGCTGACTTTGCCCAAATTGACCGCAAATGTTTCGCTGTCTTCTACACTAAATAATACCGGAATCGGGGAGTACAATTATCTGATGGATGATGTGCGCCATACCACATACGAAAACAATCTGAAACTCCGTGGGTATACCATTAACACTTACTTGCGTTGGAGAATTTCATCTACTACAAGTCTTATGCTAAACAATAGCGTACAACACAGGAAACTCTACAGCCACCAACTTGGGCTGGAGAATGAACGCTGGCATTGGACATTCTATGCGCAGGCAGAACAACAGTTGCCGGGGAAAATAAAACTGTCGCTTGCGACCGGGCGCAATGAATCTACTTTAGATAATCTGTATGACTATTCGAAACCGACTTATTTCTATATGTTGACACTTTCACGCTCATTCCTGAAAGAAGAGCGTCTGTCAGTTCGCCTCATGGGCTATTGCGACAGCGGCAATTTCTCCAGATACGGACAGTATTGTGCACATACAATCAACGGGGATTACACGGGTGAGAGAAGATGGATAACTCACTCCCGCAATCTGACATTGCGTGTGTCCTATCGTTTCGGCTCATTGAAAGCACGTGTGAAGAAAACCAACAAGACGATTGAGAATGAGGATTTAATCGGCAGGAGATAAAATGGAATACCCCTTGACATTCATAAATCTTTCATGGGCGGAAATCGGTATCTTTGAGAATACTGCTTTTCCCCTTGCATCCCTACGGAAAGAGGATGAGCCGATAGAAAAGGCGGTAGAAAGATATGTTATCGGCTATATGGCATTTTGGAATATTGCTTTTATCAAAAAAAGGATGATATACCCATCTTTGCAAGATGATGTTATCAGGAAGAGAGGACAAGATAAAATAAGGCAATATGTCGAACGGCATCTGCCTATCGAACCGTTTCCGAAATTTTATCTCGTCTTTCTAAATCAGCCGCAGATTGGATGCGATGCCGATGGCTTCAGTGATGTTTTTTGCATGTAACTTCTGAAACAGTTTTTTCTTGTGGAATTTCACGGTATTGGCATCCACAAACAAAGCCTCTCCAATCTCCGTATTGGAAAATCCTTTTACTGCGAGTTGCAGAATGTCGGTTTCTCTGTCGGTCAATACAATATTGGGAAGTTCCTTCCACCGTTGCCCCTCAAAAGAATAGGCCCAGTGAACCGGGCGGTGCTTGCATGTCATCAACACGTTTCCCGGAACGGATGCGGGAGAAAGCGATACGGTACATAACGCCAGCCACATATACCCATCCTTGTCAAGGAGCACGGGAGTCAGCTTGTGATGGATTAACCGGAAACGTCCGTCACAGGCCTTGATATGGAAATCATATTCGATAGTCATACCGTACTTCTCTTCCGAAGAGTGCCTGCCGAAAAGATAAAAACCTGCCTCGTTTATTTCGAACAGCATTCTTATCTCTTCTGCCGGAACCACCTCGAAATAGAAACCGTATCCTTTCCCTCGCACCTCTTCCGGTGTGTATCCGCACAAGAACAAAGGATTCGGAGATACATACAAGAAGTTTTTCTGGTTATAATCAATTATATACAAACTGCTGTTCGTATTCCGAGCCATGGCGTCTGCCATTGAAATGCAAACTTTCGCTTGTACATAATCGTCCTCTTTTACATCGAATGAATGATTTATAGGACGAAAAAAACGTAAGATGTCTTCCTGCATATCCTTGCTGATGTTATTCCGACTGCAAAATTATAAAAAGTGCAGTTCCCAGCAGTACAAGAAACGCACTTTTTTATTGTGTATTAGCAGAATAATGATTTTAATAGGAGAACTGACTGTTTTTACAGTTTCATCACTTTGCCTTTTCTTTGTGGTTGTATAGGTCGGTGTATTACCGACAGATATGCAAACCTACGCAAATTGCAGAAATAGAAGCCTTTAACTAAAAACTTTCATCCGTTACGGTAGTAATGGGCTGGTAACTGAACTCCTGCCGCATTTGGCTTCAAAGTGGCTTTCAGTTGCTTCCTTACCACACAAAAACGAAGCGTAACGAACACTGTTTCAGTGCCATTCGCTACACTTCGCTCAAATTTGTCTTTTCGCTATGTGTTTATTGTATGTTACTAATTAGATTTTTTCCATAGCCTGATAAGACTATCTTGATTGCCTATTATCTTTTCGTATGACTATAGTTATACGAAATAAGATTGCCTAATGAACTATATCCAGGCAGGCAAACGGCGAAATAAAAATGCCTATAGGAATCATTTAGAGCCTGTTTAAATTCTCTTCAGTCATAATTTTATAGCTGATATTTTAACTTAACCCGGCTCTTCTTGTCGCGTCCGTCTGTAGTTGGCGGAAGGGATATTAACAGTTGCGCTCTTGGCTATTAATAGAAAACTTCCCGCCCATTAAGTATAAAGTTCCTTCGGACAGGAAGGAAACTTTCTTTTCATTCGATACAAACTATAAACGCAAGCTTTGATTATATAATTGCAAGCTTCGTTTTTATAATCAAAGCCTTTGTTTTTATAAACGAAGCTTGCGTTTATAGATTACGGTTAACGAAAAATAAGTTTACATACTGATAATAAGAAGTTTACAATTAATAAAAGAGAACTTTTCTATTAATGAATGAAAAGTGGGTTATTAAGAGCCTGCTCCGAGTTTTGCCCGACACAGTTTTGAGAGTTGCTTTCGAGTATATTTTCTGTTGTTGTGAGGAGCATGACGGAGACTATGTGACGAATAAAAACTGGTCGGTAAAGCCTATCTAACATAATCTCAGGAAAATTTAAACAGGCTCTTATTATAATAAAGCAAATGGTTTAGTTCATAATTGCACCTTATTCTGATTTTATGGAGAGAGTCTCTATTCTTTTATTGTATACCAATTTCTGCTAACCCCATCGGTTCACCGTCATGTATCATCCGTGTTGCTTTCAGTTGGACATAGCGGGCGTTTACCGGAGTAAAGTAAACCGATTGCAGAATCGGATTATTCTTTATGTTGGAAAATTCATCTTTGGCTACTAGCTGGTTGACAGCATTGCTGTCCGTGCCGACAGAGATTTCATAAGAGCTGATTATCCCTTTATTATATTCACTCTGGTCGGGGAGATAATGGAAGGAGGTAATTGTGCGTTCCTCTCCCAAATCAATCAATAATGTGTTTTCGTTGATGAAGCAGGTGGTCTGATTGTTTTTATCCATACATTTTTGTGCTTCCTCCGCATCTACTCCGGTGAGCGTGAACGGATAACTCTTCAACTCTTCTGCTTTTGCGGTATATGTATCGGAAGTCTCTCCTGCATAGTAGGCTTCTATGTTATTGATACAGAGGCAAGCTCGCGAATCTGTAAAACGGACACGGATCTTATCTGTGGTGACTGTCTCGAAACGAAGAAGGCGTTTATATCCGATAGTGGTCGTTTCTTCATTCAATTTTACCGGAAGCCATTCGCCTTCCTGGTTGTATTCTACAACGAATGATTTGACACGTTGCCCCAAAGGTATATATTCCTGTAACATCATACGGTTAATCTTTTCCGTTTGAGGCAGGTCAAACTCGATTGTGGCAGAGTTGACACCGTCATTGGTAGCCCAATAAGTATCATACTCACCATCGGTCACCGCTTTTGCAGAGAATGTTTTTCCCCGTTCGTCCGATGCTTTGGGAGAAAGTCCCGCCAATAGGTTGTGTGCCAGTTGTTTTTGTACGTTCTGGTGGAAGTTTACGGCGTTGGTAGAGTCTGTCGGATGGATCAGTCCGTCACGATCGACCGGGAAGTTGAGTAACAATGTTGCGTTATGACCTACGCTGCGGTAGTAGAGGTCGGTCAGTTGTTCTACTGTCTTCACGCGGCCGTCTTCTTCCGGGTGGTAGAACCATCCCGGACGGATGGAAACATCGCATTCGGCGGCTACCCATTGATTGCCGTCAGCGTGACCGTATTGCAGTTCGCGGTAGTTGGGATAGCCCGGATAGACCTCTCCGGCACGAAGGAAAGCCCAGTTGGTAGCTCCGGCAAATCCTTTTTCATTACCTACCCAGCGGCAACCCGGACCACCATCAGAGAAGATAACAGCTTGTGGTTGCAGTTCGTCAATCATTTTGTAAGCTCTCGGATAATCGTAATAAGTCTTACGGTCGATAGTACGGCTGTCTTTTGCGCCACCATACCAGCCGTCTCCGCCATTGGCACCGTCAAACCAGATTTCAAAAACATCACCGTAGTTGGTCAGCAGTTCGTTGAGTTGCTTATAAAAGTAGTCTACATATTCGGGAGAACCGTAATTGGCTTGATGCCTGTCCCAGGGAGACAGATAAACTGCGAATTTAATGCCGTACTTCTTGCAGGCATCCGATAGTTCGCGAACGATGTCGCCTTTTCCGTCTTTATACGGGGTGTTACGGATGCAATATTCTGTCAGTTGTGTAGGCCACAGGCAGAATCCGTCGTGATGTTTGGCTGTCAGGATCACTCCTTTCATGCCCGAATTTACAAACGTTTGTACCCATTGCTCGCAATCCAGTCTGGCAGGATTGAATGTTTTAGGGTCGGAATCTCCGTATCCCCATTCGCGGTCGTTGAATGTGTTAAGTCCGAAGTGTACAAAAGCATATGTTTCCATCTTTTGCCATTCCACCTGCTTGGCTTCGGGAACAGGCAAAATAGCTTCCGGTGCTTTTGCCGGATTGCAGGCGCTCAGTAAAAGAACTCCTGTACAGAAAATAAGAGAGTGTTTTTTCATGGGGGTGATTATTGCTAAATTATTAAATCGATAAATTCGCTAGAGTGTTATTCCGAATACAAAATAAACCTGCTCTTCGTAAGGATTGGCTATCAGTTTTCCGAATACAGGTAATGAGAAGCCGGACGTTATTTTGATCTCTTTAGTGGCGGATAGTCCGACGTTGACCACATTGAATTTGTCGGAATACATACTTTCCCAAGGTGTGAAGCCTGCTTCAATACTTAAATCGACGTCTTTCACACTGAACGGGTAACTCAGTTCACAATAGCTCGACCAGGCGCGTTTTCCATTTTCCCGATAATCGTTTCCGGCAAATGTAGTGTACCAGCTTACTGATAGCGGGAATTTCTCACTGAGCATATATCCGGCTCCTACTTCAAAAGTATGTCCGGTGGAGTGCGAGTTGTAATTGAAATATTTGAAAGGCTCGTCTTCTGTTTGGGTAAAATAGTTGTTGGCGTAAAGAGTCAGGTTTTTATACTCATACTCCAATGAAAGGTCTATCTCATTATTCTTTTCACGAAATTCGGTAGAGCCCCAGGCGTAGACAGTCAGTCCTTTCCAGTTGAGGCCGAGTGAGGGTTGTACACTTGCATTGCCGCTGTCTATACCGCGCCAGATATAACTGCTGACAAAATCTGCATTTACAAAAACTTCTTGCGCCTGTGCAAAGGCAGTGCAAAATAGAATTGCAATAAGTACAATATTTTTTTTCATTTTATCGGTTGTATCTTTTCTTTCCGGGGGTAAAGATACGTAATATATAGATAAATGATGACAGATGAGAAAAAAAAGAAAGCGGCTGCATCGTGCAGCCGCTTTCTGAATCAATTATAAATTTTAAAAGTTATCTTTATTTAATCCCCAGCTTCTTTGCGATTTCTTTGGGAAGGGCATCTTTGTGTACAAGAATATTCATAGTCTTGTAAGCTACGAATGCTTTGGAAGCATACCAGATGCCGTTGTATTTGCCGGATTTACCCCATGAGTTCTTCACCATGAAGTATTCTTTTCCGTTCTGGTCTTTGGCGATACCGTAGATAACCATTCCATGGTCATCTGTTGTTTCCCAGTTGTCGAAAGCAACCTGACGCATTTCCTGGGTAATATCCTTTTCCGGGAAAGGTTTGGTGAACAATTCTCTGCGTTTGTCGGCGGCAGTCAGACCTGTCCAACGAGCCATATCCGAACCTGACAGTTCCGATTCTTTGGCTGCGTCCGGCATAACGGCTATACCATCGCGTGAGAATCCTTGTTCGCTCACGTCGCTACCCCATGCAAAAGTATAACCTTTCTTTACAGCGTTGTCCATTACAGCCATCAGTTCGTCGATAGGCAGGTTGTAAGACAAACCGTTGCGCCAGTTATCCTGAATTTCGATAGCGAATTGGGAATAGAACGGATGATGTGTATAAGAAGTCAGTGATACGTAATCGTCAGGATTCAATCCCAATGATTCAGCAAAGGACTTCGGAGTATATTCCTTGCCTTTGTAAGTGAAGTTTTCCGGGCACTTTCCTAAATAGGTGTCATAGACTGCTGCCAGCCCGTTTTTCCATACTGGAGTCAACTTGCTCAGTTTGCCTTTAGCGATGGCGTTGATATAGCCGGAAGCAACAGCGTCCAGTTCGTTATGTACCGGCAGAGTATCGCCGTACATGATACCCGGCATCACTTCCTGCGGAACGATACCATAATTCTTGATGCAATACATTACATCGTAGAAACTTCCGCCTGGAGAGAAAGAACTGTCACCGTGATAACGTACATAGTTCGCGCCACGGTCTTGCATTGTTTTGTGCACTACGAACATTTCGGCCAGGTCATACTCGCCTTTGCCCATACGGAGTAATTCTGACTCTACAAATCCGAGAGTTGAGAAACTCCAGCACGTACTCGAACGGTTCTGGTTCTTGATGGAAGTAATAGGGTTTTCTTTCACTGTCGTGAATACAAATCCCTCTTGGGGCTTTGCGTCTTGTGCCATCATGCCCAAGCTACATAAGCTCCAGGCAGCAATAAGGATACTCTTTTTCATTCTTATAATATTCATATTAAATTTGTTTTGGCTACAAATATAATGATTCCTCTTTTGAAAACCATCCGTTTGGATTCAATTTGCATAAAAAAAGAATGAATATTACTGTATCTTGGCACGGTAAGTCCGTTTGGAGAAGGTGATTATGCTGTATGACAAAATCTGCAGAAACGTATGATTATTGTTAAGTCTTTTCTTACTTAAAACAATAAAGTTAGCCTAAAGTTACATAGATTGATGCAGAAAAAAATAAGATTTTGTTTGAATATTTGCTATTTTTGTCGGGTAATCTGTCTTTTGTTTGTTTTTATAATAAATATGCAACCAACAGTAATTAGACGGAGTATGTAGAGAGAGTGGTAAATAAAAATAGGGGGAGATAAAAAATGAAGAATTTGGAAATAGATGAATTTACCGGCTTGGTGTTGGAAGGCGGGGGAATGCGCGGCGTGTTTACTTGTGGCGTACTCGATTATTTGATGGATTGTGATATCCGGTTCCCTTATACGATAGGGGTGTCTGCCGGAGCGTGCAATGGACTGTCCTATGCTTCCCGTCAACGGGGACGTGCCAAATACAGCAACATTGACCTGCTGGAAAAATACAATTATATCGGTCTGAAGTACTTGCTCAAGAAACGGAATATCCTCGACTTCGATTTGCTGTTCAATGAGTTTCCCGAACACATCCTTCCGTATGATTATGAGACGTATTTTGCTTCGCCCGAACGTTTCGTTATGGTGACGACGAATTGCCTGACGGGAGAAGCCAACTACTTTGAAGAGAAAAAAGACAAGAACCGGGTGATTGACATTGTCCGTGCTTCCAGCAGCCTGCCTATTGTTTGTCCCATCGCTTATGTGGACGGTATTCCGATGCTTGATGGGGGAATCGTAGACTCTATTCCTTTGCAGCGTGCCATTTCCGACGGTTACACTCGCAATGTCGTTGTGCTCACCCGTAATCGTGGTTATCGGAAAGACTCGAAAGATATTCGCGTTCCGTCATTCATATACCGTAAATATCCGAATTTGCGCGAAGCGCTGGGGCGTCGTTGTGCCGTGTATAATGAACAGTTGGAAATGGTGGAGCGTATGGAAGACGAGGGAAAGATTATCGTTATCCGTCCGTTGAAACCTGTTGCCGTAGACCGCATCGAGAGAGATGTGCGGAAGCTGACGGAGTTTTATCAAGAAGGATATGAGTGTGCAAGAGTTTTATTTGAGGAATAAACGGCCTTCATTCTTCTTTTATTGAATGGCGGATAGGACAGTTGTTTTTTACTCTGAGTTTGTTGTATATTGTTCGGCAGCCCTTTTTAGTTTCTTGCCCATCAATTCTACCAATGTCTGCGGATACAGAATTTGTATTCCGTCGGCATATCCGAAGAATACCCGTTCCAGTTCATGGTTGACGACTACTTCAATTTCTAGTATGACACTTCCGTCGGTTAATCTTTCTATCAATTGCTGACTGCGGTGTATTGGTTTGGTTATGATGTAAGGCGCTTCGTCAGCCTTTACTTTGAAACCTACTTTTTCCGCTTTGCTTCCTGAGTTCTTGGTTACTCCGACAAGGTCGTCAAAGAATGTGTTCGGATCGAAGAATGTATTTCTTATGTAATGTTCCTGTGGCAGAACTTCCAGTGATTGTATTCTGTCCAAAGCCAAATTTTGCAATATACGTCCGCTTTTCCTTACTCCATAAACGAACCACCGGTTGCGATATTCTTTTAATAGATAAGGATAAAAAATAAAGCTGTTGGCCGAGCGCGCTTTGAACGAACGGTATTTCAGCCGTATGGGATGCTCGTTCACAATGGCGTGATAGATCGTATCCAGATAATCCAGTCCTTTCAATGATTCATTCTTTTCAAAGTCAATGACAGGAGTGGTTTTCATTCGGGCAGAAGCGACATGGTCTTCCAGGCGGTTGATAATATCGCTCATTTCTTTAAAATGGGAGAAACTTTTAAACTGCCTCAACACTTCCACGGCTTCCGACATCGTTTTCAGGTCTTGTTCGTTCAGCGGAGTTTGTGTAATGCTGTATTCCGGGTCTTCGTATTTATAGTATTTATTTTCGTACACCACAATCGGAGCGTTATAACCCAGCTTCTCGCTGCGCATCATCTGTATATCCATCTGCACGGTACGTTTGCTTATTCCTTTGTCGATGCCTTCATATTCGTAAAGGGCATCCGAACAGGCGTCCATCAAATCTTCCAACGTCCAGCGTCGGTAAGGATTACGCAGACAGTTGTCAATTGTTTTATAACGTATCAAGGCATTTCTATTGGCCGGCATAAGCAGAAGAATAAAGATTGGCTTCAAAAGTAGAAAAATAAATTCAGGAAAACAAACCGATATAAAATACATATGTGTAATGTCCGTTTTATTCTTCTTTTTTTGTAATTTTGGCGGACAATATAAAACTTAGTACGATATGGCAAAGAAAAATAAGACCGCTAAAAGTGCGAAAGAATCAATAAATAAGGTATCCTATCATTATCGACCGGACAATATGACTTTGCAGGAATGGCAGATTGCTTTGCGCAGGCAGGCGGCAATGAAAGAGAAGTTTGCCATTTCCGAACATAACAGGAAGGAGTACCCCGGCTATTATAACGTGGTCAATTCCGTAACCCGTAACGAATATAGGGTGGTATACAGAGGGCAAGATAGTCCGTGGAACTACTGCTCATGCATGGATTTCAAGACAAGCCAATTAGGTAGCTGTAAACATCTGGAAGCTGTGAAACTCTGGATTGAAGACAATCATCGCAAAGTATGCCGGGACATTCCGCCTTATACATCCGTTTATTTGTCTTATCAGGGAGAAAGAAAAGTATGTCTGCGGATAGGGACAGACAATCAAGAAGAGTTTCGTCGCCTGGCAGCTCCTTATTTTACTCCCGATGGAGTAATGCGCCCTGAAGCGTTGGATTCGGTTACCGAATTTTTTCGTGATGCCGTGCGGTTGAATAATACATTTCGCTGGTATCCGGATGCTTTGGGGTTTATTCTTGAGCAACGCGACCAGCGGAGACGCGTACAACTTTTACCTGAGTATGCTTCCGATACAGCCTTGGATAAGTTGTTGAAAACCAAACTTTATCCTTATCAAAAGGAAGGTATACGTTTTGCCTTTCGTGCAGGAAAGTCTGTTATCGCTGATGAAATGGGCTTGGGAAAAACAATCCAGGCCATTGGAACGGCAGAACTGATGAAAGCTCACCATTTCATATCTTCGGTTCTCATTGTATGTCCTACATCATTGAAATATCAATGGAAAAAAGAAATAGAACGTTTCACGGACTCCAAAGCAATTGTTGTAGAGGGCAATCATCTGGTGAGAAAGAAACTCTACGAAGCGGAAGAGACTTATAAAATAGTTTCTTACAACAGCATTTGTAATGATATAAAGATTCTCAAATCTTTGCATACCGATTTCCTCATCATGGATGAAGTGCAACGCTTGAAGAACTGGAACACGCAGATATCAAGAAATGCCCGTCATATCGAATCGGAATATGCAGTAATTCTTTCGGGTACTCCGCTCGAGAATAAGCTGGAAGAGCTTTATTCAATCATGCAGTTTGTTGACCAGTTCTGTCTGGGGCCTTATTATCAGTTTATCGATGAAACGGTGGTCAAGTCGGATACCGGTAAGGTGGTCAGCTATAAGAATTTGAATGCCATTGGTGAACGGATGAAGAATGTGCTTATCCGGCGCCGGAAAAAAGACGTGGCTCTTCAGTTGCCGGGGCGCATGGATAAAGTTCTGTTTGTCCCCATGACCGAGCAACAACGGGATATGCATGATGAGTATCAGAACATGGTAGCCCAGTTGGTGTATAAATGGACAAGGACGCGTTTCCTGAGTGAAAAAGACCGTAAGCGTTTGTTGATGATGCTCAGCCAGATGAGAATGATATGTGACAGTACTTACATTCTCGACCAGAAAAGTCGTTATGATACGAAAGTAGAAGAAACGATGAATATTCTGAAGAATGTTTTTGAGAGCGGAGACGAGAAAGTTGTGATTTTCAGCCAATGGGAGAGGATGACGCGGCTTATTGCGAAAGAACTCGATGAATTAGGTGTCCGTTATGAATATCTTCACGGTGGAGTGCCTTCCGAAGCCAGAAAGAATTTGGTGGAGAGCTTTACCGAACTGCCGGAGAGCCGTGTATTCCTGTCGACAGATGCGGGAAGTACCGGACTGAATCTTCAGGTGGCTTCGATATTGATTAATCTTGATTTGCCTTGGAATCCGGCGGTTCTCGAACAACGCATAGCCCGTATTTACCGAATTGGGCAGAAGAGGAATATCCAAGTGATTAATCTTGTTGCCAGCCAGACTATTGAAGAAAGGATGTTGTCGACATTGAATTTTAAGACTTCTTTGTTCGAAGGTATTCTGGATAATGGGGAAGATACCATATTCTTGGAAGACAGTAAGTTTGATAAGATTATGGATTCTATCAAAGTGGTGGCTGATGCTTCTTCTGAGATAGCGGATGATAACCGTGCGGACGGCAGTAACATTGATTGGGATGATAAGGAGGAGAATATCAATCAAGTGGCTGATGATGAAAAGGTAGTAAAAGAATTGGTAGAATCGCCGGAAGAGGAAGCCATTGAGCAAGCAAGGCCGTCGGTCATATCGGAACAGATGGAAGAGGCTTCGGATTCATCTGTCAGTGACGCCGAAGAGCATCCGGAACGATTGGTTCAGCAAGGACTTTCTTTCCTTAGCGGTTTGGCTCGTACGCTCAGCTCGCCGGAGGCTACTCAGAAATTGGTGGATTCTATAGTCGAAGAAGATAAGGAGACCGGACAGACCACGCTCCGGATTCCTGTGCCTGATAAAGAGAGTGTGGCGGGTATTCTGAATCTGTTTGGGAAGTTGCTGACAGGTGCGGGGAAATAAGTCTTAAGAAAGAAAAACAAACTGTGTCAGGAGCCTGCTGACACAGTTTGATTCTGTTTTATACTTGAGAATCTATCTAAACATATTTAATTGATTAGATGTAATCTTCGATACATTTAATCTCATCTTTCCATTTTTTAAGTTCTTATCACCTACAAAGGTAATATTTCCCATACTTACTGCAGAATAGATACTCTATAATTCTTCTATCTCGGATAATAATGTATAAAACCCTATAAAATAGCGTTCTATGCAACAAATATTATAGCCTTTGAAACATTTTTTTTAGCTGTTTGATATAAATCAACCGAAATTTGCACCATCGATAAAAAGAAAATTCGTACTTTAAAATTAATAATATTAAACTAATGCTCAGTATTATGAAGAACAAAAAACTTCTTTGCAGCGTTTGTTTCCTGTTTATGTTCTTGTCAGTCCTCAGCGGACAGAACATAATGGTAAAAGGAAACGTAACTTCCAAAACAGATGGGTTGCCGATTATCGGTGCTTCCGTCATTGAATCAACCGCTTCGGCCAACGGTACTATTACCGACTTTGATGGTAACTTTACGTTGACAGTAAAGCAAGGTTCATTACTTACCATTTCTTATGTAGGTTTTAAATCAGTCAAAGTGGAGGCGAAAGCTTTATTAAACGTTATTTTGGAGGAAGACTCCGAAATGTTGGAGGAAGTGGTAGTGACAGGCTATTCTACCCAAAAGAAGGCGGACTTGACAGGATCGGTTGCCGTTGTCTCGACCAAATCTTTAAAAACTTCGACTGATGCCGATCCGATGAAAAGTCTGCAAGGTAAAGTACCGGGTATGACAATTACTACAAACGGTTCGCCCAGTAGTACAGGAACCATTCGCATTCGCGGTATCGGTTCTTTCAATTCATCACAAGATCCCTTGTATGTGGTTGACGGAGTGCCTACTACTCGTGCTTTAAACTCTCTTAATACCAATGATATCGAAAGTATGCAAGTGCTGAAGGATGCGGCATCCGCTTCTATTTACGGTTCGCGTGCATCGAACGGTGTTATTATCATTACAACGAAGAAAGGAAAGAAAGCCGATAAAATGCAGGTCGACTTCTCGGCAAATCTGGCTGCGCAGTTTTACACTTCCCAATCGTTGATGAAGCTCTCGAACACTTCGGAATACGCAACAGCTATGGCTCAGGCTGCTTTGAATGACGGATTAGACCCGGTTGCTTATGCCGGAAATTATGGATTGAACCTGAAAGCCGCAAGCGGCACGCCCATTACGGTTTGGAATCCGGCAACGGGAAGTTATGTAAATTATACGGTAAACGGCTTATACGATGGTTACATCAATCAAAAGAAAACAATGAAATATTCGGATACCGATTGGCTGAACGAAATATCGCGTACCGGGTTCTTGCAAAATTATGATTTGTCTCTTTCACACGCTAATGACAAACATTCCACCATGTTTTCTTTGGGGTATAAGAAGAATAATGGTATCTTGAAATACACTGATTTTGAGAATATATCCGCTCGTATGAATTCCTCCTATAATGTGAACAAATATATCACCATAGGTGAGAACTTCACTGTGACATATACCACCCAGGTAGATTGCGCTCCGATGGAGAATGCGTTGAAGATGGCTCCTACTGTTCCGGTTTATGAGGAAGACGGTGTGACGTTTGCCGGTCCTGTAGGTGGAATGAGCGACCGTCAGAACCCGTTGCGCGAATCATATAATAATCGTGACAACCATCTGGACTACTGGCGTCTGTTTGGTAACGGCTATGTAGAGTTGAAACCGCTCAAAGGACTGGTGCTTCGTTCAAACTTCGGTATCGACCATTATTCTTCATTCATCAATGCGATGACAAACACTTTTCATTCTGATATTGTGAATAATGACATAGCGAAAACAACGCTTTCTCACAATAATGAAACAAACTGGACATGGTCGAATACTGCCAACTATAATTTCCGATTGGCCGATAAACATGATATTACCGTATTGGCAGGTACCGAAATGACCAAGCAATCCGTGATTGATTTTTCTGCTTATTCCGAAGAGTACGCTTTGGAAGATAAAGACTATATGTGGCCCAATGCGGCAACTGGTACAATGAGAAACGCTGGCGCAAAGGTAGGGTTCCGGTTGGCTTCTTTCTTTGGAAAGATAGACTATAATTTCGACGATTTCGTTTTGGCGTCTTTCACCATTCGCAGAGACGGTTCTTCCAGATTTGGTAAAGATAATCGTTGGGGTACTTTCCCGGCAGCGACTCTCGGATTGCGTTTGTCTAAACTGTTGCGGAAAGATTGGATGGACGACTGGAAACTTCGCTTTTCATGGGGACAGACCGGTAATCAGGCAATAGACAATAATGCCCAGTTTGGACTTTATGTAGCCGATTATGGATTAGACCGTGTTACTTCTACCGCTTACGACTTACTGTTGCAATATTCGGGAACGTTCCCTTCCGGTTATCGTGCCACTCAACTTGCGAATCCTAATTTGAAATGGGAATCGGCCGAACAGTTCAATATCGGTACAGACTTCACACTTCTCAAAGGCTGTTTATACGGTTCAATAGATGGATATGTGAAAGATGTGGACAATATGTTGATTAATCCCTCTTACTTGGGCGCACTGGGAGAAGGTGGGGCATCTTGGGCCAATGGTCCTTCATTGCGCAACTGGGGAATGGAGGTTGCTTTGGGTTATCGCAAGACTCTGGCTTGCGGGCTTGGAATTGATGTAAACGGAAACTTAGATTTTTTCCGCAATAAAGTAACTTACCTTCCTGCAACCTCCACAGGATCTTATGCACACACAACAACGGAGAATCTGGTTCAGTCCGGTCAACCATACGGCTCTATTGTAGGCTATGTGGTAGAGGGTATATTCCAACATCAGGCCGAAGTGGATGCTTCCGGTCAACCGAACGCACGTGTAGGTGGACTGAAATATGCAGATTTGGATGGTAAGAATGGTATTACAGCCGATGACCAAACTTGGATTTACAATCCTGTTCCGGCATTTTCTTATGGTCTGAATATCGCATTGAATTATAAAGGATTTGATTTCAGCATGTTTTGGCAAGGGGTATATGATAAGGACGTGTATAACAACCAAAAGTTTCAGACTGACTTCTGGAGTATTACAGATGCGGGCTCAAACAAAGGAAACCGTTTGTTGGGTGCGTGGACTACCGCAAACACCGGTTCCACTATTCCCGCACTGACCACTAACAATACTGCCGATGAAGGTCGCGCTTCAACCTATTTTGTAGAAAACGGTTCCTATTTGAAGTTGCGCAATTTGCAACTGGGATATAATTTGCCTGCCTCATTCTTGTCTAAATTCAAAATGAGCAATGCACGTATATATCTGTCGGGACAGAACTTGCTAACAGTCAAAAGTAAAGGTCTGACTTGTGCCGACCCTGAAAATCCGGATTGGGCTTATCCGCTGGCCACCTCTGTGTCATTCGGTCTGCAACTTAGTTTCTAACATACTAAAAGAAGAAAAACAATGAAAAAGAAAATATATACATTTGCACTTGCCTGTTTGATGGGTGTATCCTTTACAAACTGTAATGACTTTCTCGACTATAATCCCACAGCAGTGATTGATGAAGATAAAGCGTTCTCCGAACCGGAGAAGATGGTGAATGCCGCTTATGCCATGTTGGGCGACTGCTGGTTTTCCTATCCGTTCAATCTGTTTCCTTATGGTGATATAACATCTGACGACTGTTTGAAAGGTGGTTCCGGGACGACCGACACCGGCTATCATCCTTTTGAGATTTGGTCTACGTTGACGGCTACTACTCCGGGTGAGATGGACGAGCTTTGGTATCGTCTCTATTGTGCCGTTTCCCGTTGCAATCGTGCGTTAGTGTCTTTGGACAGAAACGGAGTGAACAAACTTGGTGAGGATTTATGTAAGCAGCGCATTGCGGAAGTTAAATTCTTACGCGCGCACTTCTATTATAAATTGTTGACCGTGTTTCGCCAAGTTCCTTGGATTGATGAAGTGGCGTATTCAAACAATACCATCGAGCAGATAAGAAATGACCAGTTTACGTATCAGGAACTCTTTGGTAAAATAATAGCTGATTTTGAAACTGCCTATAATGTGCTGCCGGACGAACAGGCTAATGGCGGACGGGTAAATAAGATTGCCGCTGCGGCTTACCTGGCAAAGTGTTATTTGAACTTGGCATGGGGAGACGGTTATGAAGCGACTACCGGCGTATCTCATATAAATAAAGAATATATGAGCAAGGTGGTAACATATACGAAAGACGTTGAAGATTCCAAGTATGATTATCTGGAAGATTTCGGCGACATCTTTTTGCCGGATTACAAGAACAGCAAGGAATCGGTCTTTGCCGTACAATGTTCCGACTATAAGGATGATAACACAAGTTTCGGACGTGCCAACTGGTCGAATATGTTGAATGGGTGTTGGGGAATGTGGACTTGCGGATGGGACTTTCATAAGCCTTCGCAGAATCTGGTGAATGCATTCAAGACAGAGAATGGTCTGCCGATGTTTGATGACTATAATCATCAAATCAGCTATCCGGTCAACGGAGAAGTGAACGAACAGAAATGGGACCCCAGACTCTTTCATACAGTCGGCATGCCTACCTATCCATACAAATATGAAGCAGAATATGTGATGACGAAAGACAACTCCCGTACGCCGAATACGTATGGCTATTATACTTCCTTGAAAGAAGTGCCCCAACGTTCGAAAGGAGAGACTTACAACGGATCATGGCAGGCGTTCGCAATGAACGATTATGTATTCCGTTATACGGATGTGATGCTGATGCGTGCTGAGGCATTGATTGAATTGGACGAACTGGACAAAGCCCGTGTCATTATCAATGATATTCGTCAGCGTGCAGCCAATTCGATTGAAAAACACATTTCTTATGCAAAAGAACAGTGTGAGATTGTGATTTATCCGGAGTCTTACTTCCAAGACAAGGAAACTGCGCGTAAGTGTCTGCGTTGGGAGCGTCGCTTGGAAATGGCGATGGAAAACGGACGTTATTTTGATTTGCGCCGTTGGGGGATTGCTTCTAAAACGCTGAATGCTTACTTTGCAAGCGAACAAAACAGTGTATATGACGGACAGACCTATGCCCAATATTATAAGGATGCTCATTATGAAGCGGGAAAAAATGAGTTCTTCCCGATACCTTATAACCAACTGTACTATATTCCAGGATTATATACCCAGAATAAGAATTATGAATAGGCTCGAATCATGCGGAAGTAACATTTTTTACAGCGTTTGAAACAAATTTGATAGGCGTTTCATCCCGAAGCGCCTACCTTTGCCTACATCAATCATACTTTAATCATATTTTAATACCATTGAAACATGAATGTATTTCTTTTATCTAAGCAATTTCAGGCTGTTCTGATTTATTTTTTACTTATAACTTTTTCTTTTTCGCTCCGCGCAGCAGATTCTCCTTTATTGATAAAGAATCTTGGAGAAGGACATTACATGGTACGTATTAATACCAATCAGAAGTTTTTTCTTCTACCGGTAGAAGAAACTGCCCCCGATGTACGTATCAGTATGATTATAAATAATGAAGAGGTGAAATGGCTGGATGTACGGCTGGCGATGCATAAAGTGGATTACTTTGTTCCTGTAGACATTTCCAGTTATTCAGGCCGGACGATTTCCTGCAAATTTAAACTACAAACGAATGATCCTCTTCATACAAACTTTTCTCCTGAAAATACGGTTTGCTGCAAGGAAATGAGATTATCCGATACGTTTGATACAGCTAATCGGGAAAAGTACCGTCCCACTTATCATTTTTCGCCCCTTTATGGTTGGATGAACGACCCGAACGGAATGGTATATAAAGACGGTGAATATCATCTGTTTTATCAATACAACCCTTATGGTTCTCAATGGGGAAATCTAAGCTGGGGACATGCCATCACCAAAGACCTCGTAAACTGGAAACATCTTCCTGTTGCTATAGCTCCTGATGCATTAGGAACAATTTTCAGTGGCTCGGCTGTGGTGGATTACGATAATACAGCAGGATTTGGTGCAGGTGCTATTGTTGCTATCTACACTCAAAGCAGTGACCGGCAAGTGCAAAGTATAGCTTACAGCACCGACAACGGACGTTCTTTTACTAAATACGAAAACAATCCCGTTCTGGTGTCTGAGGTCTGTGACTTCCGCGACCCGAAAGTGTTTTGGCATGCAGAAACCCATCGGTGGATTATGGTATTGGCAGTAGGGCAGGAAATGCAGATTTTCTCTTCTCCTAATCTGAAAGATTGGACCTTTGAAAGTCGTTTCGGTGAAGGACAAGGTGCACATGGCGGCGTGTGGGAATGTCCCGATTTGTTTGAACTTCCAGTAGAAGGTACCAATGATAAGAAATGGGTGTTGCTTTGTAATTTGAATCCAGGAGGTCCTTTCGGAGGAAGTGCTACTCAATATTTTGTAGGCTCCTTCAACGGAAAAGAGTTTGTAAACGAATCACCCTCCAAAACCAAATGGATGGACTGGGGAAAAGACCATTACGCTACTGTTACTTGGAGTGATGCCCCCGACAACCGCCGTATCGCCATCGCATGGATGAGCAACTGGCAATATGCAAATGATGTTCCTACCTCCCAATACCGTAGTCCGAACTCCGTTCCCCGCGATTTGAGCCTGTTTGCCGCAGACGGTGAGATTTATCTCAAATCCGCCCCTTCTCCCGAACTGCTGAAACTGCGCGACATTTCGAAGAAACGTTCGTTCAAAGTAAGTGGAACACGCACGGTCAAAGAAATGATTCCGGGTAACGAAGGTGCTTACGAAATAGAACTGACCATCAAGAACCAACATGCAGACATTATCGGCTTCCGTCTCTACAATGATAAGGGCGAGGAAGTGGACATGCAATATGACATGAAAGAGAACAAATTCTCTATGGACCGCCGTAAAAGCGGAGATGTCAGCTTCAACGAAAATTTCCCGACGCTGACGTGGACGGCTATCGAAAGCGGAAGGAATGAACTGAAACTTCGCCTGTTTGTAGATAAATCAAGTGTAGAAGCATTCGGTGACGGTGGACGTTTCGCAATGACCAATCAGGTATTCCCGTCGGAGCCTTACTGCCATATCGGCTTTTACAGCAAGGGCGGATCCTATAAGGTAGATTCGTTTGTGGTTTACCGGTTGAAGCCATAGGACTCTTCTATGTAATCTGTAGGCTCTTTTCCCGGTTCCTTACGGCAGAGTATATCCACCCTTACGGGTTCCTACACTTAAGGTAACGGTATACTTCTGTTAAGCCTACGGTATAAGTAGCTTGCCACGGCAGTGGTAGATTCTTCTCACGGGCATGAAGAGAAGCTACCACAGCCATGAAGAGAATTTGTCACGGCCGTGACAAATCAACAATATCGTAGCTTTCATCCTATTATAGCGGTGTGAAGCAAGAATCGGATAAGGGGCAAACAGGTTTGCTCCCGTAAGGGCGGACAAATTAAGCCCTAAAGATACAGAAATTATACAATAACAGATTCACTTTGTAGCATACGGATAAACAGGTATGCGAAATTTAAGTAACAGATATAACAATGGAAAACAGTAAAAACTCTTCTCTCTCCAAACTTATCCCGGTGATGCTATGCTTTTTCGCCATGGGGTTCGTTGACTTGGTAGGCATTGCTTCCAATTATGTAAAGGCAGACCTTGGTCTGTCGGACTCACAAGCAAACATTTTTCCCTCACTTGTCTTCTTCTGGTTCCTGATTTTCTCCGTACCGACAGGGATGCTGATGAGCCGTATCGGTCAGAAGAAGACTGTATTGCTCAGTCTGATTGTCACTTTTGCTTCTTTGTTATTGCCGATTTTCGGTGACAGTTATATGCTGATGCTGATTTCTTTCTCCCTCTTGGGTATCGGAAACGCATTGATGCAGACCTCTCTGAATCCCTTGCTCTCCAACATCGTGAGGGGTGACCGCCTGGCAAGTAGCCTGACTTTCGGTCAGTTTGTAAAAGCCATCGCTTCTTTCCTTGCTCCTTATATTGCCATGTGGGGAGCTACACAAGCCATCCCGACTTTCGATTTGGGCTGGCGCATCCTGTTCCCGATTTACATGATTGTAGCCGTTATTGCTGTTCTGTTGCTCAATGTCACACAGATTAAAGAAGAAAAAGAAGAAGGCAGACCGTCTACTTTCGGACAATGTCTCGCTTTGCTCGGCAAACCGTTCATCCTGCTTTGCTTCATCGGTATCATGTGTCATGTCGGTATCGACGTAGGTACGAACACTACCGCTCCGAAGATTCTGATGGAACGCATCGGAATGGGACTGGATGATGCCGCTTTCGCGACAAGTCTCTATTTTATCTTCCGTACGGCGGGTTGCTTCCTGGGTTCTTTCATTCTGCGCAAGATGTCTCCGAAATCTTTCTTTGCTATCAGTGTAGTAATGATGTTGGTTGCCATGATTGGTTTGTTCATCTTCCACGAGAAAGCGATTATCTATGCTTGCATCGCCCTGATTGGTTTCGGTAACTCTAACGTATTCTCCGTCATCTTCTCGCAAGCGTTGCTTTATCTGCCGAGTAAGAAAAACGAAGTCTCCGGTCTGATGATTATGGGGCTTTTCGGTGGAACGGTATTTCCGTTGGCGATGGGAGTGGCTTCGGACACTTCACTGGGACAGAACGGCGCTATTGCAGTAATGACAATCGGTGTGCTTTATCTGCTGTTCTATACGCTCCGTATCAGAAAATAATTTTATATTTGGGAATCAATTAAACTCTGTTTATCATGAATAATACGATAGTAGGAATGGGTGAAGCACTATGGGATGTGCTGCCCGAAGGAAAGAAAATAGGCGGTGCTCCGGCAAACTTCGCTTATCATGTTTCGCAATTTGGCTTTGACAGCCGTGTAGTCAGTGCGGTAGGCAATGACGAACTGGGGGATGAGATTATGTCGGTCTTTAAAGACAAGAAACTGAATACTCAGATTGAACGGGTAGATTATCCTACCGGTACGGTGCAAGTGACACTGGACGCCGAAGGTGTGCCCTGTTATGAAATCAAGGAGGGGGTTGCCTGGGATAACATTCCTTTCACGGACGAACTGAAACGTCTGGCGTTGAACACACGTGCCGTTTGCTTCGGTTCGTTGGCGCAGCGCAATGAAGCAAGTCGCGCCACTATCAACCGCTTCTTGGACACCATGCCCGATATAGACGGACAATTAAAGATATTCGACATCAATCTCCGTCAGGACTTCTACACCAAAGAAGTGTTGCGCGATTCCTTCCAACGCTGCAATGTCTTGAAGATAAACGACGAAGAGTTGGTGACCATCAGCCGTATGTTCGGTTATCCGGGCATCGACTTGCAGGACAAGTGCTGGATTCTGTTGGCCAAGTACAATCTGAAAATGTTGATTCTGACTTGCGGCATCAATGGCAGCTATGTATTTACTCCGGGCGTTGTCTCTTTCCAGGAAACGCCGAGAGTTCCCGTAGCCGATACGGTAGGAGCGGGCGATTCTTTCACGGCAGCTTTCTGTGCTTCCATATTGAATGGCAAGCCGGTTCCCGAAGCTCATAAGCTGGCGGTGGAAGTTTCTGCTTATGTCTGCACGCAGAGCGGGGCGATGCCGGAACTTCCGCAGGTGTTGAAAGACAGATTGTTATAATCGTTCGTTTGTTAGAGTAAAGATATAATAAGTATTTCACAGTATATTTGCCGTAATGACATTTGTACTGTGGAATTTTTTGTATTAATAGAGTAATTTGTCCGTTCATTTGTTAAAACTTATTTTTTATTTGGTTCTGAACAGAGAAAACATATCTTTGTAAAATAATATAAGTCTTTGCTTGATATGAGGGAACACATTTACAGATTTCGGTCTTGTTATTAATAATAGTTGTGTCTGCTTGTACGCCTCCCTCTCCTGTGGACGTATGTTTTTGGGGGGGAAGAAGGAGTAAAAAATGTGGGTGCACTGCAACTTATCCGATTGATGCAGGAACAAGAAGGAAGTTATGAACGATTTGAAAGAGAACTTTCCGATAAGACTGCATTATATGAATATACTGTTTTGGAGGCTTCCGGTGATTATGGAATGTATTATTCCGTGCCATATACAAATTCAGATAATATAGTAGAAGGATGTATTGTTTATCCTGTGGACGAACTTTTTTCTTGGGAAACTAAACGAATGGATGGGATATTGGGAGTGCCGTTCCGTATAGATGCGGTTGTTTTGAATGAGCAAATACCTATTATCAAGCAATATTTGTATTCATCACTTTTTAAGGACTGAAGAAAAGAAGGGCTTGTCATTGACGATGAATTAGTGGCACCTGCTATATTATTGGAGGAATTCCCAATAATAACAAATGGAAAGGTACAAACACGGTATGGTACAGTGTCTGGTTATGGATATGGTGATAGCATGGGAGTGGAGATGGATTATACATATACGGGTTTGAGTAGTTGGACTCATAATGGTCTTATTGTCTCTACTGTTAACCTTGAAGAATTGAAAAATGAAATCGAAACCTTTTTAATATCTGGTGCTGAAATGCCGGGAGGGTTCCCTGTATATTTAGAATGTATTCATATGTCTGCTTTTCGTATGGAAGGATTGTTTGTTTTTGATAGAATTGTAGATGTTGAATACGCCCGAAGGGTAATGAGTAATTTGGCCCGTTTTTTGAATACCTACTGGAAGTACCGCCAATATGGTTTTAGATGTCAATATACATGTCGATTTGCTGGTACTGATGGATATATTCCGTCCGGTAGTGGGACAATCATTACAGGTGGTGGTAGTAATAGTAGTGGTACATCTTCTCCTCCTTTTTATCCGTTGGTGGAAAAGATTATATATGATGAAGGGAATTTAACTTCCAAACAACTGGAGCAATTAAATGAAGCAATTCAAGAAGCAATCAATCATAATTGTTATATTGAGGCGGCTTTTAATTACTTGACGAAGAAAGAATGTCAGTTCAGTTCGGTGAAAATAGACCCGAGTTTGCAAGGAAGCGGAGGGAATTCTGTATTATTGGATGGTGAAGGCAATCCGGTGAGAGTAATTTTGAAGTTTGGTGATGAGGAATATATTTGTGCTCGTACCTTTAGTCATGAATTGATACACTTACTGCAAATAGAGCAAGGAATGTATGAGGGATTGGATTCACGTGGAATGATGGAGTATGAAAGGGTATTAATTGATGATATTGTATTTTATTCGAAATTTAAAGGGAAAATAGAAAGGGCTACATATGAGGATTGGCAGAGTAAACTATATCCGTTAGTTTGTGGAGAATTTTACAAGAATGAACTTGAAAATCATGAAGAATGGGATAAACAACAAACTATATATAAAGATTGGCTGAGTCGTTTAACTAAAAAGGGGATTCCAGAATCTATAACCGATTCGGATTTCCGAGAATGGTCTTCTTTATTTTATGTTTATGACCGTTCTTATTCAATTACTAATGGATATAAATATAACGAATCTTATGGTCCTATAGTTTTAAATAAAATATTAGGATTGATAAAGGAAAATTGTAAATAATGAAATATAAAATGTTTATGAGAACAATCTTATTTTTCAGTCTATTATTTATAGGTATAAATCTGTTTGCTAAAGATACCATTGTCTATGTGCAGACAAAGGAACATAATGTGTATGAAAAAATGTATTATAATAATCGTATCCGTATTTGTAATGTCCAGTGTGCTGTAGATAAAGAAAATGAAAAGGATTGGAGAGATTATTATAGGATAACTGTTGGAGAAGTCGATCCCCGTGATGTAGTGAAACGTTATGTTGGACCTTATCTGAAGGATATGCAGTTAACAAAAGAAGATGATGATTTCACGATTATGATTAGGCATGGACTGGATGGAAGGTTTCTGCATATTATGTATGTTTGTACAATAAAGCTGGATCATATTCCTATTGAGGTATTCGAACAAATAGACAATTTTTTGAAAGAATATGGGAACATGAAAGAAGTGACCTCTATTCCTCGTCAACCTGAGGAGGAAATATATTATATTTCCATGATGTTACCCTGTAGCTTGATAGACATGCAGGAAAGTGTATTTCTGAATTCTTCGGAATAGTTAAAAGATTGTTTAATGTAAAAAATATGTGCTTAAGAGAACAATATTATTACTGAGCCATGATAGCTTATACGATAACCGTAGTAGGGTTCAAGTAGTATGTGTTCGCGTATAGGCATAAAAAAAGGAGCAACGCCTTGCTCCAACCTTTGTTAACCTTAAATCTAATACTATGAAAAACACAGTGCAAAGATACGGACTTCTGTGAAATCTGCAAATAATCCAAATAAAAAGAGATGTTTTATAACATTGATTAAGTGTTTTGTTTACCTCTTATACTTTTGTTAATAATTTCCCGGTGAATATTTTTAGTTATCTTATCTTCTTTAGAGAGAGTAATTTGTAGAAAAATCGGGGGATAGTTAGCTAACTTGCAGATTTATTTTTATTTTTGTTCTGAATCAATCTGCTAAGTACTATGAAAACGATGAAAGTATTTAAAACGATTAAACCGATGAAATACACGCAGTGGATAGTGATATTGTTTTGTCTTATCGGCATGACTGCCTGTCGGCAGGATGCCCCCCGTTTCCGTATTGGGGTGGCTCAGTGTA
The DNA here is from genome assembly GCF_001688725.2 of Bacteroides caecimuris. NCBI lineage: Bacteria > Pseudomonadati > Bacteroidota > Bacteroidia > Bacteroidales > Bacteroidaceae > Bacteroides > Bacteroides caecimuris. Next base: position 2,956,706 of record NZ_CP015401.2, on the reverse strand, counting down.
GTGATGATTCCTGGCGGCATAAGATGAATGATGAGATTCTCCGTGAAGCCATGTTTTATGACGGAGTGTCGGTAGAGATACGGTCGGCGGGCGATGATAACCGTCAGCAGGCGGAAGATGTCCGTTATTTCATAGATAAAGGTGTCGATTTGCTGATTATCTCTGCCAATGAAGCGGCCCCGATGACTCCGATTGTGGAAGAGGCTTACCAAAAGGGAATCCCTGTTATCTTGGTCGACCGGAAGATTCTTTCTGATAAATATACTGCATATATCAGTGCTGATAATTATGAAATAGGCCGCGCAGTAGGAAATTACATGGCATCCACTCTGAAAGGAAAAGGAAATGTGGTGGAGCTTACCGGACTGAGTGGATCGACTCCTGCAATGGAACGTCATCAGGGATTTATGGCGGCTATCAGTAACTTTCCTGATATAAAGCTGATTGATAAAGCGGATGCAGCCTGGGAGCGCGAACCGGCGGAAGTAGCAATGGATAGCATACTCCGTTGCCATCCGAAGATTGATGCCGTATATGCGCATAATGACCGCATAGCTCCCGGAGCTTATCAGGCTGCCAGAAAGGCGGGGCGGGAGAAAGAAATGATATTTGTCGGTATCGATGCCTTGCCGGGCAAAGGAAACGGACTGGAGCTTGTGCTTGACAGTGTATTGAACGCTACCTTTATTTATCCGACTAACGGTGATAAAGTACTGCAACTGGCAATGAATATTCTCGAAGCAAAACCTTACCCGCGTGAAACCATAATGAATACAGCGGTAGTAGACCGGACTAACGCACATGTCATGCAACTTCAGACTGCTCACATCTCGGAACTGGACGAAAAGATAGAAACACTGAACGGACGTATCGATGGATATTTGTCACGTGTGGCTACACAACAAGTGGTGATGTATGGCGGTTTGGTTATTCTCTTGCTGGTGGCAGGATTATTGGTAGTTGTCTACAACTCGCTGCGTTCTAAAAATCGTTTGAATAGAGAGCTCTCCGAACAGAAAAGGCAGTTGGAAGAGCAACGGGATAAGTTGGAAGAGCAGCGCGACCAATTGGAACAACAGCGCGACAAACTGGCAGAACAGCGTGACCAGTTAATACAGCTTTCTCATCAGCTGGAAGAGGCCACCCACGCCAAACTTGTTTTCTTTACGAACATCTCTCATGATTTCCGAACTCCCTTAACTTTGGTGGCCGACCCTGTGGAGCATCTGTTGGCTGATAAGACGTTGAGTGACGACCAACACCGGATGCTACTGTTGGTGCAACGAAACGTGAATATCCTCTTGCGTTTGGTCAATCAGATATTGGATTTCCGTAAATACGAAAACGGGAAGATGGAATATACCCCCGTTCCGGTTGATATTCTTTCCTCTTTCAAAGGTTGGAACGAATCTTTCCTGGCGGCAGCCCGCAAAAAGCATATTCATTTTTCTTTTGACAATATGCCGGATACGGACTACCATACCTTGGCAGATGTAGAGAAGTTGGAACGCATTTATTTTAATCTTCTCTCCAATGCCTTCAAGTTTACGCCGGAGAATGGTAAAGTTACCGTCCGTTTGTCTGCCTTGACAAAAGAGGATGACCGATGGATTCATTTTACCGTATCCAACACCGGTTCGATGATTTCAGCCGAACATATCCGTAATATTTTTGACCGTTTCTATAAAATTGATATGCACCATGCCGGTTCGGGGATAGGGCTGGCTTTGGTAAAGGCTTTCGTCGAGCTGCATGGTGGGACTATATCAGTGGAAAGTGACGAAAAGCAAGGCACCGTCTTCACCGTCGATTTGCCGGTACGGACTTGTGCTTGCGAGACCTCTTCTTTGGAAGAATCTCCGGTATCTTCTGTTTCCGAAGCTTCTTCCTTGAACGATGCTTTGCCCATTGAGGAAGAGGAACTGGAAAAGAACTATGATTCTTCCAAACCTTCCGTACTTATCATTGATGATAATGTGGATATTCGTTCATATGTTCATGGACTACTTCATACAGACTATACTGTCATTGAAGCGGCGGACGGTTCGGAAGGTATCCGCAAGGCTATGAAATATGTTCCGGATTTGATCATCTCTGACGTGATGATGCCGGGCATTGATGGTATTGAATGTTGCCGTCGTCTGAAAAGCGAACTGCAAACATGCCATATTCCCGTTATCCTCTTGACTGCCTGTTCTTTGGATGAACAGAAGATTCAAGGTTATGATGGTGGTGCGGACTCTTACATTTCCAAGCCTTTCAGTTCGCAATTGTTGCTGGCGCGTGTCCGCAACCTCATAGATTCGCATCGTCGCCTGAAACAATTCTTTGGTGGCGGACAGGCATTGGCCAAAGAAGATGTCTGCGATATGGACAAGGATTTTGTAGAAAAGTTCAAAGCCTTGATTGACGCAAAGATGGGAGATTCCGGTTTGAATGTAGAAGATTTGGGCAAAGAAATGGGCTTGAGCCGTGTGCAGCTTTATCGGAAGATAAAATCCTTGACTAATTATTCTCCTAATGAATTGCTCCGTATTGCCCGTCTGAAGAGAGCTGCGTCTCTGCTCGCTTCGTCGGATATGACGGTAGCCGAAATTGGTTATGAAGTCGGTTTCAGTTCACCTTCTTATTTTGCCAAATGCTATAAGGAACAGTTTGGCGAGAGCCCGACGGATTTGTTGAAAAGAAAAGGATAAAACTTCAGCCCGCCATTGAACGGGTATTGTCACATTGATGCAAACCGTAGTCTTGGATTTCCATTTCGTCAGCAGCACTGTAGTTATACTCTTCTTTGTAGTTCTTATACTTGGTATAGCTGATATCCGAGCCCCAATTAAATGCAAACTTGAGTTTACCGAATAATGGCTTTTTGTGCAAATAGACAGCACGTCCACTGGTAAGGGCTACTCCAAAGTCACTTTTTAACTCATTTCCATATGCAGGCGTAAGTGTTTGCGTTGCATATCCTATGGCTGTGAATCTCTTTCGGCTCCATACGGAGTGGTCTTTTTCTGGGGCACAGTGTGATTAAACAGTGGTGCATTATAGCATCAAAGTTAAATGAAAGAGCCGTGATATTCAGTAGTTTGGTGGGTAAAAAAAACAAAAGTAGGAGGAAAACAATAACTTCGTTTTCCTCCTACTTGATTATTTATCTGTCAACAGTGTGGCAACCGATTATTCGGCAACACCCCAGTTTTCTTTAGCCAGACGTTTGTAGCTGTTGTAACGCCATTTAGCGTTCTCTTCAGCAGCTTTGAACAACTCTTCAGCTTCAGCAGGATATTGTTTCATTACAGAAGCGTAACGAACTTCACCCTTCAAGAAACCTTGGAAATCAGCCCAGTTCGGTTCTTTGCTATCCAACTGGAACGGATTCTTGCCTTCAGCTTCCAAAGCCGGGTTGTAACGCCACAAGTGCCAGTAACCGCATGCTACAGCCTTTTCTTCTTCTTCTTGGCTCTTACCCATACCAGCTTTCAGACCGTGGTTGATACACGGAGCGTAAGCGATAATCAAAGATGGTCCGGGATATGCTTCTGCTTCGCGGAGAGCTTTCAGCGTTTGAGCATGGTCAGCACCCATAGCAATCTGTGCAACATATACATAACCGTAAGTAGTAGCCATCAGACCGAGGTCTTTCTTACGTACGCGCTTACCGGCAGCAGCGAACTTGGCGATAGCACCTACCGGAGTAGCCTTAGAAGACTGACCACCTGTGTTAGAGTAAACCTCAGTATCCAGAACAAGGATATTAACGTCCTTACCGGAAGCGATTACATGGTCAAGGCCACCGTAACCGATATCGTAAGAAGCACCGTCACCACCGATAATCCACTGGCTGCGTTTAACAAGATATTGTTGCAGTTCAGCGATTTGTTTGCAGTGGTTACATTTATCCTTGTTAGCTTCAACAACCGGAATAATTTTAGCTGCCAATTCCTTAGTCTTTTCTGCATCCAGCATATTGTTCATCCATTCGGTGAACAATTCTTTCACTTCAGCAGGAGTACACTCGGCAGCAATAGCCTCGTTCATCACTTTCACGATACGGGCACGCATCTTCTCGTTAGCCAATTCCATACCCAAACCGAATTCACAGAAGTCCTCGAACAGTGAGTTAGCCCAAGCAGGACCATGACCGTTTTCGTTCTTAGTGTAAGGAGTAGAAGGAACAGAGCCGGAGTAGATAGAAGAACATCCGGTAGCGTTAGCAACCATTTCACGGTCACCGAACAACTGAGAAATCAGTTTCACGTACGGAGTTTCACCACAACCTGAGCAAGCACCTGAGAACTCGAACAATGGAGTCGCGAACTGTGAGTTCTTCACGTTAGCCTTGATGTCAACAAGATGTTGTTTAGTCTTCACGTTGTCTACGCAGTAAGTCCAGTTGGCAGCTTCAGCCAATTGGCTTTCGAGGTGTTTCATGGTCAATGCCTTGCCACCCTTCTTCGGATTACCCGGACAGATGTCGGCACAGTTACCGCAACCCAAGCAGTCAAGCACGTCTACTTGCATACGGAAAGTCATGCCGTCGAATGCTTTACCTACTGCTTTCAATTGTGTGAACTGAGCACCCTTCTGTTCTTCTGCATCAAGCACGAACGGACGGATAGCAGCGTGAGGACAAACGTACGCACACTTGTTACACTGGATACAGTTTTCCGGATTCCATTCGGGAACAAATGCTGCTACACCACGTTTTTCATATTTAGCAGTTCCTTGATGCCAAGTACCGTCTTCGATACCTTTGAATGCAGATACAGGCAGCAGGTCACCATCCTGTGCATTGATAGGACGAACTACTTCGTTGATGAATGCAGGATCGTTGTTTTCAGCTTTTGTGTCATCCGGCAGGTTAGCCCAAGCAGGATCAACAGCCAAAGTCTTGTATTCACCACCACGGTCAACGGCAGCATAGTTCTTGTTGACAACGTCTTCACCCTTCTTGCCGTAAGACTTAACGATGAATTTCTTCATCTGCTCAACAGCTTGTTCTACAGGAATAACGCCTGTGATACGGAAGAATGCAGATTGAAGGATCGTGTTGGTACGGTTGCCCAAACCGATTTCCTGTGCAATCTGAGTTGCGTTGATATAATATACGGAAATGTTGTTCTGTGCAAAATATTTCTTAACCTTGTTAGGCAGGTTCTTAGCCAGTTCTTCACCTTCCCAGATTGTGTTCAGCAAGAAAGAACCGTTCTTACGCAAACCGCGAGTTACATCGTACATGTGCAGGTAAGCCTGAACGTGACAAGCAACGAAATTCGGAGTATTTACCAAGTAAGTAGAACGGATCGGAGTATCACCGAAACGCAAGTGAGAACAAGTGAAACCACCTGACTTCTTAGAGTCGTAAGAGAAGTAAGCCTGGCAGTGTTTGTCAGTGTTGTCACCGATAATCTTTACAGAGTTCTTGTTAGCACCTACTGTACCGTCAGCACCTAAACCGTAGAATTTAGCTTCGAACATACCTTCGCCGCCTAAAGCGATTTCTTCTTTTTGAGGAAGAGAAGTGAAAGTAACGTCGTCTACGATACCGATAGTGAAGTGGTTCTTCGGCATTGGCATAGCCAAGTTTTCGAATACTGAAAGGATTTGAGCAGGAGTAGTATCTTTTGAACCCAAACCGTAGCGGCCGCCAACGATAACCGGAGCATTTTCTGCACCGTAGAAGCAGTCTTTAACGTCAAGGTAAAGAGGTTCGCCGTTAGCACCCGGTTCTTTAGTACGGTCAAGAACTGCGATAGTTTTAGCAGTCTTAGGTACAGCAGCCAGGAAGTGTTTAGCAGAGAACGGACGATACAGGTGTACGGCAACCATACCCACTTTTTCGCCGTTTGCTACCAGGTAGTCGATAGCTTCGCGGGCAGCTTCTGTTACAGAACCCATAGCGATAATTACGCGTTCTGCATCTTCTGCACCATAGTAATCGAACAAACCGTATTTACGACCTGTGATTTTAGAAATTTCATTCATGTATTCTTCTACGATAGCAGGAACTGCTTCATAGTAGTTGTTGCATGATTCACGATGTTGGAAGAAATGGTCAGGATTTTCAGCCATACCACGAGCTACCGGTTTCATCGGGTTCAGTGCGCGGGCACGGAATTCAGCCAAAGCTTCCTGGTCGATTAGCGGAGCAAGATCATCATTTTCCAACATTTCGATCTTCTGGATTTCGTGAGATGTGCGGAAACCATCGAAGAAGTTCATGAACGGAACGCGAGATTTGATGGTAGCCAAGTGGGCAACACCAGCCAAATCCATAACTTCCTGTACAGAGCCTTCAGCCAACATCGCAAAGCCAGTCTGACGAGCTGACATTACGTCTTGGTGGTCACCGAAGATACACAATGCGTGAGAAGCCAATGTACGAGCAGATACATGGAATACGCAAGGCAAGAACTCACCGGCAATTTTGTACATATTAGGGATCATCAGGAGAAGACCCTGGGAAGCAGTGTAAGTAGTAGTCAACGCACCCGCCTGAAGAGAACCGTGAACTGCACCGGCAGCACCACCTTCAGATTGCATCTCCTGTACCAATACTGTTTCGCCGAAGATGTTCTTACGTCCTGCGGCAGACCATTCGTCTACGTACTCAGCCATAGTCGAAGAAGGAGTGATGGGGTAGATAGCTGCTACTTCAGAGAACATATACGAGATATGTGCTGCAGCCTGGTTACCATCACAAGTGATGAATTTCTTCTGTTTAGTCATAACTAAATTAAATATTTAAGTAAATAAATCTTTTAATATAAAAAGCCGAACATCCAGAGGGGTATCTGGTTGCCCCGACCTATTTCAGCCTTATGCAACGCGTACGTTACATTCGGATTGTTCTTGATTTTTGCGCCTTCCTGGCAAATTTTGAACGGCATTACTTCGTCTACCATAAAAGAGACGTTTTTATCCCCTTTATGTATCTTATGGTCTTTCCATAAAGAATTTGCAAAGAATGTGTCGAGCACATCCAGCTCTTCCACTTTCACCGGATAGATGGAATACATCAGGTTGGAGTTGTGCATCATTATTTTCGAAGGTTTTTTAGGGAATTCTTCCCCTTTCGGATAAACCAAATTAATGAGTCGCGCATCTGCCAGATACTTGATATAGTTCATCACCGTGGCGCGAGATGTCTGTATGTCGCTTGCCAGTTGGCTCACATTTGGAGCCTTCGGTCCGTCGACAGCGAGCAAATATAGCAATTTTTTTATCTTTGAAAGATATTTCAGTTCAATTTGTTTGATGAGCAGGATATCTACTTCCACCATCATGTTCATCGTCTTCAGCAGATTCTCCGAAAAGTTACGTTTTTCGAGGAAGAACGGATAGAATCCGTGGTGCAGGTAATCCTGAAAATAGTCAAGCGGACGAACTTTGGAGAGTACTCCTTTGGCAATCTGTTCGTGAGTGCTAAGAATTTCTTCGAGGCTGTATGCTCTGAATTTCATACCTGTCTGCAAGTTCAGAAATTCGCGGAAAGAGAATCCACGCAGGTTATAGCTCTTTGCAATATCACGCAGTTCGAGATTTTCTTCTTTCAGTCGCATCACGGACGAGCCGGTGAAGACAATTTTCAGATTAGGAAAACGGTCGTAACACATGCGTAACTCTTTGCTCCATTCCGGATGTTTGAACACCTGGTCGATCAACAATACTTTTCCGCCACGTTTTTGAAATTCGTTGGCGAACTCTATAATGCTGTGACCCGAGAAATAGAAGTTGTTCATGTTGATGAACAGACAGGAACGGTCGTTCCCGAATTTCTCTTTGGCATATTGGAGAAGGAAAGTGGTTTTTCCTACGCCACGTGTCCCTTTGATACCAATCAGGCGGTCGCTCCAGTCGATCTCGTCCATGAGATCGCGGCGAACGGGGGCATTGGTGTGCTCAACGAGGTAGGCGTGTGTGCGGTAGAATGATTCCATTTCAGTTCTTTGTTTTTCGAGTGGCAAATATACTGCTTTTTTTAGGATTTGCAAAGTAGAGATGGCAAAATTGTGTGTTTAATTCCAACTTTCTGTTTATTGTAGTCCTTCCTGGCTATTTCCTGTATATATTTGCAGAATAAAGTTTTGAATTCATTTGAAATGACAAAAAAGGCTCTTTATCTATTCAATCCGGAACATGATTTGGCGCTTGCCAGCGGTGAAACAAATTATATGGCTCCGGCTTCGGCAAGACGTATGGCTTCCGAATTGGCTTTGCTTCCGATGTGGTATGCGGAAGAGGGGAGTGCGGTATTGGCTCCTTCCGCCTATAATCTCGACTATGTGAAGAAGATACAGGAATTATTAGGACTTTCGGTTGATTTGATAACGGAGCCGGAACTTGCTATTGAACAGGATTTGGATATTCGTCCCTGGGGATGGGATGTGGCTTTACGGAAGCGGCTTTCTGTGTTGGGTGTGGATGAAGTCCTGCTGCCTTCTATGGGGCAATTAAACGATCTGCGGGAATACTCTCATCGTTCTAAAGCCGTCGCGTTACTTCCTGAATTACAACTGAATGAATATTTCTGCGGCGAATCTTATTATTTAAAGACCCCGGAGGAATGGAAGCGTTTTGTGGAAGGGCGGAAGGAATGTTTGTTGAAAGCTCCGCTTTCGGGAAGCGGTAAAGGTCTGAACTGGTGTAAAGGCATATTTACTTCTTTCATCTCCGGCTGGTGTACTCGTGTGGCTGCTTCGCAGGGTGGAGTCATTGCGGAGCCTATATATAATAAGGTAGAAGATTTTGCCATGGAGTTTTATTCCGATGGTGCAGGTGAATTGACGTTTGTGGGATATTCCCTCTTCCATACCGGAAAGAGTGGAATGTATGAAGGGAACTGTCTGCTTTCTAATGAGGCAATCCGGAAAAAACTTGCGCAATATATCCCTTCAGAGGCTCTGATGGATTTGGAGAACTGTTTGAAATACAGACTTTCTGCGTTGGTGGGAACCGTTTATAAAGGTTATCTTGGAGTTGATATGATGATTTGTCGGTTTCCGGAAAATGAAAAGCCGGTTTTTCGGATTCATCCCTGTGTGGAAATCAATCTGCGCATGAATATGGGAGTCATTGCGCGTTTTTTACATGACCGTTATGTACGTCCAGGTTCAACAGGACGTTTTGTGATTGATTATCATCCTTCAGAAGGTGAAGCTTTGCAGGAACATGAACGAATGTCCGCAACTTATCCGTTGGAAATCAGGGAAGGTAGAGTGTACGCCGGTTATTTACCTTTGGTTCCTGTTCATAGGAGAAGCTGTTATCGGGCGTGGGTATTGGTAGCTCCCGATAATATTTAACTTTATCTGTTCACACTAGCCAGCGATTGATATTGCGTTTTTCCGTACTGAACTCTACTCCAATTTTTATCACTTCACGTTCGTCTGCCTGATACGGTATCAAGTAGCCTTTATCGTCAATCTGCTTCAATGCCGCTTCTGCCGTGTCATGCAGTTTGAATTCGAAGACATAGATATATTTAGGTGTTTTCACTACGGCATCTGCACGACCGCGGGCGCTGCGCACTTCGGCATCAGTGAACTGTCCCATAAGTTTGAAGACAATATAGAAAACTACTTGGTAGTGGCGTTCTGTCTGCTCGTTCAGTTCGTAATTGAAATCGGCAAAGAAGGTTTGCAGGCGGGTGAGAAAGGCATCGTAGTCTCCACTCTCTAACTCATTGACGAACTTGCCGATGTAAAAGCCTTGATCGTTATTCTTCACTCCAGTGTAGAACGGTACTAGGAAATCCATGAAACCGTAACGCACCTCATCGTTCGGAAATTCCAACAGGTAGTTGCGAAAACGTTCATCATAAGCCTTTATCGTCAGATAGCCGCTTTGGTAAATCAGCGGAATCGGATTGTTGGAATCTACCCGATACTCGGAGAACATGGAAGACGGTGCTTCGATTCCGTCAAGCAGAGTACGCAGGTCATATTCGGTTTCTTGCAGCATCTCGACGAGGAAAGTCGGAGTACCGGTTTGGAACCAGTAATTGTCGAACACTTTTGATTTCAGGACATTCAGTATGCTGAACGGGTTGAAAATGCCTACCGAGTTGATGCAAAAATGATAGCCATCGTAAAGACGTGTCATTCGCTGCACCGCCTCATCATAAGAAATGGAATTATTGGCTGCAAGTATCTTTATTTCCGGTTGGAAGGTATCCACTAATTCTTGGAGAGTGATGCCGCAAAGGGTTCCGTAATCGGGCCATAAGGTGATGTCCTGCAACTGGTTGAGGTCACTGAATACACTTACTTGCGAGAATTTCGTCACTCCTGTGAGGAAGACGAAACGCAGGTAGCGGTCGGTGCTTTTCAATACTCCGTAAAAGGCTTTCAGGGTTTTACGGTATTCATCCAGCAAGGCGTCATTGCCTAAAGCTTGCAATAGAGGCTTGTCGTATTCGTCTACCAGGACTACAACGCTGCTACCGGTTTGTTCGTAGGCACGGCGGATGACGCCGGAGAAACGACCGGAAAGAGTGTTCTCGTCTATTCCTTTGCCATACTGAATCTCCCATAAGGTGAGTTGACGGCTGAGGATGTCATAAAGTCTTTCCGGAGAATCGTACTTTTCGGCATTCAAATCCAGATGTAGCACAGGATGCTTTTCCCATTTCGTTTCCAGCTTTTCAATGGCAAGCCCTTCGAAGAGTTCTTTCTTTCCTTCAAAGTAGGCTTCAAAGGTAGAGAGGAGAAGACTTTTACCGAAACGGCGTGGACGGCTCAGAAAGTATGGAGTAGATGTATAAGCTATTTTCCATACAAGCTCTGTCTTATCTACGTATAGATAATCACCCTTACGAAGTTTCTCAAAGGTCTGTATCCCGATAGGGAGTTTACGAAGCAGGTCATTCATTGTTAATCTCTTTTTAGTGGTTCAAAGATAATCATTATTTTCGTAATATTTCGTTTTCAATATCTCAAAGAACGGGCGTTATAATTTTGTTTAACTGGAAAAATATCATTTAGTTTATTCTGGCACAGAAATGAACCAAGTGATAATTTAAATTTGACTCATTCTTGTATGGTGCTAAATATTCACATACACCGGCATATCTTCCCACTGGATATTTATTCTCAATCTTCCTCTCTACTTTTTTCTTGTTTATCCGATTTCATCCGATGAATAAAGGGTTTGCGACTAAAGAGCAACAACATCACCTGTTGTATACGGTTAGTTTCAAAAATTGTTTCAAATAGGGTTTGTACTTCTAGTTTCCTTCTTGTATCGCTACGCTTTCATTTCCATAGCGGTCAATAGCCGTCACTGCGAAATGCTTTTTCGCATTCCAAGGTAGAATAGGGGCATAGATATAACTTGTCTCCCTGATATTCTGTGCAACGATATTTTCCGGTCGGTCGATGTCTACCGGATACTCATTAGAAGCGTAAATAACATACATGGGCTTGTTACGCTGATCGTTATCAGTAGCAGCCTGCCAGGTTAATTCCGTATATCCATGGTCGATATTAGTTATTTTCAGTTCGGACGGAGCTGTGGGCGGCACATTATCCAACCAAGGCATAGGAGGCTGTAAAGCCGGATATGCGTAGAAGTTTTCGGCCAGTTCATCATAAATGCCTTGGGTGTTTTCCATGAGATATTTCACACGGTAGTGCCCTTCACCAGCCATTTTATGATTGCGGATGAAGTTTATCTGGCGGTCTATCTCAGCGCGTGTCCATTTGCCTTCGTCGGGATGAAGGAAATAGATGCCGAGTCCCGGAATCACCTGTCGTCCGTTGCTCTGTTCCTGCCAGTCGAGGGCAAAAGGATAGAAACTGTTTCCCTGGAAATACATCATCGGATATATCTGGTCTATGATGCCTTCGCCGAGCCATCCTTGCGGGTCTTGATAAACGGTAAAGAAAGCATTCCACCCACGGGAAGAGTAACGCGAGGTGTCCCGGTATTTTCCTACCGGACTGGCACTTAGCTTCACCCACGGCTTCATCGCTTTTACACCCTTATATATATAGCGTACAATTTCTGAGATATTGTCCCGTCGCCATTGCTCTACTGTACGCCCTTTGCCATATCGGCGGAAGTCGTACTTGTCGGGAAAGAGAGGGGCATTCTCCGGATAACGCAAATAATCGAAATGCACTCCGTCTATATCATAACGGCTTACGACTTCCCGCACCAGTTTCATCAGATACTCTTTGGTTCCCGGATGTCCCGGATTGAGGAAATATTCATTCTTATACGGTACACAAATGTCTTTCATCCGTTTGGTGACGGAACGGTTGCCGAGAGAAGCAACGTGTTTCCTGTTTCCCAATGGGATAGTCACCATCCAGGCGTGGCACTCCATCCCCCGCTTATGACATTCTTCGATGGCAAAGGCGAGCGGGTCATATCCGGGATTTTCACCGGGTTTCCCAGTCAGGATAGCGTTGAAAGGTTCGATAGACGAGGGATATAACACGTCCCCGCGTGTACGTGTTTGAAACAGGACGGTATTGAAGTTGGCAGCTTTCAGCTTGTCGAGAATATCCACCAATTCTTCCTTTTGCTTGCAGATACTTTGAGGGCTTAAAGCACGTGTACGAGGCCAGTCAAGACCATACAGAGCAGTGAGCCAGGCGGCACGAACCTCGTGCTTGGGCTGTGCGGCTACGGAGAGGAAAGGAAACAAAAGTGAAAGAATGAAAATATATCGACGCATATTCTTTGTTTTTCGTTTTAAATCCCCGCAAAGTTAGTAAAAGTGTCGGTAATGTTGGGCTGTTTCGAGAGATTATGTTACATTTGCCAAGTTAAAAAAACGACACGCTATGATTACATTTACTCTATGTCTGCTGGCACTGATAGTAGGCTATTTTACGTACGGGCGCCTGATGGAACGCGTCTTTGGTCCGGATGACCGTAAGACGCCGGCTCTTACCAAGGCGGATGGAGTGGACTATATTCCATTGCCCACCTGGAAGATTTTCATGATTCAATTTCTCAATATTGCCGGATTAGGTCCTATTTTCGGAGCCATCATGGGAGCGAAATTCGGTAGCTCTTCATACTTGTGGATTGTGCTGGGAAGTATTTTTGCGGGGGCAATGCATGATTATTTTGCCGGAATGCTTTCTTTGCGTAATGGAGGCGAAAGCTTGCCGGAAATAATAGGCCGTTATTTAGGACTGACCGCCAAGCAGGTGATGAGAGGATTCACTGTCATTTTAATGATTCTGGTAGGGGCGGTTTTCGTTGCGGGACCTGCCGGATTGTTGGCAAAACTCACTCCGGAAAGTTTGGATGCTACGTTTTGGATTATCGTTGTATTTGCATATTATATGCTGGCTACTTTGTTGCCTGTTGATAAAATAATAGGTAAAATCTATCCATTGTTTGCGATTGCCTTGTTGTTTATGGCAGTAGGCATTCTGGTGATGCTCTACGTTAACCATCCCGCTTTGCCGGAGTTGTGGGACGGATTGCAAAATACGAACCCGGAAGCGAACGAACTTCCTATCTTCCCGATTATGTTTGTGAGCATTGCCTGTGGTGCCATATCCGGTTTTCATGCTACGCAGAGCCCATTGATGGCACGTTGCATGACCTCGGAACGTCACGGTCGCCCGGTGTTTTACGGTGCAATGATTACCGAGGGCATTGTTGCTCTTATTTGGGCTGCTGCCGCTACTTATTTTTTCCATGAGAACGGAATGGAAGAAAGCAATGCTTCTGTTATCGTTGATGCCATCACAAAAGAATGGTTGGGAGCAATCGGCGGAGTACTTGCTATTTTGGGAGTGATTGCCGCTCCGATTACTTCGGGAGATACCGCCTTCCGTTCGGCACGTCTGATTGTGGCGGATTTCTTGGGCATGGAGCAAAAAAGTATGCGCCGTCGTTTGTACATTTGTATTCCGATGTTTGTAGTAGCTATTGGTTTGCTTTTGTATAGTTTGCGTGATGCAAACGGATTTAATATGATATGGCGTTATTTTGCCTGGGCAAATCAGACATTGGCTGTGTTTACCTTGTGGGCTATAACGGTTTTTCTGGCGGTATCCAGAAAACCTTATATCATTACTTTGATACCGGCACTGTTTATGACATGTGTATGTTCAACTTATATATGCATTGCTCCCGAAGGATTGGGACTTTCGCATGCAGTCTCCTACGGCATCGGCATAGCGTGTGTGGTGATTGCGGCAGCTTGGTTCTATGTCTGGCTGGGCAAGCAGAAAACAAGAAAATTGTCAGAATGAAGAAAACAAGAAAATCAACAGAATGAAGAAAATAAGAAAATCAACAGGAGTGGCGCTTGCATTCCTTATTTATGTATCCGTAACGGCGGCTTATTTGTTGCCTCGTAATACGGAAGTCGGCCCGACAGAGAAAATAATTACGGTGGCAGTTTCTTATGTCATCGTCCTCCTTCTTTGGCTGGTGCTTCGGAAAAAGGAACAAATGCGCGAACGCCGCAAAAAAGACGAACAATCTATTCACTTAAAAAAGTAAGTTTATGAAGAAATTAGCTTTGGCTCTTTGCTTATTGGCAGTCTCTTTCACTGCACAGGCGCAATTTGAGAAAGGAATTACGATTATTAATCCTTCATTGTCGGGATTGGACTTTTCGTATAGTGAAAACGATAAAGCAAAATTTGGAGTTGGTGCACAAGTCGGCACATTCTTAGCTGAGGGTATTGCCTTGATGGTAAATGCCGGGGCCGACTGGTCGAAACCGATAGATGAGTATACATTGGGCACCGGAGTACGTTTCTACTTCAATAAAACAGGTGTTTATCTGGGTGGCGGACTCGACTGGAACCGTTTCCGCTGGAGTGGTGGAAAACATCAGACGGACTGGGGACTGGGGCTCGAAGCCGGATACGCTTACTTCCTTTCGCGTACGGTAACCATTGAACCTGCCGTTTATTATAAATGGCGTTTCAATGATGGAGATATGTCACGTTTCGGTGTGAAGGTTGGATTCGGTTTCTACTTATAGTAGTATGATCGATATTTGATATATGGGGGCTTGTGTTAAAACGCCCCTTTCTACGGAGTCACCCTCGTCGCAGATAATTGTAGCGAGGGTGACTTTTTGTTTATAAGAGTTTTGGCACAGCCTCTTTGTGCATAAAAAAGAAGGTGCGCATTTTGACACACCTTCTTTTGCACCATCCGTACCCAAGATTTTCCATTCGGCGGTTCACTCCGGGCGCTTAATCTTGGTTAACGGACTGATAAAAAAACAAAAAAACAAGCTCCCTCCGGAGCCTTCCCGAAGATTCTGATTTTTTGTCTTTTCCTCGCTTTTCCGCTGCTTTTTCGTCACTTCTCCGTATCCCCTTCGTATCTCCTTCGTTTCACCTTCGTTCCCTCTTCGTTCTAAAATTGAATAAATATTTACTTAATATCTGTGAAGGAACGAAAATGAATGCTTCATGAAGCGAGTGTAAAGCGGAATTTGACGCTTGATTGTTAAATGATGTAAACTGATGGGCGACTTGTTGCGTTTTTCAAAATGCGGACAAACTCCCTTCTATTGCGTTTGCATCCGTTAACAGAACGGGGCGCCTGTCGGAAAACTTTCTCCCGTCGGTGATTGTTGACTGCATTGAAGCATGATTACAGCGTGGTTGAGCCCATTTAACTGACGTTAGTTCGATATAAGTTCGTCCGCATGGCTTCCCCTCCTTCGGGAAGGAGGGGTGTCCGAAGGACGGGGTGGTAGGTATATTCGTTTGTTATGCAGTAATATATAGATTATTTACACTGTTAGCTTACATAACCTCATATATGGGGCGAGACAAGATATAAAGAACCTAAGAAAATAAAACGAATCGTTATCCCAGTTTTTCTCTCAGAAACTGCCCCGTATAGCTTGCTCCGCAGGCGGCAACTTCTTCCGGAGTACCCGCTGCTACGATGTTTCCACCCTTATCTCCGCCTTCCGGTCCGAGGTCGATTACATAATCGGCACATTTGATAACGTCCATGTTATGCTCGATGATAACGATGCTGTGTCCCCGGCGGATGAGTGCGTCGAAAGCATCCAGAAGTTTGCGGATGTCATGGAAATGCAATCCCGTAGTCGGCTCGTCAAAGATAAACATCGTTGGGTCGGCTTTCTCCTGACTTAAATAAAATGCGAGTTTGACACGCTGGTTTTCACCACCGGAAAGGGTAGAAGAAGCCTGTCCTAATTTAATGTATCCCAGTCCCACGTCCTGCAGAGGAAGCAGTTTCTTCACAATTTTCTTCTGTCCATGTTCGTTGAAGAACTCAATCGCTTGGTTCACGGTCATCTCCAATACATCGTAGATGCTTTTATCGTTGAATTTCACTTCCAGCGTGTCGGATTTGAAGCGTTTCCCGCGACAAGATTCACACTCCAATACCAAATCTGCCATAAATTGCATCTCTACAGTAATGGTTCCTTCTCCTTTACACTCTTCGCAACGGCCGCCTTCGCTATTGAAACTGAAGAATCCGGGAGTATATCCCATTTGCTTCGCCAAAGGTTGTTCAGACCATAGTTTGCGGATTTCATCGTAAGCCTTGATGTAAGTCACCGGATTTGAGCGCGATGATTTGCCAATCGGGTTCTGGTCTACAAATTCTACATTCCGAAGGTCGCGCAAACTTCCTCCGATTGAAGAGAATTCTCCCGGCCGGTCACTGCATTCGTCTAATTCACGTTTCAATGCCCGGAAGAAAATGTCTCTCACCAGTGTACTCTTTCCGGAACCGGAAACACCCGTAACGACTGTCATTACATTGAGCGGGAAGCGTACGTTTACTCCTTTCAGATTATTCTCACGTGCGCCTTTCAATTCGATATAGTTATTCCACGGCCGGCGATGCTCCGGAACGGGTATTTCATCTTCTCCCAAAAGATAACGTACCGTATAGCTGTTGCTTCCCTTCTTCAAATCCTTCATATCGCCTTGGTAGACAACCTCTCCGCCCAGACGTCCGGCATTAGGACCTATGTCGATAATGTAATCCGCGGCACGGATAATCTCTTCGTCGTGCTCTACCACCACTACCGTATTACCTAATTGTTGCAGTTGGCGCAACACATGAAGCAGGCGGTCTGTATCACGGCTATGCAGTCCGATACTTGGCTCGTCGAGAATATAAAGGCTGCCAACAAGACTACTTCCCAGCGAGGTTGCCAGATTGATACGCTGGCTTTCTCCGCCCGATAAGGAATTGCTGAGCCGGTTCAGCGTCAGATAGCCCAAACCTACATCAATCAGAAAGCGAATCCGGCTATTGATTTCAACCAGAATACGTCGGGACACATTGCTGTCGTGCTCGTCCAGCTCCAGATGGTCAAAGAACTGCTTTAATTCCGTAATAGGTAAATCTACCAGTTCGGAGATATTCTTACCGCCCACCCGTACATATCCGGCTTCCGGTTTCAGGCGGGTGCCGTGGCATTTCGGGCAAAGCGTCTTTCCACGGTAGCGTGCCAGCATCACCCGGTATTGTATCTTATATTGATTCTCTTCCAGCATCTTGAAGAAATCATTGATGCCGTGGAAATATGGGTTGCCTTCCCAAAGCAACCGGCGTTGAGCGTCTGTCAACTCATAATAAGGAGTGAAAATGGGGAAGTCGAATTTTTCCGCATTGTGAATCAATTCGTCTTTCCATTCACCCATCTTTTCGCCGCGCCAGCATACGATAGCTCCTTCATACACCGATAATGAACGATCCGGAACGACTAAGTGCTCGTCAATACCGACCACTTTACCGAATCCTTCGCACTCCGGACAAGCACCGATAGGCGAGTTGAACGAGAACATCTGGTCGTTCGGTTCTTCAAAGACGATGCCGTCCGCTTCGAATTTCGTGCTGAAAGTATGAAGTTTGGTGGTGCCATCCGATAGATAAAAACGCAGCATGCAGGTTCCGTCACCTTCGTACATGGCTGTTTCGGCAGAGTCGGTGAGCCGGCTGATGGCGTCCTTGCTGGTGGTTACCGCCATACGGTCGACCAACAGGTAGACTTCATCACCTGCCACGGGCGTGTATTCATCGATTCGTTTCATTTCACCGTTCACTTCGATACGGTTGAATCCTTGTTTCAGGTCTATTTCCAATTGCTGTTGCAAGGTGCGGCCTTCACGCAGGCGGATGGGGGTCAGCACCGTATATCTCGTACCTTCCGGATAGGAGAGCATGCAGTTGACGATGTCTTCCGTGGAGTGTTTCTTCACTTCCTGCCCGCTGATGGGACTATACGTTTTTCCCACCCGGGAGTACAGCAGGCGGAGATATTCGTAAATCTCGGTCGAGGTGCCCACCGTAGAACGCGGATTGCGGCTATTCACTTTCTGTTCGATGGCAATGGCGGGCGGAATCCCTTTGATAAAGTCACATTCCGGCTTGCTCATTCTCCCCAGAAACTGACGCGCATAGCTGCTCAAGCTTTCTACGTAGCGGCGTTGTCCCTCTGCATAAAGGGTATCAAAAGCAAGTGATGATTTGCCGGAACCCGACAATCCGGTGATTACAACAAGTTTGTTGCGTGGTATATCTACATCGATGTTTTTCAGGTTGTTTACTCGTGCACCTTTTATCGAAATATAGTTGTTTTCTGACATAAAATACTCCTTGTTTTATGGTAGTCGGCAAAGTTAGCGAATTTATCGGGAGTTTGTATTATCTTTGCGTCACATTATTACGATTTAAGAATATTATGAAGCTGAAAAACTATCTTTTACTTTTGGCTCTTCTTCTTGCGGTGGGAGTAAGGGCACAGGTGCCATCAGGCAATAAATATCCCAAACGTGAATTCCGTGGAGCATGGATACAGGCTGTCAATAGCCAGTTTCGTGGCATTCCCACAGAGCGACTGAAGCAAATATTGATTAGCCAGTTGAATTCTCTTCAAGGAGCCGGCATTAATGCGATTATCTTTCAAGTACGTCCCGAAGCGGATGCATTATACGCTTCCCAATATGAACCGTGGAGCCGCTTCCTGACCGGTACGCAAGGACAGACGCCTTCTCCTATGTGGGACCCGATGCAGTTTATGATTGAAGAGTGTAAGAAACGGAATATGGAATTTCATGCCTGGATCAATCCTTACCGTGTGAAGACTTCATTAAAAAATGAATTGGCTCCGGAACATATTTACCACCAGCATCCGGAATGGTTCATTACTTATGGCGATCAGCTATACTTCGACCCGGCACTTCCCGAAAGCCGGGAATACATCTGTAAGATCGTGACCGATATCGTGTCCCGCTATGATGTGGACGCTATCCACATGGATGATTATTTCTATCCTTATCCGGTGAAAGGACTGGACTTCCCGGATGATGCGAGCTTTGCCCGTTATGGTGGAGGTTTTACAAGTAAGGCAGACTGGCGTCGTAGTAATGTCAATGTGTTGATAAAGAAACTTCACGAGACTATCCGTGGCATCAAGCCATGGGTGAAGTTCGGTATCAGTCCGTTTGGTATCTATCGTAATCAGAAGAGCGACCCGTTGGGAAGTAATACGAATGGTTTGCAGAATTACGATGACTTGTATGCCGATGTCCTGCATTGGGCACGTGAGGGATGGATTGATTATAATATTCCGCAGATTTACTGGCAAATCGGCCATAAGGCTGCCGACTATGAGACATTGGTGAAATGGTGGGCTACCCATTCGGAAAACCGTCCGTTGTTTATCGGTCAGTCTGTGCCGAACACTATCCAGCATGCCGACCCGCAGAATCCTTCCATCAACCAGCTTCCACGAAAGATGGCTTTGCAGCGTGCTTATCAAACAATCGGAGGCAGTTGCCAATGGTATGCGGCAGCGGTTGTCGAAAATCAGGGAAGATACCGCGATGCTTTAGTGAGTGAATATCATAAGTATCCTGCATTGATTCCTGTCTTTGACTTTATGGATAACAAGGCTCCGGGCAAAGTGCGCAAGATGAAAAAGGTATGGACAGAAGACGGCTATATCCTTTTCTGGACTGCTCCGAAAGCAGAAACAGAAATGGATAAGGCAGTTCAATATGTAGTCTATCGCTTTAGCGGAAAAGAAAAAGTGAACCTTGACGATCCTTCACATATTGTAGCTATCACCCGCAATCCGTTCTACAAACTCCCATACGAAACAGGAAAAACAAAATACCGTTATGTAGTGACTGCTTTGGACCGTCTTCATAATGAATCGAAATCCGTAAGTAAGAAGTTGAAACTGTAAAGGTATAGAATAAACAACGGTAAAACGGTGGACACTCTGCAGAATGATAACGCAGTTTGTTCACCGTTTTTTTTGTTTACTGTTTTGGGTATATCGTTTTTTTGTTCACCGTTTTTTTGTTTACTGTTTTTCTGTTCACCGTTTTTTTTTGTTTGTCGTTATTCAGTCGCTTGCTATTAATAAAGCAGCAACCCTGCAATGCCGCAGGCGATAATCATCAGAATCGGATTGGCTTTATATTTTCTTGTTCCGATGAAAGCAATCAGGAATATAATGACGCTGATAACGAATGAATAGGTATCTTCAATAGGCGAACCGAAGTTTTCTACATTCATTAATACCAACGCAGCAGAGGCGAGTAATCCGACTACTGCCGGGCGTAATCCACCGAAAATAGATTCCACTACGGGGTGTTTCTGGTATTTCAGGAAGAATTTGCTGATAGTCAGCATCAAGATAAAAGAGGGGAGAACTACAGCGAAAGTCGCAATGATGGAACCCCATACGCTACCTGTCGAAGTAAACCCTACATAAGTAGCTGCATTAATACCAATAGGTCCTGGTGTCATCTGGCTGATTGCGACAATATCCGTGAACTCCTGCGGACTTACCCATCCATAGCGGGTCACCACTTCACCTTGAATCATGGAAAGCATGGCATAACCGCCGCCGAAGCCAAAGAGCCCGATCTTGAAAAATGTATAGAATAACTGTATGTAAATCATATGATTAATAGTTTATTATATAATAATTTTAGGCACGGATCACGTGGATTGCACGGATCACGTGGATTGCATGGATTACGTGGATTACACGGATTTCATGGCTTTCATGGCTGTTTAGAATTAGGAATCTGTAAAACAACAACGTTAATCCGTGTAATCTATGCCGCTTCAACTCTCCGCTCTCAACTCTCAACTTTTTTAACCTTTCCCCAAAGAAAACCGCCTACACCCGCAGCGATGATAATCCAAATAGGAGAGAAGCCCAACAACCAGATTAATAATGCTGAAACAACCGGAATCCACAGATTGTAGCGGTTGATTTTGGCAGATCGCCCCATGGTAAAGGTCGGTGCGGCAATGAGTGCTACCACTGCCGGTCGGATTCCTCTGAAGATGCGTTCCACTATCGGATTGTCTTTGAAACTATGAAAGAACAGGGCAATAGCCAATATGATAAGGAAAGAGGGCAAGATTGTTCCCAATGCCGTGACAATACTTCCCCGGATGCCGCGCAGCTTATATCCTATAAAGATAGAAATATTGACTGCCAAAATTCCCGGAGCGGATTGGGAGATAGCCAGCAGATCGATAAAATCGTCCTGCGCAATCCACTTCCGTTTGGTGACAATTTCATTTTCAATCAGTGGCACCATTGCATACCCTCCTCCAATGGTGAAAGCGCCAATTTTAAAAAAGATTCCAAATGCTTCGAGATAAATGTTCATTCTTTCTTTTCTCCTCCTTCCTGACTAACTGTTTTTTCTCTTTGCCATATTGACTGGGATTTACATTACATCTACTGTGAGAGCCGGGTTGTCAATGTTATCTGTCATGTTAATGGTAGAACGAAATGTTGGGTAAAATAAGAGGCCGGCACTTTAAAATGTACCAGCCTCTGTAAATATAGGAATGATTTATTTCATTTTAGCTTCCACCCATTTGCGAGCGTTGACAAACGCTTCTATCCATGGAGTAACCTGATCGCTGTTCTTGCGGTCTGTCGGATAACAACCGTTTTGCCATGGGAAGATGGCACGTTCCAAGTGAGGCATCATCGCCAAATGACGCCCGTCTGCACTGGCAAGTCCTGCAATGGAGTAGTCTGAGCCGTTCGGGTTGCCCGGGTACTCATCGTAGCTGTATTTCGCCACTACATTGTATTTGTCTTCATCGTACGGCAGTGAGAATTTACCTTCTCCGTGTGCTACCCAGATACCCAGTTTGCTTCCGCTTAGTGAACCAAACATCACACTGCGGTTTGTCGGGATAGTCAGGCCGACGAAAGTAGACTCGAATTTATGGGAGTCATTGTGTAGCATCTTGCCTTTTTTCTTATGTTCCGGATTGATAAGACCAAGTTCCATCATCAACTGGCAACCGTTGCAAATACCCAGTGAGAGCGTATCTTCACGAGCGTAGAACTTGTCGAGTGCCTCTTTCGCTTTCGGGTTGAACAGGAATCCGCCTGCCCATCCTTTGGCAGAACCCAATACGTCGGAGTTGGAGAAACCACCGCAGTAAACAATCATGTTTACGTCTTCCAGTGTCTCGCGCCCGCTGATAAGGTCGGTCATCGTAACGTCTTTTACGTCAAAGCCTGCCAGATAGAGTGAGTATGCCATTTCGCGCTCGCCGTTCGTTCCCTTTTCGCGGATGATAGCCGCACGGATACCACTTGGAGTGCGACGGTCTGGAGTGATACCGTATTGAGAAAGCTTACCTTTGAATTCCGGCATGAAAGCGAATTCTACGGGTTGCATCTTGTAGTTTTCAAAACGTTTCTTGGCGCAGCCGTTCATAGACTGTTTGCGGTCGAGCAGGTAAGAAGAAGAATACCATACATCACGCATATAATCAATGCCGAATTGGTAAGTTGCACCGTCTTTAGATACCAAAATGTGGCGTTCGTCAGTCGGTTTACCCAGCTTTATGTAGCCTACGCCGGCGTCTTCCAAAATCTTCTTCACTTCATCCTTGTGCTTGTCGCTGATCTGGATAACGATACCCGGGTTTTCTGCAAACAGAATCTTGACGATGTCCTCTTCCTTCATCTTGTCGAGGCTGATTTCCAAACCGCCTTCTACATTAGAGAAGCACATTTCGAGCAATGTAGTGATCAGACCACCGGCAGATATATCGTGTCCTGCAAGAATCAATCCTTTGTTTACAAGTTCCTGTACGGCAAGGAAAGCGTCACGGAAATATTCGGCGTCCTGTACGCAAGGTACTTCGTCACCCACTTTACCCAAAGATTGTGCGAAAGCCGAACCACCTAGTTTCAGTTCGTCGAAGCTGAAGTCAATATGATAAAGCGTAGTCTTTTCATTGTTAACCAATACCGGAGATACCACTTTCTTCACGTCGGAAACTTCACCGCCGGCAGAAACAATCACAGTTCCCGGAGAAATCACTTTTTCACCGTTCGGATACTTCTGCGTCATAGACAGAGAGTCTTTTCCGGTAGGAACATTGATTTGCAATGCGCAACAGAAGTCGCTCAATGCTTTAACGGCTGTGTAAAGGCGGGCATCTTCACCTTCTTGAGAGCGGCAAGGCCACATCCAGTTGGCAGACAGAGAAATGCTGTCCATGCCTTCCGCCATCGGAGCCCAAACAAGATTGGTCAGCGCTTCGGATACGGCGAGGATGGAACCGGCAGCCGGATCAGCCAATGCTGCTTGTGGAGCATGTCCGATAGAAGTAGCGATTCCTTTTTCTCCACGGTAGTCGAGCGCTACGACACCGCAGTCGCTCAACGGCAACTGAAGTTCGCCCTGGCATTGCTGGCGTGCTACTTTACCTGTCACGGAGCGGTCTACCTTATTTGTCAACCAATCCTTGCAGGCAACAGCTTCGAGCTGCAACACATTCGTCAGATATTCATGGAGTTTCGACAATTCGTATTTCGGCATTTCGTAATGACGTTCTATGGTTTTGTCTACCATATATGTCTTGGGAGAAGAACCGAACATCTGTTCTACGGCAAGATCAAACGGACGTACCCCGTCAGCCTGTTGGAAGGCGAAACGATGATCGCCGGTTGTTTCGCCAACTACATACATTGGAGCGCGTTCGCGTTCGGCAATCTTACGTACATGCTCGATGGCTTCTTCTTTAATCAATAGCCCCATACGTTCCTGACTCTCGTTGGCGATGATTTCTTTTGCCGACAAGGTCTTGTCGCCGATAGGCAACTTGCTCATATCGATTAAACCGCCACATTCTTCCACTAACTCGGACAGACAGTTGACGTGTCCGGCAGAGCCGTGGTCGTGGATAGAAACAACGGGGTTCACCTCTTCTTCGCAAAGAGCACGTACTACGTTGTTGGCACGTTTCTGCATTTCAGCATTAGCACGTTGAACTGCGTTCAGTTCGATACCGCTGCTGTAACGACCGGTATCTACAGAGGATACGGAACCACCACCTAGTCCGATACGGTAGTTGTCACCACCGATTACTACCACTTTGTTTCCTGCTTCCGGTGCACCTTTCAGGCAGTCGCGTTGTGTGCCGTAACCTACACCGCCGGCAAGCATGATTACTTTATCGTAACCATAAACTTCTTTGTTTTCCGTGTGTTCGAAAGTCAGTACCGAACCGCAGATCAGCGGCTGACCGAACTTATTACCGAAGTCGGAAGCACCGTTGGATGCTTTGATAAGTATCTGCTCGGGAGTCTGGTACAACCATTTGCGTACCGGAAGTATTTCTTCCCACTCGCGTCCTTCATCCGTGCGGGGGTAAGAAGTCATGTAGACAGCAGTACCTGCAATAGGCCATGAACCTTTACCACCGCCCATACGGTCGCGGATTTCACCGCCTGTACCGGTAGAAGCACCGTTGAACGGTTCTACCGTAGTAGGGAAATTATGTGTTTCTGCTTTCAGTGAGATAACGCTCTTGATGTCTTTCACCTGGAAGTAATCGGGCTTGGAGTGGTCTGCCGGAGCAAACTGTTCCACCACCGGACCTTCGGCGAAGGCTACATTATCTTTATAAGCAGAGATGATTTTATTCGGATTTTCCTGTGTCGTCTTTTTAATCATCTGGAACAGGGAAGACTCCTGTTCTACACCGTCGATGATGAATGTTCCGCCGAAGATTTTGTGGCGGCAGTGTTCGGAGTTGATTTGTGCGAAACCGAAAACTTCGGAGTCAGTCAGTTTACGACCGAGGTCATTTTCCACTTTCTTCAGATAGTCCATTTCTTCTTTAGAAAGTGCCAGACCTTCTTTTTCGTTGTACGCTTCGAGATCTTCGATGTAGATAATCGGATCCGGCTGGCGGTTGGTCGTGAATATGTTTTGGTCGAGTCCTTTGTACATGCGTTGGAGCATCGGGTCGTAGTCAGCGTTTTCATCCTTAACAGGGAAGTACTCCTCGATGCGGCTGATGCCTTCGAGCCCCATGTTTTGGGTGATTTCTACTGCGTTTGTACTCCAAGGAGTGATCATCTCGCGGCGTGGACCAACGAAACAGCCTTTCAGGTTTTCTTCACTTTCCATCACGGCTTCGCCAAAAAGCCAGCAGAGTTTATTACTTTCGTCAGTGGTGAGCTGATGGTTGCTCTCTACGGCAATCACGCTCTTGGAAGGGGTTCTGAAAAAAAGAATCATGTTGTATATTTACGATTTTACGATTTACGATTTTACGATTGAAGTTCCTACAGGAGAAACTCTTCTCTTTTTCTGTGGTGCAAAGATAAGTAATTTCATTGGTGGTGAGAAATAAAACAGAAATAAATCTTTTTTCCGTCTTCCCTTTTTATGGATTGATTTATTTCCGTACGATAAATGCACGATTAGTTTCTATCCTTCTCTTGCTTTTTACCAATTTAATCTCGTATCTTTATTGTTTCCCGTTTCCCTGACAAGTGGGCACCTTGGATAATGATAAATATCACCTTATAATCGGACAAATATTACCTTGTAAGATGACTATTATCACGTTATAAGGTGACTACTTCCTGACTGCATGGAAAATCTTACTCCTGCGCACTGAAAGTCCTTATTCATAGCACTGGAAAATCTTAAATATAGTAATGGACTTGTAGCTTATTGCTGTATCGTAATGAATGAAACTAGAGAAACAAAAGGAATCATTCGTATTGCCTGTGTTTTCCAAGTGTCATTTTAAGTGTCCTTTGCTCCATGAAATAGGGGCGATTCGTTGGAAAAAACGTTAATATCCTATCCTTATATCATAAAAAAGTGCGATATTTGCAGAATGATTCAGATAGAGACAATATTCGATATATTAGTTAAAGGCTTTATTATTGGCGTTGTAGTGTCCGCACCTTTGGGGCCGGTGGGCGTATTGTGCATACAGCGGACATTGAACAAAGGGCGTTGGTATGGCTTTGTAACGGGACTGGGAGCCTCGTTGAGCGATATAGCCTACGCTTTGCTCACCGGTTATGGGATGAGTTTCGTTTTCGATTATATCAATAAAAACATTTTCTATTTGCAACTGTTGGGAAGCATCATGTTGCTACTTTTCGGTATATATACTTTCCGTAGCAATCCGGTGCAATCCATTCGTCCGGCTTCGTCCAACAAAGGTTCTTATTTCCATAATTTTATTACCGCTTTTTTTGTTACTCTATCCAATCCGTTGATAATCTTCCTGTTTATCGGACTTTTCGCCCGTTTTGCCTTTGTGCAGCAGGGCGTTTTGGTTTTTGAAGAGATAACGGGATATTTTGCGATTGCTGCCGGGGCGTTGACTTGGTGGTTGGGCATCACTTATTTTGTGAATAAAGTGCGTACCAAGTTCAATCTGCGTGGTATTTGGATGCTGAACCGTATCATTGGAAGTATTGTAATGCTGGTATCTATGGTAGGGCTGGTTTATACTTTGTTGGGAGAGTCACTTTATTAAGGGATAACATAATGAATCAGATAGCACAACAACTGAAAGAGAAAAATATTGCCGAATACCTTATATATATGTGGCAAGAGGAAGACTTGATCCGTGCCAATCATTGTGAACCGGAAGAGATGGAGGCAAATGTGATTGCACGCTATCCGGAAGAACAGCAGCCTGCCATGCGAGAATGGTACGTCAATTTGATTACGATGATGGGTGAGGAAGGAGTACGGGAAAAAGGGCATCTGCAGATTAATAAGAACGTGATTATCAATCTGACAGAATTGCATAATGCATTGTCCTCTTCTCCTAAATTTCCTTTTTACAGTGCTGCTTATTTCAAAGCATTACCGTTTATTGTAGAATTACGGAATAAAAACGGTAAGAAAGACGAACCCGAACTGGAAACCTGTTTTGAAGCGTTGTATGGAATACTCCTGCTTCGCCTTCAAAAGAAGCCTATCAGCGAAGGAACAGCCAAGGCAGTGGAAGCTATCACTAATTTCCTTTCGATGTTGGCAAATTATTATGATAAAGACCGTAAAGGTGAATTAAAACTGGATGAATAAATGAGAATTTTAGTAACAGGTGCCAACGGTCAGCTTGGCAATGAGATGCAGGTGCTTGCAAAAGAGAATCCGCAACATACGTATTATTTCACAGATGTGCAGGAACTCGATATCTGCGACAAGCAAGCTGTTTGGGCTTATATGGCAGAGAAGCAGATTGAGCTTATTGTGAATTGTGCTGCTTATACAGCTGTAGATAAAGCAGAAGATAATCAAGAATTAGCATACAAATTGAATTGTGAAGCACCGAAACAACTGGCAAGTGCGGCACAGGCCAATGGTGCTACCATGATACAAGTATCTACTGACTATGTATTTGACGGTACTGCGCATTCTCCATACACGGAAGAGTGCAATCCCAGCCCGGATTCAGTATATGGTACCACTAAACTGGAAGGAGAAAAGGAGGTAATGAATTGCTGTGAGAAAACAGCCGTGATTCGTACTGCATGGCTCTATTCCACTTTCGGTAATAATTTCGTAAAGACGATGATTCGTCTCGGAAAAGAGCGTGACAGCCTGGGAGTTGTTTTCGACCAAATAGGGACTCCGACGTATGCCAATGACTTGGCACGTGCTATCTATACTATTATAAATAAAGGTATAGTTCGCGGTATTTACCATTTCAGCAATGAGGGAGTTTGTTCCTGGTATGATTTCACGGTAGCTATTCATCGTCTGGCAGGGATAACCACCTGCAAAGTGAAACCTTTGCATACAGCCGAATATCCAGCGAAAGCAAACCGTCCGGCATATTCCGTGCTTGATAAAACAAAAATAAAAACAACGTTCGATATAGAGATTCCTCATTGGGAGGAGAGCCTCAAACAATGCATTGATAAAATTATGAAAGATGAATAATGGATGTAGGCTATGTTATTCCAGCATAGCTTATTCATGTTTTATAATTCATCATTCTAACTAAAAAACTATGGCAGATAATACAGAAATTTTGAGACGGCGGACGTTCGCCATTATTGCGCATCCGGATGCTGGTAAGACATCGCTGACGGAAAAGCTGTTGCTTTTCGGAGGTCAGATACAGGTGGCAGGTGCGGTAAAAAGTAATAAAATTAAAAAAACGGCTACGTCCGACTGGATGGAGATTGAGAAACAACGCGGTATTTCGGTAACGACTTCCGTGATGGAATTCGACTATCGGGACTATAAGATTAACATTCTCGATACTCCCGGTCACCAGGACTTTGCCGAAGATACATATCGCACATTGACAGCTGTAGACAGTGTTATCATCGTGGTAGACGGTGCGAAAGGTGTGGAAACGCAGACGCGTAAACTGATGGAGGTGTGCCGTATGAGAAAGACACCGGTAATTATCTTCGTCAACAAAATGGACCGTGAAGGAAAAGATCCGTTCGACTTGCTCGACGAACTTGAAGAGGAACTGATGATTCAGGTCCGTCCGTTGTCATGGCCGATTGAGCAGGGAGCACGTTTTAAAGGAGTATACAATATCTACGAACAGAAACTGGACTTGTATCAGCCATCCAAACAGGTGGTAACAGAGAAAGTGGCAGTCGATATTCATTCGGAAGAACTGGACCAACAGATTGGCAAGTCGTTGGCAGACAAGTTGCGTGGCGATTTGGAACTGATTGAGGGTGTTTATCCGGAATTTGATTCGGAATCCTATTTGGCGGGGGACTGTGCGCCTGTATTCTTCGGATCGGCGTTGAACAACTTTGGTGTGCAAGAGTTGCTGAACTGTTTTGTAGAGATAGCTCCCAGTCCTCGTCCTGTACAGGCAGAAGAGCGTGAAGTGAAACCTGACGAACCGAAATTCACTGGGTTTATCTTTAAGATTACCGCCAATATCGACCCGAACCATCGTTCGTGTGTGGCGTTTTGCAAGATTTGCTCCGGTAAGTTTGTCCGTAACGCTCCGTATATGCACGTGCGCCACGGCAAGACAATGCGTTTCTCCTCGCCCACGCAGTTTATGGCACAACGCAAGACAACGATTGACGAAGCATACGCAGGAGATATTATCGGTTTGCCTGATAACGGCACGTTCAAAATCGGCGATACGCTGACCGAAGGCGAGATGCTTCATTTCCGTGGTTTGCCCAGTTTCTCGCCGGAGATGTTCAAGTATATCGAGAATGCCGACCCGATGAAGCAGAAACAGTTGGCAAAAGGTATCGATCAGTTGATGGACGAAGGGGTGGCACAGCTGTTTGTCAACCAGTTCAACGGCCGCAAGATTATCGGTACGGTGGGGCAGTTGCAGTTTGAGGTCATCCAATACCGTTTGTTGAATGAATACAATGCATCGTGTCGCTGGGAGCCGGTCAGCCTTTACAAAGCGTGCTGGGTAGAGAGTGACGACCCGGCTGAATTGGAAGCCTTCAAGAAACGCAAATATCAGTATATGGCGAAGGATAGGGAAGGGCGTGATGTGTTCCTTGCCGACTCCGGGTATGTGCTGCAAATGGCGCAGATGGATTTCAAGAATATCCGCTTCCACTTTACGAGCGAGTTTTAAGAGGTAAAAAGAAAAAAGACGGTTTCAAACCGTCTTTTTTCTTTTGGGTGGAGTTGCTCTGGATATAACGGATGCAAATAACAGTGCAAGCACACGATTCGGCAGCCGGAATGGCAAGCACAGTCCGGGGATACCTATTGCACGTGGCAGAAGCAGTATGATAACTCTGTTGGTATAATGCTGTTAACTACTTTTTCAAAACAAAATCAAATCTCAATCCTCCATTTGGCCGGTTGCTGGCAGTTATGGTTCCTCCATGAAATTGTACAGCGTGTTTGACTATGGCAAGACCAAGCCCTGTGCCACCTTTTTGTCTTGAACGACCTTTATCAATTCGGTAGAATCGTTCAAATAGGCGTGTTAATTGTTTCTCTTCCACACCGCAACCATCATCCTCAAAGCGGATATGATACTCTTTGTTTTCGTTAGCGATAAGCGAGATATAGATGTTCCTACCTCCAGAATAGGCAATTGCATTTTCGGTGAGGTTGCGGAATATGGAGCCGATAAGCGAGAGATTACCATCTAATATCACTCGTTCGTTAAAGTTGGTATGTAGTGTCATACGTTCCTCGTCCGGCATTATCGTCAATTCTTCGGCAATCTCACACAGAATATCGTTGAGAACGACCTTCTCTTTGCTGATAAGCATACTTCCATCTTCCATTCTTGTTATTAAGGATACATCAGCCAATAATCGTCTAAGGCGTTCATTGTTTGTATAACACCGTTCTATAAGTTCTAGTCTTTTGTCTTCACTAAGATTGATGCCCGAAAGCAAGGTTTCAAGGCAGACTTGTATGGATGCCACAGGGGTTTTCAGTTCGTGGTTTATATTATTGGTAAGCTGACGCTTGATTCGCATTTTCTCTTGTTCCTCACGCAAAGTTGCCTCATAAGCAATATCTCTATCCCTAATGGTTTGTTGCCATTGAGCATAAAGTTGTACAATATGATTGGAAATAAAACCAAGTTCATCATTAGGAAATGGTTCATTCTCGTCAAAAACCTCTCCTTTTTTAGCCTTATCTGCAAACCTGTTTAGTCGTTCAATGGTCTTGCCAAGTCTTCTTGTTGCGAAATAAGCCAACACGCTCATCACTGAGCTGATGATAATCATTATTCCCAAGAAATCCCAGTCAGCCTTAAGTAACTCACGAAGTGTTGATGAGTAAGGAATAGCTGTACGGATTATAGCACGTTTGCCCTTTGTTGCAGAATAGAAATATTCACGTCCATCACTTGCTGATTGTCGTTCGATATGGTATCCGAATCCGTCATTTAATGCTGTTTCGATTTCGGGTCGATGGCGGTGATTGTCAAGAGAATCCGGTGAAATCATATTGTCATAAATAACAGCGCCGGAAAGAGCTATTATGGATATGCGAAGGTCATTGAAAGGCTTTTCGTGTGTCGCTATATACTCTTCGTATGACAAACCATCTTCTACAACTTCAAGAAGGTGGCAATTGTACATTTGAAGTTGTGCATTCAAGAAATCTGATTTGTATTGTTTTTCTCGCAGATATTGAAATCCGATGAAGGATAGGATTAGAGTCCATGAGAAAGCAAGCAACATAAGAAAAAGCCGCTTGTGGTAAGATATTTTAATCGCGGAAGCCATAACCAAAACCGGAACGAGTTACGATATACGAACCATATTTACCTATTTTAGAACGCAAACGGGTGATGTTTACATCAATAGTTCTGTCAAGAACAACCACCTCGTTACTCCATATACGGTTGAGAATTTGTTCGCGGGAACAAATCTTGCCTCGGTGGGAAATCAAATAACCCAACAATTCGAACTCCTTGCGAGCAAGCTTAACCTCTTCGCCATCTACAACACAGCGCTTGAATTCTAAATCAAGGTGCAACCCTTCCACCTTAAGTTTATTTGGCTTTTCAATAGTCGTAGTCACTGTTTTCTGTCCCGAAGTGCGCCTTAATACACTCTTTACACGAGCTATTACATTACGAATGGTGTATGGCTTCATTATATAATCGTCCGCACCAAGATTCAGCCCCATAACCATATCATCTTCCGTATCGCGAGCGGTGCAGAAAATAATCGGAATGTCAGCAGTAGTGATATCTGCTTTTAGCATCTTGGCCATTTTGATACCGCTGATTTCTCCCATCATTATATCAAGGAGTATCAAAGAATACTTCTTCAGATCCAGAAGCAAGGCTTCTTCCGCACTTAATGCTGTATCAACATCGTAGCCTTCATTTTCAAGATTGATTTTCAAGACTTCACATAGAGTCTCTTCATCATCCACTATCAATATACGTTCTGTTGCCATATACTTATATATTATGTGCTGCAAAATTATAGAGAAAAACCGAACTGAATATTATTCCAAATGATATTTAATGAAAATGTAATATTTTCAAGAAATCAGTATTTAACGAAAGCCTAATTTTTTTGAAACTCTTATGAAACAAGAAGTCCGTTCTTTTGCAGTGTCGAATTAAAACTGACGTGACAATGAAATTTATTATGGCAGGTCTTTTAGCCAGCATCGGTATTGCTACGCAGGCGCAGGATACCAAAACAGAGGAGCCGAAAGGCAAAGCGGTTGTTCAAGTGTTTGGAAATTTCCATACAGGTTTGGGAGCAGAAAATGACGACCGAGGCTTCGAGTTAGAAAGAAGTTACTTGGGTTATGAGTATAAACCCGGAAATGGATTGTCTGTAAAAGGTGTGATGGACATCGGCAAGTCTTCAGATGTAAGCGACTATCAACGCATTGCTTACATTAAAAATGCAATGGTTTCGTGGGAAACGGGAAATCTGACATTGAATGGAGGTCTTATTTCGACTACACAATTCAACTTTCAAGAGAAGTTCTGGGGTTATCGCTACATCATGAAGTCTTTCCAAGACGAATACAAGTTCGGTAGCAGTGCCGATTTGGGTATCTCGGCAGCCTACAGATTTGCAGGCTGGATTTCGGCTGATGCGATTATCGTAAATGGTGAGGGTTATAAGAAAATTCAGAAAAATGAGGGCCTTAATTATGGCTTGGGTGTAACACTTACCCCTGTAAAGGGCTTTCAGATTCGCTTGTATGGTGGTTTGAACGAGTGTGGAGAAGAAGGCAAAAGGGATACCGGAAACTTTGCAGCGTTTGCAGGATATAAGCACGAGAAATTTACCATCGGTGCTGAATACAACTATATGATGAACGCATCATATAATGAGGATGCTGACCAAAGTGGTTATTCAATCTTCGCTTCTGTAAATCTGCCAAAAGAGATCTCTTTGTACGTACGATTCGATGACTTATATTCAAAGAACGACTGGAATAAGGTAAAGGATGAATCTGCTGCAATTCTTGGAATTCAATTCAAGCTTGGCGAATATGTGAAGATAGCGCCTGATTTTAGGATGGCAATGCCTAAGGCTGATGGTGTAAAGAATAGCTATTCGGCATGCATAAATTGCTACTTTGGTTTCTAATAGAATAAACATTTAATAATTAATATTATTATGAAAAAAAGATCTCGTCAATTATAACATTGACACTTGCCATTGCAATGGTATCGTGTGGCGGTAATGCAACAAATGGTGGCCGTAAGGCTCAGGAACTTTCGGGAGCTGGTGCAACATTTCCTCTTCCTTTCTACAATGTGGTGTTTGAGAATTTTGCTCAGGTAAATGGTGATGTAGTTGCTTATGGGGGTATCGGTTCTGGCGGTGGTGTTCGTAACCTGCGTGATAAGATTGTTGATTTTGCCGGCAGTGATGCTTTCCTTACAGAAAAGGAAATGGCTGATATGGCTCCCGTAGTTCATGTTCCGACTTGTATGGGTGCAGTGGTTGTAGCCTACAATTTAGATGGCGTAAAGGAGTTGAAACTTACAGGTGAGGTTATTGCAGACATCTTTGCTGGAGAGATTAAGATGTGGAACGATGAGCGTTTGGCAGCTCTTAACCCCGATGTAACACTTCCTGCAGAAGCAATCATTCCCGTATTCCGTTCGGATGGTTCGGGAACCACCTTCGTATTCACCGATTATCTCACAAAGGTTAGTCCTATGTGGAAGGAGAAGTTTGGTGCAGGCAAGTCGGTAAACTTCTCTTCGGGACAGGCTGCGAAGGGTAATCCGGGGGTTGCAGGCGTGATTTCACAGACCAAGAACTCAATCGGTTATGTAAGCTCTGAGTACGCGTTCACACTGAAAATTCCATATGCACGCATCCAGAATGTAAGAGGCGAATTTGTGTTACCATCGTCTGCAACAATTTCAGCAGCAGCTTCGGGTGTAATTCCTGCTGATACTCGTACTTCAATCACAAATGTAGATGCAGTCGGTGCTTATCCGATATCTACATTCACTTGGATGATTATCTACAAGGAGCAGAATTACTCAGACCGTAGCAAGGAGCAGGCGGAGGCTACACTCGATTTGTTGAAGTATATCCTCTCTGACGAGGTACAGAATATCACCTCGGAGGTTCACTATGCTCCACTTCCTGCAAAGACAAAAGAATTAAATATGACTAACTTGAAAACTGTGACATACGACGGAGTTGCGATCCTCCAGTAAAAACAACAATCTATGAACGATAAACTTTACAGAATAATATTGTTTGTAGCAACATTGATTATGCCGATAGTGTGCGGGGGCATTGTTTATGCCCTTGTCACTGATGCTTATGATGCGTTCGAACATTTCGGTTTTTTGAAATTTCTAACCTCTTCGGAGTGGAGCTATATCGAAGGTAATGAGCAGTATGGCGCTTTGCCATTCATTACAGGTACGCTGATGACCACACTCTTGGCTCTTATCTTTTGCATACCATTCTCGCTGCCCGTGGCACTTTTCGTTGGTGAATATTTCAAGGAGACAAAGGTTGCATTGGTACTAAGTACCGTAACAGACTTGTTGGCAGGCATTCCCTCTATCGTTTATGGTTTGTGGGGGTTCTACACCTTGCGACCAATTATTATGGCGCTTAATATTTCTCCGCAAGGCTCGGGCGTACTAACCGCATCACTTGTTTTGGCGATAATGATTATTCCCTACGCTGTATCGCTTAGTGCGGAATTCATAAAGATGGTGCCAAACGACCTGAAAGAAGGAGCATATAGCCTGGGAGCAACACGTGCTGAGGTTGTAAGAAAAATCATTTTTCCTGTAGCTGGTTCAGGTATATTTTCATCATATGTATTGGCTATAGGTCGTGCATTGGGTGAAACAATGACTGTAACAATGCTTATTGGAAATACCAATAATATTCCAAATTCAATCACATCTACAGGTAATTCAATGGCTTCAATTATCGCCAACCAGTTTGGCGAGGCCAACGATTTACGTCTTTCATCTTTGATTGCCCTAGGATTGGTATTGTTTCTAATTACTGCTCTTATCAATATGATTGGTAAGATAATGATTAAACGCGCAAAAATAGTTTAGTTATGAATAAATTGAGAATTAAACATCGTTTGGCAAAAGACAAGTTGATGCTTTGGGGCATTTGCTTGTTGGCGGCACTTACTGCCGTTCCGTTGCTTGCTATCTTGGGAGAGGTATTATTACGTGGTTATGATCAGCTATCTTGGGCATATGGGAGTTCTTCAACGACCCTAACCTACAAGAGTTGATTTGGGGTGCATCGCTCTTCCTCTTGTTATTCGTACTTACTTTGAACCTTACCGCCAAATATCTTGCAAAGAAATGGAATCAGTAACACCTATACTTGAATTTAAGAAGACTTGCGTATCATATACCAAGCAAACAATGGCCGTAAAATATGTATCGGCAGTCATAGAAAAGAATACAATCACAGCAATAATGGGACCTTCGGGATGTGGTAAATCTACATTGCTTCGCGCTGTGAACCTTATGCACAATCTCTATCAGAATATCCGCGTAGATGGCGAGATTTTGCTCAATGGTGAGAATATCCTTTCAATGGAACCTATCGATGTTCGCCGTCGTGTGGGTATGGTCTTCCAACGTCCTGCACCGTTCCCCACAATGAGTATCTATGACAATGTTCTGTCGGGATTTGCATTGAATGGCATCAAACTCTCCAAGGCAGAGAAGGAGGCTACTGTTGAGCGTTGCTTGCGTAGTGTTGCCCTTTGGGACGAAGTTAAAGATGTATTGAACAAGAAAGGTACATTTCTCTCGGGTGGTCAGCAACAACGCTTGTGCATTGCCCGTGCATTGGCAATGAAACCCGATGTGCTGTTGATGGACGAGCCAACATCAGCTCTTGACCCTATTGCAACGAAGCATATCGAGGAACTTTTGCTCGAACTTCAAAAGGAGGTTACAATCTTGATTGTAACTCATAATATGGGACAGGCAAAGCGTATATCATCGAAATCGATGTTTATGTACTTGGGAGAACTGGTTGAGTACGGAGATACTGGAACGATGTTTACAAACCCTGTTGACGAGCGTACAAAGGCTTATTTGACAGGAAAGATGGGTTAATTCAAAATTTTGCTTATTAAAATATTTTGCAGATGAAGAGGTTTTTTTGAGATTCTTTTCGCTTTGCACTTGGTTGCTTCCCTCGTCCGACTTGGGTATCATTTGCTTTTAATCGAGGAATGATAATAATAACTCATTCAGGTGCTCATCATTCTTAAACTCAGATTTAATGCCAAGACTTATACTGCGTCTAATACCAGTGACTATACCTGCATACGGTAATGAAAATATGGCATTACTGAACAAAAAATGTTATGGGAAAACGATGTTTCAACTTTAATATCCTTGACATTTAATCCATAGTCCGGGAGTGTACCTAGACTATGGATTTCTACTCGATTATCAAAGATAAAGATTCGTATAGGGCATTGACGAACCAGTGGACGATGAACCATTGATGATGTAAAGTTAGCAATAAGATTATCGGTATTAAAGAGGAAAAAAGAAATGTGGAGGAAGCAGAACTTTACATAAATGGTTGTTGACAAAGCATTCATTTAATTTTTATTATCTCTTTTCTGATGAATTTTCTTATAAAAAAATGGTAAATTCGGACGCTTTTTGAATAAACGGCTTCAATTACTAATAATTTATTTATATGGAAAATATCGAAACAGCGATCCTGCTGATGGTGGTCGGAATGGCTACTGTATTTGTTATTCTGCTGATTGTGATTTGTTTAGGTAAGTTGCTGATTACATTAGTCAACAAGTATGCCCCTGAAGAAGTGGTTTCTGTGAAGCGGGAAGCATCGCAAGGTCCTGCTCCTATTCCGGGAAACATCTTAGCCGCCATTACAGCTGCTGTAAATGTGGTGACACACGGTAAAGGAAAAATCACTAAAGTAGAAAAATTATAAATCTATAAAGCATATCACTGAAAGACATGAAAAGAGAAGTAAAATTTAGTTTGGTTTTCCGAGATATGTGGCAATCTGCCGGAAAATACGTACCTCGTGTAGACCAACTCGTAAAGGTAGCTCCTGCCATCATTGAAATGGGCTGTTTTGCCCGCGTAGAAACAAACGGCGGAGGTTTTGAACAGGTAAATTTATTGTTTGGTGAAAACCCGAATAAAGCGGTGCGCGAATGGACGAAACCGTTCCACGAAGCCGGTATTCAAACCC
Source organism: Bacteroides caecimuris (assembly GCF_001688725.2). NCBI lineage: Bacteria > Pseudomonadati > Bacteroidota > Bacteroidia > Bacteroidales > Bacteroidaceae > Bacteroides > Bacteroides caecimuris. Next base: position 2,919,268 of record NZ_CP015401.2, on the reverse strand, counting down.
ACATGCTCGACCGCGCACTGAACGGACTCCGTATGAGCCCCGTTCCGGCAGACGTCCGCAAATTATTCTACAAAGTAAAGAAAGCGCAAGGAACAGACATTACCCGTACGTTCTGCGGATTGAACGACGTGCGTAACATTGCTCCTTCCATCACATACGCAAAGGAAGCCGGCATGATTTCGCAATGCTCGCTTTGCATCACTCATTCGCCTATCCATACCGTGGAGTACTACACCAATATGGCGCTGGAACTTATCAAACTGGGAGCAGACGAAATCTGTATCAAAGACATGGCAGGAATCGGTCGCCCTGTATCGTTAGGTAAGATCGTAGCAAATATCAAGGCGGCGCATCCCGAAATCCCTATCCAGTATCACAGCCATGCAGGTCCCGGATTCAATATGGCAAGCATCCTCGAAGTATGCGAAGCCGGTTGCGACTACATCGACGTAGGTATGGAACCACTATCATGGGGAACAGGTCACGCAGACTTGCTTAGCGTGCAGGCGATGCTGAAAGACGCCGGATATCAAGTGCCCGAAATCAATATGGAAGCCTACATGAAAGTACGTGGCATGATTCAGGAATTTATGGACGACTTCCTCGGCTTGTATATCAGCCCGAAAAACCGTCTGATGAACTCTTTGCTGATTGCTCCCGGACTTCCCGGCGGTATGATGGGTAGTTTGATGGCCGATCTCGAATCCAATCTGGAATCAATCAATAAATATAAGGCAAAACGCAATTTGCCGTTTATGACGCAGGACCAGTTGCTCATTAAGCTCTTTGACGAAGTGGCATACGTATGGCCTCGTGTCGGTTATCCTCCGTTGGTGACTCCGTTCAGTCAGTATGTGAAGAACCTCGCTATGATGAACGTGATGGCTATGGAGAAAGGCAAGGAACGTTGGGGAATGATTGCCGATGATATCTGGGATATGATTCTGGGTAAAGCCGGACGTCTGCCGGGCAAACTTGCTCCCGAAATCGTTGAAAAGGCTGAACGTGAAGGTCGTAAGTTCTTCGAAGGTGATCCGCAGAATAACTATCCCGATGCTCTCGACAAATATCGCAAACTGATGAAAGAGAACAAATGGGAAGTGGGACAGGACGACGAAGAACTCTTTGAATATGCGATGCACCCGGCTCAATATGAGGCTTATAAGAGCGGCAAGGCGAAAGAAGATTTCTTGGCAGACGTGGCCAAACGCCGTGCCGAGAAAGATAAGTCGCCGACAGAAGATGCCAAACCGAAGACGCTGACTGTACAAGTGGACGGACAGGCTTATCGTGTGACGGTAGCATACGGTGATGCCGAACTGCCTGTTGCGCCTGCGGGTGCTGCTGCTCCGGCAGGAGAGGGCAAAGAGGTGCTTTCACCACTGGAAGGCAAGTTCTTCTTGGTGAAGAATGCGCAGGAAACTGCTTTGAAAGTAGGCGATGCGGTGAAAGAGGGTGATGTAATCTGCTATGTAGAAGCGATGAAAACCTACAATGCTATTCGTGCGGAGTTTGGCGGTACGGTGACTGCTATTTGTGTCAACCCGGGAGATGCTGTATCAGAAGATGACATATTAATGAAGATAGGATAATGAACGAAATATTTGAGAACTTATATGACATGACTGCGTTCAGCAATATCATTGCCGAACCGCAGTTCCTGATAATGTATGCTATTGCGTTCGTTCTGCTCTATCTGGGTATTAAGAAACAGTACGAGCCGCTGTTGCTTATTCCTATTGCTTTCGGTGTGTTGTTAGCCAACTTCCCCGGAGGAGATATGGGCGTGATTCAGGCGGACGAAAATGGTATGGTGATGGTAAACGGAGTGCTGAAGAACATCTGGGAAATGCCTTTGCATGACATTGCCCACGAGTTGGGGCTGATGAACTTCATCTACTATATGTTGATTAAAACAGGTTTTCTGCCACCGATCATCTTTATGGGGGTTGGTGCGTTGACGGACTTCGGGCCGATGTTACGTAACTTGCATCTTTCTATATTCGGTGCAGCCGCACAGTTGGGTATCTTTACCGTATTGCTGGTGGCTATCCTGATGGGATTCACTCCACAAGAAGCCGCGTCTCTAGGTATTATCGGTGGGGCGGATGGTCCGACAGCCATCTTTACCACTATCAAATTGGCGCCGCATTTGCTGGGACCGATTGCTATTGCCGCTTATTCGTATATGGCGCTCGTTCCGGTGATTATTCCGCTGGTAGTGAAACTGTTCTGCACGAAGAAAGAGTTGTGCATCAACATGAAAGAACAGGAAAAGATGTATCCTTCGAAGACTGAAATCAAGAATCTGCGTGTATTGAAGATTATCTTCCCGATTGTGGTAACTACCGTTGTTGCCCTCTTCGTGCCAAGTGCAGTGCCTTTGGTGGGTATGTTGATGTTTGGTAACCTGGTGAAAGAAATCGGAACCAATACATTCCGTTTGTTCGATGCTGCTTCCAATAGCATCATGAATGCTGCTACCATCTTCCTCGGGCTGTCCGTAGGAGCAACGATGACAGCCGAAGCATTCCTCAATTGGACAACAATCGGTATTGTAATCGGTGGATTCCTTGCATTTGCACTTTCTATAACCGGTGGCATTTTCTTTGTGAAACTGGTAAATCTCTTCTCGAAGAAGAAAATCAATCCGCTTATCGGCGCCACTGGTTTGAGTGCCGTTCCGATGGCGAGCCGTGTAGCCAATGAGATTGCTTTGAAGTATGATCCGAAGAATCACGTATTGCAATATTGCATGGCAAGCAACATCTCCGGAGTAATCGGTTCTGCCGTAGCTGCGGGTGTGTTGATCTCCTTCCTTGCGTAACGCTGAATGTAACTGATATTATAAAAAAAGAGGCTTTTCAAAGCCTCTTTTTTTTATTCACTAATCACCTTTCTGTATTCCGCTACCGCCATCTTTTCCGACAGATACGCGTTAATCAGATTGGTGTACGCTTGTGTCCATGACAATTGTGCGGAGAGTACATCCACCATATTTGCCTTTCCCTCATTATAAGAGAAAGAAACCAAGTCGAGATTCTCATTGGCCAGATTCATAGTCTCTTTGGCGGTTTTCACTTGATATTCCGTTTCCGTCAGTTTGGTCAGGGCGGCAGAAAGTTCTTCGTTGATATTATCCGCCACATAACTTTGTTGCAGTTTCTGTATGCTGATATACGCTTTCTGCTGACGGTTGGTTTTGAACCGGGCTCCCCAACGGAAGATCGGTATATTCAGGTTAATGCCGACGATGGGATTGAAAGAAACATCATAACCGAGGTTAGGTGTTGCTGTAGCCCATCCGCCGCTGAAATACATATTCAATTGCGGATTGAACTGGCTAAGAGCCGCTTTGCGTTGCGCCTGACTTTTCATGATATTCACCTCCGTACTTTCGTAATCCGCACGACGTTGCAGTACATTCTCCAGAGAAAGGATCTGCACCGGAGCGGAAGCTGCGTCAATTGTGTACAGACTGTCTACGGGATTGTTCGGCTCTTCTCCCATCAGGATATTCAGCTTTTGCAGCGCCAGCGTATAATTCTGACGCGCCTTGATGTATTGCAATTCCGCTTCTTTCAGCCGGGTGGAAATCATTAATAAGTCCGTTCGGCTAATCATACCGTCGTTAAAACGATCCTGAATGATGTCATGCTGTTGCTTCACGATATTTTGATACTTGTCCGCCGCCTGCAACATAGCCTGTGAAGCGGAAGCATTCCAGTAGACCGCATCACTCTGATAATGAATCTGGTCGATAGTGAGCTCTTCATTTAGTTGATTTAGCCTTTCATCCGCTTGGGCAATCTTGTGCTGCGCGTTGAGTGCCCCGCCCATGTACAACGGTTGCGAGACGATAAATACACCTTGATAGGTATGGTTACGGTATTCGCCTACCGGTTCGTTCCAGGCATTAAGGTCGCTCATGTTGAGGGTCCCGTCCGCATTGACATCAATTTTAGGCAAGAATCCCGTGTGAGCAATCTTCCGTGCTTCCGTACTTGCCATCGTCTTTAGTTTCTGTTGCTTCAGGATTTGACTGTAAGCTTCCACTTTATTCCGGTAAGTTTCCCGGCTGAGAGATGGTTGCTGTGCCTCGGCTGTGAGGCCGAGGAGCAGCAGAGACAGAGTGATAAGTTGAGTTTTCATTTCGCTAATTGTAAATAATAAATTCGAATTTTAGAATGAATGCAATGTAATTGCTGACCGGGCGCATCCGCATCGTGAAATCCGTGTCTGAAAAATGCCATTTATCCTTTGATTCTCAGAATGGCACAATAAGCCACAGGCAGCACAAACAATGTCAGTGCCGAAGCCACTAACAAACCTCCCATAATCGTTGCCGCCATACCACCGAACATTGCGTCGAACAACAGGGGCAACATCCCCAAAATGGTAGTGCCGGACGCCATTGCTACGGGGACAATACGACTGGTGGTGGCACTGACCACTGCATCCAACGGCTTTTTGCCCATAGTCGTCTCAGTATCAATTTGATCCACTAATACAATTGCGTTCTTGATATTCATTCCTATCAACCCCAACAGTCCGAGGATGGAGAAGAAGTCGAACGATTTGCCCAACACCACTAGCCCCAGCACGATGCCGATAAAAATCAACGGCAACATCAACAGAATCACGATAGGTTTGCGATAGGTGCGGAAGAGGAACAATAGGGTGACGAACATCAGGAAGAACGTCAACGGTAAATTCTTGGCCAACGCCTCGTTAGACTCCACCTGACTTTCCTGCTCCCCGAAATACTTCATCGTATACCCCTCCGGCACTTTAATCTCTTTCTGCATCAGCGGCCAAACCTCATTGAAAGCAGCAATCGCATTTACTCCGCGACGCGGATCGCATTGCGCCATCATCACCATTTGCCGGTTGTAATCCTTCACATTCGAGAAACGATATTGGAAATCAAATTCCGATACCACCTGTTCTAGACTGGTCGTTTCATTGCCTGTGCCGAACACGGGCAACGTGCGCAGGTCATTGATGCGGAACGAATCCACCGTGTTATCCTTCAATAAGATAGGAAGTACCTGATCGCCCTGTCGATACTCTCCAAGCGTCATGCCTGTGGTTCCGATCTGGATACTTTGTGCCATTCCCTGACGCGATACCCCTAACGGTTGCGCCCGTTCGGGACTATATACAGGCTTCCATACAGGAACTTTATTTCCCCACGAATTGCGTATATTGATTAAATCCGGATTCCGGTGCATAATTTCCAAAGCCTGGTTGGTGAGCGCCACAAGCGTGTCCACATTCGGACCGATAAACCCGATTTCGATAGCGGCATCCACCGCAGGCGACAGTTTGAACAGACTGGTACGGGTAATCGCATTCGGATAATTTGCCTTCATATACGCGTCGAAATCTTCCTCATACTCTTTCGAATATTTACTGTCCGTCAACTCAACCAATACATTGGCAAAATTCGGTTTCGGACCCACCGAAGTAGAAGCCAGGTAATACCTTAGCGGCGTGCTGCCGAAGGTGATCGACACTTTCTTCACTTCCGGCTGCTTTGCCAGATGCTCTTCTACAGATTTCATCTCTTTCACTACATCATTGATGCTATACCCGTCGGGATAAAACACGTCCGCCCGGAAATAAGGCTTATCGAGAGAAGGAAAGAAGTTTTGCGGCATCATTCCCATAATAACCAGCGAAGCAACAAAGAGCACTGCCATCGAACCCAGTGTCAATGTTTTCCTGCGAATCATCGTGTGGAGGATGGAGGCGAATTTATGGTAGAACGGTTTGTCATACGGGTCTTTCGTGCCATCTTTTGCTTTCGCTTTCAGGATGAAGTTACCGAAAACAGTGGTCTGCGTCAGCGCGAGTATCCAGCTCAATCCCAGCGAGATGGCAAGCACCACAAAAAGCGGTTTCACGATTTCCGCCACGGCAGAAGGAGCAAGGTAGAGCGGGAGGAACGAACAGATAGCGATGAACGTAGCCCCAAGCAATCCCCATTGCGGACCGGTTGCTCCGTCTATCAGCGCTTTCCGTCGGTCTACTCCGCGGGCGATGGCAATCTGTGCATTGTCCGTTACCACGATGGCGTTATCCACCAGCATCCCCATGGCGATGATAAATCCCGCCAACGAAGTACGGTTCAGCCCGACACCGAAGAAAGACATGATAAGCAATGTGCCGCCAATAGAGAAAATCAGTGACGAGCCGATCAGCATACCTGCGCGCAAACCCATCACCAACATGATGATTACAATAACAATCAGAATCGATTCGATCAGGTTGATGATAAATCCGTTGTTGGCTTCGTTGGCAATTTCGTTCTCCAGATACAGGCTTTGCAGTTCCAGTCCCACAGGCATCAGTGGCAACAATTCGTCCAGTTTGGCTTTCACGTTCTTGCCCGTCTGCACCACGTCCCGTTGCGGGTCGGTGGAGACGCCGATGCCGATGGCACGTTTGCCGTTCACGTGCATGATGTTGGATGGAGGGTCCATGTACCCTTTTTCGATGACGGCGATATCGCCCAGTTTCACTTGTCCGGCTTTGGTGGTAATCACCTGGTTGCGGATATCGTCTACGGTGGTATACATACCGTTGGCGGTCACTCGGAGTTGTTGCTCGCCGGCACGGATTTCTCCGGTATTGATAATCTGGTTCTGCGATTGCAACAGACTGGCAAGCTGTTTCGGGTCGATGCCCATACCTACGAGCTTATTGGTGGAAATAAAAATATTAACCACCTCCGTCTGCGTCCCGAACAGGGCGACTTTCATCACTCCGTCCGCCGTCACTACCTGCGTTTTGATCCGTTCCGCCCAGTTGCGCATCTCTTCGTATGTGTAACCGTCGTCCGCCGTCAGACCGTAATAGATACCGAACACGTCGCCGAAATCATCGGAAACCGTCGGTGCAGAAGCACCGCTCGGCAATTGTGGCTGTATATTAAGTACCTTCCGTCGCAACTCATCCCACTTCTGCGGAATGGAGCTTGCCGACAAGGAAGGTTGCAACTCGAATGTGATTTTCGAGAGCCCGTACATCGATTCTGATTTAATCTTGTACGCACCGCTCATACTTTGGATCTCGCGAGAGATAGGCTCGGTAATCAACCGCTCCACTTCTGCCGGCTCGGCGCCCGGATAGCGGGTCATAATAACCGCCGACTTTATGACGAAAGGAGCATCCTCTTTCTTACCCAGCTTGCCGAAGGAAGTGATTCCCCCAATCAGCAATACAGCAAGAAAGAAATAGATGATTTTCGTATTATCTAATGAATATTTGGCTAAACTCATAATAAATGGTCGTTGATAATTGATGAATGAAAGTGGATAAAGAGGCTGTGAGTCCCCGTAGGGGAGTTGGAGTTACTAACGACTTTTCAGATAGTCTCCCTGTCAACAGTTGTGATAGATTCTCCTTCTACTAGTTGGTATACGCCTGCTATGACGATTTCTTCACCGGGTTTCAAACCTTCCGAGATGAGCGCCTGTGCTTCTCCGGTCGGGGCGTTGACGGTTACTTCCCGTTTGTGGACTTTATTGTCTTCTACCACCCAGACATACATTTTATTCCCTTCGCTTTCGCCGAATACGGCACTAAGCGGTACGATCGTCCAGCTATCCTGCACCAACGGACCTACATCTGCCGTGAAACGGATGCTGCACGTGAAACCGGGTTTCACAGCATACAGGTCGCGGTCGAATGACGGATCGTCAATCGTGATGCTGACCGGAATTCCTGTGCCATCTGTAGAAATATCAAGATATTCTTCCAGTTTCGCTTGAAACACGTGTCCTTTAAATGTGTCGAACTCTACCAGGAAATGCGGCTCTTTGGCACGCAACAAATAAAGATACGCATCCGGAATGGTGAATTTGATACGCAGATTGTGCGTATTGACAAGCTGCACGATACCCTCACCGGAGTTGACACGCTGATAGTTTTCCACCAGTCGTTTTTCGATAGAACCGTCGAAAGGAGCTGTCAGCTTGGTGTCGCGCATATTGTTGGCAGACAGTTCGTATTCAGACTTCGCCTTCTGGAAGTTGGCGAGGCTGATTTCATATTCCTGTACGGAGATCGCTTGCCGGGAGAGGAGCCGTTTGTTGCGTTCCACTTGTGCCGAAGCCGTTTCGTATGCCGATTTCGTAGCGGCATATTGCAACGCGATGTCTCTGGGGTCGATAGCCGCGATGAGTTGTCCTTTTTTCACTTTCTGTCCTTCGATGACAGGAAGCTGGATGATTTGCCCGTTGACCCGGAAAGCCAGCTTCACATATTCCACCGCTTCCACGATTCCCGAGAAATCTTTTCTGATAATCGATCTTGACTCGACAATCGTAGTCTTTACGGGACGTGCAGTTGTTGTTGTCGTTTCTTTTTTCTGTCCGCAGCCGGCCAGCAAGATTGCGGCTGCCAAGACGAATCCAAATTCCTTTTTCATATACCACGTTGATGTTTAGAGGTTTTGCGTTGATAAATAGCGAATAATATACTAAAACAACTCCTGTTTATTTATGTTCAATATTCCTGTCTTTTCATATCCTGCCTGTTAACCTTTATATGGAACACAAAAAAAACGGGAACTTTACGGGTCCTCTGTGGTGAAATTGTCGATTTCCCTACGTGGGAACTCTCTTTCCATCCAGGAAACGGGAGTTCTAGTGCAAGGGGAAGTTAGCATGGACAGCTTGTGGTAGGATAATGTGAAGAGTGTCAGGCATCGTCATATAGTCGATTCCTTATTGGATGATGCTTGGCACTAAGGAATATAGAAAACGAAAAAGAGGAAATTCTCTGCGAGAATCTCCTCTTTTTCATCTTTCACGAAAGATCGAATTATTTCTTCTTACGGTCACCGTAACGGCTCATGAACTTATCAACACGACCAGCAGTATCTACCAATGTAGATTTACCTGTATAGAACGGGTGAGAAGTGTTTGAGATTTCAATCTTCAGCAACGGATAAGTTTCACCTTCGAATTCGATGGTTTCTTTAGTTGCTACAGTTGATCTAGACAAAAACATGTCACCATTTGACATATCTTTAAATACTACCGGACGGTATGATTCTGGATGAAGGCCTTTTTTCATTTCAGTATCTGTTTTTTTAATTTATATTCTGTTACTATTTTGGTAAGAAATAGTGTAATGGTCATTTTTCAGAGCGCAAAGATAATGCTTTTCTGTGAAATAGAAAAAGATTTTCTAAAATTTCTGATTTCTAATTTCTAATTTACTATGCAGATTTTGGTGATTAAATGAATTGAAAAATGAGGTATAAATTAAGGTATAAATAAGGAGATATAAATCCGAAGGCATCAACCATCAATCAGAAATCAGAAATCTCAAAGTTTGCAAGGTAGACATTACAATCTAATGTCACACTCGTATTCCTGCTAAATTTTGCAGTCTGATTTAAACCTTTTTCTACTATATTTTCCTTTCCGGTGTTCGTTATTCGATGGATAATGCTTACTTTTGCGTAGAATTTTTATTCACTAACAATAAACTTTAAACAAAATGGTAAATTACAAAGATTTAGGATTGGTAAACACAAGAGAAATGTTTGCTAAGGCTATCAAAGGTGGATATGCTATCCCAGCATTCAACTTCAACAATATGGAACAAATGCAGGCTATCATCAAGGCTGCTGTTGAAACTAAATCTCCTGTGATTCTTCAGGTTTCTAAAGGTGCTCGTCAGTATGCTAACGCTACTTTGTTGCGTTACATGGCACAGGGTGCTGTAGAATATGCTAAAGAATTAGGCTGCGCACATCCGGAAATCGTTCTTCACCTTGACCACGGAGATACATTCGAAACTTGCAAATCTTGTATCGATTCAGGTTTCTCTTCTGTAATGATCGACGGTTCTCACCTTCCTTACGAAGAAAACGTAGCATTGACTAAGAAAGTTGTTGAATACGCTCACCAGTTCGACGTAACTGTAGAAGGTGAACTTGGCGTATTGGCTGGTGTAGAAGATGAAGTTTCTGCTGACCACCACACATATACTGACCCTGAAGAAGTAATCGATTTCGCTACTCGCACTGGTTGCGACTCTTTGGCTATCTCAATCGGTACTTCTCACGGGGCTTACAAGTTTACTCCGGAACAATGCCACATCGATCCGGTTACAGGCGTAATGGTTCCTCCTCCATTGGCATTCGAAGTATTGGATGCTGTAATGGAAAAACTTCCTGGATTCCCTATTGTTCTTCACGGTTCATCTTCAGTTCCTCAGGAAGAAGTTGCGACTATCAATAAGTTCGGTGGTAATCTGAAAGCTGCTATCGGTATTCCTGAAGAATGGTTGCGTAAGGCAGCTACTTCTGCAGTTTGCAAAATCAACATCGACTCAGACTCTCGTCTGGCTATGACTGCTGCTGTACGTCAGGTGTTCGCAGAAAAACCGGCAGAATTCGACCCACGTAAGTATCTTGGTCCGGCTCGTGACAACATGGAAAAACTGTACAAGCACAAAATCATCAACGTGCTCGGTTCTGACAATAAATTGGCACAGTAATAATCTCCGGATTATTCCATAAATAAAAGAAAGAGGCTGCTCCGGTTTGAACATCGGTAGCAGCCTCTTTTATGATGTTTAATCGTTAATAAAAACACCCGTGTCACAACTGAATGTAACACGGGTGTTCTTATCTATTATTAATGTTTCTTACATCAAGAATCCAAGCAGAATACCGGCAGCAACAGCTGAACCGATCACTCCGGCAACGTTCGGACCCATAGCGTGCATCAGCAAATAATTGGTCGAATCGTATTCCAAACCAATCACTTGTGAGATACGTGCCGAGTCGGGAACAGCAGATACTCCTGCGTTGCCGATTAATGGATTGATCTTGTTATCCTTCTTCAAGAAGAGGTTGAATATCTTCACGAAGATTACGCCTGATGTAGTTGCAATGACGAATGACAATGCACCGAGGGCGAAAATCTTGATAGAGTCGAAAGTGAGGAACTCGGAAGCCTGAGTAGAAGCACCTACTGTCAAACCTAACAGAATAGTAATGGTGTCAATCAACGGACCACTTGCCGTATTGGCAAGACGACGGGTTACGCCACTTTCTTTCAGCAGGTTACCAAAGAACAGCATACCCAACAAAGGCAGACCGGAAGGAACCAGGAAGCAAGTCAGCAACAAACCGATAATCGGGAAAATCACTTTCTCTGTGTGAGAAACGGCACGCGGCGGTTTCATACGTATGATACGTTCGTTCTTTGTGGTGAGCAAACGCATGATAGGCGGCTGTATCACCGGAACCAACGCCATATAGGAATAGGCGGACACTGCAATGGCTCCCATCAGGTTAGGTGCCAGCTTCGAGGATAGGAAGATTGCCGTCGGACCGTCTGCACCACCGATAATACCGATTGCACCGGCTTGCATAGGATCAAAGCCCATTGCTAAGGCGATCATGTATGCACCGAAGATACCAAACTGTGCTGCCGCACCGATTAACATCAATTTCGGATTAGAGATAAGTGCCGAGAAGTCCGTCATGGCGCCGATGCCCAAAAAGATGAGCGGCGGATACCAGCCGGAGGTCACTCCCTGATACAATATATTCAATACTGAACCTTCTTCATAAATACCGACTTTCAATCCGGCCTCCATATTAAAAGGTATATTACCAATCAATATACCGAAACCGATAGGAATCAGAAGCATCGGTTCGAATTCTTTGGCTACTGCCAAATAGATGAATACCAAGCCAACGAGAATCATGACTACATGCCCTACCGTAGCATTGGCAAAGCCTGTGTAGGTCCAGAAGTCGGCGAGGTTGTTTCCTAAAAAGTTTATAAAATCTCCCATATTATTCAATAATTACGAGGTCATTACCTTCAAGAACAGAATCTCCCTTATTTACGTTGATGGCAGTAACCTTACCGTCTTTATCCGCATTGATATTGTTTTCCATCTTCATGGCTTCCAATATGATAATGGTCTGTCCTTTCTTTACAGTATCGCCTACATTCACTTTGATGTCGAGGATTACACCCGGCAGCGGAGATTTCACTCCTGATTTTCCGGTAGATGGAGCGGTCGGTTTCACTACTTGAGTAGGAGCAGTAGGAGCATTAGGCATCGGGCGTACTGTCACAGGTTTTGCAACAGGCTTCGGCTGTTTCTCCATTTCTACTTTATAGTGTGTACCGTTCACTTCTACATGAGCGATGTTGTCTTCAATATCTCCGATGGTTACTTTATATAAGTTACCGTTGATTTTATATTTATATTCTTTCATCGTTTTTACTTTTTAAAAGGTGACTTACTTTCTGGAAGGAGTTTCACGCAACGTGTAAATCTTCGAACTCCATGGTGAGTAGCTGCGTTTTACACGAGTGATGGTCAGCACTGTTTCTTCTACGTCATGCACTTCATCTTGCATTTCGTGTAATGCCATAGAAATAGCCGCATACACTTCACCCGGAGCTTGTGACAGTTCCTTAGCTTCATGCTTGTCGATGCCTTTAGATTTCATAGCGTTGCGCTTGCTCAAATTAACGGCTGCTTTTCCTATAATCTTGAAGGCTATAAAAAGAAGAATCAATCCGCAGAATACTACACTCATGGCAGAAATGGCCATTCCAATACCATTAGCATCGTGTTCTTCAAACTTTTCCTTCTTGGCATTGCTGTCAAGAGTTTTGTTGTTAGTGCTTGGAGTCACGTATTTGTCACCACTTCCACTTTTTACTTCCCATTCAGTTGCTCCGTCGCTTACACGAGCGTATGATTGGTTGGGACCGAGAGTGCCTGCGGGCACTACAATCTGGTCGAGCAACTTTTTGCCGGAGTCGAACAGACCAATCCAGTTGGCGGTTTTCGGATTCAGCTTGAAGCTGGTGTGGAACGTACCGCGGTTGGGTTCGCCATCTGCCCAGAATAGCGCATGTTGGCGTGGTTTCACTGATGTAAGTATATCACCTTTCGGGATAAAGTAAGTAACTGTATCGCCCGGTTGGTTGCTTACTTTCAGCAAGCAAGCTGCCAAGTCGGCGCTACCGAATGATTTATTGAATATTTCAATCCATGCGCTGTGCAATCCGTAATCGTCCTGAAAATTACTCTGATTGTCTATCAGGATTTCGTTTAGCACCAGCTTATTGTTCGACTTTTGCTCTCCACAAGAAGTCAGACCAATCAGCAACAGCAAAGAAAGGAATATTCCGATTTTGGTTTTGTTCATAATCGTTCTTGTTTTAATGTGAAAAGTAGGATTACAACGGAATATTACCATGCTTCTTAGCCGGATTGCTCAATTTCTTAGTCTGCAACTGCTGCAAAGCACGGATGACGCGGAAACGTGTGTTGCGCGGTTCAATCACATCGTCGATGTAGCCATATTTAGCTGCATTGTAAGGATTGGCAAACAGTTTCGTGTATTCTGCTTCTTTCTCTGCAAGGAATTGAGCCGGGTTTTCCTGATCTTTGGCTTCGCGTGCGTACAATACTTCTACTGCTCCTGCACCACCCATTACTGCGATTTCAGCAGTAGGCCATGCGTAGTTCATATCACCGCGAAGTTGCTTACAGCTCATCACAATGTGAGAACCGCCGTAAGATTTACGCAATGTGATAGTAACCTTAGGCACAGTAGCTTCACCGTAAGCATACAACAACTTAGCACCATGAAGGATAACACCATTGTATTCCTGACCTGTTCCCGGAAGGAATCCCGGTACGTCTACCAACGATACGATAGGAATATTGAATGCATCGCAGAAACGGACGAAGCGTGCACCTTTACGAGATGCGTTGCTATCGAGCACGCCAGCCAGATATTTAGGCTGATTAGCAACGATACCTACCGACTGGCCGTTGAAACGGGCGAAACCGATGATGATATTCTTAGCATAATCTTTCTGGATTTCAAGGAATTCACCGTTGTCCACAATAGCGCCGATCACTTCGTACATGTCATACGGTTTAGTAGGGCTGTCGGGGATAATATCGTTCAAAGAATCTTCCAGGCGGTCGATTGGGTCTGTGCAATCTACATAAGGAGCTTCTTCAAGGTTGTTTTGAGGAATATAGCTCAACAGTTTGCGAATCAGCTCGAAACCTTCTTCTTCTGTTTGGGCGGTGAAATGAGTCACACCCGATTTAGTGGAGTGAACGCTTGCGCCACCGAGGTTTTCCTGGCTGACGTCTTCACCTGTAACGGTCTTCACCACTTTCGGTCCGGTGAGGAACATATAAGAAGTGCCTTCCATCATCAGTGTGAAGTCGGTCAGAGCCGGAGAATAAACAGCACCACCGGCACAAGGACCGAAGATACCGGAAATCTGCGGAATAACACCTGAAGCAAGGATGTTGCGTTGGAAGATTTCTGCATAACCTGCCAAAGCGTTGATACCTTCCTGGATACGTGCACCACCCGAGTCGTTGATACCGATACAAGGAGCACCCATCTTCATGGCCTGATCCATAATTTTACAAATCTTCAATGACATTGTTTCTGACAGTGAGCCGGCAGAAACAGTGAAGTCTTGTGCGAACACATATACCAGACGTCCTTCGATTGTACCGCAGCCGGTTACTACACCGTCTCCCGGATAATGCTTTTTCTCCATACCGAAGTTCGTGCATCTGTGCTCAACGAACATGTCCATTTCTTCGAAGCTACCCTCGTCAAGCAGCATAGCCAGACGCTCGCGTGCTGTGTATTTTCCTTTTTCGTGTTGCTTCGCAATTGCTTTTTCACCGCCTCCGATACGTGCTACGGCACGGCGTTCAATAAGCTCTTTAATTTTTTCAAGTTGATTACTCATGAGTTCTTGTTGGTTTTAGAGTTTATGATTAATGTTCGCAGAGTTCTGTCAGCACGCCCAAAGTTGATTTCGGGTGAAGGAAAGCAATATTCAAACCTTCAGCACCCTTGCGGGGAGCTTTGTCGATAAGACGGATTTCTTTGCCTTCTGCTTCTGCCAAAGCATTGGCTACGCCATCTTCTACAGCAAATGCAACGTGATGAACGCCTGCACCTTTGTTTTCAATGAATTTGGCAATAGTACTCTCCGGGCAAGTCGGCTCCAACAATTCAATTTTTGTTTCGCCTACTTTTAAAAAAGCGGTTCTTACTTTCTGATCTTCCACTGTTTCAATGTTGTAACACTTCAGACCTAATACGTTTTCGTAGTAGGGAAGGGCTTCTTCGATGCTTTTTACAGCAATGCCCAGATGTTCAATGTGTGAAATCTTCATAACTATACTTTTTTTATTTGGTTTTAATCATGTGCTTATATGGCATAAAACAGTACAAAGAAAGACATTTCTTACCTAATAAAGAAATATTTCTGCATTTAATTATTGGATTATTGAACAGAAAGAATGGTAGAGAAGGGGTATGAAGGGTTGTTTTGTAATCTTGAGATTACATTTAGACGTAAAATTTGATTAAGAGTTTGTTCAGCCAATTCCAATTGACACGAAACCAGCGGCGGGTACTGCTCTGCTTTCCGCCGAAGCGGAGAACAAAATCACGATAACCGTGTTTCCGGAACGGAAGTCCTACATCCATAAATTCCATGTGGCGGAATCCCCGCTGGCGCGCATCTTCCAAGGCTTTCCATACGGCCAGTACCCCCGGATACTGAAGTGCGTATGTCTTTTTCATTCCTCCCGAAAACCAAAGGTATGCATCGTCTCCCGAATAAATACAGACGGAACCGCCGATGATTTTCTCTTTGTATTTTACTACGAATATTTTTGCCTGTTGTCCTTTGATTAATATGTTGTTCATGTGATGGAAAAAGTCGTTGGCAGGGAAGTATCTGCGTATGCGGGAAGAATAAACCTTGTGCAGCATCCGTGAGAAGTCGTGTATCTCTTCCACGGTATGTGCTTCCTCTACTTTAGCTCCATTCTTGAGTCCTTTTTTTATCTGACGGATGCGTGACGGGCTGAACCGGTCTTCCGTATTTTTCATACTGTGCAGCGAATTGTGTACCCGTAACCAATTGACAGGGAAATAATCATTGGCACGGAAAACCCGGTAACCGAACATCGAATTGTTGAGGTTCCGGAATTCGATCAAGACACAACTACGCGATGCCTCTTGTGTGAGATGTTCGAGCATCTCGCCGAAAACTTCTTCAGCTTTTTCTTTGTTGGTCGAAAATGACTCATCCAGAAATTCACCTTCGCTATATACTACGCAATGTTTTACCAAAGAGGAGGGAAGCCACTTTTTCGCTTTGCGGATGGCGGCAAGCAGGCGTGCCACAGGTCTGCCGTCTTCTGTTGCCACTATTAATAAAGGAGTATATCCCGGAGTCGCTTCATAAATCTGAAATAACTCTTTGGAATGGAAGGCATTGTTTCCCGGCAATTCAGGAATGTCCTTCCCATGGTAATATGTTGTTAGTTTAAGTGGCATTTAGGTACAAATTTACACTTTTTATTCTTTATCCAACAACAAAACTAAGATTTTGTTGGAGATGCTTGAAGTAAACATCAACTATGAATATTGTAAAGACGGGGGAAAAGTGAATCCGATGGCTGATGAAGCCAATATCAGAATCCGAACTTCTAAGATATTTTAGTGTAGTGTCAACTGTTTAGATTAAGTTTTAATTTAGGAAGGGATATATCGTGATGATATATTCCTTTTTTATATATTTTCCGTATCTTTGTCTAATCAAACAGGACTCTATAATTTAAACGGAACTATGGTAGAAGAAATTTTAGCTTACAATAAGCAATTTGTTGAGAACAAGGGATACGAATCGTATATCACCAATAAATATCCCGATAAGAAAATAGCTATTCTTTCCTGTATGGATACCCGACTGACTGCTTTGCTTCCAGCAGCATTAGGAATTAAGAATGGCGATGTGAAAATGATAAAAAATGCAGGTGGCGTTATTTCCCATCCTTTCGGTAGCGTGATACGTAGTTTGCTCGTTGCTATTTTTGAGTTGGGGGTAGAGGAAATAATGGTGATTGCTCATTCTGACTGTGGAGCTTGCCACATGCACAGTGAAGAAATGATTGAAAAAATGAAAGCACGCGGAATTGATCCGGATTATATTGACATGATGCGTTTCTGCGGAGTTGACTTTAATTCGTGGCTGGATGGTTTCGAAGATACAGAAAAGTCGGTGAGAGGAACGGTTGATTTTATTGTACACCATCCTTTGATTCCTTCAGATGTGACAGTCTACGGGTTTATTATTGATTCTACGACCGGGGAATTAACTCGGATTGTATAGATAATTAGATAGGTAAATAGATAAACTTCTTTTTAATTTCCTAGATATAGTGACGCTATCCTGAAGAAAAAAATAAGGCAGCTTTTTATCGGCTGCCTTTATCTTTCTACGGTTATATACTTTCTTTGACTGGTGCACTCGTTTGTGACAAATAGGGTGCCCGTACATCTCAATTTCTGCCTCACGGCTGGCTTTACGATTCGCTTTAATGTAATCGTCTTGTGTAATTCGCTTTTTCATAATGAAATTATTTCTCTGTGCAAAGATAAAAAATATTCTTCATTTAGTGGAGTATTTGGCACTCTTTTCATGTCATAGATTCCCTTCTGACAAAAGAAATGAAAAAGATATTTTTATTTCCTATTACGCTCGGTTTGCATTATCTTTGCATACATTAATCAAATGAAACCGGAAAATAATATGGAAAATTTCAGTGAATTAATAAAGAACCGTCGTAGTATGCGGAAGTTCACCGGTGAAGAGTTGACACAAGATCAGGTAGTTACGTTGTTGAAAGCAGCTTTGATGTCTCCTTCTTCCAAACGTAGTAATAGTTGGCAGTTTGTTGTGATTGATGATAAAGAGGTATTGAAAGAATTGTCTCATTGCAAGGAACAAGCTTCTTCATTCATTGCCGACGCAGCTTTGGCAATTGTGGTAATGGCCGATCCGTTGGCGAGTGATGTTTGGATTGAAGATGCTTCCATCGCTTCCATCATGATACAGTTGCAGGCTGAAGATTTAGGCTTGGGAAGCTGCTGGGTGCAGGTTCGCGAACGTTTCACTGCTACCGGAATGCCTTCCGATGAGTTTGTCCATGGAATCCTGGGTATTCCTCTGCAACTTCAAATTCTTTCCGTTATTGCTATCGGACATAAAGGGATGGAACGTAAACCTTTCAACGAAGAACATCTTCAATGGGAGAAAATTCACATAAATAAATTCGGAGGAAAATAAATATGGGAGCTGCTAAAGCGAGTAACAGCAAAGATACTTATTTGGCTACTGCTGTTACCTTTATTGTTATCGGAGCACTTTATCTGATTGATAAATTGATTCATTTCTCTACTATTGGGTTACCCTGGGTAATGAATAAGGACAATATGTTATTATATGCTTCGATCTGTTTTCTTATTTTTAAACGCGACAAATCAATAGGTGTGGTGTTGCTTGGGCTTTGGCTGGTGATGAATATCAGTCTGGTAATATCATTGCTGGGTTCGTTATCCGGCTATCTGTTGCCATTGACTTTGCTCATTGTCGGCATCATTTTATTCTGGTTTGCAAGACGGTAAAGAAATAATGAAGAGAAGTATAGAAGATACACCGATTGTGTTTATCGGTGCAGGCAACCTGGCCACTAATCTGGCGAAAGCTCTCTATCGTAAAGGTTTCCGTATTGTGCAGGTATATAGCCGGACCATAGAATCTGCCCGTACTTTAGCCGAGAAAGTGGAAGCTGAATATACAACAGATTTACAAGAAGTCTCCAAAGATGCCAAATTGTATATCGTATCTTTGAAGGATGCCGCTTTAGTAGATTTGTTGCCGCAGATAACAGAAGGGAAACAGAATTCTTTGTTGGTACATACGGCGGGAAGTATTCCGATGAGTATTTGGGAAGGGCATGCAGAACGATATGGAGTATTCTACCCGATGCAGACATTCAGCAAACAACGTGAGGTAAGTTTTCAGGAAATTCCTTTCTTTGTTGAAGCAAAACGGCCGGAAGATGTAGAGTTCTTGAAAGCTGTTGCCGCCACTCTTTCGGAGAAAGTTTACGAAGCTTCTTCCGAGCAACGTAAAAGCCTACATTTGGCAGCTGTTTTTATCTGCAACTTCACAAATCACATGTATGCATTAGCTGCTGATTTGCTTGAAAAATATAATTTGCCTTTCGATGCCATGCTGCCGTTGATAGATGAAACGGCACGTAAAGTACACGAACTGGCACCACGTGATGCACAGACCGGGCCCGCTGTCCGTTACGATGAGAATGTGATTAGCAATCATCTTGCCATGTTGGTAGATTCTCCGGCATTGCAGGAAATATATAAATTAATGAGCAAAAGTATCCATGAGCACCATCAATTATGATTTATCTCGTATCAAGGCTTTAGCTTTTGACGTAGACGGAGTATTGAGTTCGACAACCATACCTTTGCATCCTTCCGGAGAGCCGATGCGTACCGTGAATATCAAAGACGGGTATGCCATCCAGTTGGCTGTGAAGAAAGGACTTCACATAGCCATCATCACCGGTGGCCGTACAGAAGCAGTGCGTATCCGTTTTGAGGGACTGGGCGTGAAGGATCTGTATATGGGATCCGCCGTCAAGATACACGACTATCGTGATTTTCGTGATAAATACGGACTGACCGATGATGAAATTCTCTATATGGGCGATGATGTTCCGGATATTGAAGTGATGCGTGAATGTGGACTTCCGTGTTGTCCGAAAGATGCCGTGCCGGAAGTGAAATCCGTAGCAAAATATATCTCTTATGCAGACGGTGGACGTGGTTGCGGACGTGATGTAGTGGAGCAAGTACTGAAAGCTCATGGTCTGTGGATGGCAGAAGATGCTTTCGGCTGGTGAAATCAACTGGTGACATCAATAAATAGTATTTTCAATCGTAGATAGTAAATCGTCAAATTGTAAATAAAATCATGCTTGATAATTTAAAGAAATATCAGATTATACTCGCCTCCAATTCTCCCCGTCGGAAAGAATTGATGTCAGGGCTGGGAGTGGACTATGTAGTCAGAACATTGCCGGATGTAGACGAGTCATATCCAGATACGTTGGTTGGTGCTGAGATACCCGAATATATTGCTCGTGAAAAAGCAGATGCCTATCGTACCATGATGGAGCCGGGAGAATTATTGATTACAGCAGATACTATTGTCTGGATGGATGGAAAAGTACTTGGAAAACCGGAGGGTAGGGAAGGAGCCATTGAAATGCTCCGCGCTCTTTCGGGAAAGTCTCATCAGGTTTTTACAGGCGTTTGCCTGACTACTACTGAATGGCAAAAAAGCTTTACTGCTTCTTCCGAAGTAGTGTTTGATGTTCTGTCAGAAGATGAAATCCTGTATTATGTCGACCGCTATCAGCCGATGGATAAGGCAGGAGCCTATGGGGTTCAGGAATGGATCGGGTATATCGGTGTAAAATCAATTTCAGGGAGCTTTTATAATATTATGGGACTTCCCATACAGAAGTTGTATGGAGAGTTGAAAAAGTTATAGTAAGGATCCTGAATCTATCTGAATATTTCTACGTAACCCAATAATATGAGAAGGCTGCCTCAAAATAGAAAATGAGACAGCCTTTTTCTGTATTCTTAAGCAGGGACATTTACTGAATATCCCGAATTGAAAGATGTAGAAGACTATAACAAATCCAGCATCAGAGGAATGTCCTCTTCTCGAATCCCTTGTATGATAAGAGAATCCTTATCTTTATAGAACATTTCCAGGAATCTTTCCCGATTTCCACTAGCTGTAATGGCTTTTCCGTAGAAAACGGCAGCTTTCTGAATATCTCCCATTACCCAAGCCACATGTCCTGCGTTCATATAATCAATAGCTAGCGGCTTTTGTTCAATAATCTTTTCATAATATTTCATCGCCTGTTCATACTTTTCGTTGATGAACGAGCACCAACCGATGCCGCGCCATGCTTTTATGCAATTGTTCTCGATGAAATCCAATTTGAAGAAATAATTCAGAGCTTCCTCATACTGTTTCAATTCAACCAGGCAACTACCGATATAGAAAGTCGCATTAGCATCTTTGGGAGCAGCTTCTTCTACCTTTTTATAATAAGTGAGTGCAGCTTGGTAGTTTTTGTTTAGCCGGTAACAAATAGCCAGGTGGCGATTATTCCAGATATTATCCGGCTTCAGTGTGTCTGCTTTCAGGTAAGCCTGAATAGCTTCTGCATATTTTTTTCTTTTCTGCAATGCATAGCCAAATTTCTGATAACATTCCGCACTCTCTCCTAGGAATCCTCCGATATACTCCAGGTCATCATAAATTTCGGTAGCCTCGTCCCAACGTTCTTTTGACAGATAAAAATCGGCAATGGGGAACAATACATCTTTCCAACACAATGTATTGTCAAGTGCAGAAACGTGATGAAGATCGAGTTTTTCTTTAAAAATATCTCTGAATTCATTCTTGCGCACACTAAGTTTGAAGAAACGGTACAAATCGTGCAGGTACTGGTTACTGACCGTTCCCGGACGTTCATTGAATTTTTTCATTGTTTCAACATTCGATTTCTCTGCCAATTCTGCCACCTGTTGTTCGTTCAGCTGACTCAACATCATATCTTGTTGCGCTTGTGGCAATTGATGAATCGTGAAAAAGAGCGAGTACTTATCGCTGTTGCTGAAAAAGCCGGATTGAAGAATTAAATCCAGTAAACTATTGCCTTGATTCCCCGCTTGCTTCATTGCTTTGAGCACATTGGACTGTTGTTTGCTGAACGGATAAAACCAGTTATGTACTTCGCGGAAGAACGGATAATTCTTCAATGCGGCAAAAGTGCTCATATACACATCTGCTCCCTCTAGTTGCAATTCGTTCATTTCACGCAATTTATCCCCCAGACCGGACTTCTCGAACGCATCTTCCCAGTCCGGGTTCATATCATTGTTTTCTTCATCGTTTTCTTCAAAACCGAACCGCATATTTTTCATGGAGGAAACATTCTTCAGCATTTCAGGGATAATCTCTTCCCTCATCTTTTTATCAATCTTTTCTGTTTCCTGGCATAATAGCATTTGGCGGTAAATACGTGCGACGTTTTCTTTGAATGAAGGTATTTCCGCCATAAGATCTACCCTTTTGATGAGTTCCGGATAAAAAGAAAGACGGCTTCTGTAGAGGTGGAAGATAATCATTGTACCTACCAATGCCCGCTGGCTGACGTTGACGTTAGGATGTTCGTAAGCATTAAGCAACCACATTATTTTTCGTAAGTCGAAACATTCCATCAAGCTCAATGTGAGGGCGCTGACAAATAAACATAAGTCGTCCCCCGGAAGTAATTCCGAGGCAAGCATAGCTTTTGCGTCTTCCTCGTCTTCGGGAGTCCATGCACTGTTTGCCCATGTTCTTATAAACATAAACTTGAGCGTGTCTTCATGTCGCTTTAATACTTCATCCATCTTTTCGTCAGACAGTAATCCGCTGACTGCCAAGTCGTCATTAAATGACTCCAGCATGTGTAGTATGGTTTTAAGGCTATAGTCCGACAACTCTGCCGGTACGGGAGTACGGCGTACCTCATGATAGTATCTTGATGAAGCATTATCCAACATGAGCAGACGTGATTGGTCGGCAATTCCCCAGGTGTCTGCTACCATTTTCTGATACAGGTTCCACCGGTCAGGGTCGTTTGCTCCCTGTTTCATGTATTCCAGCATATATTTGTAAGAGGTCTGCAATTGTTCCAGGCGGGCGCGCAAATCCCAGTCAGGACATTGCCACAGCAAAGATTCCAATTGCATCAAGGCCTCTTTGAGTCTTTTCTTTTCGAGTAAAGTACGTATATATGCGTATTGTTCGTTAATCGTTTTTTCGTTCATCATTATTTAATTATTTATTTTTTCCAATCCAGGTCAAACGTTTCCAGAGACCCTCAAAAGGACCGTGTTTATGGTGTCGGAGCCACCATGAACAAAATGCCATTTGTAATAGAACAAAAAGGATGCCAAAAAGGAAACTGTAAGTTATTCCTAAATACCGTCCGAGTTCGAATCCCCAATGATAGAACAAAAGAGAACCGAAAATAGATTGTCCGAGATAGTTTGTTAAACTCATTTTACCATAAGATGTGAAACGCATAAAGAAACTGCGGTCTTTCACGCGGTAGAAAGTCAGCAGTAATCCTGTAACCAGCAACACCATGAAGCTAAGGTTGCTGAGTGAGCTTAAAATCAATTGCAGGGGAACAAGGACAGCACTTCGTTCGATGAATTCCGGCAGCATATTGTTCAATCCGTAGATGGGGAAAAAGCAGAGAAGCGAAACGGCCAATGTTTTTAACCATAGGCGTTCGTTCTGTTCGCTGTACAGGAAATATTTGCGGCGACCGACAAGCATTCCGAATAAGAATAACCCCGGTGTCTGCAAGATACGTCCATGTTCTAGTGCCCAGGTCATATTGGCCAGTTGTCCTTCCCACATATTCATGCGGACTGTTTCGAGGAAAGTTCCGTTCTTTTGTACGTCGAAAGCAATGCTGAAATAATAACTTGCCAAACTTTTTCCAGCCACATAGTCAGGATTACACAAAGCATAAATTAATTTCCCCCAATCGATAGGTTGTAAAATTAGTAAAGTAGCGAAGATGACAACTGTGCGGTCACTCATCCGGCAGAATATCGGAAGGATAATTCCTAAAATCGCATACATGGTCAATATTTCACCGGTAAAGAAGGCGGCATTGAACTGTCCTATCAGGAAGAGAATGAATAATCTCCATAAAAAGCGCAAGCGGAAATCTTTCCCTCTCCGTTGTTGGTTGTTGTCTTGGATATAGAAACTGAAACCGAAGAGCAGGGCAAATACAGCGTATGCTTTGTTGCTGAATGTGAAGAATAACCCTCTCCAGATAGCCTGGTCGGTAAACTTCATCCATTCAAAAGGTACTTCTTCCGGGAAAGAGTAGAAATTAAAATGTTCGATACTGTGTAAGAGAATAATTCCCATTACTGCCAACCCTCTTAATACGTCGGCCACGTCTATTCGGGCGTTGGTTTCCGCGATTTTGTGTTTCATGGTTTTTTTAGTTACTGTTATTTATAAAGTTGATATTCTATAATTATTTGATTCTGCTGTTTTCAATACTGCTACTTCCGCCAGATAACAAACCGACTGCGAGTAAATTCAATGCTCAATTCCATTGTATTCACCAATGAACGATGCTGGCTGTTCAGGGCGATGGATACGGCAGGGTCAGGTAGGAAAAAGACGTCAATCTGATTGTACTGCAACATTTGCAGTCGGAGAGGAAGCTGACCGGATTTCCGGCATATTCATTTCATTCCTCGTTTTTATAAATGAGAAGGATTTCGTTTTTCCTGACTTTATCACTTTTTTAAAATTTTCTCATGAACCTGCCCTATAGATATCTGTAGCAGTGTTTTTAAGTCTAATTTGGGTGACGCACGGGAATTTTGTATCTTCGTGCTATGTTTGTGCGTAGGAAAAAGAATCGATCCGGTTCGACCAGTGTTGTCGTCGCCGATAAGAGTTCCAGTAGATTTACGGAACTCCATGTCATAGGTGTGGGTACAACCGAGGATGAAATTAGTCAACTTGTAAATGAAGGAAAGAATTGGATAGCCCATTACGGTGGACAGCAAACCATAAGCTTCCCTGATGATGAGTGTGAAAAACTAAGACGGGAAGAGAATTCAATGACTGAGTACATAGTATCCAATATAATAAGTACTTCTCTGAATTCACCTCAGAGAATCATCAATAAAGTTTACGATAAAATCGGATTCAATATCATACAGGATGAAGAACTACGTCATCTTGTAGTATCCAGAATATGCTCTCCTATGAGCAAGAAGGCCACAGTGGATTATCTGAGACGGCATTTCAAGGAAGAGGTCAGTTTACAGAAGATTTATCGTTATCTCGATAAACTATATAATACCCAGCAGGAACTCGTGCAGGAGATAAGTGTTAAGCATACAAAAGGATTGTTTGGCGGGAATTTAGGGATACTTTTCTACGATGTCACAACCCTTTATTTTGAGACAACGAATAAGGACGAGTTACGGGAATCCGGTTTTTCCAAAGATGGTAAAAATGCAAATTCACAAGTAGTTTTAGGACTTCTTGTCAGTCGTGGAGGATATCCCTTGTCTTATTCTCTGTTTAACGGTTCACAATATGAGGGATATACAATGCTTCCCATCGTAGATGATTTTGTTCAAAGATTCAATCTCGGCAATGATTTTGTAGTAATTGCAGACTCCGGGCTTATGAGCGCAAAGAATGTAAAGCTACTCCGTGATGGTGGATATAAGTATATAATAGGTGCCAGGATAAAGAAGGAATCCGGCCGGATAATGGAGAAAATAATTGCAACAGAGCGTCGGTGTGGGGTGTTCAATGATATCAAATATCCGGATGGAGACAGGCTTATTGTTGGATACTCTGATGAAAGGGCAAAGAAGAACGCATTCGATAGAGAACAAGGTGTGGAAAGGCTAAGAAAACGTTTTTCTAAGGGAACACTGACGAAGGCGGACATCAACAAACGAGGCTACAACAAGTTCCTTTCAGTCAGTTCTGGAATTACAGTCAGTATAGATGAGGAAAAGATAAAGGAAGATGCAATATGGGATGGATTAAAAGGGTATAAGACAAATACGGATCTAAGTCCAGAGAAAGTCTATGAAGCCTATCAGAATCTATGGAATGTGGAACGGTCGTTTCGTATTACCAAAGGTACGCTGGATGTAAGACCGATGTTCCATTTCACGCCAAGAAGAATTGAGGCTCATGTTTGTATATGTTTCGTTGCTTTGAAAGTATACAAGGAACTTGAAAGGCTATTAAAATTGTCTGGGTGTCCATACTCTGTAGATGAAACACTCAAGATAGCCGAGACTATAGTTACTATTGAGATTGCACGTCCGGAGAATAAAGACACTATAACAAAAACTCTCTGCCTCACAGAGGAGGAGAGAGCTATAGCGTACCTCATTGATACTGATGATTGGTTAGAGTTATGATTTGGGTGACGCAATGATAAAGTCAGGAAAAGGTACTTCTTCCGGGAAAGAGTAGAAATTAAAATGTTCGATACTGTGTAAGAGAATAATTCCCATTACTGCCAACCCTCTTAATACGTCGGCCACGTCTATTCGGGCGTTGGTTTCCGCGATTTTGTGTTTCATGGTTTTTTTAGTTACTGTTATTTATAAAGTTGATATTCTATAATTATTTGATTCTGCTGTTTTCAATACTGCTACTTCCGCCAGATAACAAACCGACTGCGAGTAAATTCAATGCTCAATTCCATTGTATTCACCAATGAACGATGCTGGCTGTTCAGGGCGATGGATACGGCAGGGTCAGGTAGGAAAAAGACGTCAATCTGATTGTACTGCAACATTTGCAGTCGGAGAGGAAGCTGACCGGATTTCCGGCATATTCATTTCATTCCTCGTTTTTATAAATGAGAAGGATTTCGTTTTTAGAAATAAGGGCAACTCTTTTCACAAAGAACTGCCCTTTTATTATTCCTATTTAGAAATTAATTATCTAGTTCTATTATTCTTGAATAGCAGCGATACCCGGAAGAATTTTTCCTTCGATTGCTTCGAGCAATGCGCCACCACCTGTTGAAACGTATGATACACCGTTAGCCAAACCGAACTTGTTAACACAAGCTACAGAGTCGCCACCACCCACAAGTGAGAATGCGCCGTTCTTAGTTGCTTCAACGATTGCTTCACCTACTGTACGTGAGCCGTGAGTGAAGTTGTCAAATTCGAATACACCTGTAGGACCGTTCCAAAGAATAGTTTTAGATTCTTTGATAACGTTAGCGAAGATTTCTTCCGTCTTAGGACCGATATCAAGGCCTTCCCATCCGTCAGGAATTTCGTTAACAGCACAGAATTTAGTATTTGCGTCGTTAGAGAATGCATCGGCAATCTTAGCGTCAACAGCCAATACCAGGTTTACACCTTTTTCTTTTGCTTTCTTCATCAAATCCAAAGCCAGGTCAAGTTTATCGTCTTCACAGATAGAGATACCGATGTTACCCCCCATAGCTTTAGTAAATGTATAAGTCATACCACCAGCGATGATCAGGTTGTCTACCTTGTTCAACAGGTTTTCGATGATTTCGATTTTAGAAGAAACTTTAGAACCACCCATGATAGCAGTGAACGGACGTTTGATGTCGTTCAATACTTTATCAACGGCTTTCACTTCTTTTTCCATCAGGTAACCGAACATCTTGTTGTTTACATCAAAATATTTAGCGATCAAGGCTGTAGAAGCGTGTGCACGGTGAGCAGTACCGAATGCATCGTTTACGTAGCAGTCAGCGTAAGAAGCCAATTTCTTGGTAAATTCTTTCTGGCTTTCTTTCACAGCTTTCTTGGCAGCAGCTTTTTCTTCGTCAGTTGCATCTTCAGCCAAACCTCTTGGTTTGCCTTCTTCTTCAGCGTAGAAGCGAAGGTTTTCGAGCAACAGCACTTCTCCCGGTTGCAGAGCAGCAGCTTTTACAGCAGCTTCTTCGCCCATGCAGTCGTTAGCGAACTGAACTTCAACGCCCAGCAAATCAGACAGGTGCTTGATGATATGTTTCAAAGAGAATTTATCGGCAACGCCTTTCGGACGGCCCAGGTGAGAGCCAATGATGATGCTTCCGCCGTCTGCCAGGATCTTCTTCAAAGTAGGAAGAGCTGCACGCATACGAGTGTCATCTGTGATGTTGAAGTTTTCGTCCAGGGGTACATTGAAGTCCACGCGAACAAATGCCTTTTTACCGGCAAAATTGAATTTGTCAATTGTCTGCATAATACTCTATTTTTATTTAAAAGTGTTTTTAAAATTCTTCTTTTAGAACGACCGCAAAGTTACTATTTATTTCGGTTCCTTGCTATTAAATCGTTATTTATTCTTGGCTTTTGGTTCCTCTTTCGTAACTTTATAGGTGTTACAGAAATATTTGCACGTCATTTGCAAACCACAGGTGTCACATTTGGGAGTGCGTGCCTGACAAACATAACGACCGTGCAGAATGAGCCAATGGTGGGCAATCGGTATGAGTTTTTCCGGAATATTCTTCACCAATTCTTTTTCCACACTGAACGGAGTGGTGCAACTGCCCGGCACCAGTCCGATGCGGTGGCTGACACGGAATACGTGTGTATCTACTGCCATTGCAGCTTTATTGAACACAACCGACTGGATGACATTGGCGGTTTTTCTTCCTACACCGGGCAACTTTATCAAATCATCCAGATTGTCGGGCACCTGACTATTGAAGTCATTCACCAGCATCTTTGCCATACCGACCAGATGTTTGGCTTTGTTGTTCGGATAGGACACACTTCGTATATATTCGAAAATAACTTCCGGCGTAGTGGCTGCCAGTGTTTCCGGAGTCGGAAAGTCTTTATACAAAGGGGGAGTGATCATATTCACCCGTTTGTCCGTACATTGTGCAGAAAGAATAACAGCGATCAGCAACTCATACGGATTGTTGTAATGCAGTTCGGTTTCGGCTACAGGCACATTCTTCTGAAACCAGGCGATTACTTTCTCATAACGTTCTTTCTTTCTCATCGTAACTTGTTTTTATGGTAATGAGGCGTCACTTTAAGTTTGAAATAGAGGGCGGAAACTACCGTCAGGCAGGCTCCGAAAAGATAGGCCTTGTCAAATGTACTTATTTCTGCAATATATCCGCCCGTCAGCATACCGATGCCGATTCCTACATCCCAAGAGGTAAGATAAGTGGAAGTGGCTGTTCCCCGCTGGTTATTGGGGGCAAGGTTGACAAACAACGTATTAAATGCCGGAAACATGATTCCAAATCCGACGCCCATCAACAATGCGATACCAAAAAACAGAATGTTGCAAACAGTATCATTCCATTGAATCAGATATACACAGGCTGAAAGCAGGAAGAAACTGCAAACAACCAGGTATAATCCGGCTATTATTACTTGTGTTATTTTTCCACGATCCACCAGCTTCCCCGAAAAAATGCGGGAGATTGCCATCCCTACAGCCATAAAGGTAAAGAAGAATCCGGTTTGCGTGTTCAGTCCGATTTGGCGGGCATACATGGCGACATAGTTGGTTGTCATTCCGTAAGGGATGGAAAGTAACAACAGACTAAATCCGGCTGGCAATCCTTTCATCAAGATAAAGCGGTCGAGTGAAATCGGTTCCCGTTTCACTGGAGGTTTATAGGGCGTTTTCACCAGACTGGCGCATAGAAAACCTAAAATGCAGGAACCGAATGCATAACAGAAGATCGTAGCAAAAGTGACTCCTGCATCGTGCAGAAACAGTCCGAACATCGGTCCGATGGACATAGCCGTATTGTTAGTAAGCCCGTAATAGCCTAAACCTTCCCCACGGCGGGAAGATGGCATAATGTCTATCACTACCGTGTTTCCTCCTACTGTAACCATTCCGAAAGAGACGCCATGAATGATTCGGAATATAATAAATAAGGTAAGGGAGCCGGCTATCAGGTATCCGCCGAACATCATCATAAAGATGAAGTAAGCAAACAGATAGAGAGGTTTGCGGGCAAACGTGTCGAGCAGGTAACCGGAAAACGGACGGATGCAAAGAGCGGCTACCGTATAGCAGGAAAGTACAATGCCAATAGTAGAATTTCCAGTTTGGAAGAATTCTGATAAATAGAACGGCAAAACAGGAATCAACAACCAAAAGCCGAAGTAGAGCAGGAAGTTGGCTGCCAAGATGAAACAATAACTGGGAGTAATGAGTCTATCCTTTGCCATGGGAATTATTTACGATTAGACGATTTACTATTTACGATTGGGAGTGCCCATTCGGATAGTGAAAATATAGAGTGATTGAAAATTTACGATTTACGAGAGACGCTACCATCAATCGTAAATCGTAAATTGTCCAATCGTAAATTAATATGCCGCTTCGAATTCTTTCAGGAAGCGAGTATCATTTTCAGAGAACATACGGAGGTCTTTCACCTGATATTTCAGGTTTGTGATACGCTCGATACCCATACCGAGAGCATAACCGCTGTATACTTTGCTGTCTATACCGTTAGATTCAAGTACGTTCGGGTCTACCATACCGCAACCGAGGATTTCTACCCAGCCGGTGTGTTTACAGAACGGACAACCCTTACCGCCGCAGATATTACAGCTGATGTCCATTTCCGCACTAGGTTCAGTGAACGGAAAGTAAGACGGACGCAGACGAATCTTTGTATCAGCGCCGAACATTTCTTTAGCGAAAAGTAACAATACTTGTTTCAAGTCGGTGAACGATACGTTTTTGTCTACATACAACGCTTCTACCTGATGGAAGAAACAGTGTGCGCGATAGCTGATTGCTTCGTTACGATACACACGTCCCGGGCAAATGATGCGGATGGGAGGTTGTGAAGTTTCCATCACACGGGTCTGTACGGAAGAAGTATGCGTACGCAATACAACGTCCGGGTGAGCTTCAATAAAGAAAGTGTCCTGCATATCGCGTGCCGGATGATCTTCGGCAAAGTTCAGTGCCGAGAATACATGCCAGTCATCTTCAATTTCCGGACCCTCGGCGATGCTGAATCCCAGGCGGGCAAAGATATCGATGATTTCGTTCTTTACAATGGTGAGCGGGTGGCGTGTACCAAGTTCCACGGGATAAGCCGAACGCGTCAAATCCAATCCGTCACAATCATTGTCCTGACTTTCAAACAATTCTTTCAGCGCGTTGATTTTGTCTTGCGCTTTTGTTTTCAGTTCATTCAGTCTCATGCCGACTTCTTTTTTCTGATCGGCAGCTACATTACGGAAATCTGCCATTAAGTCGTTAATGGCTCCCTTCTTACTTAGGTATTTGATGCGGAGAACTTCGAGTTCTTCGGCATTGGAGGCGTGTAAGGCTTCCACCTCTTTCAGAAGTTGTTCAATCTTAGCTATCATATTTTCGATGTATTGTTATTCAGTTTCTTAGTAAAAACCGTGCAAAGATATAATTTTATCACGAACCATCGAAATAATTTGTATCTTTGTTATTCGAAGTTACGAAAAGAGTGTATTTTATTGGAAATGAGCGTATGTTAATCGCTCATGATAGTAATAGGTTACGATTTAGTTAGTTATCTGCTGCATTATTCTTCTGCGCATTGCGTAACCTTCAAAGAACTCTTCGTATGCAAAAGTAACAATAAAACGGGAGATTTTGAAATGAATCTCCCTGATTTTTTCTTTATCATATACGTTTTTCCGTAAAAGCGATTTTATCCGTCGGCACACCATTGTCCAAAAGAATTTTGAACGAACGTGTGCCGACTACCGCATAAACTGAGAAAAGGGCTTTGTCTCACACCTAAACAACTGTTTAGACTAATGAGGCAAGGCCCATTTCTTTTGTGCTTATGCCAAAGAGGTGCTTTTACGGTTTTTCAGATGATTTTTCTTTTTCGCTGTTCCTTTGAGCCGAAAGCGGAAAGCCGTGTATGACCGCTTGTCCATAAATGTAACAAGCCGTCACCCACAGCAGGCAAACCGGGAAGAAAAATTTTATCTGACCACCCCGACACGTCTGGCCGGACAGATAAAACCCTACTTCCTTACAGGTGGTTTGCCCGGTTTCACGTTACCGGCTATGTTCTTTTTTTGTTGGGGGCTTCCAGTTTTCTCGGATTTCTCTTTTGAAGTTTTCTGTCTAATCTGCCTCTACTTCCGTTTACCTCCATTTTAGCGCCTTTCAGTGAGCCGCATCAGGCAGTCATTTCCGTTCTGGGCGCAAAGGTAACTCCGGGATTTGACGGGAAAGCAAGGTCAAGCCTCCTGTTTTCGGGAAAAATCTCCAGCCCTGTGGGTAGTATTTTTCCCGAAAAGTTATCATAACTTGTGATAACTTTTCTTATCACAAGTAAATTGTTATCCAAAGCTATAGGCTAATACATCAAATAACTGACAGATAATCAATCAAACTCGTGATAATAATGTTCTGATAATAATATGCTATATTGTGGAGAGAGTAATGTTGCTCCCTCCAAATATAGTATTATGGACAATAAAAATCATTTTGAATCCAAAGTTTCGGATTTTTTAGAAGCGTTGCGTAAAGCCGGATATTCAGAATCGACTATCCGACAGTATAAAAAGACCTGTCGTCTTTTTATCGTTTACATGGATATAAACTACATACAAGACTGTAATGTAGAATCCATCAATTTGTTTTTAAAGACTATGCCACAAGAAAAAACGCGGTTGATACATGGAACCAATTATCGATTGCTGCTATTCGTTAATTATCTTACGGATAGAACTATCCAAAAACCAGTTGTGAGATACGTTATACGCAAATTCTCAGGAGAAATAGGAGGCATTATGACAAAATACCTTCATCTCTTGGAAGAACAAAGACTATCTCCTAAAACGATAGATGGCTACGAACATGTATTTAGCTATTTTCTCAGGCATTTGTCTTTGAGGAATGTATTCCGTATCTCAGATATAGGTGAGGATGATGTGCTAACTTTTATATCTTCCAGCCAAAACAGTAAACAAAGAGTATTGGCAACGATGCGTGTATTTTGTCGTTACCTGTACGAACAAAAGCTTATCAATAAGAATATTGATTATGTGATAGGAAGAAACCGTTATGTTGTAAAAGAAAAACTACCGTCAACATACACTTGTGAAGAAGTCTTGCAAATAGAATCTTCGGTAAATCAATCCACTCCTGTAGGAAAACGAGATTACGCCATGCTCCTATTAGCGACACGGTTAGGACTACGTTCCTCCGATATTGCTGGATTACAATTCAGTAATTTAGATTGGGATAGAAACATTATCCGCCTGATACAGTACAAGACTAAGCGTGAAATAGAATTGCCGCTATTAAAGGATGTGGGGGAAGCTATTATAAATTATGTAAAATATGGCAGACCAAGTTCTTCTTCCAAACAGATATTCCTATCCTCTTTAGCCCCATATAATCCTGTGAATGGGGCGGTAGTTTCTTTGTCGGTCAGAAAGATTATCTGCCATTCAAGAATAGATACAAGGGATAGAAAAAAAGGCCCTCACGCAATGAGACATACTTTAGCCAGCCAGCTATTGCGTAATGGCGTATCACTGCCCGTCATTTCTGAAACATTGGGACACAAAACTACGCAAACGACAATGGGCTATCTTCGGATAGACATTGATGGTTTGATGAAATGTGTCCTTGAAGTTCCGGATGTCCCATCCGATTTCTACACACAGAAAGGAGGTTTGTTCTATGTCTGAACAATTCATATATCAAAGCGTGTTCGCTCCTTATTTTAAGGATTTTCTTGCGATGAAAGAGAGTCAAGTTTCCGACATTGGACGGATAAAGTGGATGCTCTTGGAGTTTGACAAGTTCTTCGTTAATAGCAACATCAGGGATGTGTTCATAACTAAAAGCATGATTGATGCATGGAAGTGCACCCGCATACATGACAAAAAGAAAACCCTCTATGACAAGGTGTCCATGTTCCGGCAGTTTTGCCTATACTTATGCCACATAGGAAAAGAATGCTATATACCCAAGTTACCAAAGAAGGAATATTCGGATTTTACTCCTTATGTGTTTACTCGTGGACAGATACAGGATATATTTGAAACCTGTGACAAGCAAAGGATGTATAGTCATAATATATATTGTAATCTTTTTGCATTACCTACTTTATATAGAATCTTATATGCTACAGGGATTAGAATCGGAGAAGCCATATCCATTAGGAATCGGGATGTTGATTTGAGAAGGAATTGCATCATTGTTCGGAAGACAAAGAACAAGATGGAAAGGCTTATTCCTTTAAGTGGCTCCCTGTCCAAGGTTCTACAACAGTATTTGGAATATCGCAATAAGATGCCCTTGCCAGATGTTGATGCCCCGGACAAGTTCCTGTTAATATCTCCATCAGGACGACCGTTATCTTCTTGCACTGTCTTGGGCGGTTTTAAGAAAGTGTTGGAAAAATGCAATATACCCTGTTCGAGCAACCGTTCCGGAGGAGCCTGCATACATAGTCTCAGACATACTTTTGCCGTCCATTCCCTTGCAAAGATGGTGCAAGAAGGAATGGACATATATTGTGCGCTTCCCCTTTTGTCGGTCTTCTTGGGGCATAAGACGTTGAAAGGGACTGAAACCTACGTGCGCCTGACACAAGACATGTTTCCCGATATTCTATTGAAACAAACTACCATAACACGGTTTGTATATCCTGAAATGAACGTAATAACAGATTCAAACATATAGGCTTATGAGAACAACAGATTCTGCAAAGCATTTAACGTCCTTTTTCACAGAGTACCTTATCGGAGAAAAGGGCGTAAGCCCTAATACCATACGGTCATACAGCGAATCATTTAGCTTGCTGTTAAACTTTCTGGACGAACAGGTAAACATAAAGGCTGATAATCTTAGATTGGAACATATTACCAGAAAAATGGTTTTAAACTTCCTTGATTGGTTACAAGACACGAAAAAATCGAGTAACGCGACAAGAAATCAAAGATTGGCGGCATTACGTTCTTTTTGTACGTATATGCAATATGAGGATGTAAAGCATCTGGAACAATGGCAAGAGATATTATCCATCAAGGTAAAAACACATGAAAAAAGAAGTGTCAATTATCTCAGCATAGATGGTATTAGGCTTTTATTGGCACAAATACCAATCAACACGAAAAAAGGACGGCGGGATTTAGCTTTGATATCCCTACTCTATGATAGTGGAGCCAGAGTACAAGAATTAATAGACTTGACACCCGCATCTTTGAAATTGGAAAAGCCTTGTCATGTCACCTTATTTGGTAAAGGACGCAAAAAAAGAATTGTCCCTTTACAAGACGAACAAGTGAATTTACTACGCAGTTATATGGAAGAAAATCGTTTAGACCTGTCCGGTTTTAATCAAAGACCTCTTTTCTTTAACAGTTGTGGCAGAAAGCTGACAAACTCTGGCATATCTTATATCTTGAACAATTATATTAATCACGCCCGAATACAAAATCCGGAACTTATACCGGAAAAAATAAGCCCGCATACTTTACGGCACAGTAAAGCTATGCACTTGTTACAAGCTGGTGTAAATTTGGTCTATATTCGTGATATTTTAGGACATGTATCTATACAAACTACTGAAATATATGCTCGGGCTGATTCTAAACAAAAAAGAGAGGCTTTGGAATCAGCTTATGTTAATATGATACCAAACGATATAACAGAACGTTCATGGGAAAAAGACCAAGAACTTAAGATATGGCTAAGGAATCTATCTAAATGAAGATGATTATTATCCAAAGCTGTAATATAAAGTAATGTATTTAATTAGCTGATATACAGACTAACAAAAAATAAGAGCTTTGGATAATAATTTACTTATGATAAGAAAAGTTATCATAACTTGTGATAACTTCTCTGCAATGATTGTCTTCATATTTTTCTGTCGTTTTGAATTTTACAAATGTTACTTCGGATTTAGTGGCGGACACCGGATTACATCTTCATGCCCTTATTGTTTTTCTTTTGCGGCTTCTCCTGCTGCTGTTGCTGTGCGGTGTCCTTCGGGGCGGTCTGTCCCTTCCGCAACGGCTCCTTCAGGTTCTTGGTAGCCTCGTTGGTCTTGCCCTCGCTGTTCACTGCCACCTGCGTGCGGCTCTCGTTGGACGGGGCGACCTTCTGAGCGTTGTCGGGGTTGGTGTCGTAGCGGTACGGGCGTCCCTTCTCCGGATTGAACCTGATGTACATCGTGGCGTGGAAGCCCTGCTTGTCGGTCACATTCTCCAATTTCACGGCTTTGCCAGCCACGTAGTCGGCTTTCTGCTGCTCGGTGAAGTCCACGCCGCTCCATTTGCTGATGGGGCGGATGCTGCCGTCGGCGTTCGTCCACGTGTTGCGGCGTTGCTCCTTCCGGGTGGCTGTGGCGTTTTCTGCGCCCTGTGCCTGACCATGCGCTTGCTTCTCCTGTGTCTGTGCGGTACGGGGCGATCTGCCGGTTCCCGGCACGAACTCCACGCCGCGCTGCTCCACGTTCACTTGCAGGGTGGTGACGAACTTCCTGCCGTCCTTGCGCTCGATGAGCTTGTCGCGCACGGGCAGCCCGGCACGCAGCATGTCCTGCTCCTGCTTGGTGATTTCCGTCTTGCCGATGCGTTCCGGTATGCGCACCTTGTTTGCCGGGACATCCGTGATTTCGTTCGTCTTGCGGTCGATGCTGACGAACGAGGGGATGATCTCGCCCGTTTCCCTGTCCACGAGGTCCACGACCCTGCCGAGGTTGCCCGTTTCGCGTAGGTTCTTCCGGTCGTCGTCGGAGAACTTGTGTTCCTTGTACTCGTTGAGCTTCTGCTCCTTGCGGATGAAGTGCGGCACAAGGCTGACGTTGCCCTCGCCGTCCTTCTTGAAGGAGAGGCGGGCGTCCAGCTCGAAAGCCTCTCCGCCGAAATTGGGCGACACCCTCACCAAGTCGGACTTGCCGTAGTTGAGCATCCTGTTAAGGTCGCCCGACTTTTCAAGGTCGTCGCGCTTTACGCCCCATTTCTCCTCCAACTCCTGCCAGTTGATCTTGCTCTCGTCGATAGGCTGGTAGCCCCGGTTGCCCTGCGTCTGCTGCGGGCTTTCCTGATTCTGTTCGTTTTTCTGTTCCATTTCTTCCTGTTTTTTAGGTTCGTCATCTTGTTTCTGTTCCGGTTGTTCCTGCTTTTCGGCGGACTGCTCCTCCTGTATTTTCTTTTCGTAGCCGGAGGTGTCCACCTTGTGGGGAGCAAGCATCTCCTTGTTGCCGTCGGGGTCTTTCAGCAAGTCCTTGATAATCTCCAATAGCTTGTCGGCTTGGTCCGCCGCGACACGGTAGAAACCGAAGCGGCTGGGTTCCTTGCACTGCCGGAAGAAGTTCTTGAAAAAGTTGTCCAGCACGTTGCCGTGCCGGTCGAATTGCAGGAAACTCTGCGCGTTCTCCGCTTTCGCGGGGATGCGCTTGGGGGAGCCGTCGGCGTTCAGCCCGGCTACCACGCTGATTTCGCCCGTCTTCTCGTCACGGACAACCAGCACGTCCTTTTCGTCTTTTTTCTTTGCCATCTGAAAAATGTTTTAATGGTTATTTTTGAAAGAAATTATGGATACGAGCCTTGTAGAAGGCTGTGTCTTCCTTGCGGAAGTCCTTTACATGTTCGGAGAGGAACGTCAGCACGTCCGCCTCGCTGTAATAGGTCTTTTTGCCGAGCGTCTTGTAGGGCAGCGCGCCGATGCTGCGGTAGCGTTGCAGGGTGCGCTTGCTGATCTGGAGCAGCATGCACAGGTCTTGGTTGTCGAAAAGCCTGATCCCGTCCATCGGGTTCGGGGCTTTGCCGGACGGCTGCATGGATAGCAGCATCTCGTCCTGACGGTCGAGCCGTTCCATCACCTTCTGCATCCAGTTCTCGAAATTGTTGCGGGTAAGCAGTTCCATGTCCTACGTCCTCCTTCCTTTGGGTTTGCCGCCCGTGCGCAGCGTGTGGTTGCGTTTCATCTGTTCCGGTGTCGCGGCATCTCCCGTGACGGTGCTGTCTTCGAGCAGGCGGTCGATTTCCGACTGCCGGTAGCGGCACTTGCCGCGCAGCACGACATAGGCGATGCGCTGTTCGCTGCGCATGCGCTGGAGGGTGCGGCAACTCACGTTCAGCAGGTGCGCCGCTTCGCGGGTGGTGAGCAGCCTGTCGGGAGCTTCTTCCTTCCTACCGCCGGAAACGGCACGCACGTGTGCCGCTATCTCGGCTATCTGTTCCGTCAATGCGGTGAAGGCGGAACTTTCCATCGTTATCACTTTCATATTCAGTCCTTTCTTTTGGTTTCTGCGGCAAAATTCGGCAATAAACCAAAGGGGCTTTAACAGCTCACTACGTGGCTCACGTAAGATTTTTACGGATAATGGCTCCGTAACCCGGACAGACGGCGCAACAAGCTGCCTTTTAGCGGAAAACGGCTCGTGTTCATGGCGGCTTCGTTACCTTTGCGGCAAACTCAGAAATGTTTTGCTTATGGAAATAGTATCTATCGAGAAAAAGACCTTCGAGATGATGGTGGCGTCCTTCAACGCCCTCGCGGAGAAGGTAGCCGCCCTGAGGCGCAGGAGCGACGGCGGGCGGATGGAAAGGTGGCTCACGGGCGAGGAGGTCTGCGGGCAGTTGAGGATCAGCCCGCGCACGTTGCAAACCTTGCGTGACAGGCGGCTTATCGGCTACTCGCAGATTAACCGCAGGTTCTATTACAAGCCGGAGGAGGTCAAAAGGCTCATTCCGCTTGTCGGCACGCTCTATCCCGGCGGAAAATGATTTGATTTTTATATTCCCACTGAATCCGAAATGATGATGAACGAGAACAATGAAGTGTTTACAATGGAGAACGAGCCGCTTGCCACCCTTGTGCAGAACATGCGCAAAGGCTCGAAATGGCTCTCCGCCTTTCTGGAAAGTTACCGTCCGCCGTTGGACGGGGAGCGTTACCTGACGGACAGGGAGGTGGCGGAACTGCTCCGTGTCAGCCGCCGCACCTTGCAGGAGTACCGCAACAACAGGGTGCTGCCCTTTATCCTTTTGGGTGGAAAGGTGCTTTACCCCGAATCAGGGTTGCGTGAGCTATTAGAGGTGAACTACCGCAAGCCGCTGGAATAATGTTCTGGCATTCCGGAATAAAATGCGTACCTTTGTAGTTAAAAATGAAATACCATTATGCTTCGGAGTGAATTTGCAAAATTGTTAGAATCCACAATAATTCCTGAAGGAATTGAGCAAGAGGACATAAAATCCCGAATCTATCCTATAAGTGCTGCATTGATGTCAATGTTACCACAAAAACTGTATAGATATAGGAGTTGTTCAACATTAAACCTTGATGCTTTTGACAAGGATCTGGTTTATGCTGTTACTGCTGATAAGTTTAATGACCCCTATGACACTCTTGTTTATTATAGTTTGGATAATATTCAAGAGCAAATGAGAGCTTGTTGTACAGAAGAATTTCTTGAACAATTCAAACAGATACTTGAAACTAAAGATTTCGATTTTCCTCCAAGTGTAATCCAATTTTTCGGAAGAAACAATTTGGCAGGTTTAAAAAAACAGGTAATATCGTGTAACGGCATAAATCCATTGACATTAGCTCTTTTTAGTGTTGCAATGGAAAACATATTGAAAGAAATCCTATTAAAAATGGGGGATACATTAAAGGTCGTATCTACAATAGCATGTTTAAGTGAAAGCATAGATTCTGTTATAATGTGGAGTCACTATGCCCAAAATCATGAAGGGTTTGCATTGGAATATGATTTAAGGTTCTTATTAGAACAAAGAGAAATGAATTGTTGTATCTTGCCTGTTATATATGATAATAACCGTTTTGATGCAAATAGCTTTATTCAATGGTATATAGCAAAGAGCTTGGGGCTGGATGTTAAAAATATAGATTCACTAT
This sequence comes from Bacteroides caecimuris, assembly GCF_001688725.2. Taxonomy (NCBI): domain Bacteria; kingdom Pseudomonadati; phylum Bacteroidota; class Bacteroidia; order Bacteroidales; family Bacteroidaceae; genus Bacteroides; species Bacteroides caecimuris. The sequence continues at coordinate 2,879,819 of NZ_CP015401.2, read as the reverse complement.
CGCATTTGAAAATGGCTATTCACAAATCCACACAGTGGGAATATGAAAATGAATGGCGTATTATTCATTCAGAGAAACAACCTGCCGCACATTCTCGTGCAACAAGCCTGAAAATTGTTCCTAAAGCAATCTATTATGGAGAGAGAATTTCAAACATCCACAAGAAAATTTTGCATTATATAGCACAAGAAAAAGGAATTGCGGAATATGATATGTACATTGATTGTGGCTCGTTAAAGTATGAGATGTTATATAAGCCATCTCAATTTTGATACCTCATATTCTTTAGCACATAATTTGTATATTCCAAATTGACTATCTTAAAGTTAAAACGGACAGCTTGATGGTTGTCCGTTTTTAATTGATTTTCATCGTCTTTTCAGCAGTAACCGCCTTTTCCGCTATGTACGAATACCATGTAGGCGGTATGCTTGTCTTTTGCAAGTGCCTTGTCCATCAGCCAGCGGCGGAAAAGATGGGCATGGTATGTGCTCAGCCGGAAGGTGACAGGGATGATTATCTCAAGCGAGTAAACATCCGCATGCAGCCCGTTTTCAAGCCGCATGTAGCGGCACACCTCGTAATCGTTCAACACGTCCGGCTTGCGGACAGCTCTGATGGCTGCGTTCACTGCCGGGACGCCACTGTGGAACAGCCCGGCGATTTCTGTGGCTGTCATCCATATCTCGTTACCGGTTACGCTGACCGTATTGTCTTCTATGATGATTATATCTCGTTTCATGGCTTTTCTGTTTTTAGATGGTGCACCCTGCAAATTCCTCGATGCCGTTCAACCTTGCCGCAAGGTTCTCCATGTCTTGGTTGAGCTTCTCTTTGGTGATTTTCGCGTATATCTGCGTCGTCTTTATGCTTTTGTGTCCCAGCATGGAACTTACTGTTTCGATGGGTACGCCGTTGGAGAGGAACACCGTCGTGGCTGCCGTGTGGCGGCTCTGATGCCACGTGATATGCTTGGTGATGCCGCAACGCTTGGCGACGGAACGGATTCCGGCAAGGCACGTGTTGTAGTGGGGAACGGGGAAAATCCTGCCGTTCCCGCACAGCCCCCGGTATTTGTCGATGATGCGCTTTGCGATGTCGAGCAGGCGGATATTGGACACCACGCCCGTCTTCTGGCGGTTAATGTTTATCCACTCGTGTTCGTCGAAGTAGGTATGGATGTTCTCTTCCGTAAGGTTGCGCATGTCGGCGAACGACAAGCCGGTGAAGGCGCAGAACAGGTAGAGGTCGCGGTAAAGCTCCTGCTTGGCGTTTTTCAGCCTGCCCTCCATCAGCAGCCGGATTTCCTCTTTCGTCAGGAAACTGCGTGTCGTTTCCTCCTTCTTGATTTCGTACTCCCGGAACGGGTCGCGTGTGAGCCACTCGTTGTTGATGGCGATGAACACCATCGTCCGCAAGGGGCAGACATACAGCCACACGGTGTTGGTGCAGCAGTGCTTGTCCGTGCGCAGGAACATCTCGAAGTCGGAGATGAAGGCGGGCGTAAGCTCTTTCAGCGCGATGTCCTTCACGCGGTAGCGGATGGTGAGGAACTCTTGCAGGTGCTTGTAAACGGTCTTGTACTTCAGGAGCGTGCCTTTGGCTTTCATGCCAGCCTCCACCTGTTTCTCGTAGTCCTCGTTGTGCTGGCGGAACACCTGCATCAGCGTATGGTAGCGGTGTTCCAGTCCGAGAAAGGCGTTCTTGACCTTCTCCGCCGTGACGAAGTTGTCACGCTCCATGATTTCCTGATAATGTTTGTTAATGCGCACACGCATCTTGTCAAGCATGCGGTTCGTTTCGAGTGCCGCCGAGCTTCTGCCCGTGACACGTCCCCCTTTGGTATCCCACAGTTTGGGATCGACGGTCAGCTTGCAACTGAACTGTGTCTGGCTGCCGTCCACCGTGATGCGTCCCATGACGGGTACTGTCCCGTCCTTTTTCACTACCTGACGTTTGAGGTAGTAGATTACTGAAAATGTACTCTTCATCGTCCTTACTTTTTTTAGGTTCAAAATTAGTTGGTGAAGAGTCCGGTGTCGGTACGCAAAACGGGGAGGAACGGCGCAATCTTTTTCCGTAACCGGATTTGTTGCGTGAGTTGTCAATAACTCACTAATCCTTAACGCCTTGTTTCGCTGTCCGTGTCCGTTTGTCGCCCTTTCGGGCGTGGTTACGGACAAGTAACGTAGCGGTGTCTTGATTTGGCTTCAGCAGTGATTGCGATGGCTTCACGAATAATCGGAAGTACAACAGAAACCCCTGTAACTCAATTCTATCACTATATCTTTCCGCATTTCACTTTTTTGTAGTAACTTTGTTGCCGATATGTACCGAAAATCCGGCAACTTATGAAAATGATTGTTTTTTGTCTTCTGCTTTTAACTTGTTCTTTTCGCCTGGCGGCCCAGATTGACTATTTGGAGCCGATGAAACCTTTTTCTTCTTATACAGGCGAGTTGGGCGAATATTACCGTAGTGTGTTTTCTTTACTTAATACTGGCTTTCAGAAACAGCCATACGCGCGTTTCGCAGCTATCCCTTCCTTTTCGCCGGAGTATGCAATGTCGGTAGAAAGGAAAAACGGACGTTATATGCTGATTTCGAATACACTATCCCGTACCTATTGGCAGGCGGAGAAGGGGACGGTGACGGTGGATACTAAATCGGTTGTCATCAGTGCTTCCTTGTATCAGTCTTTAGGGACTATCTTTCGTTTGGTGACAGAGCAGGTGCAGGATCTGGATGGTTCTACGGCCGGTTTGGACGGAATTGTCTATTACTTTTCTTCTACGGATGCAAAAGGCAAAGAACGGATGGGACGAAAATGGTCGCCGGAAAAAGGAACGTTGATGGAACGTCTTGTATTGATTTGTCAGTCGGCATATATGTTATCCCGGGAAGAGAATATTTCGGAACAGGCACTGGCGGAAGAGGCTGCCTCTTTATTGAAAGCATTGCAGCAGCGTAGCAAGGAAGAACCGGATGCTTATAAACAACCGATGTATGTTGGAATTTATCCGGTAGGTCCCCGCGCAAAGACGCTTTCCGGAAAGCCGGTGGAAGAACCTGCTCATTTCTCTGCGATGAGTCCGGAAGAATATATTGCTAATGAAATGGTTTATCCGGCAGGACTTTTAGAGAAGAATGTTTCGGGTTATGCTTTGTGTGAGTTTACCATTGATAAGGAAGGGGTGATCCTTCGCCCTCATATTCTACGTTCCACTCATCCGGAATTTGCTGAGGAGGCTCTCCGCATTGTCAAAGGGATGCCGAAATGGTCCCCTGCATTGGCGGGAGGAAAGCCGGCGGATAGTAATTATACTCTTTATATTCCTTTCCGTCCGCAACTCTATCGGAATAAATAAGCAAACTTTGCATCTAAGGTCCGATTGGTAAAAAAGAGATATTGCATTTACAACTTGAATTCAGCGATTTACTATATATCCACTGTGCTACCCGCATTGATAAATTGAATTCAGCTTTTGCAATTCTCTCCTAAGAGTTTTTTTCATTTTTGCCCTCATGCCCTCATACTTCTCTCTCAATCCCTTTATTCATGGTGTTTTCCGCTATTAGAGCAAGTGTGGTAGTAGGGTGAGGGCAGACGTTTGCCCTCACTATCCGAATTTGTTCTTTTTGATTCAATTCGTTGATTGATAATGATATATGTGCTTTTTGTACATCTGCAAGTACTCCTCTTTTTTTTGGGGGGGGCTTCTTCAAATTTGGTGAATATATTAACTAACGTCAGTTCGATATAGGCTTGTACTATTCCTATTCTCCTTCTTCGGGAAGGAGGAGTCCCCGTGGGACGAAGTTATATCGAACTTACGTTAACTACAGGCAGATAAGCTATTCTATTTATTACCCTTGTGCTTACGGGACGGGATCTGCCTTGTGACTGATAGTTTCAAGCTTTGAAACTATTTGTTTTGCGGCTTGAAACTACAGTTTCTACGGCTTGAAACTTTTGTTTCTTACTGATGAAACTATAGTTTCATGCTGATGGAACTGTAGTTTCTTGCTGATGAAACAACCTTTACTCTATAGCCAGATGATATTAGAGTGCTTTTGATAATATAATAACATGATTGATTTCTTCAAAAATCATTAAAACAGAAAACTTTTCTTCGTTTGTATTGTCATATAGCCATAAACTTTTAAAACAAGAACTTATGGATGATATGATTAACAGGCATGATTCGATAGCCGAAGAAAATATCGAACCGAATGGTCGTCCGGCCAAGGACCAGTTTGAAGAATGGAGCGGCGAGGTTGTCGACCGTGCCGATGACGTATTCAATAATGACAAGAAAGACGATCCTATTAAAGACCGCGAGAAACGTATAAAAGAAATGGACGAAGTGATAAAAAAGGACCTTGAGTAAAGGTCCTATAAATACTTGCAAGGTAGTATCATGTGTGAGCACATTTTCCACTAAGAAGAATAAACATAAACAGATTAAGAAGAGAAGGAAATGAATTAAAAAAGGCGACACTTGATAGATACTTCGTACAACCGTCCGCGATAGCGTATTGAAGCCTGCCTGTAAAGTTTCTAACTTTGCCCTAAAAATTGATTTATGGGAAAAGTTGAACTTTACAGGCAGGTTTTCTTGTCATTCAAGCAACTGTGTGCCGAAGGAAGACAGCCGTCTTCGTTCCGAGCCTATTGCATAGCCAACGGTGTAGATCAGAGTCAGATGCGGCAATTGCTCAAGAGCGAGTTTCAGGATATAAAGACCTTGCCGGGATATTGTTGCGTAAATAGTCGCCTTTACGGGGAAATTTATGAGCGGTTCAAGCAATTATGCGCACAAGGCAGACAGCCCGGGACCTTATCTTCTTATTGCAGGAGTTTTGGTGTAACATACGGTCAGTTGCATTCTTATTTGTATCGGAAGCATTTACGTGTGGCCGGATTGCCCGGATATACAGGACCGACAGGCACGGGTAACAATAAGTCTGAGGAGGTGCCTTTCGAGGATGTCATCTTTGAGGAGGCCGGTTTTCTTCCGGCTGACACGGGCAATGTGATAACAGTAAAGGTCGACGGTCATGTGGCGGTCAGCTTTCCAGCTGATACTGATGTTGCTGTCATTGCAAAGTTCGTCAGAAAGATGGGAAAGGAGGTCGGTCATGTGGGGTCTTGAGCAGGGGTTACGGCTATGGGTATGCCAGCAGCCGGTGTCGATGCGTTACGGCATACGCGGTCTGACCCAGATGGTGTGGTCGTGGAAGGGGCACTCTCCGGCATCGGGCGATGTGTATGTGTTTTTCTCCAAAGACCGCAAGTCCATGAAGGCTCTGAAATGGGATGGTGACGGATTTTTGATGTACACAAAAAGACTGTCGCAAGGTCGTTTCCGGGAGGTACTTAAAAAGGGCGATGACGGCGTGCGCAGGCTCCAATGGGACGATTTCTATATGCTGATGAGGGGGCTCACGCCTGTGAAGGTGACGGTCGAGAATCGCTTCAGAATGGCTGTAAAATAAGGCTTAATAATTTGTTAATCAAATAAATAAATGGTGTAGAAAGTTGCAAATGTCAGATATTTTTTGTAACTTTACACCATGAAAAAGAACGAGTTGATAGAGTTTTTGCAACGTCAGATCGAGTATCTTCAAGGACAACTTGACGAGGCGTTGTCCTCTGTCAGCTCTCTTACTTTATCCAATGAAAAACTCCAGTCAACCAACGACAGACTGGTGGCAACAGTAGATGAGCTGCGCAAACAGATAGCCTCGTTGGAGGATGCTGTAAAAGGGAAAGGCGCGGAACTAAGCAAAGAAAAAGCTGCTCGTCAGGCCGTGCAGCGTCTGCAGGGCTCGCCGTCAGAGCGCCAGACAAAACCGATGCCGGCTCCTGCCGTATCAGAAACTCCGGAACAGAGGCCACAGAAGAAACGCACCAACAATGGAGCCAGGAGAAAGACCCATCCCGAGTGCGAGGTAGAGACGGTTGTGGTGGAGCCGGACAGCCCCGACTTCAATCCCGAGGCGGCGACGTTTATCGGCGAGTGCGATGTCGTGCGCTACGTCATGGAGCCGATGCGCTTCAAGAAAATAATCTACAAGGTACGCAAATATGTGCAGGACGAGAAAATATACAAAGGCTCTGCTCCCGCCACGCCGCTGCTGAACTCGCAGTATACATCCTCCTTCATTGCCGGACTCGCCGAGCTACGCTATCTCCACTGCATGCCACTTGAAAATGCAGTCGAATACTTCCGTGCCCACGGCTTCGACCTTGACAAAGGCACGGCACAAAAACTGATCAGCAAGGTAAGGGTTCATCTGGAGAATCTGTACAAGGCTCTCGGGCCGGCAGTTGTCGAAGACAATTATATCTGTGGTGACGAGACCTATCAGAAAGTGCGGCTGCAGGTGGCCACTCCCTCGGGCAGGAAGATCAAAAAGGGCTACATCTGGGTGTTCGTCGGCATGACAACCGGGCTTGTATACTTCTTCTATGATGACGGTTCCCGCTCTGCCGAAGTCTTCAAGCAGCATATCAAAGGCTTCAACGGAGCGTTCCAATGCGATTGTTACTCGGGATACCGGCATATCGGAATCGGTGAGATGAGCGGGATAAAACGCTTGCCATGCCTGCAGCATATAAAGCGGAAGTTCCTCGACCTGAAAGACAATCCGCAGGCGCAGGAAATAGCAAAGCTCTTCGGACTCCTTTACCACTTCGAGCATCAGCACCGCATAGGCAAAGACGGATGGACGGCGGAAAAGCACCTTGAGTGGAGACAACGATACTCCAAAGTGATGCTCGAGAAAATCCGCATGAGACTGACAGCGGTCAAAAATCGCATCGGCGTGCCACCCGACGACCCGCTGCTTGCCGCCACCGAACATGCGCTTAAACAATGGGACGTGATACCACGCATCTTCGCCTCACCCACCTACAGACTTGACAACAACAAAGTCGAGCGAATCAACCGCTACATATCCCTGACCCGTCGCCGACTGACAATCGGCTCCCACTCCGGAGCCGAAGCCGCCGCCCTGTACCACTCGCTGGCCATCACCTGCCATCAGTGCGGAGTCAACGTCTTCGACTACTTCTGTGACATCATCGACCGATGTGCCGCATGGCCGCCAAACACCCCGATCGAAAAATACCGCGACCTGCTTCCCGACCGCTGGAAACCCTCACAAAAATAGCCGCCCAAAATCCGGACGGCTTTCTTTTTATGGCTTACCTGCTATCGCGGACGGTTGTACGATACTTCAAATGCCGCCTTTTTTTATTTATTACTGTGTGTTTATTATAGACGTTTGTACGTCATTTTGTTGTAAAAATCACCTTCTTCATCTCTTCCTTTTATTTCAACTACCAATTGACTTGAGTTAGCAACAAGCAATTTCATTGAACTAACTTCTGTATCTTCTTCATCAACAGGAAGTATGTTGTTGCCATCCAACGTGAATTTTTCAGTGCTAGATTGATTCCATTTATTATTGTAGTAATAATAAAAAGTAACAGAGTAGGTGTTGTCTGACACTTTTGAGATTGTTATTTTTTCACAATCTTCTGTTGGGTTTGCAGGGTCGTAACTCTCATTCCAACTTTCTTTTTCACCTTCATAATACTCATAGCCCTCGTCAAGTACTAATCCCCAATTTCCTTCTAGTTGATTTACGTCAATGTCTTCATCATCATCGCTACAAGCTGCAAAATTCACACTCATAATAATGGCTACGATAGCCATCCCGATTAATCTTAATGTTTTCATTTTAATTTGATAAATTAATATGTAAATAAAAAAGTTTCACCTTATTAATGTTCTGTGATGCAAAAGTAATTAATAAGATTGATCTGTAAAAATTGGAATTATGTGTTTTATGACTAAACAGAATAAAATCAGGCTTATTGGTAGAGAAATGATGTTTAAATGGAATATAATTAAAGTGTAATATTCTCTTATTATATCAAATGAAGGAAATTCTCAAAGGATTTGTAATAATTTTCTTACTTTTTAGAAGAAATAGTTCGTTAAAAAATGGCCAAGCCTAAGCAGCTTTGGCAGTAAATAAATGAGTTCTTTGAAAATCAACGGATAAGGAAACGAACCTCTTGAGAGTTTTTGTATATACCCTTAATCTACATAGTTTTCCTTTATTCACTTTGTATTCCGTACATCAGATCAGAGCTAGATTGCAATAAGGAATAATCTTCGCCCGATTATTTTCATCCCTCTGTTAAAATAATCTTTTTCTGCTTGATTTTATCTGATTATTGCTACTTTTGTACATAATGCTCCGGAAAGTTATTGAGGCATTTCAAAAGGAGGTCCATATTATTGTTATACGAAGGGGCTGGATTAGCATTTCAAACTATAAAAAAAGGAAAAAGACATGGTAACGGAAGGAATACAGGATAAATATGTAAATCCATATACCGATTTCGGATTCAAGTTGCTTTTTGGTACAGCAATGAATAAAGAATTGTTGATCAGCTTTTTGAATGCACTCTTATTCAGGGAGGAGGTAATCAAGGATGTCACTTATCTTAATGCTGAACATCTTGGAACGCAGGAATATGACCGTCGAGCTGTCTTTGATGTCTATTGTGAGAATGAGAAGGGTGAGAAGTTCTTGGTTGAGATGCAGCGTGGCGAGCAGCAGTTCTTTAAGGACCGCAGTGTCTTTTATTCCACTTTCCCTATTCGTGAACAGGCCAAACGTGGGGAATGGGATTATGAGTTGAAGGCTGTCTACGTGGTGGGTATCCTGAATTTCTCCTTTGACAATTCTGATGCGGAGTATTTCCATCATGAGGTGAAGCTTGTAGACCTTTATACACACAAGGTTTTCTATGACAAGCTTACTTTTGTTTACCTTGAAATGCCCAAATTCAACAAGAGTGAGGATGAGTTGGATAGCATGTTTGACAAGTGGCTGTTTGTCTTGCGTAATCTTGCCTCTCTGCTTGAACGTCCTAGAGCATTGCAGAACAGAGTTTTTGACCGCCTTTTTGAAACAGCGGAGATAGCAAAGTTTACCAAGACTGAACTGAGCGAGTATTGGGACAGTTTGAAAAATTTCCGTGACTGGTATAGTGTTATATCTACAGCGGAAAAGAGAGGAAGAGCAGAAGGTCTTGAGGAAGGATTGAATAAAGGGAAAGAAGAAGGAGCAAGAGAAGCCAATTTGAATAATGCTCGTAATCTGAAAAAACTGGGAGTGGCAATTGATGTAATTTCACAAGCTACTGGATTGTCTGAAGAAGAAATAGAAAAGTTATAGTGTGAACTTGAATTTGTTATTGATGGCCAATAATTTTATTCTCGTGTAAGTGGAGCGTATCGGACTCGAACCGATCACCTTAACACTGCCAGTGTTACGCTCTAGCCAGATGAGCTAACGCCCCTTTTTTGCCTTATATGATAACGTTTGTAAACGAATCCTTTTTTGTTGCCGCAAATATAATGCAATATTCTGAAATAATTGCTATGTTTGCGGTAAATAATTAATTTGAAATTTAAGATATGCTGATTTATAATACAACTTTTCAAGTGGACGATGACGTTCACGACAATTTCATGATTTGGATAAAAGAGAGTTATATCCCTGAAGTACAGAAACACGGTGCGTTGAAGGCACCGCGTATTTGCCGGATATTGAGTCATAGGGAAGAAGGAAGTGCGTATTCTTTGCAATGGGAAGTAGAAAGCAGTGGGGTGTTACATCGCTGGCATTTGGAACAGGGGGTACGATTGAATGACGAACTGGTAAAAATATTTAAAGATAAAGTGATCGGATTTCCGACTTTGATGGAGGTGATAGAGTGATTCAACCGGTAAAAGAAAAGATAATTTTGGGGATTGACCCTGGTACGACAATCATGGGATACGGGGTTCTAAGGGTGAGGGGAACCAAGCCCGAAATGATTGCGATGGGGATTATCGACTTACGTAAATTTGCCAATCACTATCTGAAACTTCGCCATATCCATGAACGGGTATTGAGCATTATTGAAAGTTATCTACCGGATGAGTTGGCTATTGAAGCACCTTTCTTCGGAAAAAATGTGCAATCGATGTTGAAGTTAGGTCGTGCACAAGGGGTAGCAATGGCAGTAGCGTTGAGCCGGGATATTCCAATCACCGAATATGCCCCTTTGAAGATAAAAATGGCTATCACCGGAAATGGGCAGGCATCAAAAGAACAAGTGGCGGATATGCTGCAAAGGATGCTGCGGTTTTCAAAAGATGATATGCCTACTTTTATGGATGCAACAGATGGGTTGGCAGCGGCTTATTGTCATTTCCTGCAAATGGGACGACCGGCAATGGAAAAAGGGTATAGTAGTTGGAAGGATTTTATAGCGAAGAATCCGGATAAGGTGAAATAAAGCATTTAATTTTATGGGGATAGATATGGTGCGTAGCATAGGGGGAGGTTTAGAATGAAGATAGGAAATAATTGTTTAGCGATATTGGGTGTGACTACAGTGACAACAGTGATGAGTTGTTCTCCAACGAAGAAGGAATATACTTCTTTTGAATTATATCCGGTTCGTATGGGAAGCCTTACAGAGATGGAATATACGCCGTTGGCAACCAAATTTTTCCTTTGGTCACCGACTGCAGAAGAGGTACGCCTGATGCTTTATGATGCAGGAGAAGGCGGACATGCTTACGAAACAGTAAAGATGGAACTCGGTGAGAATGGAACCTGGACGACATCTGTAGATAAAGACCTGCTCGGCAAATACTATGCTTTCAATGTAAAAATCAACGATAAATGGCAGGGTGACACGCCGGGGATTAATGCTCACGCTGTAGGAGTGAACGGAAAGCGTGCAGCTATCATCGACTGGAAGACTACCAATCCGGAGGGGTGGGAGAGTGACCGACGTCCTTCTCTGAAATCGCCTGCTGATATGATTATCTATGAAATGCATCATCGTGACTTCTCTGTTGACTCTACTTCGGGAATAAAGAATAAAGGCAAATACCTTGCACTGACTGAACATGGGACGGTGAATTCCGGCAATCAACCAACAGGTATCGATCATTTGGTAGAGCTGGGAGTGACACACGTGCATCTTCTTCCTTCTTCTGATTATGCTTCTATCGACGAAACAAAATTAGATGAAAACCACTATAACTGGGGGTATGATCCGGCGAATTATAATGTACCGGATGGTTCTTATTCAACCGATCCTTATCAGCCTGCTGTTCGCGTGAAAGAGTTCAAACAGATGGTACAAGCGTTGCATAGAGCTGGAATACGCGTGATAATGGATGTGGTTTACAATCACACTTTTAATACACTTGAAAGTAATTTTGAACGTACCGTTCCCGGCTATTTTTACCGTCAGAAAGAGGATGGCACATTGGCAAATGGTTCAGGGTGTGGCAATGAAACAGCAAGTGAACGGCCTATGATGCGTAAGTTCATGATAGAGTCCGTTCTTTATTGGATAAAAGAATATCATATTGACGGCTTCCGCTTTGACTTGATGGGGGTGCATGATATTGAAACAATGAACGAGATTCGAAAGGCTGTCAGCAAAGTCGATTCTACTATTTGTATCTATGGAGAAGGTTGGGCGGCTGAAACTCCTCAATATCCGGCAGATTCACTGGCGATGAAAGGAAATGTTTCCCAGATGCCTGGAATTGCTGTATTCTCGGATGAATTGCGCGATGGACTTTGCGGTCCTGTATGGGAGAAGGATAAAGGAGCTTTCCTTGCCGGAGTGCCGGGGGGAGAAATGAGCGTAAAATTCGGAATTGTTGGAGCTATTAAGCATCCGCAAGTACGCTGTGATTCTGTAATTTATAGTCAGAATCCGTGGGCGGAACAGCCTACCCAGATGATTAGCTATGTTTCCTGTCATGATGGTTTGTGTCTGGTGGACCGATTGAAGGCAAGTATGCCGGGAGCTACTCCCGAACAGTTGGTTCGACTTGATAAATTGGCACAAACGGTAGTTTTTACTTCACAGGGAATTCCTTTTATCTATGCAGGTGAAGAAGTGATGCGTGATAAACAAGGGATAGACAATAGTTATAAGAGTCCGGATGCCGTCAATGCCATTGACTGGAGACGCAAAACGACGAATGGAGATATTTTTACGTACTATAAACGACTCATTGATCTTCGTAAGTCTCATCCGGCTTTCCGTATGGGAAATGCAGAAATGGTCCGGAAGCATCTGGAGTTCCTTCCGGTTGAAGGGCAAAACCTGATTGCGTTTCGCCTCAAAGAGCATGCGAATGGAGATAGCTGGGAAGATATTATTGTAGCCTTTAATTCTCGTACGACTCCTGCACGATTGGAAGTTCCTGTTGGTAAATATACGGTAGTATGTAAAGACGGAGTGATAGACGTGCGTGGATTAGGTACGCAAATCGGACCGGAAGTGATTGTTCCCGGTCAGTCTGCGTTGATTATGTATAAGTAGTTTTTTCTATATTACTACAATTCCGGGATGCTCAAGCTTTTTCATGCAGTAGGCTGGCTGTCTGTTTCAGTCTGATGGAACAAATGAAATCATGTGTCGGCTGATTAGTCGGCATTTTTTATTTATGGCATATATAACAACTCGACGTTGGTTGCCGGCATTTTCTTTATTTTCCTCCTATTCATCGGCAATATCAATTGTGATGTAACATTACAACAGGTATTTGTAACATACGTAAACGATGATGTAACAAGCGAGTAATGATTTGAATCAAAATTTTTGGGTAAGCGGAGAGAAACTTCCTAAGTTTGCAATGTGGAATTCAGAACGGATTATTTCATTTTCCGGATTACTATGAAATAAAGACATAAAAGAAAAGATAGATAATGAATAAGTATTGGTTTTATAAGGTTGGGTTAGTAGTTGTGTTCCTTTGCTTCGCTCTGTTGGGTGAAGCAAAGGTTAAACTTCCCACTCTTGTTTCCGACGGAATGGTGCTTCAACGCGGGGAGCCTGTCAATATTTGGGGGACGGCTGATCCTGATGAAACTGTTAATATAACTTTCCAAAAAAAGAAATATAAGACCGTTGCCGATGCGCAAGGCAACTGGAAAGTGACTTTGCCAGCCTTAAAAGTTGGTGGTCCTTACACGATGCTTATTAATGATATAGAGTTGAAGGATATTCTTGTGGGTGACGTTTGGGTATGTTCAGGTCAGTCGAATATGGAATTACCTGTTTCACGGGTTACAGACCGTTTTCGGAATGAAATATCTGCGGACAATGATTATCCGATGGTACGTTATATAAAAACTCCTCTATTGTATAACTTTCATGCTCCGCAGGCTGATATTCAGGGAATCTCCTGGAAGGCTATGACTCCTGAAAATGTGATGTCTTTCTCTGCTTTGGTTTATTTTTTTGCTAAAGATTACTTTCAGAAAACAAAGGTTCCGGTAGGAATCATAAACTCCAGTGTCGGAGGTTCACCGGTAGAAGCGTGGATCAGTGAGGAAGGTCTGAAACCTTTTCCTTATTATCTGAACGAAAAACGTATCTATGAATCAGATGACTTGATAGAATCAATGAAAAAAGAAGAGAGCAAGAAAAGCCGTGCCTGGAATGTAGCACTGTATCAGGGAGATAAAGGAATGCATGAAACTATCCCTTGGTATGCTGCCGGCTATGATGACAGTGATTGGACACCGACTGACTTGTTCGCTTCCGGTTGGGCTACTAACGGATTGAATACAGTCAATGGTTCCCATTGGTTCCGTAAAGATTTTCAAGTGTCAGGGCAACAAGCGGGAGAGAAGGCAACTCTTCGCCTGGGATGTATTGTAGATGCAGACTCCGTCTATGTAAACGGAACATTTGTGGGAACAGTTTCTTATCAATATCCACCACGTATCTATACCATTCCCGCCGGATTGTTGAAAGCCGGAAAAAACACGATAACCATACGTCTTTTCAGTTATGGCGGTTTTCCTCATTTTGTAAAGGAGAAACCTTATAAGATACTTTTCGGAAAAGGTCAGCCGGAAAAAGGAGAATCGGAGATTAGTCTCGAAGGTGATTGGAAATATCACCTCGGCGCTCCCATGCCTGCTGCTCCGGGACAGACAGCCTTTCATTATAAACCCGTGGGACTTTATAACGCCATGATTGCTCCTTTATTGAATTATACGGTATCCGGTGTTATCTGGTATCAGGGTGAATCGAATGTGTCTCGCAGAAATGAGTATAAAGACCTGTTGACTGCGATGATTGCGGATTGGAGACAGCATTGGAACCGACCTGATATGCCTTTCTATGTGATTGAATTGGCGGACTTCCTCTCACCCGAAGATAAAGGAGGACGTGCTGCTTGGGCGGAGTTCCGGAAAGTGCAGGCGGAAGTAGCCAATACAAATAAAAATGTCACTCTGATTAAAAACGGTGATTTAGGAGAATGGAATGATATCCATCCATTAGATAAAAAGACGTTGGGACAACGCGTTTCCCAAGCAGTCTCTCAATAAAGAGTTAAATAAATTAAAAAAGAGATTAATACCATGAAAACACAGACTCAAAAAGTGTCGATGGCCGAGAAAATCGGTTATAGTTTAGGTGATGGTTCAGCGAACCTGATTTTCCAAATGATGATGATGTTCCAACTCTTCTTCTATACAGATGTGTTTGGAATAAAAGCAACAGCAGCAGGTATGATATTGCTGGTCGCACGCATTTTCGATGCGTTTGTCGATCCGGTGGTAGGTATCCTGTCCGACAGAACCAATACCCGCTGGGGTAAATACCGTCCCTGGTTGTTGTGGACAGCTATTCCTTTTGCCGTATTCTTCATTCTGGCATTTACGACACCCGATTTGAGTGAGCGTGGGAAGATTATTTATGCTGGTATCACTTATACCTTATTAATGTCTATTTACTCCTTCAATAATACCCCGTATGCCTCTTTGGGTGGAGTGATGACAAGTGACATCAAAGAACGTACCAGTATCTCGTCCATCCGTTTTGTGACAGCTACAATAGCCACTTTTGTTGTGCAGGGGCTTACTTTGCCATTAGTCTCCAAGTTCGGGCAAGGCAACGACCAACGTGGATGGTTTCTGACGATTACTCTGTTTGCCATCATCGGAGTTGTTCTTTTAGTAATCACATTCTTTTCTGCCAAAGAGCGTATTACGCCTCCCGTAGGTCAGAAAACTTCCGTGAAACAGGATTTTAAAGATATCGTAAGCAGCCGTCCATGGAAAGCAATGTTTATCCTAACCCTCTTTTTATTTACGACATTGGCTATGTGGGGAAGCAGTATGTCTTACTACTTTAATTACTTCGTAGATAAAACAGCCCTTTTTGATTTCTTGCAGAACTTCGGATTAGTACGGATAGAAGGAGAAACTTATGGAATGTGGCACACTTTTCTTGATGCTTTCGGACTGATTGCGCAGCCTGATCATAGTAATGTGTTTGCTGTAGGTTTCAGTTTGTTCAATATGATTGGTCAGATTATCACTTTGGCGGGTGTAATATTGCTTTCCGGATTTCTTGCCAATATCTTTGGCAAGCGGAATGTATTTTTGATCTGTCTGGCACTGACAGCCTTTTTTACAGCCCTGTTTTTTGTGGTAGATTCGACAAACATAAGTACGATCTTTATTATTAACTGTTTGAAGAGTTTGGCATACGCACCCACTATTCCATTGCTTTGGGCAATGATGGGAGATGTTGCCGATCATTCCGAATGGGTGAACCATCGTCGTGCGACAGGATTCGTATTTGCAGGTGTAGTCTTTGCCCTGAAAGCCGGACTAGGTATAGGGGGAGCTATTTGCGGTGCGATTGTCGATTCGTTCGGTTTTGTATCTAACACAGTGCAGACAGAAAACGCTATTTTGGGTATCCGTTTGACATCCAGCGTGATTCCTGCCATCACTTTCTTTGTAGGAGTAATTGCTTTGTTCTTTTATCCTATTTCTAAAAAGTTGAATGAACACATTCAAGACGATTTGGCAAAACGCCGTCTGGAAAACAATTGATTAATAACTATAACTAATAGATAGACTATATGAAGACTTTGACAAGAACAACCGTAGTTTCTTTGTTGGCTGTGGTAGCCCTGATAATTGGTACTTCGGTAGCTTTTGCACAAGAAACAAAGACTTTGAAAGAAGCTTTGAAGGGTAAGTTCCTGATAGGAACAGCGGTGAATACACGACAAGCGTCCGGTCGGGATAAAGCAGGAGTACGCGTGATCCAGAAACAATTTAATGCTATTGTAGCAGAGAATTGTATGAAGAGTCAGGAAATACATCCGAAAGAGAACCGTTATAATTTCACACAGGCAGATGAGTTTGTTGCTTTTGGGGAGAAGAATCATTTGGCAATTACAGGACATACGTTGATTTGGCATTCGCAGCTTTCTCCTTGGTTCTGCGTGGATGAGAATGGCAAAAATGTGTCTCCGGAAGTATTGAAGAAGCGGATGAAAGATCATATCACCACTATTGTGAAGCGCTACAAAGGCCGTATTAAAGGTTGGGATGTAGTGAATGAAGCGATTGAAGATAATGGTGCATATCGTAAGACTAAGTTTTATGAAATTCTAGGTGAAGAATATATCCCATTGGCTTTTCAATATGCGCACGAGGCCGATCCGGATGCAGAGCTTTATTACAATGATTATTCAATGGCTCAACCGGGCAGAAGAGCGGCAGTTGTAAAGATGGTGAAAGACTTGAAGAAACGCGGTATCCGTATTGATGCAGTGGGTATGCAAGGACATATCGGCATGGACTATCCGAAAATCAGCGAGTTTGAAGAAAGTATGCTTGCCTTTGCCAAAGCGGGAGTGAAGGTGATGATAACAGAATTGGACTTGACTATATTGCCATCACCCGACCCCAAGGTTGGTGCGGAAGTCTCAGCATCTTTCGAATATAAAAAAGAGATGAATCCTTATTCGGACGGATTACCGGAAGAAGTATCAAAAGCATGGACAGAGAGAATGAATGACTTTTTCCGCCTGTTCCTGAAACATCAGGATATCATAACAAGAGTTACTGTTTGGGGAGTAGCCGATCAGGATTCCTGGCGTAACGACTGGCCGATGAGAGGACGTACGGATTATCCATTGCTTTTCGACCGCAATCATCAGCCGAAACCGGTAGTTGATTTGATTATAAAAGAGGCTATGCAGAAATGATCATTTGGAGTTCACTTCACCACAGAGGACACGGAGGACACAGAGCTCTTCTCTCTCTCTTTCCGTAAGTAAAACAGAGCGATAAATATACGATTACGTGAGACTCTGTGTTACTCTATAGTGAGTAAAAATAGTAAACCTCTGTGTCCTCCGTGTCCTCTGTGGTGAAATAGAAATTCCCATTTATAAAATTAATTTAGAACTGTTGCAATAAGAATAAAATCATGAAAACAGAAAAAAGATATTTAGTTCCTGGTGATTATATGGCTGATCCTGCCGTACACGTGTTTGATGGCAAACTTTACATTTATCCCTCGCATGACTGGGAGAGTGGTATTGCCGAAAATGACAATGGAGATCATTTCAACATGAAAGATTACCATGTGTATTCTATGGATGATGTAATGAATGGAGAGATTACTGACCACGGGGTTGTACTTTCTACGGAAGATATTCCTTGGGCGGGCCGTCAGCTTTGGGACTGTGATGTTGCTTTTAAAGACGGCAAATACTATATGTATTTTCCATTGAAAGACCAAAACGACATATTCCGTATCGGAGTAGCTGTGAGCGATAAGCCATACGGACCTTTTATTCCGGAAGCAAACCCGATGAAAGGAAGTTACAGCATTGATCCGGCTGTTTGGAATGATGGAGATGGTAATTATTATATGTATTTCGGCGGACTGTGGGGTGGACAGCTTCAACGTTACCGGAATAATAAAGCATTGGAATCAGCCATTTTACCCGAAGGAGAGGAAGAGGCCTTACCATCCCGTGTTGTTCGTTTGAGTGATGATATGATGGAGTTTGCGGAAGAACCGCGTCCGTTAGTCATTCTGGATGAAAACGGTAAACCTCTGACAGCTGGAGATACAGAACGTCGTTTCTTCGAAGCTTCATGGGTACATAAATATAATGGGAAATATTATTTCTCTTACTCTACAGGCGATACCCATCTACTTTGTTACGCGATAGGTGACAACCCATACGGACCATTTACTTATCAGGGAGTTATCCTGACTCCGGTAGTGGGATGGACTACTCATCATGCTATTGTTGAGTTCAAAGGAAAATGGTATCTGTTCCATCACGATTGCGTACCTTCCGAAGGGAAAACGTGGCTTCGCAGCTTAAAAGTCTGTGAACTGCAATACGATGCTGATGGAAAAATCATCACGATTGAAGGATTGGATGAATAGTCGATAAATACCCATTCGTGAAACGAATTTTGAACTATTACTTATGAGGATTATATCTATATTGACATTTGTCCTGTTTTTTAGCTGTTTCTCTATTCATGCGGAAGATGGGAGCGCTTTGTGGCTTCGTTATCCAACGGGAGCAAAAGCGATAATAATGAATAAGAAACAGTCTCCCACATTAAATATCGCCGTTTCCGAATTGCGGAACTTCTGGCAGGGAGGAATCCCCATAACGCTGGAAATACAGAAAAATAAGGAACTGCGTGCATTAGGAAATGATGGATACATCATTCGCGCTTCTAAAGATGGTAAACACCTGACAATCACTTCTTCCGGTGAGCAAGGAATACTTTACGGAGCTTATCATCTGCTTCGTCTGCAAGCCACCGGGCAATTATCCGAATCAACATTGAAGTCTTTAAATGTCTCCGAAAAACCGGATTACCGGATTCGCGTCTTGAATCATTGGGACAATCTGGACGGTACAATCGAACGTGGTTATGCCGGACATTCGCTTTGGAAATGGGACGAACTTCCTTCTGTTGTTTCTCCTCGTTATGAAGCTTATGCACGTGCCAATGCTTCCATCGGTATTAATGCTACTGTGATAAACAATGTCAATGCAAGTCCTGAGATACTATCTGATGATTATTTGCAGAAAGTCAAAGTTTTGGCAGACATCTTCCGTCCTTACGGTTTGAAAATATATCTTTCAATTAACTTTTCTTCCCCGGCAGCTTTAGGTGGTTTATCCACCTCCGATCCGTTGGATAAAGAGGTGATTGCCTGGTGGAAGAAAAAAGCCAAAGATATTTATTCGCTGATACCCGATTTCGGAGGCTTTTTGGTGAAAGCAAACTCCGAAGGACAACCCGGACCGTGTGACTACGGGCGTACTCATGCCGAAGGAGCTAATATACTTGCCGATGTATTGAAACCTTATCACGGCATCGTGATGTGGCGTGCTTTCGTATACTCGCCTACCGACAGCGA
Source organism: Bacteroides caecimuris (assembly GCF_001688725.2). Taxonomy (NCBI): domain Bacteria; kingdom Pseudomonadati; phylum Bacteroidota; class Bacteroidia; order Bacteroidales; family Bacteroidaceae; genus Bacteroides; species Bacteroides caecimuris. Next base: position 2,860,483 of record NZ_CP015401.2, on the reverse strand, counting down.
CCGTGCCAAACAAGCCTATCTTGAATTTGAGCCTTTGGACGGAAAATTCCGGGATAATGTCATTGTACAGATAAAGAACGGCCCGATTGATTTCCAACCTCGCGAACCATTCAGTCCGTTGTTTGGAGCAATGAAGAAAACAGCGGTTATGCCCGAATTCCAGATAACACAGGAATATCTCGGCTTTTCTAACCATCTTGCTTTTCTTGCACCTATGTGGAAAGAATGTCTGGATAGCGATACATATATGCAAGGTGAAGGCTCCACCATTGCCCGTGTGACGGACGGTTCCTTGTTCCCCCATCCATTGACTGCTATTGCCGGTGTTGCCAATATCGGTGATGATCCTAATTGGTGCGGACATCCTTTTGCCCAAGCCAACTGGTATGCTTTCGGTCGTCTGGCATGGAAACATTCGCTTTCTTCCGAGCAGATAGGTGAAGAATGGTTGAGGCAGACTTTTCTTCCGGTCATTGATGCACAGGCCAATCTTTTAACAGCAAAAGTTGTGCAAAAAGAGAAAGAACAATTATTCTCTCAACTTTCTCTACTCAATTCTCAAGTTCTTCAAAAGTCAAGAGAAGCAGTGGTGGACTATATGATGCCGCTTGGCTTACATCATATTTTTGCCTGGGGGCATCATTACGGACCGGAACCTTGGTGCGATATTCCCGGTGCCCGTCCCGACTGGATGCCTTCCTATTATCACCGTGCTGACAGTTTAGGAATCGGTTTCGACCGTAGCAGTACGGGAAGTAATGCTGCCGGGCAATATCATTCCCCGCTGTGTGAAGAATTGGACAACGTGGATACTTGCCCGGAAAACCTGCTTCTTTGGTTTCACCATGCTTCCTGGAACCATCAGATGAAGAGTGGACGTACGCTTTGGGCAGAAATGTGTCATGCGTATGACCGCGGTGTAAAAGAAGTGAGAAACTTTCAGAAAGTGTGGGATACTATGGAGCCATATATCGATTCCGAACGTTTTCAGGAAGTACGACATCGTTTGAAGATTCAGTCACGTGATGCAGTCTGGTGGCGGGATGCTTGTTTGCTTTACTTCGGGCAATTCAGCAAGCAACCGATACCCTATGAACTTGAACGTCCGGTACACGAGTTGAAAGACATGATGGAATATCAACTCGATATAACCAATTTTGAATGTCCTCTTTATGGATTTACTAAATAAAAGACGTTTTGTTTTTTTATGAACTAAAGATATCCAATCAACAGAAATGATAAGAATGTGTTTGTGTATAGGCGACTTTTATGATGAAATTGTTACCTTTGCGGGCAATAACGAAACAGAATAAAAAAATATGAGTCAAAATACATTCTGCATGGCGGGGGGCGTAGCACGCAACCCGCTTGTGCGTTTAGCCAAACCTATCACGGCAACTATCGGAGCGAACGAACACATAGCCATTGTAGGTCCCAACGGTGGTGGTAAAAGTCTTTTTGTAGACACTCTCATCGGAAAATATCCATTGCGTGAAGGGACTGTACAATATGATTTTTCCCCTTCTGCCACCCAAACTCTTTATGATAATGTGAAATACATTGCCTTTCGCGATACTTATGGAGCGGCTGATATCAATTACTACTATCAGCAGCGTTGGAATGCTCACGATCAGGATGAGGCTCCCGATGTTCGTGAAATGTTGGGAGAAATCAAAGACGAACAACTGCAACATGAACTGTTTGAACTCTTCCGTATCGAGCCGTTACTTGATAAAAAAATCATTCTTCTTTCCAGTGGTGAATTGCGTAAATTCCAACTTGCCAAAACCTTATTAACAGCTCCCCGTGTCTTAATAATGGATAATCCATTTATCGGATTGGATGCTTCTACACGCGAATTGTTATTCACTTTGCTCGAACGCCTGACGAAAATATCGTCTGTGCAGATCATTCTGGTACTTTCCATGATGGATGATATACCCTCATTTATCACTCATGTCATTCCCGTGGACAAGATGGAAGTCTTTCCTAAAATGGAACGTGAAGCCTATCTGTACGCTTTTCGCAGCAGAGATGTGACTACCTCTTTCGATGACTTGCAGCAGCGAATTATAAACTTGCCTTATGATGGCAACAATTACGATTCGGATGAAGTGGTAAAACTGAATAAAGTCAGCATCCGTTATGGTGATCGAACCATTCTGAAAGAATTGGACTGGACAGTATCTCGTGGAGAAAAGTGGGCATTGAGTGGCGAAAACGGTGCTGGAAAATCAACATTGTTGAGTCTTGTCTGTGCGGATAATCCGCAATCGTATGCTTGCGACATCAGTCTTTTCGGACGTAAACGCGGAACAGGAGAAAGTATTTGGGAAATCAAGAAACACATTGGCTATGTAAGTCCGGAGATGCATCGTGCTTATCTCAAAAATTTGCCGGCTATTGAAATCGTAGCTAGCGGTCTGCATGACAGTATCGGTCTGTATAAACGTCCTCAACCGGAGCAGATGGCTATCTGTGAATGGTGGATGGATATATTCGGCATTGCCGGTTTGAGAGACAAACTTTTCTTGCAGCTTTCCAGTGGGGAGCAACGTCTGGCTCTGTTGACACGTGCTTTCGTCAAAGATCCGGAATTGCTGATTTTGGACGAGCCGCTTCATGGACTGGATACTTACAATCGTCGTCGGGTCAAAAAGGTGATCGAAGCCTTCTGCAAGCGTAAAGATAAGACGATGATTATGGTAACGCATTATGAATCAGAACTTCCGGATACGATTACAAACCACATCTTCTTGAAAAGGAATGATACGTTAATATATTAGAATATGATTTCTAATATTTTTTAATGAATTGATTGCTTTTTGTGTTATTTAGTTATCTTTGTGCTTAATTAAATGCAAAAAGTAACCACAAAGATATGAATAGTAGCCAAAATGCCATAGCTGTATTGTATAGGAAATATTGGCAAAAGCTCTATATTCATGCATATAATCTGCTGAATGACGGAGAAAGCGCAAAGGATGTATTGAGCGATGTGTTTTGCTCAGTACTTGAAAACAGCGAGCAGTTTGAAGGGAAGACTGATTTGCTGCCTTTATTCTATGTCATGGTGAAAAACCGTTGCATTGACCACATACGTCATCAGAATGTAGTGAACCGGAATGCGGAAAGATACTTGGAAGAACTTTATAGCGGTTGGACTGCCAAAGAGTATCGGGACTACGAAGATAAAATAGACCGGATGCAGGAGAGTATCCGCCAGATGGCGCCGCAAATGCGCATAGTAGTGGAAGAGTTTTTTCTGAATGAAAAGAAATGTGCGGAAATTAGTGAAATATTAAATATCAGTGATAATACAGTCAGAACCCATATTGCCCGGGCTTTAAAAATACTCCGTAAACGATTGAGTGTCTTTTTACTTATTACAGTTTAATGTGGAATCCTGCTCTTCACTTGTTTTATACTTTAGCTGAATGGTTATAAATCAAATATTTATGGTGAATGGAAGTAGGAAAAACAAAGTAAATAACCCTTCACACCCTTCACGCACTTATAGTAAGCGTCTCCGCGATGTCGTTACTTCTTCCATTTATCCGGTAACAGTTCCCTTATCACCTTTTTGTCAGTGTTTGGTTTAATCTCAATAAATTTGTTCAGTATGTCTTTGAAGTAATCGAATGAGTTTATCCCATTAAGTCTGCATGAGCACGCTAATGAATGTAACCATTCTATTTTCCGCCTTGACACGCATCGCAACCCAGCATATCTTTGCGCCATAACCAATTACTAACAAAGATTATGGCAAAAGAAAAAGTAAACTACCAGGAGGTGTACGACCTCTATCAGCTGTGCTGCGAAACCAAAGACCTTCGCGAGTTCTGTGCGGATTATGGAGTGAATTACGATAAGTTCATGAACTGGCAGCGCCACCAGCTATGGAGTGAGAAGTTAGGCAAGACAGTTCAGGTTGATCACCCCAAGGTTGCCAAAGTCCAGATAACCGGCAATCCCTGCAACAGTCCAACCGTGAAAATGGAAGTGAGACAGCCCGAAGGTGAAGCTCCGATAAGATGGGTAAAATTACAATTGGCATCAGGCGCAACGCTGTTCCTGAGAAACACCACAGTTCTTGATTTGAGCTTGTTGCTTAATAAAATGATAGGATGACATGCTGGGACTGAGTGCTAACCTGAACTATTACCTGTTCAACGGTAATGTTGATCTGCGGAAAGGTATTTTCCGTCTGTGTGAGAGTATAAGGGAAGAGATGTCACTTGACCCGAGCGATGCCTCCAACGTCTATATGTTCATGTCCCGTAACCGGAAGGTTGTGAAGATACTTCATTATGAACGCGGTTTTTATGTGCTTTACGAGAAACGTCCTGTCATGGGAAAGTTCAAGAAACCGGTATTTGATGAGGTCTCCAAATGCTACCGGATACAATGGTCAGACATGGCCTATCTTACGGAAAGTATTGTAGTTGACAAGATGTACGTTAGTTCAAAAGATTAATATTAATATATTGATTATCAGTAAAATGATATAAAAATAAACGATAAAAAGTTTGCGTAACTGCCTGATTTTTCGTACCTTTATATCATGATTGATGAAAGGGCATACGAGTTACTTTGCTGCCAGTTGGGTCTGGCGAATGAGGAAAAGGCAGGGCTTCGCAAACAGGTAAACGAACTGATTGCGAGGCTTAAGGCCATTGAAGAATCCAATAAGGAGAACTCCAAGGCTCTGGTTGATACAATCAATGAATTATCCGTAACAGTCGAGAACTATCGAAAAGAAATGGAGCTTATGAGAAAGCAGCTTGAAGCGAAAGACGAGGTGAACCGGATGCTGGCAAACGAGATATCCAATCTCAGGCTTCAGCTTGAGGACAGCAGGAAACACCGTTTCGGCCGTACATCCGAGCAAAGAAAACTGCTGAACAACCGTAACCTTGACAGGTCTGCACTGCATAAGTCCGAATATGACGGTTCTGACAGAAAGGATGATGACAACGATAAGGCTGACGGTAACGAAACCGGCAGCAGTACCATTTCTGGTAGCACACCTGCACAGGACAGCCAACCTTCAAGAAGAAAGGAAACTGCACCACGTGCCGTGAGAACCAAATTGAAAGTTGACAAAGTGGTAGTACATGAAGTGGACGAGTATTACACGCTTCCCGAAGGAGGACGGTTCATGAACCGCAACGGTATGCCTGATGTGTGGGAATACAGGGTTATAGAACATGTAAGGGCTCATAACGTGGAGCATGTGTATAAGGTGGCAAGGGTAAAGCTTGCAGACGGCACTTTCGCGAACACGATGGAACATCCGCTGAAAGACCTTGGAGGCATCTTCTCTCCTGAACTGCTTGCCCGTCTGCTCTGTCTGAAATACGACTTCAGCATGCCGGAGAACAGGCAGATAAGACTGCTTGCCAGAGAGGGCATCCACATAAGCAACACCACACTGAACAGCTATATCCATAACGGAATCGCCAAACTCAAGGGTTTTATCGGAGAGGTATTCAAGGGGTTTGTACAGCAGGCTGAATATCTTATGGTTGATGAGACGACCGAACTTGTAGGCGTCGAAACAAAGGAAGGCAAGGCTTACAGGAGAAAGTACTTATGGGCATTCTTTGCAAAGCATATGAAGATGGTCTATTACCACTATAACAACGGCAGCAGGTCATCCGATGCGGCGAAGTCGTTCCTGGAACATTTTATGGGGACCCTTTCCACTGACGGATATACGGTTTACAGAATGTTTGATGGAGAAGACTCAAAGGTGCTTCATATAGGATGCTGGACGCACTGCAGAAGGTTGTGGGTTGACGCCTTGCCTTCGGACAGGACAGCGATGGAGATAATAGACTCCATCGGCGATATGTTCATGAATGAAGATCTGTTCCGCACCATGAAGCTCAGCGGTGAGCAGATAAAGGGGAAAAGACGGAAGCTTACAGGACCGATCCTTGAAAGTATCCATCATAAGGTGGTCATGATGATGCAGGATGCGAAGATTATGGCTAACGAACTGATGAGAAAGGCTGTCAATTATACGTTAAACCAGTGGAAGTCCCTGAGAAATATCCTCAAGGACGGTGCAGCGGAAATATCGAACAACCTCTGTGAACAAAGGATGAAACCGGTAAAGCTGTTGCTCAAGAACTGTATGAACATAGGCAGTGAGGATGCGGCAGAAAACTCGGCATTCATCTTCTCTCTGATAGAAAGCTGTAAGCTTAATGGCATAGACCCTCAGGATTACCTGAAGCACCTGTTCGAATGTATTCTTCATGGTAAGGACTGCGACAAGAAGACTCTTCTACCATGTTTTTATAAACCGGAATGTTAAAACAAAAATATTTTCTTGCGGGCATTTTTATTTTATCGGCTGAAAAACAGCCGATAAAATTGTCGTGGCGGAAAATAGAATGATTACATTCATAATGCAAGCTTAGAATTAGAGGAGGGTATTTTTTTATGTCCCTGATTATTACATCCCGCCTCTTTGCAGAAAGAATCATTATTTCTGGGTATTGACAACTATTTGTTTTCTAGTGAACTTTGTGAAGAAACAATCTGTTGTATATGCAAAAAGAAGAAAGGGGAATTTTAGAAATGAAAAAGATAGTATTGCTTCGTCACGGAGAGAGTGCATGGAATAAAGAAAACCGCTTCACAGGCTGGACAGGTGTCGATTTTTATTAGTTGTGGCTCATGGTAATAGCCTGCGGGGTATCTCCTGGGAAACCCAGAAGAGATCAGAAAACTGATGGAAGCGGTAGCCAATCAGGGAAAGAAAAAATAGAAAAGTTATACATTAAAAAAGAGGTTATGCCTAAAGGAGTAGAATTATTGAATACCATTCAGGATGTATATTTTGATTCGTCAATTACGATTGCTTAATCAGAGATGAATAGAAGTAAATTCTTATCTTTGACTATTAGATCGTTAACCATTAAAAATTAAGAGTATGAAGTTTTTTATTGACACAGCTAATCTAGAGCAAATCCTGGAGGCTTATGACCTCAGAGTGCTTGACGGAGTGACTACCAACTCTTCGCTGATAAGTGTTGAAGTGATAGCAACCGATTATGAAGGAATGATTCGTGAAGGCGAAGAACTTGCCGCGCTCAATCCGCATATCGAAGTCAAAGTTCCCTGTATTGCCGATGGCATTAAAGCTATCAAATATTTCACGGAAAAGGGAATCCGCACGAACTGTACATTATCTGTTAAATCGTTGATAGGATTAGGAAAGCCTTTCAACGTACTGTATTTAGTGTGGCAGGTTTATACTAATATTTAACTATATTTTCTATCTTTGCTCGAAAATATACGACTATGATTACCGAAGAGCTACAGAAACTTTATCAGTCATATACGGGCGTTCCCGCTGAAAACATAACAGAATTACCGTCTTCCGGTTCCAACCGCCGTTATTTTCGGTTGACGGGTATAGAAACATTGATTGGAGTCTACGGGGCTTCTATAGATGAGAATGAAGCATTTCTTTATATGGCAGGACACTTCCGCAAATGTGGACTGCCTGTTCCTGAAGTGCGCATTGCCTCAGAAGATAAGACCTGTTATTTGCAGGAAGATTTGGGCGATACTCTGTTGTTCCATGCCATAGAGAAAGGACGTGCTACCAGTGTCTTTTCCGAAGAGGAAAAAGAGTTGCTTCGCAAAACGATTCGTCTGCTTCCTGCTATTCAGTTTGTCGGGGCGGATGGATTTGATTTTTCCCGTTGTTATCCTCAACCGGAGTTCAATCAACGCTCCATTCTGTGGGATTTGAATTACTTCAAATATTGCTTCCTGAAAGCTACCGGTATGGAGTTTCAGGAAGACAAACTGGAAGATGATTTTCAGAAAATGAGCAGTGTCTTGCTCCGCAGTTCTTCCGCCACTTTCATGTATCGTGATTTTCAAAGCCGTAATGTGATGATAAAAGACGGGGAACCGTGGTTTATTGACTTTCAGGGCGGACGCAAAGGTCCGTTCTATTATGACATAGCCTCTTTCCTGTGGCAGGCGAAAGCGAAATATCCCGATAGCCTCCGTAAAGAACTGCTGCAAGAATATATGGAAGCTCTTCGTAAATACCAACCGATTGACGAATCTTATTTTTATAGCCAACTTCGCCACTTTGTCCTTTTTCGTACGCTGCAAGTGCTGGGAGCATACGGTTTCCGCGGTTACTTTGAAAAGAAACCGCATTTTATCCAAAGCGTTCCTTATGCCATCGAAAACCTGCGTGAATTGTTGAAAGAAGAATATCCGGAATATCCGTATCTCTGTAACGTTTTGCGGGAGCTTACCGGACTGAAACAATTCACGGACGACCTGAAAAAGCGGCAGCTAACCGTCAAAGTAATGAGCTTTGCCTATAAGAAAGGAATTCCTGATGACTCTACCGGCAATGGAGGAGGTTATGTATTCGACTGCCGCGCCGTGAATAATCCCGGCAAGTATGAGCGTTACAAACCGTTCACCGGACTGGATGAACCTGTAATCACTTTCTTGGAAGAAGATGGCGAAATACTCCGTTTCCTCGATCATGTCTATGCTTTGGTAGATGCCTCCGTGAAACGTTATATGGAACGCGGATTCAGCAATTTGTCCGTCTGCTTCGGTTGCACCGGCGGACAGCATCGTTCTGTTTATTCAGCCCAGCACCTGGCAGAGCACCTGAATCAGAAGTTTGGTGTGAAAGTCGAACTAGTGCATCGGGAACAGAACATAGAGCATACGTTTGAGGCAACAATCTAAGAAGAGTAAATATAAAGAAGAAAGTGACCGAAAGAATGAAAGCAATGATATTTGCAGCCGGTTTGGGTAGCCGGCTGAAGCCGCTCACCGATACCATGCCGAAGGCTTTGGTTCCCATAGCCGGACGTCCGATGTTGGAACATGTGATTTTAAAACTGAAAGCTGCCGGATTCACAGAAATAGTGATTAACATCCATCATTTTGGCGAACAGATACTTGACTTCTTGAAAGCCAATGAGAATTTTGGACTTATCATACATATTTCCGACGAACGCGACCTGTTGCTCGACACCGGTGGGGGAGTTAAGAAAGCCCGTTCTTTCTTTGAAAATTCCGATGAACCTTTCCTGATACACAATGTAGATATTCTTTCAGACGTGAATCTGAAAGATTTATATGACTACCATCTACAAAGCGGTGCTGTTGCCACTTTGCTTGCCAGCCAACGTAAAACCTCCCGTTATCTTCTTTTTGATACAGACAAGAGACTTTGCGGATGGATAAACAAGGATACGGAACAGGTGAAACCGGAAGGTTTTCAGTATGATCCTTCTCTTTATCAAGAATATGCATTCAGTGGAATCCATGTTCTTTCGCCCGCCATTTTTCAATGGATGACTTCTCCCTGTTGGGAGGGTAAATTCTCTATTATGGATTTTTATCTTGCCACATGCCGGCAAGTAAACTATAGTGGTTGCTTGACAGAAAAGTTGCACCTGATTGATATTGGTAAACCGGAAACATTAGCGAAAGCAACAGACTTCTTATATCAAAAGGCGAAATAAAGATACTGAGAGGCTGTCTAAACCAAATGAATATTTTGCTGTTATTAATTGAAAAAGACAGCAGTTATGTTAGTAGTAGATTTAGGAAAATGGATGAATGAAATCCTCATCAACTGGGGAATAAATCCGGTAGTTGCCGATCGTTTTGATGAGACTATTATGGCTTTGCTGATGATAGTGGTTGCTATCGTTCTGAATTACCTCTGCCAAGCGATTCTTATCGGAGGTATGAAACAGTATACGAGGCGGAGACCTCATCAATGGAACACGTTGTTAATGAAACGCAAGGTATTTCATCATTTGATTCATACGATCCCGGCTTTTCTGGTTTATTTGTTGTTGCCAATGGCTTTAATCCGTGGAAAAGAGTTGTTGCTGATTTCCCAGAAAGCGTGTGTCATTTATATAATTTTCTCTTTACTATTGGCTATTAATGGAATTCTGTTGATGATAATGGATATCTATGACGGAAGAGAATCGATGAAAGACCGTCCGATGAAAGGCTTTATTCAGGTGTTGCAGGTGCTTCTTTTCTTTGTAGGCGGAATTGTAATTATCGCTATTGTCGTGAATAAGTCTCCGACTACTTTGTTTGCGGGATTGGGTGCTTCGGCGGCTATTTTAATGCTAGTATTCAAAGATTCCATACTAGGTTTTGTGGCGGGTATCCAGCTTTCTGCCAACGATATGGTTCGTCCGGGGGACTGGGTGACGCTCCCTTCCGGTGACGCAAACGGTATTGTACAGGAGATAACGCTGAATACAGTAAAGATTCAGAATTTTGATAATACCATTTCCACCGTTCCTCCTTATACATTAGTGAGCAGTCCTTTTCAGAATTGGCGGGGAATGACACAGTCGGGAGGACGGCGGGTGATGAAGAATATAACATTGGATTTGACTACACTTCAATTCTGTACCTCGGAAATGCTGGACCGTTACCGGAAGGAGATCCCATTAATGGCGGATTATCAGCCGGAAGAAGGAGTCGTTCCTACCAATTCCCAAGTGTACAGGGTATATATCGAACGCTATTTGTGTAGCCTGCCTGTGGTCAATCAGGAGTTGGATCTGATTATCAGTCAGAAAGAAGCTACGATGTACGGAGTACCTATTCAGGTTTATTTCTTCTCCCGCAATAAGGTGTGGAAAGAATACGAGCGTATTCAGTCGGACATCTTCGACCATTTGCTGGCAATGGCTCCCAAGTTTGACTTGAAGGTTTATCAGTATTCGGATTAAATGTTAAGTAATATAACAAAATTCGTTTTATAATGTCCGGAATCGTTTGTATTTATGCCTGTTTTCACGTATCTTCGTCTAGTGATTCATAAAAAGCCGATAAAAAGATGAAATATCCTATTGGAATACAGAGCTTTGACCGCCTTCGTGAAGACGGTTTTGTTTATGTAGACAAGACTGCCTTAGTTTATAGCCTTGTGCAAACGGGTTCAATCTATTTCTTGAGTCGTCCCCGTCGTTTTGGGAAGAGTCTGTTGGTGAGTACACTTGCCTGTTATTTTCAGGGGCGGAAAGAACTTTTCGACGGACTGGCAATTGCCGACCTTGAAAAAGACTGGTTACAATATCCTATTTTCCGTATTGACTTTAACGGTGGGCCATACACCCAACCGGGAGTGCTCGAAGCAACTATTGAAGGGTATTTAGGCAATTGGGAAGACATCTATGGCAAAAATCTGAACTACACTACTATAGGTGACCGCTTCAAGGAACTGCTCCGCCGTGCTTATGAACGGACAGGACAGCGTGCGGTAGTACTGATTGATGAATATGACAAACCCATTCTCGATGTGTTGGATACCGGAACTTACACCTGCAACCATGTAGGAGAGAAACTTTTGCTTGAAGACCATCACAGGGAAATTCTGAAATCTTTTTATTCCACCTTCAAAGGAGCTGACGAATACTTGAAATTCGTTCTGTTGACAGGAGTTACGAAATTTTCACAAGTAAGTGTGTTCAGTGGCTTCAACCAACCAAAAGACATTAGTATGGATGAACGCTACGAATCACTATGCGGAATCACTCAAGAAGAATTGGAGAAATACTTCGCAGAACCCATCTCGCGATTGGCAACTAAATACGAATGTACGGTGGAGGAAATGAAGAACTGGTTGAAACGGCAGTACGATGGCTATCATTTTAGTACGAACATGACCGCCATCTATAATCCGTTTAGCATACTTAATGCCTTTGATATGAATGAAATCCGTGACTATTGGTTTGCCACCGGTACCCCGACTTATTTGATACGTCTGCTACAACACAGTAGCGAACAGATGAACGAACTAACAGGAAAATTCTACGACCCAACTATGTTTATAGACTATAAAGCGGATGTGGAACAGCCCCTACCAATGATTTTTCAAAGCGGATACCTCACAATCAAAGAATATAATAAAAAAATGGGAACTTATCTGCTCGATTTCCCAAACAACGAAGTACGGAAGGGATTCCTTTCCGTGTTGGCAGCCAATTATATGAAGCCGAAGAGTAAGGAAGTGACGAGTTGGATAACAGATGCAGTAATGGATCTTGAACGAGGTGATACAGACGCGTTCCGCCGTTCCCTCACCTCTTTTTTGGCAAGTATTCCTTATGACTCCCACGGCTCGTTGAAAGATATAGATATAACAGAAAAGCATTTTCAATATACTTTTTATCTATTGCTTCGACTGATAGGCGTATATTGCATCGCTATCCATTGCGAAGACCGCCAAAGCTACGGACGGGTGGATTGTACACTGGAGATGGAGGATTACGTCTATATCTTTGAATTCAAAATGGACGGAACGGCACAGGAAGCGTTGGAACAAATAGAAAAGACCGGCTACGCCAAGCCTTATCTGGCAGACAAGCGAAAAGTGATTGGTATCGGAGTGAACTTCTCATCCGTCACACGGACAGTAGAAGACTGGGAGGAAATTTCCGTCGCATGACAAAAGTTGAATTATGAACTTCATAGAAAAATACAAAATAATAAAATATCAAATCCCTTCTTTTGAATACATTGATTAATGGGCGTTGATGAGGCATTGTATTTTCTCAACTATTCTCATAGCGGTGAGAATTCTCCCTTGTTAGAGCATGTTGTAACGGCGTTTGTACTTCCCTGATAATGGTTAACTATAAATTTAATACTTTTATCACTATGTTCCTAATATTCAAATTGATAGTCTAAATGTTTATATCGAATTCACGTTAATATAGAATCAGTTCAAAGTCTGTATAGATAGGAAGATGGTCACTGATGCCTCCTTGATATTTCATTCCTTTATAAGTGCGGAAAGGTTCTTTATCGCCATATTTTTCGTCATCTTTCAGTAAAAAGGGGAGAAGGCACACATTTGCTTTTTCTTCGCTGGTGAAAAAGTGACTTGATTGATTTAATAAAGCGCCTGAAACAATCAAGTGGTCGAGCAATCCCCATTCGCCACGGTATTTGTAAGAACCGAAGTCTTTTGATTTTGCTTTCCGGGCGAGTAGATGATATAGTTTTAATGAGGAGGGGGCAACTGTTGAGTTGTTGGCGGGGTTGGTTGTTGAGGCTAGGTTATTGGCAGTAACAGGAGGCGCTTCGGCTTTTAGTATTTTCCGAATGGATTGATTGGTCGGGTAATCGTTGAAATCCCCCATAATAATGACTTGCGGAAGAGAACGAATATTCATAATACTATCAACTTCCATGCGCAGAATGTGAGCTGCATATAAGCGATATGGTTCCGATTCTTTGGCTCCACCCGATCGGCTGGGGAGGTGGCAGACAAATACGTCGAGCGTATCTCCTGTCAGTAGAAGTCCGCTGACATGTAGCAAATCCCTTGTCGGGTGGTATTGCTTCAACGGAGGGATGGAAATGGAACGAGAGGATAATAGTTTGAATAAATCCCGTTGATAAAGCAAGGCTACGTCAATTCCTCTTAAATCAAGGGAGTTGGTCATCACATAACGATAACTAAGCTCTTTTAAAGGAGAACGGCGGGTCAGGTCACGAAGTACTGTATCATTTTCTACTTCACATAGTCCGACCAATGCAGGCGGACTCCATTCGCCAATAGCCGTAATTACACGGGCAACGTCAACCAGCTTTTTCTTATATCTGCTATAATTCCAATGACGCATCGCGTCGGGAAGAAATTCATGATCGTTCTTCAGACTGTCGTGGTGTGTGTCAAACAGGTTTTCTATGTTCCAACTTACAACGCGGAAAGGGATTTTTTCTTGTTGAAAGGAGGCTTGTGTGGCGTGATAACTTTGTCTTTCATGAGAATCTTGTGCGATCACATAAGAAGGAGCTAAGAAACTTACGGCTATTAAATTCATTGTAAGAAAGAGCATGGCAACAGTTGTTCTTTTTCGACTGTTACCATACTCTTCTTGTTGATTTATCTGTCTTTTACTTCTTGGCAGGAACATGTGACAGAATGTCCAATAGATGTATCCAGAACTTTTCTACAGTAGGAATAAGCATCCGTTCATCGGGCGAGTGAACACCTGTCAGTGTCGGTCCGAAGGAGATCATATCCAGCGTTGGGTATTTATCAAGGAACAGGCCACATTCCAATCCTGCATGAATGGCTTTAACTTTCGCGTCTACACCAAACAGGCGCTTGTAAGATTCAACTGCCACTTCGAGGATAGCCGAGTGGGGATTCGGTTTCCATCCCGGATAACCTTCGCCAAACGTAACATTGGCTCCCGCCAGTTGGAATACGGCACGAACCGTGTTCGCCATATCGTTGCGTGCGGATAGTATCGAGCTTCGCTGACTGGTTTCAATGCGGATGACATGATTCGGCTTCATTTTGACAGATGCCAGATTAGTAGAAGTTTCTACCAGTCCGGGAATATCCTGGCTCATGGCGTATACACCGTGAGGAGCTGCATACAGAGCTTTTAATAAACGGGTAGTGGTATCCTGATCGATAGCCATTTTGCGGGGAGCTTCCGATTCGAGAACCAGCTTTAAGTCGGGCTCTACAACGGATAATTCGTCTTCCATTTCGCTGGTGAAGATATTTAGTTCGGTGCGGACATCATGTTTGGCATCTTCAGGAACTGCACAGATAGCGTATGCCTCGCGGGGAATAGCGTTACGCAGGTTACCACCGTTGATTTCACAAAGGTACAGATCGTGTCTGGCAGCCATGCGTGAAAGGAAACGGTTCAGTATTTTGTTGGCATTTCCCCGTCCCAAATGAATATCACCACCGGAGTGACCGCCTTTCAAACCTTTCACTTCCACCTTGAAGAAGAAATATCCGGCAGGAACTTCCACTTCCTTATAAGTAAATTCTGCAACGGAGTCAATACCTCCGGCACAGCCGATAAAGATTTCCCCTTCATCTTCCGAATCGAGGTTCAGAAGAATATCACCGCTCATAAAACCTTCTTGCAGGGCAAAAGCTCCAGTAAGTCCGGTTTCTTCGTCTACGGTAAACAGACATTCCAGCGGACCATGTTCAATGCTGTCGTCAGCCAGAATAGCCAGTTCGGTAGCTACACCGATACCGTTGTCGGCTCCAAGGGTAGTGCCTTTGGCTTTCAGCCATTCACCGTCAATTTCCGTTTCGATGGGATCGGTGAGGAAGTCATGTTGAACGTCATTGTTCTTTTCGCACACCATGTCGATATGTGATTGCAATACGACGGTTTGAAGATTTTCCTTTCCCGGAGTAGCGGGTTTTTTAATCAATACGTTGCCGGCTTCGTTCACCTTGGTTTCCAGGTTATGTTTTGCTCCGAATGCCTTTAGGTAGGCAATCATTTTCTCTTCCTTCTTCGAAGGGCGTGGCACTTGGCAGATTTCTTCGAAATACTTGAATACGCCAGTCGGCTTTAAGTCTTTTTTTTCCATGCTGTTTTTGTTTTATAATAGGAATAGAAGGGCTGTTTTCGCTTCTTCTATTGCTAAATATGGTTAATTTGATTGACTTATCTGAACTCATATCTCATTAAAGCCTATCTTTGCACTCACAAAATTAATAGAAATGGTTGAGACTATACTGATAACTTTGTTAATAGTTGCTATTTCCCTGGTATTATTAGGGGTGAAAGTATTCTTTACGAAGGGTGGGAAATTCCCGAATGGTCATGTGAGCGGGAATAAAACGTTGCGTCAGAAAGGTATCGGATGCGCACAGTCGCAGGATCGTGAAGCACAAAAGAAACCGCGTTTTTCTATTGATGAGTTGGAAAAAGCCTTGAACGATAGTATGAATTAAATTTATTAAAAATAATACTTATTAATTATGAATAGAATGAACTACCTCATGAACGGTTTGGCTGCTCTTGCATTTATCGTTTTATTTTCACAATGTGCTGGCAAAACTGACAATCAAACTACAAGTACTCCGGCGCAGGCTAATGCCGAACTGTCAGGAATGAAAATTGCCTATGTTGAAATAGATACGCTGCTTGCCAAATACAATTTCTGTATTGACTTGAATGAGGCGATGGTAAAGAAGAGCGAAAACGTTCGTATGACATTGAATCAGAAGGCTACTTCTTTGAACAAGGAAAAACAAGACTTCCAGAAGAAAGTAGAAAACAATGCTTTCCTGTCACAAGATAGAGCACAGCAAGAATATAACCGTCTGGTGAAGTTGGAACAAGACTTGCAAGAGTTGAGCAACAAACTTCAGAATGGTTTGATGGAAGAGAACAACAAGAATAGCTTGCAGTTCCGCGATTCTATCAACGCTTTCCTGAAAGAATATAATAAAACTCACGGATATAGCTTGATTTTCAGCAACACAGGGTTTGATAACCTGCTTTATGCTGACAGCGCTTTTAATATCACAAAAGAAATTGTTGACGGATTGAATGCAAGATATTCACCTGTGAAGAAATAATAGTGAAGGATAAAAAATAAACGTTCCGTTTCCTGATAAAAGGACGGAATGTAACCCAATAATTTTTTGATTTCTGCCTGTTCAAGACTGCAAAGCTATGAACAGGCTTTTTTTATGACTTTTCTTTTTCTTCTTCCTGCGGAATACGGAAAGCGGTGTAAAGTTCGAGGATAGCGGCAATCGTGAGGCAGGCAATCCATTCATTGCCTCGGGTGGTAAACATAAAGGCTCCAGTCAGGATCAGCGCCAATGCTCCGAATATCTGCTGAACGCGTAGGCGTTTCAGTGTTTTGCCTTTTCCTTTGACAGGCGTATTCACTTGTGCCAATGCGAAAAGTCCGGCTCCGATAGTATATATGTAAGGAGCATAGAACCATCCGGTGATAAATACTGCTGCTCCGGTGAGAGCCATGATGGCACCTACGACAAAAAGGGCGGGTACTAATTGTTTCATTCTTTAATCTTCAAAAACGTAAATATCTTCGTTGGGTTTCTTCATCAGATACTTTTCGCGGGCGATCTGTTCGATGGCGTCCGGATTAGTCGTTATTTCGTTGAGACGCTTGGTGTTCTCTTCGTAATCTGCCTGATATTTTTCTATCTCTTCTTTCAGCTGGCTGATCTCCCGTTCATATCCAAGACGACGAATCAGGCTGTTCTCGTCCAGAAAAACAATGATAACAGCAAACGCGACGACCGTAATGAGATACTTCCGTCTGCGTATGAAACTCCAGATATTGATTAGTTTACCCATAATTTCTCCTTTTTAATATCCGCAAAGATAAAACTAATAACTTAAAAACTTATCGCTTCGGCTTCAAAACTTCTCTCTTTATCCCTTATTACATCTCACTTTTTTTGTGTACATTTGCAAAGTAAGCAAAAAATCAAAAAAAACAGAGGGAATCTTGGATATGGAAAACTATATTGTTTCAGCCCGTAAGTATCGTCCGTCCACGTTCGAATCGGTGGTAGGACAGCGGGCATTGACTACTACGCTGAAAAATGCAATTGCTACCCAGAAACTGGCTCATGCTTATTTATTTTGCGGACCGCGTGGAGTAGGAAAGACCACTTGTGCGCGTATCTTTGCCAAAACCATCAATTGCATGACGCCTACTGCCGATGGAGAGGCTTGCAATCAGTGTGAGTCATGTGTAGCTTTCAACGAACAGCGGTCATACAATATTCACGAACTCGATGCTGCTTCCAACAACTCGGTAGATGACATTCGCCAATTGGTGGAGCAAGTACGCATCCCGCCGCAGATTGGTAAATATAAGGTATATATCATCGACGAGGTGCACATGCTTTCGGCATCTGCTTTCAATGCGTTCCTGAAAACGCTGGAAGAACCTCCCCGTCATGCTATCTTTATCCTGGCTACGACGGAGAAACATAAGATTCTCCCTACCATTCTTTCCCGTTGTCAGATTTATGACTTTAACCGGATAAGTGTGGAAGATACGGTGAATCATCTGTCGTATGTGGCTTCGAAAGAAGGAATCACGGCGGAGCCGGAAGCACTGAACGTGATAGCTATGAAGGCAGACGGTGGTATGCGTGATGCTTTGTCTATCTTCGATCAGGTGGTAAGTTTCACCGGAGGAAATATCACCTATAAGAGTGTGATTGATAATCTGAACGTCCTTGATTACGAATATTATTTCCGCCTGACGGATTGTTTCCTCGAAAACAAGGTAAGTGATGCTTTGTTGCTTTTCAATGATATATTGAATAAAGGCTTTGACGGAAGTCATTTTATTACCGGATTGTCGTCTCATTTCCGTGATCTGTTGGTGGGGAAAGACCCGGTGACACTGCCTTTACTGGAAGTGGGAGCGAGTATACGTCAACGCTATCAGGAACAGGCGCAGAAATGTCCGTTATCTTTCTTGTATCGTGCCATGAAGCTTTGTAATGAGTGCGATTTGAATTACCGCATCAGCAAAAACAAGCGTTTGCTGGTAGAACTGACCTTGATACAGGTTGCACAGCTTACCATCGAGGGGGATGACGTGAGTGGTGGGCGTGGCCCTGCGAAGACCATAAAACCCATATTCACACAGCCTGCCGCAGTTCAGCAGCCGCAGGTCGCTTCTGCACCCCAGGTTCAGCTGGCTTCCCTTCATTCGTCTCCGTCTTCAGTAACAACACAGGCTGCTAATGGCACTACTGCCCGGCATCCGCAAGCATCTGCGACAGCGCAACCGGGAGCATTGGCTTCTTCTGGTTCGGCTTCGTCTGCTCCGTCGCAAGGAGCAAAAGTTGCCCCGACTGTTAAGGAAGAGCGGAAAATTCCGGTGATGAAGATGTCTAGTTTAGGTGTGTCTATCAAGAATCCGCAGCGCGATCAGACAACGCAGAATACAGCTGCCACTCATGTTCCTAAGGTGCAGCAACCGGAAGAAGATTTTATATTCAATGACCGGGATTTGAATTATTACTGGCAGGAATATGCCGGTCAGTTGCCGAAAGAACAGGATGCTCTTACTAAACGTATGCAGATGCTCCGTCCGGTATTGCTTAATAACTCAACGACTTTTGAAGTGGTAGTTGATAATGAGTTTGCTGCAAAGGATTTTACAGCTTTGATTCCTGAATTGCAGGGTTATCTTCGCAGTAGGCTGAAAAACAGCAAAGTGGTGATGACAGTGCGGGTAAGTGAGGCAACAGAAACAATACGTCCTGTGGGACGTGTCGAGAGATTCCAGATGATGGCTCAAAAGAATCAGGCGTTGATGCAGCTGAAAGATGTGTTTGGACTGGAACTATACTAATGTACTTATTTTTATCAGATTATCTCTGTCCTTATTATATAATTTGTTTCTGTAGTTTACGGGAGCTTGTTTTATCTGACTAAAGCATAGCTTTATGGAATGAAAAGCATAGCTTTAGACTGACTAAACCTATGCTTTTGAGAGCCAATAAGAGGTCTATTCGTTTTATTTGCAGAAATAGCATGTATTCCCTTCACCTTTCACATCTCCTTGTTTATCGGGGATAGCGGGTGAAGGGCAATCTTTCACCCCTCCTTCACAGGGCCTGAAATGTAGTTTGTGAAAAGGGGGATAGATTTAAGAGAAAGATGCCGG
This sequence comes from Bacteroides caecimuris, assembly GCF_001688725.2. Taxonomy (NCBI): domain Bacteria; kingdom Pseudomonadati; phylum Bacteroidota; class Bacteroidia; order Bacteroidales; family Bacteroidaceae; genus Bacteroides; species Bacteroides caecimuris. The sequence goes on along the minus strand of NZ_CP015401.2, from coordinate 2,840,980 downwards.
TGTTTTCCCGAAAAGACTGCGATGTTTTTTTCAAACATTGGGAAGAAAAAATAATCTATTAGCATATTTTCTTTTGCTATAATGATATGTCTATTAGCTATAATGATATTGTTTTTTCATTATAGCCAATGAGAGAAAAAAGTGAAAAGGGGTGAAGGTGAGTGTGAAGGGATGCCCTTCACCCGCTATCGCCTATGAACAGGGAAAAGTGAAGGGTGAAGGCATAATTGCGATATGTAATGTATAAGTAGAATTGACCGGAACAAGTGCGACATTCAGAAGCTGTTTTGAAATGATTAGAAAAATCTATTAAGGACTATTGGGTCAGTCTGAAAACTCTGTGGGCATAATATTTTGAGAAAATTTCAATATTGCAATGTAAGAATACAAGTTCTTTTAAGGCATTATAAATTAAGTATATCAGACAACCGCTTGATTGGGTACCAGTATTATAACGGCTCAGTTGTAATTCTTGGGGGATTAATATTTGTAACTTCCATTTATGCATATACCTTTGCTAGCCTAAAAAGGAAGAATCTCATATCCACGACTCCTCTAAATGATGCCCTAAATGCTTTGATTTTATCATTAAATGCTTCTGCAGCTGCATTTGTGCTCCTGTTCACAAAGAAGTTTAAAATCCTTTCGTAATGGTTCTCAATAGAGTTTGCTACTGTTGTGAATGTATCGTATCCATATTCTTCAATCTTATTATACCATAGTGCCAGCTTTGCTCTTGCTACATCCTTGTCATAGTTTGTGGAAAATATCTTTCCCAACTCCAATGAGTAGTAATATACGTGCTTAATATCTTCAAACTGCTTGAAAAGTAATTCTGCCCTGATTTTCTGACTCTTGGTCCATTTATCAGGTGATTTAAATAATAAATATCTGCTTCTGGCCAATAATTGCCTGAGTGTATCTCCGTTTTCGAGTTCTTCCGCTTTATATACTTCCCCCTTCTCTTTTGCCGCTTTCATGGCTTTATTCTCCTCTTTTATCACTTGCCATCTATATGTAATGCGCAACTCTTGTACAGCTTCATATACAAGTTTTTGTACATGAAACCTATCAATCACCTGCATGGCACGTGGAAAGCACGTTTTCGCAATCTTTTGCATGCTCCCTGCCATATCCAGTGTGATTTCTTTGACTTGATTCCGCAGCTCCTGTGGCATCTTTGTAAGTACCGCAATGATATCATCGGTTTTAGTGCCCTGAATTACAGCTATAATAGAACCTTTCCTGCCTCGCTTATCTCTATTTATTAAGATGGTATAAAGATCTCCCTTGCTTAAAGCCGTCTCGTCAATACATAGGTGATAACCCATATTCTTTGGATAAAGGATATACTCTTGGGCATGTGCTCTCTGATCCCAATTCTGGAAGTCACTCAGGTGGTCCTTATATTGGCTTTGAAGCTGTTTGCCATCCATGCAGTAATGCTCGGCTACACTTTGGCAGCTAACAGCGTGATTATCCAAGTAATTCTTTTAAAAAAGCACCGAACTCAGCGGTTATGCGAGTACCGGTGGCTACCAAACTCCAGTCACGACTATACGTCTGCCCGGTGGATGGATCTTCCCAGCGACGACGCTTGATACGTAAATAAACGGCTTTACCACGGATAGGGAAGTCCTGAACTTCAATCTCAGGGAGGAAACCTTTTGAGTGAAGATGGAGATCAGAGTACTCGGAAGGAATAGTCGCTTTCTCCTCTAAATAAAGAATAAAGCAAGTATCCTGAGATACATGATTGACTAGGGTGAAGTAATCAAGGATTCCTGAAGGCAAGAACAAGCTTAAAGAAGCAACAGGATCAATCGTTTGGGAAGAGGATGTTTTCATGATGCAAAAATAAGAATTTTAACGCAATCCCCCAAATTTTCAGACTGAGCCGTTTTCAGACTGAGCCTTCACTTTCCAAATAACCACTACCAACAAAAAGAAAACCCTCATAAGTACTTAACTTACAAGGGCTTTTGTTGGGTGGAAGACCGGACTCGAACCGGCGACATTCAGAACCACAATCTGACGCTCTAACCAACTGAACTACATCCACCATGTCTGCGTTTCTCTAACGCGGTGCAAAGATAGATATTATCTTTTAATCTCCAAAAGATTCTGCTGTTTTTTTTCAAAAAAAGTATATTCTTTTATTCCCTGATTGTGCTTGTTGAAAAGGGTTCGCGCCTCATTTGTGAAGATTTTCAGAGAGTTACGTGCTTGTAAAGGAATTGAATCAATCGGAAAATTGACGGGGAGTAATTGATGATTTTTTTTCCCGGACTGAATGGGGCGGGCTGTCCAGACTAAACTATACTCGCAATTATTGAGACGGACTGTGCTGTCTTTTACTAATTCCATTCTTACCATCAGTCCACCATCGGTGCGGCGGGCGGACATATTGGAAATATAATTTCCCAGTGAATAGACTACGAGATGTTTGTCGTTCGTCACGCTGTCTGTACGAACTTCGATGGGTTGAACTACGTGAGGATGGGAGCCGATGACATGATTTACTCCTTTTTGAATCAGCCAGTCAGCAAGGAACTTCTGCTCTTTGTCCGGGAGCGACTGGTATTCGATTCCCCAATGCATACAAGCTATGATTGCGTCCGGTTTCATTGCTTTGCTCTCTTCAATATCTTTGGCGATAACTGTTGTATCAATATAGTTCACGATATTGGGAGGAGTAACGGGGATACCGTTTGTGCCATACGTATAGTTGAGCAGGGCGATGCGAAACCCGTTCTTTTCCAATAAAAGAGGATATTTCTTGTCGCGTTCTTCGGTGTTGATATACGTGCCGGCATGTGGAATTTTCAACGAGTCGATAAGTTGAATGGTACGCTCCAGTCCGGATTTGCCACGGTCGAGACTATGATTGTTGGCAGTCACTAAAACATTGAAACCTGCGTCATGAATTGCGGTCAGAAATTCGTCCGGTGCGCTGAATGCTGGATAACCTTTGTAGGGTTTGCCTCCTAACGTAACTTCCAGATTGGCGATAGCGAGATCGGCTCTCCTTATTTCTTCTTTAACGTACGTAAAACAGGTGAAGTAATCGTAGCCGGTTGAGGTCCGTGCAGCGTTGATTTGTCCTTGATGTTGCATGAGGTCACCTACGAAAAGAAGTCGTAGGGTATCAGTGGGGGAAATACTGTCGGTTGCGGAAAGGCTGTCCGACAGGGTATCGATGATTGAATCTCTCTTTGCCTGCGACCGGGAGGTGCAGGACAAAGAGAGAAGTAAAATCATTAGAAACAAGCTATGTCTCATTGATAAATAGCTTTCTTGCCAGCTAAGAGTGTATTTTTCATTAACGATACAATCGTCATCGGTCCAACACCGCCCGGTACGGGAGTGATAAAGGAACATTTTGGGGCAACTTCGTCAAACTTCACGTCACCAGTCAGTTTGAAGCCTGATTTCTTGGTTGCATCCGGCACACGAGTAGTACCTACATCGATAACTACCGCACCTTCTTTCACCATTTCGGCTTTTACAAAGTTGGGTTGTCCTAGGGCAGCGATGATAATATCAGCTTCCTGACATTCTTTTATCAGGTCTTTGCTGCGGCTGTGGCATACCGTCACCGTGGCGTCGCCCGGATAGGCTTTCTGCATCATCAGGGCAGCCATTGGTTTGCCGACGATATTGCTACGTCCGAGTACAACACATTTTTTGCCGGAAGTCTCTATTTCGTAACGTTTCAGCAATTCGAGGATACCGTTGGGAGTAGCGGATACATAGCACGGAAGTCCGATGGACATGCGGCCTACGTTGATCGGGTGGAAGCCGTCTACATCTTTACGGTAATCTATTGTTTCGATTACTTTCTGTTCGGAGATATGTTTAGGTAAGGGAAGTTGTACGATAAAGCCGTCTACATCGTCGTCTTCGTTCAGTTCGCGTACTTTGGCAAGCAGTTCTTCTTCAGTCACGTCACTTTCATAGCGGATGAGGGAGGACTTGAATCCACATACTTCACAGGCTTTTACTTTGGCAGCTACATACGTTTCGCTACCACCATCGTGTCCAACAAGAATAGCTGCCAGATGCGGGCGTTTTCCGCCACGAGCCACAATTTCGGCTACTTCGGCTGCAATCTCTTGTTTCACTTGTTCGGAAATGGCTTTTCCGTCTATCAGAGTCATATTTTCAGAGTATTTATTGGTGATAGGCAAAAGTAAAATAAATAACTGAACTCTCCAAAAGGATTGGAATTTTTGTCAGGAGTTGAGCAGTATATTATCAGTCGGTTAGTGGAGAAACGACTTTCTACTGTAGGCTTCCGGATACAAAAAAGAGGCTGTCTAAAAAGTCGTCAGTAACTCTAACTCCCTTCCTGAAGGAGGAGAATGAGGATAGAACCGACTTTTTAGACAGCCTCTTTGGGGTTATAATCAGTTTGGAGCTATTGAATGATTATCTTTTCATTTTAGGCATCATCTTACCCATCTTGCTGCTAGTTACCATTTTCATCATTTTGCGAGTCTGGTCGAACTGTTTCAGCAGGCGGTTTACTTCCTGAATAGTCGTTCCGCTACCTTTTGCGATACGTGTACGACGTGATCCGTTCAGTATTTCCGGATTGGAACGTTCTGCCGGAGTCATGGAATAGATGATAGCTTCGATGCTTTTGAAAGCATTGTCGTCAATTTCAATATCTTTGATTGCCTTTCCTACTCCCGGAATCATGGAAGCAAGGTCTTTCAGATTACCCATTTTCTTGATTTGTGCAATCTGGCTAAGGAAGTCATTGAAGTCGAATTGGTTCTTGGCAATTTTCTTCTGTAAACGTTTAGCCTCTTCTTCATCATATTGTTCCTGTGCACGTTCTACCAATGAAACGATGTCACCCATACCGAGAATACGGTCGGCCATACGGGCAGGGTGGAATTGGTCGATTGCTTCCAGCTTTTCACCTGTACCTACAAATTTGATCGGTTTGTTCACTACCGAACGGATAGAAAGAGCCGCACCACCGCGGGTATCACCATCAAGTTTGGTCAGTACCACACCGTTGAAGTCCAGACGTTCGTTAAATTCTTTAGCCGTGTTTACAGCGTCCTGACCGGTCATGGAGTCTACCACGAACAGAATTTCGTTCGGATTGATTGCTTCTTTGATAGCGGCGATCTCGTTCATCATCTGTTCGTCTACTGCCAGACGTCCGGCTGTATCGACGATAACGAGGTCATATCCTTTGGCTTTAGCTTCCTGAATAGCGTGTTGTGCGATTTCTACCGGATTCTTGCTGTCCAGTTCGCAGTACATCGGTACTTCGATTTGTTCTGCCAATACGCGCAACTGTTCGATAGCTGCCGGACGGTAAACGTCACAAGCCACCAGTAATGGTTTACGGTTTTTCTTGGTTTTCAGCATCCGTGCCAACTTACCGGAGAAGGTGGTCTTACCCGAACCTTGCAAACCTGACATCAGGATAACTGCCGGACGGGCGTTGATATTGATTTCGGCTGTCTCTCCACCCATCAACTGTGTAAGCTCATCATGTACGATCTTCACCATCAACTGGCTTGGCTTCACAGCCGTAAGCACGTTCTGGCCAAGAGCTTTTTCTTTTACCGTATCCGTGAAATTCTTTGCCACCTTGTAGTTTACGTCGGCATCGAGAAGTGCTTTACGTACGTCTTTCAGCGTTTCCGCCACGTTGATTTCGGTGATTTTGCCTTCACCTTTCAGAATCTTGAATGACCGTTCTAGTCTTTCACTTAAATTATCGAACATAGTTATTTAATTACGAATTACTAATTACAATTTACTTGGGCGAAAGAGGGACTTTTCCGTCTACTCTTTATTTGAGCTTGCAAATGTACAAAAATCTCTTGTATTTATATCTTTTTATTCTGCCATTTTGCTTTTTTGAGATAAATATAACTTGTTGTCAATAGCAAGCTATAATACACAATCTCAATCGTAAAGCAAATTTCGATCGGTGCTTTCAGCCACATTCCGATGAAAACGATATAGGATCCGTAGATGATGATTGTAATTGTTTCGAGCAACAAGGCTGCTTGTGTATTTCCTGTTCCGGAGATTCCGTTGAACACTACATTGGCTACGGATGCGATAAGCATGGCGCAACAAATTACATATACTGAGGGGACGGATTCCGTAATGAGCGCAGTTTCACTGGTGTAGATAGAGAGCAGGAATTGCGGAAAAAGTGCCGATAACGCTACCAATCCCAGCATGATGAAAAAGGAGAACCGTGCAATCTTATTAATAAGCGGTATTACATGCTGGATGCCTCCTGCACCGATAGCATTGCTGACAAGACTATTGGTAGTCGTAGCCAGTGCATTGACCGGAATCAGCAATACGATATAAATACTTCGGACGATATTGGCAATCGCCAGTTCCCGTTGTCCCAACCGTTCTACGGCTACGAAGAAAACAAACCAGGTAGCCATCGACAGGAAATATTGCAGCATGGTGAAGCAGGAAATACTAAGAATCCGCATCAACAATGCAGGGTCGAATGTGCGCAGGCGGTTCATACCGTATTTCTTTAAATCGACCGTGGCATACGTATAGATGACGAAAAAGAGAATGGAGGAGGCTTCTGCCAATACAGAAGCAATAGCAGCCCCTTTGATACCCATTTCCGGCAAACCGAACTTTCCGAAGATTAATGCATAGTCCAGTACGATATTGGTAAATGCCATAACAATAGCATTGATGGTTAGCACTTTAGTGCGTGTAATACCGATATACAATGCTCGGAACATAACGTTGATGAAAGAGAAAAAAAAACCGTAAATACGCCAGTCTAGAAACTCCATTGTTCCTTCGTAGATGGATTCTGAAGAAACTAGCAAGCGCATGATGTTCCCACCGAATAACTTGGTGAATCCAAATAGCAGCAGTGCCATCACGAACAGGAACATGATTCCCTGAATCATGACAGGACCGACATCTGAATGGCGTCCTTCGCCATTGCGTCGCGCTATGACAATCTGCGAACCGGTGCTGAATCCGAATGCGATGGTGAATATACATATATAAAATAACCCGCCCATGGCCGATGCTCCAAGAGCTACCTCGCTCACGTGTCCGAGGAATGCTGTGTCGGTGACATTGATGACATTTTGTGCCAGCAAGCTTAGTAGTATCGGATAACTGACACTCCAAATTTGTTTGTTGGTGTACATAATTAAGTGTTTAAGTTTACACTTTGCAAAGATAGTGCTTTATTTCGATTCGGAAGTGATGGGGTAGATGAAAACTACTTCCGGACCTTCGGGAGTTTTATCAGAACTAAAAAGAGGCTGTCTAAAAAGTCGTCAGTAACTTTAATTCCCTTCCTGAAGGAGGAGAATGAGGATAGAACCGACTTTTAGACAGCCTCTTTTTATTATTTATTTTCTTTTGAGTATTTCCCGGACTCCGGGACCTTCGTGATTGGGGTAACCGGGAGTATGGTTTCTGCATCGTGGGTCAGCATCTACTTTCAAGCTTCGGTAGTCATCTTTTGTGCGGGCGATGTAATCATCAAGCATAGCACGGTGTTCTGCCAGAACTTTACTGTATTTCGGATCTTTAGCGAGATTCTTGCGTTCTCCCGGATCTTTTTTCATATCATATAGTTCTTCTCCGTTGCCTTCCAGATAGTGTGTGTATTTGTATCTCGGTCCGCGTATCATACGTCCGGGGGTAACGACATATTCATATTCGCTGTGCCATTCGGAAACTACATAAGGGTGAGTCTTTTTCTGTTTCTCTCCTTTTAATGTAGGTGCGAGACTGATTCCCTGTTTTTCGACCGGAACGGAAATTCCTGCCAAATCGCAAAGGGTAGGCAAAAGATCCAGCGTAGGCTGTGTCAATAGTTGATCTACCGGTTTTTTCTGTTGTTTGATGCCGGGACCTGCAAAGATAAACGGAACGTTTGTCATTTCATCATAGAAACTGATATGCTTGGTTACCATGCGGTGCGAAGCCATTCCGTCGCCATGATCGGCCAGGATAACAACGATGGTGTTTCTTCCGGCAGGAGTGGAGTAAAGAGCTTTTAATACACTGTCTACTTGCTTGGACACCATTTTAGTATAGTGCTGGAAAGCGGCAATGTAGTGGCGGTAATTCTCTTCATTCCATTGAGATGCCTGTGTCATGCGGCGATGGCTGCAACAGATGTACTGCACCGGTTGGGGGATATTGTTCCAGTCTTCCACGTCGAAGTTGGCTGGTAGTTCAGGAAGAGTTCCGTTGATGGGACGATCGGTGTGTACTCCTTCATTTGCTCCTACGAATCCGCAAATGTTGTGAGGATTCTGAAAATCGGCAATGCAGATGAAGGGTTCTTTGGGAGGATTGCTTAAATAAGCAACTGCGTCTTCGCAGGTTCCTACGTCTAGGAAACTGTCGTTGTTAACCGGGAACTCCGGATCAGTGAATGGTTTGGCTACCGGTTCTTTGTGCTTGAATCCTCTTAATGACCCCATGTCGTGTGTTTTTCCGAAGTGTACGGCTTCGTAACCGTTTTCAGAGAAAAGGCTTCCTAATGTCGGTACATTTTCGGGAATACGTGTGTTGATAGGTTCGTTGGAGTTCGAACGCACATTCGTTTGATGAGGTGTCATGCCGCTCCATAAAGCTGCGCGTGAAGGTTGGCTGAGAGGGCAACCCACATAGGCATTGGAGAAGATAACTCCTCGTGAAGCGACTTCGTCAATAGGAAGGGTGCAGCCTTGTGTTTGCCCGTATGCTCCTACGACGCGTTGTGTCAGATGGTCGCACTGGATGATCAGGAAATTGGGCTTTTCTTGAGCTTGGGCTGGTATGCCGCACAGGGTTAATCCCATAAATGGATAAATAGTTTTCATTATTGGCTAGAATTAAGTAATAGTTGATTTTGAAACAAAAGTAGGAAAAAAGGGAAACGCAAAAAAGGGTGAAGTCGTGGTTTTGGACGCAAATGAAAGTATTTTGTACAAAAATGTAATATGTGATGGATTATTAAGGGGCTATTGTTGATGAATGTTGGCTTGTGAAAAATAAACGGCATGTGATAATTAATTAACCGGGTGGCTAAAAAAGAGAACGGTGAACAAACTGCAATTATCAGGACGCAGTTTGTTCACCGTTCATCATTTATCGTTTGCTGTTGATTAGCTGTTCATGCTCATCAGGAATTCATCGTTATCTCTGGTCTTGTCCAAACGGTCTTTAACGAAGTCCATTGCTTCGATTGGATTCATGTCTGCAAGATATTTACGTAATATCCACATGCGGTCAAGAGTTGTCCTATCAAGCAACAGGTCGTCGCGACGAGTGCTGGATGCAGTAATGTTGACTGCCGGGAAGATACGTTTGTTAGACAGGTTGCGGTCGAGCTGCAACTCCATGTTACCGGTACCCTTAAATTCTTCGAAGATAACTTCGTCCATTTTAGAACCGGTATCGATCAATGCGGTAGCGATGATGGTCAACGAGCCGCCGTTTTCAATATTACGGGCAGCACCGAAGAAACGTTTAGGTTTATGAAGTGCATTTGCATCCACACCACCGGAAAGAACTTTACCGGATGCAGGAGATACTGTATTGTATGCACGGGCCAGACGGGTGATAGAATCAAGGAAGATCACTACGTCGTGACCACATTCTACCAAACGTTTTGCTTTTTCCAATACAATACCTGCAATTTTCACGTGACGTTCTGCCGGTTCGTCGAAAGTAGAAGCGATAACTTCTGCATTCACGCTACGTGCCATATCGGTTACTTCTTCCGGACGTTCGTCAATCAGCAACATAATCATGTAGACTTCCGGGTGATTGGCTGCGATGGCGTTAGCGATATCTTTCATTAAGATAGTCTTACCTGTCTTTGGTTGGGCGACGATCAAAGCGCGCTGTCCTTTACCGATAGGAGCGAAAAGATCAACGACGCGTGCAGACATAGAGTCTGAATAACCGCCTTTGCAAAGTTTGAACTTTTCATCCGGGAAGAGAGGTGTCAGATGTTCGAAAGGAACACGGTCGCGAACGAAAGCTGCGTCACGTCCGTTGATTTTCGAAACCTTTACCAATGGGAAATATTTTTCTCCTTCTTTGGGAGGACGGATAACACCTTCCACTACATCACCGGTTTTCAAACCAAATAGTTTGATTTGAGACTGTGATACATAAATATCGTCCGGAGAAGAAAGGTAGTTATAATCGGAAGAACGGAGGAATCCGTATCCATCCTGCATAATTTCCAAAACGCCTACTCCGTTGAGAATATCATCAAATTCGTAAGGCTTTTCGCGTTCAATAACCTTGCGCTCCTGCTGCTGTTGTGCCGGAAGATTATCGCTCGCATGGTTCTGTTGAGTGGCACGCGGCATCGGTAAGCGCTGTTGGTTTTGATTATTGTTGTTACGCTGGAAATTATTATTAGCGTTATTGTTATTAGCATTGTTATTACCGTTGTTATTGTCGCGTGGACGGACAATACGCGGGCGTTGTTGTTGCGCTTGCTGCTGTTGAGGTTGTTGCTGCTGTTGAGGATGAGATGGTTGTTCGGGTGCTGTTTGTACAGGTTCTGTTTTAGTTGCTTCGAATTTGCCGAAGAGTTCGGTAGGAAGCTCTATTTTTTCAGAAGGCAGATCTTCGATTGGAATAAAATCATCATCGTCAACGCTGGATAAGATATTGCTTTCCTCGTCGATAACAAGTGCAGTTTTCTTTTGTGGTTTATCTATATTTTTTTTCTCTGCAACAGGCTTGTTGGGGTCTGCGGCTGGTTTATTTATTTCTGCAACTGGTTTGCTTTTTGCTTTCTTCTCAGCAGTCGGCTGTTGTACTGGAGCAGTTTTTTCTGTTGTTTCAGTAGTTTTCTCTGCAACAACAGACCCAGTTTCCACCGCTTTGGGAGCAGCCAGTTTTGCATTTTCTACTTCTTTCTTCTCTTCTGCGTCAGCGTTCTTACGTGGACGTCCCACTTTACGCTTGGGAGCAGTAGTAGCGTTTTCTGATTTAGCTTCTACAACAGGAGCTTCTTTATCTTTGTTTGTACTTTCTTCTTTCTTGGAAGGTTGTTGTGCTTTTACAGGAATGGCTTCTTTGGTTTTAGTAACCTCTCCATTCTTTGTTGCGGAAACTACCTTGTCTTCTTTTTTGGCAGGAGCTACCCGTAAACGCTTTTTCTTTTGTTCTTCATTTTTGCGTTCTTCTTTGAGTTTATCTGCGGCAACTTTCTTAGTAGCTCCTACAATAGCCTGTTCATCAAGTATTTTATAAACGAGGTCTTCTTTTTTGTATGAGTCTGCTTTTTTTATGCCTAACTCTTTGGCAATAGCTTGAAGTTCCGACAGATTTTTGTCGTTTAATTGGATAATGTTATACATATAGTATGGTAAGTTATTAATATTTCTTTTTTGCTGAATTATAGACAGCATTACTACAGCTTATAGCTACAGATATGCAAGCATACGTTTTGTTTTTTATTCTGAATTAGGGATGTATATGTTGAATCGTAGTATGTTTCAACGGGGGCAAAGATAATAATTTTTTTTTGGTTTCATGAACAATCAAACATTTTTTTCTACGTAAAAGTGTATCTTTGCAGGAAGAAAAGAAAATAGTATGACAGTAAATGAAGCTTATTTAATTTATTTTTCGCCTACACATACATCTAAACAAGTTGCGGAAGCGATTGTTCACGGAACGGGCATAAAAAATATTCTTCCTATCAATGTGACGCAGCAAATTGCAGATGAAATTGTGATTCCTGCATCTGCTTTGGCTGTTGTTGTAGTACCTGTGTATGGAGGTCATGTCGCCCCTCTGGCAATGGAGCGTTTACGGTATATCCGGGGAGTGGATACTCCGACCGTTTTAGTGGTGGTATATGGAAACCGTGCTTATGAAAAAGCTTTAATGGAACTGGATGCTTTTGCTATTCCTCATGGATTGAAAGTGATTGCCGGGGCAACTTTTATTGGAGAACATTCATATAGTACTGACAAACATCCGATTGCGGTGGGACGTCCTGATGAGTCGGATTTAGCCTTTGCTACGGAATTTGGGAAGAAAATCATGGGAAAAATACAGATTGCCGATAGTATGGATACCCTTTATCCGGTAGATGTACGTGCTATTAAACGTCCGATCCAGCCATTCTTTCCTTTGTTCCGTTTTTTGAGGAGGGTTATCAAGTTGCGTAAAAGTGGAACACCGCTTCCCCGTACTCCTTGGGTGGAGGATGAGAATTTGTGTACCCATTGTGGGTTGTGTGTGGTCCGTTGTCCGGCAGGAGCTATAACGAAAGGGGATGAACTGCATACAGATGAAGCTAAATGTATCAAGTGTTGTGCCTGTGTAAAAGTCTGCGTTAAGAAAGCACGGGTGTATGATACTCCTTTTGCGGCTTTGTTGTCAGATTGCTTCAAGAAACAGAAATTGCCTCAAACTATTTTGTAGATTACGATACGCTTAGTTGTTTCATCAATACGAAAGCGGTTGTCTGTTCGTTCGCCTATCAGCCACGCAATGTGTTCTCCACAACAGAGTACCCACTGGCGTTCTTTTTGACTGATAGAAAATTTGCGGTCGGTCAGATAATCGCTTATTTTTTTCTTTCCTTTCATTCCGAAAGGAATAAAAGTGTCTCCTGTCTGCCATTTCCGGTAATGAATATCTCCATTCAGTTTGTCGGCATCAAAACAGGCTATTCCTTTGTCGCGTGGAATTAGGAAATCAGGGGTGTATTCTTTTTCTTCTTTGATGATTTGAAAAGGAGGAAGAACTTTATTCTCCGATTCAATAGCTTCTATTAATAAGAATTCTCTGTCTTTTATCACTCTCCATTTTTTACTGCAAAATTGTTTGCCCGGTTGGCTGTGAAGCGAAAAGGCAATATCTTTAATTTGTGCAGAATTGAAGCCTAGAGGATGTAAGATTTCGAATAGAATAGCTTCGGGGGCCGGTTCCTTTACTAACTCACTGATTCGGATACCTTCTGTCGTTACAATATTCTTTTTGGTTTCCTCTATACATTTATTATATATGGTAGCTACATCGTTCAGATAATTGCTTGTGTCTATCAGATTCTTTTTGACTGACGGATTGATTTCCTGCATAAGAGGAAGGAGATTGAGCCGGATTTTATTACGGGTATATTCGTCTTCCAGATTGGTGCTGTCTGTTACATAATCTTGTCCGATGCTCTCCAGATAATGAATGATGTCTTCCCGGTTGATGCAAAGCAGAGGTCGCACGATTGCTCCGTTGCGGGGGCGGATTCCTAATAAACCGGTAATTCCTGTACCTCGAATCAGGTTGAGTAGTATGGTTTCTACGCTATCATCCTGATGATGTGCTACGGCGATCACATCTGCCTGGCATTCTTTTCTCGTTTTTTCGAACCAGGCATAGCGTAATTCGCGTGCAGCCATTTCAATCGAAATCTGCTTTTCCTGTGCGTATTGTGTCGTGTTAAAATCAATTGTATGCAAATGGATTCCGGTTCTTTTGCAAAGTTGGCGGACAAACTGTTCATCCCGGTCTGATTCTTCGCCTCGTAGGTGGAAATTACAGTGTGCGGCTTCGCAATGATAACCTGCTGTGTGCAGAATACATAGCAGTGCCACCGAGTCGGTGCCGCCACTCAATGCAATCAGGACTTTGGCATCTGGTGAGAACAAATGTTCTTTTTCTATATATTTTGTAACTCGTTGTTGTATCATACTTGCAAAGATACGAGTTTATCAATAAGTTCTTTTATTTTTTCTAAATCTTTTGGAGGAGAAAAATAACTGCTATTTAAAAACATTCTAAATAATTTGCGTGCTCCGAAGTTATGAATTATCTTTGCCGAAAATTTTGAGAGTTATGCGTTTGTCCGAATTAGAAACAGGAGAAAAAGGTGTTATTGTAAAGGTATTGGGGCACGGTGGTTTTCGTAAACGTATTGTGGAGATGGGCTTCATTAAAGGTAAAACGGTTGAAGTGCTGTTGAACGCTCCGCTAAAAGATCCTATAAAATATAAAGTCTTAGGTTATGAGATATCCCTTCGTCGTCAGGAAGCTGAAATGATCGAAGTAATCAGCGAGGAGGAGGCAAAAGAACTGGCTGAAAAGACTGTTTATCATGAAGGATTACCCGAAGACCTTTCAGTAAAAGAAGAAGATATGAAACGGTTGGCGTTAGGTAAACGTCGTACCATCAATGTTGCCTTGGTCGGAAATCCGAACAGTGGCAAGACTTCTTTGTTTAATCTTGCGTCCGGTGCTCATGAACATGTAGGAAATTACAGCGGTGTGACCGTGGATGCCAAAGAAGGTTATTTTGACTTCGAAGGCTATCATTTCCGTATTGTCGATTTGCCGGGAACTTATTCTTTATCTGCTTATACACCGGAAGAAATCTATGTTCGCCGTCATATTATCGATGAAACTCCTGACGTGATTATTAATGTCGTCGATTCTTCTAATTTGGAGCGAAACTTATATCTGACTACTCAATTGATAGATATGAATGTCCGCATGGTAGTGGCTCTGAATATCTATGATGAACTGGAAGCCAGTGGAAATACATTAGATTACCATTTGTTGAGCAAGCTGTTCGGGGTGCCGATGCTGCCTACTGCCAGTAAGAAAAATCGTGGATTGGATACGTTGTTTCATGTAGTTATCAATCTGTATGAAGGAGTAGACTTCTTCGATAAACAGGGAAACATGAATCCGGAAGTTCTCAAAGACCTGACTGAATGGCATGACTCTTTGGAAGACCGTAAGAACCATGAGGAAGAGCATTTGGAAGATTATGTGCGTGAACATAAAAAGACGGGGCGTGTCTTCCGGCATATTCATATAAATCACGGTCCTGATATAGAAAAAGCCATTGAGGCTGTAAAAAGTGAAGTGTCTAAGAATGAGTTTATCCGGCATAAATATTCTACCCGTTTCCTCTCCATTAAATTGTTGGAAAATGATCCTGACATTGAGCGTATTGTACGCACATTGCCGAATGCGGATGAAATTCTTCATGTCCGCGACAAGATGTCGAAGCGTGTTCAGGAGACAATGAATGAGGATTGTGAATCGGCTATTACTGATGCTAAATATGGATTTATCAGTGGCGCGTTGAAAGAAACGTTTACGGATAATCATCTGGAACAGGCGCAGACAACAAAGGTATTGGATTCGATTGTAACTCATCGTGTCTGGGGATTCCCTATTTTCTTTCTTTTTATGTATCTGATGTTTGAGGGTACATTTGTCATTGGCGAATATCCGATGATGGGGATTGAATGGATGGTAGAGCAGCTTGGTGAATTGTTGCGCAATAACATGTCGGAAGGTCCATTTAAAGATCTGCTGATTGATGGAATTATCGGTGGGGTAGGAGCTGTCATTGTTTTTTTACCGAATATCTTGATTCTTTATTTCTGTATTTCTATCATGGAGGATTCTGGTTATATGGCTCGTGCGGCTTTTATCATGGATAAGATCATGCATAAAATGGGGTTGCACGGAAAGTCGTTCATTCCTCTGATTATGGGATTCGGATGTAATGTGCCTGCGATAATAGCGTCCCGTACCATTGAGAACCGGAAGAGTCGTCTCATTACCATGTTGGTGAATCCATTGATGTCTTGCAGTGCACGTCTGCCGATTTATTTATTGTTGGTGGGTGCTTTCTTCCCGAACAATGCAAGTTTGGTGCTGTTAAGTATCTATGTGATTGGTATTGTGCTGGCTGTGGTAATGGCTCGCTTGTTTAGCAAGTTTCTGATAAAGGGTGATGATACGCCGTTTGTGATGGAGCTTCCTCCTTACCGAATGCCGACAGCGAAGTCTATCTTCCGGCATACATGGGAAAAGGGAGCACAGTATCTGAAAAAGATGGGCGGAATTATTATGATTGCTTCTATTATTATCTGGTTTTTGGGCTATTATCCGAATCATGATGCTTATGAAACGGTTGCCGAGCAGCAGGAAAATTCTTATATCGGTCAGTTGGGACGCGGGATAGAGCCAGTAATAAAACCATTGGGATTTGATTGGAAATTAGGTATTGGCTTGCTTTCCGGTGTAGGGGCGAAAGAATTGGTGGTAAGTACGTTAGGCGTTTTGTATGCAGATGATCCGGATGCTGACTCGGTAAGTCTGGCAGAACGTATTCCGATTACTCCATTGGTTGCTTTTTGTTATATGCTGTTTGTATTGATTTACTTCCCGTGTATTGCGGCGTTGGCGGCTATCAAACAGGAATCGGGTAGTTGGAAATGGGCGCTTTTTGCTGCCTGCTATACAACGGCATTAGCTTGGCTTGTATCATTTGCTGTTTATCAGATTGGAGGATTGTTTGTATGAGTAATTGGCAGGAGTGGGTAGTCGGACTACTCGTTGTGCTCTGCATTGCCCGTGTCGTATATGGAATATTTCTTTTTTTTCGTCGTACGCAGGAAAATCAGAATCCTTGTGAAAGCTGCGTAAGTGGCTGTGAACTAAAGGATATGATGGAAACGAAACGCAGAGAGTGTGATGTAAAGAAAAAAAGTACAAAGAAAAATTGCTGCGGATAGTTGGTAGTTTCAAAATTTGTACTACCTTTGCAACCGCAAACGAGAAATAATGGTTCCTTGGATGAGTGGCTTAGTCAGCGGTCTGCAAAACCGTGTACGGCGGTTCGAATCCGCCAGGAACCTCAAGAAGGAGGTGTGTCGTAATGTACGATACACCTTCTTTTTTATTCATTACTATACAACTCGGTTCATTTTCTTTAAGCTGCGATATTTTGAGGATTTCTTTGATTTATGTGTTCGCAACATCTAAATATAGCTACTGTAAACTCATAAAACCGTCTAATCAGCCAATCCATACCTTCTTTAGCCATTTTTGCACACATCTTTTTTATATTGAAGGCAACGGCAAAGAAGGCAAAGTCCATGAAGACCTTATCCTTTCCAAAATGGCGGAAACGTTTGTAATTCATATTGTTTTTCATTTGTCCGAACACGGCTTCCGGTTCTATGCATCTCTGTCCTCTGTGTTTCAGTCCTTCCTTGGAACATAGCAACTCTTTAGCTTTCTGCCTGTATTTTCTGAGCCTGTGATTCAGTTCTATCGTCCTGTTGGAAAATTTAAAGTCGATTGACCCACTATTATAAAAGTCTTCTGACCCACCTTTATAACCGAAACTGATCCGCTGTGATTATAATAAAAATTGCCCCTATATAATTACCATATTTCAGTCTTGTTTTCGTACTTTACAAAGCATTTTAACCCGGTATTATTAACCGAATAAAATTTTAAAGAATGAAAATAAGAATCAAGCACATACTGCGGTGTTATCAGTCAGGAATGAGTATCCGCGGTATCAGTTCTTCTCTCCTTGTTTCACGTAATACAGTCAAACGTTATATCCGTATATACGAAGATATGGGTATAGAACTTGAGCGTCTGTTGAAAATGGACGAGCAGCATCTGCATGAGCTTTTCGGTACGGAGACTGACAAAGAATCGTCTGGATCTGCAGAGTATAAGTATCTTCAAGAACGTATACCTGATTACATGAAACGACTTAAGGTCCGTGGGACAACAAGAAGGTCCTTGTATGAGGAATATCTTAAAAATCGTCCACAAGGTTACAGCTACTGTTCTTTTTGTTTGTATATCAGACGAGAAAGGGAAGTAAAGATTCCTGTTGGACGCATAGATCATATAGCCGGTGATCAGATGTATGTGGATTTTGCCGGTGACAAACTTTATCTCTCATACGAAAGAACAGGCAATAAGGTTCCCGTAGAAGTATTTGCCGCCATACTTCCATGCAGCCAGATTACCTATTACGAGGCTGTACCATCACAAAAGAAAGAACACCTTATCCAGGCATGTGAAAATGCTTTCCATTATTTTGGAGGTGTCCCCAATGCCATAGTTCCAGACAACCTGAGATCAGCCGTAACAAAGCCTGGAGGTGTTGAACCTGTAATCAATGACGACTTTGCTGCATTTGCAGACCATTATGGATGTGTTGTCTTCCCGGCAAGAGTACGAAAGCCTAAAGACAAAGCTCTGGTTGAGAATGCTGTAAGACTGCTCTACAGGGAGGTGTATTCAAAGATGACGGGATTGAAATTCAATGATCTTGAAGCCTTGAACATAGAAATAATGAAGCATACGGATGCGTTGAACAGCCGAAAGATGTACAATCGCAACTACAGCCGTCGGGAACGTTTCCTCGAGGTCGAGAAAGACAGGCTGCATACATTGCCGGCAACAAAATTTATATCAAAAAGCCGGAAAACGGCAACTGTCATGAGAAACAGTTATGTATCGCTTAACAATCACTATTACAGTGTTCCTAAAGAGTATATCGGCGATACTGTAGAATTACTGTATGATGGGGACACAGTGGAGATATATCATAAGTTCAGACACATAACGACACATCGAAAGGATGATACACCTTTCACTTATTCAGAAAAACCGTCCCACAAACTTTCGGGAGTGCCACATGAATACAGAATCAGAATGGATGATATATACCGCAAGGCATGTGAAATTGATCCGGTATTGGAAGAGTACATAAAGCGTGTGGCCGTTGCCAAGAAATATCCGGTCCAGGCCGTACGTTCAGCCGATGGCATATTAAGTCTTGTGGAGCGTTTCGGACATGACAGGGTGGTTCTTTCATGTCAGGTGGCAATGGAATTCGGTATGTTCGGATACAACGAACTTGAAAGTATTCTGGTAAACAGGGAAGATGAGAAGTATCATGTACAGATGGAGGGACAGGCTCCAGAACTTACCCCCAAACACAGAAATCTCAGAGGCAAGGATTATTTTAACTCTAAAAACATGGATAAAAATGACAAGTAATAATAAAACAAGCAGAACTGTCGGAAAAAATATGGACAGAATAATGGAACTACTCTCCAAGTTACGTTTTTACGGTATGCTTGAAACATATAGAAATGACTGCAGGACCACATCCTCTGATGGTATGACAAACGATGAGTTTCTTAAATGGCTTCTTGAAAGCGAATATGATTACAGACGCAATGTAAGCATTGAGAGACTGATAAAGTCTGCAAACTTCAGATATAAGGCATATATGGAAAAAATAGACTATACCATAAAACGTAACCTTGACCGTAACCAGCTTGAGAGACTTGCATCTCTTGATTTTATAAGAGACGGACAGAATGTTTTCATCACGGGAAGCTCCGGTACAGGTAAAAGCTATATAGCTTCAGCCATAGGATATGAGGCATGTAAGAATGGAATAAAGACTTTGTATTCAAATGCGTCAAAGCTTATGGGACAGCTTAAAATTGCCAAAAACAAGGGCACTATAGAATCTGAGATGAAAAAAATAGAAAAGTGTCAACTGCTGATTCTTGACGATCTGTTTCTTATAGGACTGGATGCCAGGGAAAGGTCAATCCTTATGGAAATAATAGAAGACAGACACGGATTAAAATCAATCATAATAACATCACAACTTCCTGTCGAAAGCTGGTATGATGCAATTGGTGATCCTACAGTAGCTGACGCAATCCTGGACAGAATTGTACATACAGCACACAAGATTGAACTTACCGGGGATTCTGTAAGAAAGATTAATGCTAAAAAGAAATAGTATATATTGTAGATTATTATAATTGAAAATGACCCGGGTTAAAATGCATTTTTCTTTATTTAAATCTAATATTTTTTTGATGGGTCAATTTAGAGTATAATAGTGGGTCAATCGACTTTAAATTTTCCAGTATCTCATAAGCCGTGTATATAATAATTGCTGAATCTCTCATTTGTCAGGAATATGCGTGCCGTCATAGCCGCATCTTCCAAATCTTGCCGGAAACGCGCTCATGATTCACTGTTCCAGTATTTCATCCTTCTCTCGCACCATTCCTCATATCCCTCTTTTTTCAGTTCTCCGGGTGTCTTGAGAACCTGCTGGTTGCAGAAGTCGGAAAAATTACTTGCAGAGAGGAACCGGTTGCGTTCAGCCACTTCCTTCAGGGCAAGTTCGGGACGGTAGGAAAGGTCTTCCTTGATACGGCTTATGCGCTCCTGCCGGAGCCAGTCGGTCGCGGAACAGCCGTAATATTCTTCAAAACGGCTTCGGAAATGGGAATAGCTCATGCCACACATCCCTGCCAGCTCCTCTGCTGTAAAGGTGTGCCACTTATACATCTTCACTTTCAGGCGGAAGACCGCTTCTTCCAGTTCTTTCAGACGGCTTTCCGCATATTGCATTTCAGATTCCTTCAGAGGGCTGGAGATATGGCGGAGGGTGTCACGGCGCGCCCTGAAAAAGTAGTCGCACACCCGGTTGGTCACACAGTTAAGATAGGAGCGTCCCCTCATGCAGCGGAGCAGGTCGCAGAAAAACATCAGTTCCGGTGTCCGGCACTCCGTTTCATAGACGGCTACGAGGTCATTGCACAGGTAGCAGAATGCAAAATCTTCAGGCGAGCATGCCACAAGAGCCATGTAAGGCTTATAGTCACGCATTTTCAATGTAGGCTGGACAGGAATGGATTTGAATGTGCTGACAATCAGGCGCAGCACCTCTGTATCATGGGCGAAACTCTCCATTTCGCGTACCATACGGCTTACGGAGTAACGTTTCTTTACAAGTTCTTCCGCCTTGTCCGTTATGCTTTGCAGACTTGCGGAATGTATGGGATATATATCGGCTGTGTGCCGTAGCAGGGCTGTCAATCTCATCATGTTGTTTTTGCGGCAAATATCGGGTTTATAAAGTAACAAGCAGTTCCAAATCTTGCCGAAAATCCCAACACGGTCATATTTTTCCTTGCCGTTGCAACGCTTCCAAGAAGAAAACGGCAATGGTAGACACTACATACAGCGCAAGAACCCATGCACCGGATTTGCGTTGCACTGGGCTTTCATCGTCATATCTGGCTATAATCCTGTCGTAACGTTTCCTGAAAAAGAACCGCCAGCTCAACAAGGCAATAATGCCGCCCTCGATAATATAATACTGAATATCGGAGGGATATGCGACAATGCCGTATCGGGTCAGCATCCCCCATACGGTCAATACGTTGGTACTCAGTATGACCGAAAATAGAAGCATAGCCATAAATGCGGCTCCCTCTGCTAAAGAGGAACAAAGCCACAATCTATAAAACCGATAATACAGATAATCTATCATGTCCTTCGGGTAACAATATCATGTTGAATATCACTCGGTCATTCCTGTGAGAAACTCCTGCGGATGCTGTTTGATGTATGTGCCTATCATCGTGTAGAGTTGCCGGTCATTCTTCATAAAGGCATAGTACTCATCATCGAAGGCATCAAAGAGCTTCTCTTTATACCCGTGGGCGAATCCTTCCTTCGTTCCGTCCCATACCGATTGCAGTTCATCCCGGTTGGCGGCATATTGGTTGTTGGCTCGTTTCACGACATCAGCGATCCGGTCTGCTCCGAGCTTGACAAAGGTGTCCTCGGCTTTTTGCGCACGTTCGCCACCGGAATTGTAGTAGTATTGGTTGAAACCGCCGTTGATGACCTCCGCGTGCAGTTCCACCGCGCACATTATGCAGTCGAATACTTCGCTCTCCATATCGCTTGCCAGTTCTCCGTCGATATATTTCCGGCAGAGTTTATCGGCAGGAAGACGCTCTATCAACTCTTCCGTTATCTGTTCGGAGCATCTTATCCCGAACAGTTTCTTTATCCAGTGTATCATGGTTCATTGCTTTTTTCTCGTTAATAATATATTATAGCCTCTTGAAAGTTATATCATCTGGTACTCCCAGTTCTTTTCGTTTAGCTTCAAAGTCCTTTTTACTGAGTGCCCCGAATTTGTTTTCTTGTGCTTCCCATGCTTCTTGTGCGTTATTTACGGGAATGATGTAATATTCGGTTGTATTCTTGTCATAACGCTGTAAGGAAACGCCCATGCTGTCCCTCAAAGCACGATATGCCTTGACAAGAATAAATTCATCGTCATATCCCACTGCATAAACATTTGCTCCGGTTATTCCCGTATAGGGTGCATTATCATCTTTCTGCCTGTGATAACACACGTCCATATCATCTTTGGTATCTACCGCTATCAAGTAGTAGTTTCCGGTAAGATGCTGTTCATATACGAACCCGCAACCTTGTATTAGGGGCAACAATAAAAAGAATAATGATATAACTGTTTTCATGCTCTCAATTATTATTAGTGGGTTGGAAAGGAACTCCGTTTAGGAGTTAACTTTCCTTGTTATGAACTCGTTGTTCCATATCTGATGTTTTATATATGAATGACATATCATTTGTTCCACCTCACGCAATCCGTCCACCCCCATTCATCGAACAGCCATGTTTCTAAGAAGAAAAGTACAAAGGGCAGCAGGAACAGAAAATATGCCTGTACCGCGCTGATATGCTTAGAGCGGCGGTAGCGGTTCAACAATGCCTGTACACGGGCTTTCCTGTATCGTGCAAGAATAAATACACAAATAAGCAAAAACATTGCACCTAAATAGCCAAGATGTAAGGACGACCATTGCGGTACACTGTTAATCAGGAGAAAGTTGCCGGGCAGAACTACTATCCACCACCAATACCAAAACAGCAGTATAAAACCTGACATCCGTCCTATCTTCTTGCCCCAAACCTCTCCCTTGAAATATAGGTAGTCAAAAAAATAGTATCTGTAATTCGTCCGGTTGGCACGTTGCTTCACTCGTTCAAAATAGTTATCTGTATTTTTTATTCCTTTATTATTCATAATGGCTTGGAAAGGAACACCGTCAGATGCTATCTTTCGTTGTTACTAACTTATTTACAAATCCCAATCCGGTGAATAAACACCCAATCCCAATAAGGGGATAAACAATACCACATAAGACTGCAAGCATATTCAATCCTCGTTCATCTCCCGTGAAGCCGTCTAAACAAACAGCTTGCAATATGAAGTTTGTAATTTGCCAATCCAATAAACTTTGGTCTATACAGATAAAGGCAAGCCACAAAAGGATAGAGCAACCTTCCAAGCCCAACAATAACATTATGGTTTTAAGTTGCATTGCATATAGTTTATAGACCTTGTAGATTACCAGTATATCTATGATTACAAGCATACCCAAAAGACAATATTCCATAATGCCATATATACCGAACAGACGACCAAAGCCTAAGCCACCACAAAATAATGTAATGGCTATCAGCAAAGCACTGAAAGCTGTCAATAATACTATGGATTGAACTGTTTTATTCATCTCACTATTGTTAGTAATGGGATAGCGTGGAATGCTGGTAGGCGTTATCACGCTTTGTTATAAACTCAATTTACCTATTGGTATAATAGTCTTTAAGTAGAAGCGGGAGAAAAAGCCAACCTACTATGCCTATTATAGAGATAGCAACAAAAAACCAATTCTTCCTGTTGGTGTTATTGTTCCTGTAATGGTTGTCCCATCTTCGGTATCTTTTTGTATCATCCCAAAATACGATTTCATTTATAAGCATAAATAAGATGGAAACAGATAGGAAAGCAACGTATTTGGCTTCATGAACAAAATGGATTGGTGCTATCAGTGCCATTATCAATGCAATAAATGGGAGATGGAAAAACAAAAAGCCAATGTTATTTCCAGCTCTACCATATCCAAGTAATCCCCAGAAGAAATACCTAATTGTAAAATACCAATAAATATACCAGTTCATAATGTCAATTTCAAATTGATGATAATGGGTTGCAACTAATTGTTTTCAGCACTTAGTTGTTTGTTAGTCATTCTCATTATTACTTCTTGTGCCTTCTTCTTCCATACTTGATTATTGATTTTCTCTAATCGTATTAAAGCATCATTTTTTTTATTCATTATATATTCAATACAAGCAATATATATTTGATGCAATTCTTGTTGAATAGCCTTTTCTTCGTAGAAAAGCATTATTCTATATAGCTTTTCAAATGATTTTATTTTATTAAAGAAAGGAATAATATCTTTTTCAATTAAGAAATTTATTCTTTCTTGTAATTCCTTTACATCTACATCTTCATAAAATTCAATGTCGCCATTTTCTTGAAAGAAATCAGAAATGCTACCTCTCAAACAACAATCTGTATTTTTTACACTTTTACCCTTTGGCACTTTACCCCAACACAAAGCAAAAACATCTGAAGAATAGATTCCTATCTCCAAAGTATAATATTGCCAATTTTTATCACAATATTTGCCTGGTTCAATTCTGAACATATAAACAAAAGGATCACATTGGCATAACCAAGTTAAGCTATTCTTTTTAAAACCTTTTATTTTTATTCCTTTCGATAGTTCTTTGATATACATATTGTTTTATAATGGTTTGACGGGGAACGGCGTTAGTCCGTTATCCCGTCTTGTTAATATTAAATTTATGTTTCCTGATAGATTGTTTCAGAATATAATTCTGTCGAAAGAATAATAGATTTTAATTCTCCATTAGGTTTATAATCAAATGAATGTTGTAACGTATCCTGTTCAATATCATTTCTATCAAATTGTCTTATAACTATTTTTTGTAGGCGGTCATTTTCATAAAAATATGTTTCTTCTCTACTTCCACGAGAACCCTTTGAATACATTTTCTCTATTTTACCATTACTTCCATATTGATAATATCGGACATTCACAATACGTTTGCTATTATCATATGCAATAGTTTTCATAAGTTCCTTTTCATAAATGAAAAAGGTGTAATAGAATTGATTTTTAAGTTCCAAGCCCTCTCGGATTTCTATAATTTGATTTTTTACATCGAAATAATAAGTAAATAGGTTATTAGTTGTTTTGAGAGAAGTTACATTTCCAACTATTTTCCCTTGCTTAAACCTGTTTCTTTGATAAGAATAAGGGGATATTTCGTAGAACTCACCTTTGTAATTCTCTTCCCTTACAACATTCTTATCAATTTCTCTTTTCAATTCATCAAACATATTTCTCAATGAATTAAAATCATCTTTCAATTTATCAGGTATCATAGTGTTTCCTTTTAATATTAATGTTTGGCAGCTAATCGCCATTTCTGGCGATTGAGGTGCGTGTTAGTGATATTTTATATTTTAATACAAAGCATATTTTCTATGTAATTGACAAGCTCGATTCTATCCATTTCCATGCATGAATCAGCATCCATCATCATTATTTCATAGACGACCTCTTTCAACTTTTCATCTGTAATTATATAATCAGAATAGCATAAAAAGGCGTATTGGGCAATTTCTATAGCATCATAATTGTCATGATGTACATATTGCCTTATTTCACTTGCAAACATTTCTTTTGATAATAACTTCATATTTTAACAATATCACTAATGGCTAAGCGGGGAACGCTGTCAAGCGTTAGCACGCTTTGTTACCGATGGTTTAACTTTCAAAGTCTTTTGAATTAACAAGCCCACGAATAAACTCCTCAAAACATGCTGCAAGCGTAGTAATCTTATAATCGTTTTCTTCATCAATATGGACAACACTTGGTTCTCCTGCTAAACCACATTTGCGATAATCCAAGAATATCATATCATGTCCGGCAGAAGGAGTGGTGCATATCGCTATTCCAATGGTTGGATAGCCCCATTCATCAATCCAAAAACGATTTCCCATTTCTCCGCAAAGAGAATAAGGTTTATCTTTATCTATTCCCATAATTCCACTTATTGTTATATGGTTATTTGCCCAAGAAGTCGGGATTTAAGTTGGAAAACATGTATTGACAGGTTCTCCACCATTACATTGTTTTATCAGCGCAATATAAGATTGGGGCAATTTATATCCCAATTCATTTTCAATATCTTTAACTTCTTCATCAGTAGGTGTTGTCCCTATATAATATTTTTGGGCATATTCATTATTATCCCAAAAACTGGAAAAGTCAAAATCTTTAAAAGGAGTTTTATTCATGACTGTATATTTTCTGTTTTATCGGTAATGGGATGCAGCTTGCCGCCGTAGGCGGAACAGGTGCTTGTTATTCGCATATTATTCAGGTCGCCAATATGGATGTAATGCCGTTTCAATATTAAACTTTGGAATATTAAACTCATTTATCCATTCAAGGCGAGTCCAAACGCCAGAGTTTTCACCAACCATAAGCATCTTTTCATTACAAAAAACAGCTTCCATTTCATAAGGACGATGACCAATTTCAAAGTTCATTACAATGAATCTAACTGGTGCTTTATCTTGTAACGGCACAACAACCGAACTGCATTTTAAGGTGGATTTTGCCATTTTTCCTAATGGTCTTTCACTATGCTTAATGACTTCAACAGAGCGTTTGACATTTCTTGAAATTACTATTGGCTTATATATTGGACCATACTCCAGTTCTACATCATTGGGCAGAGCATCCATTTTATCTGCCAATTTTATAAGACCATTCATTATTATTTCTTTCATATCCATTGGATTTACATTGCAAAATTCCGTCCATGCAGTAAGCTGTTTGTCGGTAGGAAAACTCTCGCCATCCATATCAAACCACGCATCGAAGTTACCGCCCAAAGAATTGATATGGATAGGGGATTTGGCGGCATATAGCCCCAAATCATCAACTCGCCAAAGCGAGCAATCAAGATTTGATATGTAGTTTTCTTCTTTCTCCATTTGTTATTGCGAATAATGGTTTGACGGGGAACGGCGTTAGTCCGTTATCCCGTCTTGTTAATATTAAATTTATGTTTCCTGATAGATTGTTTCAGAATATAATTCTGTCGAAAGAATAATAGATTTTAATTCTCCATTAGGTTTATAATCAAATGAATGTTGTAACGTATCCTGTTCAATATCATTTCTATCAAATTGTCTTATAACTATTTTTTGTAGGCGGTCATTTTCATAAAAATATGTTTCTTCTCTACTTCCACGAGAACCCTTTGAATACATTTTCTCTATTTTACCATTACTTCCATATTGATAATATCGGACATTCACAATACGTTTGCTATTATCATATGCAATAGTTTTCATAAGTTCCTTTTCATAAATGAAAAAGGTGTAATAGAATTGATTTTTAAGTTCCAAGCCCTCTCGGATTTCTATAATTTGATTTTTTACATCGAAATAATAAGTAAATAGGTTATTAGTTGTTTTGAGAGAAGTTACATTTCCAACTATTTTCCCTTGCTTAAACCTGTTTCTTTGATAAGAATAAGGGGATATTTCGTAGAACTCACCTTTGTAATTCTCTTCCCTTACAACATTCTTATCAATTTCTCTTTTCAATTCATCAAACATATTTCTCAATGAATTAAAATCATCTTTCAATTTATCAGGTATCATAGTGTTTCCTTTTAATATTAATGGTTAGCAGGGAACGGCTTGTCCGTTATCCTGCTTCGTTAATAACTCTTTTCTTTTCAATAGATATGAAATACATATTGTCAAGAATAAATAAAAAACAAGAATTTGGCTCGCCAACCATACAAAAATGAAATCATCAATATTGGGCGGAAGATATGCGTCATAAGGTGAATATTTAAGTCCACTCCAATATTCTTGCAATTCTTCCATTTTGAAATAGTAGATATATGACCATATATTGAAACACAATAGAATGGTAATCGAAATCGCTCTCAAGGCTATTTTATGCAAAATAATATCTAAGATTACAAACAATAACAATGCGACTATCAACAAGAACGTTTGTAGAAATGGGGTGAAATCCATTGTTCCATTTGTATCTACTATACATATAGACCACCTTAAAATACCCACTATTATTCCAAATAGGAGAAAATAGGCTATATGGTATATCTTGTTTTTTATGTTCATCTTTAAGTTGTTATTAATGTATTTGTAAGATCACCCGTAGGTGCTGTTTATTGTGGTAAACGTCACCCGGCAGGTGTGTTTCCTAATCTCTAATAGCTGCACCTTTTGTTAGTGCCTCTTTTTG
Source organism: Bacteroides caecimuris (assembly GCF_001688725.2). Lineage (NCBI taxonomy): Bacteria > Pseudomonadati > Bacteroidota > Bacteroidia > Bacteroidales > Bacteroidaceae > Bacteroides > Bacteroides caecimuris. The sequence goes on along the minus strand of NZ_CP015401.2, from coordinate 2,813,096 downwards.
CACTTTCGTGGTCGGAGTTTATATGCTTTCCCTCCAAAGGTCAGTTTCTCGCAAGCTACTTTATAGCCTTCGCTGTTAAAATAATACCGGTAAACATATTCTTCCTTGCCTTCTGAACCTGAATAGGATGTGCTGCTTGGACGGGTTGTTTCCCCGTTAATTGACAACAACGGAGGATTCTGATCGGGACGAGTATTGCAGGTAAGGGTGGCACAGTATCTCACGTAATCTCCGACCAGTTGCTCCACATTCAAACTGCATTTCAATCTTTTTCTGTCCACTCCGGCGGAATTTACATGCACACGACATTCAGGAGTGGTATAGGTACGGTTCCCTACCGTTACAGATGCGGCAGGGAGCTGAATCTCGCCGCTTTTCCTGAACCGCACAAGATAGCTGAAACAGGTTTCATCACTCTTGCTTCCCACTCCGTCCACAAGTGTGTAACTGCTACATTTATGTTGTTTCGGACCACTCACCACTTCAATGTTGTCATTGAATACCGGATAAGAAGCCGTGTCGAACTGGGAATTGACCAAAGCATACGTCAGTTCCACCACTTGTCCCGCACGGATTTCCCGTATTGTGTCTGCCTTTATGTGGAAATACACGGAGTCTGCGGTAGTCGAGGCGTACACTCGAACTCCCGAAAAAAATACATACATCCATATACAACAGATTTGTATGTTCCTGATTGACTTCCTTGTTATGTATCTGACCTCTTTTTTCATTTATTGATGTATCATATCAAACATTGCCGTAATCTATTCTTTCTTGCTCTCACTATATAATGACGGGACAACATTCATGAATCGTCCAATGAATCAAGCGGATTCGGTATGCTCGACTTGTGGGCACTTGTAACATGAAGGTAGATGCTCGTAGTCTTGATGTCGTTGTGTCCCAAAAGCTCCTGTATGGTTCTCAGGTCCGTACCCTGCTCCAGTAAATGGGTGGCGAAAGAGTGCCGCAGCATGTGTACGTGTACCCGGTGCTTGATGCCCGCACGATCGGCGGCTTCCTTCAACACTTTCACCAGTGTGCTTGCCGAATACTTTTCTCCGGGGGTATCGCCCTCGAACAGCCATTTCTTCGGACGGTATTCCTTGAAATATTCCCGAAGTTCGCACAATACCTTCTCCGACAGCAGCGAGTAGCGGCATTTTTTGCCCTTGCCCATAATGCGAATCAGCATACGTTCGCTCATAATATCCTGCGGAGTGAGGTTAAGCAACTCGCTCCTTCTCAATCCTGCGGAATAAATCAACGAAATCATACAGCGATGCTTGCGGTTTGCAAGACATGAAAGAATGCGCCGCACCTCGTTGCGGCTCAACACTTCGGGCAGGCTCTTGTACTCTTTGGCACGGGTGATGCCGCCGTAGTATTGCCGTTTGCCGCCTTTCACCTGCTCGTAGTAGAACTTGATGGCGTTGATGCGCATATTCTGTTGCGACACCGAGATTTTCTTCTCGTTCACAAGATAGAGTATGTACTTGTTGATGTCCGGCACTTTCAGACGGTCGATGTTACGCCCCTTGTGATATTCCATGAAGTCGCTGAAATAAGCCTTGTAGGTCTTGACGGTCGAAGGGCTGTAACGCTTCTGTTCCAGCAGTTCAAGATAGCCTTTCGGCAGCACATATTCCCGTTTTGGCTTGGGATGGCGTACATATACACGGCTGTAGTCAATATAGGCGTGCGGAGAATAGCCTTCATAGAAGGCGGGAAGGCGGAAAACGGTGGCTGGAATGTAGCCGGAGCCGTCCACGACCGCAGCCACGTCGGTGTCCTGTGCCAGCAGCAGGGTTATGGCTTGGCTGTCCGCGTAGTCCACCCGGATGCACTCCTCACCGTTGTACCTGTCTTTATGCAGGACGATGCTGCCACGTTGTTTTAGTATCTTATCCATAATTTCCCGGCTATAGATTCCATGACCCCAAAATTAGCGAAATAATCCGAAAAACAAACCGATTGGTTTGTTTTTAACACAAAAAAAAGCGGCTGAAAACACAAAGTACAACCGTCCGCGATAGCGTATTGAAGCCTGCCTGTAAAGTTTCTAACTTTGCCCTAAAAATTGATTTATGGGAAAAGTTGAACTTTACAGGCAGGTTTTCTTGTCATTCAAGCAACTGTGTGCCGAAGGAAGACAGCCGTCTTCGTTCCGAGCCTATTGCATAGCCAACGGTGTAGATCAGAGTCAGATGCGGCAATTGCTCAAGAGCGAGTTTCAGGATATAAAGACCTTGCCGGGATATTGTTGCGTAAATAGTCGCCTTTACGGGGAAATTTATGAGCGGTTCAAGCAATTATGCGCACAAGGCAGACAGCCCGGGACCTTATCTTCTTATTGCAGGAGTTTTGGTGTAACATACGGTCAGTTGCATTCTTATTTGTATCGGAAGCATTTACGTGTGGCCGGATTGCCCGGATATACAGGACCGACAGGCACGGGTAACAATAAGTCTGAGGAGGTGCCTTTCGAGGATGTCATCTTTGAGGAGGCCGGTTTTCTTCCGGCTGACACGGGCAATGTGATAACAGTAAAGGTCGACGGTCATGTGGCGGTCAGCTTTCCAGCTGATACTGATGTTGCTGTCATTGCAAAGTTCGTCAGAAAGATGGGAAAGGAGGTCGGTCATGTGGGGTCTTGAGCAGGGGTTACGGCTATGGGTATGCCAGCAGCCGGTGTCGATGCGTTACGGCATACGCGGTCTGACCCAGATGGTGTGGTCGTGGAAGGGGCACTCTCCGGCATCGGGCGATGTGTATGTGTTTTTCTCCAAAGACCGCAAGTCCATGAAGGCTCTGAAATGGGATGGTGACGGATTTTTGATGTACACAAAAAGACTGTCGCAAGGTCGTTTCCGGGAGGTACTTAAAAAGGGCGATGACGGCGTGCGCAGGCTCCAATGGGACGATTTCTATATGCTGATGAGGGGGCTCACGCCTGTGAAGGTGACGGTCGAGAATCGCTTCAGAATGGCTGTAAAATAAGGCTTAATAATTTGTTAATCAAATAAATAAATGGTGTAGAAAGTTGCAAATGTCAGATATTTTTTGTAACTTTACACCATGAAAAAGAACGAGTTGATAGAGTTTTTGCAACGTCAGATCGAGTATCTTCAAGGACAACTTGACGAGGCGTTGTCCTCTGTCAGCTCTCTTACTTTATCCAATGAAAAACTCCAGTCAACCAACGACAGACTGGTGGCAACAGTAGATGAGCTGCGCAAACAGATAGCCTCGTTGGAGGATGCTGTAAAAGGGAAAGGCGCGGAACTAAGCAAAGAAAAAGCTGCTCGTCAGGCCGTGCAGCGTCTGCAGGGCTCGCCGTCAGAGCGCCAGACAAAACCGATGCCGGCTCCTGCCGTATCAGAAACTCCGGAACAGAGGCCACAGAAGAAACGCACCAACAATGGAGCCAGGAGAAAGACCCATCCCGAGTGCGAGGTAGAGACGGTTGTGGTGGAGCCGGACAGCCCCGACTTCAATCCCGAGGCGGCGACGTTTATCGGCGAGTGCGATGTCGTGCGCTACGTCATGGAGCCGATGCGCTTCAAGAAAATAATCTACAAGGTACGCAAATATGTGCAGGACGAGAAAATATACAAAGGCTCTGCTCCCGCCACGCCGCTGCTGAACTCGCAGTATACATCCTCCTTCATTGCCGGACTCGCCGAGCTACGCTATCTCCACTGCATGCCACTTGAAAATGCAGTCGAATACTTCCGTGCCCACGGCTTCGACCTTGACAAAGGCACGGCACAAAAACTGATCAGCAAGGTAAGGGTTCATCTGGAGAATCTGTACAAGGCTCTCGGGCCGGCAGTTGTCGAAGACAATTATATCTGTGGTGACGAGACCTATCAGAAAGTGCGGCTGCAGGTGGCCACTCCCTCGGGCAGGAAGATCAAAAAGGGCTACATCTGGGTGTTCGTCGGCATGACAACCGGGCTTGTATACTTCTTCTATGATGACGGTTCCCGCTCTGCCGAAGTCTTCAAGCAGCATATCAAAGGCTTCAACGGAGCGTTCCAATGCGATTGTTACTCGGGATACCGGCATATCGGAATCGGTGAGATGAGCGGGATAAAACGCTTGCCATGCCTGCAGCATATAAAGCGGAAGTTCCTCGACCTGAAAGACAATCCGCAGGCGCAGGAAATAGCAAAGCTCTTCGGACTCCTTTACCACTTCGAGCATCAGCACCGCATAGGCAAAGACGGATGGACGGCGGAAAAGCACCTTGAGTGGAGACAACGATACTCCAAAGTGATGCTCGAGAAAATCCGCATGAGACTGACAGCGGTCAAAAATCGCATCGGCGTGCCACCCGACGACCCGCTGCTTGCCGCCACCGAACATGCGCTTAAACAATGGGACGTGATACCACGCATCTTCGCCTCACCCACCTACAGACTTGACAACAACAAAGTCGAGCGAATCAACCGCTACATATCCCTGACCCGTCGCCGACTGACAATCGGCTCCCACTCCGGAGCCGAAGCCGCCGCCCTGTACCACTCGCTGGCCATCACCTGCCATCAGTGCGGAGTCAACGTCTTCGACTACTTCTGTGACATCATCGACCGATGTGCCGCATGGCCGCCAAACACCCCGATCGAAAAATACCGCGACCTGCTTCCCGACCGCTGGAAACCCTCACAAAAATAGCCGCCCAAAATCCGGACGGCTTTCTTTTTATGGCTTACCTGCTATCGCGGACGGTTGTACAACACAAAACCGCTCGAATTTTAACATTTCAGGCTTTTAACAGCGAATAGACGAAGCGCAGTTCCCTTGCAAGCCGTTGTATGTCAAGCCCCCTCAAAAAAGACTGCTCAAAGGACAGACCGAAAAACACCTGCCGGAACAGCATGGCTGTGTCCTCGATGTCCACATCCTGCCGTATCTCCCCTGTGTTCTTTGCCGACTGTATGGCGGCTCTCCAAAACTCGTAGTCCTGCCGGAACATGCCTGCTATCTTTTCCTCCACATCCGGATAATAAAGCCGTACCTGCATCATAAGATGGTAATAATAGAAATTGAAGCTGCATCCTGCCGGATTGTTGCCGTCATCAAGAAGCGATATGAGTTTCCGCATGGTCTGTTCCACACCTTTTATATATTGTTCGATAAATTCCGACAGGGTGGCAGCCTTGAAACGAAACTTATTTGCCACCGACTGCATACCGAAAACATATTTATCTATAACCGCAACAAAAAGATCCAGCTTTATCGGATAATAGTACACCAGCCCGGCTTTCGTCAGCCCGCAGGCTTTTCCGATCTCTACCTGACTTGCCTTCTCATAATTCATCTTGGCGAAAACGCGCAGTGCGTTTTCAAGCACTTCTTCACGGTTGGTTATCATGATAAAATTAAATTGATTGATATTTATCTTCCAAAGATAGGACATTATCTTGAGATACAGGTAAGAAACGCTGAAGAATCTTCCATATTCAGATAGATAGACCGACCGCGTCTGCATAACAGTGCGGTCGGTCTGTAATGGCATGGGTCATATCTTTATCCCTTTCGGGCGGTTTTCATTCTTTAACTGAAAACCCGGACGTCCGATGATGACATGGTCGGCAATTTCATTGCCCGATGGACTTCGTTCATTCATTGGGTTGCGAATCCGGGGAGCTTCCTCGGTATGCTGTGACGGCAAGTTCCGTACACCTTCCGCATCCGGTCTGACCTCCTGCCCGTCGTTCTCCTTTCCGGCGGCTTCGGGCGTAGGCGGCGCAAGTTCCAGCTGGATCTTGCGGTCAAGCGCGGCAAGTTCGGACTTCAACTGTTTCAGCTCGTCCTCCTTTTTCCACACCTTGCCCGCTATCTCCTGCAACTGCGGAATCTCCTTTTCCAGCACCTCGTTCTTTGTGGAAAATTTAAAGTCGATTGACCCACTATTATACTCTAAATTGACCCATCAAAAAAATATTAGATTTAAATAAAGAAAAATGCATTTTAACCCGGGTCATTTTCAATTATAATAATCTACAATATATACTATTTCTTTTTAGCATTAATCTTTCTTACAGAATCCCCGGTAAGTTCAATCTTGTGTGCTGTATGTACAATTCTGTCCAGGATTGCGTCAGCTACTGTAGGATCACCAATTGCATCATACCAGCTTTCGACAGGAAGTTGTGATGTTATTATGATTGATTTTAATCCGTGTCTGTCTTCTATTATTTCCATAAGGATTGACCTTTCCCTGGCATCCAGTCCTATAAGAAACAGATCGTCAAGAATCAGCAGTTGACACTTTTCTATTTTTTTCATCTCAGATTCTATAGTGCCCTTGTTTTTGGCAATTTTAAGCTGTCCCATAAGCTTTGACGCATTTGAATACAAAGTCTTTATTCCATTCTTACATGCCTCATATCCTATGGCTGAAGCTATATAGCTTTTACCTGTACCGGAGCTTCCCGTGATGAAAACATTCTGTCCGTCTCTTATAAAATCAAGAGATGCAAGTCTCTCAAGCTGGTTACGGTCAAGGTTACGTTTTATGGTATAGTCTATTTTTTCCATATATGCCTTATATCTGAAGTTTGCAGACTTTATCAGTCTCTCAATGCTTACATTGCGTCTGTAATCATATTCGCTTTCAAGAAGCCATTTAAGAAACTCATCGTTTGTCATACCATCAGAGGATGTGGTCCTGCAGTCATTTCTATATGTTTCAAGCATACCGTAAAAACGTAACTTGGAGAGTAGTTCCATTATTCTGTCCATATTTTTTCCGACAGTTCTGCTTGTTTTATTATTACTTGTCATTTTTATCCATGTTTTTAGAGTTAAAATAATCCTTGCCTCTGAGATTTCTGTGTTTGGGGGTAAGTTCTGGAGCCTGTCCCTCCATCTGTACATGATACTTCTCATCTTCCCTGTTTACCAGAATACTTTCAAGTTCGTTGTATCCGAACATACCGAATTCCATTGCCACCTGACATGAAAGAACCACCCTGTCATGTCCGAAACGCTCCACAAGACTTAATATGCCATCGGCTGAACGTACGGCCTGGACCGGATATTTCTTGGCAACGGCCACACGCTTTATGTACTCTTCCAATACCGGATCAATTCCACATGCCTTGCGGTATATATCATCCATTCTGATTCTGTATTCATGTGGCACTCCCGAAAGTTTGTGGGACGGTTTTTCTGAATAAGTGAAAGGTGTATCATCCTTTCGATGTGTCGTTATGTGTCTGAACTTATGATATATCTCCACTGTGTCCCCATCATACAGTAATTCTACAGTATCGCCGATATACTCTTTAGGAACACTGTAATAGTGATTGTTAAGCGATACATAACTGTTTCTCATGACAGTTGCCGTTTTCCGGCTTTTTGATATAAATTTTGTTGCCGGCAATGTATGCAGCCTGTCTTTCTCGACCTCGAGGAAACGTTCCCGACGGCTGTAGTTGCGATTGTACATCTTTCGGCTGTTCAACGCATCCGTATGCTTCATTATTTCTATGTTCAAGGCTTCAAGATCATTGAATTTCAATCCCGTCATCTTTGAATACACCTCCCTGTAGAGCAGTCTTACAGCATTCTCAACCAGAGCTTTGTCTTTAGGCTTTCGTACTCTTGCCGGGAAGACAACACATCCATAATGGTCTGCAAATGCAGCAAAGTCGTCATTGATTACAGGTTCAACACCTCCAGGCTTTGTTACGGCTGATCTCAGGTTGTCTGGAACTATGGCATTGGGGACACCTCCAAAATAATGGAAAGCATTTTCACATGCCTGGATAAGGTGTTCTTTCTTTTGTGATGGTACAGCCTCGTAATAGGTAATCTGGCTGCATGGAAGTATGGCGGCAAATACTTCTACGGGAACCTTATTGCCTGTTCTTTCGTATGAGAGATAAAGTTTGTCACCGGCAAAATCCACATACATCTGATCACCGGCTATATGATCTATGCGTCCAACAGGAATCTTTACTTCCCTTTCTCGTCTGATATACAAACAAAAAGAACAGTAGCTGTAACCTTGTGGACGATTTTTAAGATATTCCTCATACAAGGACCTTCTTGTTGTCCCACGGACCTTAAGTCGTTTCATGTAATCAGGTATACGTTCTTGAAGATACTTATACTCTGCAGATCCAGACGATTCTTTGTCAGTCTCCGTACCGAAAAGCTCATGCAGATGCTGCTCGTCCATTTTCAACAGACGCTCAAGTTCTATACCCATATCTTCGTATATACGGATATAACGTTTGACTGTATTACGTGAAACAAGGAGAGAAGAACTGATACCGCGGATACTCATTCCTGACTGATAACACCGCAGTATGTGCTTGATTCTTATTTTCATTCTTTAAAATTTTATTCGGTTAATAATACCGGGTTAAAATGCTTTGTAAAGTACGAAAACAAGACTGAAATATGGTAATTATATAGGGGCAATTTTTATTATAATCACAGCGGATCAGTTTCGGTTATAAAGGTGGGTCAGAAGACTTTTATAATAGTGGGTCAATCGACTTTAAATTTTCCAATTATTGATTAAATATCAAAAAAGTGTTCGCCGGGCTTCTTGAAAAGCCGGTAGCCTAGATACAGGCACCCAAATACTATCAATATCTCCATGTTATTGTATTTATTATTGTACCGTTTTATATTTCGTTTATGGCGCAAATATAACATATTACGGTACATGTAGCCAAATAAAAAGATATATTTGACACTACTTTAACTAATAATTGTACCGTAAAAGCATTACATTTAATAATAATGTTTATATTTGCATCGTAAACTAAAACATTACGACTATGAACTTAAGAATTAAAGACGTTATTAAAGAAAAGGGCATGACTATAACAGAGCTTGCCGATAAGATGGGTATTAACAGGGTTAATCTTTCAAATATGGTTAACGGAAATCCTACTGTTGAAACATTGAACAAAATTGCCGATGCCTTATGTGTACCTGTTACCGAACTCTTCGAGCAACCCAAGAAAGATACAGTTTCCATCACCTGCCCCAACTGCGGTAAAAATATCAATATCAAGGTAGAATAACAGCCTACCGGATTGATTCTAGTAGGGAGTGATGCCATGCGTATTACTCCTTTTTTCATTGTCTCCATCTCGTTATAATTCAATGGTTGTAACCTGTTGGTATATCGTGGAGGCTCTTATTATCTCTAATGGTGTGCCGGTCACTTCTATTGCTGTGTACTCTTCGTATTCGAATACATTATGCTTTATTCCTTCTATCTTTAGCAAGGTAGCAATATCTTCTACTTGCTTGCTCTCGTGGAGCTTGTAAACCTTTGTTTCTGTCATAGTGTATATTTTATGATGGGGTCGTTATTTCACTGACCCCACCGGGTTAATAATCAATCACCACAATACGAGCCACACCCGTAGCCCATTGCACGGCTAATACGGTTTTGATACTCATTGTAAGAGATACCCTCTTTGCGTGCTGCTATCTCGCCTTTCATGCGTTCCGCTTTGGCTTCCGCTTCTCTTCTGATCCGGTCGGCTTCGATTTGTGCACGAAGAAGAACCGAACTAATGGCGGCTTGCTCGTTCTCTTCACGTACCTTTGCTTCACGTGCTTTTGTCTCCGCTTCGATTGTCTGGCGTTCTTCGGCTACTTTAACCTCAAATTTTGCCATGCTCCAAGATTTACGGAGTGCATCGGCGAATGTTGGGTACTTTGCACGGGCGTTCGTAAATAGTGCCCAAGCTCTCTTCATTATTTTGCTTAAATCGTAACGTGCCATATCTTTATAACTTTTATTGTTATTATTACAGCGCAAATATAACTCTTAATATCATAACCACAATTATCTAAATGAAAAATAATGATGCTTTAAACTATATTTAACTATGAGATATAACTTTTGAGTTATTTATTCCTATATTTGCACATAAATTGAATTATAACTTAAAATGTCATTATCATGAGAATAAAAGAAGTATGTAAAGAAAAAGGCATCACAGTGAGCCAACTTGCGGAAAAGATGGGTATTAAGCAAGAAAGTTTAAGCCGGGCTATCAATGGAAATCCAACGCTTGAAACACTGGAAAGGATTGCCAATGCTTTAGAGGTTGATATTACAGAGCTGTTTGCACCTTCTTCTTCCGGTGGTATTATTGGAGTAATCCGCATAAGAGATACCAATTACAATATAAATAGCGTATCGGACTTGTCCCGGTTGCTGGATAGAATAGAAAGCGGAGAAATCGTTTTATAATATCAAAGTAGAATAAATATGAAAAACGGAGAAATAGTAATATACAAATCGGAAGACGGACATATTAAGGTTGATGTTTTGTTTGAAGGAGAAACGGTTTGGTTAACCCAAGCGCAAATATGCGAGTTGTTTGGAAAATCTAAATCAACCATTAGTGAGCATATTAAAAATATTTTTGAGGAAGGAGAATTGAATATTGATTCAGTAGTTCGGAATTTCCGAACAACTGCATCTGATGGAAAAGAATATGATACCAACTATTACAACCTTGATGTAATTATATCTGTTGGTTATCGTGTTAAATCCCATCAAGGTACACAGTTCCGTATTTGGGCAACGCAACGACTACGGGAATATATCATTAAAGGATTTACATTAAACGATGAGCGATTTACTTCCGGTTCTTCCATGAACTATTTTAAAGAACTTTTAGATAGAATCAGACAGATAAGGCTATCAGAGCGGGTTTTCTATCAACAGGTGAAGGATATTTACGCTACAAGTATAGATTATGATCCGTCCGATGAGATGACATTGACATTTTATAAGGAAGTACAAAATAAACTTCTTTGGGCTGTAAGCGGGAAAACGGCCGCAGAACTCATATACTATCGTTCTAATGCTACGCTACCCATGATGGGGCTTACTTCCACTTCAAAACCGGGAAAAGTAACGAAGGCTGATGTACTTATTGGCAAAAACTATTTGAATGAAGAAGAAATAGGCGTGTTGAAGTTGATAGTAGAACAATATCTAGCTTATGCGGAAACACAAGCTTTACAACACAAGCCAATGTATATGAAAGATTGGATAGATAAATTAAGAATGGTATTAACTATGAACGAAAAAACAATCTTAGAATGTGCAGGTACCATATCCCATGAACTGGCGGTTAAAAAAGTAGGTCAAGAGTATGCCCAATACAAGGAAGCCCAAAAAAGATTAGAGCATTTGAATAGCATTAAAGAATTAGATGAGGATATAAAGAAAATCGCTCATAAAAAGAAACCATCAAAGTAGAATAGTCATGAATGAAGATTTAAAACTGTTGTTAGATAAAGCTGACACACTCAAAGGGGAGTTATCCGCTTTACGTCCATTACCGGAAGATGCGCTGCAAAAGATACAGGATGCCTTGGATATAGAATATACTTACGAAAGTAACCGGATCGAAGGTAATACCCTTACATTACAGGAAACCGCATTAGTAGTAAATGAAGGAGTTACCATATCCGGCAAGTCTATGCGTGAACATCTGGAGGCTATCAATCATAGCGAGGCTATTGATTATATCAAAGATATAGCGAAGAAGGATATAGAGATAAGTGAACGTACTATCAAAGAAATACACGCTCTTATCTTGCACGGAATAGACCGTGAAAATGCCGGGAAATACCGTACCGTTCCCGTTATGATTTCCGGTAGTACCCACATGCCGCCTCAGCCTTATTTGATACAGAAACAAATGGAGGATTTTATGATAAAGTTCCGGCAGATGGAAGAAGAAAAAGTACATCCGGTACTTATAGCCGCATATCTTCACGACGAACTTGTACGTATTCATCCGTTTATTGATGGAAACGGGCGAACGTCACGTTTATTGATGAATCTTTATCTTTTACGGAATGGGTATACATTGGTTACTTTAAAAGGCAGCAATGAGGATAAAATAAGCTATTATAAGGCACTGGAAGGATCTCACACAGAGAATAAGCCGGAAGCCTTTCAAAAGCTTGTTGTTGAGGCCGAAATAGCCTCTTTACAAAGATATTTATCTATAATGCAATAGGGTATGAATACAAATGAAATAGATAAGTTGAGCCTTGCAAAAGCTCATGCTTTGTTTGAGACTGGAGATATAGACCGTATCGAGGTAGGAACCGTAAAAGGATTGTGTGACATACACCGCTATCTGTTTGAGGGATTGTATAGCTTTGCCGGAAAGATACGTACTTTGAATATAGCAAAGGGGAACTTTCGTTTTGCCAACTGCATGTATCTTGATGTGATGCTCCCGGTAATAGAAAAGATGCCGGAAACGACATTTGAGGAAATCGTTGCTAAATATGTGGAGATGAATATCGCTCATCCGTTTATGGAAGGTAACGGTCGTACTATGCGCATTTGGCTTGATATGATTCTGAAAAAACGTCTTGGCATGGTGATTGATTGGCAGAATGTGGATAAGGTTCTCTATTTGCAAGCTATGGAAAGAAGCCCGATTAATGATCTGGAACTGCGAACTTTGTTACATCAAAGATTAACCAACCGAGTAGATGATAGAGAAGTTATATTCAAGGGTATTACACAATCGTACTATTACGAAGGTTATGAGCCTCAGTAGGGACTAAATAAGAGATTTGATAAAGAGAACGCCCGTACATGGTTTGCTGACCTGTGCGGGCGTTTTTATATCTACTTCCTTGATGTTTTTTTGTTCACCATCATGTTTTTGGGTGGGAGCATCGTCAATTTTTAATTGATGATGTAACCTTAAGAAATAGTTATTAATAATATAGTTATAAAAATATAGTTATTAATGAGGAACGTGCATAGGTACGCACATAGGTACATGCATAGGTATGTACTTATTTAAGAGGTACATTTTTAACATCTATTTATTGTTTCGTTTTTGAATAAGAAAAACAGTTCTTTACCTTTGCAATTATAAAACAGAAAGAGGACACCACATCGTCACGATGGAATGTCCTCTTGTTAATACCGAAACAAAGATATGAATAAAAATCCTTTTATCCTAATACCTCTATCGCTATTGAGAGGTATGATCTACGAAAAAGAAGCAATCAATGATATGTATGATATTGGAATCTTTTGTACGTCTCGAAAGATTGACATAATAGAAAGTAATGCTCTCAAAGACTTTGTTTATTGTATCTATAGATCAATAGAGGAACTACCCGATAAACTAGTACAGGAATACGATAAAATGGATGAATTCCCTTATGATGAAGATTATAACGGCTTCGAAAATGAGAACTTTGCCCCAGAGTTAGAGATTGAATACCTGAATGATTATAGTAAAGAGAATCCATCATTTTACGACCAGGTTTTAGAATGGTATAGAGTACGCCAAGTATTTTATATGTTGAACTTGAAAACGAATACAGTGAAATATACACTTAATACTGTAGAAAAGTATAAAATGAGGTATGATTTAGGCAAATGCTCTTTTGTTCTATTGAACGGGGAAGTTATGAGTAATCTCTATAAGCTAAAAGATACCATGACGGCAGATGATCGTGCAATGTGGGCTATGTACATGGGTATTTTATCTATAATTGGAGATAAGGATTTCGCCCAAACAACATCGGAAATGATAAAATGTAGGATGTTTGGAGCGATAAACCAGAAGGAACTGGAGTTGTTACTAAAGGATGAGACTTTAAAAAGGGTATATGATAAATATACTACCAAACGTCAATATAATAAGCTGTTAAATATAATTCAAGATCGTAATATGATGACAGAAATAGGATTAAATAGAAGAACTTACGTAAGTACTAAGATGAAAAATGTAGATGAACTGGTAGATGCAATATCGGCGAAAAGAATTGATTCGGAACGAAAGCGAGTGCGAGATGAAGAAAAGGCTAATGCTAGAAAGAAGTATTATTCTTTATTCCAGGACAATAAGAAACTAAAGATAGGCTAATTTCGCATTGTATTTTACTTGTAGAATTCTGCAAATGAAAAGTACTATAATATTAAATATCAATAATTTAAGTAATTCTTATTTAAGGTGCTGTTAGGTTGCTGTTGAATAAAAAGCCCCGTTCCGGTGATTATTGGGACGGGGCTTCATTGTCTTAATTAAACGGTCTCGCTTCACAGCGGTACACTATCTTTAGAAAGTAGCTGCGGAAAGTTCTTTAGATATACGTTCCACTGCCACCCGTATCTTATCGTATTGCTTTTGTCCGGCTGTTGTCACACCGGAAGTATATTGCCTCATCAATGAAGCGTTAATACCCGCCAGCTCCGCAACCTTAGTAACATTCAAGAATGAGAAATAGTTGAAAAAGGATTGCATATCATATTTGTAGATAAATTCCAGTTCCGGCACTTCCTTGCCTTCTTCTGTCTGCATCTCCTTTATTTCCTCATACGCTTTCAACATATCCTCTTTGGCAGCTTCTACCGTATCTCCATATCCAGCCAAACCAAAGCCGGACAAATCTTCCTCAACAAAGCATGAGTAATACCCATCGCTTGCCTTTTCCATGATTACAGTTACTTTCATATCCATTGCTTTAAAAATAGGAGTACGGCAATATACCGTACCCCATTGCCTCAACATTTACAGCCTTTTAGGTATGAAGCGCAAAAGGTTGGGGGATTATTCCCCCAAAAGAACCTTTCTTGCTTTACGTTCCATTCCGGTAGGTACTTCTTGTTTGCCGTGCCTTGACAAAGCAAATTTGTTTCCCGTTTTAGGGCTATACCAAATATCATGGTTTGCCCCATGCCTGAGAACGTAACAACCTGCTGCGGTAAGTTCCGCAAAAAACTGATTGTACTTCATAATTTAAAAGACCGTTTGTTTAAGACGGTACAAATATAGCGTTTTTGCTATAAACCACCAAATAAAAACATAACTTTTTTGCTATATTTTTATTTAGATGCTTATCTGGTTATATGTGTAAACGTCGGATGAGTGGGCTATCTTGAAATCACAATCTGTGATATCAAGTTGGGGTAGTACTCGCAAACTTCCTTTTGCATTTACTGAACAGGTTTTAGCTGTGTTTTCCGGTATCTGCCCACAATTTTGTGGAGACATCAATCCGCTTTTGATATAATCCGCTAATTTTATATCTTTGCCGTATCAAATAGTATTTTAGTCGTCGAGATGACGAAAACAACCAAAGGTATTGCCCTTTGTTTTTGAAGGGCTAATCATTCATACAATATTTATATTATTTGACCGTTCCGTCGTGACGATGTGACGAGTAATAAGGAAGCAATACTTTGTGTGTTGCTCCTTTTTATGTGGGCGGAAATCTCCGCTTAGCTTGATAATCAAGTAACAAGGTTAACGTGCCAAAATTTCGACCAGTTACTTTTCACTCATAGGGAGAATCCCCGATGTATAATTTAGGGTGTGATAATCAGCCGTTAGGAATATTCTCCTAACGGTTAACGGGCTCAAATCTAAGCTGGTTACTTTTCATCAATGCAAATATGGTTTGAGCGCATATTTAAAACGTAACTCACAATTACCTTTAAAAGTTCGATTTCAGCACCTTTGTTGAGGCTTCCAATGTTACTGATAATACGCCCGTTTAGCCTTTATATTTGCCGAAATCTCGATTTTACTTGTGTATTACTCAATAGACGAAAACCCGTCAGAGCGAAACATTTTGTTTTAGCCGATGATATCCACTAAACGGACAGGTAGTTTAAGTAGGTGAGGGAAATTTTTCCCTGACTTCACACATTTTTTACGTCAATCAAATTTTCGATCGATGTACCCCAGCGCAAAGGGTATTAGTTAAACTATGCCCCCATTCGGTTTGGGGCGTCGGCAAAATAACGCCCCTTTATCTAACTTACTGATTTTCAGATTTAACAAATTATGAAGCCTGAAATTCAATAAGTTGTAAGCAAATAGGCGAAATTCCGGGTATTTAAAATGTGTGCTCAAGCCATATTTAAAGGTGGGAATAATCGCCTTTTATATTATTCTGATTATCTATTTATTAGTTAAATAAAAAGTGCCTAAACTTTATCCGCTCAGACACAAAAAAACGGTGACTTTAGGAAGTACCGCTTTTTTATGATATCCGTCAACTATGACACTTTCAATTTTAATGAAATAATTTTCGATTGGAAATTAAACACCTCCTCTACAACATCCAATGGTATTTTACAGAGTCTTGATATTTGTTCGTTTTCATATCCAACGCTTTCGGTGATTAGGCTATATGCTTTTTTTATAACAATTGGTTCATCAAGAAACACGTCATAAGGTTCAGTCTTTAGCCATGCTCTACGACTCAGTTCATTCCGAAGCATAATATACTTGACATCGTCTATTTGCCCTAAGGTTTTAGCCCTATATATGATTGAAGCCATAGATGTTAGCCAATATGCTTTAAGAGTAGGAAGATTACTGAATTTTATATTCATAAGTGAACCTTTTATGCCTTGCGAAGGCATAATAAACTCTGCAGCAAAACGATTTGCTTCTTTTTCCTTATTACGGACTTCTGGTATAAAAAAGTCATAACATTGATGCATAATTATATGTCCAAGTTCATGAGCCAAGCTAAACCTTTTTCTATCATTACTCATATTCTTATTAAGAATAATAAGATGATTCCCTCTGTCAGTTATCAAAGAAACACCATCGAATTCGTCACATTCGCAATCCCAGAAAAATATGGGTATACCATTTCTTTCCAAGAAATTACATATATTTTCTATTGGTGCAATGCCAAGAGAAAACTGTCTACGCACATACAAAGCTATTTCTTCGGGAGTCGTTCCAGAATCAACATCGATATATTTAAATTTAAAATCTGGGAAATCAACAAATTCAGCCATCCAATCAAAGCAATATGCTGAAAGTGAAATAAACCGGTCTATTTTATCCCTATCTTGAGCCTTTACACTTGCTTTTTTTCGATAGTGCTTGCAGTCCACATTATTTACAATCTTTAAATCAAGAAAACCAAAAGGAAAATTCAGAACGGACATAATCCGCTCAAGAAGATCGTCAGATAGCGTTCCAAGTCCTTTTTCATAATTAGATAAGTTGGACTGTGATAAACCGGGAACCTTTGCGGCAAGACCAGTTTGTGTAAATCTTCTATATTGGCGTGCAAAAGCCAGTTGCAAATTTCTCATGATCTAAATTATATTTATAAATTAACAAACAAGTGGCGCTCCTTGTTTGCTACTCCGCTTTCTTTTTCTCGTCTTTTTGCTCCTTGAGTTTGACATCCACACTGTCAGCAAGAGTCCCATGAGAAGCAGGCTTGCTTATTATGTCATTTTTGTCAATAATCCATATTGGCGCATTATCATAATAAACAATTCTAGGGTTTACTATTTGCCCATCTTTATCTTTGGTGTATCCGAATATCAAAATTGCATCCTCTTTGAAAGAATCATCTTCAAACAAAGGCTGCTGCAATTGGCTGACAATTGATTCGGATAGCAAAGTTGGTATATAAGAAGGTTTCCCATTCTTATTTAGCTTCTTTATTAGCATTGATAAACCTTCCCAACGAAATATGATTCTACCATATTTCCCAGCACTCCATCTGTCAGGAAAATGCAGAATGAAACTTTCCGTCAATTTAGCATTAAGCAATACCGAGTTTAGTCGTACTCTCGCTTCAGGAATAGTCTGATTTATTTCAATATTGTATTTGTCAATGCCGTCCCAATAGGCCTGGAACAAATCTTGATGATACTCATCAAGTAGCGAAAGAGCCTCTTCTTTGCTTATTCGCTTTCTTTTTTCGATTTTATTTTCTATTTTTGCAGTCATAAAAATGAATTTATTTAAGTGGTGCGCCACTTGCAATTGGTCTTTATTGCAGTAAAGACCTTTTGTTTGCCGCAAAGATATATAATTTCATTGAATTTCTGTATATAGAATAGACGTTTTTTTGTATTTTGTTTAGTAGTACCTCCAATAAGTCAAAGAATGATTACCAAAGTTTAGAGGTTCGGGTAACCTCATTTCTGTTCTTTAATGAGATAAATTTATTTAGATCAACTGCGGATGGGGTGAATTTCATTTTCAACCGATGTTAGTTTTCCGCATTTTTGCCTTAAAACTTGCTGCGCAGCTTTGCGAAATTGCAAAGGTCCTGTTTTTCATAATTCTATGAATAACCAAGTTATTGCCTAAAATGGCAAAAAGTATGACTATCAAGTTTTCAACAATTTTGGCGAAAAACCTAAAAAACGGCAGACCAGCAAATGAATATAAGCTTACCGGAACTTGCTTGCCCAAAAAGGCAAAGGTAATAACGCCATTTTGGGCGGTATTAATAGGGCCAGGACGAATGCGTTTCATCTTGGCCGTTCCCCGAGAATGAGGAGCGAGAAGGCATATTTAACCTGCCGAGTTTTGCGTATGTAGATTTTCCTTTGAACTATCCTTGACTATATTCTCAATAAAAAAGCCTGTATAGGGCGTAAAAAAGGGGTTCCAAAAGTGGAAACCCCGAACGACTGGTAACGGTTGCGTATAGCTTCATACGCTCTTTATTTAGATTTGTTCAAAATTAAACATTATACCCGACAGTGGCAAATGGTTTGCTTTAAAACGTCCGTTTTACTATTGTTTACTACTTAAGTAAAGCCGGGCAGGGAATCAATAAAGCATCCCTGCCCGGTATTGGTTATACAATCTTAGTGTCAGGAGATGCTATCTAATGTTTTCAGCATTTTTATAGCATCTTCCCGAAGAATCTCAATCAATCCCGCATCCGGGTGTTCATACATAATTGTCTTAGTCTTTAGCGGGATAGTACGACGTAGGTGTTTTGCTAGCTCTTCCCCTTCAGCGTATGAAACAGGAATAAAATCTTTATCGGTACAAAGCCCTAATCCTATACCTACATCTTCTACTCTGTAATTTTTAATGTTCATTGCCTGGTCCTGATTTTGTTAGTAATCATACAATCTTTGCCAGTGCGGAAATGAGTTTTTCCAGTTCTTCCCCTTCAATGGAAAAGCCGGGTTCCTCTCCGCTATCTTCCCTTGCTTGTCTGGCCTCATCGCTTTCATTAATGGTGATAACTGCGAGGTTGGCCGGTGTTTCGTCCGGGTTTATTCCTCCGTATACCGTGATTTTGTCTACGAAAGATTCGGCTTTAAGGTCTATTCCTGATTTTGGCAGTTCTTCACTACCTAACTTTAGCAACTGAATCCCCAGTTTACGGGCTTCTTCCGCATTTAGGTGTACGGTGTTCTCTTCTGTTATGGATTCCCCGTTTACTGTTTTAGTGATAAGGACCTCGTTGTTATCACCTCTTCTCACATAAAGATGTTTTTCACTGTCTTTTCTTACTCCAAAAAATACATTCTGTTTCATGATTTTAAAAATTAAATTGGTTAATAATTTATTTAGCTGAGCAATGCTCTATTAATTGCCTTTATTTGGTATTCTGTTTGCGTTTAAACGACTTTCTCCGCAAAGACGGATATCTTATTATTCCGCAAAAGAAAAAGGCTTAAATCGCTTCATTTGGACTGAATATATTTTATCTGTCAAATTTCGGTAGTTCACTCTCTTCTTACTTTACATTCAAAACCTAGGTTTCTTAATTCATTCATCCGGTATTCTTGTAAAGGTCTGGGCTTTTCTTCCGGCCTTTTCACTTCGATAAACGATGCTTTCCCGTTCTTTAGGCATAGCAGGTCAGGAATACCCGGTTTATTCGTCAGAATCAATTTAACCACATAATAACCTTCTGCCTCTAACCGTTTGATGATGCGAGCCTGTATTTTACTTTCTAGTTCTGCCATAGTACGAAAGTGTAAAGTCTTGCTTTCCGTGTACCGCTTCCAATATCTTGTTTTCAATCCCGCAGTCAGAGCAAAGAAAGTAAACATCTGCCGGGCTGGTGCGCTCTTTTGAAACTAGGCGGTTCTTGCCTTGCTCGTATGATAGATAACTAAATTCGAGATTAAAGAAAATCAAAGCATCTGCTGTATCAAGTCTCACACCTTCACGTGCTCGGCGAACTTGCGATATAAAGACTTTATTTGATGAGGCTTGAAACTCTTCCGGGCTGTCCGTCCAGTTCGGGAAAACAGACTGTAATAACTCCGCTTCGGACTGGTACACGTAAAACAATGCAATTTTTCGGTCTTTAAAATAGCCCTTCACAAAATCCGCCTTACTGCTGTCAAATATCAAATGCTCGCCATTCTCGGAAATTACACTCCCGGAAGATAGTTGATGTAATTTAGTCAAAAGCTTTGCCGGTGAATCTCCTAGAACAGTATAGCCGTTGATGTCTACAACCAAATCGTTTTGTAATCTCCTGATATATTCTCCGGTCCTGTCTTCCAACTGTACCTGCAATATGTGCTCGTTGATATTCACCTCAAATCCCGCCTGTTCCTGGGAGTAAGAGATAAACAGGTTTCTAATATCATTGTCTATCTTTGGTTTGTTGGTGCATGAGTAGTCGTTTATGAGATACCCGTTTACTCTCTTCTGCCGTGTGTATACGTACTCTTTCGCCCATTTATAGAAACTTTTATAGCTTTTCCACGGTGATTTGCTGCATACCCAGAATTGGTGATACAGCTGTGAGTAGCTTTCGGGTGAAGGTGTGCCGGACAAATAAAGCACGGGCAAACCTTCGCAAATGGTCCTTATCTCCTGTGTACGCTTGCTTGGCTTGGGATATGCTCCCAGTGAATGGGCCTCATCAATTATCACAAGGTCGTACTTTCCTGTCACCTTGTGGCTGCTTTCAAAATTGACAACTTCCAGCTTAAAAGATGGTTGTAATGCGATATAGTCGTTTTTTACGCTGGGGATGGCTTTTAGCTTGGTGATGAATAAAACACTTTTTACGTTGAATTTATCAGCGGCATATAAAGCCGTGAGCGTTTTCCCTGTCCGGCATTCCATCGATAGGTAACAGCATCCGAAAGCTGTTAGTTTATTGGCCGCTTGGATAGCTATGTTATTTTGATATTCTCTTAGTTTCATATATTTTTCTTTGTTTTGAACATGAATGAAGGAATATACTTCCCTATGTTTTCATTGATGATTTGCTGTCTTTTCCTGTACTTCTGTATTTTTTTACCGTAGAGTGTTATTTTCCCCCGGTATAATGGTTTCCCGTACTTCTTGCGAGGATCATCCAACTTGCCTAACTTGCGGAAGAATATATTTTGCTTATTTTCCATTTGGATGCTATAGACGTGATTAAATGCGTACCGGCTTGCTATAATATTCCCGTCTAAAAATAGTTTTCGACATTTGCGCCTTGTGCATGGACAAACAAAATACCACACATAGCCCTGTCCTAAATTACTGGGCTCTTTTCTTAACTCTATCTTCTCCTGTTTTTTCTTCCCATTATACTCCCATAGAAAGACGCATATTTGTTTCTCTAGCGAAAAAACGATAGTGTATTGTACTCCATTAGCTGTAAAACTTGCCGATCCTTCAGAAAGCCTGAACAGCTCTTTTAGGTCTGATAGTGCAATGTGCGGATTATGATCTATTATTGTTTTCATCTTTCTCAATCTACTAAATACTTAGACAATAAAACCAATGTTCATTAGAAAGGATTGTTTTCTGTATAACCTTTCGTATCGTAGTCGAATATCTTTGTAAGGGAACCGTCATGTTTGAATTTGACAGTTCCGACAGAACCGTTTCGATGTTTGGCTATAATCAATTCACCATAGTTGTAAATCTCATGCCCGGATGAATCCTTGACACTGATTCCGTAATATTCCGGACGATGAACGAATATAACCATGTCTGCATCCTGCTCAATGGCTCCCGATTCCCGAAGGTCTGCAAGAATAGGTTTTTTATCCTGTCGCTTGTCTACTTCCCGGTTGAGTTGTGACAGAAGGATAACAGGTACATTCAATTCTTTAGCGATAATCTTTGCTTCCCGGGACATCCGGGCTATTTCCTGTTCTCTGTTTCTTGTTCCATTTGAGCTTTCGGTTACCAACTGTAAATAGTCTATTATCACCATTCCACATTTGTTTTGTCGATGGTATAAACGGCACGTTGCACGGATGTAACTCATTCCTATAGCTGCGTTATCGTTTATTGTTATCGGTAAGCTGTATAAAATTCCCCCTATTGCCTTATCTATTTGCAGTAGCTCATCTTGGCTTATATTGCCGGACCTTAATTTGCTGGGATGTACATTGGATTCTGAAGCAATGAAACGTTCATACAGGCTGACAGAATCCATTTCTAAAGAGAAAATGACTACCGGAATACCTTGTCTAGCTGCTGACTTTCCAAAATGTAGAGATACAGCAGTTTTTCCCATGGCTGGGCGTGCTGCCAATACTATCAACTCGCCACCGTGCCAACCGGAATTTATATCGTTAAGGTCTTGTAGTCCGGTTGTTATTCCTGTCTGTTTCCCGCTACTATACAATCCCATCTTCCTCTCTATGTTTTTTAATGCGGACTGTGCAATGTCTTTAAATGACTGGGATTCACTTTGCCCGATTAAATCCTGCTGCATTTGCTCCAGTGCTTTCCCCGCATTGAAAAGGACGTCTCCGATATCTTCTGTATCATCATAGGCTTGCTGTTGGAGTATATGGGATAATTCAATGGCTTTCCGTTGTAGATATTTCTGTTTTACCATCAAAGCATGTTCGACGGCATGAAATGAATCAAACCCGTAATTGAGGGTTTCCGCTATGAAGTGCGGAGGCGCTTCTTCAATCTTCCCCATTGAGCGGACTTCGTTTGATACCGATACGATGTCACATGGTTTATTGCTTGCATAAAGCGACTGGATAGCATCATACAATACAGCGTACCGGTTATCATAAAACATATCTTTATTCAGTTCGGGAGATATGGCATCGAATACTTTGTCACCGCCAAAGTTAAGAAGTGAACCGATAACGGCTTGTTCTGCTTCAGGTGCGTTCGGCATTCCCTTAATTGGGGACGGTGTATACTTGTTTGTTTTCATCCTGTACCTCCTTTCTTCCGTGATTCTGCCACCAATAAGTAAACCTTCTCTTTGCATCCGATATGTTTGATATACTCTGTTCCTCTCCAATTGAAACGATATAAGCAATGAACTTATCTAACTGGTCGGGAAGCATAGAAATGAAAGACACGCCTAAAGTAGATTGCATACAAACGGATTCTTTCCAGATTTCATCTGATAGTAGTTGCTCTTTGATTGATTGGGGATTGAAAACTTTATTAGCTTCTTCTCTCTCATTCACACTCTCGCTCTCACTCACACTCTCGTTCGCACTCTCTACCAAATGAGAGAGAGTAAGAGAGAGAGTATCATTTACATTAACATTATCATTTACATTAACAGCTACGTTTGCTTGGCTTTGCTTAGCATCTTTAGCATTTGCTACGTTTGCTTGGCTTTGCTTGGAGTTTTCTGCCTTGGCTAATCCGCCAAGTCTTCCCGCTGCTCTTCTCTTTTCTACTTTTTCGTTCCACTTCTTGGTATTATCATCAATATGGGAGCGAAAAAAATTGAAAGCCATGCTAACAATAGGGGGCAAATCTATTATTGTTCCTGTTGAAGCATATTCGAAAATAGCGTCTAACAACGCTCCTTTTTGCTCTAAAGGAAGATCTTTTATGCACTTATAATCAGATGTGTATAATAAAAAACTATTCTTTCCCATTTCATTCACTTTTGGGTGTTACCAAACTCTTCCACCGATCGGGTATAGGGCGGATTTCTTTGAAAACTTCTTTACGTATTCCACGGAAGTGAGGTACTTTGCCATTAGTAATATAACTAATACCTGCAAGGCTTACTTTTATATGATCTTTATCAGGAAGTTTTCGCAACGCTTTTTCATAAAGTCGACATTCTTTATTAAGTTGTATACTATCCTTATTCATTATTACCTCCTTTCCAATCAATAGACATTTGCCGTTTGTTCGGTTCTAACCAATATAGTTTTCTTCTATCGTCCAGACGAACGTCTTTAATATCCCAGCCTTCATCATTACGGAGGGTGGAGATTACACGTCTGGCATCATTCGAATTTGTTTCAGCGTTAATTTCTTTTGCCGTTACTTTCCGGCCAGATAAGAAAATAGATCGTACCTGTTGAATTATTCGAGATGATTTGTTATCTTTGCTCCTGTTGTTGAGGAGATTGGCGGTCGTGGAGGCTGCCTTTTTCTTTTCTTTCATAGTCATGCCCTCCGATATTTGAATACGACCTGTTTTTTTACTGCCTCGTCGATAGCATCTGCTTCATACAGGATTCTACTACCTACACGTTTGGAGATAAGAAGTCCGTCTTTTGTTATTCTCGCCAATGTTGGCAAGGTGACATGAAGGATTTTAGCTGTTTCCTTTCGGGTGTAGAACTTTGGTTCTTTCTTGGCAGTTATAGACAAGACCCTTTCAGATACTCTGTCTACGATCACATCTACGAATGGAGCAAAGAAACTCATGATAATAGCTTGTTGGGTTGAATTTAATTCTTTCATAACTTTATTTTTATCTGTTATGAAGGTAGGCTGTGCACGTCCTTATCTTCAAATGCGAAGTTATATTGTGGCGACTGTGGCGCAACTGTGGCGCAACAAGGGAATTTTTAATTTTTGAATAAAAAAAATAACACACTAATACGATTGTGTATCAATGTGTTATATAAGTGACTGTAAAAAAGACTGTGGCGAAACTGTGGTGCGACTGTGGCGTAACTATTATTTTTTCTTCATAATTTCCCTTATTTTCTCTTTATTCAATTTGTTTTTGATATATTCAGCGACATTAGCACCACTACATTTTTGTTGAGTTGTATTTATGCTTTTTGCTGCATTTTCATACCAAGTATCATTCATGCAAACAGATAAGCAACTAATCATCCATTTTATTTTTGCTTTGTTTTTGCTCATTATACCATAGATAGATGAGAAATCTGCGTTTTCTACTAATGTGCTAAACTGTGCTCTTGATAGAATAAAGGCATCATTATTTAAAATTTCATAAACGTATGATATAACAGATTCATTGATTTCATAAGATGTATTAGGCTGTTTTTCTATTCTTTGTTTAATGGTAGTTCCTGTTGTATATTTTTCATTGGCAAAATAAGATTCAAATACACTAGGAGTTTGCAATATTATTTCCCAAGCTTTATATCTTTCTCCTTCATAAAATCCGGTTTCATACAACTTATTATCTGGATAGTATGTGCCATTTGGGGTACATACTCTAGGTAGGCTACTAAACCCTTTACAAGCTTTATTGATTATATATTCTTTCAAGGTTTCCGTATCATTGATAAATGGTTTAAAATCTTCATTATAGCCATTAAGGAAGCCTCGTGCATACTCTGTCAAATCAGGGATGACATTTATAACAAGACTGTCTTTATAATTTTCCTCCGTAATTCCATATCTTCCGATGTTCACTCTCATAATCTCCCATATAACCACTTTTTGCAATGGGATTTTCCCGTAATTATCCACATTTAAATAGATATATTGGCAACAACTAAGATATTCTTGTTGAAGTGATGGAGGGATTGACAGTATATGAATAAATCTCGGGTGCTTTTTGTATTGTTCCATAATCTATTATTGGGCTATTCTTAATTTTGTGAAATAATTCTCTTTAGCTGCTATCATGCTCTTTTCCGATTCATCTAGTTTGAGATATGTCTTTAGCTGCTGTTCGCTGCTGTGTCCGGTGATAGCCATTATAGAACTTAATGAAGCCCCGGCTTTATACATATTGGTTGCTAAGCTTCTTCGGCAGGTATGAGTTTTAAGAAGGTCGCAGAAACGTTTCTTTGCTGTATACTCCATCGCTCCCCGTTGTTCGTCTAACTCTACTATTTCCGTCCATCCTAAGGCCTCGCCAATCTCTTTGATATGGTCGTTTATCTTTTGGTCGTAGACTTTGGGTAGTGTACCGTTATATTTGTTAAGGATAGCCGCAACACGATAATCAAGAGGAATATAAACGATATTTCCGGTCTTTTCCTGTTTAAGTTTGATGTACTTATTGCCATCGGTAAGGGTAACTATCATTTTTGAATTGATGCGCTTATAATCACTTACTCGTTGCCCGGTCAGACAGCCGACTACAAACACATCTTTTATCTTTTCCCATGCCGGACGATTGGATAAATCGTACTCATAAAGTTCCTGTATTCGTTCTTCAGTCAAGTAGACATTATCAACATCTTTATAGATCACATCAAAACCAAACCGGACGTTTGCCGCATCCATAAGTTTAAGCTGCTCGGCTGCGTAACATATCGTTTTGCATATCTTCACCATGCGGGCGATAGTGTTGGGGGAATATTCCTTATCTGTGAGGAATGAGCGGAAGTCATTATAAAACTCTATTGTCAGGTCATCAAAATCAATAACCTTTAATCTTGTTTCCTGATACGCTTTAAACTGGGACTGAAAGCCTTTGTAGCTCTTGATTGTTCCAGGAGATATATTTGTGGTTCCTCCTTTCTTTTTCCGTTTTCCGGTTTCGCATTCGTGAATGAATTGTGCTATGAAGCCGTTGAAGTTGGTGGCCTGTTCTTCTTCCAGAGCTTTAGCCTCAGCTTCGGCCCGTTCTTTTTCGGCTGCTATCTGTTCAGCATATACTATTTCATGTATACGCTCTTTAGCCATGTCGGAAGTTATGGCTACACCATTTTTTATTAGTGCGTCAATCGTTGATGAAATAGCATCTAGTTTAAGGTAAAGTTCTTTTCCTTTGCCTGTCCTGAAAGCTGTTAGGGCTTTGGCTCCTGTTAAAGATTTGTTCCACTCTTTTATATCAACCTCTAATCCGGTAGATACTCGAATGTTAATCTTTGGAATCCTGTTTTGTATGCGAGCGTATAAGGTTGCATATCCTTCGCTTTTGTCAGTTCTTAAAATGAATGTTGCACCCATATTTTTACTTTTATAAGTTGGTACTACAAAGATAGAGATTCTTTTTGATTTGGTACTGCATTGGTACTACAAACTTTTATCTTATTTTATTCTATTTTCTTTATGTGATAAATAATTTGTTGTTTTTCAGTAGTTTATGGAAATAATGTTTTATCTAATAAATAAGGAAAATAAAGAAAAAGAGGTTCGCCAGGAACCTCACGAAACCCTTTCAGATGTTTTCTGAAAGGGTTTTTCTTTTGCTCATAACTAAAATGTTCCTCGGCTCAGTTGTAATTCTTGGGGGATTAATATTTGTAACTTCCATTTATGCATATACCTTTGCTAGCCTAAAAAGGAAGAATCTCATATCCACGACTCCTCTAAATGATGCCCTAAATGCTTTGATTTTATCATTAAATGCTTCTGCAGCTGCATTTGTGCTCCTGTTCACAAAGAAGTTTAAAATCCTTTCGTAATGGTTCTCAATAGAGTTTGCTACTGTTGTGAATGTATCGTATCCATATTCTTCAATCTTATTATACCATAGTGCCAGCTTTGCTCTTGCTACATCCTTGTCATAGTTTGTGGAAAATATCTTTCCCAACTCCAATGAGTAGTAATATACGTGCTTAATATCTTCAAACTGCTTGAAAAGTAATTCTGCCCTGATTTTCTGACTCTTGGTCCATTTATCAGGTGATTTAAATAATAAATATCTGCTTCTGGCCAATAATTGCCTGAGTGTATCTCCGTTTTCGAGTTCTTCCGCTTTATATACTTCCCCCTTCTCTTTTGCCGCTTTCATGGCTTTATTCTCCTCTTTTATCACTTGCCATCTATATGTAATGCGCAACTCTTGTACAGCTTCATATACAAGTTTTTGTACATGAAACCTATCAATCACCTGCATGGCACGTGGAAAGCACGTTTTCGCAATCTTTTGCATGCTCCCTGCCATATCCAGTGTGATTTCTTTGACTTGATTCCGCAGCTCCTGTGGCATCTTTGTAAGTACCGCAATGATATCATCGGTTTTAGTGCCCTGAATTACAGCTATAATAGAACCTTTCCTGCCTCGCTTATCTCTATTTATTAAGATGGTATAAAGATCTCCCTTGCTTAAAGCCGTCTCGTCAATACATAGGTGATAACCCATATTCTTTGGATAAAGGATATACTCTTGGGCATGTGCTCTCTGATCCCAATTCTGGAAGTCACTCAGGTGGTCCTTATATTGGCTTTGAAGCTGTTTGCCATCCATGCAGTAATGCTCGGCTACACTTTGGCAGCTAACAGCGTGATTATCCAAGTAATTCTTTTAAAAAAGCACCGAACTCAGCGGTTATGCGAGTACCGGTGGCTACCAAACTCCAGTCACGACTATACGTCTGCCCGGTGGATGGATCTTCCCAGCGACGACGCTTGATACGTAAATAAACGGCTTTACCACGGATAGGGAAGTCCTGAACTTCAATCTCAGGGAGGAAACCTTTTGAGTGAAGATGGAGATCAGAGTACTCGGAAGGAATAGTCGCTTTCTCCTCTAAATAAAGAATAAAGCAAGTATCCTGAGATACATGATTGACTAGGGTGAAGTAATCAAGGATTCCTGAAGGCAAGAACAAGCTTAAAGAAGCAACAGGATCAATCGTTTGGGAAGAGGATGTTTTCATGATGCAAAAATAAGAATTTTAACGCAATCCCCCAAATTTTCAGACTGAGCCTCATTAACAAAGAAATAAAAGAGTATAAATAAAAAAATGCTGTTTTACCTAATCGGTAAACAGCATTTTTATAGGAGAGCCTCTTGTCGGATTCGAACCAACGACCCCGAGATTACAAATCACGTGCTCTGGCCAACTGAGCTAAAGAGGCGTTTTTCTTTTGCGGGTGCAAAGGTATGAATTTCTTTTAAAAATGCAAATACATCGCATACTTTTTTTATATTTGCAAAGTTACCAATGATTAGATGAAAATGAAAATTATGAATGTATGTAGTATGGCGCTTCTAGCCATAGGTATATGTGCTTGTTCCGGACAGAAGAAAGGAACGCCGAATGTTGAAGTTGCAACAGATAGTGTAGAAGTAGCTACGGATGCTATATCTGTTCGGGCAGACAGTACAGGATATATTGTTCGGGTAGGAGAGATGGCTCCGGATTTTACGATTACCTTGACAGATGGTAAACAAGTGAGTCTATCTTCCCTTCGTGGAAAAGTTGTCATGTTGCAGTTCACTGCAAGTTGGTGTGGGGTTTGTCGTAAAGAAATGCCGTTTATTGAGAAGGATATTTGGTTAAAGCATAAAAATAATGCAGACTTTGCTTTAATTGGCATTGACCGTGACGAACCACTTGATAAAGTATTGGCTTTTGCTAAATCTACCGGAGTGACTTATCCGTTAGGACTGGATCCGGGAGCTGATATTTTTGCGAAATATGCATTGCGTGAATCCGGAATAACAAGAAATGTGTTAGTTGATAAGGAAGGAAGAATTGTAAAACTGACTCGTTTATATAATGAAGAAGAATTTGCTTCTCTTGTACAGAAGATTAATGAGATGCTGAAATGAAAGAAAGCCTTCATTAAGCGTTTCTGACGGAGCATTTATGAGCATATAAAAATAGTGACGCTATCCTGATGTGATGGCGTCACTATCTAATAATGAGCTTCTCAAGCAATGCTAAGTTTGACAAGGTAATCGTAATGTTTTCCTTCTTTTACCAGTTCTGCTTTGAAACCACATTCGGAAGCGTATAAGCTAAGAGTCTGAAAATCTACATATAACCAGTCGAATGTGTCTCCTTTTACATCTTTATATTGCATTTGGAAGTCAATCTCTCCATAATAATCTCCTGCCAGGTCGATGATTATGCTGCCGTCTTCTTCTTCAAAAAGATAGCGCAAATCGCTGGAATCCATGAGTATGCATCCTCCGGGACGGAGAATGCGTTTCATTCGTTGGAAGAATCCGGGCATATTATTCAGTCTTCCGATAATTCCGGAACCATTCATAAGCATCAGGATCGTATCGAATGTTTCGGTAAATGTTTCGTCAAAAAGGTTGATGAGGCGCGGATCGTTCACTCCGCGTTGTTGCATCACTTCGACGGATAACGGAGAAATATCAATGGCACACACCTCTTTTCCCATTTCCTGAAGTGCCAGTGCATGGCATCCGCTTCCGGCACCTACATCCAATATCCGCCCTGTAGCCATTTGTAGGGCGGTACGCTCTATTATAGGCATAGACTGTATATTACGGAACAATTCTTTGACGGGAATTTCATCTTCTTCAAATTGGGAAGAGAATACCCGCAAACGACCAGCTTTGTGATGGTTGAAATAATCAGAAATAGCGGCTCCCATCGGGTCCTTTTCTGCAGAAAGAGTTGTTATTGCCATTGGTGGTTATGATTGTTAACTCTGCAAAGATAAATAAATCCGCAGAAAAGGGTTATCTTTGTCGTCGGAAATGTTGAATACTAATAAATGATTATATGAATATAGAAGAAGCAATCATGGGTGGAATCGTCTTTAAAGGTAAGAAAGATAAGCCCAAAGAAGAGGAAAAAGTGAAGACGAAAGCGAAAAAAGCAACGTACATTCGTGGGCAGCATGGTTCGGGTGCAGCGAAGATGAAAGCAGATATCCGGAAGAAGAGAGCTAATCGTCATAAAAAATAAAAGAATGGTTATAAATATTATAATTTGTATAGTTGCTGTTATACTTCTATTGAGAGGTATTTTCCTTGTTACGTATATGTGGTTATTGTGGACGTTTTATTCCAAGATAATGACAACGTATAGTATGAAAGTATATGGAGAGGTAGTGGATATAGAGATGCAGGCAAAGTCTGATGGTATGAATATTACTGATGTATGTATACCCAAAATAAAGTATAAATTGGAGGGAGAAAAAGAAGTATATTGCCAATTTCTTCCTGCTGCTCCAAAGAATGAAGAGGAAAGGTATGTTTATGCTCATTTTTATCCCAAACAGTATCATATAGGTGATAAGGTTGTCGTATTTTATAATAAAAAAAAGAAAGATGATATATCTGTATTGCCAAGGATGCAAATGATTAAGCTGTTTATTAGCCATTTTGTCCTTGGTTGTTTTTTTATACGGGTGGCAATTTGGGGGCTATCTTTTGTTTTTTAGAAACAGCATAGGTTGTCCGAGAAAATTTTTAGAGACATTTATTGAGTATCTCTGCTTAGAAATACAAAAAAAGGCAACTAACTCGCAGTGAATTAGTTGCCTTTTTGTTTGTATTAAACGTCCCTTTTTAATCTGTTTAGCTTTTGGGAATCACTCCAAATTGTAACAAGGGTGATTTTTCTTTTTAGGGACTTTTGGGGACGTCCTCTCTTACTTCTGTGGAAGAATCTCAATCCAATAATCGTCCGGGTCATTGATGAAATAAAGCCCCATGGCAGTGTTCTCAAAACATACACAATTCATTTCTTTGTGATAAGCTCTGATTGCATCGTAATCACCGGCTACACGAAAGCAGAGATGGCTTTCGTTTTCTCCCAGTTCGTATGGAGCAGTATGATCTTTTAACCACGTCAATTCCAGCAAGAAACCTGTTTCGTTATCAGTCAGGTAGACTAGCGTGAACGAGCCGTCGGATGCTTCCTTCCGATGATGTTCTTTTAAACCGAGTGCTTTTTCATAAAAAGCGATACTCCGTTCCAGATTAGTGACGTTGATATTAAAATGGTCAAATTTACTTTTTATTTCCATGGTTGCGATTTTCCTTATTTTTTCATTAAGAGCTTCACGATTTCTCCAACATATGTGCGCGGTTGTCCGGCTTGCGGGGTTGTCTGTGAAGGTATTTTCTTACATTCGATAACAGCCGAAGGTGTTGTTTGGTTCGGAGCATACAATTTTAATGTATAGCTATCTGCCTTTTCTATTGCATCGTAAGCTTGATCGGGTGAAAGTGTGCAATAGGCAACTGCTTTTCCTAATTGATAATGATAACCAAGTGCGCTACCAGCATTTGCAGTCATATTGGTCATGTTGAATTCATCTTTTCCGATGCTAATTACTAATTTTCCGCTTCCCATCAAAGCATATACTTCACTCGGGATTTGTTTCAAATCAATTTCTATATAACCCGGCATATCAGCGGAAGCCTTGCCGGCAGGAGTAGCAGGAGTGAGAGTGGCAGCCGGAACAGTGGTTTGAGCAGGTTCGTCAGTGGTCACTTTTACGTCAGTCTTTTTATCTGCGCCACTAATGACAATCGGACCTGCGGCTGTAATGATGGATGGTTTTTGTTCTTCTTTCTTCTTTTTCTCTGTTTTCGGACGGGTATCAGGTGCTCCGAAAGCCACCGCTACATCCATAAATAGATCATCCGCGAAGTCTACGGTTTTTCTACGCCATTTAGCCAAGCCACGTATTAATTTAGTCTTGGTTTTATTGAGCGCATATTTATCAGTAATCCATTCTTCGGCTTTATATTTTTCTGTTTCACGATAAGTAAAACGAAGTTTTTCAAGCTCTACCAGGCAGTTTCCGGGTTTGCAGGTAACGGTTATCTGATAGTTCATTAATGTACGGTCTAATGACAAGGCGCTGGATTTGAAAACAATCCATTCTTCTCCGATACCGGCAATTGTCCCTTTTGCTTCGTCGGAGAAAACAATGCGGCTGTCGATATTTTGATTCTCTTTCAGGCGCTCATCCATCCACTTTGTCATTGTGTCGTAGATTTGTGCCTGACTCATTCCGGGAATCTGGAATTCTTTGGAAAATACTACTTTACCTTCTACTTCAGGAACAGCTCCTGCAAGGTACCTGGTGTCATCTTTCTTCTCTTTTGCAGAAGCTGCTTTCATTGCCATCGGCAACGAGAGAAACAGGGTAAGAAACAGAATTGTAAATTTATTCATAATTATAATGTGTTTATTTGGTAATTTCAAAACTTTCGCCCCTACGGGTGATGCTGATAAAACGGCATCCTGCATTTTCTGCAAAACTACGAAGCGCATTTCCTCCTTCATAATCTTCACTGAAGTGCATGGGCACAAATATAGTAGTTTTTATTTGTTCGATAAACTGTTTTGCCCCTTTCATGTAATCTTTTCCCATTCTCTGATCCACTGGAAATAGCACCAGATCGATGTTAGGCACTTTTTCTTTTAAATATTTAACTTCTGCAAGGAAGTCACCATTGGCTTTTCGTATCTCTTCTTCGGTCGATTCTTCACTCCAGTGCCAGTTGTTCAAGTCGCCGGCATGGAAGATACTCCAATCTTGTAAGTGAAGAAGGAACGAACTGCCGACATCTGTCGATCCGAAGGCGTCGATTCGGATCGTGTCGTCTTCGTAGTTTTCTCCTTTTTTAATATAGAAAGCATCTTCGGCTTTGGCACGGCGGGACTTCAGAATATCTTTGGAGAAGATATATTGAATGTCGGGGCGTTGCTCTTTCCAAGTCAATATCTCACGGTTAAAGTGATCGGGATGGAAATGGGTAGCCAATACGTACAGTTTACCCGGTCTTTGCAGGAGATAATCGTGCACGATTCCCCGGTTGTGTTCCGTTTCGGAAGAATCTTTGTAGTAATCGATGATAACGGTTGTGTCTTCCATTTCGATGGCGAAACCGCTGTGATAAATATAATCTAGTGTCATAGCTGACTATTTTATAGTTGCAATATTACGTATTCTAGTTGGAGTTGCCAAGAAAAATCGATGAAATCAAGGAGCAAGGCGACTGATTTTCCATTCTCCGTCCGGTTGTGAGGTGTATAGAAAGCGGGGCACCGGGAAGTTCACTTTCCCGCAACCCGCCTTTCGTATATTCCTGTCGGATATCTGCTATGTTTAATTTCGCCATAAGATTATCTGGCAGTTTTAGTTTATTATTTTTAATGATGAAATCACATAGGTACTTCTATTAATAGAATATGTGAGTCTTTCAATGTCTCTAGTTCAACGCTGTTCGTATCGTAAACACCCATGCCGTCACGGCGTTTCAGAACTTCACCGTCTACCACTATTTCTCCTTCAATAAGGAAGATATAGACGCCTGCATGACTTTGATGTATGTGATAACCTAATTTCTTCCCGGCTTCTACTTTGCCGATGGAGAACCAGGTATCTTGCAAAAGGGAAGCAGGTGTGCTACCGTCGGGAGATACGATGATTGCCAGTTCATTTGGACGCTCCAATTCTGCAATGCTGAAATCCTGATAAACGGGACGGGTGTTCCGTTCTTTCGGCATCATCCAGATCTGCAGGAATTCTTTCTCTTATTTGTTTATATGTTTGGTAAACAAAGGAAGAGACTTAAAAGTTTTATTTCTTCACTTCATTTAATGAAGGCTTATGATTGATAAAATCTTTTATGTTTTGCAGGGTGGTTGCAGCAATATTCTCCATTGCTTCATGTGTGAAAAAAGCTTGATGAGAAGTGACGATTACATTGTTGAACGAGAGCAAACGGGCGAGTACATCATCGTCGATGATGCGATCGGATTGATCTTCATAAAAGTATTCGCTTTCTTCCTCGTACACGTCCAGTCCTGCGGAACCTATTTTCTTGTTTTTCAACCCTTCAATCAGCGCATTGGTATGAATCAATTGCCCGCGACCGGTATTGATAATCATTACTCCGTCTTTCATTTTGCTGATAGAGTAGTCGTTTATCAGGTATTTGGTCTCTTCAGTGAGCGGACAGTGTAAGGAGATAATATCCGAATTGTGGTATAGTTCGTCCAGTGAAGTATAGACAATCTTCTCTTCCCGTGCGAAGTTATAATCAGGGTAGAGGTCATATGCCAGCACGTTCATGCCGAGACCTCTTAAAATATGAATTAATATTTTCGCTATTTTTCCTGTGCCGATGATACCTGCTGTTTTTCCATGCATGTCGAATCCCATCAGACCATGCAAGGAGAAATTGCCGTCTTTGGTACGCCAGGAGGCGCGGGGGATTTTACGATTCAACGACAGCATAAGAGCCACTGTGTATTCGGCAGTTGCATAGGGTGAATAAGCCGGTACGCGTACAACGGTAATTCCGGTTGCGGCAGCTGCATCCAAATCTACGTTGTTGAAACCTGCACATCGCAGTGCCAGCAGTTTTACTCCGTTAGCTGCCATGATACGGATTACTTCTGCATCGGCAACATCATTTACGAAGATGCATACAGCATCTGCACCTTGTGTCAGTAGTACATTGTTCTTATTCAGATTTCCTTTGTAATAGCGTATTTCAAATCCGAATTCTTTGTTTTTGTCATTGAAAGAGGACTCGTCATAAGGCTTTGTGCCGAAAAATGCAATTGTATAGGCCATAATAGTATTCTATAAATTATATAGTATTAAACATCGGAACAGGTGGATTTGTTTGCTTTCTGTACAGTAGTAAATATAGATTGTTTCATTAGAAACAGTTTGTTTTTTCAATTAAAATAGGCCGATGAATGAAAATAAATGCACAAACGTATCTTTCGTGTGCAATAATGTCGTATCTTTGCGCCCAAATAATTTTAAAAAAGATTTAGATGAGAAAAATTTCCTTGATTGGATTTGTAATGTTAATCGTTTCAATTCCAACTTTTGCCGGAGGTCTTCTGACAAATACTAATCAACACGCTGCTTTTCTTCGTATGTTATCTCGTGGTGCTACAATTGAAATAGATGGTGCTTTGTCTAATCCTGCTGGTTTGGCTTTTTTGCCGAATGATGGTTTCTATATGGGTTTGAGTATTCAGAGTGCTTTTCAAACAAGAAATATTGATGCTAGCTTTATGACATATAGTGGTCTTGATTTAAACCCTACCGCTCCTGTTCCTACCGTTTCCGACAAGTATTATAGTAAATATTATGAAGGAAAGGCTGCTGCTCCCATTATTCCGAGTGTATTTGCAGCTTATAAAAAAGGTGATTGGACTATTTCCGGTTTCTTTGCAATTACTGGTGGAGGTGGTAAAGCTTCATTTGATGACGGTTTGCCAATGTTTGAGTCGGTGGCTATGGCAGGTATCTTTCAGGAAAGTTTAAAAAAACATTTAACTTCTGGTGGAAAGAGCCCTATCGTTACTCCTGGTATGTATGACATTAGCACTGCTATGGATGGCAAGCAATATATCTATGCGTTACAATTAGGGTTATCCTATAAAATAAATGATTGGCTTTCTGCTTTTGCGGGAGGACGCATGAATTATTTTACTGGTGGTTATGTGGGCTTTTTGGATGCTAAAATGAAAGCAGACTTAGGAGGAGCCGACTTGATGCATTTGGCTTTAGACTGTGATCAGACAGGTTGGGGATTCACTCCCGTTATTGGTGTGGATGCTAAGTTGGGTAAATTGAATATTGGTGCTAAGTATGAATTCAAGACTAATCTTAATATAGAAAACAATACAAAAAAAATTGAAGCTTCTGTAGAGACGGATGCACTGGCACCTTTCAAGCATGGTGTGAACACTCCTAACGATATACCTTCCATGCTTTCAGTTGCAGCTGCTTATGAATTTCTACCTGTACTGCGTGCATCTGTAGAATACCATTTCTATGACGACAAAAAAGCAGGAATGGCTGATGGAAAGCAGAAGTATTTGACAAAGGGAACAAACGAATATCTAATGGGAGTCGAATGGGACATAA
The DNA here is from genome assembly GCF_001688725.2 of Bacteroides caecimuris. Classification (NCBI taxonomy): domain Bacteria; kingdom Pseudomonadati; phylum Bacteroidota; class Bacteroidia; order Bacteroidales; family Bacteroidaceae; genus Bacteroides; species Bacteroides caecimuris. The sequence continues at coordinate 2,776,614 of NZ_CP015401.2, read as the reverse complement.
TTAAACGATTGACTTTAAGTTGTGGTGGTCAGATTACGGATTATGGATTGTCTGACAACTTCCAAAGTGATACTAGTTTCTCTTGTGATTCTTATTCAATAGGTGTGGGTGCGAAATTGATGTTGAGTGAAAGAGCTGCTTTAAATGTAGGTTATATGTGGACTACTTATGAAGATTATACTAAAAAATCCCCAAATTACAATGGTACAGGGATATTCGGTACTAATGTATACAGCCGTACTAATAAAGTGTTTGGTGTGAGTGTGAACTATCAGTTCTAAATTTCTAATCCTTTATATATAGAAAAGAGGCTTTTTAGACAGCCTCTTTTTTGTTTTATTATTATGCCAGTTTAGAAAGAATACTGTACCAGCATATTCAATCGGTTGGCATGACTTGTTGAAGAATCGTAATTGCTTCTCCATCCTCTCAAATATTCAACGCCTACTTGCAGATTGCTGCTTACATTCCAAAAAGCGTTAGCAGCAAGATATTGACCTTTGCGGTAAGATTCCGGGTTTTCGCATGAATATCCGTTTTCAGAATAAAGTCTGGATAAACTATAAGTGCCGGATACAAAGAATTTCGGGCAAATATTGTATTGGAGTCCCGCATACCATCCCATCATTGGCAGAACCTGCATTTTTCCTTCGTCATCAGGATCGGGAACGATATCCACGTTCAGATTGCTTAAATCATTCAGATAAGAACCGATACCTTTTCCATAATTGAACTGTCCGTAAGCTTGCAACTTTTTTGTGATATTGAAAGTTGTAGATGCTTGTAGACCGAATCCGGTGGTAGAATATGCTTTATCGTATATATTGCTTGAATAAGTCATGCTGCGAACGATGGCTCCCAATTTGATGTGACTATTGCTATTCCAGTTGAATTGTGCAGAAGCTGCAAAGTCCGGCATCCGTTGGGTGTTGACAGAAACATTGCTATTTGTTGTGCCGTCTACTGAAGGCATTTCTATAGCTGCACCGAACTTCCAGTTTTTCAACTTATCGTACATATAACTTAATTGCGTAGTGCGGTAAAAGGTAGAACCGTTAGGACCTGCAAAGTCGATAGTAGGAGGTAGGGCTGAAAGATCCATGAATGAGCCATAGCTATATCCGATAGTGAAACCCAAAAACTGTGCATACGCATTTTGCAGTTCAAAGGTTTTTCCGTCACCGCGGAAGTTACCGGCAGTGTAAACTACGAAGTCTCCCAAATGTTTGGTACGTCCTACCAATTTGAGGAACAGGGTGGAAGTGGGGAGTGTTGGGATCGTGAAAACGCATCTGTTGGCGGTTGTTCATAATCTGTATGATTTCATCGCCTGCTTTGTCTCGTGAGACAAACATGATCGAATTAGGTTCCTCATTTTCGATAATTACCTTCTTTTGTGCCTGGGCACAGATGGGGAAAATTCCTATCCCCAATAGCATAGCTACCATCTTAATGCTTGTTTTCATTATAAGTTAAGTTTTAGGTGAATGCCCAAAGAACAACTTACAAAAGAAATGGTTGAGAGCTCCGAAGGAAAAATAGCCAAACTTATCGGAAGAATTGCTATTTATATTTGTTCTAAAAAAGCGGATCTTTGTATTATAGTAATTAGATAAAAGAAATACCGTGATGGGAAAAGTAGAATTTACTCAAGGAATATTAGATATACAATCAGCGTTTACAACGCTTTGCGTATAAATTGACGGCAGATCGTGATTCTGCCAAAGATTTGGTTCAGGATTGTGTATTACAGGCATTGGATAATCATCAGAAGTTTGCATATAGTAAGAACCTCAAAGGATGGATGTACACACTTATGCGCAATATTTTTGTGAATAACTATCGTCGTACAGTTCGTGAAATGAATATCATAGATGATACCTATTCTATCCATCAGCAGCACATGATTGAAGATGAAGATGGTGACAAGTTTGAATTGGCTTATGATATGAAGCAACTGTATCGTGTATTACATTCTTAAGATGGATAGATGAGCCTTCCAGCCATAGACGACAACTGGCTGGAAGGTTCATGTTTTACTGTTAATCCAGCATTTCTTGTACTCTGTGTTTAGCTTTTTGAGCAGTCTCTTGTACGGTATGGGCTGCTTCTGTAGCTTTTTCTTTCACAGTGTTAGTCGCTTCTGTTGCTTTTTCCTGAGCAACATGTGCGGCATGCTGTACTTTCTTTTTCAAACTTTCACCCGAATGTGAACTTGCTTCGGCACCTCTTTCTTTAGCCTCTTCAGCTCTTTGTTCAGCAAGCCGGGCATTTGCTTTTGCCTGCATTGCTGCTTCTTTTACGTCTTTTTTAAATTGATGTTCCATGATTTGGTCTTTTAGTTAAACATGGATTTTAAACACATGACTACCTGAAAAGGATTCTTCAATTAGAGAATTTTCATTCTTTTTTGTTCATCCACATATTTGTTAGGTAACTATATAGTATAGGTCAATTTAAAGCATATATCGAATTTTTTTTGTTTTTCATTGTTTTTCCTATACCTTTGCAGCGCAAAAGAATAAAAGACGTATGATGCCGTGGATAGCGGTCGTGTATTCTAGAACACCACGTAAAAAACAGGAATTATGAAAGAAAAAGTATCTGTACCCTTTATGCTGCTGGGTATTCTTTTTAATGTTTGCCTCATTGCAGCCAATCTTCTTGAAACGAAAGTAATCCAGATCGGTAGTTTGACCGTGACAGCCGGATTATTGGTTTTTCCTATTTCTTATATTATAAATGACTGTATCGCCGAGGTTTGGGGATTCAAGAAAGCGCGCCTTATCATTTGGAGTGGTTTTGCCATGAACTTTTTTGTGGTCGCTCTTGGGTTGATAGCTGTTGCCATTCCTGCTGCTCCTTTTTGGGAAGGCGAGGAGCATTTTGATTTTGTGTTTGGTATGGCTCCCCGTATTGTGGCTGCCAGTCTGATGGCCTTTTTGGTAGGTTCGTTTCTTAATGCGTATGTGATGAGTAAAATGAAAGTAGCCAGTCAGGGACGTAACTTTTCAGCCCGTGCTATTTGGTCGACTGTAGTGGGGGAGACTGCCGATTCGTTGATTTTCTTCCCGGTAGCTTTTGGAGGTACCATTGCCTGGAAAGAACTGCTTATCATGATGGGGATTCAGATTCTATTGAAATCCTTGTATGAAGTGATGATCCTTCCGGTAACGATCCGTGTGGTGAAAGCAATCAAGAAAATAGACGGTAGCGATGTTTACGACACCAATATCTCTTATAATGTGTTGAAAATCAAAGATATTTAATATAGGATATGAATAGAGAAACAGCATTGGTTGTGTTTAGTGGCGGACAGGATTCTACCACTTGCTTGTTTTGGGCAAAACGCAATTTTAAAAAAGTATATGCCTTGAGTTTTCTGTACGGTCAGAAGCATCAGAAAGAAGTGGAACTTGCGCGGGAGATAGCCCGGAAAGCGGAAGTGGAATTTGATGTGATGGATGTTTCCTTCATCGGACAGTTAGGGCATAATTCATTGACCGATACCACCATGATGATGGATCAGGAAAAGCCGGCAGATAGTGTTCCCAATACATTTGTTCCGGGACGCAACCTGTTCTTTTTGAGTATTGCGGCTGTATATGCCCGTGAACGTGGTATTAATCATTTGGTAACGGGAGTTTCCCAAACGGATTTCAGCGGTTATCCCGATTGTAGGGATGCGTTTATCAAGTCTCTCAATGTGACTCTCAATCTGGCTATGGATGAACAGTTTGTGATTCATACTCCTTTGATGTGGATTGATAAAGCAGAAACATGGGCGCTGGCCGACAAATTGGGAGTGATGGAACTGATTCGCACCGAGACTTTGACATGCTATAATGGTGTTCAAGGAGATGGCTGCGGACATTGCCCGGCTTGTACGTTACGCCGGGAAGGATTGGAGAAGTATTTAAAAAGTAAGAATCAATAATATCTCTACATAGAGATTAAAATGCATTTTTTGCTGTCATCTGTCACATTGTTGTTGTTAAACGGTTGATTATAAAATAAATACTTTGTGACAGCAAGTGGTGACAGCAACAAAACTTGATATTTTGCTGTCACATCTATTGTCACCAGTAAGTTTCAATTCATAGAAGATTATAGCTTCTGCCTGGGAATATATTGGCTTAGTTTAGTTTCAGCAGCTTGAAACTAAAGTTCCAACGGTAGGAAACTAGAGTTTCAACAGTAGGAAACTAAAGTTTCTGTTACTTGAAACTATTAGTTCCAAGGCATGAAACACTTGGTTTCTCGGTGTGAAACACTTTGTTTCAGGCAATGAAACAAACTGTAACAAGTAAGCTGCGGATAAAGCAACCGTGGGTTAAGAGTTGGTGATGATAGGTGATAGATTTGGTGATAGGTTGTGAAATGAGTCTTTCACCACTGAAACGTCGATGAATAGGGCGTTTGAGACTAGCGGTGAAAGGTGAAAGAGGAAATGTGTTTTTTTATCTAGGATAGAGACTATAGGTAACGAGTACAATGACAGAATTAAAAGACCAACTTTCCTTATTAGGAAGAAAGACCGAGTATAAGCAAGATTATGCTCCTGAAGTATTGGAAGCTTTTGATAATAAGCATCCTGAAAATGACTATTGGGTACGTTTTAACTGCCCGGAATTCACAAGTCTGTGTCCTATCACAGGGCAACCGGATTTTGCTGAAATACGTATCAGCTACATTCCTGATATAAAAATGGTAGAAAGCAAAAGTTTGAAACTATACCTTTTCAGTTTCCGCAGTCATGGTGCTTTTCATGAGGATTGCGTAAATATCATTATGAAGGATCTTATAACACTGATGAATCCCAAATATATTGAAGTAACAGGTATCTTTACTCCTCGTGGCGGTATTTCTATCTATCCATACGCCAATTACGGTCGTCCGGGAACAAAATTCGAGCAGATGGCGGAACATCGCTTGATGAATCGGGAATAAATGAATCGGGAGTAATAGTAAGGATATAAAAACTCATTAGCTAAAAATATCGAATATAGCTCATCATGTATGTGGAAAGAGGGGATCTGAAACTATGGATACCCAATCGGATTATTTCAGAGGCTGTCTAAAAAGTCGGTTCTATCCTCATTCTCCTCCTTCCCGAAAGAGGGGAGTTAGAGTTACTGACGACTTTTTAGACAGCCTCCTTTTAACACTATATTGAGTATGCTTTATTCATGATGATACGGTCCTCCATTCAATATCGTCATTGCCCGATAAATCTGCTCCACGAATATCAGCCGAATCATTTGATGAGAAAAAGTCATCTTCGACATTGAAATCTTTTCGTGTGCTGCCTGATACACTTTTTCTGAAAAACCATAAGGACCTCCGATAATAAAAACGAGCCGTTTATTCACCGTATTCATTTTCCGTTTCATATATTCGGCAAACTCAAGAGAGCGCATTTCTTTTCCGTGTTCATCGAGCAGCACCACGACGTCACCCGGTTGAAGAGCTTTCAGTATCAGTTCTCCTTCCTTTTCTTTCTGCACTTCCATTGAAAGACTCTTGGTGTTTTTCAGTTCGGGAATCACTTCCATATCAAAAGTGATATAGCGTTTGGTACGCTGGATATAGTCGTTGATGGCAGTGATATAGTGTTGTTCTACGGTTCGTCCTACGACGAGCAGGGTTGTTTTCATACATCTACAATTCTGATTATTGCACAAAAATAGGTATTTTTTATGTTATTCTGCAATAAATGCTTACCTTTGCCTATCATTAGTTGAAAGTTTAAGCCTTTAAACTTCAACTTAAAAGCTTGTAATTATGACAAAACGAGTGCTCGTAGGAATGACCGCATTGCTTCTTTCCCTCTCGTTGCTAATGGCGCAAGAGATACCGGCAGGAGTGATTACGGCATTTAAAAGAGGAAGCTCGCAAGAGCTAAGTAAGTATATGGGAGACAAGGTAAACCTGGTGCTCCAAGGTCGCTCGATAAACGTTGACAAACAGAAAGCAACAGCTGTGATGCAAGAATTCTTTACGGAGAATAAAGTCAGCGGATTTAATGTGAACCATCAGGGAAAACGGGACGAATCAAGTTTCGTTATCGGCACGTTGGCTACTGTTAATGGGAACTTTCGTGTGAACTGCTTCCTGAAGAAAGTGCGGAATCAATATTTAATACATCAAATAAGAATTGACAAAATCAATGAATAAGGAAAAAGAACTGATCGACAAGTTGATCGATCTTGCTTTTGCAGAAGATATAGGTGATGGCGATCATACCACCCTTTCATGTATTCCTGCTACGGCAATGGGAAAATCAAAATTGCTTATCAAAGAAGCCGGTGTGCTGGCAGGTATCGAAGTTGCCAAAGAAATCTTCAACCGCTTCGACCCCACTATGAAAGTGGAAGTGTTTATCAACGACGGAACAGAAGTGAAACCGGGCGACGTAGCAATGGTAGTGGAAGGAAAAGTGCAATCTTTGCTTCAGACCGAACGCCTGATGCTGAACGTGATGCAGCGTATGAGCGGCATCGCAACCATGACCCGCAAATACGCAAAGGTATTGGAAGGAACAAATACCCGTGTGCTCGACACCCGTAAGACAACTCCCGGTATGCGCATCCTCGAAAAAATGGCAGTGAAAATCGGTGGTGGAGTAAACCATCGTATTGGTTTGTTCGACATGATTCTTCTGAAAGACAACCACGTAGACTTTGCCGGAGGTATCGACAAAGCGATCACTCGCGCCAAAGAATATTGCAAAGAAAAAGGCAAAGACCTGAAAATAGAAATAGAAGTCCGCAGCTTCGACGAACTGCAACAAGTCCTTGACCTCGGCGGAGTGGATCGTATCATGTTTGATAACTTCACCCCCGAAATGACTAAGAAAGCAGTGGAGATGGTAGCAGGCAAATACGAAACCGAATCGTCGGGCGGCATTACCTTTGATACCCTACGTGACTATGCCGAATGTGGCGTAGACTTCATCTCGGTAGGGGCTTTGACTCATTCAGTGAAAGGATTGGATATGAGTTTCAAAGCGTGCTGATTTTCTTTCACCACAGAGGACGCAGAGGTTTTAAACTTACTTTATAGGAAGAATTTCCTATCATTGTTCCTCTGTGTCCTCTGCGTCCTCTGTGGTGAATTCTCTTCTGTTCTTTAACTTCTTTTAGCAATATTCCTTGCAGTATTCCTCAAACTCTTGCGTCTAATGAGTAAAACGACGCAGACATACGTTCGATTTTAAAAAAAAGTAATTGACTTTGGAAAACGAGATAGAACTGGTAAAGGGCTGTCGGGCAGGAAAGGATTCAGCCCGAAAGGAACTTTACACCCTCTATTCCAAACAGATGCTGGCGGTATGTTTCCGCTATACGGGCGATATGGATGCGGCGCACGATGTACTGCATGACGGTTTCATCAAGATTTTTACCAACTTCTCGTTCCGTGGCGAGTCTTCGCTCTGTACATGGATCACCCGGGTGATGGTTACTCAATCGCTCGATTTCCTGCGGCGGGAGAAACGAGTCAGCCAGTTGGTAGTGCATGAAGAGCAGCTTCCCGATATACCGGATATATCGGATTCGGGAGGAGGGGCTGGAATCTCCGAAGAGCAATTGATGGCTTTTATTGCCGAATTGCCGGATGGTTGCCGAACCGTTTTCAACCTTTATGTGTTTGAAGAGAAATCGCACAAGGAGATAGCCAAGATGCTTCACATTAAGGAACATTCGTCTACTTCGCAGTTGCACCGGGCCAAGTATTTGTTAGCAAAAAGAATTAAAGAGTATAGGACTCATGAAGAAAGAAAATGATGAAATAACCGATCTGTTTCGTACGCGTCTCGCTGATTCCGGGATGAGTGTACGGGATGGCTTTTGGGAAGAACTCTCGCAGGAAATACCTGTGGCTTGCCAGCATCGTCGTCGGATTCTGCTCTTCCGTGTGGCGGCTGCGGCGTCTGTATTGCTCGTTTTGGCGGCCTCGTCGGCTACTTTCTTGTATTTCTCTCCCAAAGAAGAAATGGAAGAAGCATTTACAAAGATAGCCGTGACAAATGGAGGACAGATGGATGGAGATGGAATACGCGTCAATCAGTTACCGTTGCCGGTACAACCGGTGTTGCCGAAACCGGTTCCAAAGTCTTACGGTATGCTGTCACAATACACAGAGGAAGAAGATTCGCTTTCTATCACTTTCTCCATGTCGTTTTCTTTTTCTGCCACCACTTCTACAGGAAATGGCAACCGATATGGTAATCAAGGGAAAAACGGCTTTTGGCAGGCAACAAACGGTGATACGGAATCATCTGTTGCTCCGGAAGAACAATCGAATGTGAATGTGGCTCAACCCAAAGCGGTGAAAAAGCATCGCTGGGCGATGAAAGTTCAGGTAGGCACGGTGCTTCCAGCTGATAATGGCACTTATAAAATGCCGGTTTCCGCAGGGGTAACGGTAGAGCGTAAACTAAACGAATCTCTCGGAATAGAAACCGGACTGCTTTATTCAAACCTTCGTTCGGCGGGGCAGCATTTGCACTATCTGGGTATCCCCGTTAAAGTAAATGTAACATTGGTAGATACGAAGAAATTTGACCTTTATGCTACCGTAGGCGGAATAGCCGATAAATGTATCGCCGGCGCGCCGGACAACAGTTTTAAAGAAGAACCTATCCAGCTGGCAGTGACTGCCGGTATTGGAATCAATTATAAGATTAATGACCGACTTGCTGTTTTTGCCGAGCCCGGAGTTTCGCATTATTTCAAAACAGATTCGAAACTGGCTACGGTACGAACGAAACGGCCGACTAATTTTAATTTACTTTGCGGACTTCGCATGACGTATTAATCCTTATGAAAATGAAAAAAACACTACTAATGCTGTGGATGGCTGTTTGCCTGATCGTATCTTTTACAGGATGCACCAGCGAAGAAATGGATTATAACAATCCGGATGTTGCCCTTTTTGTAAAACAATTGAAGTCGGGTACGTACAAGATGAAGAATGATAAAGGGGTGGTGGAGGTTCCTCACTTTACGGAAGAGGACATCCCCGAACTTTTAAAATATGCAGAAGATCTGACCATTATTCCTTCTTTTCCGTCGGTTTATAATATGAATAACGGTAAAATTCGGTTGGGCGAGTGTATGCTTTGGGTGATTGAATCTATCCGCCAAGGTACACCTCCGTCATTAGGTTGCAAAATGGTATTGGCGAATGCTGAAAATTATGAAGCAATCTATTTCCTGACTGATGAGGAGGTGCTCGATGCAGCCACTTGTTATCGTAATTGGTGGGAAGAACGCCAATATCCGAAAACAAGATGGACGATTGATCCGTGCTACGATGAGCCGCTTTGTGGGTCGGGTTATCGTTGGTGGTAACAAAGGCGGCGCCTTCGGAAAGTAAAAAATAGGAAACATTCATGTGGGAACGTTTGTTTGTATCAGTAGTCTTATGCTGCTGACAGGGGATTACTACGTTCAAAAGATCGCTTCTCGTAGGAGAATATGGGCGGTAACGTAAGGGAGAAACGTATGTGAATTCGTTATATATGAAGCGCTCCAAAATAACAGGTATTGAAAGAAGATAGAGGATGGATAGATTGAAACGGTTTATTGCAACAATGGTACTGTGCCTGACGGCTTTATTTGCATATTCGCAAGTATGGACGGCGCAAGACTCTTTGCATTTGAAGAAATTGCTGGAGAGTGACCAAGAGTTGCATTTGAATATGGATGCTGTAAAGTCGATTGATTTCGGAACTGCGGTTGGTACTCCCCGAATGTCGGAGGAGAAAAGCTGGATGATGCCTGATGAATCGCTTCCTGAAGCATTGCCTAAACCGAAAGTGGTGTTGAGCCTGATGCCATATAAAGCGAATACCCCTTATAACTGGGATCCTATTTATCAGAAGAAGATAAAGATTGATAAAAACACTTGGCGGGGAGATCCTTTCTATGAAATACGCCATCAAAGATCCTACTCGAACTGGGCACGTAATCCGATGGCGAAAGGGGTGCGTAAATCTTTGGAAGAGATACAGGCGAGTGGAGTACGTTTCCGGCAGTTGAGCGAACGTGCTAATGGAATGATGGTGAACACGGTAGTGATGGATGCACCTATTCCCTTGTTTGGTGGAAGTGGAGTATATGTCAATGGCAGAACGGTCGGCGGACTTGACCTGATGGCTGTCTTTACCAAAGAGTTTTGGAATAAGAAAGGCAGAGATAACCGCGCCCGCACATTGGAGGTTTTGAGAACTTATGGAGATTCTACAACTGTGTTGATAAATAAACCGATCGAACAGATTGCACGCTGAAGACGTTATAATGATGTGTTGATGTAACAATGTGTAATGTACATCAACATATTAACACATAGATAAATTATTAATTATGAATAGAATTACTTCCCTTCTGGGTATTCAATATCCTATTATTCAAGGTGGTATGGTGTGGTGTAGCGGTTGGCGTCTTGCTTCTGCCGTGAGCAATGCCGGCGGATTGGGATTGATCGGCGCCGGTTCTATGCATCCGGACACTTTACGTGAACATATCCGTAAATGTAATGCAGCCACAAAATTTCCCTTTGGAGTGAATATCCCTTTGATGTATCCCCAAATAGAAGAGATTATGAATATTGTAGTGGAAGAGGGAGTGAAGATTGTTTTTACCTCTGCCGGAAATCCGAAAACGTGGACCGGATGGTTGAAAGCGCGTGGAATAACAGTTGTTCATGTCGTTTCATCTTCTCGTTTTGCTGTGAAATGTGAAGAAGCCGGGGTAGATGCAGTAGTAGCTGAAGGTTTCGAAGCCGGAGGACATAATGGGAGGGAGGAAACAACGACTTTCTGTTTGATTCCTGCTGTGCGTGAGGCTACCACATTGCCTTTGATAGCCGCAGGAGGTATTGGAACAGGAGAAGGAATACTGGCTGCTATGGTGTTGGGTGCCGAAGGCGTACAAATAGGAACACGTTTTGCGCTGACTGAAGAAAGTTCAGCGAGTCCTGTATTTAAAGATTATTGTTTGAGTCTTGGTGAAGGGGATACTAAGTTGTTATTGAAAAAACTGGCTCCGACACGATTGGTAAAAAATGCTTTTCGTGAAGCGGTGGAGAAGGCTGAAGATAGTGGCGCTACTTCCGAGGAATTAAGAACTTTGCTCGGACGCGGACGTGCTAAGAAAGGTATCTTCGAAGGTGACTTGGAAGAAGGTGAACTGGAAATAGGTCAGGTCTCGGCAATAATATCCCGTCAACAGTCGGTGGCAGAGGTGATGAATGAATTGGTTGAATCTTATCGGCAAGCAGCCGGGAAAGATTATTTGTTTTCAATGTAATATAAGAATTTCTTGATAGTATACATTTTTCATTTTCAATAGCCAATTCGCCTGTATTCCTATCTTTTAGCTACTTTTCTTGAAGGAGGAATAGCTTAGTTACTTTTGAATTACCCTAAAAACAGACAAATGAATAGATTTTGTCCTTTATTGGTTTATATTTTTCCTAGCTTTTAATGCCTTTTCCTTTCCTTTGTACGGTTTTAGTATAAATGCTATAATTTTTTAGATTACTATGGTTGATGGTATTTCAGTTATTATGCCTACTTATAATCAGGCGGCTTTCATTAGACGTGCTATCTTTAGCTTACTTCAACAAACCTATTTACATTGGGAGTTGGTGATTGTAAATGATGGTAGTGTAGATGATACAGACCGATTTGTTTCTTCTTTTTTAGAAGATAAACGAATCATATATTTGAAAAACGACAAAAATGAGGGGTTAGGATATTCCTTGAATAAAGGAATTGAGAAAGCAACCTATAATTATATTGCTTATCTTCCATCAGATGATTACTATTTTAGAGACCATTTGGATGTCTTAAGAGAAGAGTTTGATAAAAATGAGGATATTGTCTTAGCATACTCTGGTGTACGATATGATGTGAAAGATTCTTTATTTAACGTTTCTGACACCGAAAGCTTAGGAATAAAAAAGGGATTTAGTATGCAATTGGTCCAAACAGCGCATAGGAAAACATTAGATCGCTGGTTAGAACGAAAAGAATGGATTACTAATGATTTATTTGCGATGTTTTGGCATAAATTAGCTGACAAAGGTTTGTTTTCAATGACTCAAAAGATAACTTGTTATTGGACAAACCATCCTTATCAAAGACATAGATTAATAGCGGAAAAATATGGTGGTGGATTAAATAAATATAGGGGATATTATCATGTACAGGATCCTATTAAGTTAAGAGTTTCTAAATATAAGTTTATTAATGAGGACAGCTTATACAGTTCCTATAGAGAAAAGATTTCTGTATGTGAGCAATCATTGAAAATTTTAATAGTAGGTGAATTGTCTTATAATCCAGAACGTATTTATGCTTTAGAGCAAGCTGGTCATAAATTGTATGGACTGTGGTTGCCAGAGCCGCAATATAGTTTTTCGACTGTTGGACATTTGCCTTTTGGGCATGTGGAAGATCTAAATATATCTCGGTGGAAAGATGAAGTGGAAAGAATAAAGCCAGATGTTATTTATGCAATGCTAAACTCAGGTGCTGTTTCATTTGCCTATAATGTTTTGAGAGAGTTTCGTCAAATTCCATTTGTTTGGCATTTTAAGGAAGGACCATTTATCTGTTTGCGAGAAGGTACATGGAATGAATTAATGTATTTATATACGTTTTCAACAGGAAAAATCTATTTGAACGAATTGACCCAATCGTGGTATAACCAGTTTATAATTGATAAAGATGGATTGTCTATGGTGTTAGATGGGGATTTGCCAAAAGTTGATTATTTCAAAAATAATTTTTCAAAAAAGCTTTCGGAAGATGATAATGCTATACATATTCTTGTTGCCGGGCGCATGATTGGCATAGAGGATGAGGGGTTGGCTTTGTTGGCAGACAATAATATTCATGTTCATTCATATACTGAAAATTATTATGAATCTCGTTTTAGCGCTGAACAAAAATGGATGCGTATTGCACCAAATCATTTTCATGTTCATGCTCACGTGAGTGCTGATAATTGGACAAAAGAATTTTCAAAATACGATATCGGTTGTTTGCATTGTTTTAATAGCTATAATAATAATGATATACTTAAAGTTGGTTGGGATGATTTGAATATACCGGCCAGAATTAGCACTTATGCTGCTGCTGGATTGCCAGTTATGATGAAAAATAACTCTAATGCTTTAGTCGCAATTCAAGATTGTGTAAACAAATTGGATATTGGTGTCCTATTTGATAATTATGAAGAGTTGGTAACTAAATTAAAAGATGCAGAAATGCTCTCTCGCTTACGTGTTAATATGTTGAGACATAGAATGGAATTCTCATTCGACTATCATGTTCCTCAGCTTATAGAGTTCTTTAGAAAAGTAATAGCATACAAAAAGAATCAATAATTATGATAGAAAAAAGAATATTACTTCAAATTTCCAATACAATTATTGCAAATCTGAATAATGCGGACGGTATTGGCTTTTTATATGGTAAAATAGGATTGGCGTTATTTATGTATAGATATTCTAGATTTGTAAATAACCAGTTTTATGAAAATATCGCAGATGAAATAATTGATGATATTTATAATAAAATGAATGATGCAATTCCAAGAAATTATGAACGTGGATTAGCTGGAATAGGTTGTGCAATGTGCCGAATTATAAAGGAAAAGTACGTAGAAGGCGATCCCTCAGAAATTTTAGACGTTTTAGACGAGCAGTTGTTATGTGATGTAAAAGAAACGCTAATGGAGGATATGAATGCTGATTATCCCATCTATTCTTCAGGTTTATATTTATTAGATCGTTTGTCTGTAGAAGATGTTGTTAATTCTCAGAAGGAGCAATGGATTTTTAAGGTTATAGATGCAGTTGAGGCGATTGATTTGGGACAAATAAAAGATAACTCGTCAAGGATTTTATTAATAAGCTCAATTCTTTTCGTTTTGTTAAAGTTATCTGATTTTGTTGCTGATAAGTGTCGATTTTATCCTTTATATGATTATCTTCTGGAATGTGCGCTACAGTCAATTAATAGAAATAGAGATGTAAATATTGTTTTGTTGAAGAAAGTTGTTTCATTATTGCCGGAAGATAGAATTACTAAAGAGCTACTGGTAAAAGTCAAAAGCATAAATTTTCATATGGATGTAATGAATGAGAGTTTAATGTTTGAATCGGAATTAAATTGGTATTGGCTATTTAATATGCCGTTATCATTATCTCCGTTAGTTACTAAACTTGATGTATTGGTAGATAAACTCCTTTTAGATATTGATTTTGATTTATATATGATGAATAGTAAATTAGCCAAAATTGGTACATGGGTTATGAAAATGTAATGGCTATTTTTTTATTAACTAATTTATTTGGCTTTATCAAATGAAAAATACTATATTTACACAATTTCTTACTGCTCTGAAAGTAAAACATACCGCAGCTTTTTCAGATAAATTATATAGAACCCATCCTTATCGTGATTCTTTGTATGGACTTTCTCATATGTTAAAAACTTATGGCGTTTATAATGAAGGAGTACGTTCTGTTGATAAAAATGTAAGGCAGTTTGTGCCTCCTTTTATTGCTCATGTTGGAGAAGAATTTGTCGTTGTTAAAGCTATCTCAGAAAATAATGTTACTTATGATTGGGGAAATATTGAGATAAAAAACTCTTTTGATAATTTTAAAGAGGTATGGTCTGGAGTTGCGCTTCTTGCAGAACCAGCTGTAGACTCTGTAGAACCAGATTATCAAAAACATTTGATGATAACTTTAGTGAAAAAACTTCAAACTGTTTTATTATGCATTATTCCTTCTCTTTTTCTTTTTGGAGCATGGTATGCAAATATGGAACAAATAGGAGTATATGGAACTATTTTATCTGTTATCAATTTAGTTGGCATATACATATCATATTTGTTGCTACTGAAACAAGAGAAGAGACAAAGTGATTATGCAGATAAAATTTGTTCTTTATTTCATCAACGAGATTGTAATAATATTTTGGAATTGCCAGCAGCTAAAATTGGATTTTTTAGTTGGAGTGAGATAGGATTAGGTTATTTTATTGCAAATCTATTATTGATTATTCTGTTACCCAATTATATTTCTTATCAAGCAATAATTAATGTTTTTGCTCTTCCTTATACTGTTTGGAGTGTCTGGTATCAATATAAGAAAGTTCGGCAGTGGTGCATGCTATGTTTGATAGTTCAAGTATTGTTGTGGGCTATTTTCTTAACTAATATATTGGGAGTATGTTTTAATGAATCCCCATTAAGTATTATACCATCAATTTCGATTGGTTCGTTTTATGTATTTATCGTTTTGTTGATCAATATATCAACTATGAAAATAGCTCATTCTAATAGATTGGAATTGCTTGAACAAGGATTTACTGCATTAAAGAATTCTGATGATGTATTTAAAGCTCTATTAAAATCACAACCCTATTTTGAAACACAGGATACAACGAAAATAGTATTTGGTAATCCAAAAGCGAAGTTAAAAGTAACTATATTGACTAATCCGCACTGTGAGCCTTGTGGACAGATGCATACGAGAGTAAAGAAGATGTTGGCTATTAATGCAGATAAACTTTGTGTGCAATATATCTTTTCAGCTTTTAGCGATGACTTGTTAGATAGTAATCGTTTTTTGATTGCAACATATCTAAATGGGAAATCTGGCGAAATAGATGAAATATATAAAGATTGGTATGAGAAAGGTAAATATCATTCGGATGATTTTATAGCAAAATATAATTTTAGCTTTGAAGGAGTGGAAGAGGAGTTGGAAAAACATGAACAATGGAAAAGGTATACGCATCTAGTGGCTACTCCAACAATCTTAGTTAATGGATATTTACTTCCTCCTCAATATACAATAGAAAATTTATCTTTTTTCCTAGATACAGATATTTAGAATAGTATTATTTGCTGCACGTTGCGGCTATTATTAATTTAATAATTTACAAACATGAAAAAGTTATCTAAAATGACTCTACTACATGTAGAGAAGATGTCTGATTCAGAAATGAAACAGATATTGGGAGGAAACTCCTTCGCTAGACAAACTGGCGATAATTGTTATGAAGAATATATTTCATTTGATCCTCCTCAGACAAAATGCTCTGGTACTTGTGCTCCTTATAGACATTATGATTCATCTAATGGCTCATTTGTAATGAAACCAAGAATATGCAAAAAAACAATTGGATGTGAATGTGTTATATCTGGTATAAACTAACCTTATGAAGTTTAAATGGGAAACATTTGCCTTGAAAATGTTTCCCATTATGATAAATAATTCGATGTATGAAAAATGTAATATATTTATTTCTTATAATATTATTTTCTCCTATATCTGTAAAAGGGCAGGAAATGTTATCACCCGATTCAACGATTTGTTTTATAGATTCTAAAGAAGCTGATTATCAATTTACAGCAAAGAAAATGGGAGATGGTGAGATTAATGGAACTGGTGAAGTTATATCTGTTCGTAATGCTATCATGCGTTATGGTGAAATAGCACGGAATGGTATTTGGACCTTTTGGACAATTAATAAACCGGAAGAAGCCCCTTTGCAACCTGATGAATATATAATTCATGGGACGATAAACCCTGCATATAATGGAGAACTTGCTATGTTATTCACATTCAAGTCTACCGATTGGGAGAAGATCCAGCATGTTGATACGGTAATGGTGGCGGATGGTAAATTCAGTTTTCGAGGAAAGGTGAATGATTATAATCCTTCAATATTGGCAGTAGGTAATTATCCTAAACCCACGCGTTCAGTAGAATTATTCTTGGATGCAGGAAATATACAAGTCTCTTTAGATTCATTGAGTGCGGTTGGTACGCCTTTGAATGATGCTTTAACGCAATTCCAGAGAACGACGAAGCGTTTTACCAATGATATCCTTCAGGTTAAATCAGATAGTTTGCGGCGAATGTTTGGTATGTCAAGAAGAGCAATGTATAAAGAATTTGTGAAGCAGAATATACATAATGGAATAGGACGTATGTACTGCTATGGATGGAATTATTCATTGCCCGATTTTGAAGAATTATATGGGTTAGCTGATGATACCCTGAAAAATACTCCATGGATGCTTGCTGTAGTAGAGGAACATAAAAGAGATCAAGAACGTATGAATAAGCTTTCCCAAATGTCAGGAGAAACATTTAAAAATCATATATTCGAGACGCTTTCTAAGAAACGCAAAGAACTGAAAAACTATGTTGGCAAGTCCAAATTATTGGTTGTTGATGTATGGGCGTCATGGTGTGGACCTTGTAAAAGAGAAATTCCACATTTGAAAAAAGTTTATGATGATTATAAAGACAAAGGCCTTTCAATAGTCAGTGTTTCAATCGATGATTCAGATAAGAAATGGAAAGAAGCAGTGGACAAATTTGAAATGCCTTGGGAACAACTTAGGACAAGCTCGAATGAAGAGATGAAGTCTTTTATGGGAGATTATCTAATAGGAGGAATTCCTCACATGATTATAATTGATAAAGAAGGAATTATAGTCTATGCTGGTTCAGCTCTTCGTGCAGAAAAAGGACAATTGCAGAATTTGTTAAATGAAAAATTGAAATAATGCATGATGTGTAATATATTATGATTAAAGCATTTCCTTTCTATACGCAACTTGACGCAATGGATTGTGGTCCTACTTGTCTGCGGATGATCGCTCGCTATTATGGTAAATCATATTCTTTACAGTCACTTCGTTCTCGGTCATACTTGACAAGGAACGGAGTGTCTTTGCTAGGTATAAGCGATGCAGCTGAAGCTATTGGTTTTCGCACAATAGGTGCTAAAATAACATTCGAACAGTTAATTAGTGGAATCCCACTGCCTTGTATATTGCACTGGAATCAAAATCATTTTGTAGTGTGCTATAATATTAGGAAGAAAAAAAAAGAGTATTTGATTGATATAGCAGATCCTGTTGGTGATTTGATAACTTATAAAGAGCAAGAATTTAGAAAACAATGGATAACGACAGTCAGTGAGAGGGAATCTAAAGGTACTGTTTTAATATTGGAACCTAGTGCTGAGTTTTATGAAATGGAGGATGAAAATAAGAAAAACAAAAGAAGCCTTGATTTTTTCTTAAGATATTTGTCTCCATATAAGAAGGAATTATTACAGTTAACGTTAGGAATGTTAATTGGAAGTTTGCTACAATTAATTTTTCCATTTCTTACTCAATCATTAGTTGATATAGGAATTCAAGATGGAAGCCTCTCCTTTATTACTCTAATATTAATAGCACAGTTAATAGTTTTCTTATCTCAATTATCAGTCGAGTTTATTAGAAGTTGGATAATGTTACACATGAATACACGTATTAATATATCATTAATTTCTGATTTTCTGTGTAAACTTATGAAGCTTCCTTTGAGGTATTTTGATTCAAAAATGGTCGGTGATATATTGCAACGTATAGGTGATCATGGTCGTATTGAAAGCTTTCTAACAGGTTCCTCAATAGGAACCTTGTTTTCCTTTGTCAATTTCTTTGTTTTTTCCTTTGTGCTAGCCTACTATAATTTGAGTATCCTAGCTATTTTTCTGTTTGGAAATACTTTGTATGTTTGTTGGGTTCTATTGTTTTTGAAGTATCGTAGAGTATTAGATATACGCCGTTTTTCACAGTCATCAAGTGAACAAAGTAATATGATCCAGTTGGTGACTGCAATGCAGGAAATCAAATTGAATAATTGTGAGAAACAAAAAAGATGGCAATGGGAACGGATACAAGTGAAATTGTTTAAGATAAGTGTTAAGGGATTAGCTCTTGGACAAATTCAGCAAATAGGATCTGTATTCTTCTCACATACGACCAATATTATTATAACTTTTATTGCTGCGAAATCGGTTGTAGAGGGGGATCTAACTTTAGGTATGATGATGTCCCTTACATATATAATAGGGCAGCTATCTGCACCGGTAAGTTCTTTTATTAGTTTCGTTCAACAATTTCAGGATGCACAAATAAGTCTTGAACGTCTGAATGAAGTTCATGAGATAGAAGACGAAGAACATAATATTGATATGAAAATGGCTTCATTACCAGCATTTAAATATATTGAATTAAATAATTTGTCATTTAGTTATGATGGAGCAGATAGAGACTATGTACTAAATGATATCAATTTAGTAATACCTGAACATAAAGTAACAGCTATTGTTGGTGCTAGTGGGAGTGGTAAAACAACTTTGGTAAAACTAATGTTGGGATTTTATAAACCGAATAAAGGGAAGATATTAGTGGGAGGAACACCTTTAGAAAATATAAATCCACATTTATGGCGCGCAAGTGCTGGTGCAGTAATGCAAGATGGTTACATCTTTTCAGAGACAATAGCGCAAAACATAGCAGTCGGTGAAGAGCAAATAGATATAGAAAAATTGCGCCATTCTGTAATGGTTGCAAATATTAGGGAGTTTATCGACTCTTTACCTTTAGG
Source organism: Bacteroides caecimuris (assembly GCF_001688725.2). Classification (NCBI taxonomy): domain Bacteria; kingdom Pseudomonadati; phylum Bacteroidota; class Bacteroidia; order Bacteroidales; family Bacteroidaceae; genus Bacteroides; species Bacteroides caecimuris. The sequence goes on along the minus strand of NZ_CP015401.2, from coordinate 2,757,123 downwards.
GTACAATACTAAAATCGGAATGGAAGGAAATGGTATCAGTCAAGGGCAACGTCAACGTTTATTAATTGCCAGAGCTGTGTATAAAAATCCTGAATTCTTGTTTTTCGATGAAGCTACTAATTCTTTGGATGCAAATAATGAGAAAGAAATCATGGCGCATTTGCATGAGTTTTATAAAGGAAAAACGGTTGTGGTTGTTGCGCACCGATTAAGTACAGTGAAAGATGCAGATAATATAGTGGTATTAAATAATGGGCAGGTTGCTGAACAAGGTACTCATCATGAATTAACCAAAAGAAAAGGGTTATATTATGAATTAGTGAAAAATCAACTTGAGTTAGGTCTTTAATGAAAGAGGAAAAGAATTATAAAGATATCGAGATTCGTAGTGATGAAGTTCAAGAAGTTATGAATCGAATACCACCCTGGATTTTGAGATGGGGTACTACTGTGATATTTGGTGTTGTTAGTTTTATTATAATAGGATCCTATTGGTTTAAATATCCTGATAAAATAAATGCTCAAATCACATTGACGATGCTAAATCCACCCACATATTTGGTCACGAAAGTATCAGGAAAAGTCGATTCTCTTTTTGTAGGAAATGGAAGTGAGGTCAAAGTCGGTCAGCGTTTGGCATTAATAGAGAATGTTGCATCCTTCCAAGATATAGATTCTCTAAAAATATTATTGAACCAATGGAAAAATGAAGGATATGATTTGACTTATGGCAATCAGTTATTTAGTGAAAAGACTTTTCAATTGGGTGAAATCCAATCAACTTATGCTTCATTTGTTACTTTGTTGAAGGATTATGCGCGATTCTTGAAACAGGACTATTATAGGAAAAAGATATTAAGTGCGCAAAAACAACTCAATCTTCAAGAAGCTTATTACAGTTTAGTTAAAGATGGGTTGTCTATATCTGAAGAAGATTGTGCATTGGTTTATAAGATGTTTGCACGTGATTCCTTACTTTTTTCTCGTCAGATTGTAGTTGCTGAAGAGTTTGAGAATTCAAAACGAAATTATTTGCAAGGTTTAAGTTCAAATAAAAATTCACACATGTCTGTAGCACAAGTTGAATTGCAAATTGAAAGAGAAAAAAGTAACCTAGTTGATATACAAAAAGAATGGGTTAATGAAGATGAAACTTATCAGTTGAATCTGAAAAACAGTTTAGAGCAACTTTGGGTTCAAATTTCTTTGTGGGAACAACAATACTCATTAATCGCTCCAATAAGTGGGCGCTTATCTTATATAGGAATATGGAGTGGAAATCAATGGGTAACTCAAGGTGAGACAGCATTTGTAATTGCACCGATAGAAAATGCGGTTCCAATCGGTAAAGCTTTTATGCCAATTCAAGGTTCTGGTAAAGTAAAGGTCGGGCAGCAGGTTCACATTCGCTTAAACAATTTTCCAGATCAGGAATTTGGATATTTGAAAGGAAAGGTTAGTAACATTTCTCCTATGCCAATTGTACAGGAACAACAAAATGGATATGTTGTAGAAATAGTATTACCTGAAGGAATGAACACTAATTATGGTAAGACACTACCTGTAACGCGTGAGATGAGTGGGCAAGCGGAAATAATAACTGAAGATTTGAGGTTGATTGAACGTTTGTTGCAGCCATTAAAGAAAATATTGAAGAACTAAAGCTATTAATAATGTGATGTATAATCTTTGAACATTATGAAACAATATGATTATCTAATAGTTGGTTGTGGCTTATTCGGTTCTGTAGTGGCAGAACAAATGACTAAAAAAGGAAAGTCTTGTTTAGTTATTGATAAGCGTGGGCACATTGGAGGTAATGTGTATACAAATACTGTAAATGGGATTACTGTTCATCAATATGGAGCACACATTTTCCACACAAATGATAAGAGAGTATGGAAGTATATAAATTCATTTGCAGAATTCAATAGATATACAAATTCTCCTATTGCTAATTATAAAGGTAAATTATACAATTTGCCTTTTAATATGAATACCTTTTATCAAATGTGGGGTGCTATAACTCAAGAAGATGTACGTAAGATTATTGAGCTTCAAAAAAAGATGGCTAACATAGAAGAACCGTCCAATTTAGAGGAACAGGCAATATCTTTAGTCGGAAAAGATATATATGAGACTTTAATAAAAGGATATACAGAAAAGCAGTGGGGCAGAAAAGCGACGGAACTTCCACCCTCAATAATAAAACGTATTCCTGTACGATTCGTTTTTGATAATAATTATTTCAATGATAACTATCAAGGAATTCCGATAGGTGGTTATACTCCTATTATTGAAAGAATGTTGATCGATTGCGATGTTATGCTAAATACAGATTATTTTAAGAAGAAAGATTGTTTTGATAATATGGCGGCACGGATAATCTATACGGGAGAGATCGATCGATATTTTAATTATTGTTATGGTAGATTAGAGTATCGTAGTTTGAAGTTTGATACCACCTTATTGAATGGAGTTGAGAATTACCAAGGAAATGCTGTAGTTAATTATACTGATGCTGAGGTTCCTTATACTCGAATTATTGAGCATAAGCATTTTGAGTTTGGAAATCAACGAGATACGGTAATTACTATAGAATATCCACAGAGTTTTGCTAAAGGAGGTGAGCCTTATTATCCAGTGAATGATGAACATAATAATACCTTGTATGAGAAGTATCGGATGTTAGCTCAGCAAGAAGAAAGAGTAGATTTCGGAGGAAGACTAGCTGAATATAAGTATTATAATATGGATGAAGTTGTACAAAGAGCGCTAGATTTTAGTCATAAGTTTATATAACTTTAATCAGGGCTGCCCCATTAAAGTATTATTAATCTAATGATTTATAGATATGAAAAAGTTATTAAGAATGTTCTGGGTATTGTGTTCCATAATATGCATTATGACTCAGAAACTTCCTTCTGTACTAAGATTTTGTAAAAAAACAATAGGATGTGAATGTGTCATGTCAACTAAATTTTAATTAGCTGTAGTAATTATTAATATAAAGTCTATTTTTTTCTTACAGGAAATAGGCTTCAATTTATGAGTAAATATGAAATATATAGTATTTTTTTTGTTGATGCAGATGTTTTTTCTACCGATAAAAAGCCAAATGCAGTTGCCTGATTCTACGGTTATCTGCTTTATGGATTCTAAAGTTATGGATACACAAGTGGCATATTGGAAAGTTTATAAAGAAGAAGCAACTGGGACAGGTGAGGTTATATCTGTTCGTAATGCTATCATGAATTTTGGTGAAATAGCACGAAATGGTATTTGGACCTTTTGGACAATTAATAAACCGGAAGAAGCCCCTTTGCAACCTGATGAATATATAATTCATGGGACGATAAACCCTGCATATAATGGAGAACTTGCTATGTTATTCACATTCAAGTCTACCGATTGGGAGAAGATCCAACATGTTGATACGGTAATGGTGGCGGATGGTAAATTCAGTTTTCGAGGAAAGGTGAATGACTATAATCCTTCAATATTGGCAGTAGGTAATTATCCCAAACCCACGCGTTCAGTAGAATTATTCTTGGATGCAGGAAATATACAAGTCTCTTTAGATTCATTGAGTGCGGTTGGTACGCCTTTGAATGATGCTTTAACGCAATTCCAGAGAACGACGAAGCGTTTTACCAATGATATCCTTCAGGTTAAATCAGATAGTTTGCGGCGAATGTTTGGTATGTCAAGAAGAGCAATGTATAAAGAATTTGTGAAGCAGAATATACATAATGGAATAGGACGTATGTACTGCTATGGATGGAATTATTCATTGCCCGATTTTGAAGAATTATATGGGTTAGCTGATGATACCCTGAAAAATACTCCATGGATGCTTGCTGTAGTAGAGGAACATAAAAGAGATCAAGAACGTATGAATAAGCTTTCCCAAATGTCAGGAGAAACATTTAAAAATCATATATTCGAGACGCTTTCTAAGAAACGCAAAGAACTGAAAAACTATGTTGGCAAGTCCAAATTATTAGTTGTTGATGTATGGGCGTCATGGTGTGGACCTTGTAAAAGAGAAATTCCACATTTGAAAAAAGTTTATGATGATTATAAAGACAAAGGCCTTTCAATAGTCAGTGTTTCAATCGATGATTCAGATAAGAAATGGAAAGAAGCAGTGGACAAATTTGAAATGCCTTGGGAACAACTTAGGACAAGCTCGAATGAAGAGATGAAGTCTTTTATGGGAGATTATCTAATAGGAGGAATTCCTCACATGATTATAATTGATAAAGAAGGAATTATAGTCTATGCCGGTTCAGCTCTTCGTGCAGAAAAAGGACAATTGCAAAAATTGCTAGATGAAAAATTGAAATAGTATATATTGTGTAATATATTAAATGTTGTACTCTAGGTTGTTGATTTTCCCATTCAAGATCTTAAATCCAACAGTGCATGAATAACAAAAGTGTGTCAAAAATAACTCCATTCTCTTTCTTCCAGAAAAAGGAGAATGGAGTTATTCTGAATGTAAGATAACTTCGTTTTAGGATAGAACCCGTATTTTGAAGTGATGTATTAATTCATTAGATCAGGATTGGCTGCGATAGCACTTTGAGGGATGCGCAGTGTATATCGTTCGTCATCTTGCGACAATATCAATGTTTGCCCATCTATTGTTTTTCTTTGTTCAGGACGAGTGGTGCGGCGTAGGTCGAACCAACGATGTCCTTCGAAAGCTAATTCACGCGCCCGTTCGTTTAATATTTCGGTAATAAGTTCTGCCTGATTCATTGCATTTACTTCGTTCTTTTTCTGCGTATATCCTGCAGAGGTATACCTTTTTTCCATTAGTTTTAGCAGATAGTCACGGGCTTCTGGAAGTTGGTCTAGTTGAGCAAGAGCTTCAGCTGCATTTAGATAGAGTTCAGCAGTACGGAAAGTACATTTATATTGTGAAGTCTCATTGGTTTTAATAATTTTGTAGTTGCCATCATTTTCCTCATCTACATCACCGAAATATCTTTCAGTACGAAGATCTCCTTCTTTGAACATTTTAACGAATGTTGGGGTGGCAAGTGAAGCATTAATTCCGTTACGGCTATATACATTTTCATAAGCAGTGATAGACTCTACAGAAGTATATGTGTTAGGCATCTGAAAGTCGGTGCTATTGTTATTATTGTAGTCCTCTAATGCGCTTTTCTGTTCTAGTACACGTTCTGCTGCATTATAGGCCGCTTGCCATTCACCTTTATAAAGTCGTACACGAGATTCAAACGCATCTACAGCAAGTTTGCTGAAGCGATAGTTATAATCAGTTTCCCATTCTTTATGGTTGATGAGTTGCCGGGCATTTTCAATATCGGAAAGAATAGATGTATAGATTTCTTCTACTGTATTACGTGACGGCATCTCTTCCAAATCCAGGGATAATTTTAATGGAATGGCTTTGCTAGTTGGCGCTCCTTCTTTTGTATATGGTTGTCCATAAAGGTTGACTAGCAGAAAGTGCATATACCCTCTCATAAAATATGCTTCTCCCACTAACTGATTAATTTCTGCTTCACTCCCTTCTGTTATCTCATTTTTCTTGTTGATGATAGCATTGGCATAATAAATATTTTGGTAGTAATAGCTCCAGCCAAATTCTGTTCCGGATGGATTACTTGTAACCCATCTTTCAATGTCTTTGAAGTTATTTTGATCAAATTCGTCTTTGCTGACAGAAATATCCTCCGTACGCATGTCGCACATGCCTCTATCTGTCAAATCTACCCCATAAGCTGTAGTTATAAGTGCTCTATATTCTTCCAAAGTATTAGGAATAACTTTTCCTACAGGCTGAATGTCTAGAAAACTATCACATGATGTCAAGGAAAGAACCAAACATCCGCTGATTATGAAAATTGTATATAGTTTTTTTATCTTATCCATATATCTTTAATTTTAAAAGTTAAGACTCAGGTTGAATGTCATTGATTTGGCTACAGGAGTGGAATAACGGTTGAACATAGATTCCGGATCCATGTAATTTTTATAACTGGAACCAAAGACAAACAAGTTACGACCTTCTAGGGCAACGGTTGCTCCATTTATATTTATTTTATGTAGCCATTCCTGTGGTAGCGTATAAGCCAGTCTTATATTTTGTAGACGTACATAACTAAGACGCTTTACCCATATATCAAGATTTCTGTAGACTTCTTTGACGTTATCAAAGAAATAGTTGTCTGCCGGATAATTGTTACGGTTAAGAAGAGCTGGTAATTTTCCAGTAGGGTTTTCCGGTGTCCAGCGGTCCAAGATATCGCGATTTACATTATGTCCTGGGTCGAAGCTGGTTATATCATATGATGGACTTGTACGGACATGGGCTCCCAAATTGTAAGCAAAATTAAAACTTAGTTCCCAATTGCGGTAATTAAATGTGTTGATTAAACCACCAGTATAAGGAGCGTCAGTAGTACCTGCATATTCATATAAATTACGTCGGAACTCTGCATCTTCATTGTAAGAGTAATACCCGATACCCCATTCATCTTTCATGTCAAACAATGTTTCTACATCAATGGCTTCATTACTTCCTTTCGGGTAGATGAGTATACGTCCGGTCTCAGGATCGACTTCGCTTTTGATTGCAAAGATAGCACCTACAGGAGAACCTTCGAGTCCAGGAGTGAGACTATTGGAAGCTGTCAGGTCTTTTAATACTTTGTTATAATTATAGGCAAAGTTGAATGTTGTATACCAAGAGAAATTACGGGTAGTTATATTACGTGTTTGCAGATTGATTTCTACGCCTTTATTTTCCATACTTGCCCAGTTAATGGTCATACTCTCGAAGCCGTTTTCTAGAGGTAGGTTTTTTATACCAATAAGATCTGTTCCTTTGCGGTAATAGTAGTCCACACTCATGTTTATTGCTGATTTTAATATAGAAAAATCGACACCAATGTTGTATGAAGCAGTTTTTTCCCAACGCAATTTGTCATTAGGGGCTCCCGATATGCTGATACTTGTTTCCTCATTGTTAAGTATAGTCTCGTTTTTATAATCACCAATAAGGTAAGGAGAGGTGTTTTTGTCTATATTTCCTTGTAATCCATAAGATAATCGTAATGCTAAATTATCCATCCAATTTCTCGTTGTTCTTAAAAAGGGTTCGTCTGATATACGCCAGAGACCGCTAACAGAATAAATTGGCAGGTAACGATATTTCTTATCTACACCAAAAAGGTCGGAACCATCCATGCGAACGCTTGCTCCTAATGTATAACGTCTCATTAATGTATAAGAACCGTTGGTATAGAATGAGGCAAAAGCATTTTCTGTGTAACTTTTTGTATGTAATGGATAATTTTTGGCGTCATCTTTGTCTCTAAAGATAATTGGCTTTGTTGTGAGAGTCTTAGGATCATATCCATAGGCATTGGTGGCTATTGCATCATACCAATTCTTTCGAATCTCGGAACCTGCCATGATTTGAACCTCATGGATATCTTTGAAAGATTGATTCCATTCTCCTTGTACTTTCCATGTGATTTGCGATGTCGTGGCATTATTGACTTTGTGCATACCTCCTTCGGGAATAAGATATTTTGTACCATTGTCATATTTACTATTCTCTCGCATGTTGCGCATTGTAAATGTATTGCCTCCGATATATTGTTCTTGGTTAGCTTGTTCCCATTGTAAGCCAACTTGTGATGTAAGTTTCCAATGGTCATTGAAACGCAGGTCTGCATTAAACATTGCATTGACTGCACTTGTTACTGTTTCCTTATTTGTGTTGGCTCGTTCCTCAAAAATATTAAAGCCCTGATTAGGGTTTGGTTCATCATCTGTATTAATATTATAGTCATATATATAGTTACCCGCTGCATCGTAACTTTCTTGATATGGGTTGGCTGTACGTGCATAATAAATAGGGTTTGAATAACCATGCGAATCTGTAACAAAGTTTGTGTTTTTTCGTCTGTTGGCAAAAAGAGAGAAACCAATTTTTAACAGACGATTCATTTGATATGAAGTTTTGCTGGTCAGGTTAAAACGACTCATACTTACTCCTGGTACGTTACCGTCTTCTTTAGAATAGCCGAGGGAGTTGTAGTAAGTAACTTTTTCACTTCCTCCCGAGATACTGAAATTATATTCTTGAGTAAAAGCATCTCTAAACAAAATATCATTCCAGTCTGTATTGATGTTTTTTAATTGATTGATAGCATTTTGTGCTTCAATGGGAAGTCCATTCCAGCCTTGCTGCTGATATACTTTGAATAAGTCATATTGTTTTAAGACAGATGCTACACCTCCTTTACAATAGTAAGCTGGAAGATTATTAATAACATCATTAGGCTCTTTCATCAATTCTAATTCTAAATTAATTTTTTCTTCAGAATTTAAAAGGTTTAATTTCGAAGTATCTAAATTAGGAGTGTAAGTTAACCTAGTGTTGAAATTAATGATAGGCTTGCCTGTTCTTCCTTTTTTGGTTGTCACGATAATTACTCCGTTTGCTGCACGTGCACCATATATGGCAGTAGCGGCAGCGTCTTTCAGAATAGTGATACTCTCAATATCATTCGGGCTTATTCCAGCAATGGATGATTGTTTCATGTCAACAATGTTATTAGCTTCGTCTCCAAGGTCAGGAATATCTGTCCCCTCCAAAGGTATCCCATCCAATACCCACAACGGGTCTTGTGTTCCATTCAGTGAAGCAGTACCACGAATACGAATACGTGCTGGAGCTCCCGGTGCACCGGAAGTTGTCGTTACAGCCACACCGGCGATTTGTCCCGCTAATGCCTGATCGATACTTTTTGCAGCACCTACCATTCCGTCTGTAACGTCTACTTTAGCGATAGCAGCAGTCAGTTTACGACGTTCTAGTTCTTGATAACCAGTTACTACTACGTCTCCTAATGTGTGTGATGAAGCTTGAAGTACAATACGATAAGTATCTTTTCCAGCTTGCAACACGATATTTTGTTCTTCAAAACCTATATAACTGCAATGTAGTCTGGTCACCTTTTCCGGAATGGAAATGGAGAATTTACCATCCATATCAGTGATAGTACCTAGAGAAGTCTGTGATGCTCCGGCCTTTTTCAAGTCATCTGCGTTAACATATACGGAAGCACCGATCAGAGGTTCATTATCTTCCCCGGATATAACGACTCCGGTGATTATACGATTAGCAGCGTTGGCTGTAGCCAACGTGCTCATCAGAAAACATATAAGAACGTATAAGTATTTTTTTCTCATCAATATAGATTATTAAAATGATTGATATTGTTTTATTTGATTCCTAAAGCCGTATTAATACGCAGAATCATGTCCTCATAATGATAGCGTGCAGCGGTATCGGAAGTTCCGAGACGGTTCTGCAACAACTTCTTGATACGTAATAATTCACCGCGTTTCACAGAAATAGCATCTGAAATACGGTTGAGCTGACTGCCGTAGAAGTTGAGCACACGTGGAGCACCCATCCGGTCTTCCTGACGAAGTGCACGCTGTTCGGCAGCGTAACAGCTACAGAAAGGAGTAGCGTGGTCAAGCAAGAAATGCTCGTTGGCAATTTTCTTGTTGATTTTAACGGCTTCAGGTTCTGCAGCGGCTGTAAGTAATGCATCGAGGAAGTTTTTCTGCAAAGAACGTTCCATTACGTTAGGGATGCCACCGCGTTCGGTAACACCGAATATGTTCTTATGAAGTCCGTCCATAAGTTCCACTACTGTAAAGGCTTTCTTTCCATTGACAGATTCATTCTCTATCATACGCATCAAACGAGTATTGCCAAGTAAATCCCAAAGGATATAGGCTTGGGCGTTCTTTAAGATTTGTGTAGGAGCATTTTCCTGTTTTCCGATGGGAGTATTGCGAAGTAGATAAGTATATTGCCCCACTTCCGTGTCAAACAGCCATTTAGGGTATGTCAAAACTTCATCCATCAGAAATTTCAGTGAAGCTTGTTGTTTCTCTTTCTCTACGAATGTATAAGTTTTAACGCCGTCTCCTACAATTGTATTTTCAATGTAGATACCGCCAATATTGGCAAGGACATGATATAAATAGTTGTTCCATTGGTTGATTACAGCGTAGTAGAGGCGAGATGCTTCTTCATAAGTTTGTCCCTTCTCACCGGTAGTAGTCCATTGAAGAATTTGTGGAACGATGCGTTTCAGATTCTCAATACCAAGTAAAGAAGAACGAACCGGATCATCACCTAAGTCTTCGTTCTGTGCACGTGGGTCTACCGCATCGCGTACGTCTTGTGCTTCACTATATTTATAAAGCCGATCAGTATGTTTGCTCAAGAAATCGAATAAAATATCCTTTTCTTCTTCCGGAGTATTCTTTCCGTACCAACGATACCCATATTCGATAGCGAACATATCGTATGGACCGATATGCGGAGAAAGAACTTTCACTCCATCTCCAGGCTGTGCGATATAATTGAATCGTGCATAATCCATGATAGATGAAGCGGTAGAATTCATTTTGGAAGTGAATGCTTCGGAACGTAATGAATCTGTTGGGAAAGCCCATGAACCCATCATATTGTGGCGGAGTCCTAAAGAGTGGCCTACCTCATGACAAGCTACAAATCGAATGGCATCTCCCATCAAAGCATCGGGCAATTGCACATTACGTGCTTCCGGACACACTGTTCCGGTCTGGACAGTAATCCATTCACGTACCATAGAAAGCACATTGTGCCACCACATAATATCAGCTTCCAGGATTTCTCCGGAACGGGGATCTAACAAAGAAGGTCCCATTGCATTTTTCTTTTCCGAAGCAGCATAAGTCACTACGGAATAGTTGACATCATCCATGTCTACATGCATACTGTCAGTGATTTCTTTGGCGATAATCGCATTCTTGAAACCAGCCTTTTCAAAAGCAATCTGCCAGTCTTCAATACCTTTCTTAATGTACGAACGCCATTGGTAAGGAGTTGAATTGTCAATGTAGAAGACAATCGGTTTGGCAGGTTCCACCATCTGACCTTTCAGGTAAGCCTCCCGATCTTCCGGTTTGGGTTCCATGCGCCAGCGGGTGATATACTGTGTCTTATCCGTACGCTGCTGTGCATCGCTGAAACTTAATAACGGATTCGTGAAATAACCGACCTTCTGATTGTCGAATCGTCCCATCATCGGCTTTTCGGGCAATAAGAGAATAGACGAACTAACCTCCACCGTTACATAAACAGTAGTAGTTCCTTCCGTTACCCGAGTGGTCAACTCGGAAGTTGCCACGACATTGTTTGAAAAAGATTTGATGGATAGAATACGTGATAAATTCTTGATGGCCGAAGTACCCAGATTAATATTGGTAAATACATTATTGATACTGGTTTCCGTACCGTCATAAATATCATTTACCTTGATTACTAATGCCGTAGAATCTGCATTGATTGCTTCGATTTTGAATGCGGCAATTAGTGGAGAGATAAAATTATCCTTTACCGAACGGAAGATAGCGTCCGTTTGGGGGGCCAGAGGTAATGGGCGTTGTTGGCGTAACATTAGTTTGCCCGTCGCTTTGTCCCATTCCATGCAAACCATCTGATTCTCATAGTTTACTCCGCGGTTTACGCCCGCATCGTTAAGTTCGGCAGGGACTCGTTGCAGCTTATTGACAACTAATAAGTCACGTCCCAAAAGTGAAGTGGGAATTTCAAAATAATAATCATTCTTCTGTTGATGTACAGTAAACATCCCTTTGGTTGTTTTACTGTCTTCCACTAATTTCTCGTAGTCGCTTTTACTCTTCTCTTCTGGTTTCTTCTTTTTCTTTTTAAACCAACTCAGATTTTCTGTAGCGGGGGTAGTTGCAAATGCTGAGAACGTTTCTCCACTCAGCAATATACATGCAATGACCGCTGCCATTACTTTGACATACATTCTCATTGAGTCTCTAACTTTTAATTATAATTAAAAAAACGGTCACAAAATTACTAATATAAATAACACAATGACTATTAATTTGCAATCAATATAACATTAAAAAGAAATATTAACTAGTATCTACGGTCATCATTCTCCTCGGATATTTCATAGTTTAGTGGGAATAGTGTACATTTGCGGGAGTAAAAAAGTGAACGGAATGATGAGACGATATATTACTGCTCTGATGCTGGCTTGCTGTATCGGAGGGTATGGACAAGAGAAGAAGCAAGCAACTTTTGTACCTCCTTTTGACTTTCCTCTTACATTGAGTGGAAACTTTGGGGAAATCCGTTCCAATCATTTCCACGGCGGACTGGATTTTAAAACAGGCGGAGTTATCGGTAAACCCGTTCGTGCTCTCGCTGATGGCTATATTTCGCGTATTCGCGTCACGAATGGTTCGGGATATGTACTTGATGTCTGTTATCACAATGGCTATTCAACGATCAACCGCCATTTGAATGGTTTTGTTTCTCCCATTGCCGAAAGGGTGGAGAAACTTCAATATGAAGAAGAAAGCTGGGAAGTAGAGATTGTTCCCGAACCGGGAGAATATCCGGTGAAAGGGGGGCAGCAGATCGCATGGAGCGGAAACACCGGATATTCGTTCGGTCCGCATCTTCACCTGGATGTATTTGAAACGGAATCGGGAGATTATGTTGATCCTATGCCTTTCTTTCGGTCGAAAATAAAAGATACGCGCGCTCCGAAAGCGGATGGCATTCTATTTTTTCCACAGCCGGGTAAAGGAGTAGTGGATGGAAAGCAAGAGAATAAAACCATCCTTCCCAATAGCGAGTGTCCGGTGGAAGCATGGGGAATGATAGGTGTGGGGATCAAAGCATACGATTACATGGATGGAGTGAATAACCATTATGGAGTTTATTCGGTTGTGCTTACGGTAGATGGAAATGAAATATTTCGTAGCACCGTAGATCGTTTCTCGCAGGAAGAGAACCGGATGATTAATTCCTGGACTTACGGACAATATATGAAATCATTCATTGATCCGGGTAACACTTTGCGTCTGTTAAAAGCATCGAATGATAACCGTGGCTTGGTGACGATTGACGAGGAACGGGACTATCAGTTCTTATATACATTAAAAGATGCTTTCGGAAACACTTCCAAATATAGTTTCACTGTACGGGGGCGGAAGCAACCGATTGAACCGTTGAATCATCGGGAGAAATATTATTTTACCTGGAATAAGACTAATTATCTGCAAGAACCGGGATTGAACCTGGTCGTTCCGAAAGGAATGTTGTATGATGATGTTCCCCTTAATTATCAGGTGAAGGCGGATAGTGGTGCCGTTGCTTTTACTTATCAGTTGAATGATAAGACGGTTCCGCTGCACGCAGCTTGTGAACTGTGTATCGGGTTGCGTAGAAAACCAATTGCCGATACGACGAAATATTATGTGGCCCGCATAACTCCAAAAGGAGGAAAATACAGCGTAGGCGGAAAGTATGAAGACGGATACATGAAAGCATCTATCCGGGAGTTGGGAACTTACACTGTTGCCATCGATACCATCCCGCCGGAGATTATCCCTGTCAACAAGAATCACTGGGGAAGAAACGGAAAGATTGTCTGTCGACTGAAAGATCAGGGTACGGGAATTGCTTCCTATCGCGGTACGATTGACGGAAAGTATGCGCTTTTCGGACGTCCCAATATTGTGAAATCGTACTGGGAATGTACGTTAGACCCGAAACGCGTTAAGAAAGGAGGCAAACATACTGTTGAATTTACAGTGACCGATTACTGTGGGAATGAAACAGTGGTCCGTGAAAGCTTTGTTTGGTAAATTATTAAAAATGAATCATATATTTATTATGAAGAGAAGAATTATTCTTTGTGCCGCTGTATTGATGGCGGCCGTGGCGAACACTTTCGCCTGTACCAATCTGATTGTCGGAAAGAATGCGTCTGCCGATGGTTCGACGATTGTTTCCTATTCTGCCGACTCGTATGGCTTATTCGGAGAACTTTATCATTATCCGGCTGCCACCTATCCCAAAGGGACGATGCTGAAAGTTTATGAATGGGATACTGGCAAGTATCTGGGAGAAATAGAGCAGGCACGCCAAACTTATAATGTAGTTGGTAATATGAATGAATATCAGGTTACCATTGGTGAGACAACTTTCGGCGGACGTCCGGAATTGGCCGATTCTACAGGGATTATCGATTACGGAAGTCTGATTTATATCGGTTTGCAACGTTCGCGCACTGCCCGTGAAGCTATTAAGATTATGACCGATTTAGTGCAGCAATACGGCTACTATAGCGAAGGAGAATCCTTTACTATTGCCGATCCGAACGAAATATGGATTATGGAAATGATTGGTAAAGGTCCCAGCATCCGTGGAGCGGTTTGGGTAGCAGTACGCGTGCCTGATGATTGTATCTCAGCTCATGCGAACCAGTCACGTATCCACCAGTTTGATATGAACGACAAGGAAAACTGTATGTATTCTCCGGATGTCATTTCTTTTGCTCGCGAAAAGGGATATTTTAATGGAGTAAATAAAGACTTTAGTTTCTCATTAGCCTATGCGCCTCTTGATTTTGGTGCCCGTCGTTTCTGTGAGGCTCGTGTGTGGAGCTATTTTAATAAGTTTACGGATAACGGAAAAGATTATCTTCCTTACATTGAGGGAAAGACTAATACGCCGATGCCTCTTTTTGTGAAACCGAAACAGAAGTTATCCGTGCAAGATGTGAAAGATATGATGCGTGACCATTATGAAGGAACGCCCCTTGACATTTCCAATGATTTCGGAGCCGGACCTTATAAGACACCTTACCGTCTTTCTCCTCTGAACTTCAAGGTAGACGGGCAGGAATATTTCAACGAACGTCCGATTTCCACTCAACAAAGCGGGTTTGTATTTGTTGCACAAATGCGCGCTAACAAGCCGGACCCGATAGGCGGAGTACTTTGGTTTGGCGTGGATGATGCGAACATGGCAGTATTTACCCCGGTTTATTGTTGTGCTACTAAAGCGCCGGTATGTTATACCCGTGTAGACGGAGCCGATTATATTACTTTCTCCTGGAACTCTGCTTTCTGGATTTTCAACTGGGTATCTAATATGGTCTATCCGCGTTATGATTTGATGATCGGTGATGTACGGGAAGCGCAGAAAGAAATGGAAACTACTTTCAACAATGCACAGGAAGGCATTGAAGAAATGGCTGCCAAACTGCTGGCAAAAGATAAGAACGCAGCAGTTGACTTTCTGACAAACTATACAAATATGACCGCACAGAGCACTTTCGATACTTGGAAACAATTGGGAACATTCTTGATTGTGAAGTACAATGATGGAGTGGTGAAACGCGTTAAAGACGGTAAGTTTGAGCGTAATTCCATCGGACAACCTGCCGGAGTGATGCGTCCCGGATATCCGAAAGAATTCTTGCAGGAATATGTCAAGCAGACTGGTGACAGATATAAAGTGCCACAAGAATAGATATTAAGTATGAACTATTAGGTATTAAGTATATCGCTTTCTAATTCTTAATTCTCAAATTTCAATTAAAAGAATAGGAATTATAAACTTATTATTTTACATTTGTGTGCTCAAGAAATTGATAATAAATAATTCATTAACCAATAAATAACAATCGAAATGGAAAATCAGGAACTTATTAAACAGGTCACTGAAAAAGCCGAAAAATGGCTAACCCCGGCTTATGATGCTGAAACCCAGGCTGAAGTGAAACGTGTGTTGGAAAACGATGATAAAACCGAACTAATTGAAGCTTTCTACAAAGATCTTGAATTTGGTACTGGTGGTCTGCGTGGTATTATGGGCGTAGGTAGCAATCGTATGAATATCTATACGGTAGGTGCTGCCACTCAAGGACTTTCCAACTATCTGAAAAAGAACTTCAAAGACCTGCCGCAGATTTCTGTAGTAGTCGGTCACGATTGCCGCAACAACAGCCGTTTGTTTGCAGAAACTTCTGCTAATATTTTCTCTGCCAATGGTATTAAAGTATATCTGTTTGACGACATGCGTCCGACACCGGAAATGTCTTTCGCCATCCGTCACCTCGGTTGCCAGAGCGGTATCATTCTGACTGCTTCTCACAATCCGAAAGAATATAACGGTTACAAGGCATATTGGGACGATGGTGCACAGGTATTGGCTCCACACGATAAAGGTATCATCGACGAAGTGAATGCAATTGCTTCTGCTGCCGATATTAAATTCCAGGGAAATCCGGAGTTGATTCAGATTATTGGTGAAGACATCGATAAGGTTTATCTGGACATGGTGAAAACTGTTTCTATTGATCCGGCAGCTATCACCCGTCACAAAGACATGAAGATTGTCTATACTCCGATCCACGGTACAGGTATGATGTTGATTCCTCGTGCATTGAAAATGTGGGGATTCGAAAACGTATTTACTGTGCCCGAACAGATGATTAAGGACGGTAACTTCCCGACTGTCGTATCTCCGAACCCGGAAAACGCGGAAGCTCTTTCTATGGCTGTAAACCTTGCCAAAGAAATTGATGCTGACCTCGTTATGGCTTCCGATCCGGATGCTGACCGTGTAGGTATTGCTTGCAAGGATGATAAAGGCGAATGGGTACTGATTAACGGTAACCAGACTTGTATGATGTACCTTTATTATATTCTGACGCAGTACAAACAACTGGGTAAGATTAAAGGTGGCGAGTTCTGCGTGAAGACAATCGTTACAACTGAATTAATCAAGAAAATCGCAGATAAGAACAATATCGAAATGCTTGACTGTTACACCGGATTTAAATGGATTGCCCGTGAAATCCGTCTGCGTGAAGGCAAACAGAAATATATCGGTGGTGGTGAAGAAAGCTACGGATTCCTTGCCGAAGATTTCGTTCGCGATAAAGATGCCGTATCAGCTTGCTGTTTGATTGCTGAAGTTGCTGCATGGGCAAAAGATAATGGTAAATCCTTGTATCAGTTGTTGCTGGATATCTACGTAGAATACGGATTCTCTAAAGAGTTTACTGTAAACGTAGTGAAACCGGGTAAGAGCGGTGCAGAAGAAATCAAAGCTATGATGGAGAACTTCCGTGCCAATCCTCCGAAAGAATTGGGTGGCTCTAAAGTGATCCTGAGCAAAGATTATAAGGCACTGAAACAGACAGATGATAAAGGTAACGTAACTGCAATCGATATGCCGGAACCATCTAACGTACTTCAGTATTTCACTGAAGACGGTAGCAAAGTTTCTGTTCGTCCTTCAGGTACAGAACCGAAGATTAAGTTCTATATGGAAGTTCAGGGCGAAATGGGATGCCGCAATTGTTATGCTTCTGCCGAATCTGCCGCAATGGAAAAGATTGAAGCAGTGAAGAAATCATTAGGTATCTGATTGGGTTTCTGCTGAAATTTCAGATATAGATAACGAAAGATAAATAATAAATAGCGCCTCCATAATCTTCGAAAAGATTATGGAGGCGCTTCTTTTTCTCTATGCATAGCCCTGATTCTGCCTATTTTCGGGCTTTTTTCCTCATTTGGCACAGTTCTTTCATTTCCTTTGCATTCTTTAAGTCCACTTGCTAATCCTTCTTGCCCGAATCTTGTTGTATTGGCATCATCTCAATTTCAACAGGCAGGCTGCGGATACACAAGTTTTGTTGATGCTTTAGAGTGATACGTTCAGTTTCATATTCGTAAGTTGTTCGTTTGTAGTTATGTGTATTTCGTGGCCTGCTTTCTTAGTCTATTTTTCAGTCAGTGCTATTTCTTTTTTTCGTGCCTATCCAAGTCCATTTATGCCATATTGTTCATTTGGATGCTCTATCCACCAATCAATCATTTTTCGGGCAAGACTAAGTTTTCTGGGAAGTTCGGGTAAATTGTCTCTTGTATAAAAGTCTCCCGAACTCAATTCTTCATCTTGGAGGTTGATTTCCCCTCCGGCATAATCAGCAATAAAGCCGACCATTAATCCGCTGGGATAAGGCCAGGGCTGATTACCGAAATAAGTGATATTCTTTACATCCAGTCCGGTTTCTTCTTTCACTTCACGTGCTACACATTCTTCTAGCGTTTCTCCGGTTTCCAGAAATCCGGCAACGAGACTGTTGAATGTTCCTTTAAAATTGCGGGCGTGCACTAAAAGTAGTGAATCTTTTTTTCTTACTAATACAAGAATCGCTGTGGAAATGGAAGGATATACCTCCCGATCACATTTCGGACAACGCTTCATGATAGATTCTTTCTGTTCCATAGGCGTGCCGCAGGCGGAACAAAAGCGGCTGTTTCTATCCCAATGCAGAATCTCGTGTGCTTTTCCTGCTGTCTGATAATGAGACAAAGGAAGATATTCATAGGAGGCACGAAGTCCTATCATTACCCATTGCTCCGATTCTTCAATGGGAGAGGAGAGGGAGAAAGCCTTGCAGTTTCTCCCTTCCAGTGTAGTGATATTGTGTACGGTTGTTTTTTCTTTAATAACAATAGGAGAGCTTTCTTTACACGGGATAGCATATATGCCATCCTCTTTTTTCTCAAGAAGCAGTTGGTCTTTGTAAAAGATAAACCACCATGATTGTGTTGTCTGATTCATTTTAATTCTAATTCTTGATCTTCGCGCTGCGAAGTTATAAAAAAACTAGATTGATATTTAGACTTATCAGATAAAATATCAATAGACTAACTCAATAAAATGCATTGTTCGACACCAATTTCCTGAATAAAATAATTGTCGTGTGAGATTGCTATCA
This sequence comes from Bacteroides caecimuris, assembly GCF_001688725.2. Lineage (NCBI taxonomy): Bacteria > Pseudomonadati > Bacteroidota > Bacteroidia > Bacteroidales > Bacteroidaceae > Bacteroides > Bacteroides caecimuris. The sequence goes on along the minus strand of NZ_CP015401.2, from coordinate 2,738,434 downwards.
CAGTGCCTGTATAATTTTTGATAGTAGCAGTGATAATTTCAATACTTTGTATGTCCAAATTGTTGGTAGGTTCATCCAGGATAAACATATCGGGAGTATTGTTACTAATCATCAGACAGCAGAAAGCGAGACGCATTTTCTCACCACCACTAAGTTTCCGGCAGGATTTGTCCCATTCGGATGCAGGAAACAAGTAACGGTTCAGAATAATCTTTATTTCATGTTCCGGCAGATTCCGGCTGTTGAAAGCGTAAGCCTGTTCAAGAATACTGTTCCGGTCGTCAATGATCGAATACTCTTGATTCAAATAGACAGAGCTAAAGTCCGTCCGTGTCAGGGTGCCTTCCTGTGGTTGAAGTTGGCCGGTGATTAATTTCAATAGAGTTGTTTTCCCGCTACCGTTGGTTCCTTCTATACGGAGGCGGTCTCCGCTCTTTAGCTGAAAGCTGACAGGAGTTTGCCAAAGCTGTTGCTTTGAAATACTATTTTCCTGAATATCAATGCTGTCTGGATTATTATGATAATCTATATTAGAAGAATTAATTTCATCATTCGTCAGCATATTATTGTTAACCGAATTGGAATGATAACTGAAGTTAATCTCTTTTGCTGTCACTAATATCTTCCCGGTATGAAGCGAGGAACTGTTGAAATCGGTTTTTAATGCCGCAGTCGGAGAGAGCGAACCTCGAAGCTGGTTGCGCTCATCTGTTAACTTCTCAGCTTTCTCCTGATGAACGCTTGTCAGTTTACTGATGCTCTTCTCGGATTTCCCTTGGAGTGCGTTCAATATAATGCGCGGAACTCCTTTTTTTATATTACTCTTTTCGCCGCGTACATTCTGTTTGTCCCTACGTTCGGCCGTTTCGCGAGCCACTTTACGGGCGATACGTAGTGCCTTTTCTTTTTCTTCAATACGTTGTTGCAATGCTTCCTGCATCAGCGTTTTTTGTTCTTTATAGAATTCGTAATTTCCGCCATAATAATTGATTTGATGCTTCTCCAGTTCGCAAATCTCGGGGAGAAGATTGAGCAGAGTACGGTCATGACTTACCACTAACAGGGTGGAACGATATTTTTCTACCCAGTCATATAAACGTTGTCTGCCGGAAGAATCGAGATGATTGGTCGGTTCATCCATAAGTATGACAGACGGATGATGAATGTCCATACCTGCCAGGAATACGCGGGTCTTCTCGCCGCCACTAAGCAGATTCATCGGGTAGGATAGCGTAAACTGTCCTAATCCCCATAAATCGAGAGCGGCGATGGAACGTTCTTCGATATTCCAGTCATCATTTAGAATGGTGAAATTCTCGTTTGAGACATCTCCTGCCAGGATGGCGTGCAGAGCTTGCTGTTTGCGCTCTATTTGAAGAGCCTGTGCGATGGTCAGTGAATCATATTGCCCGAAATGTTGCGGGATATAATATAGATCGTCCGGGCGGACAATGACACCGGAAGAGGGGGATAACTGCCCGGCAATAATTTGTAGCAAAGTAGACTTGCCACAACCATTGTTACCGACTAATCCCAATTTCTGTCCTTTACTGATGGCGAAATTGAGGTCACTGAATAATACTTCTTTATCCGGATGGATATAGCTGATTTGTTGGATACTGATAGACATGATGATCTATTGGGTTTGAGGTTGAAAATAGAGTGAAAAAATCACAGGATAGGGGGAACGACAAACACAATACTGGCTAAACAACACGGATTTCGTGATGCTTGACAATATAGAAAAAGCATATAAGAAAAGTGATGTTTACTTAGAAGTGTTGTCTTACTTAGTAATTATCATTGCGGTAGGTATATAGTTTAACTTGACTGCAAAGATAATACTTTTTATTCGATTTCACTCTATTAAGACTGAAAAAAGAATGAATTTCATTTATTCAGAGGCCCCGTTTACCTCATTCAGAGCCTCCGATTACTCCCAATAGAGCCTCTGTTTACCCTATTCAGAGGCTTTGTTTTAGAAAGAAGTGAGTTATACTCTTTCTCATTCTTATACATCAAACAGTTGGTTTAATCCCTCACTCATGCTGGGATGTGTGAAGATAAAATCGCGCAAGAACGTAGACGTCTGCCCTGTTTTTATTGCCATAGCTACGATATTGATAATTTCTGAAGCATCGGTGCAGAATAGAGTACAGCCCATAATCTTCCCGTTATGATTATTGATGATAGCTTTTAGCATACCATCTGTCTGCCTCAATGTACGGGTACGGACGATGGAGGATGCCGGCAACCGGGAAACCTTGAATGAGTATCCTCTTTTCAGCGCTTCTTCTTCACTGATTCCGATATGTGCCAATGGCGGATCAATAAACACTGCATATTGTATAGGATCACGGTCTCCGATATCACGTTTCTTGTCGCCGAAGAGCTGATCGCGGATAATCCGGAAATCATCCAGCGAGAGATAAGTAAACTGTGATCCGCCTTTCACATCTCCCATTGCCCATATATGAGGAACAGTAGTGCGTAACTGATCGTTTATGATGATAGCTCCGTGGGCATCAACTTTTACGCCCGCTGCTTGCAGATCCAATCCCTCAATCATCGGTTTACGTCCCGTTGCGATAAGAATGGCATCCCCATCTACATAATAAGGAGTACCGTCGGATACGTCCGAGTAGGTCACTGTCACTCCGTCATTCGTGTCGTGGATAGACTGCGCCCGAGCGTTCAGATGGATTTCAATACCTTTCTTCTCCATCACTTCTTTGACGCTGTTTGCAATATCCCGATCTTCGCAAGGCATAAATTTGTTTCCTCCTTCCAGTATCGTTACTTTACTGCCGAAATTGGCATACATAGAAGCAAACTCCAGTCCGATATATCCTCCACCTATGATAATCAGGTGATGAGGAAGTACGCTTAATTCCAGAAGTGCGCTGCTGGTATATACATGCTGACTTTGCTGAATACCATCTATTGCAGGGATAATGGGAGTAGCCCCCGTGTTGATAAAGATCTCTTTTCCTTTCAGTTCGATTTCGCTTTCGGGAAGTTCCACTTTTATGGTATCGGCGGATATGAAAGACCCTGTTCCGGTATAAATAGTCACGTTGGGACGTTTACTTAATCTTTCGTAGTTATCATTTCTAAGAAAGGAAGTGAGACGGTTCTTTCGGTCGATGGCTTGTTTATACATATTCGCCTGTTGCGGAAAATCATCGTGGTGAAGCAAGGCGGAAACCTCTGCCTCATGCACCAGTGTTTTGGTTGGAATACAGGCTACGTTCGGACAAGTACCTCCATACATCATGTTAGAACGTTCTACGATGGCCACTTGCCATCCGCGGTTCGATAGTTCGGCAGCCAGGGTTTTCCCTGCCTTGCCGAATCCTATAATAATTGCATCATATTGTTTCATAACTTCTTGTATTGACGATTCGTATGAGACTATATAACAGTCTGAAAATACGATTTGTTTCATAATGGCAAGAAGATTAGAATCCTTTGTCGTTGTCTTTGTCTTTTTGAGTGTTTTGAGTACGCATGGTGACGAGTCGGATAATAACATTACGGCATTGGCTAGGATCACAATGTCTTTTCGCCTTCTTATTACTGATAAACTACCGTCTTCTCGTATATTTTATTGTAAGCATTCGGCTGCTCAAATGCAAACTGCTCAATATGCTAAGATTGACACTACCGATGCGAAGGTTACAGGCTATGAAAATGCAAACAGTGGAGATTGTGAAGGCGTGAAGAAAAGACTTTTTGCCCCATTAATCCTCCATTGCTGATGCGTCAAATGATAACGGCAGTAGATCTCCTATACTTTTTACTTCATAGATACATTCTTTGCCATATAATAGGATGCGGATGGGGTGTTTGTAACGTTTTTCCGTTTCCAGAATCACTTGCCGGCAAGCGCCGCAGGGGGGAATCGGAAGGTCGATAAAATCCTTTTCCGTTCGTGCCGCAATGGCAAGAGTGACAACCGGTTGGTCGGGATATTGGGAGTTGGCATAGAATAATGTAGTACGTTCTGCACAAAGTCCCGACGGATAGGCCGCGTTTTCCTGATTGGTTCCTGTAACCACCGTTCCGTTGCCCAATAGCGCAGCGGCACCTACGGAGAAGTGGGAGTATGGAGAATAACTACGAGTTGTTGCTTCCATGGCTGCCGTCATAAGTGCCCGATCAGCCTCATTCAACTCATCATATTGATATACTTTGATAATAGCGGTAATTGTGAGGTCTTTCATATACGTCAGGGTATTGGTTTCTACAATTAATGTTACAAAGTTAGGAAAGAGATTGATAATCCCAATTATTTTTCGGATTTTTGTGCCATCTAATTCACATCTGAATAAAAATGGAGAATAAACTGCATAGATTTATCTTTTTAACCGTTGTTTTTTTCTTTGCCGTAGGAATGCAGGCACAGAAACGGAATGCCCGTTACGTCGAATATATAAATAAGTATAGTGATTTGGCTGTTGAACAGATGAAGCTTCATAAGATTCCGGCGAGTATCACGTTGGCGCAAGGATTGCTGGAAAGCGGTGCCGGATACAGCCAGTTGGCACGGAAGAGTAATAACCACTTTGGTATTAAGTGTGGTGGCAGTTGGCGGGGACGTACGGTCCGTCATGATGATGATGCCCGCAACGAATGTTTCCGTGCTTATAAGCATCCGCGTGACTCTTACGAAGATCATTCCGTCTTCCTTAGAAGAGGTGCCCGTTACGCTTTTCTTTTCAAACTGAATATCACCGATTATAAAGGCTGGGCGCGTGGACTGAAAAAAGCAGGCTATGCTACCGATCCTTCATACGCTAACCGCTTGATTACAATTATCGAAGATTATGACCTGTATAAATATGACCGTAAGGGTGTATATTCGGAACGGAAACTGAAAAAGAATCCTTGGTTGATGAATCCACATCAGGTGTATATTGCTAATGATATCGCTTATGTGGTAGCTCGCAGCGGTGATACCTTTAAAGATTTAGGTAACGAGTTCGGCATTAGCTGGAAGAAACTTGTGACGTACAACGACTTACAGCGTGATTATACCTTGATGAAAGGGGATATCATCTACTTGAAGAGCAAGAAGAAAAAGGCTTCCAAACCTTATACTGTATATATTGTGAAGGATGGAGATTCCATGCATGGCATCTCTCAAAAATATGGTATTCGTCTCAAAAATCTGTATAAAATGAATCGTAAGGATGGTGAATATGTTCCGGAAATAGGAGACCGTTTGCGTCTGCGATAGAGACTTTCCATTCATATTCTGAACAGTAAATGCGTACAGGGTGTCCGATTTCGGACACCCTGTGTTTTTTGTTATATTCTATTTATCAATCACTTACGGTTTTGGCATAGATTTGGTATATGAAATGCTAAATTGATACATGGTAAAATCGTAAACGATCAGATATGGACAGAGAAATTCCTAAAGAAGTACGTCAGAAAGAACGTAACAAGAAGATCATTCGTTATTCATCCATCGGGGTGGCAAGTATTGTTGTCATTGGTGTACTTATATCTGTACTAAGGGCAGGAGTAGAGGCAAAAGATCTTGTCTTTTCCACAGTCGATACAGGAGTTATTGAGGTAAGTGTCAGTGCTTCCGGCAAGGTGGTTCCTGCATTTGAAGAAATTATCAATTCTCCGATCAACAGTCGTATTCTTGAAGTTTATAAAAAAGGAGGAGATAGCGTAGATGTAGGTACTCCGATTCTGAAACTCGACCTTCAGAGTACGGAAACCGAATATAAAAAGTTGCTGGACGAAGAGCAGATGCGTCGGTATAAGCTCGATCAGCTTCGTGTCAATAATCAGACGAAGCTTTCGGATATGGCGATGCAGATCAAAGTTTCGGCTATGAAATTAAGCCGGATGAAGGTGGAATTGAGAAATGAACACTATCTGGACAGTCTCGGTGCGGGAACAACGGATAAAGTGCGCCAGGCTGAATTGAGCTATAATGTTGCCCAGTTAGAGTACGAACAACTCCGGCAGCAATATAAAAATGAGAAGGAGGTAGCTGCTGCCGAACTGAAAGTACAGGAACTCGATTTTAACATCTTCCGTAAGAGTCTCTCCGAAAAGAAACGTACTTTGGATGACGCGCAAATCCGTTCTCCGCGCAGAGCTATTCTTACCTATATTAATAACCAGATTGGTGCGCAGATTTCCGAAGGCGGACAAGTCGCTATCATTTCCGATTTAAGTCATTTTAAGGTAGAAGGCGAGATTGCTGATACGTATGGCGACCGTGTGGCAGCCGGAGGAAAAGCAATAGTTAAGATAGGAAGTGATAAACTGGAAGGAACGGTCAGTAGTGTAACACCGTTATCCAAGAATGGCGTCATATCATTCACGGTTCAGTTGAAGGAAGATAATCACCGTCGTCTGCGCTCCGGATTGAAGACAGATGTTTATGTGATGAATGCCGTGAAGGAAGATGTGATGCGTGTTGCCAATGGCTCTTTCTATGTGGGGCGTGGTGAATACGAATTGTTTGTCTGCAACTCAGACAATGAACTGGTCAAACGTAAGATACAGTTGGGGGATTCAAACTTTGAATATGTAGAAGTTTTGAGTGGATTGCAACCGGGCGACAAGGTAGTGGTAAGCGATATGAGTGCATATAAGAACAAGAATAAGCTGAAGATTAAATAAATTAAATACTAGAAGTTATGATAACATTGAACTCTCTTTCCAAAATTTACCGTACTGATGAGATTGAAACGGTAGCGTTGGAAAATGTGAATCTGACGGTAGAACGTGGAGAATTCCTAAGTATAATGGGACCTTCCGGGTGCGGAAAATCTACATTGTTGAATATAATGGGATTACTTGACGCACCTACCAAGGGAATAGTGGAAATCAATGGAATACGTACCGAAGGAATGAAAGATAAAGAATTGGCGATTTTCCGTAATAAAACGCTTGGTTTTGTGTTTCAGTCTTTCCATCTGATTAATTCGTTAAGTGTAATGGATAATGTGGAGCTACCTCTACTTTATCGCCGTGTTGGCAGTAGTGAGCGAAAGCGGTTGGCGCAAGAGGTATTGAAAAAAGTAGGGTTAAGCCATCGTATGAGACATTTTCCTACACAACTTTCCGGTGGACAGTGCCAACGTGTAGCTATTGCCCGTGCTATTATCGGTAATCCCGAAATAATCCTTGCCGATGAGCCGACTGGTAACTTGGATTCAAGGATGGGAGCCGAAGTAATGGAACTGCTTCACCGGTTGAATAAAGAAGACGGACGCACCATTGTTATGGTCACCCATAATGAAGAACAGGCGAAGCAGACTTCGCGTACGATCCGTTTCTTTGACGGACGACAGGTGCAATAGGAACCTGCGTTGTATACATAAAACTAAATAGAAAACAGAATAATATCTCTCTAAATTAAAAACCAATATGACAAAGAATATTTTCATCGTTGCGATAGCTGTCCTGTTAAGTGTTGCTTTTTGTTCGCTATCGGCACAAAATGTGAGTAAAGATTATAATGTAGGCAAATTTTCTGCCATCAACCTGCAATCTGTCGGAAATATTATTTTCGCTCAATCGGCAGAATGTACCTGCCGTTTGGAAGGACCTTCCGAATTTGTAGAGAAAACCCGGGTAACGGTGAAGAATGGTACACTGGTTATCGATTATAAAGAGAAGAATGCAAAGAATGTCAAGAATTTGATTTTTTATATAACTGCTCCCGATTTGAGTAAAGTGAAAATCGACGGGGTAGGGAACTTTGATGCAAAGGAAAAATTGAATCTTAAAAATATAGCTTTCGAACTCGACGGAGTGGGAAATTGCAACGTGAAAAATCTTCATTGCGATGAACTGAAACTTGATGTCGACGGAGTAGGCAATATGAAAATGAATGTTGACTGTAGTGTTATCAAGGCTAAAGTGGATGGAGTAGGAAATATCACTTTATCGGGTAAGGCTGATACTGCTTTCTTTAAAAAGGATGGTGTTGGTAAAATCAATCACAAAAACTTGAAATGTAAGGATATAACAAAGAAGGGCTGGAACTTCTAACGTAGAACGTTCTTTGACGAACTACTGTGTAACCTAATCGAAAAAAGAATAAAAAAGATGAGTAAGAAATATACTGAACTTTATACTGATAACGATCATGATAAAACTCTATTTTAAACAAGCATTCCATCTGTTGGGAGAAAATAAACTGCTTTCTTCTATTTCCATTATTGGTACAGCTTTGGCTATTGCTATGATAATGGTGATCGTGATTACTTTACGTGCGACTATTGCTCCCTTTGCGCCGGAAACCCATCGTGACCGGATGCTCATTTTCCGTTTCGCAGGCCTTCAAAATAAGTCTAACGTGAATTGGCAAAGCAATGGCGCTATCGGATACAATACGGCAAAGGCTTGTTTCAAAGCAATGACAATTCCCGAAGCTGTTTCCATAACCAATATCGGGCAGGAAACCATGCTGGCTGCTAAACCGGCAGGTGAGATGGAAAGTTGTAGTGTGTTGCAAACAGACGATGATTTCTGGAAAATATTTGAATTTAAGTTTCTATCCGGTAAACCGTATGATAATGCTGATTTTGATGCCGGAGCAGACAAAGCGGTGATTTCCGAAGATATGGCTCGCCGCTTGTTCGGAACGTCAGAAGTGGTTGGGAAAACATTCCTTCTGAATCATTCGGCTTATATTGTTTGCGGAGTGGTACGTCCGGTCTCTAAACTGGCGAAGTACGCCTATGCGCAAGTTTGGATTCCTTTGAGTTCTACAAATGCCTTCACAGCCACTTGGGGCGATGACAATATCATGGGTATGACTGCCGTCTATATACTGGCTAAATCGAAAGACGATTTTCCGGCTATTCGGCAGGAAGCGGACCGCTTACGGACTATCTTTATGGCAGGGCATCCCAATTTCGATTTACTCTATCACGGACAGCCTGATACTTATTTCGTAGCCGCGCAACGCTATTCCTCCAACAATCCTCCGGCTGTGAAAGAAGCAATACGGCAATACATACTGACATTACTTGTCTTGTTGATCGTCCCTGCCGTCAACTTGTCCGGACTTACTTTGTCACGTATGCGTAAGCGTATCTCCGAAATAGGAGTGCGAAAAGCCTTTGGTGCATCCAGAGGGGAACTTATGATGCAGGTACTATCCGAAAATATGCTTTATTCCCTGTTCGGAGGAATTCTCGGACTGGTATTAAGTTATGTCGCCGCTTTCCTTTTGGGAGGAATGCTTTTCTCCGTAGACTTTGTATCCAATGGGGTGGAAGATTTGCGGACCATGTGTGTCGACTTACTGTTCGACCCTACCGTATTCCTGCTGGCATTTTTGGCTTGCTTCCTACTCAATTTGCTAAGTGCCGCCATTCCGGCATGGAGAGTAACCTGCACCAATATTGTGGATGCCATCAACGAAAGATAATTCTTCAACTCATCTAAATTCTAAAGAAAATGCAACTATTAAAACAAATATGGAACGAGCGCCGGTCAAACGGATGGTTATGGTCAGAACTGTTAATTGTTTTTGTGGTCCTGTGGTATGTGGTCGATCGGACGTATGTGACAGCGCGTACTTATTACGAACCGGTAGGATTTGATATTACCGATACGTATTATTTGGAACTAAGCCTGAAAAACGAAAAGAGTAATTCCTATCTTTCGAAAGAGCAAAAGAGTACATCTTTAGGACAAGACATTGTTGAATTGACCAATCGTCTCCGGAGATTGCCGGAAGTGGAGGTCGTTTCAATATCCAGAAATGCGCGTCCCTATATCGGGAATAATTCCGGTAGTATTTTGCGTATCGATACATTGGTTATTCATCCGCTACGGCGTTCGGTAACCCCTGACTTTTTTCAGGTCTTCCGTTACCAAAGTGCTGATGGACGTGGTTATCAGCCGTTGGTACAAGCTTTGAGGAATGGCAATGTGGTTGTTGGTGAAAATTGCTGGTCCAAAGATTATAAAGGCGATCGTACACTGTTGGGTAAAGAAATGGTCGATGTGGATGATTCTACGAGAGTATACAAGATAGGAGGAGTATCGAAGAAAGTGCGTTACAATGACTTCTGGGCTAATTATAGTGACCGGTATGTAGCCATTGCTCTTTCTGAAAAGATAATGGCCAAACTTGATAGTGAACTTTATCCTTCAGATGTAGAAGTTTGCCTGCGTGTGAAACCGGGGACTTCTAAAGACTTTGCGGAACGTTTGATGAAATTGTCTGCCAACCAGTTGAGTGTCGGTAACTTATTCATCCTGAAAGTGCATGATTATGAAGATCTGCGGGATGGCTTCCAGCAAGGGAGTTATAATCAAGTACAGATACATCTTTGGATGATGGGCTTTTTATTGCTCAATATTCTGCTGGGTATTGTCGGCACATTTTGGTTTCGTACGCAGCACCGTCGTGCCGAGTCTGCACTTCGTATAGCAGTCGGGTCCAGCCGGATGCAGCTTTGGCAACGTTTAAATAAAGAAGGATTGCTATTATTGACTCTGGCTGCTTTGCCTGCCGCCGCCATCTGTTATAATATCGGCCATCTGGAGTTGACTGAAGGGTATATGGAGTGGGGAGTAGTGCGTTTTCTTATTACATTTGTCATAACCTACTTCCTGATGTCTTTAATGGTTCTTATTGGTATTTGGTTTCCTGCCCGTCAGGTAATCCGCATACAGCCTGCCGAAGCGCTGCGCGAAGAATAAATGTGCATAATGAAAAAGAAAAATATATTGTTCGCTCTTGCTGCCGTTTGCCTGCCGTTGGCATTGTCAGCACAGAAGGAAAGGGAAATAACCTTGAATGAAGCTATTGCTATGGCGCGTGCTCAATCTGTTGACGCTGCTGTTGCCTTGAATGAATTGAAAACCGCCTATTGGGAGTTTCGCACCTTTCGTGCCGATCTTCTGCCGGAAGTCAACCTGACCGGAACCCTTCCCAATTATAACAAATCATATAGTTCCTATCAAAATTCGGATGGTTCTTACGGTTTCGTCCGCAATAACACATTGGGGCTTACCGGTGATCTTTCCATTGACCAAAACATCTGGCTTACCGGTGGTAAGCTTTCGCTGACCTCCTCTCTCGACTATATCAAGCAATTGGGAGCTGGAGGAAACCGTCATTTTATGTCGGTTCCTGTCACATTGAAACTTATACAACCCATCTTTGGAGTCAATAATATAAAGTGGAACAGACGTATCGAACCGGTTCGTTATGCCGAAGCAAAAGCTGCTTTTATCACTGCTACCGAAGAAGTGACGATGCGTACCATCACCTATTATTTTAATCTTTTGTTGGCAAAAGAAAATCTTGGTACGGCGAAACAGAATCAGACAAACGCCGACCACCTTTATGAAGTAGCCCTTGCCAAACGCAAAATGGGGCAGATTTCCGAGAATGAACTCTTGCAGTTGAAGCTTTCTGCCTTAAATGCAAAAGCAGCATTGACGGAAACAGAGAGTGATCTTAATGCCAAGATGTTCCAACTCCGTGCCTTTCTGGGAGTAGGGGAGGATGAAGTACTCAGTCCTGTTCTTCCCGAAGCTGTAGAAGGCCCGAGGATGGAGTACAATCAGGTGTTAAATAAAGCATTGGAACGTAATTCTTTTGCACAGAATATCCGTCGTCGCCAGTTGGAAGCCGATTATGAAGTAGCTACCGCACGTGGAAATTTGCGTAGTGTCGATTTGTTTGCAAGCGTGGGATATACGGGTGAGAACCGGAATTTTCCAGCCGTTTACAGGAACTTGCAGGATAATCAGATTGTTCAGGTAGGTGTTAAGATTCCGATTCTCGATTGGGGAAAACGCCGTGGGAAAGTCCGGGTAGCCAAGAGTAACCGGGATGTGGTGCTTTCAAAGATCCGCCAGGAACAGATCAACTTCAACCAGGATATCTTTTTGTTGGTGGAGCATTTCAATAATCAGGCGCAGCAGTTGGACATAGCGAAGGAAGCCGATGCAATTGCACAGCAACGTTATAAGACCAGTATTGAAACTTTCCTGATAGGTAAAATTAATACCTTAGACCTGAATGATGCGCAGAACTCTAAAGATGAGGCAAGACAGAAACATATTTCCGAACTCTATTATTATTGGTATTACTATTATCAGATTCGCAGTCTGACGCTATGGGATTTTCGTACCAATACCGAACTTGAAGCTGATTTTGATGAAATCATCCGGCAATAGAAAGGGTAGGAAAAAGCTTTTGATTCTTATGGAGGAACTTGCAGTAAATAGTATTATTTTCTATTCCGTTCTTGCTTTTTACAAATTAATTTCGTATCTTAAGAGTTTTAATCCTTTCGAAGACAGGTGGTCATCTTATAGAGTGACAATAGTCACCTTATAAGATGATATTTATCACTCTATAAGGTGACTATTGTCCCGTTATAACGGGATAATTACTCGACTGCATAAATAATTATAAATTACTGTACTGAAAATCTTTATTTAGTGCAGTGGAAAATCTTAAATACAATAATAAGAAAACAGCTTTATTACGTAACTTGTATTATTGAAGCGTGCATTCCGTGATTTATATATCAATCATTTGGTAGCAAACTATTTATTAGTACCTTTGGAGTGTGAGACAAAGTTGTTAATTGACTGGGCAAAACTCAAATATAACTATGATTCTGATAATTGACGATGACAGCGCAGTGCGTTCTTCGCTTAGCTTCATGTTGAAGCGGGCAGGATATGAACCACAGACCGTTCCCGGTCCACGGGAAGCTATGGAAGTAGTACGTTCCATAGCTCCGGATTTAATCCTGATGGATATGAACTTCACTCTTTCTACAACGGGTGAGGAGGGTTTGACCCTACTCAAACAAGTAAAAATATTCCGTCCCGAAACACCGGTGATATTGATGACCGCTTGGGGAAGTATCCAACTAGCCGTACAAGGAATGCAGGCAGGAGCTTTTGATTTCATTACGAAACCTTGGAATAATGCCGCCTTGTTGCAACGCATCGAAACGGCACTTCAACTTTCGGGCACTCCACAGGAACCAACACAAGAACAGAATGATGCTTTCGACCGCAGTCACATCATCGGGCGTAGCCAGGGATTGACGGACGTGTTGAACACCATTGCCCGTATAGCAAAGACCAATGCTTCTGTCCTGATTACAGGGGAAAGCGGAACAGGCAAAGAATTGATAGCCGAGGCCATTCATATCAACAGTCAGCGAGCCAAACACCCCTTTGTGAAAGTGAATCTTGGCGGTATCTCTCAAAGCCTGTTCGAAAGTGAAATGTTCGGGCACAAGAAAGGGGCTTTTACCGATGCTTCTACAGATCGTATCGGACGTTTCGAAATGGCAAATAAAGGAACGATTTTTCTAGACGAAATAGGTGATCTCGATCCTTCGTGCCAGGTGAAGTTACTGCGTGTATTGCAGGATCAGACATTTGAAGTGCTTGGCGACAGCCGTCCGCGAAAGACAGATATCCGGGTAGTATCAGCCACCAATGCCGATTTGCGCAAGATGGTGGGCGAACGTACGTTTCGTGAAGACCTTTTCTATCGTATCAATCTGATAACAGTGAAACTGCCTGCCCTGCGCGAACGTCGCGAAGATATTCCCTTGCTGGCACGTCATTTTGCTGACCGTCAGGCGGTAACTAACGGATTGCCCCGTACGGAGTTCTCTGCCGATGCCCTGCAATTCTTGAGCCGTTTGCCCTATCCGGGGAATATTCGTGAATTGAAAAACTTGGTGGAACGTACCATTTTGGTAAGTGGTAAACCGCTACTTGATGCTTCCGACTTTGATGCACAGTATATTCGCCACGATGACGTAAGAGTGACCGAAGGCGCAACTCTGGCCGGTATGACTTTGGATGAAATAGAACGCCAAACCATTCTCCAGGCGTTGGACCGTTACAAAGGAAATTTGAGTCAGGTAGCTACAGCATTGGGTATCAGCCGTGCTGCACTCTACCGTCGTCTCGAGAAATATAATATAACAATGTGATAGATTTAGGTACGTACGTGCCTAATCATATAAGATTAATCGTTAGCTATAGATAACGTGCGTATACAAGGATTCTTTTACATACTAGTCTTTCTGCTGCTGGTATTAGGTGGTGTCTTGCTGTTCCTTTCCAGTCAACTGAATACAATCTTTTTCTACATAGGAGAGGGGCTGATACTTTTCATCTTCATTTATCTGATCTTTTTCTATCGTAAGATTGTGAAACCGTTGAATACAATCGGAAGCGGTATGGAGTTGTTGCGTGAGCAGGATTTCAGTAGTCGTCTTAGTCCTGTAGGTCAATATGAGGCCGATCGTATAGTGAATATCTTCAACCGCATGATGGAACAGCTCAAGAATGAACGTCTCCGCCTGCGTGAACAAAATCATTTTCTCGATTTGCTGATTAAAGCTTCTCCGATGGGGGTAATTATAACTTCCCTTGATGAAGACCTATCAGAATTGAATCCGATGGCTTTGAAGATGCTCGGAGTTCGTTTGGAAGACGTACAAGGCAAGAAGATGAAAGAGATTGATTCTCCGTTAGCGGTGGAATTGGCCAACCTCCCGAAAGGAGAGACGGTGACCGTCCGTCTGAACGACTCGAATATCTACCGGTGTACTCATTCTTCTTTCATTGATCGTGGATTTCAGCATCCCTTCTATTTGGTAGAAACCCTTACCGACGAAGTGATGAAAGCGGAAAAGAAAGCATACGAGAAAGTGATCCGCATGATTGCCCACGAAGTGAACAATACGACTGCCGGCATTACTTCCACACTGGATACGGTAGAACAAGCTCTTTCCAGCGAAGAAGGAATGGAAGACATCTGCAACGTGATGCGTGTATGTACCGACCGTTGCTTCTCGATGAGTCGTTTTATTACCCGTTTTGCCGATGTGGTGAAGATACCCGAACCTACTCTTTCTCCTGTTTGTCTGAACAGTCTGTTGCTCACCTGCACACGCTTCATGGAGGGTATATGTGCCGACCGCCATATCCGGATTCGCATGGAACTAGATGAATCCTTGGCAAAAGTGATGTTGGATGTTGCTTTATTCGAACAAGTGCTTGTCAACATCATAAAAAATGCAGCCGAAAGCATTGAAACGGATGGTGAAATCGTCCTCCGCACCCTTTCGCCCGCCGCTATCGAAATAATGGACAACGGCAAAGGCATCGACAAAGAAACGCAGGCAAAACTGTTCAGCCCTTTCTTTTCGACTAAGCCCGACGGACAAGGCATTGGACTTGTCTTTATCCGCGAAGTGCTGATGCGTCACGGATGTACATTCTCCCTCCGTACATACGTCGATGGATGGACCAAATTTCGGATTATTTTTCCTTGATGGCACTTCAAAGTGTTAAATAGCCTCAAAAAGAAGTTGTAATATGTCCACATTTGTGGTAATAAGATTTATTTTGCATAAAAAATTACGAATGGGAAAAGAAACATCAAACAGGATACAGACTTCATTGCTCAATGCAATGGAGAAGAAAGTATTGATTTGGATGGCAGAAAGACAGCCGTTGTGGATGACTTCGGATACGTTGACATACATTGGATTGTTGGGTGCCGTTATTTGTGGGCTGGGTTTCGCTTTGGCTCATATAGATAAAAATTATTTATGGATTTCATCATTGGGGCTGGTTATCAATTGGTATGGCGACAGCCTTGATGGAACGTTGGCACGCGTACGTCACACGCAGCGTCCCGTTTACGGATTCTTTATCGATCATACGTTGGATGCGGTGACTATTTGCATCATGTGTATCGGTGCTGGCATTTCTCCCATGTTTAGGCTTGATGTAGCCATGTTGGTGTTGGCGGGATACTTGGTGCTTTCCATTTATACATATATTTCCACGATTATCAAAGATGAGTTCCGGCTCACTTATGGTAGCTTCGGACCTACGGAATTCCGGCTGGTAGTCATACTCATCAATACCGTGTTTATGTATACTCCTTTGTCATCAACTATCTATACTATTGCCGGGCAGACATTGGGTATATTTGATATTATCGGCTTGCTGATAGCCCTTTTCCTTTTCGGAGCATGGCTCAGCCAATTTCTTATAGATCGCCGTATTCTTTCCGAACGCGATCCGTTGAAACCCTATAACCCCGGAAAAAAGGAGGATTGATAATTTTGCGTACTTATTTGGAATTTGTAGTGAGCCGTCTGTTCGGCACGGGAGTCGATACGTTTGTATTGTGGATATGTTCCCATTATTTGTTTGAGGGATATTGGGGAGTATATATTGTTTCTCCCGTGATTTCGTTCGAATTTGCAGTGATGAGCAATTTTATCTGCTCCTATTGCTGGATATGGAAAAACCGCATAAGTGGTAGGTGTATGCGCGATTTTTGGATTCGTTTCTTTGTGTTCAATCTTTCTTCTATAGTAGCTTTTCTAGTGAAAATGCTGTTCTTGCTGATTTTTGAGAAGATGTTCGGGTGGGGGGTGATATGGTGCAACTTTGCGGCGTTGCTTATCTCCGGATTGCTTAATTATTTTTTGGCAGATACGGTAGTGTTTCGCAAGTGCTTTGTGTCTACAAAGCGCGAAGCTTGACGATGATATATGTTGTTGTTTAAACAAAAAGGCGGCTCGTTTTGACCAGCCGCCTTTTCTGTCTATTTGATTTCGAATTCTTCCTTCATATCGATTTCCTCTCCATGTGTATCATAGAACACATATTGCAGAAATGCGAGTTTTTGACTTGGAATAATCTTGATACCGAATCCGTATTTCATCTGCCACTTCCGTTTCAGGGAAACGATCCCCTGATTGATGTAAGCGGCGACATACGGATGGACGTGTAACGAGAATTTCTTAACCTTCAGTTTATTGACCAGGTAATCAATTTTACTCTCCAAAGTGTCCGTAAAAAGAATGGACGACTTGATAGTGCCTTTGCCGAAGCAAGTGGGGCAGGTTTCGGTCGTGTTGACGTCCATTGCCGGACGCACACGTTGGCGTGTAATCTGCATTAGCCCGAATTTGCTAAGTGGCAGAATATTATGCCGTGCCCTGTCTTTCTGCATATTGGCACACATTCGTTCATAAAGCTTCTGACGGTTCTCGGCTTCATTCATATCGATGAAGTCCACGACGATGATACCACCCATATCTCTTAATCGCAATTGGCGCGCCAGCTCATCGGCGGCTCCCAAGTTTACTTCGAGTGCGTTACCTTCCTGCCCGTTGGCATTCTTGGTGCGGTTACCGCTGTTCACGTCTACTACGTGAAGCGCCTCAGTGTGCTCAATAATCAGATAGGCACCACTCTTGTAAGAGATTGTTTTACCAAACGATGATTTAATCTGCTTGGTGATACCGAAATTGTCGTAAATGGGAAGTTGACCTTTGTACAGTTTCACGATATTGGCCCGGTCGGGCGCAATCAGTGATACATAGTCTTTAATTTCATTGTACACAGCCTCATCGTTGACGTGAATATTCTCAAAAGAAGGGTTGAAGAGGTCGCGCAACAAACCTACGGCGCGGCTGGTTTCTTCATAAATTAACGTCGGATACTTGGTGGCTTTTTGTACTTTTACCATCGCATCTTCCCAATGTTTTATCAGGACTCTAAGCTCTCCGTCGAGTTCGGCTACGCGTTTGCCTTCAGCTACCGTGCGGACGATGACACCGAAGTTTTTCGGCTTGATGCTCATCAGCAATTGTTTCAGGCGGGCGCGTTCTTCGCTCGATTTAATTTTTTGTGAAACAGAAACCTTGTCATTAAAAGGGATTAGTACGAGATAGCGTCCGGCAAACGAAATTTCGGACGTCAGTCGCGGTCCCTTAGTGGAGATCGGTTCCTTAACGATTTGCACCACAACTTCTTGTCCTACCTTGAGGGTATTGGCTACTGTTCCATCCTTGTCAAGATCGGGAAGCAGGGTTGCTTTGCTGATGGAGGTCAGCTTCTTTTTGTCGCTTAAAGTCTGCTTTACAAACTTTTCGAGTGAGTTAAATTGAGGACCCAAGTCTAGATAATGAAGGAAAGCGTCTTTCTCGTAACCGACGTCTACAAAGCATGCATTCAGTCCGGGCATCAATTTCTTGATACGTCCCAAATACATATTGCCCACAGAGAAAGAAATATTTCTTCCTTCGCTTTGAAGTTCTACCAAGCTCTTATCTTCGAGAAGGGCGATGGAGACTTCTTTGGGCTGTACGTCAACTACTAGTTCACTTGTCACTTTTCTGTTTCCTTATTATTGATTGAATCTCATTTATGTGAACAACATTTTTTACTAATTGTTCATTTTGGGTTAGCTACTTAAACAAAGAACAAACTTGAAAGACATTAGCTTCGCAAGTTTGTTCTTTATTTCTGTGTGATCCAGACTTAAAAATTATTTTTTGCTTTTATGTCTGTTCTTTCTTAGTCTTTTTTTACGCTTGTGCGTAGACATTTTATGTCTTTTTTTCTTTTTTCCGCTTGGCATAGCTTCACATTTTATGGGTTAATACTCTTGTTTATTATTTTTTTACTGAAATTGTAAATGTCTTAGCCGGTTTGAAAGCCGGAATATTGTGCTCCGGAATAATGATCGTAGTATTTTTAGAAATGTTACGAGCAGTTTTTTGCGCTCTTTTCTTTACTACGAAACTACCAAATCCACGTAAGTATACGTTCTCATCGTTAGACAGTGAATCCTTTACTGCATCCATAAATGCCTCAACTGTTGTAAGAACTGTCTGCTTGTCAATCCCAGTTTTCTTTGTAATCTCGTTTACAATATCTGCTTTAGTCATTTTTCCTTAAAAAAAATATTATTATTATGTTATTGCTAATTTTTTGGACTGCAAATATATAGCTTTTTAAGCTCCTAAAAAAATATATTCTGCACATTTTTTCTAAAAAAATAGTGGCATAGGGGTTTCTTAGAACCAAAAGAGTTACTTTTGTGTGCCTTTTGGGTAGAATAGAGAAGATAAATGTTAGATAATACACTAGGAACGAGGATATGAGCGTGTTTACTAAAGCAATTGTAGAGTGGTATAAAGAGAACAAACGTGAACTACCCTGGAGGGATTCTACCGATCCGTATCTGATTTGGATTTCGGAGATTATTCTTCAACAGACTCGGGTGGCGCAGGGGTATGATTATTTTCTTCGCTTTATCAAACGTTTTCCTGATGTGCTGACTTTAGCCGCTGCGGAGGAGGATGAAGTGATGAAATACTGGCAAGGACTGGGATATTACTCACGTGCCCGCAATCTTCATGCTGCTGCCAAAAGCATGAATGGGGTTTTCCCGAAAACGTATCAGGAAGTGCTGGCTCTGAAAGGAGTGGGGGAGTATACAGCAGCGGCAATTTGTTCGTTTGCTTATGGTATGCCTTATGCGGTGGTGGACGGTAATGTGTACCGGGTGCTTTCCCGTTATTTCGGCATCGATACTCCGATTGATTCGACGGAAGGAAAAAAGCTCTTTGCAGCATTGGCGGATGAGATGCTGGATAAGAAGCATCCGGCTGTTTATAATCAGGGAATAATGGATTTCGGAGCGATTCAGTGCACTCCGCAATCGCCCGATTGTTTGTTTTGTCCGTTGGCGGGCAGTTGCTCGGCGCTTTCAAAAGGCTTGGTGGCAACACTTCCAGTGAAGCAACACAAAACAAAGACAACGAACCGTTACTTTAATTATATTTATGTACGTGCGGGCGCGTATACCTTTATAAATAAACGGACGGGCAATGATATTTGGAAAAATCTGTTTGAACTGCCATTGATAGAAACTCCAGTGCCTCTTTCGGAAGAAGATTTTTTGACTTTACCGGAATTCCGTGCACTCTTTGCACTGGGGGAAGTACCGGTGGTACGTACGGTTTGCAGAGAAATAAAGCATGTACTGTCTCACCGGGTTATCTATGCTAATCTATATGAGGTGACTTTATCTAAGAATTTGACTTCTTTCAGTGGCTTCCAAAAAATAAAAGTCGAAGAACTGGAACAATACGCTGTTTCAAAATTGGTGCAGACCCTGTTACAAGCAATGGATGGGCATTAAGTATTAAGTTTTAAGTATTAGGCTGCGCCATGAACCGCATACTTAAAATTTAGTACTTAATACTTGATTTTATACTTAATACTTAAAATTCTTGCATCCTATTGTTATTCTGTTTAATTTTGGCGACAGATTTGATTTAAGAATCATAAACTTGATACAGATATGTCAGTAAATAAAGTGATATTGTTGGGAAACGTAGGACAAGATCCGCGGGTAAAATACTTCGATACAGGTTCGGCAGTAGCAACTTTCCCATTGGCTACAACGGATCGTGGATATACGTTGGCTAATGGAACCCAGATTCCCGAAAGAACAGAGTGGCATAATATCGTTGCATCCAACCGTTTGGCGGAGATTGTGGATAAGTATGTGCACAAAGGTGACAAATTGTATCTGGAAGGAAAGATAAGAACACGTTCTTATAGCGACCAGTCGGGTGCTATGCGTTATATCACCGAAATTTATGTGGATAATATGGAAATGCTGTCTCCGAAAGGAGCCAATCCGGGTGCGGGAGTTTCTGCTTCCGGACAACCAGCGATGGGGCAACAGCAACAACCGGTTTCCGGTCAGCCGCAACAAACGCAGCAGGCACAATCCGTGCAAGATAATCCGGCAGATGATTTGCCGTTCTAAGATAATGTGATAGTGTGCCAATAGGTTTTTGCGAGCTTCTTGGCACATTGTCTTTTGTTTAATTAAAATTTAGATTCTTTGGACTCAGATGGTTATTTAAGCCAATTGGCTGACATTTTCAACGGTATTACCGTAAACACTCCTTCTATCTCTGCTATTATTGCCATAGTATTGGCAGGTGTACTTCTGCTTGCTTCCGGCTTTGCTTCGGCTTCCGAAATAGCTTTTTTCTCACTTACTCCTTCCGACCGGAATGATATTGATGAACAGAATCATCCTTCCGACGAAAAAATAAGTGCCTTGTTGGGGGATTCAGAACGCCTTCTGGCAACGATATTGATTACAAACAACTTTGTGAATGTAACCATTATCATTCTCTGCAACTTCTTCTTTATGAATGTATTTGTCTTTCATTCTCCATTGGCAGAGTTCTTGATACTGACCGTCATCCTGACTTTCCTATTGTTGTTGTTCGGTGAAATCATGCCGAAAATCTATTCGGCACAGAAGACGTTGGCTTTTTGCCGTTTTTCGGCACCGGGGATTTACTTTTTGGAAAAACTGTTCCGTCCGGTGGCTACTGTGCTTGTACGTTCAACTACTTTTTTAAATAAGCATTTTGTAAAGAAGAGCCACAATATTTCTGTCGATGAATTGTCGCATGCATTGGAACTGACAGATAAAGCGGAGCTTTCTGAAGAGAATAATATTTTGGAGGGCATTATCCGTTTCGGCGGTGAAACAGTGAAAGAAGTGATGACATCACGTTTGGATATGGTCGATTTGGATATCCGTGCCTCTTTCAAGGAGGTAATGCAATGTATCATTGACAATGCTTATTCGCGTATTCCTATCTATTCCGGTTCGCGGGATAATATCAAGGGGGTATTGTATATTAAAGACCTGTTGCCTCATGTCAGCAAAGGGGATAATTTCCGTTGGCAGTCATTGATCCGTCCGGCTTATTTTGTGCCGGAGACGAAGATGATTGATGACTTGTTGCGTGATTTTCAGGCGAATAAGATCCATATTGCCATTGTTGTGGATGAGTTTGGAGGAACTTCCGGACTGGTGACAATGGAGGATATTATCGAAGAGATTGTGGGGGAGATTCACGATGAATATGATGATGAAGAACGTACATACGTTGTCTTGAATGACCATACCTGGATATTTGAAGCGAAGACGCAGTTGACGGATTTCTATAAGATTACGAAAGTAGACGAAGACGAGTTTGAAAAGGTGGTAGGAGATGCGGATACATTGGCGGGTATGTTGCTCGAAATTAAAGGAGAATTCCCGGCATTGCATGAGAAAGTAACTTATCACCATTATGAGTTTGAAGTGCTCGAAATGGATAGTCGTCGTATCCTGAAGGTGAAGTTTACAATTCTGCCGAAGGACACGGAAGACTCGGAAGAGAAAGAATAATCTTGAAATCATAATTTTGAAAGCATAATCAAGCAAACGTAAGATGGCGTTATTTCTGCAGCATAAGATGGATGATATACAGTGGGCTGTTTGGAAGATGGAAGAGCCTTTGGAGGTTCTGTTGGCTCTTTTGCCGGATGTGCGCAGAGCTTTCTGTGAACAGGAATTGCATCGTTTTGTTTCCGAACGTCGTAAGATGGAATGGTTGTCTGTTCGTGTTTTGTTGTATTCCATGTTGCAGGAGGATAAGGAAATCGGTTATTCCCTCGAAGGAAAACCGTATCTGACGGATCATTCTTTTTTCATCAGTATTTCTCATACGAAAGGTTATGTAGCTGTGATGCTTGCTTCTTTCACTCCGGCGGGCATTGATATTGAGCAATATGCTCAACGCGTTCACAAGGTATCTGATCGGTATATCCGTTCTGACGAACAAACGGAACCTTATCAGGACGATATGACTTGGGGACTGTTATTGCATTGGTCAGCAAAGGAGGCTGTTTTTAAACGGATGGAAAACGCGGACGCTGACCTTCGTAAACTTCGTTTGACGCATTTTATTCCTCAAGAGCAAGGAACCTTTCAGGTTCAAGAGTTGGCGACGGAGCAGCAGGAACTTTACTCTGTCGGTTATCGTATTTGTCCGGACTTTGTGTTGACATGGACATTGAACTGACGCGGACATTGAGTTGAATAGGGGGAGAGATAGAGTACCTCTACCTGTTTTTGGTTCAGTTGTCATTCTTGGGGATTTGATTCAGGGCGATCACATCTCTAACAAAATAGATTCATTCTGGTGCAGAAGAGACTGTCTAAAAAGTCGGTTCTATCCTCATTCTCCTCCTTCCCGAAGAAGGGGAGTTATAGTTACTAACGACTTTTCAGACAGCCTCTTTAAAATGATGAGGTCGATTGATGTTAAGCTCAATCTCAATTAATTAAACAGTTGGTTGTTTAGTCTTCGATAAGTGTAATACCGTCAAGGCAGAAATAAGAAGGGGTGTTCATACTAGAAACTAATACTCCTTCATTTTCATATTCTGAATTATCTGTGGAACTTAGTTCGAATTGAATGTAGGCAGCATCTTCAATGTAACTCCAGTCAAACCACTCCCAAGTATTCACGATTTTAGTTTTTCCATCTCTGAAGTCGGCAAGATAAAAATCTACTCTACCTATTTCTGTCCCGTTTGTTCGGTAACCTACTGCTGTAATTTTAAACCAGTCTCCATTGCTGAATCGTTTTACTCTTGAAGGGCTATTGCCATCATTACCGTCTTTGATAGCTAGGTAGGCATAAGTTGTATTTGTAATCCATGCACCCTTAAATTCATATTTGTCAGGATGGAGGTTGGTGATTTGGGCTGGAGTGAAGCTGCTGGAGTGGGAAGTAAAATAAACTTTTCCATTCTTTCCTTTTGCGGTAATAGCACTGATATTGGTGTACCCGGGAGTAGTGACGTCTGTCTTGTTAGTATAAGTAAATCCACCTCCAAATCCCCATTCTGCGTAGTAATGAGCAAACTCAACTAAATTATTCGGGTCTTTAAAGTTCCATTTGTAATAATAGTCAGCAGGGTTCTCTTTCACTCCTTCTTCAGCCTTTAATTCGGATTCACTTTGAGGTAATTGATTTTCGAAGTTAATTACCACTTCATTCTTTACATCATCGTCATCATCGCTACACCCACAAAATACAAATACTGATAACAGTAATAATAAAGATAATTTCTTCATGTTCTTTTCTGATTTTAGTTATTAATTAATTATTTCTTAAAATGTAAGTTTTCAATGGTGGTGACTTCGGTTGATATTTCGCCCATTTGTCCTGCATCCTGATTGACTGCGGTCATAATCTTTACGAAGTCGATTTGATCCAAGTCCACCGGACTGCCATTACTATCCACAGCCCAATCTATCTTGAAATTGCTTCCTTCCTTGTTGTTAGGATGGTTGTCTGCATATCCCCACGGATAGCAGTATCCTACCCATAATCCGTTCTCTAAAACGGCATTATCTTTTAGACGTGTTCCTTGGAATGTGATTTCATCACTTTCTATCCAAAGTGGATAATATGATTCCTGGTTATGGAAGCTGTTGCGGAAGATATATCCTTCGTTGCCTTGATTGTCTTTCCATAATACGTTTTGGTTAGCGGAGGTAGGGCGGTGATAGGTTATTTCATATCTGCGTGTTTCAGTGTCTTGCCCATATTCGCTTCCTTTCAATTCATACCACTCGTCGTCAGGCATTCCATTGCCATTTACATCTTTGGATACAAATACGATGCCCGGTTCTGCACTTCCGCCCAATGCTCCTGTTCCGGTTTTGGAGTTGTAGTAAGCATTGCCTTTTATCTTGAAGTCATACTCTCCTGTTACATTCGGAATGGGTTGTGGAAATCCTAAAACAATGTAACCGCCGAATCCTCCCAATGTAAGGAGTGATTTCTGTTGGATTCTGCGGGTTGCTTCTTCCAGTATATCATCATAAGTAAAGCCCTCCTTATATGCTGAAGTGGTGGTGTTGATAAACTGTCCGGGGGCAGGGCGATATTCCCATACTTTATTGGCGAAAGCCAGAGGATTCTCCTTATCATCATCGTTGCCATCAACATCGCTTAGTGAGGCTTTGTTGCTGAATGCAATTGTATTCGGGTTAAGCCCGATGTTGTTCAGACGGAACAGGAGTTGTCCTTGTTGGTTGAAACAAAGCAAGTCGCCATAGGTGGTGTAATCACGGGCTTCGGTGATATATACATTGTTGCTGTAAGGATTGATGTTGATGCCGTATGGCGTCTTAATTACTGTTCCGTCAGTTATGAAATTCTCACGGATTGTCTCTGCTGTTTTCAGATTGAACATCTTGATAGAAGAGTTCTGTGTGATGTAATTGTAATTGTATAGATAGGCAATCTCTCCATCGATGGCAAAGTTTTGTACTTTCTCGTTAGATTGAGTAACTTTGTTTGTCCGGCAGTCTATCTTGACGAAGTTATAATTGCCGGCTTCTACATCTTCGCCACGGGTGGCAACATAAACGGTTTCGTCCGGACCTGCTACTATTTTACCGGGATTCGGACCTACTGTTAGTTTGCTAATTTCTTTAAATGTGGCAATATCGACAACAGATACCGTGTTGTCTACCCCCAGTCCTGATGAATAGTCCAACCCACCGGAATTGGAAATATACAACTTTTCGTTTTGTACACAAATACCGTCGGGGTTGCGTCCCACTGATGTGATAGCTTCTATGGATAGGGAGGTTGTGTCTATACGTGCAACGGTTCCATCGTATGAACATACGTATGCCTTTTCTTTGTGAAAAGCGATGTAGCGTGGTTGACGGGAACTTCCGTTTTCTGCCAACATCTGAATCTGTTTCAATGAGCTTCCCGTACGAAAGTCTATCACTTCTACCGTACTGGAGATATTGACTATCACATATATCTTGTTTCCGTAGATAGCCATGTCGTTGGCTGTATCTCCTAGTCCCCGGCGGTTGACTGCTTTGAAATAGTCACGAATCATTTGCCGGTTGCCGAAAGAAAAACGTGCCAGCGAGCTATTGTTCTGATTGAACAGTCCTTCGCATAATACATATAATTCGGCAGTACCCGTTTCTGTCGGATCGCCTATAATGCCTGATGTGAAGGGCTTGTCCTCCATATCATCACATGCCGCAAATAAGATTATCAATGACAGCCAGCACGAGAATATATATATTAGTTTCCTTTTCACGTCAATATCTTACTTTGTAATAGTTAATATCTTATTTTTATTGTCGCCCTTACGGATCGTCCGGGCATTGGGAAATATTTCACAATCTCGTAATTCTTATCCAGCAGGTTCAATACTTCCACGCTGAAAGAGGTCGTGATTTTTCTGATTAGAAAGTCACGGTTTGCCGAAATGCTATGGTCGCTATAACTATCCAATCGGTTTTCGGCAATGTTTTGTCCTAAAGCATAGCGTTTTCCGGAAAAAAGGAATGAATAAGACAGATTGATCCACGGTGTTTCGACACCTGCCTGTCCCGAAGCAGATACGCGGGGAGTGTAGGCTATTTGATGTTTGTATGTCGATTCATACGTGTTCGGATCGGGCGAGGTGACATCTAACGCTCGTTGGTATGTGTAGTTACCCGAGAGGTTGATGCGTATTTTATCCCAAGGTTGGAGGGACAGGCTTCCTGTGGCATCAATGCCTTTGATATCAACTTCACCCAGATTCTTCATACTCCATACGGCAAGGTTCTTGGTAGGGTAGGCGATGATTTTATCTGTCACCTTGTTATAATAAGCGTCAATGGTTGCTGACAGATAGGGTAGGAACGGGCATACATTTTTATTGTATGTCAGTCCGATGTTGTATTGTTTTGCCTTTTCCGGCTTTAGCTGGGTGTTGCCTACTTCTTCGTAATATAAGTCGTTGAAACTTGCCAGACGGAAAATGTCTTTATAGAAGAAGCGGACACGGAATTCTTCATGCCGGAAAGGTTTGAAAGCGGCACTTACATAAGGGGTTAGCTTACGGTGATTGCCGGCACTACCGCCTTTTTTCACATCTTCATTGATAACGGTTGCCAATGCGGATGCGGAGATTGTTAACCAGTCATTTACGTATTTTCCGGCGAATGCTGTTAGCCATGAGTAACGCGTGGGGTGTACAAAGTTGGCGAGATCGGCGTTCATGGTGTTGATGCTTCCGTCTGTGGAAAGTGAGAAAGAGAGGTTGCTCAACAGTCTGTATAATACAGAAGCGGAAAGATAATATTCCTGCTGGTAATAGCTGTTTTCCGTTTTCTTAAAAGAGTTCTTGGTATCGGGGTCCAGATAACGTTGATAGCTCCAATTCCACTTGGCAGAGGTTTGGAACACCCATTGCTGGCTGAATTCTTTCTTGTATTGACTTTGTATGAATGTATTTTTATCCCACAAGTGTTGTGTGGAATGGTCGTTATAGAAGGTTGTAGCTTTGGGTAGTCCCCGGGAGGACTGAAAGTAGTAGCCTTTCAATCGCCATTGTTCTTTATCGGAGAAGTTGCCGTAAAGTCCGGCTTCGGCACGGAATGTCTGTACGTCTGTATTCTTTCGTTTTTCACGTGAGGACAGGTCTTCTGCCGCATTTCCATAATGTAATGTGTACGGATAATGTCCGTCGGAGGACATCCATTCGCCATTGGCTGACATGCTCCATGTTTTATTGAATTGTTGTTCCAGTAGCAGGGAGGGATTGATTAATCCCCAGGAGCCGGTTTTGAAAGCTCCGGCTATGTTGGTCTTTTTGCCTTTGGTGAATAGCGGCGTGAGTGTCTGTATATTCAATATGCCTGCTGACGCGAAGAAGCGGGCAGGTTGGAAGATGTTATCGCTTTGTCCGTTGTTTAGAGAAAGGCGGTCTACGTTGTCGAGCGAGAAACGCCCGATATCTATTTGTCCGGTTTGGCAGTCGGTTAGGGTGATTCCGTCATAGCCGATGGCGGTATGTTGGGCTCCCAGGCTTCGTATGGATACTGTTTTCAGTCCGCCGATACCTCCGTAATCTTTTACGGTCACTCCGGCAAAGTGTTTCACCGCGTCGGAAACTTGCAGGGCGTGCAGGTTTTTCAGGGCATCTTTGGAGAAGACTTGCAGGGGAGCGGTTGAGCGTATTTCGCGGGTCTGGTAGATATCTGATACTGTTATTTCGGGAATAGAATATGTATGTGTCGTATCTACCTTTTGCTGTTGTGCAAAAAGTGATATAGATAAGAGTTGGCAGCTAAATACTGCAAAGATCACTTTATTAAATGTTCTTTTTTTCATTTATTTCTTTTTCAGTCTGTTGTTGGTTAAAAGTGTCCGGGCGAAATCCCTTCGACCGGACACGCATAAATAAACTTGGCAGAGTTTATCCGTTTTAACACACTTTCTCTGAATCAGAGTGATGAATGAAATGATAGACGACTTGTCCGGTTCATTAGACTCAACGCTTTTTCCTCGAAAGCAGTGAAACTTATTTGCATGGCAGGTCTTCTGACTTGTTCCTGTTACAAACGCCTTCCCGGATTGGTTTCCAGTGGCAATGAGTGAATTGCTTGTAACTTGGTATGGAACTTACAGCAGCGGGACTGTTCAGGACTTGCACCTGATTCCCTTTTAATTGCTTCCCCCGCATGGGAGTCGCAAACCAATGCGCGGCAAAGATAGGGAGTTTATTTGTTTTTTCCAAAGGGATGTTCTTTTTCTTTCGTCTTGATACGAAAGAGAAAGAACCAAAAAGAAAGGATCAAGGCTGCTTATTGTTCGCTTTTTATTAACAGGTATTCTTCAACGGCTTGTGTGGTGGCGTCTTTTAGGAGTACAGTCTTTTCCTTGTTGAGAAGGTAGAGGGTGGGGATTGCCTTCAAGTCATATAGTTGTTGCTCTTTGATGGCGAATTTCTTGTCGTATCCGTTGATCCATTCTTGGGGGAATTCATTTAGGTGTTTTCTCCATTCGTCCAGCTCTTCGTCGGGATAGATGGAGAGGACTGTAAGTCTCTTTTGCTCCAGAAGTTGATTGATGATAGGGGCATTTCTCAGGGCGTCTATCGTTTCTGTACAGGCATGACAGCCGGGGTTGTTAATGAATAGGAGGATGTACTCTGCTTGCAGTTGGTAGAGGGAACCTTGTGCGCCGGAGGCTAATGTGTAGTTGAAGTTCAGGGCTTTGGTGCCGATACGGTTTTTCTGGGCTAATTCCCGGCGGGCTTTGGGACGTACTTTCTCTATTTCTTCTAACAGAGGGGAATCCAACATGGCGTCTAATACGGGAATGTAGAATTCTTCGTTACGCATGGGGGAGTTAGGGTCATATAGATATTTATCTGCCAGGTCGGTGATGTAGGTGAATACTTTTTTGTCTACGTTTGTTCGCTCGATTGTTTTCCGCATGGCTTCTTGTGCGGTTTCCAAAGGGACGTGGTTTAGTATGTCGCAATAGTCTGCCCAGGCTTGTTCGGTCACTTCGGGGTGGTGGATGTAATTGGTGTCGGCGAAATTGACGTTATCCCAATAGTGTTTTACTAGAAAATCTGCTCGTTGTTCGGGAGCTGTCATCATTGCGGGGATGGCAGGCAGGGTGATGGATTTAATAGTGTCCTGTATGGTTTCGTTTGTACTTTGGCTGGAGGCATTCCCGTTTTTGCATGAGCACAACAAGAGGAAGCATAAAACGGGAATAATATTTATGTTCATTTTCATAATTTGTTTTTTTACTTTGAAAGCAAAGGTAATTTCCTTTTTCCTTTATACAAAATAATCCTTTCTTTTTCTACCTTTCTTTAGGAAAAAACGCTCGCTATTTGTTATCTTTGTTAGCGAGATATAATAGAAATGTTTGACTATAGAAACTACAAATAATGATAAAAATTGACTTAAAACGGCATCGGAAGGAAATAATAGGATCGGTTGTGGTACTGTTAATTCTGCTTGGCAGTATGTCTGTGTTTAAATATACTTCATTCAATTCCGGTTTTGAGATTGTAGACGATCTGGGAGGGAATATATTTCCTTCGGCGATTCTGTCTGTTGCCACCACCGATGCACAAGTGATTGTTCCGTCGGATTCAACGTGTTTGGGGAATCCGAAGTCGTGTATTGCCGTTCGGCTGAAATCGAAGACAGCTTATAGTCGTGTGCGGATTGAAGTAGCCGAAACGCCTTTTTTCTCCCGCTCGGTGTCGGAATTTGTATTAAACAAGCCTAGGACGGAATATACGATTTATCCTGATATTATCTGGAATTACGAGGCACTGAAAAATGAGGTGCAGGCAGAGCCGGTAAGCGTAGCTATCACAGTGGAGATGAACGGAAAAGATTTGGGACAACGGGTACGTACTTTTTCAGTGCGTAGTATCAATGAGTGTCTGTTGGGATATGTGGCTAACGGGACTAAATTTCATGATACCGGTATTTTCTTTGCGGCTTATGTCAATGAAGAGAATCCGATGATCGATCAGTTGCTTCGCGAGGCATTGGATACTCGGATTGTTAATCGTTTTCTCGGTTATCAGAGTAAGGCTAAAGGGGCAGTAGACAAGCAGGTATATGCCCTTTGGAATATATTGCAGAAACGTAAATTCCGTTATAGTTCTGTTTCCAATACCAGCCTTTCGAGCAATGTTGTTTTCTCGCAGCGCGTCCGTACGTTTGATGATGCACTGGAATCTTCACAGGTTAATTGTGTGGATGGGAGTGTGTTGTTTGCGTCGTTGCTTCGCGCCATTAATATTGATCCTATCCTGGTACGTACACCGGGGCACATGTTTGTAGGATACTATACGGATAATTCGCACACGGATAAAAACTTCCTGGAGACAACAATGATTGGTGATGTCGATCTGGATGATTTTTTCCCGGATGAACAATTGGACTCTACAATGGTAGGCAAATCGCAGAATGAGATGTCGTTACTGACTTTCGAGAAATCGAAACAATATGCTAATAAGAAGTATAAGGAGAACGAAGAAGGAATCCATTCCGGAAAGTTGAATTATATGTTTTTGGAGATTTCTAAAGAAGTGAGGAGGAAAATACAGCCGATAGGTAAATGATATTCGTTTTTAATTCGTATTTTTGCCCAAGTAATCATTTTAATATAAAAGGATGCAAGGCAAGAAATTTATCTCTCCCGGAGCATGGTTTTCTATGAACTATCCATCAGACTGGAATGAGTTTGAAGATGGCGAAGGCTCTTTTCTTTTCTATAATCCCGATGTATGGACGGGAAATTTTCGTATATCCGCATTTAAAGGAAAAGCCGGTTATGGTAAAGACGTCATCCGGCAGGAACTGAAAGAGAACGATTCGGCTTCGTTGGTGAAAGTCGGCACATGGGAATGTGCGTATAGCAAGGAAATGTTTCAGGAAGAGGGAACTTATTATACTTCCCATTTGTGGATTACAGGAGCTGACGATATTGCTTTCGAATGTTCCTTCACCGTACCTAAAGGTGGAGTTGTGAAGGAGGCGGAAGATGTAATCGCTACTTTGGAGGTACGCAAAGAAGGACAGAAGTATCCTGCTGAATTGATCCCGGTCCGTCTTTCTGAAATCTATTTGATTAATGAAGCGTACGAATGGGTAGTATCTACCATGAAGCAGGAATTGAAAAAAGATTTTCAGGGAATAGAAGAAGATCTGGAGAAACTTCAGCAAGTGATTAATAGCGGTAAGATTGGCTCGAGAAAGAAAGAAGAATGGTTGGCAATCGGCATCACAGTCTGTATAATTTTGACGAATGAAGTGGAAGGTATGGAATGGAAAACGTTGATTGACGGTAACCGGGAAGCTCCTGTGTTACAATATAAAGACCGCACCATCGATCCGATGAAACTAGCATGGAGCAAAGTAAGGGCTGGAGAACCTTGCGATGTCATTGAAGAGTATAAATCCGTGATTATTAATCACTAACTACTAACCGACTAATTACTAAATTACGTGGCTGTACCTTATTTACAGATAGATAACTTGACCAAGTCCTTCGGTGACTTGGTTCTTTTTGAAAATATATCTTTTGGCATTGCTGAAGGCCAGCGTGTAGGATTGATAGCGAAGAACGGCAGCGGAAAAACTACCTTATTGAATATAATCGCCGGAAAAGAAGGTTATGATAGCGGTAACATTGTTTTCCGTCGTGACCTTCGGGTGGATTATCTGGAACAAGATCCACAGTATCCCGAAGAGCTGACTGTGCTCGAAGCCTGTTTCCATCACGGTAACAGTACCGTGGAACTGATAAAGGAGTATGAACGTTGCATGGAGACTGAAGGTCATCCGGGACTGGAAGACCTCTTGGCGCGTATGGACCAGGAGAAGGCTTGGGAATACGAACAGAAAGCCAAGCAAATTCTTTCGCAACTCAAAATTCGTAACTTCGACCAAAAAGTGAAGCAACTGTCCGGTGGACAGTTGAAGCGTGTCGCCCTTGCCAACGCCTTGATTGCCGAACCGGAACTCCTGATTCTTGATGAGCCCACCAACCACCTCGATCTTGATATGACCGAATGGCTCGAAGACTACCTGCGCCGTACCAACCTCAGCTTGCTGATGGTGACTCACGACCGTTATTTCCTTGATCGTGTTTGTTCGGAGATTATCGAAATAGACAATCAACAAATCTATCAATATAAAGGTAACTATAGTTATTATCTTGAGAAACGTCAGGAACGTATCGAAGCTAAAAGTGTAGAAATAGAGCGTGCCAACAACCTTTACCGTACGGAACTCGACTGGATGCGCCGGATGCCGCAGGCACGCGGGCATAAAGCCCGTTACCGGGAAGAGGCTTTTTATGAATTGGAAAAGGTGGCAAAGCAACGTTTCAACAATGATAATGTGAAGCTGGAGGTGAAAGCATCCTATATCGGTAGTAAGATATTCGAAGCCGACCACTTGTACAAGAGTTTTGGCGATCTGAAAATCCTGGAAGACTTCTCTTATATCTTCTCCCGCTATGAGAAGATGGGAATCGTAGGAAACAACGGAACAGGTAAATCTACTTTTATCAAGATATTAATGGGGCAGGTTGCGCCCGATAGTGGAACGGTGGATATTGGTGAAACTGTTCGTTTTGGCTATTACTCGCAGGATGGCCTTCAGTTTGATGAACAAATGAAGGTTATTGATGTAGTGCAGGATATTGCCGAGGTAATTGAACTGGGTAATGGGAAGAAACTGACTGCTTCGCAATTCTTGCAGCATTTTCTGTTTACTCCCGAAACGCAACATAGCTATGTGTATAAGTTGAGCGGGGGTGAGCGTTGTCGTCTTTACCTGTGTACCATCCTGATGCGTAATCCAAATTTTCTGGTGCTTGACGAACCTACCAACGACCTCGATATTATTACTTTGAACGTTCTTGAAGAATATCTTCAAAATTTCAAAGGCTGTGTGATTGTCGTTTCCCACGACCGTTATTTTATGGATAAGGTAGTAGATCACCTGATGGTATTCAATGGACAGGGAGATATTCGCGACTTTCCCGGAAACTATAGCGACTATCGTGACTGGAAAGACGCGAAAGCTCAAAAGGAGAAAGAAGCTGAAAAGCCGCAGGAAGAAAAGACTGCCCGTGTCCGCCTGAATGACAAACGCAAGATGAGTTTCAAGGAAAAGCGAGAGTTTGAGCAATTGGAAAAGGAGATAGCAGAATTAGAAACAGAAAAAGCACAGATTGAAGAACTCTTATGTAGTGGTACCCTTTCTGTTGACGAATTGACAGAGAAATCGAAACGTTTGCCTGAAGTCAATGACCTGATTGATGAGAAAACAATGCGATGGCTGGAACTTAGTGAAATAGAAGGCTGAACCGTGCCGCTATATTGGCACGCTTGTGCCTGTATAGTGGCATCGCAGTGCCTATATAGTGGCACAGTTATGCCAATTCGTTGGCACAAACATAGTTCGGTATATTGCTGTGGCAACCTGATAATGATAATAACCCTGATAACATAATCTTTATATGACGAACCTAACCAATTACCATAGCCATTGTCTGTATTGTGACGGACGAGCCAATATGGAAGACTTTATACGTTTTGCCATTAGTGAAGGCTTTACTTCCTATGGCATCTCTTCCCATGCCCCGCTGCCGTTTTCCACTGCATGGACTATGGAATGGGACAGAATGGAAGATTATCTTTCCGAATTCTTCCGTCTCAAAAAGAAATACGCGGATAAGATAGAGCTTGCCATCGGCCTTGAAATAGATTATCTGAACGAAGACAGCAATCCCGCTTCATCCCGTTTCCGGGAACTGCCGCTCGATTACCGGATAGGCTCCGTGCATATGCTATATTCCCCGGAAGGTAAGATTGTCGACATTGACACTCCGGCAGCTCATTTCCGTGAATTGGTTGATGCCCATTTTGATGGCGACCTTGATTTTGTTGTCCGCCTGTATTATAAGAATCTTCTTCATATGGTAGAATTGGGTGGTTTTGATATCGTTGGCCATGCGGACAAGATGCACTACAATGCTTCCTGCTACCGTCCCGGATTACTGGACGAACCGTGGTATGACGCTTTAGTCCGTGATTATTTCGCAGCGATAGCCCGTCATGGATATATTGTCGAAATCAACACCAAGGCTTATCACGAATTAGGCACATTCTATCCAAATGAACGTTATTTCAATTTCTTGAAAGACTTGGGTATCCGCGTGCAAGTGAACAGTGACGCCCACTATCCCGAAAGAATAAATAATGCCCGTCCCGAAGGCTTGGCAGCTTTGAAGAAAGCAGGCTTCACGTCGGTGGTGGAGTGGCATGGCGGAAAGTGGGAAGATAGAGGCATACTGTAGATAACATGTTTTTCGTCTACATATCTTCCAATGAATAGCCTTTGTATTCTATGTGGTATCTTTTTAATTCACTGATTACCTTTTTTGCCTTTTCTTCAAGTACAGGGATGGAGATTTTAGTACGGTTGATTTTTACTTCTGCTATTGTGGCAACTCGTTCGATGCGATTTACTGCCACAATATCTATTTCATTTCCGCCCAGAGCTGGATGATTGCTTTGTTATATCCATACTTTACTGCTGCTTCGTTTATGTTTATCCATTTCGACATGATGCTTCTTTTCTACGGTTTTCTTACATTGGAAATAGCATCTTTATAATCTTTAGATAAGATTTCATCACACTGGTCTGCTACTTGTCTGATAATTGATAATCCTTTTTTCTTAGGAATACGGATGCTTTCTCCAACTAGCAACATATCTTCAATTGTCGGTTTTCCGTGGTTATTGACGGACGTAGCGTGTTCGCCGTTATATCCGGAACATAAAGTAAGGTCGTAGGTGGGAGCCAAGTGCCATTTTTTTTTATAGATGAAACTGAAATTCTTGGCATGGTCGTCCTTGTTGTCTGTCAAGATGTTGAAGACCATACGTCGAAACATTTCGTCTACTTGAAGAGGGTCTTGTGTGAGGAATCCGGTAAGGTGTAACAGGGTTTTATAATCTAATCTTGGCTGCAGAATAGATTCATTCAAGAGTGCTCCGGCAGTTGCAATGTGGATGCGTTCTCCTGCTTCTATATCAAAACGTTTGGTGGCAAAATATTTATCATCCAGCAGCTTGAAGTCAGGTACGTTAATTCCGCACTGGCGTGCTATCTCATTATATCGGTACTCCATTAGCCCCATATCTTTAGGGTCGTAAGTATGCCTGAATTTCACCAACCACGAACCTTCGGTATCATGGAAAAGGCATTTCGGACGACAGCCACCTGAGTTGCCACTGTTGAAGTAGAGTATATCTTCGTCTTTATCCGATTTTTCTGACAATACGTCCAATGCCATTTGTTGAAGGTCATCCAAATCTGGGAGTGACTTTTCTTCTCCGATATAAGTCTCGGGGATATAGCATAATGCTCCCATACCCGAACAACCAATAATGCTTAACCGCTGAATAGGGGTTAAATCCATATCGTTCACTCCTTGCTTTTTTAATAGGCGATTCAGTAAGTAGCGACCATATCCATCGGGGAGACTGTCCTCGAAGATGCCGAAATTACCCCAAAAAGGTTCGGGTTGAGCAATAAATAAATCGGGCTTTAAAGGTAACTCTAACGGAGAGATGGAGAAGCCGTTTGCCAACCATTCTTTATCATATTGGAAGGCGCAAAGACGGTTGTCGGGAGTCATGGTTAACTCTCCCACGGTCTGTTCGTGGTAAGTTACCGTTAGCTTATTTATCAATTTCATTACGCCCTCTCTTTCTGTTTTTGTTTCGGTTAATAGTATCCAACTCTTCCATAGTGTTATAAAGTGGCTCTGCTAGCAGCCCTTTGATGGCTTTAGAATAGCCTAATGCTTTTGCCAGCGCCACGTACGAAGCCAAAGATATGGTATGCTTTTGTTCGAACTTTGCGATTGTTGGCACAGGAACTCCGCTCAATATGGATAAAGCATCCCTTGACAGACCTTTTTCTAACCGGCGTTGTTGAAGATTTTGCGCTAATATAGTCAGCAATTCTTCCGGGGTATCTATGTCGAAATTGTAAAGCAAAGGCATATTATTGTATCTGTTAATATCTTTTTATGCTATTATCGAATATTATTGTATCTGATACAAAGATACTATTGCTGTTTGAGTTTTCCAAATAAATCAGATGCTATTTAGCAATTTGCAGGGTATGATATGGGTATTAGGCTTAACTATTTGATTATAAACTCTGCCACATTTTTGTATTTCCCTCTATAATACTTAAAAGTAATACAAAAATGTGGCAAGTTTATTCGGTTCGTTTGCAGGCATTTGCCAGGAAGAACTCGTTCAATGCATCTTCATAGTTTCCATGAACCAGAATATGGTGATTGCCCAATGGATTCTTCAGGAAGTATTCAGCCGGAGTATTCATGCGGATGCGTACTTGTGTACGGCACATATTGATATAATTCGTATTTTCGGATAATGTCCCGGTAGACAGGTAATATTCGTCCAGACATTCGCCGCCGCACTTTATGATAGTAACGTCTCCTGTCGGGAGCAATCCCTGGATGGCAATTCCTTTTTCCGTTTCGAAATGGTTGCGGATAATATACCTTTCCGTTTGTTTGAGCCCGATGGTACAGTGAGCCAATATAAGTTCGTTGGTACGTGCATTAATCATGGAAGGGTTTGCCATGAATCCGTCTTTTCCGGTCAGTGACTTCACGGCGAGCAGGGTGAATATGGATTGAAGATCACCTTCGCAGCCCGCCATTATTCCATCGTCGTTCAGTAAGGACAATGCCAGACAGCCGGTAGTGTCGATTTGCTCAATCAGTTTGAAGCAACTCAATGTCAGTGCTTCCAGTTTCTCTTCCTCGCATACCTTCTTGATAGCTCGGTATAGCCGCATCGCTTTGATGATATCTTCGGGAGTTCCCTCGCGGCAGGCAAGAGCTTGCGAAGCGACTGCGGCACAGGAAGCACCTACCTGTTCATCCGTGATTTGTTGAAAATGTTCATAAATTCGTTCCAACGGAATGTCTATGTATTCGATACCCCAACGGCGTTTTGCCAGCAGATAGTCAACATTACTGGCAACCAGCCAGGATGAAGGAGTTCCGATGACTCCGATACGTTTGCCGAATAAGGAACGTTGTGCCCGGAAATTATTATAAAGTGTATGGATACGCAAGATGATAGCTGGTAGTTCACCATGTAGAATCTCACTTTTCATTCCACGTCCTCGCAACCATGTGGAGATTTCTAATGCGGCAGCAAGAGAGTTTTGCATGCCGTCTGCTAGCAAAATGGTAGGGCGGGGGAGGTTTTCGAAATGTTGTATGACCAGTCTTTCCACTCCACCAGTAGCGATAAAAATGATTTTGAAATCATCACTACTCAGCTTGTCCATATCTTGATAATCAACAAACTTTACGGTATAATATTTTTCAATTTCGCTTAAAATAGCTTCGTGTGAGCTACGTAGCGAAACTTGTTTGTGAAGGATTGAGGCGAATGAGATAAGGTGTATGGTCATTATGATATTGTTTTAAGTTTTCTGTATTACAAATGTATAGCTTTCTTTTCATAAAACCATAACGATTTTAACCTTGCTAAGGTTTTTAAAGTTTTTATGTCTCTGTATTCAAATTATTGCGTACATTTGCAGCTCCAAGTAGATAAAGTAAATAGTAATTAAGTAATTTGTATTAAAATTATGCCAACCATATCCATTCGCGGAAATGAGATGCCTGCATCTCCTATCAGAAAACTGGCTCCTTTGGCAGACGCTGCCAAGCAACGCGGAGTCCATGTATTTCACCTGAACATCGGACAGCCTGACCTGCCCACTCCTCAGGCCGCGATTGACGCGATACGCAATATTGACCGCAAAGTGCTGGAATACAGTCCCAGCGCAGGTTACCGTAGCTATCGCGAAAAACTGGTAGGATATTATGCAAAGTTCAATATCAACCTGACGGCAGACGATATAATCATTACATCGGGTGGTTCGGAAGCGGTATTATTTTCTTTCCTTTCCTGCCTGAATCCGGGGGACGAGATTATTGTTCCGGAACCGGCTTATGCCAACTATATGGCATTCGCCATCTCTGCCGGAGCGAAGATTCGCACCATTGCCACGACTATTGAAGAAGGTTTCTCACTTCCGAAAGTGGAGAAGTTTGAAGAGCTGATAAATGAACGCACCAAAGCGATACTGATTTGCAATCCGAATAACCCGACCGGTTATCTGTACACCCGTCGCGAGATGAATCAGATTCGTGACTTGGTGAAGAAGTATGATTTGTTCCTTTTCTCCGACGAAGTATATCGTGAGTTTATCTATACCGGTTCTCCTTATATCTCTGCTTGCCATTTGGAAGGTATCGAGAATAATGTGGTACTGATTGACTCCGTTTCGAAACGTTATTCGGAATGTGGAATCCGTATCGGTGCGCTGATTACCAAGAACAAAGAGATACGTGACGCTGTTATGAAGTTCTGCCAGGCTCGTTTGAGTCCCCCTTTGATTGGACAGATTGCTGCTGAGGCTTCACTGGATGCTCCGGAAG
Organism: Bacteroides caecimuris; assembly: GCF_001688725.2. Lineage (NCBI taxonomy): Bacteria > Pseudomonadati > Bacteroidota > Bacteroidia > Bacteroidales > Bacteroidaceae > Bacteroides > Bacteroides caecimuris. The sequence goes on along the minus strand of NZ_CP015401.2, from coordinate 2,699,819 downwards.
AGTATTCGCGCGAGACGTATGATGAGTACGTGGAACGTCGTAAATGCCTGATTGACGGCTTGAACCGTATTCCGGGTGTTTATTCTCCAATTCCGATGGGCGCTTTTTATACAGTGGCAAAACTTCCGGTAGATGATTCGGACAAGTTCTGTGCCTGGTGTCTTTCGGACTTCGAATACGAAGGACAGACGGTATTCATGGCTCCGGCTTCCGGCTTCTATACGACTCCAGGTTCCGGCATCAACGAAGTCCGTATCGCTTACGTATTGAAGAAAGAAGATTTAACCCGTGCGCTTTTTGTCTTGCAGAAGGCTTTGGAAGCGTATCCGGGAAGAGTGGATTAATCTTAATCACTAACCGTTAATCACTAAAAATTGTCTCTATCACTTTTCATAGCCCGGCGTATCTATCGTGAAAGCGATGGCGGAAAGCAGGTGTCACGTCCTGCGGTCCTCATTGCCATGGCGGGTATTGCTATCGGGCTGGCTGTGATGATTATTGCTGTGGCGGTGGTCATCGGGTTTAAAAGTGAAGTACGGAATAAAGTCATAGGATTCGGCTCGCATATCCAGATTACCAATCTGGATGCGGCGAGTTCTTATGAGACTCATCCGGTTATGGTAGGGGATAGCATGATGGCAGCCCTTGCCGCCTATCCTGAAATAAGTCATGTACAGCGTTTCTCTACCAAACCGGGCATGATTAAGACGGATGATGCTTTTCAGGGCATGGTGCTGAAAGGTGTCGGTCCGGAATTTGACCCTCGTTTCATGCAAGAGTATCTGCTGGAAGGCGAGATTCCCGTTTTCAGTGATTCGGTTTCCAGCAATCAAGTGCTTATCTCCAAGGCTTTGGCTACGAAGATGAAGTTGAAACTGGGAGATAAGATATATACTTATTATATACAAGACGATGTCCGTGCGCGTCGGTTGACTATTGCCGGAATTTATCAGACAAATTTCTCCGAATACGATAACCTCTTTTTATTGACTGATTTGAATCTGGTGAACCGCTTGAACGGCTGGAAACCGGAGCAGGTGACCGGGGTGGAACTTCAAGTGAAGAATTATGATAAGCTCGAAGATACAACGTATGAAATAGCGGTCGATACTGATAACCAACAGGATGAACTGGGGGGCGTGTATTATGTGCGTAACATCGAACAGTTGAATCCCCAGATATTCGCATGGCTTGATTTGTTGGACTTGAATGTGTGGGTGATTCTGATTCTGATGGTAGGCGTTGCCGGCTTTACTATGATTTCCGGGCTGCTGATTATCATTATCGAACGCACGAATATGATTGGTATCCTGAAGGCTTTGGGAGCGAATAACTTCACGATTCGCAAGACCTTCCTCTGGTTTGCTGTTTTCCTGATAGGCAAGGGCATGCTTTGGGGAAATGCTATCGGTTTGGCGTTCTGTATCCTGCAAGCCCAGTCCGGTATTTTCAGGCTCGATCCGGAGACGTATTATGTAGATACTGTCCCGGTTTCTTTCAATATCCTGCTTTTCCTTCTGATTAATATCGGTACATTACTGGCTGCCGTCTTGATGCTGATAGGTCCCTCGTTCCTGATTACCAAAATCAATCCGGCTAGCTCTATGAGATACGAATAATCCTCTTTTTTCTATCCGTTTTTTGCTGCAGAGATTTTAGCCCGTTATGTGATGTGGAGCGAATAATATGTCTATATATGCGCCCAATTTACTTCATATCCTCTTGTAGGTTTAATTATTTTCTCATGAAATCTCCTTTTCCTCGAAAGAATCGGCAGAGTTTGAAATTCAGCGACTGTATAGGTTGGAGAAGGTCGAATACCGGTAATGAGAAATAGTATTTCCGGGCTTCTCCCATTTCTTTAGCTGTTTGATTGATGATGACAGCTTGTAAGATGAAGCGTAGCAACCAAATTAACAGTGCAATGCCTGCCGCTAACCAGTGTAAATTGAGAACTCCCAATGTAATTCCTATTATACAAGCAGCGTAGAATAACAGACGGGAGAAAGTCTCAAATCCCAGCAGATACCGTTGCGTCCCCTGGTAATATTTTGCAGTAGCCATATAGCTTACTTTTTCTTCTTTCCATTCTTTGTAGCAATATACAGGATTTATCCGTGTGGTGGCGTTGATGTCTGTTTCGACGCGGGTGTTTGAAGGAGTAGCTAACTCGTTGATGAATAGATCATCCTCTCCACGTTGCAGATTCAGGTATTTGGAGAATCCTTTCTGCTGGAAAAACAATTCCTTTCGGTAAGCTAAGTTACGTCCGATACCCATATATGTTTTTCCGGCTAAGGCGAATCCCAGATAACGCAAAGATTGGAATAAAGTATCAAATGCGGTACGTTTGTGTAGCCATCCTCTTGTACGGTCATAACCGCTATACCCTAATACGATTTGAGTTTGTGGAGTGAAATTGCGTGCCATCAACTTTAACCACTGGTTACTTGCCGGCATACAGTTTGTCTCTGTAAATACCAGCCAATCATGTTTACTGGCTTTAATGCCTAATGTCAGGGCCAGTTTTTTATGACTGATATAACGTGCGCTTTCAGGGGTAAAACTATGGTAAAGATGAGGATATTTTTCTTCCATCATACCCAGTATATCCTCGGTTTCATCTGTGGAAGCATCGTTGACGACAATTACCTCAAACTGCGGATAATCTTGTTCTAGAATAGTTGGTAGGATTTTACGCAGGTTTTCAGCCTCATTGCGTACGCAGAGAATGACGGACAGCGGAGGCAGTTCTCGTGAAAAATGTACTTCTTCTTTGCGTACCGCTTTATTATGGGCATGTATCCGATTGTACAAGCCAAAATAATAGATAAGTTGAATGATAAAAAGAATACCTGCCGCTGATAAAACAATCAGTTCGGCAGTATTGAATGTAAATGTTTCCATCAAATTTTAGTGTCGTTTTTACAACGGCAAAAGTACACAATTTTTCGGTAGTTCCGTCATCTCGACGGGAGGTTATTTCGTAAGTCCAGATATTCTTTCTTAAACATATTCACAAAAAGGAAGAATAGCGAAAGCAATAGCGGACCGAAGATCACTCCCATAAACCCAAATATCGGTAGACCGATGACTACTCCGAAAATGGTGATAAGCGGATGCGTATCTGCCATTTTCTTTTGAAGAATAAACCGGATCAGGTTATCTGATTGTGACACGACGATAGCTCCGTAAGCGGCAATTCCGATAGCATTGAACCAGTCTCCGCTTATGGCAAGATAAGCGGCTACCGGCAACCATACCAGTGCGGTACCTACCATTGGAATAATGGTTGCAAAGCAGGTCAGAAATCCCAGCATCAATATGTTGGGTGCTCCGAAAAGAAAATAACCGATCATGGCTACTCCTCCCTGAATGATAGCCAGCAAGGGAATACCGATGGCATTGGAACGAACAATCATATTGATTTCGTTGGTCACTTCTTGAGTATTGCTCTCGTTAAATGGCAGAATGTCGTTGACGTATGCTTCCATTTTTTGTCCTCCGATCAACATGAAATAAAGTACAAAGATCATGACGAACAGGTTGATGGCGAGACTGCTGATACTCTCCATTATGATTTGTCCGATACGGGGAAGCATGGAGACAATGAATGTCAATGTATCTTTTCCTAATACATCATATCCTGTTTTCTCTTTGATAAATTCGGCTACTTGTTGGATCGGTGCGATATACGTTTGTGGGTCCAGATTGATATCTTGTAGCTTATTTACTATCATCCAGACGGTCAGTCCCAAGGGAATAAGGAAGACAAAAATAGTTTCTGCAGTGATCAGTAAAGCACTTAGGCCACGTTTTAGCTTTCGTTTTTCTACCAGATATCTCATCTGTCCGCGTACAAGAATATAAATAGTGAGTGCTCCCAATAATCCTCCCAGGAAAGGAGAGATTTGTCGGAAGATGATGATTCCCATAAATAGGATGATGACAATGAGGGAATATTTCCAGTATTGTTCTTTGGTGCTCATATCATGTGAAATTTGTTTATATAGACAACAATCAAGGTATAGGAAAGGTTTGTTTGATGGTGAGATAACGATATGAAAATAGTTTGGTTTCATTGAACGGATATTCGTTCATATCCCCAATTGATTTGTGTTAAATGTTAACGGATTGAATGTTTCTATTAAACCATGTTATAAGATAAACTGCTTTGCCCTGAAAATTTGGAGATAACTGAAAAGCCCGTATCTTTGCAGTGTGTTTTTCATAGTATTAGATTTAAGGTTAACAAAGATTGGCTGTCTGGGATAGATAGCCTTTTTTTATGTTATCTATTCGGCTCTGTTTGACTATCCTCTTGGTTTTTCACAAAAAGCATTTGATTTCCACGTCCCATTTTACAGATTATACCTTCTTTGGCAAACCGCTTTAAATCCTCCAATGCTTTATTTTTCAGTCGTCCGGTCAGTTCGGTATATGTAGTGCGCGTGATGAATCCATATCGGTTGACGTGTTCAAGTAGTATTCTTTTCAGTTCTTCGTCATCCAGTTGGCTTGAAACTTGAAAAAATAGTTTTTGAGCCCGTTCCAGTTTACCCGTTGCTTTCTTTTTGAATGTTTTGGAAGCAAGAAAATTCACTCCGTTGAATTGAATGGAAGGTGAACGCAGATCCTTTTTATCTTTCACCAGTCGGGATTTTATTTTTCCGGAAAAATAACCGAACTCACCTACTTCTACCCGGTAGCCTTGTCCTATGTATTCTCCCACGAGGTCTACAAGTTCCATTAGTGTACCTTCTACCACTCCCGGTTTGTATCCGGTGCGGGCAACGAGTTGTTTCAATAGTTGTTTGGTGTTGATAGTGCCGTTAAATACGATGCTGGGGTACAACACATCCTTTTCTCCCTCTTTTGTAGTGAGAGCCGGTTTCTTCTTAAAGTCGTAATATGCCATTAGTCTGATAATTAAATATATTCTCTGTATTCTTTATTGTTTTTTACTGTAGCTTTTATGAAACTGCTTAGTATAATTTTGCTCGTCCTATTATAGAGGGACTATCGTCCTGTTATAACAAAACATTTGTTTCCTTATAAGAAAACTATTATTTTGTTGTAATGGGATAATGAAAATTATGCAGTAAAGGTATTTGTTTTATGTGAGACGGACAAGTAATTGATGCGATGTTTGGGAATAATCTTCTAATGTGTTGAACAAGTGAACGTTTCTTGTCCTGTGCCGAAAGTTATGTTTTTCAGCATAAGTAAGTGTTTTTGTGCTGCAATATTATTGTATTCTAAAAAAAATCCCTTAATATTGCATTTGTATTATTTGTCAGACAAATTATGTGAATAATAAAATTCTAATAATATGAAGATAGAAATTAATCAAACAACATTGATTGATCAGGTGGAAGACAGTCTGCTTACTTACTTTAAAAAGAATGACTTAAGACGTGGAGATTCAATTCCTAATGAGAATAATCTGGCTGCAGAATTAGGAGTTGCAAGGAGTGTTGTCAGAGAAGCATTAAGTCGTTTGAAAATGATGGGACTGATTCATGCACGTCCTCGCAAAGGAATGGTTCTGACCGAACCTTCTATTTTAGGAGGGATGAAAAGAGTGATAGATCCTCGTGTTTTGAGTGAAGAAACTATTTTAGATCTGTTAGATTTCAGAATTGCACTTGAAATAGGAATATCAAGTGATATTTTTCGTAAGATCACTCCTAAAGATATTGAACAGTTAAGCGAGATAGTGAAAATGGGAATTGTTTTTGAGAATAATGAATACGCATTGATCAGTGAATCGGCTTTTCATACGAAACTATATGAGATCACTGGAAATAAAATAATATCCGAATTTCAGGAAATCATTCATCCTATACTTGTCTATGTGAAAGAAAAATTCAAAGATTACTTGAAACCTATAAATATAGAAATGAGCAAAAGTGGTAAAATAGCTACTCATGCTGACTTGCTGGATTTTATAAAAAAAGGGGATGAAAAAGGATATCGGGACGCCATCGAAAGACATTTTGAGGTTTATAAGATTTTCAAGGTCAATCGGAGTCAGGAGTTGATGGCGGAAAAAGAAAATGATGAAAAGGTAGAAGGGATATGAAAAGGCTGCATTTTTTATATTTATCCTTAATGATATTGTTTATGAATACATCTTGTTTGGGAAAAAAGGAAAAGAAGATAGAGGTGCAATGGGAAAACTCATTGCTGCTTCCGGGTTGTGCCGGCATGTCGGAAAACGTTGGGTTGGCAGGTGCGTATTCCGGGATAGTGGAAGGAAAGTTGCTTGTGCTGGGTGGAGCTAATTTTCCGGATAAGTATCCTTGGGAAGGAGGAGCGAAAGCTTGGTGGTCTACTTTATATAGCTATGATTTACAAACGGGAAAATGGACTGTTTATGATGATTTTCTCGATCGCCCGCTTGCTTATGGAGTTTCAATAAGTTTGCCGGAAGGATTGTTGTGTATTGGAGGGTGTGATCGTACGCAGTGTAGTGATAACGTTTTCCTGATAAAGAAAGAAGAAGATACATTTGTGATAGACTCGGTTAGTTATCCATCTTTGCCGATTCCGTTGGCGAATGCAACGGGAGCAATGGGTGATAACTGTATTTATATTGCTGGGGGGCAAGAGACTATGGTAAATGAACAGTCGACTCATCATTTTTACATGCTGGATTTGATACATAAAGAAAGAGGATGGCAAGAAATGCCGGATTGGAATGGTCCTTCTCTTTCCTATGCAGTAGGTGTGGCGCAAGGAGAACGATTTTATCTTTTCAGTGGAAGAAGTTATGCTCCGGATGAGGCGATGGTAGAACATACGGAGGGGTACGTATTTGAGCCAAGCATTGGAAAATGGAGTAAAATGACCGGTTCTTTTCCTGTAATGGCGGGGACTGGTGTATCATACGGGGAGGATAAGATTCTGTTAATTGGGGGAGTGGAAGAGATTCTTCCTACATCTTCCGAGCATCCGGGATTCAGCCGTAAGTTACGGGTAGTCAGTACAAGTACGAATTCTTTGGTCGATTCGCTCGAATGTCCTTATCGCATTCCGGTTACTACGAATGTTGTTTCTGTCGGAAATCAGATATTCATTGTAAGTGGTGAGGTACAGCCGGGAATACGGACGCCATTTATTCTAAAGGGAAGTTTCTAGAAATAAAATGAAATATCAAATCTAATTAAATGCGTTATGAACAATTATGAAAGACTGGAAGGTATGGTTGCGGCCACCTTCACCCCAATGGATGAAAATGGGGATGTAAATTTATCTGTTATTGAAAAATATGCTGATTGGATCGCATCGACTCCTATTAAAGGGGTGTTTGTGTGTGGTACGACTGGTGAATTCTCTTCGCTGACGATTGATGAACGTAAATTAATTCTTGAAAAATGGGTTGCTTCGGCTGGTAAGCGGTTCAAAGTGATTGCCCATGTAGGTTCAAACTGCCAACGGGGCGCTATGGAACTGGCATGTCATGCAGAAAAAGCAGGAGCCGATGCCATTGCTTCAATAGCTCCGTCTTTTTTCAAACCGGGAACGGTAAATGAGTTAATTGATTTTTTTGCTCCGGTTTGCGGGGCTGCCAGTGGATTGCCTTTCTATTATTATAATATGCCGTCGATCACAGGGGTTAATTTGCCGGTAGATAGTTTTTTGGTAGAGGGCAAGAAGAAAATATCAAACTTGGTAGGTACTAAATTTACTCATAATAATCTGATGGAGATGGGGGCCTGCATCGATTTGGAACAGCATAAGTTTGAAGTTCTGCATGGCTTTGATGAGATTCTGATTGCAGGTTTATCAATGGGAGCTGTGGCAGGCGTAGGAAGTACATATAATTATATCCCTAATGTTTACCATGCTATTTTTGAGTCAATGAAGCAAAATGATGTGGAAACGGCACGTGCCTGGCAAATGAAATCTATACGTACGGTAGAAGTTATCATTAAATATGGCGGAGGCGTACGTGGAGGTAAAGCTATCATGAAATTAATAGGTATTGATTGTGGCAGTTGTCGTTTGCCAATTAAACCATTTTCAGTTGAGGAGTATGACAAATTAAAAGGTGATTTGGATGCGATAAATTTCTTCGATTTTTAGACATAAAAAGAGGAGATGACAGTAAAAGTATATTGCTGGGGTTTGCTACTTTACTTCCTGTCTATCTCCCCCTAATCTAGTTAAATGCGTTCAAAATTACCTAAAATAAAAATACTATGAAAATGAGTAAGAAAATATTTATCATATTTTCGATGATTTTGCTATGGATACCAGATATATCTTTGGGTAAAGATATAAGGTTCGAACTGGAAAGGCCTGTCATCCCTGTTTTGGTCAAAAAGCAGATTAATCCGACTGTTAAGGCAACTTTGATTCAAACAAACAGCCGTCCTTACACTATCCGGCAGATTGATGTCGACTTGCAAGAAAGTACCGACTTGTCTGATATCCTTTCTGTTGCGGTATATGGAACTCATAAAAACGGGCTGATAGATGAATCCCGTCTGATATGTAAACCGATGCCCGCTGCACGGAAGATATCTTTTACAGATAATATACAAGTGAAAGATGATTCCTTGTCTTTTTGGATAGCAGTGACATTGAAGGATACGGTTCCACTGACACACCGCATTAGTGTGAATTGCAGCCGGATAAAAACCAGCCGGGGAGAACTGAAAGTCTCGAATAAGGAGGCTATTCCCCTAAGAGTGGGAGTGGCATTAAGACAGAAAGGACAGGATGGTATCGTTTCTTCACGTATTCCGGGATTGGCTACCAGTAACAACGGAACTCTGCTGGCTATATTTGATGCCCGTTATGATTTGGCTCGCGATTTGCAGGGAAACATAGATATCGCTCTTCATCGTAGCTTTGACAAAGGACTGACATGGCAACCCATCCAGACGGTGTTGGATATGGGAGAATGGGGAGGACTTCCGCAAAAGTTTAATGGAGTGAGTGATGCGTGCATCCTTGTGGATAAAAACACAAATGATATTTATATAGCCGGATTGTGGATGCACGGTGCATTGGATGATAATGGCAAGTGGATAGAGGGCTTGAATGAAAACAGTACTTACTGGATACACCAGTGGCGAAAGAAGGGCTCACAACCCGGAATCGGTCTGAAAGAGACCTGTCAGTTCCTGATAACTAAAAGCACGGATGACGGACTGACATGGAGTTTCCCCGATAATATAACTGGTAAAACCAAACGTCCTGAATGGTGGTTGTTTGCTCCGGCTCCCGGACAAGGAATAACACTGGCGGATGGTACTTTGGTCTTTCCTACACAAGGACGTGATGATAAGGGAGCAGCATTCTCCAATATTACATATAGTAAAGACCACGGAAAGACATGGACAACCAGCAATCCGGCTTATTCGAATGTGACGGAATGTAATGCAGCCCAATTAAGTGACGGTACTGTAATGCTGAATATGCGCGATAACAGAAACCGGGGGAATAAAGAAGTGAATGGCCGGAGAATCTGTACGACAACAGACTTGGGCGAGACATGGACAGAGCATCTCACGTCACGAAAAGCATTGGTGGAACCGACGTGTATGGCAAGTTTACATCGCCATGATTATACTGTGGACGGAGAAAAGAAAAGCATACTATTATTTGCCAATCCCAGTGATTATAAGACACGGGATAAATTGACCTTGAAAGTTAGTTTTGACGACGGAATGACATGGCCTGAGAAATACTGGATTCTGTTTGACCAATATCGTAGTGCAGGTTATTCCAGCATCACGTCAATAGATGAAAATTCAATAGGGATATTATATGAAAGCAGTCAGGCAAATATGGCTTTTATTAAAATTGATTTGGCGGAAATTTTAAACAGGTAGGTTATGAACAGTAAAATTCCAAATATATATCCTTGGGTGGTAGTCGGATTGTTATGGGGAGTTGCTTTACTCAACTATATGGACAGGCAGATGCTCTCTACCATGCGGATTCCTATGATGGCAGATGTCCGTGAACTGGAATCGGCAGCCAATTTCGGCAGATTGATGGCGGTCTTCCTGTGGATATACGGACTGATGAGTCCCATTTCCGGGATTATCGGTGACCGTATGAGCCGCAAATGGTTGATCGTAGGAAGTTTGTGTGTATGGTCCGGAGTTACTTTCCTGATGGGATATGCCACTACTTTTGACCAGCTTTACTGGCTTCGTGGAATTATGGGAATAAGCGAAGCATTGTATTTACCCGCCGCCCTGTCTCTGATAGCTGATTTTCATCAGGATAAGACGCGTTCGCTGGCAGTGGGAATACACATGACGGGACTTTATGTCGGGCAGGCAATAGGTGGTTTTGGAGCTACTTTTGCTGCCATGTATTCTTGGCATAGTACATTCCACTGGTTTGGTATTATTGGTATAGGATATGGCGTCGTTCTGGCTTTTTTCTTACGGGATAAGGAAAGGGGAACTGTCTCTGCCATACAAGAGAAAGTGAAAAAGATACCGGTTCTGAAAAGCTTGGGAATGTTGTTCTCCAACGTCTTTTTCTGGATTATCTTGTTTTACTTCTGCGTGCCGGGCACTCCGGGATGGGCGGCGAAAAACTGGTTGCCGACTCTCTTTTCTGAGAGCCTGTCTATTGATATTTCCGTGGCAGGACCGATGTCTACCATCTCCATCGCTTTATCTTCACTGTTCGGAGTATTAGCCGGCGGATATATATCCGACCGATGGGTGCTCAAAAATGTGCGCGGAAGAGTATATACGGGAGCTTTGGGATTGGCTTTTATTATCCCCTCTTTATTGTTCATCGGATTCGGTCATTCCATTTTCGCATTGGTGATGGGAACGGTTCTGTTCGGAGCGGGATTCGGAATGTTCGACGCAAATAATATGCCGATTCTTTGCCAGTTTGTTTCAGCCCGTTACAGGGCAACGGCTTATGGTATTATGAATATGTGCGGAGTATTTGCGGGAGCGGCAATAACCAGTATTCTGGGAGAATCTACGGATGCCGGACATTTGGGACGAGATTTCGCGCTTCTGGCAATATTCGTATTGATAATGCTGGTCATTTTGGTCACCTGTCTGCGACCTAAGACCATCGATATGAAGGATTAATTTTCAAATTTTAATTTTATATTTTATGAAAAACTCAATAAAGCATACGAATAAAATATTATCGGTGTTATTTGCTTTTTTATTTATTTCCCTAAATATTCAAGCAGATGATATCAGTTCTAAAGAAATTAAAGTCTCTGGTATAATACAAGATCAAAATGGGGTAGAATTACCCGGAGTTTCAATTTCAGTAAAAGGAATGGATAAAGGTACCATTACTAATATAGCTGGTGAATTCTCAATAATGGTTTCTCCTGACGCTACTCTTATTGTTTCTTTTGTAGGAATGGAAACAAAAGAAATTGCAGTCAAAGGGCGTAGAAATATTGTCATTGTTTTGAAAGAGAGTTCTGTATTGCTTGATGAAGTTGTAGCTATAGGTTATGGAAAACAATCAAGGGCATTAATAACCAATTCTATTTCTAAGATAAATAAGGAAGAATTCCAGAAGGCACCTGGACAGAATCCATTATTACAGTTACAAGGAAAAGTGCCTGGTTTGTCTTTACAGATTTCTAGTGGGCAGCCTGGAGCTGATCCTCAATTATTTATTCGTGGAGGAAGTTCAACTTCGCCGGAAAGTGATACGCCTTTAATAATTATTGATGGTATAATATCACAAGGTTTTAGAAATATATCAGATATGAATCCGGCAGATATAGAATCTATAGAGGTCTTGAAAGATGCTGCTTCTACTGCTATCTATGGTTCCAGAGCAGCTAATGGTATTATTCTTGTCAAAACTAAATCCGGTCAGAAAGGGAAACCTGTTGTAAGTCTGCGATACACATACGGAGTGGAACAACAACCTCAGCGAATCCCATTATTGAATGCACGGGATTATATAACATTATCTCGTTCGAATATTGCTAAATTTAATCAGGCAGACTTAACTTATAATGGAAAAGAAGATCAGGCTAAATTTTTGAGCGGTTCATTTGGTATGTCAACCGGAAATCCTAGAAATTCAAAGAATACGCTTGAGTTTTTGGATGTTTATCTTCAAAAGTATGGTCAAGGTTACGTCAGTAACTTGTTGGAAAACGAAGGATGGCAGACAATGGCAGATCCTGTTACAGGTAAACAACTTATTTTTCAGGATAATGACTTTCAGAAAGCCACCTTTACAACTGGGCAGAAGCATGAAATAGATTTGAGCATTAGTGGAGGGACGGAAGCTATTAACTATTATGTAGGATTAAGATATTTGAATCAGGATGGTATTCTTCGAGGTACGAATTATAAGAATTACAGCGTTTTGTTTAATGGAAACTATAAATTGAGTGAATCATGGAGTCTGTCTACTAAAGCTAGTTTGCAGGTGAGAGATGCTGTAGGAGGTGGAAATACAGTTAATACCATATCACGAAGCATATTGACTCCACCAACTTATCGCTTGTATTATGAAGATGGAACTCCGGCTCCAGGTGAAGGAATTTCGTCTTTCAGAAGCAGATTGCATGAAATTTATTATAAGACTAACTATGATGATACCAATGTATATAGGACAACTTTCCAATTAGGTGCAATTTGGAATATTCTGCCTGGTTTGATATTAAAACCTACAGCCTACTATTTCGGTACGGAAGGTCTAGAAAATTATTTTCAGGCAGATAATGAAACAACCGGAAATACAATTCGTCCGGCTTCTGCTAAACATAATTTTGACAGGCATTTGCAGGGAGATTTAGTGCTTTCGTATGATAAGAAAGTGAAAGAACATAATATTGGAGTCGTAGCAGGTGCCAGCTATACTCATGATTATAGTTATAGGCTTTCTGCAAGTGGCAGTGGTTCTTCCATAGATTTAATTCCGACATTAAATGCAACGGCAGATAGTACTCAGCGGGCAAGTTCGACTAAAACAATGGAAGCCACTTTGAGTTATTTCGGACGTGTAAATTATGATTATAATGGCAAATATCTTTTCTCTATCAGTATGCGTGCCGATGGTTCTTCGCGATTTGCGGAAGATAATAAATGGGGATTTTTCCCGGGAGTATCTGCTGGGTGGAATATGCATCGGGAAAACTTCTATAAACCATTGGAAGCTATCGTTAGTCGTTGGAAATGGCGTGCTAGTTGGGGGCGCACAGGTAACAACAATTTGAGTGTGGCTAATTCGAGAGGAGAATATAAGATTACAGATACCAACTATCAGGGCTCTGTCGGCATATTAAATACAACATTGAAAAATGCGCAGTTGCGCTGGGAAACAACAGAATCCTATGACATTGGGGTTGATTTGGGCTTTTTCAATAATAGATTAGGACTGTTAATCGACTATTACAACAAACTGACATTTGACAGATTGTATGATGAACCTTTATGGAGTTCTACCGGATTTAGTTCTATTAAGAGTAACTATGGATCTGTAAGAAACTCCGGAGTAGAGATTGAGTTGAATGCTACTCCTATTCAAACTAAAGATTTCTCATGGGATTTAGGATTGACATTTGCTTATAACAAAGGAGTGGTAGTAGACTTACCGGATAATGGAGAAGAAAGGCATCGTGTAGGAGGAAACTTTGTTTATGATCCTGCAACTGGAGGAACAAAAAAAGTGGGTGGTATTGCCGAAGGTGAGAGATTTGGCGGAAGATGGGCTTTTCATTACTTGGGAACATATCAGACTGAAGAAGAAGCGGCCAAGGCACCTAATGACCCGAACGCACAAGGAAGAAAGAAACATGCGGGAGATGCAATATTTGAAGATGTAAATAATGATGGACAATTGGACTCTAAAGACATGATTTTCATGGGATATGTTCGTCCTGATAAAGTCGGAGGAATTATTAATACATTGAAATACAAAGGACTAACTGTACGAATTGTTATGGACTGGGCTATGGGGCATGTAATAGACAATGGCTTCAAAGGACAGATAATGGGTAGCTCACGTAATAATAATAATGCCATCAAAGAGGCAATGACCAATTCTTGGCAGAGTGCGAATGATGGGAGCAAATATCCTAAATATACTGTTCAGAGCGACTATGATTATCAATATAGAAATCATATGAGATGGGATAATCAGATCGGAAGCTCTGCAAGTGGTAGTACTAATAATAGCTTGTATTTTAGCAAGGGAGATTACCTGGCATTCAGGGAAGTGTCTTTAAGTTATATGTTGCCGTTATCTTGGATTAGAAAGATGAGACTCAGTGCTGTGGAAGTTTTTGCAGGAGCGTATAATATTGGTTATATAAAAAAATATGATGGCATGTTTCCTGAAATATATACTGGTGTTGACTATGGTATTTATCCGAGACCCAGACAATATAACATGGGAGTAAAAATTAATTTCTAATTAAATAAGACTCATAATTATGAAACAATTTAAATCAATACTATTAGGCATTTCTTTATTCTTGTTACATTCGTGTAACTTACTGGATGTAGATACTGTTTCAAGCATTACCGGAGATGGATACTGGAATACAAAAGGCGATGTAGAAAGTTATATGATCGGTATTTATACCAAATTGCGCGATACATCGAATTCTACTCTTCATTTTGAAGACAGAGGAGATGCCTTTACAACAGGGCTGGAAGGTGGCCCTTCTAATTTATGGGCGCAAAACCTCACATCGCAAAATGGTTATAGCTGGTCGAGCTATTACTCTGTAATACAACATTGTAATATGTTACTGAAGTATACTCCCGGAATAGATTTTGGTGTAGAGGCTGATAAAAACAGATTATTGGCAGAGGCGTATTGTATCAGAGGGTATATGTATTTCTGTATTGCCCGGATATGGGGGGATGCCCCTTTGGAACTGGAACCGACAGAAAGTTCAAATAAGCCTAAGTTAGCAAGAGAACCCGCGGAGGAAGTTTTGGCACGTGCTCTAAGTGATGTAAATACGGCAATTGATCTTTTTCCGGAAGAAAGTTATGCAAATGGAAAAGGAAGGGCATCGAAGCCGGCATGCTATGCATTGAAAGCCGATATTTTGCTATGGAAAGCAAAAGTGATGAATGGATCGGAACAAGATTTGAAAGATGTCATAACTTATGCGGATTTGGCAAGTAAAGGACTTTCACTGGAAGATAACTTTGCAGATATTTATGGAACTAAATATGGGAAAGAAGTGATATGGACTATCCATTTCGAAATTTATGAAAAGGAAGCTCAGTATAGTCAGAGTCTGAAGCCAAGAGATGTTTTTGTAGAAAAGGCGGTCAATAAGGATGAAATTCCTTATGCTAAAGGAGGAGCTCGCAGCACTTATGCACCAAGTCCGTTTTTGATAGGTCTTTTTAATGCTAATCCGGCAGATATCAGAACCAAAGACTCTTATATCACTGCAAAGGATGCGGACGGAAATGAAATAGGGACCTTTGATAATAAGATGAAGGGAACAAAAACAGAAGGAGATCGTACCTATGACTCAGATATAGTTATATATCGGCTTGCAGAGATGTATTTATTTAAAGCAGAAGCTTATGCGGCGTTAAATCAAACGCCACAGGCTATTATTGAACTGAATAGAGTCAGAGATCGTGCCAAGATTGGAACTTATAATGGAAGTACCAATAAAATAGCAGTGGAGAAAGAAATTCTGAACGAGCGTGCAAGAGAGTTATATCTTGAGAGGAAAAGATGGCCCGATCTTCTTAGATTTCATTATGGTGGAACGATTGATGTTTATCAGGAGGTCCCGAACTTAAAGAAAAAAGTCGATGATAATATTATCATTCCATTATATCTTGCAATCCCATTGAGCGATATAAATATCAATCCTAATTTAAAACAAACTCAAGGATATGAAAACCTATAAGATTATTACATGTATATTTCTTTTTATAAGTATGTTTACACAAGCTTGTCAAAAAGATGATGAGACACAAGGAAACCCAACTCCTGTTCCACCGGAAGAAGAAGTGCCTTCGTCCGAATTCAACTATATTTATAATCAAGGGACGGATGGTTTTGAACTCTATCGAATACCTGCTATTGTTAAAAGTAAAAGCAATACTTTATTAGCTTTTGCTGAAGCTAGAAAAGCTCGAAGTAATGGAGATAGCGGAGATATAGATCTTGTAGTCAAACGTTCGTCGGATAATGGAAAAACATGGAGTAAACAGATTACGATATGGAATGATGGACAAAACACTTGTGGAAATCCCGTGCCTATTGTTGACGACAGAGGTAGAATACATCTGCTTATGACTTGGAATTTCCAGACTGATAAATGGGGAGCAATAACCAATGGTACCGGAGAAGACAGCCGACGTCCGTACTATACATATTCTGATGATGACGGCATTACTTGGGCGCAACCAGTTGAAATAACTTCTTCTGTAAAAAAAGAAAAATGGGATTGGTATGCTACCGGTCCGTGCCATGGTATTCAGATTCAAAAGGGAATACATAAAGGAAGATTAGTTGCTCCAAACTATTTTACAACTCGGGAGAGTGGAAAGGTCACGAGTTATTCTCACATCATTTATTCTGATGATTACGGAAAAACATGGAAACCAGGAGAACCTACTCCTGTCGGTGGTGTTGGAGAGTGTTCTGTAGCCGAGATAGGAGAGGGAACATTAATGTTGAATATGAGAGCAGATGAAGGCTTTTATCGGAAAAGTTGTACTAGCATGGATGGAGGACTTACTTGGTCTTCACCTCAAATTAGCATTGATCAAATAGACTGTAAGTGTCAGGGTAGTATATTATCAATAGGAGGAGCTGTTTTTCTTTCGAATGCTGCTTCCGCTACGGAACGTATTAATATGACTATCAAAAAAAGTACGGATAATGGGAAGAATTGGAAGGGACAATATACAGTTTATGAAGGTAACTCTGGTTACTCTGATATAGTTGAGCTCTCTGATTCACAGATTGCTATTATCTATGAGGGAGGAGAAAAACGATATACGGATGGGCTGGCATTTAAAGTTGTTAGCATAAAATCAATACAATGAATTTAATACATTACTGATATGAAAAGAAAAACTATATATTTATTACGGTGTATTGTTGTGATATTGTTATTGGCTTGTTCTGAAGATGATTTGCAGTCCCTGCAAGCTGCTTTCGAATCAGATCTTCAGGAAGTCACAATCGGAGAAAGTATTACTTTCAAAGACATATCTACTGGTGACCCTTCTAAATGGAATTGGCGGTTCGAAGGTGGAGAACCAGAAACCTCAATCTTATTTAGTCCTAATGTTGTATATAATAAGCCTGGAGTTTATTCGGTTACCTTGTCTGTTGGACGCGGAGAAGAAGCAAACGAAATGGTGAAGGAACAATATATTACTGTTAACTATCCGTCGCAGATAACTGTTGACTTCTCTGCAGATAAAACTACTGCTACAAATGAAGATGTTATTTCTTTTAAAGATTTGTCCAAAGGACATCCGAATGAGTGGTTATGGAGTTTCACACCTAAAGAAGGTGGGGCAATTATCACTTCAACAGAACAAAATCCACAAATGACACTTTCTCCGGGAATCTATACTGTTAAATTGACAGCTAAGAATCCCAAAACGTCTTCAGACAAAGTAAGAGAGGATTATATTACTGTTATTGATAAAAATGCGATTGCCGCTGATTTTGGTGCACAATGCCGGAATACTTATGCCGGGGGATATATTAACTTCTTGGATAAGACATTAGGAACGGTTGAAGAATGGGAATGGACATTTGAAGGAGGTACTCCAACCAGTTCTGTAGAACAAAATCCTATAGTGCAATATAATAATCCGGGAAAATACAAAGTGACATTGAAAGCTAAAAACTCAGTAAATAGCTCTACGAAAGAGAAAGAGAGTTATGTATATGTTGTTTCTGCAGAAAAGTTAGTATTGTATTTGCCATTCGATGGTGATAATAAAGATGCAGGTCCCAATCAATTGAACCCTGAAGAGCTTACGGCAGGAGCTGGTTCCAGTGTATATAATTCTCAGGCGCGCTTTTCTGGAGAAAGTGCTGAATGTCGATTTGCAGCACACTTCCAAGGTGACAAGCAAAATTATTCAATTTTGTCTATTCCTGAAGAAGGATTGAAGAATCATTATACGGATAGTGAATTTACAGTTGCATTTTGGGTAAAGGTTTCAAATATGACAGCTAAGAATGCAGTCTTTCATCAAGGTGTGGGACCTGGTGCTACTTACACCGATCCTGTGCCCAGACAAAGTTGGTTTAGACTTGATACCAGTGGTAAAACTGTTGTTTTCTGTGTAGAATACAAGGGAAAAGCAGGAAACTGGGCTGAATATGAAGGTAAACGAATGGATGACGGTGAGTGGCATCACTATGTATGTATTTATCAGAAAGTGGATGGAAAAAGAGATAGTTATTTGTATATCGATGGGCAGAAGGTTATTGAAAAGAAAGGGGGTGTTGACAAGGTGGTAGATAATTGGCCATACTATATTGGTTGTAACTATCGATTTACCAATGGAGAATTTGCACCTGAGAACTTCTTGAATGGTTATCTGGATGACTTTATTTTGTATAACAGAATATTGTCAGAAGAAGAAATACAAGATTTATACAATAACTAAAAACTAATTGTGGAACTTCTCTTTTAATCAGTAAAAGAGAAGTTCCACATTCAATTAAAATATCAGAATATGAAAAAACTTTTTCTATTATCAATGCTGGGTCTGCGATTGATATGTTAGCATGAAACGAACAATTAGCTGTTTTGATTTATGGTTGGTATGGAGGATAATCTGGATTTGTTTATTATTTAATGGTGTAGTTGTCTTATTTATTGGGCCAATTCTGTATATTTGCAACCATTATACTACAATATCATGAAAATTATATTTATTAACACACTTCGTGTACTGATGCTTTTTATATTTATTTTTTCGTGTGGTATCAGTTGCGTTGTTTATGAAGATACATTGGTTGACTGGTGGATACCTGTTGGAGTGGTACTTATAGTAGTGATAGCAACAATTCCTTTCTATAAAGGATGGATTTGGCTGACAACAATGGATGATAAAGTAATTAATTGTTGTTGCCATCTGGTTTGTGTCGGTGCTATCAGTTGCGTATTGTTTCTTGGGGGAAATTACTGGTTCGCCGATTCTGCTTCCGCGCATGAAGAAGAAGTCATGGTACAGAATAAATATATAGAAACACATAAGAAAAGCCGTAGAGTCGGCAGACACCGTTATGTACCGGATGGCGTTCGTAAAGAATATTATTTGCAGGTAACTTTTGAAAATGGGAATGTAGAAACATTGCATGTATCTCCTTCTACTTATAATAAAACAAAGACAGGCCGGTCGAAGATTCTGACTCTGCAAAAGGGCTTATTTGGGTTGCCTGTAATTACCAAAGGACTTTAATAAAAGTCACGTCACCTTTAGAATGGGGTATATATTCTTTGCTAAGTTCTTCTAGAATCGGGTACATCACTTTACAAGGCTTGCACCAAGTAGCTGACAGAAACTCTTGGAAAAACTTCCCTCGGATAGTTATCGAACACTAAAATTTGTCTATTAATCTTTGGAAGATATAAAATTAAGCACTATTTTTGCCACGATAAAATGAGTATTCACCCTTTAAAATTGATGGAAAGGGTATTAATTATGTTAGAGTTATAATATTTTCAAATTAGGACTAAGTTGTCTCGTCGGGAAGATTAGGCTTTGCAACTTATTATTTTTTATATTGAACTGATGGTTCTTACATTGACCGCAATTCTACTAACAGGCGGCAATGGTTGATTAGTCCTGCAATCATATTTATTATTTTTAAAATTAATCACTTCAATGCGGTGGGAGGGTATTTTATGTCCGTATCCTAAGCATTGGTATCACGTGTATTGCATCGTTGTTTGCTGGTGAGGCTGACAGGGAATGCTGTATGCGAACAGAAAAAAGTATGGGAATACGATTAAAAGATTTAAGTAAAATAGGATACCGGGATAATGTTGCCCGCAGTCTGGTGGTGGATATTGTGAACAAACATTGCAAGCATGCCACCAAAGAACAGATTGAAATGACATTGAGCGATATACTTGAGCATCCCGAATCTTACAAAAACAATGAAATATGGAATAAGCTTGCCGAACGCCTTTCGCCGACTATAATAGCGAAAGAGTTTACAGCTTATGATTTACTGGACGAGCCGCTAATGTATAAAACCTACGGGGGAAAATTCATTGAGACGCTCGCCAAACAACAAATGAACCTGGCGATGCGTCTGCCTGTGACGGTAGCCGGAGCATTGATGCCTGACGCTCATGCCGGATACGGGTTACCTATCGGTGGAGTGCTTGCTACGGATAATGTGGTGATTCCGTATGCCGTAGGAGTTGATATTGGCTGCCGGATGAGCTTGACGGTATTTGATGCCGGTGTAGATTTCTTGAAACGGTATTCGTATCAGATGAAGGAAGCCTTGAAGGATTTCACCCATTTCGGTATGGACGGCGGATTGGGCCTTGAGCAGGAACATGAAGTGTTGGATAGGGAAGAATTCCGGCTGACTCCTTTATTGAGGGATTTGCACGGAAAGGCGGTACGCCAGCTTGGAAGTTCCGGTGGTGGCAACCATTTTGTGGAGTTCGGCGAGATTACTCTGCAAGAAAATAACGTGTTGAACCTTCCAGAAGGAAGTTACTTGGCGTTGCTGTCACATTCCGGTTCACGAGGGTTAGGGGCTGCCATTGCCAAACATTACAGCCTGTTGGCGCGTGAAGTATGCCGGCTTCCCCGTGAAGCGCAGCATTTCGCCTGGCTGGATTTGGATTCCGAAGCAGGGCAGGAGTATTGGATGAGCATGAACCTGGCAGGCGACTATGCCCGTGCCTGTCACGAACGGATTCATCTGAACCTGGCGAAAGCCTTAGGGTTGAAGCCTCTCGCTAATGTCAATAATCATCACAACTTTGCTTGGAAAGAAGAAATTGCTCAGGGACGTATGGCAATTGTGCATCGCAAAGGGGCTACTCCGGCACAAGAAGGGCAGCCGGGATTGATTCCCGGCAGCATGGCTACGGCAGGATACCTCGTTTGTGGCAAGGGAGTGGAAGACGCTTTGAACTCTGCTTCTCACGGTGCAGGCAGAGCCATGTCCCGCCAAAAGGCGAAGGACAGCTTTACGCAATCGGCTTTGAAAAAGATGTTGTCGCAAGCCGGAGTGACCTTGATTGGCGGAAGTGTGGAAGAAATGCCGTTGGCATACAAAGACATCGACCGGGTGATGCATACGCAAGAGACGCTGGTGGAAGTGCAGGGTAGATTTATGCCTCGCATTGTACGAATGAATAAGGAGTGATGCGATGAAAGAGAAAGTCTATTTGCAAATTAATTAAAGAAGAAGAAAATGATATCAGAGAAATATGGTCGTACCTATCACTATCCGTTCTCTCCCGGAACGACTAGTGATGACCGGATTAATCATACGTATTGGGAGGACATCCAACGGATTGGGACATTGGTACATACCGAAAAGTTGGACGGAGAGAATAATTGTTTGAGCCAGTGGGGTGTCTTTGCCCGTTCGCATGCTGCGCCTACCACTTCACCGTGGACGAGGCAACTGCGTGAACGTTGGGAGCTGATAAAGAATGATTTAGGCGATATAGAAATCTTCGGAGAGAATCTGTATGCCGTACATTCTATTGAATATCAGCGGTTGGAAACGCATTTCTATGTGTTTGCGGTCCGTTACATGGACCAATGGCTGGCATGGGAGGAAGTGAAGTTTTATGCGGCTTTATTTGATTTTCCTACTGTCCCGGAGTTGAAGATAGAGCCTGTTTCCGGTTTGACGCCGGAGCTTCTGAAACAGGAAATCATCCGTATGTCACAAGAACCGTCGGTCTTCGGTTCTTGTGACCCGTGGACAAAAGAAGCTTGTACCCGCGAAGGGGTAGTCAGCCGTAATATCGAAGAGTATCCGGTAAGCGGATTTGCGCAGAATGTATTTAAGTATGTGCGGAAAGGGCACGTCAAGACAGATGAGCATTGGACGCGTAACTGGAAACGTGCCCGGCTTACCTGGGAATTTGCTAATGAAAAGGAGGAATAAGTTATGGATTGGAAATTGATAGAAGATAAATCGTGGAGTTCACTCGAACGACAGTTCGAGTGGGTGCGCGAAATGAATACCGTTCCGCAGGATACTCGTTATCATGCGGAAGGGAATGTAGCAATACACACCCGTATGGTGTTAGAAGTATTGCAGCAATCTGCTGTTTATCAGTATCTTTCTGTTTTGGAGAAAGAAATAGTATGGACAGCCGCATTATTGCATGATGTGGAGAAACGTTCGACCTCTGTGGATGAGGGAGAGGGAAGAGTGTCTGCCAAAGGACATGCCCGGAAAGGGGAATACACTGCCCGTACTATTCTATATCGGGATTGTACCGCCCCCTTCCATATCCGGGAACAGATTGCGTCTTTAGTCCGTTATCATGGGCTACCCATTTGGTTGATGGAAAAGCCGGACTCTGTAAAAAAGCTCTGCGAGGCTTCTTTGCGGGTAGATACTTCATTATTGAAGATGCTGTCCGAAGCCGATGTCAGGGGACGTATCTGTGACGATAAAAAAGAGTTATTGGAAGCTGTGGAACTATTTGAGATTTTCTGCCGCGAACAAGATTGTTGGAACAAACCGAGAGAGTTCGCCACTGATTATGCACGCTTTCATTACTTCCATACAGAAGGTGGTTATATTGATTACATCCCTCACGAACAGTTTAAATGTGAAGTCACGATGTTGTCAGGGCTTCCGGGAATGGGAAAAGATTATTATATCCAATCTTCAGGCATGGATATGCCGGTGGTGAGCTTGGATGCCATTCGTCGAAAACACAAATTGAGTCCTACGGATAAATCAGCAAACGGGTGGGTAGTGCAAACGGCAAAGGAAGAAGCACGGACGTATCTTCGCAAAGGGCAGGATTTTGTTTGGAATGCAACAAACATTACCCGTCAGATGCGTGCACAACTGATAGACTTGTTTGTGGATTATGGTGCAAAAGTGAAAATTGTATATCTGGAACAACCCTATCACATTTGGCGTCAACAGAATAAGAACAGGGAATATGCACTTCCCGAATCCGTATTGGATAAGATGTTGGATAAACTGGAGGTTCCTTTGTTGACGGAAGCGCATGAGGTGGTGTATCATGTGGTATAGTCAAGGAGTATTATACTCCGGCTTTTCAAACTATTCGCAAATCAATTTGCAGGATATTAGGAGAAAAGCCGGAGTTATCTATTTATTTCTTGAGTATTCTTTTTTTATAGTTGGTATTCGTTAAGTTCATTGTCTCGAAAACACCTTTATAAAACACGGCGTGGTTATTGAATACACAAGGCTAGTCTTTTGTCTTTTGAAGTCACAGGTCATTTACTCTTTTATCTCCGGTACCAATATAAACTTCGTATCCGGGAAATACTTCTTCAACCAGTTTTGAATAAAATTCATCGTATCATTCTGAATCGTTTTATCTTTTACGGTAGGATACATATTATAAAGTACAGTATCCAATACAATACCGCGCTTTTGTATAGCTTCAAGGCTAAGCAACGTATGATTGATGCTTCCCAATTTGCCGGAAGTAACAAAGATAAGCGGATAGTTTTCTTGGGCAATGTAGTCTATTGTCAGAAGTTCGGTGGTTAATGGAACCATTAGTCCGCCTGCTCCTTCAAGTAAAACAGAGTCATATCGTTCACTCAATTCTTCAGTAGCATGTTTGATTTTATCGAAGTCGATAGGGCGGTTATCCAGTTGGGAAGCGAGATGCGGAGAGGCAGGATAAGAGAAGATTTCCGGCATAGTGAGTCCTTCTTCATCTTCTTTAGTGAAGGGGATTCCCATGATACGACGATGCAAATCAATATCCTCGGAATGACCGATGTTTCCTGTTTGGATCAACTTTTGAGTAATGGTACGTTGTCCGTTCTTGTTCCATTCACGGGCTAAAAAACCGGTGGCATAGCTTTTCCCGGCATCTGTGTCGATACCGCTTACGAAATATACATTCTGTTTCATATTTTTTTCTTTTTTGCGATGATATAAATAGGGTGATAGGTCAGAGACACTGAAGTGCCTTGGGCAAATTCTTGTGTGTAACGTTCGCTGAATAACTGCAAGTCACGACGTGTCCGCAGTTGTTGGGAAGAGGTGCCGGATATGCCGGTTACTCCTGTCTGCTTCAAATGATAAAGTACTTTTAGTGGGTTATCAAATGAAAGAGAAATAAGTTCTTCTTCCGAATGGAGTATGTCAAAGTGAGTCGACAAGGCTGCTACAAGTTCTTCCCGTGAACGATAAGGAAGTCCGTTTCCCGTTAGCTCTCGTATTTCTTTCATATTCTCTTTCCCGAAAGTGCTGAAAGCGAAATAGCCTTGTTTGTTGAGTAAAGCATTACATTTTTTGAAAAAGTTCTCGGGAGATTCAAACCATTGCAGAGCCGAGCAGGAAGTTATCAGTGTGCTTTCAGCGGGGAAAGGAACAGTTTCTGCATCTCCCGGAAGAAAGGATACTTGCTCTTTTCTTAATATATCCTCACAGCAGTACTTCATTTCCGGGCAAAGGTCGTTTAGGAATAATTCTTCCGGTCGTAGAGCCTGAAGTAGCATCCGGGAATAAATACCTGTGCCGCATCCGAACTCAATCACTTTTGAACAGGGAAAGGATATGTATTCTGTAAGCAGGTGAATCATTTTATCTGCTATCTGCCGCTGTACATTTGCTTCCTGTGGATAAGTGGGAATGGCTCTAGAGAAACGTTCGGCAATTAGTTGTTTATCCATAAATCAATAATTAGTTGATTTGCATGATTACATTATCAAAAAGTTCCACTTGATAGTGGGCGGCTTCTGCATATTCAAGGGAATCCACTTTGTTGCTCCATGCCAGCCACTGGCTATCCGGCAGGAAGATACGGTCGCTTTTTCCTATGATGGCTCTTTGCCATGCAAAATCCGACGGTGGCAATGATAAGTATTGCTTTTGTATGGCGGCAAGTTCTTCTTTGAGCTCTTCAACGGGACGTTGGGGAACTACTGTCTGAAAAGCCTTGTAATCGGCTGCTGAACCGCACATTCGTCTTTGAAACTTTTGCAGGGATTGGTCGTTCAATCCTTGCAGGGTTCCTTCGAAAATGGCAGGAGCAATCCCTTTCGTTTCGTGTATAGGATAAAGAGTGCCATTGATAGCGATACTTTGGGAAAGGGGCAGGGATGGATATTGTTTCATTATCTGAGAAGCTGCCCATACTCCCATTGACCAGGCAATGAGGGTGATCTCAGAATATTCTTGCAAAATGCCGGCATCGAACTCTAATGAACGATAATCATAGCAAATCATCCAGTCCTTATCGGTCGGGTGAATTTGCAGGAATGGAGTTTCATCCATTCCCCAGCCGGCGAAGAAAAGTAATAGATGCTTCTGATTATTCTTTATGATAAAATGCTGTTTCATCCGTTTATCAGTTTGATGAGTTGGTCAATTTCATGTTCTGTGATGTCTGCTGTCAAGGAGAAGCGGATACGTGAAGTCCCTTCGGGAACCGTAGGCGGGCGTACCGGCAATGCATAGAATCCTTTACGCTGGATTTCTTCTGCTTTACATATAGTATCTTCACTTGCTCCTACAATCATTGGGACAATATGGCTAACCGAAGGGCAGTTGTATCCTTTATCAGCCAGTGCAGTCTTTAGTTTGTTGCTGATTCTCAGTAAATGAGTTCTCTTCTGTTGGAGAGCGGGCAGATGTTTTAATATCCACGAAGTCCATTGAATATTTATGGGCGGAAGGGCTGTTGTGAATATAAACGTGCGCATCTTGTTGATTAGATATTCCCGGATAATTTGTCGGCATACAATGTATGCACCTGCTGAGGCTGCTGCTTTTCCGAATGTTCCTACCAGAAAGTCTATATCGTTGATGCAGTCCTGTTCTTCAGCGCATCCTAATCCATTCTCGCCCCGTACACCGAAAGCATGGGCTTCATCCACATAAAGAAGAATATTGGAATAGCTCTTTTTTAATTGGACGAGAGCGCGAAGGTCGGCTTCATCGCCGTCCATGCTGAAGATGCTTTCGGTGACAATAATGATTTGCTCATACGCATTGTGATTTTCAGAAATCAGTCGTTGCAGTTGGGATAAGTCATTATGGCGATACCGGATACATTTCGCAGATGACAATCTGATTCCGTCTATCAGACTGGCATGTACCAGTTTATCCGCAAGAATCAGTGTTTGCGCATTACTGACGGCAGGAAGAATCCCTGTATTGGCATGATAACCACTATTAAAAATGAGTGCACTTTCTACTCCGAATATGGTTGCCAGTTGTTGTTCCAACTCCTGATAATCCGTGAAATTGCCTGTAAGCAATC
Organism: Bacteroides caecimuris; assembly: GCF_001688725.2. Taxonomy (NCBI): domain Bacteria; kingdom Pseudomonadati; phylum Bacteroidota; class Bacteroidia; order Bacteroidales; family Bacteroidaceae; genus Bacteroides; species Bacteroides caecimuris. Next base: position 2,673,391 of record NZ_CP015401.2, on the reverse strand, counting down.
GGGAAGAAGAAGTAGTAGGCAGAAATGTTTCGGGGGTTACTGTCTTTAAGAATTCCTCTCTAAGTGATAGGTCGTTAGCCAGTCCGAGATAATCGTTGGAAGACAGGTTCAACATCCGTTGCCCGTTCAGAATAACATTCCGCCCGTCGTGGATGAGGGGTGGGAGAAAACGATAATTCTTCTTTTCCTTTAGAGTCAGAAGTTCTTGGTCTATATGGTTTGATATCATAAGTTACTGATGTATATTATTACGTTTTCCACTGATTACTTTGAGTAATCCAGCAGTTAATTTGCTTAATTGTTCGGGAGTAATGATGAAGGGGGGCATCAGATAAACCAACTTTCCGAATGGACGTACCCAAATCCCTTCTTCCACAAATCGGCGTTGCATAAATGCCATATTTACCGGACGCTTCATCTCAATAACTCCGATTGCCCCTAATATCCTGACATCGGCTACTTGTGGAAGTTCCCGGGCAGGTGCCAACTCTTCTTTAAGTTGTGCTTCGATTCGTTTGACCTTTTCTTGCCAACCAGATTCCAACAACAAACGTACGGATGCGCAAGCTACCGCACAAGCAAGCGGATTACCCATGAAAGTCGGCCCGTGCATGAAAGCTCCCGGTGCATGATTGGAGATAGTATCTGCCACATGATTACTAGCCAATACGGCAGAAAGCGTCATATATCCACCGGTCAATGCTTTCCCGATACACATAATATCCGGCTCTACTCCGGCATGTTCCCAAGCGAAAAGTTTACCTGTCCGTCCGAACCCTGTTGCTATTTCGTCGAAGATAAGAAGGAGTCCATGTTCCTTGCAAAGTTTTTCCGCTTCACGAAGATACTGCGGATGATAAAACCACATGCCGCCCGCTCCTTGCACAATCGGTTCAAGAATCAGTGCCGCTAATTCTTCCGAATGTTTTTCAATCGTCTCCCGCAAAGGGACAATATCTTCAGGATTCCACTCCCCGTCAAATCGGGAAGCCGGAGCCGGAACAAAATGGCGGACAGGGAGTGCCGAGCCGAAAAGACTATGCATTCCCGTTACGGGGTCACATACGGACATGGCATTCCATGTATCACCATGATAGCCGGAGCGGATAGTTACGAAATTATTCTTATCCGGTTTTCCGGTGGCATACCAATATTGTACAGCCATTTTCAAAGCTACTTCCACAGCTACCGAACCGGAATCCGCATAGAATATCTTCTGCATCGACGGTGGAACCAATGGCAATAATAATTTCCCCAATTCAATGGCCGGGTCGTGGGTCAGTCCGCCGAACATGACATGAGACATTTTATCCAATTGGTCTTTTGCCGCTTGATTCAATACCGGATGATTGTATCCATGCACTGCACACCACCAGGAAGACATTCCCTCAATAAGTGTCCGTCCGTCTTCGAGAGTGATAGTGGCTCCGTCCGCCCGTTTCACTTTATATACAGGCAGTGGGTCAGTAGTAGAAGTATAGGGATGCCACAGGTGTTCCCGGTCGAATTGAGAACCTGCGAAATGATAACCCTCTTCCTGAATCATTTGTTTGTCTTCCGACACATTAGAACCGAGTGTTGTCAGTAAATCGCCTACAATAGCGGAATTAATGCCGATATACAATGCCTTGCGCATAGCTTCGGTAGAGAGTTGTGAACGTCCGCCGGCAAAACGCAGAAAAGCTGTCGGATTGATGAAACGAAACAAGGCAATTGTCCTGAGGATTTCTTCTTCACTCAGAGGCTTTTCGTTTTCCAACGGTGTTCCGGGTATCGGACTTAGCAGGTTGATAGGAATGGACTGGACATTTAATTCTTCCAGAGTGAAAGCGAACTCAATCCGTTGTTCCATTGTTTCTCCCATGCCAATGATGCCCCCGCAACAGATATCCATTCCTACACGACGGGCGGCATCGAGAGTGGCAAGTTTCTGTTCCTGCGTATGAGTGGAGCAGAGTGTTGAAAAGTAGGAAGGTGCGGTTTCCAGATTACAATGATAGCGGGTTACACCTGCATTATGCAAAGAACGCAGTTCTTCTTCGTTGAGCAGACCCAGCGAAGCGCAAAGCTGAATAGAAGAGTGGCGCCGCATATGGCGGACAGTATCACAAAGTTGGGTAATCTGTTTGGGAGAGGGTTTTCGTCCGCTGGTGACGAGGGAGAAACGGTTGACGTCCTGAGCTTCATTATATTTTGCCTGTCGGAGACATTCTTCGGCGGGAAGGAGGTCATAGACCTCGGCTTGCGTCTTGTAGTGAGAGGATTGTGCACACCATTTGCAGTTTTCCGGGCATCGGCCAGACTTGGCGTTGATAATGGAACACATGTCGAATTCGTGCGAAGCACGTGTGACGGTAATCTCATGCGCGGCGGCATATAGCGCCTCGCTGTCAGCCATGTTGGCCAGCCAAGCGGCTTGGTCGGGCGATATGTCAATGCCTGCCAACACTTGGTCTTTTATTTCCTGAAGTGTCATAAATGTATGATAAGGGATAGTAATTTTAGCATTCTGCTTGCGAAGGGCAACGTCCACCACATTGATATGCAGATGACCAATTTGGAATTCACGCCCCATGCTCGCAAAGGCGGCATAGTTCTTTCTGCCCCAATAGCGGAAGCGGGAAAGGAGAGTGCGTGTGGTCTGTATATGGCGTTGTTTCTTCATCAGGTTCTTGTTTTTAAAGGAAAGAACGGGGCAAATGTACAAAGATTCTTTGGATAAGCAAGCAAGTCGGGGATTTCTGATGTATGCATTTTTATTTCTTCTTCCTGTATTCTTTGCGTAAATGGAAGTTGAAGCCCGCATATACCTGAAGTGTACCGAATCCGTTGTCAAGAGAGAAATTATTCCGGTGATAATTATAGTTTTTTCCAACAAAGGACGAGCCGACAAAATACTTTCCGTTATTGTAGACAATGCCTGCACGAACCAGAAAGTCGAGATTGAACTTACTGTACCATTGTTTCCCTTCGTGAGTTTCTGCGTCTACATCAGAAGCCTTATAAGCAATGGCGGGAGTGAGAGAAATGCATGCCAGACAATTGCGTGCGAATACCCAGTTGTAGGCATAACCGAAACTGATATTGGCATTGGTATATTTTATCTTGTTGACTTTCATTCCGGGGTTCATTCTCTTCTGTATATATTCCGGTAGTTGCTGATAATCAAAATCGAGATTATGTTTGGAGATAGAGAAACCAGCGATGAATGTTCCGGCATTGCGCCTTTGGTTGGTCGACTGGCTGAAAGCGGCAGGATAGGAAAACTTCCGGTTGTTGAATATATAATATAAATTCAGGCCTTTGATATCCACTTTCAGCCCGTTGAAGTTTTCGGAATAACTGGAAGGTATCTCGTCATAGAATCCCTTGATTTTGTGAATCTTGTAATTGTTACCCGTACGGCGGTAGAAGATGTCTACGCCCAATTTGGAACTGTATAGGCTTAAATCAAACTCTGTCCCTCTATTTTTCCGGTTTGTCTTGCGATAAATATCATCGACGTCGACAGACCAACCTAGGAAAATCCATCTCCAACCGAAATATAATCCTATCTTGTTATGTGGATTAGGAGAAAAACTGAGTTTCTGTGGTTGGGGTAACTCACTGGTGACCGAGTAATATTCGAAGTTACTGAAATGAGTAACCATCAGCGCATAATTATAACGGTTCGGACTGATATAGAGCGTATCGAAATCACTGAAGTTCATGAATTTTTTGATAGCTCTTTTAAAGGCACCCGGTCGGGTGGATGCGAGTGAATCGGCTTCTATATTGTCATTCATAAGACTGTCTCTCTTTTCGGTCTGCGCCTGTAGAGAGAGTGACAGTAGCAAAAAGAAAAATAGAATCATCCGTTTCATCATGAGGTTCTTTGTTACCGTTATAGATGTTGTTCGTTTCACGAAAGTACTATCTTTCGCTGATTTATGCTAACAATCATCTAAAAAATGTTTCGTTTTCTAAGATCCTGTTTAAATTCTCTTCAGTCATAATTTTATAGCTGATATTTAAACTTACCCCAGCTCTTCTTGTCGCGTCCGTCTGTAGTTGGCGGAAGGGGTATTAACAGTTGCGCTCTTGGCTGTTAATAGAAAACTTTCCGCCCATTAAGTATAAAGTTCCTTCGGACAGGAAGGAAACTTTCTTTTCATTCGATACAAACTATAAACGCAAGCTTTGATTATATAATTGCAAGCTTTGTTTTTATAATCAAAGCCTTTGTTTTTATAAACGAAGCTTTCGTTTATAGATTACGGTTAACGAAACAGGGCAGACGCATTATATTTTGTCTATCAATTAGTCAACTATTATCTATATTTCATTTTTATTATTTGTCTTATTATTAATCTATTAATATTTTGTATATTAATTATTTATTTGTATTTTTGTTGTATTGAATTTAAACAAAAATAAACCCTAAAATGAGCTTAATTAGTCTTTGTAAACAACTTGAAGATCCTCGTATTGACCGAAAAAAAGAACACTCTTTGGAAGTCATCGTTTATATAGCCTTGTGTGCTGTAATCTGTGGAAGTGAAAGCTGGAATGAAATAGAACGGTTCGGTATTTGTAAGTTTGACTTCTTTAAACGTCGTTTTCCTGATTTAGTAAAGATCCCAAGTCATGACACTTTCAATCGTTTTTTCAGTTTACTCAAACCCGGTTATTTTGAATTGGTCTTTCGTGATTGGGTATCTGAGCTTTGTGGTAAGTATGAAGGGGTTGTTGCTATAGACGGTAAAATGCTTCGTGGAGCAAGTAAGTGCAGCAAAGACAATCCCTTTGGCAAAAAAGGATTCAAGCTTCATATGGTTAGTGCCTGGGCTGTTTCCAATGGAATCAGTATGGGTCAGGTAAAAGTAGATGATAAAAGCAATGAAATCACCGCTATTCCTTCTCTTATAAAATCTCTGGATTTGCAGGATTGCATAGTGACAATTGATGCTATTGCATGCCAAACAGATATTGCCGAAGTAATAATAGAAAATAATGCAGACTATATTCTGGCATTAAAGGCCAATCAAAAAAACAGGTTAATGGATGTGGAACGCTGGCTAGACGAGATGGATGGTGTTGATATTGATCGGCCGGTATACCGTTCACACTATGGAAAATATGTCACAGAGGAGGTTTCTCATGGGAGAATTGAGACTCGTGAATGTCTGGTTTATAGCCCGGGAAAGATTATGGAATCAATGCTGAAAGATAAATTTGAGGGGGTCAAGTCCATCGTAAGAATTAGTACCGAAAGACTGGAGGTAGCCACTAAAAAACTTTCCGTAGAAAAAAGATATTACATTACTTCACTAGGGCTAAAACCGAAAGAAATTTCAGAGGCTATAAGATCGCATTGGGATATAGAAAACAGGCTACATTGGCAGTTAGACGTATCGTTTAGAGAAGACGCAGGAAGGAAAGTAGGTAATGCTGCGCAAAATTTTTCTTTAATTAATAAGATAGCCCTTTATATCATCAAACAAGATGAAACAAAGGGCAGTGTAGCAGCCAAAAGAAAAAACGCAGGATGGAATGATGAATATTTGTTCAAACTATTAAATAAGATAAAAATATAATGCGTTTGCCCTGGTTAACGAAAAATAAGTTTACATGCTGATAATAAGAAGTTTACAATTAATGAACGAGAACTTTTCTATTAATGAATGAAAAGTGGGTTATTAAGAGCCTGCTCCGAGTTTTGCCCGACACAGTTTTGAGAGTTGCTTTCGAGTATATTTTCTGTTGTTGTGAGGAGCATGGCGGAGACTATGTGACGAATAAAAACAGGTCGGTAAAGCCTATCTAACATAATCTCAGGAAAATTTAAACAGGCTCTAAACAAAAAACTTCTATATACTGTTAGTTACAGCAAGCAAAATGTATCTGATAGAGGCGGAAGATGAACAAAAGGCGGAAGTGTATTGTTGGCAGGAAGGCGGCACCTTTGCCAAACGGAATCCATTAGGACATTGGTTCCTTCGTTTTCCGAATGGTAAGCCATTCACGGAGAATAGCACCTACTATTTGTACGCTATTCCCGAGAAAGAAATAAATGCGAGCCCAAATTTATAAATAGCTCTCTTAATTTTTTGACTTTGACCTTAACTTGTAGACCGGTGTACGTCGTGACGACGAATACCGGACGTTTCTTTTATCTCCAATTAAATATGTTAATATAATGCGCTTTGCTTCGCTTTATTTATGTAGATTTCTATCCGATCTTTTTCTTCTTCAAATTAGGCAGAAAGAACGTGACCAGTCCCAGCAACGGCATATAAGCACATATATTATAAACATACTCAATACTTGTCTTATCCGCCAAGTTACCAAGCACAGCCGATGCAACACCGGCAACCCCGAAAGCAAATCCGAAGAACAGGCCTGATATTAATCCAAGTTTGGTAGGAAGTAGCTCTTGAGCATAAAGTAATATGGCAGGGAAAGCGGAAGAAAGCATCAATCCCACGCAGAAACTTAAAATAATAGTCCATACCAGATTAGCGTGAGGCATCAGTAAACTGAACGGGGCAGCTCCCAAAATTGAAGCCCAAATAACATACTTCCGCCCGACGCGGTCGCCTACGGGGCCGCCCACCAATGTTCCGATAGCCGTAGCAACCAAGAATATAAATAAATATAGCTGCGATTCCTGTACGCTAACATTGAATTTGTGAATCAGATAAAATGTATAATAACTGGTCAGACTCGCCATATAGATATATTTCGAGAAAATCAATATCAGTAATATCCCGATAGAGATAGCCGTTTTATCCATAGGCAAAGGGAGATGAACCGGTTTTCTGACGCTGACAGTCTGAGCCTTCATCCGGTTGAGATAAGACTTATACCATTTGCAAATCGGATACATGACTCCGATAGCTGCAACCGCTACAAATGCAAATATGAAAAGATGCTGTCTTCCATAAGGGGCAACGAGCAAAGCCACCAATAAAGGGCCTAGCGAACCACCAAAATTGCCACCTACCTGAAAGAGTGATTGTGCCAGTCCGCGTTTTCCACCCGAAGCGAGAAATGTGATGCGCGAGGCTTCCGGGTGCAATACGGAAGAACCGATTCCGATTAAGAATACGGACAGTAGTATCCAATAAAGATTATCAGAAAAAGCTAAGTTTATCAGTCCTATCATGGTGAAGCTCATTCCGATAGGCAATGACCATGCGACGGGATATTTATCAAAGATGATTCCGGTAATCGGTTGGAAGACCGAAGCTGATAGCTGATAAATCAGTGTGATAAGACCGATTTGCGCAAAACTCAATCCTAAATCATCTTTGAATAGCGGATAAGCTGCTGATACAACGGACTGTAAAAGGTCATTGAGACAGTGTGAAAGACTTAATGCGATTAAGATGGAAAATGTAATTTTTCCTACGGGTTGTTCCTGATTTTGTATCATGATACCTATTGCTTTAGAAGTGTTCCTGAAAAATTGGCTGCAAAGGTACGCAAACTTTCCTGTTTTTCTAAAACTAAGGATTGTAAATTGTCGTTAATTCAGTTTTGAGTTACTGAACTATTCTTTATACCTGCTGTTGTTGAATTAAAAAAGGAGGATAAATGAACTTTATTGGGTATATAATTTATTTTTAATCTAAAAAACTGAACTTAATTATGGAATGTAGACATGGAAATTTCTGGATTGGACTTGGACTTGGTTCTATCCTTGGTGCTATTGCTTATCGTCTTTCACGTACCGCAAAAGCCAAACAACTGGAAAATGAAATTTATGACGCTATCCACCGCATTGGTCGCGATGCTGAGGCGGCAGCAGCTTGTGCAGAGAAAAAAGCAATGAATCTTGGACTGAAAGCGGTAGAAACCGGAGCCGAAATTGCTGATAAAGTGGCAGCAGAAGCCGATAAGATGGCTGGAAAAGCAAAAGAAAAGTGGGAGAAATAATATTTTCAGAATTGGTAATCAGTTAACATATAGTTGATTATCAATTCTTTTTTACTATTTTATTCGCTTGTGTATACACTGAATATTATCGTGTGTTCGCACACACTTTACCGCTTTCTCTATTCTTTTCTATCTTTTTCATGATAAAAACTATTTTTTTCTCTTCTTTATCTGCTTTCAGGAGTACTTTTTACTGATGATTTTGGCTCTTTTCTTATGTTTAATAACATGTGTATATTTGCTATGTTTGATATAAGTGTTTGATAATTAATTTTATAATCTATTTGTGTTATCGTGTGTGTGCGCACACATTGTTGCTTAATTCAATAATTCATTTTACTTTTGTTATCGAAAAACAAGATATTTATTAAGGATGGACAAAGAATTCTCAAATATTCGTATTGTAGACATCGCTAAAATGGCGGGTGTCTCTGTCGGCACGGTGGATAGAGTCATTCATAATCGTGGACGGGTATCTGAAGAAAACAGGAAAAAGGTGCAGACTATTTTGGAGATGGTTCATTATCAGCCTAATCTCATGGCGCGTTCATTGGCGTCCAAGAAACAGTATCACTTTGTCGCAATCACTCCGTCTTTTGTTCAGGGAGAGTATTGGGAAGCCATTTCAGAAGGCATTGATAAGGCTGCTTCCGAAATGGAGTCTTATAATATAACTATCACAAAGCTCTTTTTTGACCAGTATAACAACAAAACTTTTGATGATATAGTCCGTAATCTGTTGGATGAAAAGGTGGATGGTGTGTTAATCGCCACATTGTTTACCGATTCTGTTATCCGGCTTTCGCGTGAACTCGACCGATTCGAAATTCCCTATATTTATGTCGATTCCAATATTGAGGGACAGCATCAACTTGCCTATTTCGGTACAGAATCTTATGATGCCGGAGTTATTGCCGCCAGGTTGTTGACAGACAGAATTTCTCCTGCTTCCGATATTCTTATGGCACGGATTGTCCATAGTGGAAAGAATGACTCCAATCAGGGAAGAAACCGCAGGGAGGGATTTTGTCGTTATCTGAAAGAGATGGGATTCACTGGAAATCTGCATGAGGTGGAGTTGAAAATCAATGATTCGGTGTACAATTTCACGAAACTTGATGAAATCTTTGAATCAAATCCGAATATTGAAGGAACTGTTATTTTTAATTCTACCTGCTATATTTTAGGGAATTACCTGAAAGCAAGAGCCATGCAGTCGGTAAAACTGGTAGGTTATGACCTTATAGAGAGAAATACACAGTTACTTTCGGAAGGAGTGATTACCGCATTGGTTGCGCAGCGTCCCGAAAGGCAGGGATACGAAGGAATTAAGTCCCTATGCAATCATCTGTTGTTCAAGCAACATTCTGAAAAGGTAAATCTTATGCCGATAGATATTCTCTTGAAAGAGAATCTGAAATATTATCTGAATAATAAACTATAAACATAATAAATTTTTAGAAACCATGAATGAATTATTTAACGTAAAGGACAAAGTTGTTGTAATTACCGGTGGAGCCGGAATCTTGGGTAAAGGAATTGCTGCATATCTCGCAAAAGAAGGTGCAAAAGTAGTTGTGCTCGACAGAAGCGAAGAAGCAGGAAAAGCATTGGTAGACAGTATCAAAGCTGAGGGCAACGAAGCCATGTTCCTTTACACTGACGTAATGGATAAAGAAGTATTGGAAGGCAACAAAGTAGAAATCATGAAGGCTTATGGTCGCATTGACGTATTGTTGAACGCTGCCGGAGGTAACATGGCAGGTGCTACAATCGCACCGGATAAAACGTTCTTCGATTTGCAGATTGACGCATTTAAGAAAGTGGTGGATTTGAACCTCTTCGGTACAGTATTGCCTACAATGGTATTTGCTGAAATCATGGTAGAACAGAAGAAAGGTTCAATCGTAAACTTCTGCTCTGAATCTGCACTTCGTCCGTTGACTCGTGTCGTTGGTTATGGTGCAGCTAAAGCAGCTATTGCTAACTTTACTAAATACATGGCTGGTGAATTGGCTTTGAAATTCGGTAACGGCTTGCGTGTAAACGCTATCGCTCCGGGTTTCTTCCTGACTGAACAGAACCGTACATTATTGACTAATCCTGACGGTTCTTTGACCGACCGTTCAAAGACAATCCTTGCTCATACTCCGTTCAACCGTTTCGGTGAACCGGAAGATCTTTATGGAACAATCCACTATCTGATTAGTGATGCTTCTAACTTCGTAACAGGTACAGTAGCTGTTATCGATGGTGGTTTCGACGCATTCTCTATTTAATAAATGGAGAATTGGGAATTAAAAATTGAGAATTGGCTGCACAGCATCCGCATGTAGGCTCTCAACTTTTGATTCTCAACTTTTATTTCTTAATTCTCAATTTTCAATTCTTAATTTAACAATAGTATGTATTTATGTGAACAAACTTGGCGCTGGTATGGTCCTAACGACCCGGTAAGCTTGTGGGATATTAAGCAAGCCGGCGCTACCGGTATAGTAAATGCGCTTCATCATATTCCGAATGGTGAAGTATGGACAGTAGAAGAAATCATGAAGCGTAAGCAAATGATTGAAGAGGTGGGGCTGACGTGGTCTGTGGTAGAAAGTGTACCTGTGCACGAACATATCAAGACACAGACAGGCGACTTCATGAAATATATCGAAAACTATAAGGAAAGTATCCGTAACCTGACAAAATGTGGTGTAATGGTAGTTACTTACAACTTCATGCCTGTATTGGACTGGACACGTACCGACCTTGCCTATACAATGCCCGACGGCTCTAAAGCGCTTCGCTTTGAAAAAGCGGCTTTCGTAGCTTTCGACCTTTTCATCCTGAAACGTCCGAACGCAGAAAAAGACTATACTCCTGAAGAAATAGCCAAAGCAAAAGCTCGTTTCGAACAAATGAGCGAAGATGATAAGAAACTGTTGGTTCGCAATATGATTGCCGGACTTCCAGGTTCTGAGGAAAGTTTCACGGTAGAGCAATTTCAGGAGGCGCTCGACCGTTACAATGACATTGACGCTGAGAAACTTCGTTCCAATCTGATTTTCTTCTTGAAAGAAATTGCTCCCGTTGCCGACGAAGTAGGAGTGAAGTTAGTGATTCACCCGGACGACCCTCCTTATACAATCTTAGGTCTGCCGCGCATCTTGAGTACGGAAGAAGATTTCAAAAAGTTGATTGAAGCCGTACCTAACGAATCCAACGGTCTTTGCCTGTGTACAGGCTCCTTCGGTGTACGTGCCGATAATGACCTTGCCGGCATGATGGAACGTTTCGGCGACCGTGTGAACTTCGTGCATTTACGTAGCACACAGCGTGACGAAGAAGGCAACTTCTACGAAGCTAACCACTTGGAAGGAAATGTAGATATGTATAACGTAATGAAGGCTCTTATTCTTCTACAACAACGTCGCAAATGCTCTATCGCCATGCGTCCCGACCACGGACATCAGATGATTGACGACTTGAAGAAGAAGACAAATCCGGGATATTCCTGCTTGGGACGCCTTCGCGGATTGGCGGAGCTTCGCGGTTTGGAAATGGGTATCGCTAAGTCTATCCTTTAATCTGAGTACATAATTAGCATTATTATAATTAAGAAACACTACGGCTATTATTGATTGAAATAATAGTTGTAGTGTTTCTTATTTGGTCTTTTTTCCTGATTGGGGAATGAATATATCGAACAAGCCTCCGACGTGCGTATCTTTATCTTTTTTTTTCACCGATTCCGCTCTCTATGGCTCGGGAATAATTAACAATGCGATTTGGGCGCAGGCCTCAGCGTCAGCAAGTGCGTGGTGATGGTTGTTCAAGTCATATCCGCATCGTTTTGCTACTGTGTGTAACTGATGATTGGGTAGTTCTTTGCCGAATACTTTCCTCGAAGTACGGCAAGTGCAATAGAATTTATAATTGGGATAATTCATTCCATACAATTCATGAACCGCTCGGAGACAACCTTCATCGAAAGGACTGTTGTGAGCTACAAGCGGTAACCCCTCTATCAACGGTTTGATTTCAGCCCATACATCGGGGAAATCCTCCGCTTCTATCGTATCGTTGTAATTCAGTCCGTGAATAGCTGTTGTCCATTGGGTATAATAATTGGGAGCAGGACGGATGAGACGATAGATTTTATTCACAATCTTACCGTCTCTTACAATAACAACACCGATACTGCATACACTGGTACGCTTGCCGTTGGCTGTTTCAAAGTCGATTGCTGCAAAGTCTTTCATTAATCCTATTCTTTTTCATGAAAGAAATATTCTTTCTTTTCGTTATGTCCTTGTGAACAAATTATAAATCGATTGCAAATATAACATTTATTGTGTTGAATAGATTATATTTGTTGCTGTATAATTGCTCTTATGATGTTATATAAAATCCTTTAATCATCGAAGATATGAAAAAGTTGTTTTTATTTGTTTTTGTCTTGTTTGCATGGAATATCTTTGTCAATGCTCAGGATAGTGATGCAAGATATGTTGAAGTAATCGGTTCTTCGGAGATAGAAATTGTTCCGGACGAAATACATTTTCTGATTCAGATAAAGGAATATTGGGAAGAAGAATATACGGGTAAATCAAAGAAAGAGGAAGACTTTCGGACAAAAGTGCCATTGGCTATGATTGAAAAGGATTTGCGCCGGAGTTTACATAAAATCGGAATATCGGATGAGGCTATCCGTACACAAGAAGTGGGAGAATATTGGCGTCAAAGGGGGAAGGAGTTTCTGATAGGCAAACAACTGGATATTCGTCTTACGGATTTCAATCAAATTAATTCCATTATCCGTTGCGTTAATACATGGGGAATTGAGTCCATGCGTATCGGGGAACTGAAACATAAAGATTTGCCTATGTATAGGAGGCAGGGGAAGATTGAAGCACTGAAAGCAGCCCGTGAAAAAGCGTCTGATTTGGTGGAAGCAATGGGACAGCAATTGGGGGAAGTCATTCGTATCATTGAACCTGTCGATAATAACATAAGTCGTTACCTTCCTTTTCAGGCACAGAGCAATGTCAATATGGGGACGGCGACTACCGAACAGTACCGTGTCATTAAGTTGAGATATGAGATGACTGCCCGTTTTGCTATAAAATAAATGCTTGTTAATCAGGCATACCACACTCTTTTTCACTGCTCGTCAAATAGCTGGCAAAATCCTTGCTTATTGAACTGATAATACATTTCGATGCGTTCCGGTATGTCGTTCTCAAGCAATAGGAGCAGTTCTCTTGCAAATTCGTGTTTTGCCATAAATGAAGCTCCGTTGCAGATGGTACCGATGATTTTGCTTTTCTCTATGGCTTGTTTCACAATCGGCACTATTCTCCAATTTGAGTGACAAAAGTAACTCCATTTTCATAAAATCTACCAAAATTACCGAAATATATTTGATTACTAAGGGCAGAGTTGCGGGAATTTTGTTGTTTTTATCATGAATACAGCAAAAAAGTTTGAGTTACGCAAAAAGGCTGCGCATCACTGCACCTATCTTTGTCGAAGAAACAAGGAAACAGGTCAAGTATGGGTTACTTCAACACATTCTTTAGGGTAGAAATTACCAGTACGATTATCCGTTTTTTTCTGTTTCGCAAAAAAAACAAATATAGAGGTAGGACAGTAGCTTCGGGATTATCTGAAATGAGGTCAACCGGAGCTTACTTCTTAACGGTGGCTATTGCTGGTTCGAATCCGGCCTGTTCTACCTCTTTTTTATCAACTAAGGTCAAGGAAGGCTTACTTCAAAAACAGCAGGAATGCACCATTGATTCACAGTCTCCCGATTACCTTACTTAAAAAATACAACGTATGAAAAAAGAGTTATTGAAAGTATCTGTCAGGCAAAATGCAATTTATCTGCCAGCGATAGAAGGAACAGAAAAGCGCGAAGCATTGACTTCGACTACTGTAACATTGGTTGCTCAACTTCGAAAAGTGGGATATAGCTTATCCGAGGAGTTGCTGCATGCTGTCAATCAGTTGCATCCGGCGCAACAGATGGAGATTCTTCAGGTGATGAAGGAGGTATTGGGCGTGACGCTCAATTGGGCTCCATTGGTGAAAGGCTGGGATACACCTACCGGAGAAACAGGATTAGACCATTTGATAACATGGATTGCCAACATCTTCAATAGCCAGAAAGGCGTGAAGCTGCCCTGCGGACACGTGATTCCCGATAATACCTTCCCTTTGGAGCGATACAACGGCTGTCCCTTCTGCGGAACTCCGTTTGAAACGTCCGCTACGGAATACTTCGGACAGGGAAGCAAGCTGAAAGTCCTTGAACTTTGGCGGGAAGAGGAGTTGAATGGTTTCTTCCGCGACCTGCTTGAATCGCGTACGGCTCTTGATGCCACACAAGTGGATAGCTTGAAGATTTTGCTTGGCGAACTTCCGTTGCCGGCAGTTGGAATCAAAATGAAAGAAACTTTGATGCTGGTGATAGATACATTGGTGGAGCAGGACAGGGCGCAGGAAGCGCAAATCTATTTCTCCACTCCGAACGATATATTGCGTTATCTGTGGTACAAGAAAACCGGATTCCTGCAAATCATCGAACCTAAGACTATCATCCGTAAGGCAGGTAGAAACAATGCGCATATAACTGCTGTTTTGGATAAAAGCCGTTCGGCTGCTCAGGCGAAGCGTGAGGAACTGAAGTTGAAATACACCCGCCGTGAATGTAAAATGGTAGCCCTCTGGCTGAATAACCTGAAGATGAACGCGGAAAAGGCTTGCGAAATCATGCATCCGAAAAGGGAGATGTGGGTACGTATGATACGTGCGCTGCGTTTGGCGGAATATGCCCGTAAGCCGGGATTCGGGAATTTGAAGGAGTTGATGGATGTATTCTACTGTCAGACATATACGGTTTGGCAGGGAGAGGTGGATCGTTACCGTTTGAAAGCGGATGCCGCACAGACTTTCGCCTTGTTGAAGCAGCGGCCGGGTATGTTTGCACGTTCCTTATTTGCCAATATGCTTTGGTTCGGACCGGAAGAGACGTTGGCTGCATTCAAGGAAGTCGTTCATTTGTTGCCAGTCCGTCTGATGGTCACTTTGGGTATGTATGCGGAGAACTACTTTGAGCAAGGACATAAGAGAATGGTGAAACCTTTGGGCGGTAATGCTCATTTGATAGAACCTCACTATTTGGTGGGTCTTTATATGGAAGACCAGTTGAAAGCAATGGTGAAAGATGTGCAGGACTTGTGTAAGGAAGTCGTGACTGCCCGTTTTGCTAACGCGGTGGTCGAGGGAGAGAACAAAAGCATATATATCGACCCTATGTTGTTCCATATCCCGTTGTCTATCGGCGACCGTAGCGAGACGGTTCAGGATACTTCCTGTGCCTTGCAGGGAACACGTTTCCCGGTAGAAGGGGATAAGGTGCGCCTGTTCATGCAGTGGGGAAAAGGGCTTCCGGCACAGCATCTGGATATGGACTTGAGTTGCCACATCACTTTGCCGTCAACAACGGAAGTTTGCTCTTATTTCAACTTGCAGGCTATCGGTGCCAAGCATAGCGGAGATATCCGAAGCATCCCCGACAAGAAAGGTACTGCCGAGTATATCGAACTCGATTTGAATGAACTGAACCGTGTAGGTGCGCAGTATGTGGTTTTCACTTGCAATGCGTATAGCAATGGTGCTATCTCTCCTAATCTGGTAGTCGGTTGGATG
Source organism: Bacteroides caecimuris (assembly GCF_001688725.2). Taxonomy (NCBI): domain Bacteria; kingdom Pseudomonadati; phylum Bacteroidota; class Bacteroidia; order Bacteroidales; family Bacteroidaceae; genus Bacteroides; species Bacteroides caecimuris. The sequence goes on along the minus strand of NZ_CP015401.2, from coordinate 2,657,767 downwards.
AACTCTGCTTATCCGATGAGGACATCAGAGAAGACCGGAGTGGCATACGACCCTTCTTGCGTTCAGCATCAGGTACGTGTTTCCCAAAGTTTGCATAAAGGACTTGTTTTCGGGGTATTGAAAGTGAAAGAGAGAGAAATCGTTTGGCTGGAAACACCTTTCGGCGGACAGACCATTCTTTCTTTGGATACACAATCTATCGAAAAGTATCTGAATAAATTGGATGCGAAAACCACCGTTGGCGAACTGTTGGTAATCAAAGCACAAGCACAGGGATTGAAGTTGGCTGATACACCGGAAGCGGACGAAGTATATACCCGTGAATGGGCTTTGAATACTGCTGCTGTGACTAAGTTGCTGTTGGGTGATTAATTTCTGCCGGTCAACTAAGTCTTTTCTTCCTAATATTTATAAGTTGTATTACGATAAAGTATAATCCGAGAAGGGAAACTGCGTAAGAGAGGGGCGGGAAGGAATGTGTTTTATGTATGGAAGCTGGAAGAATAAGATTATAATAGGTAATTGTCTTTCTTTTTGCTAACAATTTTGTTCCTTTGTTTGTCTATAAAGAATAGATGCGTATACAAGATAATAGTGATTATTTTTCTAATATCGTATATAAGCAATGAGCTTTTGAGAAATGTTTTGTACTTTTGCAAGCAAATAAATTGAAGCAAGATATGACAGACGAACAATTAGGGCCGATGAAGCTCATATTCAATTACAATGATATATTTTACAGCTTCTTCTACGACGACCTCAGCGGTTGTATACACCGTTCCCGTGAATATGCCATCAATTATGTATATTCGGGTGAGATGATTCTCGACAACGGGACTGAACAGATTCATGTAGGGAAAGGCGAATGTGTCTTTATTCCGCGCGACCATCACATCACGATGTATAAAAAGACAAAGGACGGCGAACGTTACTGTGGCATTTTTCTGATGTTCACACATCGTTTCTTACGAGAAATGTATAGTAAGTTGGAACAACGCAAAGTTCCTGCAAATATCCCCAAACTCGATTCCGGTGTAATCAAATTGCCTAAAACGGTGGAACTCGCCAGCCTCTTCGCTTCAATGACCCCTTACTTCGATCCGGAAGTGAAACCCAAAGACGATTTCATGAACTTGAAATTGCAGGAGGGGCTGCTTGCGCTGTTGCATATCGACAAGCGATTTGCTCCGACGCTCTTCGATTTCAACGAACCGTGGAAAATCGACATCATGGAGTTCATGAACGAGAACTACATGTATGAGTTTACGATGGAAGAAATGGCGCACTACACAGGACGCAGCCTTGCCACGTTCAAACGCGATTTCAAGAAAATCAGCGATCTGACGCCCGAAAAATGGCTTATACGGAAACGTCTTGAGGTGGCTTACGCCAAAATGAAAGAGGGGGGTAAAAAGGTTGTGGATGTTTATGCCGAGGTGGGATTCAAGAATCCGTCGCACTTCTCGACGGCTTTCAAGAAACAATACGGCATATCGCCGACCGCTGCATTCGTGTAACTCGGAACACAACATATTGAACTTTCCAATCTCTAAAAAGCGTACGGATAACCTTTAATCAACACATAAGCAGCGTTGTGGTAACGAAAAGACCATAACGCTGTTTGTATTATATGAGCTTTTGAGAAAACACGGGATTGAGCTTTTGAATAATCTATTTTGAGCTGGACAGTAATGCGTGCTCTGTTTTATCGCTGTACCTTTGCATTATAAAACAGGATGATAACCATATTAAGTAATAGTAGAATGAAAACGATGAATCTGACAACCGCAGCCATTACAGCCTTGTTTGGAATAGGACTGCTTGCCGGCTGCACGAACAGTACAACAAATCAAAAAACAAGTGATAATATGAAGACATTGAATTTGACACAGGAATGGGACAAAACCTTTCCGCAGAGCGACAAGGTGAACCACAGCAAAGTAACATTTGTCAACCGTTACGGCATCATGCTGGCGGCCGACATGTATGTACCGAAAGACGCTTCCGGCAAGCTGCCCGCCATTGCTGTCTGCGGACCGTTCGGAGCTGTTAAGGAACAGGCAGCCGGACTTTATGCCCAGATAATGGCCGAACGCGGTTTTCTGACCGTTGCTTTCGACCCCTCTTACACTGGAGAGAGCGGCGGCGAACCCCGTTATGTGGTGTCGCCCGACATTAACACGGAGGATTTTTCTGCCGCTGTCGATTTCCTTGCGACCAATGACAAGGTAGATTCCGAACAAATCGGTATCATCGGCATTTGTGGCTGGGGCGGACTGGCTATCAATGCCGCAGCAGCCGACCCACGCATCAAGGCTACCATCGCTTCGACGATGTACGACATGAGCCGCGTCAGTGCCAACGGCTATTTCGATACCAACGACAACGCCGAAGCCCGCAACGCATTTCGTAAAACATTGGCGGCACAGCGTACCGAGGATTTCCGCAATGGTTTTCCGAAGCCAGGCGGAGGTGTGCCTGATGAATTGCCGGCCGACGCCCCGCAGTTCTTCAAAGACTACCACGCCTACTACAAGACCCCGCGCGGTTATCACAAACGCTCGCTCAACTCCAATCAGGGACGGAATGCGACTGAAGCCATTCCATTCATCAACTTCCCGCTTATGAGCCGTGCGGACGAAATCGAGAATGCCGTCCTTATCATTCACGGCGAAAAGGCGCACTCCCGCTACTTCGGCGAAGATGTGTTCAAGAAGCTGAAAGGTGATAATAAGGAATTGATGATTATTCCCGGTGCAAACCATACAGACCTTTATGACAATCTGACCGTCATCCCGTTTGACAAGCTGGAAGCATTCTTCAGATTAAACTTTTAATAATTGGAAACAAAGGATAAGAAAATGTGGATAGCCTATTTCTCCTGCGAAGGACACACAAGGGAAATAGCAGAAAGAAATTTATAAATTGTCTATTTTTGCAGAGTGAAAAGACTGAATCATTCTAAAAGATAAAACTAATAAAGTATAGTTATGGCTAAAAAAGTTCTGATAATTTCGTCCAGTCCGCGGAAAGGTGGCAATTCGGATTTGCTTTGTGATGAATTTATGAAAGGTGCTATCGAGACGGGCAATGAAGTGGAGAAGATTTTTCTGAAAGACAAAATGGTTCATCCTTGTACGGGATGCAGTGTTTGCAGTATGTACGGCAAGCCTTGTCCGCAGAAGGATGATGCGGCGGAAATTGTGGAGAAGATGATTGCTGCTGATGTGATTGTAATGGCGACTCCCGTATATTTCTATACAATGTGTGGTCAGATGAAGATTATGATTGACCGTTGCTGCGCACGTTATACGGAGATAACGAACAAGGAGTTTTATTTCATTATTGCGGCGGCAGAGGATAATAAAGCAATGATGGAGCGCACGATAGACGGTTTTCGGGGCTTCCTCGATTGTCTGGAAGGGCCACGGGAAAAAGGAACGGTTTATGGAATCGGTGCCTGGAAGGTAGGGGAGATTAAAGATACTCCGTATATGCAGGAAGCCTACAACATGGGAAAAATGGTGTAACTGTCCCGTTTTATTATAGTGACGCTATCTTATGCGGCCTTTTGAAGGCTAAAAAGCAAAAAACAATTGAAAGGTTGAAAAGTCAAGAATTTTAATTGACTGTATTGTTTGTTCTACCACAGAATTATTATAATTTTGTGGCAGAACTTTTTATTTTGTATGATTCTTTTGATAACTAAGCATCATGGGCTATACAATAACGACTCTTGTGGAGAATGGTGTCTATGGACGTAAATTGCAGGCAGAACACGGTCTTTCTCGCTATATGGAGACATCGGGACATAGATTACTCTTCGATACGGGAGCGTAGGAATAAAATATATATAATTATTTGACATGAAGAAACTAATAACTTCTTTAGCACTGGCATTGACCGCATTGTCCGGCTATGCCATTACTCCTTTGTGGATGCGTGACGCACGTATTTCACCGGATGGAACGGAGATTGTCTTTTGTTATAAAGGCGATATTTACAAAGTCCCCGCACAGGGTGGGACAGCCGTTCAGTTGACAACACAAGCATCTTATGAAGCTAACCCTGTTTGGTCGCCCGACGGAAAGCAGATTGCATTTGCCAGCGACCGGAATGGGAATTTTGACCTCTTTATCATGCCTGCCGATGGCGGAACCGCTCAAAGGCTGACTTATCATTCCGCTTCGGAGATTCCTTCGGCTTTTACTCCGGACGGAAAGTATGTACTTTTCTCCGCATCTATTCAAGACCCTGCTGGCAGTGCTTTGTTTCCTACCGGAGCAATGACGGAATTGTATAAAGTTCCTGTTGGTGGAGGACGTACCGAGCAAGTGCTCGCTACTCCTGCCGAATGGGTTTGCTTTGATAAATCGGGGAAAAACTTTCTTTATCAAGACCGTAAAGGCTTCGAAGATGAATGGAGAAAACGCCATACTTCTTCTATAACCAGAGACGTATGGCTGTATGATACACAATCGGGAAAACATGTCAATCTGACGAACCGGGAAGGGGAAGACCGCAATCCGGTATATGCGCCCGACGGCAATTCTGTCTATTTTCTTAGCGAGCGCAACGGCGGCTCATTCAATGTATATAATTTTTCGCTGAATACTCCGCAAGAGGCAAAAGCGGTAACTGCATTCCGTACGCATCCGGTACGTTTCCTGTCAATCAGCGATAAAGGTACATTGTGCTATACCTATGACGGAGAACTTTATACGCAGGAAGCCAATGCCCGTCCGAAGAAAGTAAACGTCGAACTTGTCCGGGATGATGAAAAGGAGATTGCTTCCCTCAAATTCTCCCAAGGTGCTACTTCCGCTTCCGTATCCCCGGATGGCAAACAGGTTGCTTTCGTTGTGCGCGGTGATGTTTTTGTCACTTCGACGGATTACACTACAACTAAGCAAATCACGAATACTCCGGGAAAAGAAGCCGCTGTGTCCTTTGCACCGGATAACCGGACATTGGTCTATGCCAGCGAACGGACGGGTAACTGGCAACTTTACACTGCCAAAATAACCCGTAAGGAAGAAGCCAATTTCCCTAATGCAACTCTTATCGAAGAAGAAGTCCTGCTTCCTTCCAAAACGGTGGAACGTGCTTATCCGCAATATTCTCCGGATGGCAAGGAACTGGCTTTTATCGAAGACCGCAAACGCTTAATGGTACTTGACTTAAAAACAAAGAAAGTTCGTCAAGTGACGGATGGTTCTACATGGTATAATACCGGTGGCGGATTTGACTACGAATGGTCGCCGGACGGCAAATGGTTTACCCTCGAATTTATAGGCAATCGTCACGATCCTTATTCGGATGTAGGCATTGTCAGCGCACAGGGAGGGGAGATTACTAATCTGACAAATAGTGGATATATCAGTGGTGCTCCGCGTTGGGTCTTGGACGGAAACGCTATTCTTTTCCAGACTGAACGTTACGGTATGCGTGCGCATGCTTCCTGGGGTTCGCAACAAGATGTGATGCTGGTATTCCTGAATCAGGATGCTTATGATCGCTATCGCCTGAGCAAGGAAGACTTCGAACTGCTCAAAGAATTAGAAAAGGAACAGAAGAAAGCGAAAGAGAAGGAAGGCGACAAGAAGAAAGACGGAAATAAGTCAAAAAAGGATGAGGCTGACGAGGATAAGTCATCCGAAGATAAGGCAGACAAGAAAGATATAGTTGTAGAACTTAACGGCATTGAAGACCGTATTGTCCGTCTGACTCCCAACTCTTCCGATTTAGGCAGTGCCATACTCTCAAAAGACGGGGAGAATCTTTATTACTTCTCAGCTATCGAAGGTGGATATGACCTTTGGAAAATGAATCTTCGTGAAAAAGACACAAAACGTCTGCACAAACTCAATACCGGTTGGGCATCATTGATGTTGGATAAGAAAGGGGATATTTTCTTGTTGGGAAGCCGGATTATGCAGAAAATGGATGCGAAGTCGGATGCATTGAAATCAATCAGTTATCAGGCTGAAATGAAGATGGATTTGGCTGCCGAGCGTGAGGCGATGTTCGACCATGTGTACAAGCAGCATCAAAAACGTTTCTATAACCTCAATATGCACGGGGTAAACTGGGATGCTATGACTGATGCTTATCGTAAGTTCCTGCCTCATATTGATAACAATTATGACTTTGCAGAATTATTGAGTGAGTGGTTGGGTGAGCTGAATGTTTCACATACCGGAGGACGTTATTCTCCGAGAGGTGGAGGAGATGTGACCTCTAATCTGGGTTTGTTGTTCGATTGGGAGTATCAGGGAAAAGGAATGAAAATCGCTGAGATAGTTGAAAAAGGTCCGTTCGACCATTCCCGTACGAAAGTAAAAGCTGGTTGCATTATTGAAAAGATTAACGGTGAGGAACTGGCTCCAGATAAGGATATTACCGCTTTATTGAATAATAAAGCCGGAAAGAAAACCTTGGTTTCGTTGTATAATCCGCAGAACAAGGAACGTTGGGAAGAAGTGGTAATGCCTATTACTAGTGGAAAGCTTAACGGTTTGTTATACAAACGTTGGGTAAAACAACGTGCGGCAGATGTTGAAAAATGGTCGAAAGGACGTTTGGGGTATGTTCATATTCAGTCGATGGGAGATGATAGCTTCCGTACTGTATACTCGGACATTCTAGGAAAATATAACAACTGCGAAGGTATTGTGATTGACACCCGTTTCAACGGTGGTGGCCGTCTGCATGAAGATATTGAGGTACTTTTCAGCGGTCAGAAATACTTTACGCAGGTAGTGCGTGGACGTGAAGCTTGTGATATGCCGAGCCGTCGCTGGAATAAACCTTCTATCATGTTGCAGTGTGAAGCTAACTATTCCAATGCACACGGAACTCCGTGGGTATACAAACATCAGAAGATAGGTAAGCTGGTAGGTATGCCTGTGCCAGGAACAATGACAAGCGTATCCTGGGAAACATTGCAAGATCCTTCACTGGTCTTCGGTATTCCTATCATCGGTTATCGTTTGCCTGACGGCAGTTATTTGGAAAATACCCAATTGGAACCGGATGTAAAGGTTGCCAATAATCCGGAAACAGTAGTCAAAGGAGAGGATATCCAACTAAAAGTGGCTGTTGATGAACTTCTGAAAGAGATAGACGGTCAGAAGAAGTAAATACAAGGTAGTTATATCTAAAATAAAGAGTCGCTTCTTTGAAAGAATCAATCAGATTCTAACAGAGAAGCGATTTTCTTTTATAGCGACTTTCTTATATTGACCTTTTTATATTCTCTTTTTATATCCCTCTTTTTATAAGGCGTTTATTTTAAATAGATATAGGGCTTACTTCCAGACCGGTAGTAATCTATGAAGGTTTTTTCTAGTCATTATCTTCTGATTCAGGAAACTGACGATATACCCTGTTATACAAGCAGCAATGAGTGATCCTTCGCGTACTCCCTGAATACCTTGAGTCAGCAGGAGCGAGAGAATCACGGCTAATGTAACTAAAGTAATATCGAAATAAACTTTGAACTTTCCAAATTCCTTGTTATAATGGCGGGATGCATATTTTACAAATGCTTCTGCGCTCATCATGGCTACTCTTGGTTTCAGCTCAAGCACTACTCCGATAGACTGCACCATGCATCTTTAACTTCTTTCTATTGATTCCCTTTCCATATATTGAAAAGGATATGCAAAGGTCCTGTTTTTTACTCTGAAATAGATTATCTAATTCCATACAGTTTTTGTCATATCCGAAACAAATCGTATTTTTACGTCATAAAATAAAGGTGTAAATGGTAAAATTTCGTATATTTGACAATACACAGTTGTTGAAGGAGCATCCTGAACTTCCTCATTATAAAGAGGAGGTAGTCTGTTTCCGGAGTGAATATAAAGACAGAAGCTATCCCGCGAATGAATGTTATTTCAATCGGGAGCTTTATATGATATTTGTTCTTGAAGGCCGTTCGGAAATTCTACTGAATGGAGAGTTTATTGCGTTCTGCAAGAATTTTATGCACTCGTTACCCGCAATTTCAGGGAAGAACATTTCGTGAGCTTTTATGCGGATAAGCTGGCTATTAGTGAACAATACCTGGCTCGTATTGTACGTCTTGGGACAGGTAAGACTATCAATAGCCTTATTAATGAATTGTTAGTAATGGAGGCGCGTACTTTATTGAGTTCTACTAAATTTACGGTTGGCGAGATTGCAGCTAAATTGGGGTTTAGTGATGCAGCCGGTTTTTGTAAGTTCTTCAAAAGAAATGCGGGACAGACTCCGTTGAACTATCGGAAAGGATTATTGATTTGAATGAAAATGGAAGAGGCTGTCTAAAAAGTCGGTTCTATCCTCATTCTCCTTCCCGAAGGAGGGGAGTTAGAGTTACTGACGACTTTTTAGAGCCTGTTTAAATTTTCCTGAGATTATGTTAGATAGGCTTTACCGACCAGTTTTTATTCGTCACATAGTCTCCGTCATGCTGCTGCTCACAACAACAGAAAATATACTCGAAAGCAACTCTCAAAACTGTGTCGGGCAAAACTCGGAGCAGGCTCTTAATAACCCACTTTTCATTCATTAATAGAAAAGTTCTCTTTCATTAATTGTAAACTTCTTATTATCAGTATGTAAACTTATTTTTCATTAACCGTAATCTATAAACGCAAGCTTTGTTTATAAAAACAAAGGCTTTGATTATAAAAACAAAGCTTGCAATTATATAATCAAAGCTTGCGTTTATAGTTTGCATCGAATGAAAAGAAAGTTTCCTTCCTGTCCGAAGGAACTTTATACTTAATGGGCGGAAAGTTTTCTATTAACAGCCAAGAGCGCAACTGTTAATACCCCTTCCGCCAACTACAGACGGACGCGACAAGAAGAGCCGGGGTAAGTTGAAATATCAGCTATAAGATTATGACTGAAGAGAATTTAAACAGGCTTTTAGACAGCTTCCTGAATATATAGTGAATGGTTTTGATTTTAACCGATCACTGTGGTGATATCTTCTACAATCTGTTCATCCGTCAGATGATTGGCACGGAGAAACTCCTGTATATCATATCGGTCAACAAATTCTTTTTTAGCTCCAAAGTTCAGAACTTTCATGTTTGTAGTACCATAATAACGGGCAATCTTTTCACCGAAACCACCATCCAATACACCGTCTTCCAATGTAATCACTAATTCGTGATCTGCTTTCAGTTCATTCATCAGTTCGTTGTCTACACCGGTGATGTAACGCGGATTGATGAGTGTTGCATCAATATTGGCTTTTTCTTTTAGAAGTGATGCAACCGACTGTCCCAATCCATAGAACGAACCTAAAGCAAGAATGGCTACTTTTGACCCACGATGCGCCACCTTATAGCGATTGAGAACACTGTAATCAGTTTCTACCGGTTCTCCACAAGTAATTGCATCCGTTGCCGGTACACGGATGGCAACCGGGTGTTCGTTTTGGTGGAGGCTCCATTCTAGCATAGCAAGATATTCCTCTTTGCAGGTCGGTGCCAGATAAACCATATTAGGAATATTACTGATAAGCGGAATATCGAAGAAGCAGAGGTGGGTTACATCATTCATTCCGGACAGTGTTCCCCAGAAGACCAACAAAACAGTCGGGTTATTATTGATACAGAGGTCTTGCGAAAGTTGATCGTATGAACGTTGGATAAATGTACTATACACTCCGTAAACAGGTTTTCCGCCATTAGCTGCGATGCCGGAAGCAAGTGCTACCGCGTGTTCTTCGGCAATACCGACATCTATAAACTGTTTGCCTGCTTCCTGGCGACGGTCGGGAGTAAATCCGAGAACGGCAGGAGTGCCCGAAGTGATTGTTACCACCCGCTTGTCTTCTTTCATCTTTTTCAGCAGATATTGGGCAGTCACTTCGCTATAATCTTCCGCATCCTCGGCAAACTTTGGTTTTCCGGTTTCTATATTGAAAGGAGTGAGCCAGTGAAAAGTTTCCTTATCTTGTTCTGCAGGTTCATACCCTTTCCCTTTCAGTGTATTAATATGTACTACTATCGGATGCTGAATATCTTTCACTTTAGAGAAAGCCTCAACCAATGCTTCCACATTGTTGCCGTCGTTTACGTACATATAATCCAATCCCATAGCCTTGAAAAAATTGCATTCGCACAGACCGTTGCTGTCGCGCAAATCTTTCAGGTTCTTATATAGTCCACCGTGATTCTCGGCAATAGACATTTGATTGTCGTTGACAATAATAATCATGTTTGTACCAAGCTCCGCTACATAGTCCAATCCTTCAAATGCTTCGCCGCCACTTAAGGAACCGTCGCCTATCACGGCTATGATATTCTCATTGCCACCGGTCAGGTCGCGTCCTTTCGCCAATCCGCTAGCCAGGCTGACGGAAGTGGATGTATGACCGATAACAAAGAAATCATGCTTACTTTCTTGTGGTTCGGAATAACCGGATACGTTGTCATACTCAGCTGGGTAGAGAAAAGCGTCTTTTCGTCCGGTCAGCATCTTATGCACATAACTTTGATGTGATACATCAAAAACAATCTTGTCTTCCGGTGAATTGAATACATAATGTAAAGCGATAGTAGCCTCCACCATTCCGAAATTAGGTCCGAAATGCCCGCCATGTTCGCTCAACTTTTGCAGGAGTGATGCACGGATTTCATTACTTAAATCATTGAGTTCTTTAAACGATAATTTCTTTATGTCTGCAGGAGAGTAAATATGGTCTAGATACATATTAATTTGTTTTTTTACGTTTATATCTGTTGTTTTTATCCATGTTGCAAAGATACTGCTGATTTTGGATTCGGTTTGTATATAGATTACAGATTATCCTACCTATATTACCGACCTTGGAAAATGTGACTGACGATAAACCTAAGAATAGTGGATAATCCGCTTTCAGCCGTTTTTCAATTTATGGCGTATTCTTTTGATTTAAAAAAATGAATATATGTTAATGTGAAATACCAATTGCGAACTAATTTTTTTTAGGATATGTTGTTTTCGTGTAGATGATAAACAAAACGTCACATTAAATTATATTCAATTATGAAAAAGTCTATTATTTTATTAGCTTGTGTGTTGGGCACATTTTCAGCGAAGGCCCAAACTGTTATTGAAAGTACTAAATTTACAGATAATTGGTCAGTGGGAATTAATGCCGGCGCAGTGACTCCGCTTACTCATAGTGCTTTCTTTAAAAGTATGCGTCCTGCTTTTGGAGTGGGATTCTCAAAACAGCTGACTCCTAATTTCGGTTTGGGATTCCAGGGAATGGGGTATGTGAATACAACCCAAAGTAAAACTGCTTTTGATGCTTCTGATGTTAGTGTATTAGGTAAGGTGAATCTGATGAATCTTTTCGGCACTTATCTCGGTTCTCCCCGTGTTTTTGAAATTGAAGCTGTAGCTGGTGTAGGGTGGCTGCGCTATTATGCAAGCGGTGACGGTGACGAAAATTCATGGTCTACCCGTTTCGGAATGAACTTTAATTTCAATATGGGCGAATCCAAAGCATGGACCATTGGTATCAGACCTGCTATTGTATATGATATGCAGGGCGATTATAATCGGGCAAAAAGCCGTTTCAATGCCAACAATGCTGCTTTCGAAATCACTGCAGGATTGACATATCATTTTGCAACAAGCAATGGAACCCATTACTTCAATAAAGTGAGAGCATACAATCAGGCTGAAATTGACGAGTTGAATTCTTCTATCAACGCGCTTCGCGGGCAAGTGGATACCAGAGATAGTGAGTTGAATAGTGCTAATCAAAGAATCAACGGACTGCAGCAGGAACTGAATGACTGTCGTACAAAAGTGGTTCCGGCAGAAACAGTGGTCAAGACAGCCCGTATTCCGGAATCAATCATTACTTTCAGACAAGGTAAGTCATCCGTTGATGCTTCGCAACTTCCGAATGTGGAACGTGTAGCTTCTTATATGAGTAAGCATCCGGAAACAAAAGTTGTAATAAAAGGATATGCTTCTCCGGAAGGTAGTGCCGAACTCAATGCCAGACTGGCTGCAGCACGTGCAGAGGCTGTCAAGACAATTTTGGTTAAGAGATACAGAGTAGCAGCAGACCGCGTTACTGCCGAAGGACAGGGAGTGGGCGATATGTTTACCGAACCGGATTGGAATCGTGTAAGTATCTGTACTATTGAAGAATAATAAGGAATGAGAGTTTTGTTTTAGATGAAATATATTATTAACTAAATGCCTTGATTATGAAAAAGTTTTTATTATTGATTTTAGTAGCAATGACTGCTTTCGGAGTGAATGCTCAAACTAGAAAAGGTGAGGGCTCTTTAATGGGAAGCCTTGGTTACCAGACTAATTACGAGAGATTCGGCTTGCAAGCACAGGGACGCTATGCGATTGCCAATAATCTTAGGATAGCTCCTGACCTCACATTCTTCTTTCCGAAAGACAAAGCAACGGGACTGGATGTGAATGTAAACTTCCATTATGTGTTCAATTTCAGTAAGGATGGACAAGGATTTTCCGTTTATCCTCTTGCGGGAATTGGTATGCAGAACAATTTCTATGGAAAGCAGAATGTCGAGGTGAATGGCGTGACCACCCGGGTGGATAGGAGTAACTCAACCAAATTTGCTTTTAATCTTGGAGGCGGTATTACTTTACCTTTGTCAGAACGTAGTTTTTTAAACGCAGAAGCGAAATTTATGTTTGCCGAGGATGACAATGTCGTTATCATGTTAGGTTATGGTTATAAATTCTGATTCTTAATTGTATGCCGGACGGCATTTATGCTATCCGGCATATTTTTCTGACGATGTCGCATTGAGAGAATGCGTGAATATATAAAACAACATGTTATAAATATAGATGTACATCTTAATCAACCTGAATTACTAACTTAAAAAAATCGATTATGTTTTATCATGTAAAAGATTTGCAATTCAATGCCCGTGTTTCCAGACCGGACCCGCGTTTCGCACGCATATTGCTGGAGGCATTCGGTGGTGCTAATGGAGAACTAACTTCAGCTATGCAATATTTTGTACAAGCTTTCAGTTGTCATAATCCGTTCCCGGACAAGTATGACATGCTTATGGATATTGCTACAGAAGAGTTGGCGCATCTCGAAATAGTGGGAGCTACTATTCAGATGCTTCTCGGACCGGTCAACGGTGAGATGAAGGATGCTGTAGAGACGATGGATATTCGTAAACTGATGGACGGTAAGTCTGCTAAGGAAGAACTTATTCAACAGGCGTTTACAAATCCGCAATGTGTGGTGGTAGCTCCCGGTAGCCCGATGTTGACAGACAGTAACGGAAATCCGTGGTGCGGAAGCTATGTATCTGCCAATGCGGAACTTACGGTAGATCTCCAGACTAATATGGCGAACGAATGTCGTGCCAAGATTGGTTATGAAAACCTTCTGAAGTTTACAGAGGATCCTTCGGTGAGAGAAACTCTTGTTTTCCTGATGACTCGTGAAGTTACGCACTTCCAGCAATTTGAAGCTGCTTTGAATACCATTCAGCCGAATTTCCCACCTGCAGTGTTGCAAACTTCGCCAAAGTATAGCAATCTTCATTTTAATCTGTCAAGAGGTGAAGAGTACCGTGGTCCGTGGAATAAAGGTGAGAGCTCACGATTGAAAGAAGAGTGGCAGTATATTGACGACCCGCTGGGAGAAGTGAGAAAGACAAACGGACTGGCGAACAGAAAACCGGAAGGAACGGAACGCACTGAAGAACAAGTTGCTCAAATGGACAAACAGTTGTCTGACGAACGCAGCAATGAAGTGCTTTCCGTCACTCCTGAAAAGGAACTGACGTGGTGTGATTATCAGAAATCAGAAAAAGGCAGCAAAAAATAAACGGCTGCATATAAATAATTTTATTTACTAACTTCTAATATTTTGTGTTATGAATAAGAAAACTGAAAAAAAACAGGAAGCAAAGAGTGCCAAAAAGGAAACTCAGGCTAAAGAAAGCAAATGTGCAACTTCCGGCAAAAAGTCGGATAAGAAGTAATGATTTAGATTATTAAATCAAGTTCAATTTTTATTTCCGGCGAAAGAAGCTGCTAGGAAAACTTTCGCCGGAAATCTTTGTTCTATATTGTAAACTAACTAATTTGAGAGAATATGAAAATGAAAAAAAAGATGTTTGCGGCTTTGGCATTAATATGTGTTGTATCATTGTCTTTTACCTCTTGCAGGGATAAAAGAACGCAGGATAAGGTTAACAACCGGATTGAGAACGCGAAGGAATCTGCCGATAGGGCACTTGATAAAGCTTCTGATAAAATGGAAGCGGGAGCGGATAGTGTGAAGGAAGCTTGGAAGGAAACTAAAGAGCAGGTCAAGGAAGGAGCTGATAAAGCAAAGAAAGAAATAAAGGAAGGCTATAATAATGTCAAAAAAGAAGTGAAAAAGACGCTTGATTAAACTTTGTTGAAATATGTTTCATACATCAGAAACATAGTATTTTCATTATTACCTTCAGAAAGGACAGGATAACCACTGTCCTTTCATTTATCGGATTCCAGTTTATTTAATTCCGATTTGTATTGCTTCAGATATCGGCAATCTCCATCACATATTTTTTTGGTCAACGTTCCGAAGGAGGAGCGTGTCATGCATCTGTTGCCAAACAGATGGTGGCAACGTAATCTGTAAGCTTCGATAGCCAGGGTTCTTTCTGCCATACGTCCTTGGGTGTATGCGTCCGAGCACATCTTATGTATGTTCTCATACTCGGCTTGGTCTGTAATAAATAAATTATCGCAATTTTTCATATTTCGGTATTTTTAATGTTTTACATTTAGTAAAACATATTGCGGGATAAAGAAGTTTGGATGGAGCTTTTAATCATTCTTAATATTGTTCGTGATGTTGCTAAAATATGATAAATACAAAATATGTGTTAAAATATTGGGTTGAATTGAAACTAAATGATACTAAAAGTCGTTTTTAAATAAAATGGAAATCTTATTATAACTGGAGAAAATAGTAAACCCTTTTTTGAAATTTATATATAAACCTAAATTCTTTAATTATGAGTGTAATTTGGTACATTGTCATTGGAATTGTTTCCGGTTTCTTAGCCGGAAAGATTATGAGAGGAGGAGGTTTCGGCCTTTGGATTAATTTAGTTGTAGGTATTATCGGTGGCCTTTTAGGCGGCTGGGTATTCGGTTTATTAGGTATCGCTGCCGGCGGTATTTTAGGTAGTCTTATAACTTCGGTTGTGGGTGCTGTATTGCTATTATGGATTTTGTCCTTATTTAGAAAACACCCCAGAAGCGAAGAGCTCTGATTTATTAACTTTTAAAACTTAAACTTCATTATGGAAAGTGGAAAATCTAATTTTCTTATCGGACTGGGAGTAGGTTCGGTAATTGGTGCGTTGGCTTATCGTTTTTGGCGTTCTCCCAAAGGAAAGCGTGTGAAAGAGAAAGTAAATCATGCATTTCAGAAAGTAACCGGAGACGGTGTTAATTTGATTGATACGGTAAATGACAAGGTATTGGATGCTGGAACAAAAGTGGCTGATAAGGTAGCTGAAGGAACCTTTTATGTTGCCGAAAAAGCGGATGATGTGAGAGATAAAGTCCATGCTATGGCGGATAAGGCTAAGAAATAGTTAGGGGTTTGTTGTTCTGCAATGGGAGGATAGTGTAAGTGAAAGCTATTCTCCCCTTTTACTATTTATTGGTGGGAGAACAGTTATGATGATAACTAAGAGTATTCTGAATAATTAACCATTAAAACAAATTGATTATGAAAACTAATAATTTCAATTTATGGCTTCGGCTGACAGTAGGCTCAGCTATTGGTGCAATTATATATCATTTTTCGTCAGGTAGGAAGACTGAGAAATTAAGAAAAATGGTACGTATGAGAAACCGGATAAAAGAAAGTGAGAATAAGGGCGAGATATATACACTCTCGGCAAATGCCAGAAGATAAGCTGCTTGTTTGTTTGCCTGTCACCAGTTTCAGATAGATAATAATTGCTACTGAAACTGGTGCTTGAAGTTAATTGACAGGTTTGTTCTCTTCACGTATTTCAATGACTTTGGTTGCCACGGCATATTCGTCCGGAAAAATTTTCCCACCTAACTCGTTCGCCCATGCTTTCGTAAATTCCGCTCCTGTATATATGATAATGGCTGAATAATAAATCCATGTAATGAAAATAGCTATGAACGCCGCCGCTCCATATACGGTTTCAATATTGGCAAATCCGATATAAAAGGATATTCCCCATTGTCCGATTAATAATAAAACGGTAGTGACAAGCGCTCCTATAAATACATCTTTGCTTTTAATTTTCGCATCCGGCAATATTTTGAAGATAAGAGTGAAGATGACAGTGGTTACACCTATATTAATAATCATTCCTATTGTCTTCACTAAAGATTCTGCTATATCCGGATGATTGGTAATGAATTTGTTGCTTAATTCCGTGATGAGGTTGCTAATGGTAAAAGTGATTAGCAGAATGAAAGCAAAAACTATGATAACAGAGAAAGATAGCAATCGGTTTTGGATGTATTTGAGCCAACTTTTCTTAGGAACGGCTTTTATTCCCCAAATGGTGTTCAGTGAACTTTGTATTTCCGCGAAAACAGTCGTTGCGCCGAATATCATGACGCCTACGCTGATGATAGTGGCGAATGAAAAGGATTCGGTAGTCTCTGCATTTTCCATAATTGCTTGAAGCGCATCAATCACTTTAGAGCCGACGATGGGTTCCAGTTGGGCATATAGCTGATGGGTGAAATCTACATTGAGTAATACTCCGATAGTAACGAGGAGTGAGAGCAGGGGGATGATTGAGAACAGGGTTGCGTAAGCCAGTGACGCACTCAATCTCATGACGTTGTCATCCATAAATCCTTGGAAAGTATCTTTTATTATTTTAATAGATACCGACAACTTTTTCTTGCTTTGAGTTAAGATTTTCATAGGGCATTTTCTTTTTTCTAACGAACGTAATAATTTGTTTGTTCGGGTATTATCCGGAAAAAATGTCAATAGGAGGATATTCCTGATTGTTTTTATGTTAAAAGTAAAATTTCAAGAAACCAACAGATGCTTTTGTTGGTTATATATTGAAATGTGATATTTAAATGATTGCTTAATTAAATTATATTGTTATGGTTGGATTTGTAATTTGGGTAGTCGGCTTCGTGTTGACTATTAAGGCAGCTTTGGAAATAGGGCGTCTTTATGCACCTTGGGAAAAGAAGTTGTTGGCTATTGTGCTGATTCTTCTTACCAGTTGGATAGGACTGTTTTTCTATTATTTCTATGCAAGAACCCGTATGGCAGGTTGGTTAAGTGAATAATTGTTAATCGTCTGCCGGGTGTGTGAACTAATTTTTTATACGATATGTTGTTTAGTGTGAATAACGAACTTAATTATGAACTAAAAAGTTAGGCATGGAACACATAAAAACATTTCTAATGATTTAGCATGCAAAACATCACAGTTTAAAAAACATTTGATTATGAAAAAATCTATTATTTTATCAGCTTTTGTATTGGGCGCATTTACTGCAAATGCCCAATCGGTAGTAGAAGGTACAAAGTTTGCAGACAATTGGTCTGTGGGAGTAAATGCAGGAGCAATCACTCCTCTCACTCACAGCGCTTTCTTTAAGAGTATGCGTCCCGCTTTCGGAGTTGGATTCTCAAAACAATTAACTCCTATCTTCGGTTTGGGATTCCAAGGAATGGGATATATCAATACCACCCAGAGTAAAACGGCTTTTGATGCTTCGGATGTCAGTATACTGGGTAAAGTTAACTTGATGAATCTATTTGCAAGTTACACTGGCGAGCCTCGTGTGTTTGAAATGGAAGCTATGGTCGGAATGGGTTGGTTGCATAACTATGTGAATGGTGATGGTGACCGGAATTCCTGGTCTACTCGTTTGGGATTGAATTTCAATTTCAATTTGGGTGAAAGTAAAGCATGGACCTTGGGAATCAAACCTGCCATTGTATATGATATGCAAGGCACTTACCCCGAAACCAAGAGTCGTTTCAATGCCAATAACGCAGGTTTTGAGGTGACAGCCGGATTGACGTATCACTTTAAGACAAGTAACGGAACCCATCATTTTGCCAAAGTCAAAGTGTACGACCAAATGGAAATTGACGGTTTGAATTCTTCCATCAATGCGCTTCGTTCAGAGGTGAACAATAAAGAGGGCGAAATCAGTAGTGCAAACCAACGTATCAACGGATTACAGGAAGAACTTGAAGTTTGTCGTACCAAGGTTGTTCCGGTAGAGACGGTAGTTAAAAACACTCGTGTACCCGAATCTATCGTTACTTTCCGACAAGGCAAATCATCGGTTGACGCATCACAGTTGCCGAATGTGGAACGTGTGGCTTCATATATGAAGAAATATCCTGAATCAAAAGTAGTTATTAAAGGATACGCTTCTCCGGAAGGTAGTGTGGAGGTCAACGCGAGAATCGCTGCTGCACGTGCAGAGGCTGTAAAAACTATCCTTGTTAATAAATACAAGATTAATGCATCGCGCATCACTGCTGAAGGTCAGGGCGTAGGTGACATGTTTACCGAACCGGATTGGAATCGTGTAAGTATATGTACGATTGAGGAGTAAAACAGAACTATTACATAAATAGAAAAATAATAAAGGCTGTCTTTTTAGGCAGCTTTTGTCTGTGTATATAGGTTATAGATGGACAGTTGATTTTTTGAATACTCTGAAAGATTAATAAACCAATTTCTTTGTACATTATATAAAATAGCTATTTTTGCAGGCATCGTTCATGCGTTGTTGCGCTTTGAATGGGATAATATCAACCATAAAATAAAGTATTATGAAAAGAGTTTTCGTATTTCAAGACTTTAAATCGCAGAAGTTCTGGAGTGTAGATGTACAGGGAACAGACGTTGTCGTTAATTACGGTAAGTTGGGAACAGAGGGGCAGACCCAAGTGAAAAACTACCCGACTGTTGAAGAAGCCGAAAAGGCTGCCAACAAACTGATTGCAGAGAAGACAAAGAAAGGCTATGTGGAAACTGCTGAAGAAACAGCACGTGAAATGAAAGTGGAATCTAAGAAATATACATTGAGCTATGATGAGTATGAAAACGATGTGAAGCTTTTGGATAAGATATTGAAAGACAAGCATCTCTCTGAATATAAGCAAATCACTGTCGGCTGCTGGGACTACGAAGGTGAAGACTGCTCTGCCTTATTGGAAGGAATGCTTGAACATAAAGATAAGTTTGCCCACCTCGAAGGCTTGTTCTGGGGAGATATAGACTGGGAGGAGCAGGAAATCTCCTGGATTGAACAGACAGATCTCAGTCCCCTGCTCAATGCTCTGCCTAAGTTGAAAGACTTGAAGATAAAAGGAACGAATAATCTTCGCTTGGGACAGACTTCACGTCCGGAGTTGCGCTCGCTGGAGATTATCAGCGGCGGCCTTCCTACGGAAGTGGTGGAAGACATCCTAAAATCCGATTTCCCGAATCTGGAAAAGCTGGTTCTGTATGCCGGTGTGGAAGACTACGGCTTTGAAGGCGATATCGAAATCTTCCGTCCGCTTTTCTCCAAAGCACGTTTTCCGAAACTGACCTATCTGGGTATTGTGAATGCCGAAGAACAGGACGAGGTTGTAAAGATGTTCTTAGAATCGGATATTCTCCCTCAACTTGAAACCATGGATATTTCGGCAGGTGTCCTCAAAGATGAAGGTGCCCGACTCCTGCTGGACAATGTGGATAAGATTGCCCATTTGAAGTTCATCAATATGCGTTATAACTATTTGAGCCGGGAGATGAAGAAGAAATTGCAGGAACTCCCCATGAAGATAGACATTGCCGAAACGGAAGAGGCCGAAGAATACAGCGGTGGAATTTGGTATAGTCCGATGATTACGGAGTAGGAAAGTATGGAAATCATCGTTGTCGGCAACTCTTTGTCCAAGCGTATCGAATACTTTGCCGAAGCAGGCAGGAAGTTACAGACAGAAGTCCGTTTTCAGACTTACGAAGAGTTGTTCAGTCGCCTGCCGTCATTGTGTCAGGCGGTTGTGAAACTGGAACCGTGGGTGAGCAGCGAAACGGATTTTCTGAAATATGCTCGGCTGAATGAAGCATACAAAGCCGTATTGCAACGGCTGGATGAGACAGTCTTGCCCGATGGTGTGCACTTCCTGAATCCGCCCCATGCATTGTTGCAGGCACTTGATAAAAAGGAAACCAAGCAGGTTTTATCGGCAAAGGCCCTGAATGTAACTCCCATATTGGGTACGCCACGCTCCTGCGACGAACTGCTGCAAGCACTTGCCGACTGCGGCAGAGGATGTTTCTTGAAACCCCGTTACGGTTCGGGAGCGGGCGGTATTATGGCAATCCGCTACCGGCCGCATCAACGGAGATGGGTGGCTTATACCACCTTGCAGGAAGCGGACGGTATCATCCGTAATACCAAACGTATTCACCGTCTGACAAAGGAGAAAGAAATTCTCCTCCTGGCGGAAGCCGTCATGCATACCGGAGCTGTGCTGGAAGGGTGGATACCTAAGGAGCAGTGGCAGGGAGAAAATTACGACCTTCGGGTGGTATGCGGAGAAGAGGAGGTTTATTATGTGGTAGTGAGATGCAGCAAGGGGAGTATTACCAACCTGCATCTAAACAATAACCCACGTCGGTGGGAAGAACTTGCCTTGCCGGAAGAGGTGCGGCAGCGGATTTACCTCTTATGCAGAAAAGCCGTCCACGCAATGGGTTTGCAGTATGCCGGAGTGGATGTACTGATAGAAAGAGGTACGGATATACCTTATATTATTGAAGTCAACGGCCAGGGCGACCACATTTACCAGGATATGTATGCCGACAATTCGATTTACACCCGACAGATAGAAACGATAAAAGATAAATATGACCATGCAGATAGATGAACTGCCGGCGGGAGAGCAGAACCGATATCCCGATATGGATATGAACCGCGTGGTGGGAACCCATGATATACTTATGCTTTGCTTCGATACGCTGCGCTACGATGTGAGTAAGGCGGAAGAAGCCGCCGGAGGAACACCGGTGCTGAATAGTCACGGCGGCTTATGGGAGAAAAGGCACGCGCCGGGAAACTTTACTTACCCCTCTCATTTTGCCATTTTCGCAGGCTTTCTTCCTTCACCGGCAGAACCTCATTCCTTGCGTAGCCGTAAATGGCTGTTTTTCCCTGTGCAGGCAGGGACGGGGCGTATTCCGCCCGAAGGCAGCTATCCGTTTACGGAAGCTACTTTCGTGCAGAGCCTTGCCAATAAGGGATATGAGACAATCTGCATAGGCGGCGTGAATTTCTTTAGCAAACGCAATGAACTGGGACGTGTGTTTCCCGGTTATTTTACGAAAAGCTACTGGCTGCCGACCTTTGGCTGTACGGCTCCCGACAGTGCGGAGAAGCAGATTGATTTTGCCTTGAAGAAACTAGAGAATTACCCTTCGGACAAACGTATATTCATGTATATCAACTTTTCCGCTATTCATTACCCGAACTGTCACTATGTGAAAGGTAAAACGAAAGACGATAAAGAATCGCACGCAGCGGCATTGCGGTATGTCGACAGCCAGTTGCCCCGCTTGTTTCAGGCTTTTCGGCGACGTTCCGACACGCTGGTCATCGCCCTTTCCGACCACGGCACCTGCTACGGCGAAGACGGCTACGAGTATCACTGCATATCCCACGAGACCGTCTACACGGTTCCTTACAAACATTTTATACTGACGAAACAATGAATCGACCGCTATTCCGATATGTAGACTACATGTATAGTTATCCGCATAAAACAGCCTACCGTCCTTTTCCAGCTCCGGTTTCGCTGCTTCCATATTTGGAGCAACTGGAAGGCAGAAAGGCGTCACTCTACTTTCATATCCCTTTTTGCAGCCATAAATGTGGATACTGCAACTTATTCTCCCTGCAAACGAACCGTACAGAATATATTGCCGCTTATCTGGACACCCTTCACAGGCAGGCACAGCAACTTTCACCGCTCACTGCCGGACTGACGTTCGATAGCTTTGCCATTGGCGGCGGTACTCCGTTGCTACTGACTGTTCCGCAACTGGAACGATTAATGGCTGCCGCCGCTTTGTTCGGTGTGCATCCGTCTCATGCCTTTACTTCTGTAGAGACTTCACCGGAATACGCAGACCCTTTGCGGCTCAATGTCTTGAAACAGGCGGGAGTAGCCCGCGTAAGTATCGGCATACAGAGTTTTCAAGATGAAGAACTGAAAGCTATCAAAAGGCGCCCCCGGCAAAACACTATTTATCAAGCGTTGGAAGGTATTCGTCAAATGGATTTTCCCTATTTCAATATCGATTTGATTTATGGCATTAAGGGACAGACGGTAGAAAGTTTCCTCTATTCACTGGAAGAAGCGCTCCGGTTCCAGCCTAACGAACTCTTTATCTATCCGCTATATGTGCGTCAAGGTACAGGTATTACCGAACGGGAACCGGATGATGTCTGTTTCCGAATGTATCGCGCTGCCTGCGAGTTGTTGCAGGCGAAAGGCTTTCTGCAAACATCCATGCGGCGTTTCATTCATCATCCGTCCACTGACGCGGAAGTCTCATGTGGCGACGAAGTGATGCTTTCGTGCGGGTCGGGCGGACGCAGTTATTTGGGTGATTTACACTATGCCACCCGATATACCGTCTGTCAGCAATGCATTGCCCGCGAGATAGACGAATATATGGCAACCACTGACTTCACCGTAGCCCGGAACGGATTTATCCTTTCCGCAAAGGAACAACAGCAGCGTTTTATCATCAAGAATCTGATGTATTATACGGGGATTGACAAGGCTGAATATACCCGGCGTTTTGGAGAGCCGCTTGACAGGACTCCGTTGTTTCGCGAACTGGCAGAACAGCACTGGATAGAGGAAACTTCCGACCGTATCCGGCTGACTCCCGAAGGACTTGGTTATTCCGATTATATCGGTCAGTTATTTATCCCACAGAGAATCAGGCGACTAATGGATACTTATTCTTACTGAGTGAAAATTGGGTGATATTTGAATGATATTTGAATGAAATGACAATGGCAAACGAAGGCTCTTTACTTTCTATCCGACGTATATACTATCGGGGTAAATTGAATAGTTGTAACTACACTTGTTCTTATTGTCCTTTTGGCAAGAAGTCTCATCCTGCATCTACAACAATGCAGGACAAGCAGGCATGGAGTCGTTTTATTGCCGCTATTGAGCAATGGGCAGGAGAGGCTTTGCAACTATTTGTCATTCCTTATGGTGAAGCACTCATACATCGCTATTATAGGGAAGGAATAATACGGCTTGCGTCATTGCCACATGTGACCGGAATTTCCTGTCAGACTAATCTTTCTTTTTCTGCCGACGAATGGCTGGACGAACTCCGCGCAACTCCGGCATTGAGGGGTAAGATAAAGATTTGGGCCAGCTTTCATCCGGAAATGACTTCGGTAGAAAACTTTGTCCGGCAACTTCATACGCTTTATCATGCAGGAATACAGGTCTGTGCCGGAGCAGTAGGCAATCCGATGGCAAAAAGTGTACTTAGCGATTTGCGAAATGCTCTTTTGCCGGATATTTATTTGTTTATTAATGCTATGCAGGGGTTGAAGTCTCCGTTGAGCATAGAAGATATTCGTTTCTTTACGCAACTGGATAACCTTTTTGAGTATGATTTAAAAAACGCTTCGGCCCAATGGGATATCTGTTTGGGAGGGAGAAGCAGTTGTTTCATTGACTGGAAAGGAGATATCTTTGCCTGTCCCCGAAGTCGGGTGAAAATAGGCAATCTTTATCAGAGTCGGAAGTTGGATATCTCGCTTCCTTGTCAGAGGAAAGTTTGTGATTGTTACATTGCTTTCAGTAATCAGACTAATCATCCTTTGCATCGGATAATGGGAGAGGGGGCATTTTGGCGGATACCGGATAAACCCTTGATTACTTCCGTGTTTTTTGACGTGGACGGAACTCTTACCGATGCACAAGGAAGGGTTTCGGAAAGTTATGCCCATGCCTTGCGGTACATAGCGCAATTTGTTCCTTTGTATCTGGCTACTTCTTTATCTATGGAACAGGCACGGAGAAAATTAGGTAAGACTCTTTTCAGTTTGTTCAAAGGTGGGGCATTTGCCGACGGCGGATTATTGTTGTACGACGGGCAGAGCCGATGTTTACCGGTTGAATCACTACCGGACGTAAACGAAAAATCGGCAAAGATAACGGCGCATAGCTATGAAGGCCAAGTCTATAAGTATAGCCTGCTGGTTTATGAGAAAGGACAGAGGGAGAACATTCTTTCCCTGTTGAAAGAGAAACCTTATCAGGTGTTTTATAAAACACCCCTTATCACAGTTGTACATAAAGAAGCCGGCAAAAAGAGAGGAGTGCTCCATATATGTAAAGTTTTAGCTTTCCCTTTGGAGCAAGTCTTGATTGTCGGCAACTCGCAGAAAGATTGGGAAATGATGTCGGCAGTACCCCATTCTTGTGCGGTGATGAACGCCGAACCGTTTTTGAAAGACCGTGCCCGCTACACGCTGAATCCCGACCGCCTGCCTGCTTTCTTCCGCTTCCGGAAGTTGTAGGGCGACTGAAATAAAGCGTTACATTGATAACTGATTCTATCGTTATCTTGCAATAACTGGCACGGAGCTGCTGCCGACAGTTGGTTTGCTCATCTGGCTTTTGAAGTATCCGGCGAAAACACTTCCAATGAATGGCTTGAACCGGTTACGGATGATGAGTATGACAAACTCGGACAGTCGAAATGATGATAATCAGGTAACTGCATGGAAAGGGGCAGCATGGAAAGGGGCAGCCTGAAAGCCCTGTGGGTATGTTAAATTTGTCAGGGTGCTGCAACATCCGTACCCAAGATTTTCCATTCGGCGGTTCACTCCGGACGCTTAATCTTGGTTAACGAACTGGTAAAAAAACAAAAAACAAGCTCCCTCCGGAGCCTTTCCGAAGATTCTGATTTTTTGTCTTTTCCTTGCTTTCCCGCTGTTTTTTCGTCACTTCTCCGTATCACCTTCGTATCACCTTCGTATCACCTTCGTTCCCTCTTCGTTCTAAAATTGAATAAATATTTACTTAATATCCGTGAAGAAACGAAAATGAATGCTTCATAAAGCGAGGATGAAGCGGAATTTAATGCGCTATTGTTAAATGATGTAAAACAACGGGTGGCTTGTTGCACTTTTCAAAATGCGGACAAACTCTTTTCTATTGCGTTTGCATCCGTTAACAGAACGGGGCATCTGTCGGAAAACTTTCTCCCGTCGGTGATTGTTGACTGCATTGAAGCATAATTACAGCGTGGTTGACGCAAAGATAATACACTTGCAAAACTTGAATTAACATAATATACCCACAAAGTTTTCAGACAGACCCGATTGCTTTTTACGTTGGATAAAACTTTGAAGGGGGATAATAAAAAAGGAGAATGAAAAAATCATTCTCCTTTGCGGTGCGTACGGGACTCGAACCCGTGACCCCATGCGTGACAGGCATGTATTCTAACCAACTGAACTAACGCACCAAATTTTATTCTGCTTTTATTCAGACTAACTCCTTTTATTTCTTTCCGCCTCTCTATTAAAGAAGCGGTGCGTACGGGACTCGAACCCGTGACCCCATGCGTGACAGGCATGTATTCTAACCAACTGAACTAACGCACCAGAATTTCATTTTGTTAATCTGCATCTCTCTCTCGATTGCGGGTGCAAAGGTAGTTGTTTTTTGTAAATCTGCAAGCGTTTTAGGAAAAGTTTTTTTCAAGAAAAAACGAGAAAAATGCTTAGTGTCTCATTTTGAGTACTTTTGTAATGAAAAAAAATATTGTTTTTTCTTCTCTTCGGATAGTGACGCTATCCTATTGTGATGGCGTCACTATGACAACCGGATAGCGTCACTATGACAATCGGATGGCGTCATTATCCTGAAGGCAATAGCATCACTATCCCGAAGGCAATAGCATCATTATCCCGAAGTTTGTCATTCTATTCATAGAAAATAGCTCCCGAATTCTTTCTATCTGTAAGAAATCTCTGTTTTTATATCAACTTTCTGCTTGAATAATTCGCGATTTTGCAATAAATCGTTATTTTTGCAAACTAAAATTAGAAAGGTGGAAAACAATTCTGCCTGGAATCGTAAATTAGCAAAAAGAATGATGACAACAGCCAAACTGTTATTGCACTGTCCCGACAAACCGGGAATCCTTGCGGAAGTGACAGACTTTATTACGGTAAACAAAGGAAATATTATCTATTTGGACCAATATGTAGACCATGTAGAAAACATATTCTTCATGCGTATTGAATGGGAATTGAAAGACTTTTTAGTTCCTCAGGAAAAGATTGAAGATTATTTCAGAACACTTTACGCTCAAAAATACGAAATGGATTTCCGCCTTTATTTCTCGGATGTGAAACCGCGTATGGCTATTTTCGTTTCCAAGCTGTCACACTGCCTTTTCGATATGCTGGCACGCTATACGGCAGGTGAGTGGAATGTAGAGATACCTCTTATTATAAGCAATCACCCCGATTTGCAGCATGTGGCCGAACGTTTCGGCATTCCTTTCTATCTGTTCCCCATCACGAAGGAGACGAAAGAAGAACAGGAACGCAAGGAAATGGAACTGCTTGCCAAGCATAAGATTACATTTATCGTATTGGCACGCTATATGCAAGTGATTTCCGAACAGATGATAAACGCTTATCCGAATAAGATAATCAATATTCACCACTCTTTCCTTCCTGCGTTCGTAGGTGCGAAGCCTTACCATGCCGCTTTCCAAAGAGGGGTGAAGATTATCGGTGCAACCAGCCATTATGTAACGACCGAACTGGACGCAGGTCCGATTATCGAACAAGACGTGGTGCGTATCACTCATAAAGACTCTATCGAAGACCTTGTAAATAAAGGAAAGGATTTGGAGAAGATTGTCCTCTCGCGTGCCGTACAGAAGCATATCGAACGTAAAGTTTTGGCTTATAAAAATAAAACAGTAATATTTAGCTGATGAAAGTAGCAGTTGTAAAATACAATGCCGGCAATATTCGTTCCGTGGATTATGCTTTGAAGCGGTTGGGCGTGGAAGCGGTGATTACTGCCGATAAGGAAAAACTCCAGTCGGCAGATAAAGTTATTTTCCCCGGAGTGGGAGAGGCGGAGACTACCATGAAACACCTGAAAGCGACAGGGCTGGACGAATTGATAAAGAATCTCCGTCAGCCTGTATTGGGAATTTGTCTCGGCATGCAGTTGATGTGCCGGCATTCCGAAGAAGGAGCGGTTGATTGTTTGAATATCTTTGATGTGGACGTGAAACGTTTTGTTCCGCAGAAGCACGAGGATAAAGTTCCGCACATGGGATGGAATACCATTGGGAGCACGAACAGCAAACTCTTTGAAGGATTCACCGAAGAAGAGTTCGTCTATTTCGTACATAGCTTTTATGTGCCTGCCTGTGACTTTACTGCTGCTACAACTGATTATATTCACCCCTTTAGTGCCGCCTTGCATAAAGACAATTTTTATGCTACCCAGTTTCATCCGGAGAAAAGCGGTAAGACGGGAGAGAAGATTCTGATGAACTTTTTGAATCTATAAATATAAACTATGTCGCCGTTTATAATAAACAATATCGCTGTTTATGATAAACAATGTCGCTGTTTATAATAAACTCCATCATCGTTTATAATAAACTCGTTCATCGGTTATAATAAACTTTTAGCAAATAAATAATAGATGATAGAAATTATTCCAGCCATTGATATTATTGACGGAAAGTGCGTACGCCTTTCCCAGGGAGATTACGACAGTAAGAAAGTATATAACGAAAATCCGGTGGAAGTTGCCAAGGAGTTTGAAGCGAACGGTGTTCGCAGGCTTCACGTGGTAGACTTGGACGGGGCCGCTTCTCATCATATAGTCAATTATCGGGTGTTGGAACGGATTGCTATCCGTACTTCCTTGGTAATAGATTTTGGTGGTGGAGTAAAGAGTGATGAAGACTTGAGAATTGCTTTCGAAAGCGGTGCACAAATGGTGACGGGTGGCAGCATTGCCGTGAAAGACCCCGAACTGTTCTGTCATTGGCTTGACGTGTACGGAAGCGAGAAAATTATATTGGGAGCAGACGTAAAAGAACATAAGATAGCCGTCAATGGTTGGAAGGACGAAAGTGCCTGTGAACTTTTTCCATTTCTTGAAAATTATATGGAGAAAGGTATACGAAAAGTAATCTGCACAGACATCAGTTGTGACGGGATGCTGAGTGGACCTTCCATTGATTTATATAAGGAGATGCTGGAGAAATTTCCCGACCTCTATCTGATGGCCAGTGGCGGAGTAAGTAATGTCGATGACATTATTGCCTTGAACGAAGCCGGAGTGTCCGGAGTAATTTTCGGCAAGGCATTGTACGAAGGACATATCACCCTAAAAGATTTGAGAATCTTTTTATAATTAGCGTACCGGAATAAAATGGCTGTTTGTATTATAAATGGTTGCTTTCTTATTATAAGTTATAAGAGGAGATAAATAATTAAACTTTAGGGATATAGATAAATAATCAAACTTCAGGGATATAGATTATAAATTGTTGAACAATAAATAAAATAGGATTGTGTTAGCAAAAAGAATAGTACCTTGTCTGGATATAAAAGACGGGCAAACCGTGAAAGGAACGAATTTTGTCAATTTGCGCCAAGCCGGTGATCCGGTAGAGTTGGGGCGGGCTTACAGTGAACAAGGAGCCGATGAACTTGTTTTCCTGGATATCACTGCAAGTCATGAAGGACGCAAGACTTTCACGGAATTGGTAAAACGGATTGCTGCTAATATCAATATCCCGTTTACCGTAGGTGGCGGCATCAACGAACTAAGCGATGTAGACCGTCTGCTCAATGCTGGAGCTGACAAGATTTCTATCAACTCTTCCGCAATCCGCAATCCGCAACTGATTGACGAAATTGCAAAGAATTTCGGTTCGCAGGTTTGTGTGTTGGCGGTAGATGCCAAACAAACCGAAAATGGTTGGAAATGTTACTTGAATGGAGGACGTATTGAAACGGATAAAGACCTGTTCGAATGGACAAAAGAAGCCCAGGAGCGTGGAGCGGGAGAAATTCTCTTCACAAGCATGAATCACGATGGTGTAAAGGCGGGTTATGCAAATGATGCACTTGCTGTTTTGGCGGATCAGCTTTCCATTCCTATCATAGCTTCGGGCGGGGCGGGCTGCAAAGAGCACTTCCGTGATGTGTTTTTACAAGGAAAAGCAGATGCCGCCTTGGCTGCCAGTGTTTTTCACTTCGGAGAAATTAAAATTACCGAATTAAAATTGTATCTTTGCGGCGAAGGAATTACCGTCAGGTAATTACTGCGCAGCAAAAATTATCCTTCAGGCTGTGGCGAAGGAATTACCATCAGGGGGTGAGGCACCCCGGCCAGGTTTCCATGCGGATGAATAATCTATTTAGATAAATAGAATAAGATATCTGCAAAAAACTTCATAGGCGAATAGCTCATAATTGTAATTTGAAATAGTAATTGGAACTTATATAAAAATGGAATTGGATTTCGATAAAATGAACGGACTCGTTCCGGCTATCATACAGGACAACGAGACACGTAAAGTCCTGATGCTGGGCTTCATGAATAAAGAAGCTTATGATAAAACGGTAGAAACCGGAAAAGTTACTTTCTTCAGCCGCACCAAGAATCGTCTTTGGACAAAAGGCGAAGAAAGCGGTAACTTCCTTCACGTAGTTTCTATCAAAGCCGATTGTGACAATGATACACTACTGATACAGGCGAATCCGGTAGGTCCCGTATGCCATACAGGTACAGATACTTGCTGGGGTGAGAAAAACGAAGAACCGGTTATGTTCTTGAAAGCATTGCAAGATTTCATTGACAAACGTCATGAAGAAATGCCCGAAGGTTCTTATACTACCAGTCTGTTTCAGTCGGGAATCAATAAGATGGCTCAAAAAGTAGGTGAAGAAGCCGTAGAAACAGTCATCGAAGCAACCAACGGAACAGACGACCGCCTGATTTACGAAGGAGCTGACCTCATTTACCACCTGATTGTATTGCTTACTTCAAAAGGCTATCGTCTCGAAGATCTTGCACGTGAATTGCAGGAAAGACACAGCAGTACATGGAAGAAACATTGAACAATTAATATTTAAAAATTAAAAAATGAAACAAGAGTCGGTATGGATGACGAGGCGTTGATTCAATATAAGAACGTAGAAATCCATCAACAGGAACTCTGTGTGCTAAGCGATGTAAATCTGGAATTGCACAAAGGAGAGTTCGTCTATCTGATCGGAAAAGTAGGCTCGGGAAAAACGAGTCTGCTCAAGACCTTGTATGGCGAACTGGACATAATCGACGGTGAAGCGGAAGTGTTAGGTTATGACATGCGTTCTATCAAACGTAAGCATATTCCGCAATTGCGCCGGAAATTAGGCATTGTCTTTCAGGATTTTCAGTTGCTTACAGACCGGACTGTATATAATAATCTGGAATTTGTACTTCGTGCCACAGGCTGGAAAAACAAACAGGAAATCCAAGACCGCATTGAAGAGGTGCTTCAGCTGGTGGGAATGTCCAACAAGGGTTATAAGCTCCCGAACGAGCTTTCCGGTGGTGAGCAACAACGCATTGTGATTGCACGTGCCGTACTCAATTCTCCCGCCATCATCCTTGCGGATGAACCGACGGGAAACTTAGATGTGGAAACCGGAAAGTCCATTGTTGAATTGTTGCACAATATCTGTGGTTCCGGTTCGTCCGTAATGATGACGACACACAATCTGCAATTGCTGAAAGAGTATCCGGGCAGGGTATACCGTTGTGCCGACCATCAGATTGTAGATGTGACAGCCGAATATATGCCCCGGCAGAGAACAATAGAAATAGATTTAAATATAGATAACTAAAACAGTAACGAAAATGAAAGTTTTAAAGTTTGGAGGAACTTCCGTAGGTTCTGCTCAGCGCATGAAGGAAGTAGCCAAATTGATTACCGATGGTGAACAGAAGATTGTTGTCCTTTCAGCCATGTCAGGCACGACAAACACATTGGTGGAAATTTCGGACTATCTGTATAAGAAGAATCCGGAGGGTGCCAACGAGATTATCAATAAGCTGGAAGCAAAATATAAACAGCACATTGATGAGCTTTTCGCCACTCAGGAATATAAACAGAAAGGTCTTGAAGTTGTCAAATCCCACTTCGACTACATCCGCTCCTATACGAAAGACCTTTTTACTTTGTTTGAAGAGAAAGTGGTTTTGGCACAGGGAGAGCTTATTTCTACGGCCATGGTGAACTTCTATCTGCAGGAATGTGGTGTGAAGTCTGTGTTGCTTCCGGCTTTGGAATTCATGCGTACTGACAAGAACGCAGAACCGGATCCTGTATATATTAAGGATAAATTGCGCGCACAGCTTGATCTTTATCCGGATGTAGAAATCTACATTACGCAAGGTTTCATCTGCCGCAACGCTTACGGCGAGATAGACAACCTGCAACGTGGTGGTAGCGACTACACCGCATCCCTGATTGGTGCTGCTGTACACGCTTCCGAAATCCAGATATGGACAGACATCGATGGTATGCATAACAACGACCCGCGTGTTGTCGACAAGACATCCCCGGTTCGTCAGCTTCATTTTGAAGAAGCGGCCGAGTTGGCTTACTTCGGTGCAAAAATCCTGCATCCCACCTGTATCCAGCCTGCCAAATATGCCAATATCCCTGTACGTCTGTTGAACACCATGGACCCGGAAGCTCCCGGTACGCTGATTTCCAACGACACGGAAAAAGGTAAAATCAAGGCAGTAGCAGCGAAGGAAAACATTACGGCTATCAAAATCAAATCCAGCCGTATGTTACTTGCCCACGGTTTCTTGCGCAAGGTATTCGAGATCTTCGAAAGCTATCAGACGTCTATCGACATGATCTGTACTTCAGAGGTAGGCGTATCTGTAACAATCGATAACACGAAGCATCTGAACGAGATTCTGGACGATCTGAAAAAATACGGAACAGTAACCGTTGACAAAGAGATGTGTATTATTTGTGTTGTAGGTGATTTGGAATGGGAAAACGTTGGCTTTGAAGCCAAGGCACTTGATGCGATGCGTGATGTTCCGGTACGAATGATTTCTTTTGGTGGAAGTAATTACAATATTTCTTTCCTCATCCGTGAGTGTGACAAGAAGAGGGCATTGCAATCGCTGAGCGATATGCTTTTCAACAACAAATAATTCCACAAATAATGTGAGCGCTTTTACTGAACTGATAAAAGCGCTCTTTTTAACTAACTAAACAAGTTTTCCGAACTATGAAAGGAATATTTCCAATTGATAAATTCCGCACTTTGCAGACCCCTTTCTATTATTACGATACCAAAGTGCTGCGTGATACATTGTCGGCTATTAACCATGAGGTTGCCAAATATCCTAATTATTCAGTGCATTATGCTGTTAAAGCCAATGCCAACCCGAAGGTACTTACCATTATCCGTGAGGGCGGAATGGGAGTCGACTGTGTGAGTGGTGGAGAAATCCGCGCTGCTATTCGTGCCGGATTCCCTGCCGGCAAAATTGTTTTTGCCGGAGTAGGCAAGGCTGATTGGGAAATCAATCTCGGATTGGAATATGGTATCTTCTGTTTCAATGTCGAGTCTATCCCCGAACTGGAAGTAATCAATGAATTAGCTGCCGCCCAAAATAAAGTTGCCAATGTGGCTTTCCGTATCAATCCTGATGTCGGTGCACATACTCATGCCAATATTACTACCGGACTGGCAGAAAATAAATTCGGTATCAGCATGCAGGATATGGATAAGGTGATCGATGTGGCTCAGGAAATGAAGAATGTCAAATTCATAGGACTGCACTTCCACATAGGTTCGCAGATTCTTGATATGGGTGACTTTGTAGCTCTCTGTAATCGTGTCAACGAATTGCAGGATAAACTTGAAGCCCGTCATATTTTAGTAGAACATATCAATGTAGGCGGCGGACTCGGTATTGATTACGGGCATCCCAACCGTCAGGCTATCCCGAATTTCAAAGATTACTTTGCTACTTATGCCGGACAATTGAAACTGCGTCCTTACCAAACTTTACATTTTGAATTAGGACGTGCGGTAGTCGGTCAGTGCGGTACGTTGATTTCTAAAGTTTTGTATGTGAAGCAAGGCGCAAAGAAGAAGTTTGCTATCCTTGATGCCGGTATGACCGACTTAATCCGTCCGGCATTATATCAGGCTTATCATAAAATGGAAAATATTACCTCTGAAGAACCGATAGAGGCTTATGACGTAGTAGGGCCTATCTGCGAATCGTCCGATGTTTTCGGCAAGGCAATTGACCTGAACAAAGTGAAGCGCGGCGACTTGATAGCCCTTCGTTCGGCAGGCGCATACGGTGAAATAATGGCTTCTGGATACAATTGTCGTGAACTGCCGAAAGGATATATTTCCGACGAATTGGTGTAAGTGGACAATGAACCATTACAATCAAAATGTGAATGTAGTTTAAAAATGCAGGGTACATGCAACAATCTTAACTGAAAGCGTATTATTTTTGTAATGAGTTCAAAAAGAAACTACATTAACAACTTAATAAAAAATACGATTATGATTTCAGAAAAATTACAGAATGCAATTAACGAACAGATTACTGCTGAAATGTGGTCCGCTAACCTGTATCTGGCAATGTCTTTCTACTTTGAGAAAGAAGGTTTCAGCGGTTTTGCTCATTGGATGAAAAAGCAATCCCAAGAAGAGATGGGACATGCTTATGCTATGGCAGATTATGTTATCAAACGTGGAGGTACTGCAAAAGTGGATAAAATAGATGTGGTACCTAACGGATGGGGTACACCTCTTGAAGTATTCGAACACGTTTACAAACATGAATGTCATGTTTCTCAATTGATAGATAAGCTGGTAGACGTGGCTGCTGCTGAAAAAGACAAGGCTACTCAAGATTTCCTGTGGGGATTCGTTCGCGAACAGGTAGAAGAAGAGGCTACCGCACAGGGTATTGTTGATAAACTCAAGAAAGTCGGTGATGCAGGAATCTTCTTTGTTGACTCGCAATTGGGACAACGTTGATGATGGATTGAGAATATCTTAAAGATATATATAATCAGAGCTGTCGGGAAGTGTTTTCTGACAGCTTTTTTTGTCTTTTCTCCATCGCTCCCAAGTAAATCTCCAGTGAGCGGGTGGAAATCTGTATTTCGCGGAAAGATACGCCAAGAGAGGCGATAAGCAACAACAAAGCCACTCCGAACACATAGGCAGAGAGCAGTTGCAACCCGATATAGATAAAAAACATGCTGACTACACAGAGGAACAGGCTTGCAATTCCCAGCCCTTGCATGGTGCGCGTGAGATTCAACCGTTTCCGTAAGTTTTCGATTTGCGCTACGGTGATATCCGTAGGATTCTCCATATAGCGGTCACGTAGTTGACGTACGAGCTGCGCATATGATAAAAAACGATTGGTGTAAGCTAGTAAAATCAGAGAAACTGCCGAGAAAAGCAGGGCGGGAGTAGTGAGAGTCAGTTCTTCCATAAGTAAATTAAAAATCTTCCGTTGTTATATTGCCGCAATCTTATGCTTACAATACTAACAACGGAAGACATGAAAATGTTTTACTTAAGTACGCCGAGTTCTTTACCTACTTTGATAAAGGCAGCGATACATTTGTCGAGATGTTCCTTCTCGTGTCCTGCGGAGATTT
Source organism: Bacteroides caecimuris (assembly GCF_001688725.2). Classification (NCBI taxonomy): domain Bacteria; kingdom Pseudomonadati; phylum Bacteroidota; class Bacteroidia; order Bacteroidales; family Bacteroidaceae; genus Bacteroides; species Bacteroides caecimuris. Next base: position 2,622,947 of record NZ_CP015401.2, on the reverse strand, counting down.
GTACGCGGATGCGTGCCTGGTCTTTCGGCACTACCGGATAGTAGAAACCTGTCACATAGATACCTTCTTCCTGCATACGTGCGGCATAAATCTGCGATAACTTCGCGTCATACAGCATTACGGCACAGATAGCACTCTGAGTCGGCTTGATGTCGAATCCCGCAGCCGTCATCTTGTCGCGGAAATAATTTACGTTTTCAACGAGCTTGTCATGCAGTGCATTGCTCTCTTTCAGCATCTTGAATACCTCAAGGCTTGCACCGATAATTCCCGGAGCCAATGAGTTGGAGAACAGGTATGGACGGCTGCGTTGGCGCAGCAAATCAATAATCTCCTTCCGGCCGGTAGTAAATCCGCCCAATGCACCACCGAAAGCCTTGCCTAATGTACCGGTATAAATATCCACACGTCCGTGAGTCTTGTATAGTTCGCTTACGCCATGTCCCGTAGCGCCTACCACACCGGCAGAGTGAGACTCGTCCACCATTACCAACGCGTCATACTTTTCGGCGAGGTCACAAATCTGGTCCATCGGAGCAACGTTACCGTCCATAGAGAACACACCGTCGGTCACGATAATGCGGAAACGTTGTGCCTGTGCCTCTTGCAGGCATCTTTCCAAGTCCTTCATGTCGGCGTTAGCATAACGGTAACGTTTAGCCTTGCAAAGACGTACCCCGTCAATGATAGAAGCATGGTTCAGAGCGTCCGAAATAATGGCATCCTCTTCGGTGAAAAGCGGTTCGAATACCCCGCCGTTCGCGTCGAAGCAGGCAGCATACAGAATCGTATCTTCCGTTTGGAAATAATCGGAGATAGCGGCTTCCAGTTCCTTGTGTATATCTTGTGTTCCACAGATGAAACGGACAGACGACATACCGTATCCGCGTCGGTTCATCATTTCTTGGGACGCCTTAATCAGTCGTGGGTGATTGGACAGTCCCAGATAATTGTTAGCGCAGAAGTTCAGCACTTCTTTGCCTTTTACAGTGATGGCAGCTTGCTGCGCACTTTCAATCAGTCGTTCTTCTTTGTAAAGCCCGGCTTCCTTGATTTCAGCCAATGTTTGGCTGAGGAATTCTTTCATTTTACCGTACATAGTGTTTGGGTGATTAAGTTATATTGCAAAGGACACAATTTTTCTTGGAATAACAATGTCTTTTTGATTAAAATCTGAAAAAAAAGTGCTTACTTTGTGCACTATTTAAGCTTGATATTCTAAGTCAGAAGAAAAAATGGAACACATTTTGATTATTGGAGCTACCGGACAGATAGGGTCGGAGCTAACGATGGAGCTACGTAAACGTTACGGAAATGCAAATGTAGTAGCAGGTTATATTCCAGGTGCAGAACCTAAAGGGGAATTGAAGGAATCCGGACCGTCGGCAATTGCTGATGTAACGGATGGAGAGGCGATTGCATCTGTGGTAAAAGAGTACCACATTGATACAATTTATAATTTGGCTGCTCTGCTGTCTGTTGTTGCCGAGTCTAAACCTAAGCTGGCCTGGAAAATAGGCATCGATGGATTATGGAATGTGCTGGAGGTAGCACGCGAACAAGGATGTGCAGTGTTTACTCCGAGTTCTATTGGTTCGTTTGGCGCCAGTACGCCTCATACAAAAACACCGCAGGACACTATTCAGCGTCCGCGTACCATGTATGGAGTCACCAAGGTAACGACTGAGTTGCTAAGTGATTACTATTTTAATAAATACGGTGTCGATACCCGTGCTGTCCGTTTTCCGGGCATTATTTCGAATGTGACTCCTCCGGGAGGAGGTACGACCGATTATGCTGTCGATATTTATTACTCGGCGGTGAAAGGAGAAAAATTTGTGTGCCCTATTAAGCAAGGCACTCTGATGGATATGATGTACATGCCGGATGCGTTGAATGCAGCAATTACGCTGATGGAAGCTGATCCGACAAGATTGATACACCGCAATGCTTTCAATATCGCCTCTATGAGTTTCGACCCGGAGACGATCTATCAGGCTATCAGGAAGCATGTACCGCAGTTTGAGATGATCTATGATATAGATCCTTTGAAACAGCGCATAGCCGATAGTTGGCCCGATAGTTTGGATGACACCTGCGCTCGTGAAGAGTGGGGCTGGAAGCCGGCCTACGATTTGGAAAGCATGACGGTAGATATGCTTGAAAAGTTAAGAGAGAAACTAAAATAATGAAAAAACTAATTGTAGGGGTCATGTTGCTCGGTATACTGGGCGCTTGTGGAAACAAGAAAACACACATTGACCCCTTCGCATCTATCACAAAAGAAGTGGATTCTATCCGGCAGGTAGCCGATTCTATTCACTGTGATGAATCGCCGGAAGATCCGCAACCTATACAGGCAGATGAATCTTTCGATGATTTTATCTACAATTTTGCTTCCGATGATGTGTTGCAGCGTCAGCGCGTGAAATTTCCGTTGCCTTACTACAATGGGGATAAAAAAACGAATATTGAGGAGCGTAATTGGAAGCATGATGACTTGTTTACCAAACAGTATTATTATACGCTTCTGTTTGATAGAGAGGAAGATATGGATTTAGTAGGAGACACCTCTCTCACTTCCGTACAGGTAGAATGGGTGTTTGTGAAAACACGAATGGTGAAGAAATACTATTTTGAGCGTATCAAAGGTGCATGGATACTGGAGGCAATTAATCTGCGTCCCATTAAGCAAAATGATAATGAAAATTTCGTGGAGTTTTTCGGACACTTTGCCGCAGATAGCCTTTTTCAAAGTAAGCGTGTGTGTGAGCCTCTGGCTTTTATAACCACCGATCCGGATGATGATTTTTCTATTCTGGAGACCACTCTAGACCTTAATCAGTGGTTCGCTTTTAAACCGGGACTTCCTGCCGATCGTCTTTCTAATATCAATTACGGACAACGGAATGACGATGATTCACCAACGAAAATCCTGGCGTTGAAAGGTATCGGTAATGGTTTTTCCAATATCCTCTATTTCCGTCGCAAAGCCGGAGAATGGGAATTGTATAAGTTTGAAGATACAAGCATTTGATGCAAGTTGTATACACGATAGCAAATAGCCTTGCAGTTAATGATAATAATTGTGTTTGTCGGCTTATAACGAATAACGATATAACTTATAATTAAAAATATATGTATTCTCTTTTACCCTACAACACATTCGGTATAGATGTCAATGCCGATCGTTTTTTAGAGTACACTTCGGTTGAAGAACTGAAGAAGCTGATTGCGCAAGGTGCCATTACGACACCTTTTTTGCATATTGGTGGTGGCAGTAACTTGTTGTTTACCAAAGATTACGATGGGCTGATATTACATTCCCGCATTGAAGGAATCGAAGTGACGGAAGAAGATGCTCGCTCTGTATCAGTGCGAGTGGGAGCAGGGGTAGTATGGGATGACTTTGTGGCCTATTGTGTAGAGCACGGATGGTATGGAGCGGAGAACCTGTCGCTGATTCCCGGTGAGGTAGGGGCAAGTGCGGTGCAGAATATCGGAGCCTATGGCGTTGAGGTAAAAGATCTGATAACCGCTGTGGAAACGGTGAACATTCAAGCTGAAGAACGCGTTTATTCAGTTGATGAATGTGGATATACCTACCGCGACAGCATCTTCAAACGTCCGGAAAATAAATCGGCTTTTGTTACTTATGTCCGTTTTCGGCTAAGTAAAGAAGAGTATTATACGTTGGATTATGGTACCATTCGGCAGGAACTTGAAAAATATCCGGCACTGACACTACCTGTTGTGCGTAAGGTGATTATTGGTATTCGCGAGAGCAAGTTGCCCGATCCGAAAGTGATGGGTAATGCCGGCAGTTTCTTTATGAACCCTATTGTGTCGAAAGAAAAGCTGGAAGCCTTGCAACAAGAATATCCCCACATGCCCTATTATGAACTGGCTAACGGTCGCGTCAAGATTCCGGCAGGGTGGATGATTGATCAGTGCGGCTGGAAGGGAAAAGCCTTGGGTCCGGCTGCCGTGCATGATAAACAAGCACTGGTACTGGTGAATCGTGGCGGAGCAAAAGGTAGTGATATCATTGCGCTATCAGATGCAGTCCGTGCCTCTGTTCGTGAGAAGTTCGGCATTGATATTCATCCGGAAGTCAACTTTATAAATTGAGAATAAACAAGTGAAAGTAAGAATTATAGGAAGTGGAACATCGACAGGAGTGCCTCAAATCGGCTGTACATGTTCGGTGTGTACTTCCTCCGATCCGAAGGATAATCGATCGCGTGCATCTGCTATTGTGGAGACCGATGACGCGCGGATTTTGATAGATTGTGGTCCTGATTTTCGGGCACAGGTATTGCATCTTCCTTTTGAGAGGATAGATGGTGTACTCATTACGCACGAACATTATGACCATGTAGGCGGATTAGACGATTTACGTCCGTTTTGCCGGTTTGGTTCCGTGCCTATTTATGCGGAAGACTATGTAGCACGCGGATTTCGTTTGCGTATGCCTTATTGCTTTGTGGATCGTCGTTATCCGGGTGTTCCCGATATTCCTTTACAGGAAATTTCGGTAGGACACTCCTTTCCTATAAATCATACAAAAGTGCTTCCTCTGCGTGTGATGCATGGTCGACTGCCGATTCTGGGGTATCGTATCGGGCAGTTGGGGTATATCACCGATATGTTGACCATGCCCGAAGAATCCTATGAACAATTGGCAGGCATAGATGTTTTGGTAATGAATGCACTTCGCGTCGCCTCGCATCCTACTCACCAAAATTTGGAAGAAGCATTGACGGTGGCGCAGCGTATTCAGGCAAAGGAGACATACTTTATACACATGAGCCATGATATGGGCTTGCATGCGGAAGTGGAAAAGAGTCTTCCGGAAAATATTCACCTGGCATTCGACGGATTGGATATCTATCTTTGATTATTGGTGAATTTTTTAGTAAAAGTTTTGTTTTCTTTGTAGAAATTATTATTTTTGCACCTAGCCGATAAACAGCGAATATTATGAAACTTCGTACGATAGTGAAAATAGCGATCACGTCTTCTGTTGTACTTTTGTGCTCAGGTTTCGCATTGTACTCTTTTTTTAGACTGTCGGTGGCTGAAGGACATAAAGATTTTAATCTTTATGAACTAGTGCCGTCTACAACTTCAGCAGTATTCGTTACTGATGACGTGCTTGAATTTGTAGCAGAGGTCGATGAGCTGACTTGTAGTAAAAATCAGCAATATCTTCATGTATCCAAACTTTTTTCTTATCTGAAACAGGGCCTTTATGCCCTTTCGGAGGATACTCCCCACGGTTTGAGCCGGCAAATGAATCAAATGATGATTGGTTTCCACGAACCGGATAACGAACGTAACCAAGTACTCTATTGCAGATTGGGCCATGGAGATAAGGAGTTGGTAAACAGGTTTGTGCGCAAATATATATCCTCACTTTATCCGCCGAAAACATTTATTTACAAAGGAGAAGAAATTGTCATTTATCCGATGGCGGACGGTGATTTTCTTGCCTGCTATCTGACATCCGATTTTATGGCATTGAGCTTTCAGAAAAAACTGATTGAAAACGTTATTGATACATATAAACGTGGAAAATCGTTGGCTGATGATTCTACCTTTACAGGAATACGTGCTCCCAAGAAAAGTGCGGCGGTTGCTACAGTCTATACCCGTATGAAAGGGATGATGGGATGGACGGAATTTGACATGAAGATGAAAGATGATTTCATCTATTTCTCCGGCATCACTCACGATGCAGACACTTGCTTTGCGTTTATAAACCAGCTTCGCCAGCAGCAATCCGTCAAGGGATTTCCGGGAGAAGTGTTGCCATCTACTGCTTTCTATTTCAGCCGGCAAGGGATTGCGGACTGGGTGTCTCTGCTTTCTTATGGAAATACGCAGGAACAGAGTGTGGCTGCCCGCACGAGCGAAGTCCAAAATAGGGATGAAGAGTTTTCACGCTATCTGATAGAAAATGCTGGGCAGGATTTGGTTGCCTGTCTCTTTCAGCGTGAAGATACTTTGCAGGGTGCAGCGGCAGTCTTGAGCCTGTCGGTGGCAGATATAACGGAAGCCGAGCGAATGCTTCGTGCCCTTGTTGATGCAGCTCCGGCGGACGAAGGAAGAAGAAATCCGCGTATAACTTTTTGTTATACTGTAAATAAAGCATATCCTATCTATCGGTTGCCTCAAACAACGTTGTTTGAACAACTAACCAGTTTTGCGGAACCAACCTTGGATGTATATGCAGCCTTCTATGGCGGGCGCTTGTTGCTCGCTCCTGATGCGGATGCTCTCGCGCATTATATCCGCCAGCTGGATAAAGGTGAGGTGCTCGATGGAGCGATGGCCTATCAGACAGGCATGGATCATTTGTCCGATTCCTATCATTTTATGCTGATGGCGGATTTCGACCACATATTCCAACAATCAGAAAATCACGTTCGTTTGGTACCGGATTTCTTTCTGCGCAACGCCGACTTCTTCCGTCATTTCACTCTCTTTGTTCAGTTTGCCTGTACAGACGGAATGGTATATCCTACTATTGTTTTGAAATATAAATCAGAATAAAAAATCATCGTTTGTCTGCGATCATTTTTCTGAAAACCTCCATAGCTTTTGGCTGGATTATCCATAAACTTTGCCTGCTTCCTCCATACATTTTCAAGATGCTGTTTATCGTTTTTTTTGCTCCATTGACCCATGCTTTTTGGTGTGCGTTCTGCTTTTGGAGAAACGCCTTTTTGTTTTTTTTCTTTTTGCGTTTTTGCCGTTTTTATATGTGTGCTTATAATAGTCATATAGCCAGCTTGTTATGAGCGATTTTAACATTTGAATCTGTAAAATATACAGAAAAATTCACGGAAAATACGTAAAATATACAGAAAAATTCATCCCCCATTATAAACAAAGAAATAAATAAAAAAAATTCTTCTTCTGAAGATGAAAAAGAAGAAGAAAAAGATTTGTTTTTTTTCGGGAGAAAAGGAGATAAAAAAACTCCCGATGGAGTTTAATCCTATCGGGAGTTTTTTTATGCTTATTCGTCGAACGAATGACTTTCGGTTTAGAATGGCAGGTCGTCTTTGGCATCGCCCGGAGTAAATTCCGGCATAGCCGATGGAGCTGGAGGAGGAACGGGAGAACCGGAAGCCATTGGAGCACCTGTGTTAACACGCTCTACTTTCCATGCGCGGATACTATTGAACCAGCGATCATTCCACTGACGGGCGTCAACGTCGAATGATACAGTCAATTCTTCGCCCATTTGAATGTTGAACTGCTCGATTTTGTCTGCGCCAAATACGTCGAAGCACATTTTGCGCGGATATTGGTCGTGGTTTTCGATAACGTACTCTTGTGATTTCCACTCGTTGCCGCTAGTTTTTGAGACTCCGCCTCTCGGGGGGAGGATAGCGATGATTTTTCCTGTAAATTCCATTGCGATAATTTTAAATTCTGCGGCGAAGTTACAATTTTTTAGTAATATCCCTCGCACAATACCTGTTTTTTCTTTTGTTTTTATTGGGCAGCCCCAATCTTTTTTCGTAACTTTGTGCGATAGAACATTTAAAACTTAAATACACGAAAATATATGAAATTTATCGTTTCAAGTACTGCTCTTTCCAGCCATTTACAGGCCATCAGCCGTGTTATTAATTCAAAAAATGCGCTGCCAATTCTCGATTGTTTCCTCTTCGAATTGGAAGACGGAACTTTATCTGTGACTGTATCCGACAGTGAAACAACGATGGTGACTACCGTAGAAGTGAATGAGAGCGATACGAACGGGCGTTTTGCCGTAGTAGCGAAAACATTGCTTGACGCACTGAAAGAAATTCCGGAGCAACCACTCACATTCGATATCAATCCGGATAATTATGAAATAACGGTGCAGTACCAGAACGGAAAATACAGCCTGATGGGGCAGAATGCGGATGAATTCCCGCAATCGGCTACACTGGGGGATAATGCTGTCCGCGTAGAAATGGAAGCAAGCGTACTTCTGGGAGGTATCAACCGTTCGGTGTTTGCTACTGCCGATGATGAACTTCGTCCGGTGATGAACGGTATTTATTTCGATATTACAACAGAAGACATTACAATGGTTGCTTCGGACGGTCATAAACTGGTGCGTTGCAAAACGTTGGCAGCCAAAGGCAACGAGCGTGCAGCCTTCATCCTTCCGAAGAAACCGGCTACATTGCTAAAGAATCTTTTGCCGAAAGAACAAGGCACAGTGACCATCGAATTTGACGAACGCAACGCTGTATTCATGCTCGAAAGCTACCGGATGGTTTGCCGCCTGATTGAAGGACGTTACCCGAACTACAACTCGGTAATTCCGCAAAACAACCCGCACAAAGTAACCGTAGACCGCCAACAGTTGGTAGGAGCTTTGCGCCGTGTGTCTATCTTCTCGTCACAAGCCAGCAGTTTGATTAAACTTCGTATGCAGGAAAACCAGATTGTGATTTCCGCACAAGATATTGATTTCTCTACTTCTGCCGAAGAAACACAAGTTTGCCAGTATGCAGGTGCTGCAATGAGCATCGGTTTCAAATCGACATTCCTCATCGACATACTGAACAATATTTCGGCAGATGAAGTAGTCATCGAACTTGCAGATCCTTCACGTGCCGGAGTAATCATCCCGGTAGAGCAGGAAGAAAACGAAGATCTGCTGATGTTGCTGATGCCGATGATGCTAAATGATTAATGTTAATTCACCACAGAGGACGCAGAGGACACAGAGGATAAATTTGAATATTTATTAAATAACCCTCTGTGTCCTCTGCGTCCTCTGTGGTGACTCAATAAAATAAACAGAAATGAAATTAAACCTGAAAAACCCCATTGTTTTCTTTGATTTAGAAACAACAGGAACCAATATCAACACAGACCGAATTGTTGAAATCTGCTATCTGAAAGTATATCCGAATGGAAATGAAGAAGCGAAGACATTACGTATCAATCCTGAAATGCATATTCCGGAAGCATCCTCTGCTATACATGGCATTTATGATGCCGACGTGGCAGATTGTCCTACTTTTAAAGAAGTAGCGAAAAACATAGCCCGAGACATTGAAGGTTGCGATTTGGCAGGATTTAATTCCAACCGTTTTGATATTCCTGTTCTTGCCGAAGAGTTTCTTCGTGTCGGAGTGGATATTGATATGACAAAACGTAAATTTGTAGACGTACAGGTCATCTTCCACAAAATGGAACAACGCACCCTGTCTGCTGCCTACAAGTTCTATTGCGACAAGAATCTGGAAGACGCGCACACTGCCGAAGCAGATACACGGGCTACGTACGAAGTGCTGAAAGCACAGCTCGACCGTTATTCCGATCTTCAGAATGATATTGCGTTCCTGGCAGATTATTCAAGCTTCAGCAAGAATGTCGATTTTGCCGGACGCATGGTGTACGATGATAACGGAGTAGAAGTGTTCAACTTCGGAAAATATAAGGGAATGTCTGTAGCCGAGGTTTTGAAGAAAGATCCCGGATACTACAGTTGGATTTTGAATAGTGACTTCACGCTGAACACCAAGGCGGTATTGACAAAAATCCGCTTGCGTGAAATGAGTAATTTGATTACAAAATAATGCTAAAAGGAAAGAAAATAATTCTTGGAATTACCGGCAGTATTGCCGCGTACAAGGCTTGCTATATCATTCGTGGGCTGATAAAGCAAGGAGCGGAAGTGCAGGTCGTCATTACTCCGGCGGGAAAAGAATTTATTACTCCCATCACTCTTTCGGCGTTGACCAGCAAACCGGTCATCAGTGAGTTTTTTGCCCAACGTGACGGAACGTGGAACAGCCACGTCGATCTCGGTTTATGGGCGGATGCCGTATTGATTGCGCCGGCCACTGCCTCTACCATCGGTAAAATGGCCAACGGAATAGCCGACAATATGCTGATAACCACTTATCTTTCGGCAAAAGCTCCCGTGTTTGTTGCTCCGGCAATGGACCTCGATATGTTTGCTCATCCTGCCACCCAGAAAAATCTGGATATTCTGCGTTCATACGGTAATCATATTATCGAGCCGGGGACAGGAGAACTAGCCAGCCATCTGGTAGGGAAGGGGCGAATGGAAGAGCCGGAGAATATCATCCGGGTATTGGATGAATTCTTTGCTTCGAGCGGCGAACTGTCCGGAAAGAAAGTGATGATTACCGCCGGACCGACTTACGAAAAGATTGACCCGGTGCGTTTCATCGGCAATTATTCGTCCGGAAAGATGGGATTCGCGTTGGCAGAAGAATGTGCCCGTCGTGGAGCGCAAGTGACCTTGATTACAGGCCCTGTGCAACTCAAAACGCAACATTCTGGCATCATCCGTGTCGATGTCGAATCAGCTGAAGAGATGTACAAAGCAGCACAGGCTCATTTCCCGGATGCTGATGCCGGTATTCTTTGTGCGGCAGTAGCCGACTATCGTCCGGTAACAGTAGCCGATAAGAAGATTAAGCGGGAAAAAGAAGAAGAACTGACCCTGCATCTTCGGGCAACACAAGATATTGCTGCCTCTTTGGGAGCCATAAAAAGAAAACAACAATGCTTGGTTGGCTTTGCGCTCGAAACCAATAATGAGCAGCAGAATGCCGAAGGAAAGCTCGAACGCAAGAACTTCGATTTTATCGTGCTCAACTCGTTGAATGATGCTGGAGCCGGTTTCCGCCATGATACCAATAAGATAAGTATAATCGACAGGAAAGGTCGTACAGACTATCCTTTGAAGTCGAAAACGGAAGTAGCTCAAGACATCATTGATCGTCTGGTAGCCGCCCTGTCTCCCAATTTTTAATTTTCAAATTTTAATTTTTAATTAGTTTGTTACGTTCACTATACATTCAGAATTACGCGTTGATAGAAAAACTGGATATCAGTTTTGAAACAGGCTTTTCCGTTATAACAGGTGAAACGGGAGCCGGGAAATCAATTATTCTGGGAGCTATCGGACTCCTGCTGGGGCAGCGTGCCGATGTGAAAGCGATTCGTCGCGGAGCTTCCAAATGTATTATAGAGGCACGGTTCGATATTGCTGCCTACGGTATGCGTCCGTTTTTTGAAGAAAACGAATTGGAATATGATGAAGAGTGTATTTTGCGCCGTGAGGTACAGGCTTCCGGCAAAAGCAGGGCATTCATCAACGATACTCCCGCTTCACTGGCACAGATGAAAGAGCTGGGCGAACAGTTGATAGATGTACATTCTCAACATCAGAATCTGTTACTTAATAAAGAAGGATTCCAGTTGAACGTGCTTGATCTTTTGGCGCATAATGATGCAGCATTGGAGAAATACCATCTGCGTTATGGCGAATGGAAGCAGACAGAACGCGAATTGGCCGAATTAATGTCATTGGCAGAAAAAAGCCGTTCCGATGAAGATTATATCCGTTTCCAACTCGAGCAGCTCGAAGAGGCCCATCTTGTAGAAGGGGAGCAGGAGGAACTGGAGCAGGAAGCCGAAACACTAAGTCATGCAGAGGAAATTAAAGCCGGACTTTACCGGGTCGAACAGTCATTTGCCTCGGATGAAGGCGGATTGCTTTCTTACCTGAAAGATAGTCTGAATACGCTGAATAGCTTGCAAAGAGTCTATCAGCCTGCTAAGGAACTTACCGAACGTATGGAGAGCGCCTATATCGAATTGAAAGATATTTCGCACGAAGTTTCTTCGCAAAGTGATTCCGTTGAATTTAATCCGGTCCGCCTGGAAGAAGTGAACGAACGGCTGAATCTGATTTATTCCCTGCAACAGAAACATCGGGTACAGACTCTTGACGAGTTGATAGCGTTGACGGATGAATATCGTAGCAAATTGTCCGACATCACTTCATACGATGAGCGTATTGCCGAGCTGACCGTTCGTAAAGAGGAACAATATAAGCAAGTGAAACAACAAGCAGAACTGCTCACCAAAGCCCGTACGAAAGCTGCGCGTGAAGTAGAAAAGCAATTGGCAGCCCGCTTGATTCCGTTGGGCATGCCGAATGTTCGTTTCCAGATCGAAATGGGACTGAAGAAAGAACCGGGATTGCATGGAGAAGATACAGTCAACTTCCTGTTTTCTGCCAATAAGAACGGCACCTTGCAGAATATCTCGTCCGTAGCTTCGGGAGGTGAAATTGCCCGCGTCATGCTTTCTATCAAAGCATTGATTGCCGGAGCCGTGAAACTGCCGACTATCGTATTTGATGAAATAGATACCGGAGTCTCCGGTGAAATAGCCGACCGCATGGCGGACATGATGCAGGAAATGGGCGACCGGAACCGTCAGGTAATCAGCATCACCCACTTGCCGCAGATTGCAGCCCGCGGACGTGCACATTATAAAGTATATAAGAAAGACAGCGATACGGAAACCAACAGTCACATCCGCCGTCTCACCGATGAAGAACGAGTAGAGGAAATAGCTCACATGCTTAGTGGCGCCACTCTGACCGAGGCCGCCCTTAGCAATGCCAAATCCCTGCTTACCGCTAAGTAATTAATGGCTAAATTGATTCATTCAAAATAGTTGAGGTAGTGAATTGTTAAGCGGTAACTGATAAGTAGTAAATTGTAAATAGTAAAATAGTAAATCAAATAGATGTTGGATAAAAGTGAAATGATATTCGGTGTTCGTGCCGTGATAGAAGCCATTCAGGCAGGTAAAGAAATTGATAAAATTCTGGTAAAGAAAGACATTCAGAGTGATCTTTCCAAAGAACTGTTTGCTGCTTTGAAAGGGCTGCTGATACCGGTTCAGCGTGTTCCGGTGGAACGTATCAACCGCATTACCCGGAAAAATCATCAGGGAGTGGTTGCTTTCATTTCTTCTGTGACTTATCAGAAAACGGAAGATCTTGTTCCTTTCCTGTTCGAACAAGGGAAAAATCCGTTTTTTGTTATGCTCGACGGAGTGACCGATGTACGTAATTTCGGAGCCATTGCCCGTACCTGCGAATGTGCAGCTGTCGATGCAGTGATTATTCCGGCCCGCGGGAGTGCGTCTGTCAATGCTGATGCCGTGAAAACATCGGCAGGAGCGCTGCACACGCTGCCTGTGTGTCGTGAACAGAACCTTCGTTCAACGCTGCAATATCTGAAAGACAGTGGTTTCCGCATTGTAGCTGCTACCGAAAAAGGAGATTATGACTACACAAAAGCCGATTATACAGGACCGCTGTGCATCATCATGGGAGCGGAAGATACAGGAGTTTCTTATGATAACCTTGCGCTCTGCGACGAATGGGTGAAAATCCCGATGCTGGGCACTATCGAATCTTTGAATGTTTCCGTGGCTGCCGGTATCCTGGTTTACGAAGCTGTGAAACAAAGAAATAATGACTGATATGAAGAAGATTTTAATCCTACCTTTGCTGCTTTTCTTCCTGATACAGGGAAGCATGGCGCAAACTCCCAAATGGGTAGAGAAGGCAAAACGTGCAGTCTTCTCTGTGGTGACTTATGATAAGAATGATAAAATGCTGAATACCGGAAACGGATTTTTTGTGTCTGAAGACGGATTGGCTTTATCAGATTATACGCTTTTTAAAGGAGCCGAACGTGCGGTGGTAATCACTGCCGAAGGCAAGCAGATGCCGGTTAGCTTGATACTTGGGGCGAATGATATGTATGATGTCGTTAAGTTCCGTGTGGCTATCACCGAGAAGAAAGTGCCTGCGCTGATGGTGGCTAAAACAGCTCCGGCAGTGGGAGCCGATGCGTGGATGCTTCCTTATTCTACACAAAAAAGTATCGCTTGCGTTACTGGTAAGGTGAAAGATGTTTCCAAAGTAGCCGGAGAGTATCATTACTATACATTAGGTATGCAGATGAAAGATAAAATGGTGAGCTGTCCGGTGGTGAATGCCGAAGGTCAGGTGTTTGGTATTGCGCAGAAATCATCCGGCGTCGATACGGTGACTACTTGCTATGCCGCAGGAGCAGCTTTTGCCATGTCGCAGAAAATCAGTGCTCTTTCTTTGGGAGACGCTGCTTTGAAAAAGATTGGCATCCGGAAAGGTCTGCCTGAAACGGAAGACCAAGCATTAGTGTACTTGTTTATGGCATCTTCGAGCCTGTCGGGCGACGATTACGAAAAGCTGTTGGATGATTTTATCCGTCAGTTTCCTGCCAATGCGGATGGCTATCTTCGTCGTGCCAATTATTATGCAGCTAAAGGTAAAGACGATCAGACTTGGTATGATAAAGCAGTTGCCGACTTTAATCAAGCTTTGAAAGTGGCCCAGAAAAAAGATGATGTATATTATAATATAGGTAAGCTGATATATGCTTATCAATTGTCGAAGCCGGAAAAAACGTATAAAAACTGGACGTATGACACTGCTTTGCAGAATGTTCGTCAGGCAATCGCTATTGATCCGCTGCCTATTTATATTCAAATGGAAGGCGATATACTGTTTGCCCAGCAAGATTATGCCGGTGCTTTGGCAGCTTATGAAAAGGTAAATGCCAGCAACATTGCTTCTCCGGCCACTTTCTTTAGTGCTGCCAAGACGAAGGAACTGGCGAAAGGTGACCCGAAAGAAGTCGTAGCTTTAATGGATAGTTGTATTGCCCGCTGCCCGCAACCGATCACAGCAGATTTTGCTCCATATCTGTTGGAACGTGCGCAGATGAACATGAATGCCGGCCAACCACGCAATGCGATGCTCGATTATGATGCTTATCATACGGCAGTCAAAGGAGAAGTGAACGACGTATTCTATTACTATCGCGAACAGGCCGCTTTGAAAGCACGCCAATTCCAACGTGCCTTGGACGACATAGCTAAAGCAGTCGAAATGAATCCGACAGACCTGACCTATCAGGCGGAGCATGCAGTGGTAAACCTGCGTGTAGGACGTTATGAAGAAGCTATTCAGATTTTGAATAATATACTGAAGGCTGATCCTAAATATGCCGAGGCTTACCGCTTGCTGGGGCTTTGCCAGATACAGTTGAAGAAAACAGATGAAGCTTGCGGCAACTTTAAGAAAGCGAAAGAACTGGGTGATCCGAATGTCGATGAGTTGATTACCAAATACTGCAAGTAAATTTATGAAATCACCCATACTACAACGATCTGTAGTATGGGTGATTTGTTTACTCCTTATTCTTAAAATGAATCCCTGCCAACTTGAAAATTGGCAGGGATTCTTCATTCTTGGGGATCTTGTCTAAAAACTCTCTCTCTTTTATTTTTCCCCACTTCACTTGTTAAGCTCAGGTTATAGATTTTAATGATATATGGTTTGATTTCCTTTTTCCTCTTTTATAAGTTAAATGCACGGTTATTGAAAATACTGCATGGCTTCACTTATTTTTTTTAGAAATTATTCGATTTTCCATCTGGCACAGTGACTAAATTTAAAATTGTGATTCATTTTATCTATAATCTTACTATATTCCGCACGTTTTTTTAATAACACTTATGAGATAAGTTATAATTTATGGAAAAAAATCGATTTACCATTTGCGCAAACAATTACATCAATTGTTTGCGACAAGAGGGGCGTTATTCTACGGCCCACGTGTATAAACACGCTATTCGTTCTTTTTCGCGGTTTTGTGGGACCCAATCCATTACGTTTAGTAAGATAAACCGCGAAACTCTCAAGAGGTATAGCAATTATCTGTTGGCTTCCCGTTTGAAGCCTAATACGATTTCTACGTATATGCGTATGCTTCGTAGTATCTACAATCGCGGAGTCGATACGCATCAGGCTCCTTATGTACATGGCTTGTTCCGAGAGGTATTTACCGGGGTAGACACACGTCAGAAGAAAGCCATCCCGATCGGTGAACTTCACATGCTACTAAACAAAGATCCTCAATCGGAAAAACTTCGCCGGACACAGGCTATTGCCAATCTGTTATTTCAGTTTTGTGGAATGCCTTTTTCTGATTTGGCCCATCTGGAAAAATCCAATTTGAAACAAGGTCTTTTAAAGTACAATCGTCTCAAGACCGGTACTCCTATGAGTATAGAAGTGTTGGAGTCAGCGCACAATGCAATCGGGGGATTGTACAATAAAAACGATGCCCGGAGCCCAGATTATCCAGATTATCTTTTTCGAATATTAAGCGGAGCATACAAGAGAGACGAAGAGGAGGCCTATCGTGAATATCAGTCAGCCTTGAGACGTTTCAATAATGACTTGAAAAGCCTGTCCAAAAAATTAAGGATATCTTCATCCGTCACATCTTACACGCTCCGGCATTCTTGGGCTACGACTGCCAAGTACAGAGGTGTTTCTATCGAGATGATTAGCGAATCATTAGGGCACAAATCTATTAAAACAACACAGATATATTTAAAGGGTTTCGAATTGGAAGAAAGAACAAAAGTTAATAAATTGAATTATTCTTACGTATGTAGTTTTAAAATGTTCTGATTAATATTGTTAAGGCATTATAGATTAGGGATTTAATGCTGGTATTACTTCTTAGGTAACGGATAATACACATATAGGATACACATAGCAGTGTAAAAAGGAAAAAAATCGATTATGAGGGAATATAAAAGCGGATACCTAACATTCAATATAATACTTTTTTGAATTTAGGTAATAAAAATTCCTTGAGCATGAAAACGTTATTTTTCATGTTCAGATAGATTCATGTTGCATATTTTAGAGAAAAAGGAAAAAAAGAAGTTTTTTGCTTGTTTGCTATTAATATTTTTACCTATCTTTGTAGCGAATATATTTCCGTTACCTAAGAAGTAACGGAATAACATGGGGTAAAAAAATATGATTTTAACGAAGTCAAAATCAGTAAATGCCGGGCCTATAAGTGGGACAGGGGAAGGCGTAGCACACTCAAAACGTTGGTATGTGGCACTCGTTCGTATGCATCACGAGAAGAAGGTTGCCGAACGTTTGTCTAAGATGGGAATTGATTCTTTTGTTCCCGTCCAGCAGCAGATCCATCAATGGAGCGACCGTCGGAAGGTGGTTGACACCGTTTTGCTTCCCATGATGGTTTTTGTCCATGTCACTCCCAAAGAGCGTATGGAAGTCCTTAGCTTCTCCACAGTCAGCCGTTATATGGTGATGCGTGGTGAAAGCGCTCCTGCCGTTATTCCTGACGAGCAGATGGCCCGTTTCCGTTTCATGCTCGATTATTCCGAAGAAGCAGTCTGTATGAATGACACTCCATTGGCGCGTGGCGAGAAAGTCCGTGTGATCAAAGGCCCTTTGAGCGGTCTTGTCGGCGAACTCGTGACCGTCGGGGGGAAGAGTAAGATTGCCGTTCGTTTAAATATGCTTGGCTGTGCTTGTGTAGATATGCCAATCGGTTATGTAGAACCCATAAAGATTAGTAATGACGACACAAAAAAACTTTAACGTATTTTTATTTATTCTGCTGTTGGGAGTTTTCTCTCCTTTGATGGCTCAAACCATGAGCGACTCCCAGGTATTGGAGTATGTCAAAGAGGGGATCAAGCAGGGAAAAGAACAAAAGCAACTCGCCTCCGAACTGGCACGCAAAGGCGTGACCAAGGAACAGGCCATGCGTGTGAAGCAGCTCTATGAGCAACAGAACAATGTCAATGCCTCCAACGCTGCCGGTACGGATGTCAATGAATCACGCCTTCGTGAAGAGATGGACGAGAACACTTCCGATATACTGGAAGACCGTCCTGGTACTGAAGACCTTGCCCGTAGCAACCAGGTTTTCGGACGCAACATCTTCAATACCCGTAACCTGACTTTTGAACCCAGTGTCAACATCGCCACCCCTTTAAATTACCGCCTGGGTCCGGGTGATGAAGTGATCATCGACATCTGGGGAGCCAGCCAGAACACGATCCGCCAACAGATCTCCCCTGACGGCACGATCAACATCCAGAAAATCGGTCCCGTCAACCTGAGCGGTATGACTATTGCTGAAGCCAATGACTATCTCAAGCGAACATTAAACAAGATATATAATGGTCTCAATAATACGAATGACCCTACTTCTGACATCCGTCTGACTCTGGGCGGCATCCGTACTATCCAGATCAATGTGATGGGTGAAGTGGTCCAGCCGGGCACTTATTCCCTTTCTTCCTTCTCTACTGTCTTCCATGCGCTTTACCGTGCCGGAGGAGTCAGCGACATAGGCAGCCTCCGCAATGTCCAACTGGTGCGTAACGGCAAAAACATCGCCACGATCGACGTCTACCAGTTCATCATGAAAGGCAACATCCAGGATGACATCCGCCTTCAGGAAGGCGATGTGGTGATTGTTCCCGCCTATGAGGTCCTGGTCAAGATCGACGGGAAAGTGAAACGCCCGATGCGTTTCGAAATGAAGAAGGACGAGAACCTGTCCACCCTTATCAGTTACGCCGGTGGCTTTGACGCCGACGCTTACACCCGTTCACTGCGTGTGGTACGCCAAAACGGGCAGGAATATGAAGTGAACACGGTCAAAGACCTTGACTATAGTGTCTATAAAATGCGTAACGGTGATGTCGTGACCGCCGAGGCCATCCTCAACCGCTTCACTAATAAGCTTGAAATCCGTGGTGCCGTTTACCGCCCCGGCATCTACCAGCTCAACGGCAGACTGAATACGGTCCGCGAACTGGTTAACGAAGCCCAAGGCTTGACGGGTGATGCTTTCCTGAACCGTGCCGTCCTTTATCGCCAGCGTGAGGACCTCACTACTGAAGTTGTCCCTGTTGACATTAAAGCCATCATGGATGGCACTTCCCAAAATATTATCCTGACGAAAAACGACATTCTTTATATTCCGAGCATCCATGATCTGGAAGATAGGGGGGATGTTGTCATCCACGGCGAAGTGGCAAAACCGGATTCCTATTCTTACGCTGACAATATGACGCTTGAAGACCTGATTATTCAGGCAGGTGGCTTGCGTGAAGCCGCTTCTGTAGTCCGTGTGGATGTCTCTCGCAGAATCAGGAATCCCTATAGTACAGTGGATAACGATACTATCGGCCGGACATATACATTCTCCCTGAAAGAAGGCTTTGTTGTCGACGGTACACCGGGTTTTGTGCTTCAACCGTACGATGAGGTTTATGTACGCCGCAGCCCGGGCTATCAGGCCCAACAGAATGTATCAGTTGAAGGTGAAATCCTGTTCGAAGGCTCCTACGCCATGACCAGCCGTACGGAACGTCTTTCCGATTTGATCCGTAAAGCCGGCGGTTCCACCAAAAACGCCTACCTGCGCGGTGCCAAGTTGACCCGTGTCGCCACTGAGGGTGAGAAGAAACGTATGGAAGATGTGCTTCGCTTAATGAGCCGTCAGTTAGGTGAGGCTATGATGGATTCTTTGGATATTCATGTGGAAGACCATTTTACGGTGGGCATTGATTTGGAGAAAGCTTTGGCTAATCCGGGTAGCACGGCTGATATTGTCTTGCGTGAGGGTGATGTTGTCTTTATTCCCAAAAGTACCAATACGGTTAAGATCAATGGTGCTGTGATGGTTCCTAATACTGTTTCTTATATATCTGGTAAGCATATCGATTATTATTTGAATCAGGCGGGTGGTTATGCTGACAATGCGAAGAAGAGCAAGAAGTTCATCGTTTACATGAATGGTCAGGTGACTAAGGTCAAGGGTAGCGGTAAGAAGCAAATCGAGCCCGGTTGTGAGATCATTGTTCCCAGCAGATCGAAGAAGCGTACTAATATGGGTGAAATCCTGGGATACGCCACTTCTTTCAGTTCTTTGGGTATGATGATTGCCTCTCTTGCCAATTTAATCAAGAAATAACGAATACTTTATAATACCTTTATTTATTTTATGTCTACTTTGATGGAACAAGCATCTGAAAAGGAAACAAAACAGGTGTATAATAATCACAATGACGAGGAGCTTGAAATCGATTTGATGGATCTTCTTCGTAAGGTTATAGGTATTCGTAAGAAGATCTATAAAGCGGCCGGTATCGGACTGATAATTGGTGTTATTGTTGCGATAAGTATCCCTAAGCAGTATACGGTTGAAGTTACCCTTTCTCCAGAGATGGGAAGCAGTAAAGCTGGTGGTTTATCCGGTTTAGCCGCATCCTTTTTAGGCAGTGGAGTTTCTATGGGAGATGGAACCGATGCCTTGAATGCTTCCTTATCTGCTGATATTGTTTCTTCCACTCCTTTTCTACTGGAACTTTCTGTAATGGATATACCGGTAACAAAGAATGAAGTCATGACACTGAATACTTATTTAGATGAGGAATCCTCTCCTTGGTGGAGTTATATAATCGGACTCCCGGGTATGGTAATTGGCGGAGTAAAGTCCTTGTTTATTGAGGAAGATGAAATTACATCTTTTGATAAAACAAGTCAGGGTATAATTGAACTTTCAAAGAAGGAAACGGAGAAAATTGAGACTTTGAAGGAAAAGATCACTGCTTCTGTGGATAAGAAAACCTCAATGACTTCCGTTACTGCAACTTTTCAGG
This sequence comes from Bacteroides caecimuris, assembly GCF_001688725.2. Classification (NCBI taxonomy): domain Bacteria; kingdom Pseudomonadati; phylum Bacteroidota; class Bacteroidia; order Bacteroidales; family Bacteroidaceae; genus Bacteroides; species Bacteroides caecimuris. The sequence goes on along the minus strand of NZ_CP015401.2, from coordinate 2,602,523 downwards.
ATTCTAAGGTTGCTGCAGTTGTTGCTGACTCTGTAGTTAAGAAGTTGCAGGAATACATTATAGATTATCGTACCTCCAAATCAAAAGAGGATTGTCTTTATCTGGAGAAATTGTTTAAAGAACGTCAACAAGAATATTATGCCGCTCAAAAGAAGTACGCCGACTATATGGACTCCCATGACAATATCATTTTGCAGAGTGTCCGTGCCGAACAGGAACGTTTGCAGAATGACATGAGTCTGGCTTACCAGGTATACAGCCAGGTTGCCAGCCAGCTTCAGGTTGCCAGGGCTAAGGTTCAGGAAGAGAAACCTGTGTTTGCTGTCGTAGAGCCTGCTGTGGTACCATTATATCCTTCGGGAACCAGTCGTAAGGTATATGTCTTAGCTTTTATTTTCCTATCAGTTTGTATTGTTATCTCTTGGAATTTATTCGGCAAAGATTTTCTGAATAAGTTCAAAGAAGCATGTGCCTAAAATCAATATTTATATGATATGGTATCAACCACTAGCCAAATCAATAAATTCATAGAATTTATTGCAGTTTTAGGAGATCTGATCATCCTGAACCTGGTTTTATTCTTGCTCCTTTTCTTTTGGGAAGAAGCCTTTGTTTCTTTGCCTTTTTCCTGCCGGGTTTCCTGGATGGTGACTTCGTTGACCCTCTGTTATCTTGCCTGTTCAGGCTCCCGCGGGAAGGTCTGGGACAGTCGTGGGATTCGTCCCGACCAACTAGTGTTGCGCGTGTTGAAGAATATAATAGCGTTTTTCATCTTTTGGGCATGTATCATGACCTTCAGTGGAATCTCTATCTATTCTCCGTTCTTCTTTGTCGCCTATTTTGCCTTCCTCTTTGTCATTTTAAGCATTTACCGTATCATCATCCGTGAGTTTATGATAGCTTATTGTGCCAAGGGCAAGCACCGTCGTTATGCCGTTTTTATAGGAGGTGGCAATAACATGCAGGTATTGTATGAAGAGATGGAGAATTCCCTGGCATCCTCGTTGTATGAGGTTGTAGGTTATTTTGACATCAACCCGAATGAGGAGCTTTCCTCACAATGTTCCTATCTGGGTAATCCCGACGGATTTTCAGATTTCATGTCCGTACATCCGGGAATCAAGCATGTTTTTTGCTCCCTGTCGATGGAGGAGGGGCGTTATAATTTCTCTATCATGAATTATTGTGAGAACCACTTGCTTTATTTTCATGGTGTCCCCAATGTCTGCAAAGGTTTTCCCCGTCGTATCTGGCATAGTATGGTTGGCAATATGCCTATCTTGAATCTGCGTTATGAGCCTTTGAGTAAGATGGAGAACCGGATATTAAAACGTCTGTTCGATATTGTTTTCTCCGGTCTTTTTCTGGTAACAGTTTTTCCTTTTGTTTATCTCATCGTAGGAAGTATCATCAAGTTGACTTCTCCCGGTCCTATATTCTTTAAGCAGATGCGTACAGGTTTGAATGGTGGGGATTTTGTGTGTTACAAATTCCGTTCAATGAAAGTGAATGATGAAGCCGACAGTAAACAGGCTACGGCTGATGATCCCCGTAAAACTCGTTTTGGGAACTTTCTTCGTCGTTCTAATATAGACGAACTTCCCCAGTTTATCAATGTCTTTAAGGGTGATATGTCGATAGTTGGTCCTCGTCCTCACATGTTGGCTCATACGGAGACTTATGCTCGTTTGATTGATAAGTATATGGTGCGGCATTTTATAAAACCTGGGGTGACAGGTTGGGCTCAAACGCATGGTTTCCGTGGTGAAACGAGGGAACTTTCCCAGATGGAGGAACGTGTGAAGGCTGATATCTGGTATATGGAGCATTGGACAATGCTGCTTGACTTATATATCATTTATAAGACTGTGGCGAATGTGATTGTGGGAGAGAAGAATGCGTATTAGAATGGATTGTATTGATTTGGTATATATAGAATTAATAAAAGAACTGAAAAATATATCTAAGTATTGAGTAGGGAAAGGCTAATCGAAATATACTGGGAAGATAGTAATTTGTTAGTTGTATAAAGGTTATTGTGGCACAAAATCAAAATAAGGTTATAGCTAAAAATACAGTTTTTTTATATATACGTATGATGTTAACAATGTTAGTGACATTATTTACATCACGTATAATATTAAATGCATTAGGTGCGGTAGATTATGGCTTGAATAATATAATCTCAGGTACTATTGTTTTATTTAGTTTTATTAATGGTTCTTTAGCTGTATCAACATCGAGGTTTCTCACTTTTGAATTGGGAAATTCGAATATTAAAAAGTTGCAGGCTATCTTTTCAACAGCTTTGTTTATTCATAGTGCTTTTGCTATGATTGTTGTGCTTTTAGGAGAAAGTATTGGTTTATACTTGATAAATTATAAACTTGTTATTCCGTCTAATAGAATATTGGCCTGTAACATAATTTTTCAATGTGCCATTTTTTCTTCTTTTTTGACTATTATTCAAGTACCTTTCAATTCATTGATAATTGCACATGAGCGGATGAAGATTTATGCATACTTAGGTCTTTCTGATGCTATATTAAAATTAGCAATTGCTTATATTATATTGAAAGCGCCATTTGATAAGTTAATAACATTAGGTATTTGTAATTGGGTAATTACATTTCTAATGTTTATGTTCTATTTTTTTTATTGTAAGAAGTTATTTAAGGAATGTGTTGTTTGCTTACATTCTGATAAACCAGCGTTAAGACAGATGCTTGGTTTCTCTTTTTGGAGTATATTTGGTTCTTTTGCTTCTTTGTTAAAAGATCAAGGGCTAAATATACTGATGAACATTTTTTTTGGACCTACAGTAAATGCAGCTAATGCAATTGCACAACAAGTAAATAGGTGTGTGATGAATTTTACGAATAATTTTACAATAGCTTTGAATCCACAAATAATAAAATCGTATTCAAGTGGAGATAATGTTAGGGTAAGATTTTTGTTGTTTGTAGGCGGGAAGGTGTCTTTTTTCTTACTCATGCTTATATCAATACCAATATTAATATATTGTCACGAAATATTGCTATTGTGGCTTAAACAGATACCAGAGTATTCGGTCTATTTAACTCAATTAGTCATTGTTGTATCTTTAGTTGAGTGTTTTGTATATACGATGGGAGCCGCAATTCAAGCTACTGGTAGGATTCGTAATTATCAAATTATAATAAGTCTTATACAAATAATTTCTTTTCCCATTTCATACGCTCTATATGCTTTGGGATATTCACCGGGAGCAGCTTTTATAGCTATTATAGTTTTAAGTTTAATAGCTATGTTTTGTCGTTTATATTTTCTTTATATTTATATTGGTATAACTGCTTTGGAATATAGTAAAAATGTAATTCTAAGGTGTTTCATTACATTTGGAATTAGTTTGATTATTCCATTATATTTGAAAATAATATTCCCTCCTACAATATTATGCCTACTTTGTATTTGTTTAGTTTCTATTATTATATCTCTTACGGTTGTTTATCTTGTAGGGCTTTCCAATGAGGAAAAGATAGCTATTATTGAAAATACTCGTAGGTTCAAATTTAGTGTTATAATCAAATTCTTGAAAATATTATCTCTTTTGTTTTTTGTGTATTTCTGTATAAGTTTGATGTCACACGATAATGGAAAGCAGGCTTTAAATGTGAAGAATGTAAATATTCATTTCTCGTATGATGATGTGTGGCAATGCCTTGACGACATAACTGTACATGAGAATGAATACAATAGTTTGTTTGAAAATTCATTCTTTGCATATTTGAGAGAAAAACATAAAAAATATGGAAGTAAGTTTACACTCTATGTTTATGAGAAAAATGACAAATTCAGAATAGACCATGTAACTGATAAATTTAAGAAAGAATTTCAAGAAAATAGCGACTGGTTAAAGTTTGCCTTTCATGCCAGTACCGCATCTATGAATATGCAATCTTTGGAAGAATTTGAGAAATCTTACAATAACGTGTGTACTAGTATAACAAAATTTGCAGGTAATAAAAGTGTTGCTCATATGGTTCAATTACATGGTTTTCAAGGTGATAGGCAGCTTTTGAACTTGTTAAAACCAAGTACTAAGGTTTTGTTGACAGCAGATGATTCTCGGTTAAGTTATGATTGTACTTCTTTGGAAGTTGATAGACTAAATTCAGATACAATCCACAAAAATGGCTTGGTTTATTGCAAAACAGATTTGAGATTTGAGAAAATATCAGACTACGCATTCTTGAATCTTGAGTGGATGAACAATTTAGTACAGAAAGATACTATTGTTGTGCTTACTCATGAATGGTTATTTAATGATTTGTTGAGTAATTATAAAATAGATAAGTTTTTAGAACTAACGAATGGAGCTATTTATATAAACTAAATATTTATGGAAAGGATTAAGCGTTTCATTGATGGATATGTTCCTGTAACGAGTTGTACGTTAAGATGTCATTATTGTTACATTACCCACCAACGTCTTTTTGATACAAAATTACCCAAATTCAGATATGATGCAGCATTTATTCGTAAAGCATTATCAAAAGACAGATTAGGAGGTACATGCTTGATTAATTTATGTGGAGGAGGGGAGACTTTATTGCCTGCTGAGGTAGTTGGGTATACAAAAGCATTATTAGAGGAAGGGCATTATGTAATGATTGTGACTAATGCAACGTGTTCAAAACGTTTTGATGAGATCGCTCAATTTCCAAAAGAGTTAAGAGAACGTTTGTTTTTCAAATTTTCATATCATTATTTGGAATTAAAAAAAAGGAATCTATTACATATCTTTTTTAGGAATGTTTGTAAAATGCGTGATGTAGGGTGTTCATTTACACTTGAGGCCACACCATCTGATGAATTAGTTCCTTATATAAATGAAATGAAAGAGGAAGCATTGAAATATTTGGGTGCGCTAAATCATGTTACTGTTGCTCGTGATGAACGCTGTAAAATAGAAAAATTACCAATTCTAACAAAAATGTCTCGTAATGAATATCAGAAAACTTGGGGAGTGTTCAATTCCGAGTTTTTTGATTATAAGATGTCTATTTTTGGAGTGAAAAGAAAAGAATTTTGTTATGCTGGTGATTGGTCTTTAAGTGTGAATATAGGAACAGGAGAAGCTTCTCAATGTTATTGTTCTTATTTTAAACAAAATATATATAAGGATATAACTAAGCCAATAAAATTCATTCCTGTTGGAAATAATTGTAATCAGTATCATTGTTATAACGGACATGCTTTTTTAGCTCTTGGCGACATTCCAGAATTGAGGACTCCTACGTATGGTGAACTGAGAAATCGTATAACGATTTATGGAACTGAATGGCTACAGCCTAAAATGAAGGCTTTTATGAATACAAAATTATACGAATCAAATAAGGAATATACTGAAGTAGAAAAAATGAAGGTCAATAGATTGATTCGTATTTTAAGAATAAAGTCTGATGCTAAAAACTTTGTTAAACGAATTCTATTTAAGGTAAAGCATGGATTTTAACGAAAAGATAAATAAGCTAAGAACAGAAATTGCAAAGGCATTAATTCCTGTTATTGATAATGACTATGTTTTATTGGGACTTCCATATTATGATAATGTTGGAGATGTTTTAATATGGGAAGGAACGGAAAATTTTTTAAGAACTCTTTCTCATAAATGTTTGAAGAGGGCTTCAATAGACACTTTTGATTTTGGGATATTAGATTCTAATGTTATTATTCTTTTACAAGGAGGAGGGAATTTTGGTGATATATGGATAGAACATCAAGCTTTTCGTTTGAAAATAATAGAAAAATATCCTCAAAATAAAATTGTAATCCTTCCACAAACAGTATTTTATACAGATGATTTCATTTTAAAAAAAGAATGTGTTCTTTTATCAGATCATAGTAGGTTAACAATATGTGTGAGAGATAAACGTAGCTATGATTTGTTGAAAATGAGTACCTCTAATCAGATACTACTAATTCCAGATATGGCTTTTTATATTGATTTGCAGTATATTCATCGTTTTGTTGGTAAGGTACGTGATAAAGCTTTGTTATTAAAGCGGAAAGACAAGGAAATAGTAGATTGGGATTTTAATGAATATATTAAGGGAGAAAGGTGGGTTGAGGTAAGGGATTGGCCTTCTATGGAAAAGAAATCATTGCTTTTACGGCTTTTATATAAGTTGGTGAGTATTCAAATAAAAACAAATTTTCCAATAGGAGATATATTTGCTTTTTATTATTATAGGAATAGAGTTATTGCTCAGGGAGTAGAATTTGTTTCTCAATACAAAAATATATACACAACAAGATTGCATGTAGCAATTTTGTCAATTCTGCTAAATAAACCTTTCTTTTTCTTTGATAATTCTTATGGAAAGAATAGTTCTTTTTTCGATACATGGCTCTTTGATTTAGATAACGTGGAATTTATATCAAAAAAAATATGTCCAAAGGAGTAAGTGTAATTGTTTGTTGTTATAATAGTGCTTGGATTATAGAGCGTTGTTTGAATGCATTACTGAAGCAAAAGCTAAATAATTCCATTGCTTGGGAAATTATAGTAGTAAATAATGCTTCAACAGATGGCACAGATGTAATTGCAAATAGATTGCTAAATAATGCATCCATACCACATAAAGTTATTAATGAACCCAAACAAGGATTAGTTCATGCCCGAAAAAGGGGAGTGGAAGAGGCTCAATATTCTTATATTCAATTTTGTGATGATGATAATTTATTATGTGATACATATATAGAGCAAATGTTTGAAATGATGGAGTCTAATCCACTATTAGGTGCATGTGGTGGAATGGGAGTTGCAGAATTTCAAGGGATACCACATCATTTTGTAAAAAAGCATTTGCCAATATATGCTATAGGACCACAAAAGGGTGAGACTTATTTATATGGTGCAGGGCTGTGTGTTAGGGCTTCATTATTAAAAGAAATATATGATTCGCATTATGTGTTATTATTAACTGGTCGATGTGGGAATCGTTTACTTGCAGGTGATGATAGTGAAATAACAAAGTTAATATTGCTTAGACATTGTGTGCTTGCAGCAACGGAGAAAGTAACATTTGTTCATGTTCTCTCAGAAAAAAGATTGAGTTATAAGTATTTAGTATCTATGTCTAAAGGATTTGGATTATCCGTACCTGTTCTTATGGCATATGATTTTGCTATAAATGAAAAAAAATCTATTATCTATCACTATATATCTTATATCAAAATCCTTATAAAGCTTTGTTTGAATGTATGTTTGATGCTTTTTCAAAATGAACGTATAGTGACTGTCTATTATTTTATCAGTGCTATTAAAGGATATCATTTTTGGACAATAAGACGACTTCATTCTGTTGTTATGAGTTCTTTGAACTTAAAGTCTGCATCAAAAAAAAGTCTTTCTTCACAAAAATAACTGTGTTTATGGAAATATGTAATAAACATTTGTAATATGGAGTATTTTATATTGTGATTTGGTTAGTCTATATGTGACGATAATAAAAAGTAAGTATGAAGATGGAAAATGAAAGTAACATACCAAAGAAAATACATTATGTTTGGTTAGGGAATGCTTCTAAGCCTCGTTCTGTGATAGATTGCATTAATTCTTGGAAGGAGAAAATGCCTGATTATGAAATTAAATGTTGGGATGAGAATGTATTTGATGTAAATTCAGTTCCTTGGGTTAAGGAAGCTATTAGCAAAGGGAAGTGGTCATTAGCGTCAGATTATATTAGGCATTATGCTATATATACTGAGGGAGGAATATATTTAGATACTGATGTAAAAGTATTTCGTCCTTTTGATGAGTTTCTTAATTGGGATTTTTTTACCTCTGTAGAATATCATCCTCAGATTTATATTTCGTCAGGCAGAAATTGTGTTGATGTAGATGGGCACGCTTTGAAAAAAGGTGATGTAGTAGAAGGGTGCGGATTGCTGGCTGCATGTTTTGCTGCAAAAAAAGGGAATGCATTTGTAAAGGAATGTTTGGAATACTTTGGAAGTAGACATTTTGTCAAAGAAGATGGTAGCCTTTTTATAGATATCATTAATCCTGGGATAATGGCAACAATAGCTACAGCATATGGATTTGTTTATAAAGACGAGGATCAATTATTGGAAAATAATATGATGATTTTTAATTCCTCAGTTTTTGCAGGTAATCCTGCGACAAGAATCAAACAATCTTATTGTATGCATTTTTGTGATGGAAGTTGGAGGGATAAAAGCTTTTTTGAACGATTAAAATGGGAAGTTAAGAAATTTCTAAAGCATCGATAGTTGCTATATGTATACTTTATACTTTTTAATAATTTACTTTATCTTTTGCTGGAGAACTCGTGCATACTTAGTGCTTTCTTCATTATTCATTTTATTTCCTATTCATATCACATTAAAGCATTGTTTTGCAATTCTAGGTGGGGATGTTTATTTTCCTTTTTGGTATGATATTGCAATATTCTTTCTTCTACAAAAGGCGTTTAGAGTTAAAATGCAGGTTTCTTACTATTGGATTGTCTTTTTATTTTTTATATTATATCTTTTTGCTTTTTATTTTTTGCTGCCTAATGATAAAGATGCGATCTCGACATTGAGGATTTATCTTCATTGCTTTTGTTTATTTTTTAGTTTGTCAACTTTGAAATTTACTTCATTACAAATAAAAAAACTTTTTATTGTACAACTTTGGGTAACATATATTCTTTGTATAACAGGAATTGTCATTTATTTTTTCTTTCAATCAGATTGGCATCTTTTTTTAAATCATTATATAATTGATAAGAATGGAGCCTTGAGTTATGTAACTCCATCTTTTACGATAATGGGAATTGAGAGGATGAATGGTCTTATTGGAGCTCCAAATCAGTTTGGTGTCTATATGGCATATGTTTGGCTATGGATATATTCAGCATGTATTTCTAAATCCATAAATAAATTTTCTTCTTGGTTATGTCTTGTCTTGATTTCTGGATGCTTGTTCATGTCTTTTTCTAGAGCTGGTTGGGCGCTTGTTATTATAACACTCTTTTTATTTAATTTTTATAAAGGAAAAGCTGTTGTTGTAATCAAATTTATGTTTGCTATGTTATTTGCTTTGGTATTAATAATGGCTATTGTTTTTATTTTAGAACCAATGTTTTTTGATATTGTAGTAGCTTCTTTAACAGGTGAAGAAAGTAGTGCTTCAACAAGAGGAGATATGGTTCATGATTTTTATTTGCAGTTATTGTCAACGCCATGGGGAAATGGTCTAGGAACAGGAACTATAGATGGTGATGGAGGAAATATTGCAGAATCTTCTATTTTATTACAAGCTTATGAAATAGGAATACAAGGATGTGCCTTTTATTTGTTTTTATGGTTTGTGCTTTTAAAAAAAATGAGGCAATATAAAACGGAGATTTATTTGATAATGTCATCGTTGATGATTGCTACATTAATGGTTTCCGTTGTATCAGTTAATATATTTCAGTATCCTTATGTTTATTATATATGGGGAGGAATGGGATTTGTTTTAAATAAATCAGTAAAATCAGTTTATGAGAATAGATAATCCATTAATTACTGTCATAACAGTGTCTTATAATTCAGTATCTGTTATTGAGGATACGATAGAAAGTGTACTTAAACAAACATATCCTCGGATTGAATATATAATTATTGATGGTGGAAGTCGGGATGGTACGGTTGATATAATTAGGCAATATGAAAAATCTATTTCTTTTTGGATTTCTGAAAAAGATAGTGGGGTATATCATGCAATGAATAAGGGTATTGATAGAGCGACAGGAGAATGGTTGATTTTTATGAATAGTGGTGATCGATTTTATTCTGAAACAATTTTATCACAAGTGTTTGAGCATGAATATAAATCAGATATTATTTATGGTGCTGTAGAATTAGATTATGGTTTCACTAAAATTATAAAGAGACCATATCCTTTAGAATGTCTTCCATTGCATATGTGTTTTTCACATCAATCTTGTTTTGTTCGAACTGATTTAATGAAAAAGACTAAATTTGATACAAACTATTCTATTGTTGCCGATTATGCATTTTTCTTGGAACAATATAAAAAAGGAAATCTTTTTCATCAATTACCGTTTACAATATCTACTTATGATAATGTAAATGGAATTTCATCTGCTCCTAATATTAAAGTTTTAATAAGACACTTAAATGAATTGCAAAGAATAGAGGTATTTCATGGTTCTATACATTTTGAAATATTAAAGTTTTTAGTAAAGAGAATGATTAGATGTGTATGTCCGAAATTTATTCTAAAAATTTACTACAGAAAGGTGAATGATTAAGTAAGAATGGTAGATACTGACATAATAAATGAAAACAATATACATAGTTGACTTGATTGGATCTTACTGTGGCATGCATTATTATGATGAAGCATTTGCCGATATTTTGCGAAAGAAGGGATCTCAAGTAAAAATTCTTTCTACTTTTAATGAACAAGGAGAGAAACCTTTTTTCTCTCTTATATTTGGTAGGAATAAACTGATATCAGTGTTGTTGCTTTTGAAAAATTACCTACGGTTATTGAAACATATGATTACTCACAAGAGAGGAGTATATATTTATATGTGTTATGGTGAACTTTATGATCTGTTAATGATGTCACCTGGTATGGTTAGTAGGCGATTATGGTGTGATATGCATGAAGCGCATGCTTTAAAATATATAGATACTTCGCGTGTCTTATGTTTCTTTGATTGGTATTATACTAAATATGTACGTTGCTTTATTTATCATTCTGAGCGTACAAAAAATATATTGAATACTATAGGGGTAAAAGTTCCAATGTTATATGTACCTCATTTAAAATATTCTTTTAAGAAAAAATATGAGGAAAAGTCACTATCTAAAGATGTTGCTAATGCATTTGTGAGTATTGGCAAAATTAAATTTCTTTTTTTTGGAAACTTAAGTTATGCAAAAGGTATTGATATCATTGTAGATGTATTTGCAAGATTACCGCATGGTGTAAGGGAAAAAGTCGAACTTGTAATTGCTGGTAAAAATGTTGAAAATATAGATTTTAGTTTATTGTATGGAATATCAACAGATTACAGGGTACTTGATCGTCATATTAATGATGATGAATTGGTCTATTTATATAGTCATACAGATGTAGTTTTACTACCTTATCGTAAATCTTCGCAAAGTGGTATTTTTGCAATGGCATGTTATTTTAAGAAAGTTATGTTATTAACGGACATTCCATATTTTCGTAAAATGATAGACGAGTTTCCTAGTTTTGGCAGACTTACATCAATCAATAAGTATCGTCAATCAGTAGAGGATATAATAAAAAAACCAGTGTTAGATAATTATTATACAACTTCAGATTGTGAACGTTATGAACAGAAGAAAGAAATCAACGATTTTGTAACTATGGTTGATGCTGAGATAAATAGAGTTTGAAAAAATGATTATGGTATTTTCTAAATTTATTTCTGCTTTTATTTAAGAAAAAGTAAAACTCTCATATTGGACTCGCTACACGAAATATTGTTCCGAGAAAAAGAGATTGTTTTGTATACTTAGAGTTATCAATTTACCTTCATATATTAAAATTTCTGATGAAAATAGCTTTTATTGGCACTCGTGGTATTCCAAATAACTATGGGGGCTTTGAGCAGTTTGCTGAATACATTTCCGTAGGTTTGGCAAAAAGAGGTCACATAGTGACTGTCTATTCTCCTCATTTTCACCCTTATAAAAAAGATTTTTATAAAGGAGTACGTATCAAACATATTTATAGTCCTGAAACATGGATGGGGAGTTCTGTTGGGAGTTTCTTTTATGATTATTTTTCGTTAAAAGATGCACTCAAACGGGAAAAGTTCGATATTATTTATGAAGCAGGGTACACTAGTATTGTACCAGCTTATATTTGGTTTAATGTGAAGAATATTAAGTGTCCAATATTTATAACGAATATGGATGGATTGGAATATAAGCGTACAAAGTTTAATAAATGGATACGGAAATTTGTCTTTTGGGAAGAAAGACAGGCTGTAAAACACAGTCATTATCTAATTGCTGATAATATGGGTATTCATGATTATTATAAGGCGAAATATAATAAAACTTGTCGTTTTATTGCTTATGGAGCAGATATACATGATGATTACAATAAGGAAGTATTGAAGGAATTTAAGTTAGAATTGAATGGTTATTATTTGCTTGTAGCGAGGTTAGAACCTGAGAATAATATTGCAATGGCTATAGAAGGGTATTTGGCTTCTAAAGAAAATGGGCGTAAACCATTGATAATTGTAGGTAAAACTAATACCCCTCATGGTAAAAAACTTGTGGAACAATATGCTAAAGAGAGTTATGTGCGTTTTATTGGTGGAGTTTATGATTTTGATAAACTGAATTCAATACGTAAGTTTTCTTTTGCATATTTTCACGGTCATTCAGTAGGAGGAACAAATCCATCACTTTTAGAAGCTATGGCTTCAGGTTGTTTTATTTTAGCTAATGATAATATATTTAATCGATCAGTGCTAAAAGAAAATGCCAAATATTATCATACAGCAATAGAGGTGACCAAGTTATTAAATGATATGGATATTATTGCTGCACGAGATAAAGAGAAATTTATATCTGCAAATTTGGAAGAGATAAAAACAGAATATTCTTGGGAGCATTTAGTAGATGAACATGAAAAATATTTTATGGAATTGTTTGTTGAGAAATGATGATAAAGTAAAATGTGTAGTAATTGAAGGGTAATTATGAAATTCTAATAAATGTATGGTGGATTAACCCTAAAAGGTATGGTATAAAATAAATGTTGAGATGTAATAAACACGTGAGTGTTTCGTATGTGAGATGAAGAAAAATGTAGGTCCCTAGCTTCATGCTGTTTACAGCATGATTCCCCTACATTGTAGATCAGAAAAAGCGCGACGGCACATTGCTGATCTACACCCTGGCATCGGAGGTTAAAGCCGATGTGAATTTCCCACTATATCAACTGTCTGTGAAGATCGTTGATATTTCCCGATTTATTCTCATAATACCAGATAATAGTATCCTCTTTCTTTGTTTATATGTTATAATAAACAAGAGTTGGCGCAGATGTATTTTCCTGATCTGACGGTCCGTGCTTCAGTTAATAAACTCCGGTGCTGAATGAGGAGATGCAAGCCATTGATGGATGAGATACTATCTACCGATTTTCATCCCTCTGTTAAAATAGTCTTTTTCTGCTTGATTTTATCTGATTATTGCTACTTTTGTCCATAATATAAAAAATAAAAAAAGACATGGGAGCGGAAGGAATACAGGATAAATATGTAAATCCATATACCGATTTCGGATTCAAGTTGCTTTTTGGTACAACAATGAATAAGGAATTGTTGATCAGCTTTTTGAATGCACTCTTATTCAAGGAGGAGGTAATCAAAGATGTCACTTATCTTAATGCTGAACATCTTGGGACGCAGGAATATGACCGTCGGGCTGTCTTTGATGTCTATTGTGAGAATGAGAAGGGTGAGAAGTTCCTGGTTGAGATGCAGCGTGGCGAGCAGCAGTTCTTTAAGGACCGCAGTGTTTTTTATTCCACTTTCCCTATTCGTGAGCAGGGCAAACGTGGGGAATGGGATTATGAGTTGAAGGCTGTCTACGTGGTGGGTATCCTGAATTTCTCCTTTGACAATTCTGATGCGGAGTATTTCCATCATGAGGTGAAGCTTGTAGACCTTTATACTCATAAGATATTCTATGACAAGCTTACCTTCGTTTACCTTGAAATGCCCAAATTCAACAAGAGTGAGGATGAGTTGGATAGCATGTTTGACAAGTGGCTGTTTGTCTTGCGTAATCTTGCCTCTCTGCTTGAACGTCCTAGAGCATTGCAGAACAGAGTTTTTGACCGCCTTTTTGAAACAGCGGAGATAGCAAAGTTTACCCAGACTGAACTGAGTGAGTATTGGGACAGCTTGAAGAATTTCCGTGATTGGTATAGTGTTATATCTACGGCAGAAAAGAAAGGACGGGAAGAAGGAAGAGAAGAAGGTCGGGAAGAAGGAAGAAAAGAAGGAAGAGAAGAAGGAGTAAGAGAAGCCAATTTGAATAATGCTCGAAATCTGAAACAATTGGGAGTAGCAATTGATGTAATTTCACAAGCTACCGGATTGTCTGAAGAGGAAATAGAAAAGTTATAGTGAAAGAAACTGTTTTGAGTTTTATTCAATGTGGGATATGGAGTTGGTCATAACCAAGCATTGAGACAAGTTCTTGATTCAGACAAAAAATACCATGTTTTTTGTTGAAAGATTATGACCGTGGCAAGGCAATCACTGCATTATGGCAGCGATGTCGGTGCCGAGATGGATGCAGGGATTATGTTAACATGGTTTCTGACGATAATAGTCTCCTCTTTCTTTGTTTATATGTTATAGTTTTTGTAACTTTATAGCATAGAAAACAGTAATAAAGAAACGATGAAACATTCAGAATTTGTAGTGAAATGTTATAATAAACAAGAGTTGGCGCAGATATATTTTCCTGATCTGACGATCCGTGCTTCAGTTAATAAACTCCGGCGCTGGATGAGGAGATGCAAGCCATTGATGGATGAGATACTATCTACCGATTTTCATCCGAAGACAAAGGCATTTTTTGTGAGAGAAGTACGGCTTATCACCTATTATTTAGGAAAGCCGGGAGACTTATAAATGATATAAATATCTAAAAAAAACTACGGGAGACAGCATTTTCACCGTCTCCCGTAGTTTTTTTAGATAGTAAAGTACTCCTTTTGAGCATCAAAACAGGGGCAAGCTTTATGAATCGAAGCACTAAGCTGATAATGCCCTATGATTTGCGCTTCTGGATACTGATGTTTGAGAATCGTCAACAAGTCGAGCAACGCAAAGCGTTGCGCCTGTGTTCTCGTATCTGCCGGACGACCTTCTTCATTCAGTCCGCCTTCATAGCAGATTCCAATACTATGCCGGTTATAAGTGAACTTGCTGTCTCTTCCAACACACTGAGGGGGATAAGGCGGGGAGAGGATATGTGTATTTATCAGTATGTGCGCGTGATCCGGTGTATGACGGAGTATCTTCATTTAATTATCCGGATGGATATGTTGCTGAAGGAGTTGAGAACCGTATTAGCTTCCAATTGTGATTTGGTGGTTGCTACGGTTCCGCACCGTTTTCATGGGATTTGCTAACCGAAAGAGTGGGTGGTGGTGATGCAATGGGATGGGGTGAGATTGTGATTTCTATATGTTGATTCCTAATCCGGTGGAAGAAATTTCAGAATTTATTTTTATCTTTGAAATCCATTATAAACAGAAAAAGAAATAGATATGAAAAAAGTAATTTGCAGTGCGAAAGCTCCGGGGGCTATCGGCCCTTATAGTCAGGCGATAGAAGCCAATGGTATGGTATTTGTGTCCGGACAGTTGCCTATTGATGCCGCTACGGGACAGATGGCTGAAGGGATAGAAGGACAAGCTCGCCAGTCGTTGGAGAATATCAAGCACATTCTTGAAGAAGCAGGATTGACAATGGGAAACATTGTCAAAACTACTGTATTTCTTCAGGATATGTCTCTGTTTGCAGGGATGAATGGCGTGTATGCCACGTATTTTGACGGAGCTTTTCCCGCACGTTCGGCGGTTGCCGTAAAAGCTCTGCCCAAGGATGCGTTAGTAGAGATTGAGTGTATCGCGGTTCGCTAACAAATCTGCGACAATGAAACTGCTGCCTCCTATAAAGATCAGATCTTTGAGGGGGCAGTTCTTTTTTGCCGCCTGTACAGCTTCTACAACAGTGGAGTAGGTGGTACCTTTCAAACCGTTTGTTTCTGCCAATGCCAATAGTTCATTTTCCGGAAGCGCACGTTTCACACTTGCTTTGGTGAAATAATAGGTGGCATGTTTCGGCAACTCTTGCAAGACACTGCTGATATCTTTATCGTTCACCATGCCAAATACGATGTGCAGCTCCTGGTTGAATTTCTGATGAAGGAAATCCAGCTGTCCACAGACATATTTGATGCCATCTACATTATGTCCCGTGTCGCAAATGATATCCGGATCGCTATGTACTTTCTGCCAGCGTCCCATCAGTCCGGTAAGTTTGCACACATCGGCAAAACCATTGAGATAGTCTTTGGGACAGATGCGATAACCTATTTTAGTCAGTTCCTTAAGAGCAGACAGGATGGTGAGAATATTTTCATGCTGGCAGAGACCGCTTAATTCCATAAAAAGACCTGCCGGAAACATTTCATTGACAATTCGGATAGCATCTTTTCTCTTGTCGAGTATTTTGTCTAATGCTTTTATGCTATCTGCCGGATGCAGGGTATTGTCCAGATGTTTTCTTAGCGCCTGCATTTCCGGATAAGGAAGCCAGTCTGTGGGATTATTGGGGGAGATAGAATCTGCATAGTTGATAGGTGCATTCATTTCTTTGGCTTTCATGGTGAACACACGTTTAACACTGCCTTTAGCCCTGCCAATGACTACCGGAACACCTTCTTTGATAATGCCTGCTTTTTCTTTGGCTATTTTTGTCAGGGTATTCCCTAGATATTGCATGTGGTCGAAACTGATATTAGTGATGACACATAAATCGGGGTGAATGATGTTGGTGCAATCCAAACGTCCGCCCATTCCTACTTCGATAACGGCTACGTCTACTTTCTGGTCCGCAAAGTAGCGGAACGCCATGGCAGTAGTCAGTTCAAAAAACGAAGGATGGAGCGGTTCGAAGAAGGAACGGTGCTCTTCTACGAAGTTGACTACATATTCTTCCGGCATCATTTCTCCGTTGATGCGGATGCGTTCGCGGAAGTCAACCAAATGGGGGGAAGTGAATAAGCCTACCCGGTATCCTGCGGACTGTAATACGGCTGCAATAGTATGTGAGCAGGAACCTTTTCCATTGGTTCCGGCGATATGTATCGTTTTGAATTGTTGATGAGGATGCCCGAAATGTTCGTCCAATCGATGTGTGGTCTCCAACCCCGGCTTATAGGCGTTGCCTCCTATTTGTTGAAACATTGGCACACTCTCATATAAGTACTTTAAAGTGTTCTGATAGTCCATGTTTTATAATATTTAACTTCGGGCGATCTTTATTGCCCGCTAATTTGTTTATCTTTAGAACCGTCAATCTAACCGTAAACGCGGGGACTGGCGAATGAGATTGCAAATATCAACATTTAAATCTGAGAAATCATGAGAACAAAGAAAAATTTTGTGCTAGACACCAATGTTATTCTTCATGACTACAATTGCTTGAAGAATTTTCAGGAAAATGATATTTACCTCCCCCTTGTGGTACTCGAAGAACTGGATAAGTTCAAAAAAGGAAATGAGCAGATCAATTTCAATGCCCGTGAGTTCGTACGCGAATTGGATGTATTGACTAGCGACGAGCTTTTCTCCGAAGGGGTGAAGCTCGGCGAAGGATTGGGGCGTCTGTTTGTCGTGACAAGCAGCGTGCCGGCTACCAAAGTGTGGGAATCGTTTCCAATAAAGAAACCCGACCATCTGATTTTGGCGGCGACCGAATACTTGACCGATAAGTATCCGAATGTGAAATCTATCTTAGTGACCAAGGATGTGAATCTGCGCATGAAAGCTCGTTCAATCGGGTTGCTTTGCGAGGATTATATAACGGATAAGGTGGCCAATGTAGATGTGTTCGAAAAATCCAATGAGATTTTTGAAAATGTAGATCCTGCATTGATCGACCGCATTTATTCTTCTAAAGAAGGTATTGACTTAAGTGAATTCGATTTTAAGGATTTGATTCATCCCAATGAATGTTTTGTGTTGAAGAGTGATAGGAACAGTGTGCTGGCACGCTACAATCCTTTTACTCATTCTATAATCCGCGTGATGAAAGGGAAAAATTATGGAATCGAACCCCGGAATGCGGAACAGAGTTTTGCGTTTGAGATCTTGAATGATCCGAATATCAAACTGGTAGCTCTGACGGGAAAAGCGGGAACAGGTAAGACTTTGCTGGCTTTGGCTGCTGCGTTGGGTAAACTGACCGACTACAAACAGATTTTACTGGCACGTCCTGTTGTGGCGCTTTCTAACAAAGACATCGGTTTTCTTCCGGGAGATGCACAAGAGAAAGTGGCTCCTTATATGCAGCCATTATTTGACAATCTGAACGTAATAAAGCGTCAGTTTGCTGCAAACTCTACCGAAGTGAAGCGGATTGAGGATATGCAGAAAAGCGAACAGCTGGTGATTGAAGCTTTGGCCTTTATCAGGGGACGTAGTTTGAGCGAGATGTATTGCATCATCGATGAAGCGCAGAACCTGACGCCGAATGAAATAAAAACAATCATCACCCGTGCGGGCGAAGGTACGAAAATGGTGTTTACCGGGGATATTCAACAGATTGACCAACCTTATCTGGACAGCCAGTCCAATGGTCTGGTATATATGATTGATCGGATGAAAGATCAGAATATCTTTGCACACGTTAATCTGCTGAAAGGTGAACGAAGTGAATTGAGTGAGTTGGCAAGTAACTTGCTGTAAGTAGGATAAAGTGTTGATTTACAATTAGACGATTTACAATGTACGATGAAAGCTGGAGTACATCATAAATCGTCTAATCGTAAATCTTATTATTCTTTTTTCCCGAAATATTTAAGGAACTGTGTACGTTCAAATGTATTGACGCCTTTCATATCTTTGATATTCAGTTTGCCTTTGAATTGGGCTATATTTTCGAATCCTTTGCGTTCCATCCATGCAGAGAGGAAGCGGTTGGCTTCTCCGATGAATGCGTTTGTATTCAGATAGACTGCGCTACATACTTCTACGGCTGAAGCACCGGCAAGGATTGCTTTCACTACTGATTCAGCATCGGCAACACCACCGGAAGCCGCATAGTCGATCTTATCTACTACAGCAGACGCAATTCCGATCCAGCGGAGCGGAGTGGAGAGGTCGGAAGCATTACTGAATATTTCTCCTGAAATATGCTCTATCTTTTCGATATTGATGTCCGGTTGATAAAAGCGGTTGAAGAGAACAACTGCGGCTGCACCGTTGGCATACAACTGATCGATTAATGCCACAGGATTGGTCAGGTTATCGCCCAGCTTCATGATAACAGGAATGTTAACCGTCTGCTTGATGTGGCGGAGAATGTCGATGTGGCGTTGTTCGAATGAACCGTATGTATATTGCACTTCTGATTGTAAGGCGAGAATATTGATTTCCAATGCATCGGCACCGGCTGCTTCAATTTTCTTTGCAAAGTCGATCCATTCCGAATCAGTGTAACAGTTGATGCTGGCAATGATAGGAATGGGGCATACCTTTTTGCTTTCTTTTATCAAAGTCAGGTATTCAGATAACTTATGCTCACGGATATATTCTTCCAGATAGTCACTGGCTTCGGGATAGAAAGCCGGGTCTTTCAGTTGATCTGCTTCCAGCATGATCTGTTCCTCAAACAGTGATTTCAGAACGATAGCACCGGCACCATCTTCAGCCAATTTTTTGTTTTTGCCAACACTATTGGTCAGCCCTGAACTGCTGATGATGATAGGGTTTCTAAGAGAAAGCCCTGCGAAAGTAGTTTTTAAATCGGTCATAGCAATATGTTTTTTAATACTTAATCAATAATTTCTTTCTCCGAAAATCTTGCTTCCTACCCGTACCAGCGTACTTCCTGCGGCAATGGCTTCGTGATAGTCGTATGACATTCCCATTGATAGTTCGCAGAAGGTATCAGAGTGGGTGAACCAAGTTTCTTTTATCTCATTAAAGAGTCTATTTAATGAACAAAATTCCCGGTTGATTTGTTCAATGCAATTGGTGTTGCTGGCCATACCCATTAATCCGCAAATGCGCACATGAGTCAACTCTTTCCATTCTCCGGCATTCAGCATCTCTTTACATTCTTTGGGACTGAAACCGAATTTGGTTTCTTCCTGCGCAACGTGGATCTGCAACAGGCAGTTCACAGTACGTCCAGCCTTGACAGCTTGTTTGTTGACTTCGGCCAGCAGTTTATAACTATCAATTCCATGAATCATCGCTACGTATGGTATCATGTATTTGATTTTATTCGTTTGCAGGTGCCCGATAAAATGCCATTCGATATCTTTGGGCAAACTTTCGTATTTAGCTGTCATTTCCTGCACTTTGCTTTCCCCAAAAATACGCTGTCCCGCCTGGTATGCTTCTTCTATCGCTTCGTTGGGATGGAATTTTGAGACAGCAACCAGCTGGACTCCTTGAGGGAGTTCGGCCAGCACTTGCTTTAAATTGTCAGCAATACTCATTGTTACTTATGCTTTTGACGGATCAAATTCTGGTTTGTCATTCGGTTCGGCGCTGTAAGGATATACATCCATGAGCGGAGTTTCGGATACCATACCGATCTGATAATCTGCCATGGTTCCTTTCATGCCCTCATCCAGCTTTTTCACTGCATCACGCAAGTCGGCAGCTTGTACCAATACTTGAGTGGAAGTCTTTTTTTCCGCACCGCTTTTTTCATCGAGCGTGATAAAAATAAGTTTGCATTTGAACCAGCGGTCGGCACTTTCTTCGTCACTGGGGAATAATTCGCTATAGTTGGCACGTTTGATGTCCGAAACGGTAAATTCTCCGGAAATAAACGGAGTCATTTCTTCGATAATCCGTGCTTCTGCTTCTGTAAAACTGAGTGCGTCAACAAGATAAGGTTCTGTTACTTTCTTCTGCATTCCGTTTTCCATTACTTTCTCGTAACGGATCTTGCACTCAAACCATGTATGCATTGCCATAATTTTCTTCCTTTTTAATTAATTGATTTATGTAAATTGCCTACAAAGATAAACAAAATACCAAAGTAAGCGCCGAAAGGGTGAACATATTTGGAGGAATAGTTGTTTCTTATATAAAGTAAATTTTAAATATAGATGCATTATGGCAACAACAAATTTCAAAGGACAACCGGTGAAACTAATCGGTGAATTTATACAAGTAGGTAAGGTAGCTCCTGATTTCGAGCTGGTAAAAACAGATTTATCTTCTTTCTCTCTGAAAGATTTGAATGGTAAAAATGTGATTTTAAATATTTTTCCCAGTCTGGATACCAGCGTATGTGCAACCTCTGTACGTAAGTTTAATAAGATGGCTGCCGGACTGAAAGATACGGTAGTATTGGCTGTCTCTAAGGACCTTCCTTTTGCGCACGGTCGTTTCTGTACAACGGAAGGTATTGAAAATGTAATTCCACTGTCTGATTTCCGCTTCTCTGATTTCGATGAAAGTTACGGAGTACGTATGGCGGACGGTCCGTTGGCAGGACTTTTGGCCCGTGTAGTAGTTGTGATTGGCAAGGATGGCAAGATTGCTTATACGGAACTTGTTCCTGAAATCACCCAGGAACCTAACTATGACAAAGCTTTGGCAGCGATATAATAATGAATTCAAGTTTCGCAAGTATTCTGCATAGCTTCTTGAAGGAGGGGAAGCTATACGGGCGAACTTATATCGAACTGACGTTAAGTATTAGTCGTAACCCCTGATTTGTCAGAGTTGTTAATACTTAACACTTATTTTTTCTTCATCAGTCCCTTATAAGCCAGGAATCCGATGACTAATACCACTACTGCTACAATGACATAGCCGATTTCGTGGCTGTATGTGGTTGCTTTTACATAAACGTCATTAGTGGTTTTGAGGTCTGTAAACCGGTAGATCAGGTATCCGAGTAGAGCTAATATGCTGTTCCATATCGCAGCGCCGAGAGTGGTGTAAAGCAGGAAAGGACCTAATTTCATGCCGGCTAATCCTGCGGGAATACTGATAAGTTGGCGTACAGCCGGAATGAGACGGCCAAAGAAAGTGGAGGCTGCACCGTGCTTTCTGAAATATTCTTCTGCATGGTGTACCTTTTCTTCGTCAATAAGGCACATGTGTCCTAAACGGCTGTTAGCGAATTTATAGACAATAGGACGACCCAGCCAACGCGCCAGATAATAATTTACTAATGCACCGATATCTGCTCCTATGGTGGCAAATAGAACCACGAGAAAGATATTCATACTGTCGTCTGCCATAGCTTTCCATGCGGCAGGTGGCACTACGGCTTCCGAGGGGAAGGGAATAAAAGAACTTTCGATAGCCATAAAAATGGTGACTACCCAATAGTTCAAATTTTCTAATACCCATTTAAGAAGTTCTGCTACTGATTCCATGTTTTTGAGGATAGAATTTATTTATTTGATTTATTTTTTTCCTTATTCTCTTTTTTCATGCGTTCCCACACTTCTTTGAGCATTTTTTCGTCTTCCTCCCTATGCTCGGGACTATTTAACAGATCTAGAATCATATCTTCTTCCAATGGATGATTACATTCTTTGTTGTATTTAAAAAAGTTGTCGATTTCACCGTGCATGAGGCTAAGCACGCTCAGTTTCTCTGTCACATCTTCGTGTTTCGGGTTCATCTGATATACTTTTTCAAAGCATCTTTTGGCTTCCGTCAGATATTCATTTTCCGAATAAGCAGAGGCGATCATATACCACATTTCTACGTTGGGGTTAATCTTTACTGCTTGTACGAAAGACCGGGCGGCTTCGTCTTCCAGTTCCTCTGTCAGGTATAGTTTTCCCTCTGTCAGATAAATCAATCCTTCATTCGGGTTTATCTCTTTGGCTTTTTCGCAGAGCTGATGTGCTTCTTCATATCTTTCCAGATGAGACAGGGCGAAGGCTTTGCTGGTATATGTGTCTATTAATAGGACAGACTGTTTGTCTCCGTCTTCTTCAAAACGTGCAATCACTTTGTCGTAATAGCCATTGGCTTTCTGCCATTCTTCCTTATTGCCGTAGGATATTCCCATGAACATATAACCTATTTCAGGGGGAATGGATTTAAGATCGATCGCTTTTTGATAATTCTCGATGGCATCATTCGAATTGTTCAGATAGAAAAAACAATGCGCTTTGTAAGCGTAGGCTTCTCCACATTGATCGTTGGCTGCCAACGCAAAATCACAGGCTTCGATGGCTTTGTCTATTTGTTCCTGTATAAAATAGCATTTCGCCAGTCCCATCCAGTAGGAAGAGTTGAAAGGGGATTTGTCGATGAGTTTGTTGTAATAGATGATGGCCGATTCTATTTGGTGGGTCGATGCCAGATAATCGGCTGTGAGGGCCATATATTCTTCATTTTCGGCATAACGCGATTTTCCTCGGTCGAGCCACTCTTTGGCTGCGTCCGGATATCCCATGTCCAGATAGAGAAATACGACATCAATGATTGTTCCCAGTTCGTCGGCATCCGCTATCGTACTTAATAGCCATTGGGTTTCTTCCAGTTTTCCTTCATTCAGCAATAGTTCGGCTTTCAGCAGTTTCACTTCCGGGTCAAAATCTTCGGTGATGGAATCTGCTACTTTCTTTGCTTTTTGCAGTTTTTGGGTGTCTAGGTAAAGATAGGCTTGTTCGGTGAGCAAAGCTGTATTTCCCGGATGTATTTTAAGTCCGTAGGTGATCGCTTCTTGTGCTTCTTCAAATTTCCGTTCGGAGGCATACCAGTCGGCGATGTCGGCCAGTTGGTCAGCATCCAGATAAAGTTGTCGGTTTTCTGCTTTTGCTTCTTCGTAGTTTGTGATAAGTGTGACTAGTTGCTTTTTAGCTGATGGTGAGTTCTTTCTACCCATTTTTTATTGATTTTGTTCACCACAGATTACACGGATTAACAACAGATTTTTATTCTTTATTTCTCTAATTTGTGTTAATCCGTGTAATTTGTGGTGAAAGGTTATTTATTAATCTTCCCCCATGTATCTTTCAATCCTACTGTGCGGTTGAAAATCAGTTTTTCCGGGGTTGATTCTTTGTCGATATTAAAGTAACCGATTCGTTGGAACTGCAGGTAGGAGAGTGTGGGCAGGGTAGCTGCGAACTTCTCTATGTAGCAGTTGGGCAGAACTTTCAGTGAGTCCGGATTGATGATCTCTTTCATGGCTTCCAATGCTTCGCAATTTTTTGCTTCGCGGATGGCAGCCAGTTCGTCGCGTGGGTTTTCCACTTTCCACAGGCGGTCGTACAAACGTACTTCTGCTTGCAGGCAGTGATTGCAGCTTACCCAATGGAGCGTGCCTTTCACCTTACGGTTTGCGTCCGGCATACCGCTACGGGTATTAGCGTCATATTCGCAATATACCTCTGTTATTACGCCGTTTTCGTCTTTCTTGCAACCGGTGCATTTTACGATATAGGCATTTTTGAGGCGTACTTCCTGTCCCGGTGTCATGCGGAAGTATTTCTTGGGAGCGTCTTCCATGAAGTCATCGCGTTCCATCCACAGTTCACGGCTGAATTCGATCAGGTGGCTTCCTGCTTCCGGATCTTCCGGATTGTTGATCGCTTCCAGTTCTTCAACCTGTCCTTCCGGATAGTTGGTGATGATCAGTTTAACCGGGTTGATTACTGCCGATACACGGGTGGCACGGCTATTCAGGTCGTCCCGAACGGAGCTTTCCAATAGGGCGATGTCGTTCAGGGCATCGTATGTGGTATATCCGATTTTATCAATAAATTTATGAATAGACTCCGGTGAATAACCACGGCGGCGGAAACCGCAGATAGTCGGCATACGAGGGTCGTCCCATCCGTTTACCAATCCTTCTTTCACCAGTGTGAGCAGGTTACGTTTGCTCATCAGGGTGTAGCTTAGGTTCAGTTTGTTGAATTCAGTCTGACGAGGACGGTTGTCGTTCAGGTCTTTTCCTTCTTTCAGCCAGTCGATGAAGAGGTCGTAAAGAGGACGGTGTACCACAAATTCGAGTGTACACAGCGAGTGAGTTACTCCTTCGAAGAAGTCACTCTGTCCGTGAGCGAAGTCATACATCGGATAAGCCTTCCAGGTAGTACCTGTACGGTGGTGCGGGTGTTTCACTACACGATAAATAATCGGATCGCGGAAGTGCATGTTTGGGTTGGCCATGTCAATCTTGGCACGGAGCACCATAGCACCTTCTTCAATCTCACCGCTATTCATTTTCTTAAAAAGTTCTAGGCTTTCTTCGATAGGACGGTTGCGGTAAGGGCTTTCCGCACCCGGTTGGGTAGGAGTACCTTTTTGCTGTGCGATCAGCTCGGAGCTTTGTTCGTCAATATATGCTTTTCCCTCCTGAATCAGGCGGATAGCGAAGTCCCATAATTGTTGGAAGTAGTCGGAAGCGTAGTATTCGTTTCCCCACTGGTATCCCAACCATTGAATGTCTTCTTTGATAGCTTCTACATATTCCACATCTTCTTTGGTCGGGTTTGTGTCGTCGAAACGAAGGTTACATACACCGCCGTGTTTTTCTGCGATGCCGAAATCAAGGCAAATAGCTTTGGCATGGCCGATGTGAAGGTAGCCGTTAGGTTCGGGCGGGAAGCGTGTCTGCACTTTTCCACCATTTTTACCTTCTTTCAAGTCTTTCTCTACTGCCTGTTCAATAAAGTTCAAGCTTTTCTTTTCGCCTGCTTCTTCGTTTTTAATATCTGTCATAACGGTTAATGTTATCTGTATTTAGGCTACAAAAGTAGGACATTTTTTTTATTTAACTGGAATATAACCGTTCTTTTTTAATGTATTGTCTGTCAGATGATGGCTATTGACGCCAAAGTGTTAAAAGATCGTTGCAAAAAGGACGAAAACTACCCGAAAAAAGTAATTTTTTGCGGATTTTTAAACAGAAATTAGGGCTCCTTAAAAAATCGTCCTATATTTGTCACCTATAGCGGACAAGCTACAGGGGATTTTGCTTCAAATGATAATAAATCCAAAGAATTTTCAAAAAGATGTTATATGACATGTTTTATAATTTGGATAGTATCAGTAAAACCGCCTATATTTGCACCGTTATCCTGAAAACAATCTTTTTACCTTAAAAAAAACTAATACCTATTGAAAACTGAAAAATGGAGCTTTGTGAAAAGCCCCATTTTTTTTTGCTCTTATTTTTTAAGCTCCTTTCTAATTCGTATCTTTGACCCTTGCATTAAGAGAGTATTCTCAATCTTAAAATAGTAAATCGTAAAATAGTAAATAAAATTATGTTTTCTGGAATCGTAGAAGAATATGCTACTTTGGTAGCACTGGTGAAAGACCAGGAGAATATACACTTTACATTTAAGTGTTCGTTTGTGAATGAGTTGAAAATTGACCAAAGTATTGCTCACAATGGTGTGTGTCTGACAGTGGTAACTCTGACAGATGATACGTATACGGTGACTGCCATGAAAGAAACATTGGAACGTTCTAATCTCGGTCTGCTGAAAGTGGGGGATAAGGTGAATGTTGAACGTAGCATGATGATGAATGGCCGGTTGGACGGACATATCGTTCAGGGGCATGTAGACCAGACCGCAACTTGTATTGATATGAAGGATGCGGAAGGTAGTTGGTATTTTACCTTCCAATATGCGTTTGATAAGGAAATGGCGAAACGTGGATATATCACGGTGGATAAAGGTTCGGTGACTGTGAACGGTGTTAGTCTGACGGTATGTAATCCGACCGATGATACTTTCCAGGTAGCTATCATTCCTTATACGTATGAGCATACAAACTTCCATACGTTTGAGATTGGCAGTGTGGTAAATATTGAATTCGATATTATCGGTAAGTATATCAGCCAGATGATTCAGTATAAATAGTTGGCTGTCGCAAAAGCGAATTTCGATCGTAAATTGTAAATCATAAAATTGCAATTTTATGGATTTTCTTCAATTGGTGCAGGCTCGTCAAAGCGACCGTTCGTATGACAAAGAGCGTTCGGTGGAGTCGGAAAAGTTGGAACGGATACTTGAAGCTGCTCGTTTGGCGCCTTCGGCCTGTAATGCGCAGCCTTGGAGGTTTGTAGTCATCACGGATAAGGAACTGGCTCAAAAAGCGGGGAAGGCTGCTGCTGGTTTGGGGATGAATAAGTTTGCTAAAGATGCTCCTGTGCATATTCTGGTGGTAGAAGAATCTGCTAATATCACCTCTCTGCTTGGTGGAAAGGTGAAAGGCAAGCATTTTCCATTGATCGACATTGGAATAACTGCTGCTCATATTGCTTTGGCGGCTGAAGCTGAAGGGTTGGGCTCTTGTATTCTGGGTTGGTTTGATGAGAAAGGAATGAAACAGCTTGCCGGTATTCCTGCCTCGAAACGTTTATTGCTGGATATTGTCATTGGCTATCCGGCAAAAGAAAAACGTAAGAAGATGAGGAAACCGAAAGAAAAGGTGATTTCATACAATCGTTATTGATGGAAAAATAATTGTATTTTAAAACTTTTAGGATAAGCATATAACCAAAAGAGGCTGTTTAAAAAGTAACCATTCTATTTTCCGCCTTGACACGCATCGCAACCCAGCGTATCTTTGCGCCATAACCAATTACTAACAAAGATTATGGCAAAAGAAAAAGTAAACTACCAGGAGGTGTACGACCTCTATCAGCTGTGCTGCGAAACCAAAGACCTTCGCGAGTTCTGTGCGGATTATGGAGTGAATTACGACAAGTTCATGAACTGGCAGCGCCACCAGCTGTGGAGTGAGAAGTTAGGCAAAACAGTCCGGGTGGAACAGCCCAAGGTAGCCAAGGTGCAGATAACCGGCAATCCCTGCAACAGTCCAACCGTGAAAATGGAAGTGAAACAGCTTGAAGGTGAGCCTCCTATAAGATGGGTTAAGTTGCAATTGACATCAGGTGCCACACTGTTTCTGAGAAACACCACAGTTCTTGATTTGAGCTTGTTGCTTAATAAAATGATAGGATGATATGCTTGGACTGAGTGCTAACCTGAACTATTACCTGTTCAACGGTAATGTTGATCTGCGGAAAGGTATTTTCCGATTATGTGAGAGTATAAGGGAAGAGATGTCACTTGACCCGAGCGATGCCTCCAACGTCTATATGTTCATGTCCAGGAACCGTAAGGTTGTGAAGATACTTCATTATGAACGCGGTTTTTATGTGCTTTACGAGAAACGTCCTGTTATGGGGAAATTCAAGAAACCTGTGTTTGATGAAGTTTCCAGATGCTACCGGATCCAGTGGTCTGATATGGCATACCTGACGGAAAGCATCGTAGTCGACAGGATGTATGTAAGCCCTAAAGATGAATAACAAGGTATTGATATCCAATGGAATAATAAAAATAAACAGTAAAAAGTTTGCGTAACTGCCTGATTTTTCGTATCTTTATATCATGATTGATGAAAGGGCATACGAGTTACTTTGCTGCCAGTTGGGTCTGGCGAATGAGGAAAAGGCAGGGCTTCGCAAACAGGTAAACGAACTGATTGCGAGGCTTAAGGCCATTGAAGATTCCAATAAAAAGAACTCCAAGGCTCTGGTTGATACAATCAATGACCTCAAAGATTCCCTCGAAAAGCAATCAACTACGGTTGAAAATTATAGGAAAGAAATGGAGCTTATGAGAAAGCAGCTTGAAGCAAAAGACGAGGTGAACAGGATGCTGGCAAACGAGATTTCCAATCTCAGGCTTCAGCTTGAGGACAGCAGGAAACACCGTTTCGGCCGTACATCCGAGCAAAGAGAATTGCTGAACAACCGTAACCTTGACAAGTCTGCACTGCATAAGTCCGAATATGACGGTTCTGACAGAAAGGATGATGACAACGATAAGGCTGACGGTAACGAAACCGGCAGCAGTACCATTTCTGGTAGCACACCTGCACAGGACAGCCAACTTTCAAGAAGAAAGGAAACTGCACCACGTGCCGTGAAAACCAAATTGAAAGTTGACAAAGTGGTAGTACATGAAGTGGACGAGTATTACACGCTTCCCGAAGGAGGACGGTTCATGAACCGCAACGGTATGCCTGATGTGTGGGAATACAGGGTCATAGAACATGTAAGGGCTCATAACGTGGAGCATGTCTACAAGGTGGCAAGGGTGAAGCTTGCGGACGGCACTTTCGCGAACACGATGGAACATCCGCTGAAAGACCTTGGAGGCATCTTCTCTCCTGAACTGCTTGCCCGTTTGCTCTGTCTGAAATACGACTTCAGCATGCCGGAGAACAGGCAGATAAGACTGCTTGCCAGAGAGGGCATCCACATAAGCAATACCACACTGAACAGCTATATCCATAACGGAATCGCCAAACTCAAGGGTTTTATCGGAGAGGTATTCAAGGGGTTTGTACAGCAGGCTGAATATCTTATGGTTGATGAGACGACCGAACTTGTAGGCGTCGAAACAAAGGAAGGCAAGGCTTACAGGAGAAAGTACTTATGGGCATTCTTTGCAAAGCATATGAAGATGGTCTATTACCACTATAACAACGGCAGCAGGTCATCCGATGCGGCGAAGTCGTTTCTGGAACATTTTATGGGGACCCTTTCCACTGACGGATATACGGTTTACAGAATGTTTGATGGAGAAGACTCAAAGGTGCTTCATATAGGATGCCGGACGCACTGCAGAAGGTTGTGGGTTGACGCCTTGCCTTCGGACAGGACAGCGATGGAGATAATAGACTCCATCGGCGATATGTTCATGAATGAAGATCTGTTCCGCACCATGAAGCTCAGCGGTGAGCAGATAAAGGGGAAAAGACGGAAGCTTACAGGACCGATCCTTGAAAGTATCCATCATAAGGTGGTCATGATGATGCAGGATGCGAAGGTTATGGCTAACGAACTGATGAGAAAGGCTGTCAATTATACGTTAAACCAGTGGAAGTCCCTGAGAAATATCCTCAAGGACGGTGCAGCGGAAATATCGAACAACCTCTGTGAACAAAGGATGAAACCGGTAAAGCTGTTGCTCAAGAACTGTATGAACATAGGCAGTGAGGATGCGGCAGAAAACTCGGCATTCATCTTCTCCCTGATAGAAAGCTGTAAGCTTAATGGCATAGACCCTCAGGATTACCTGAAGCACCTGTTCGAATGTATTCTTCATGGTAAGGACTGCGACAAGAAGACTCTTCTACCATGTTTTTATAAACCGGAATGTTAAAACAAAAATATTTTCTTGCGGGCATTTTTATTTTATCGGCTGAAAAACAGCCGATAAAATTGTCGTGGCGGAAAATAGAATGATTACGTTTAAAAAGTCGGTTCTATCCTCATTCTCCTCCTTCCCAAAGGAGGGGAGTTAGAGTTACTAACGATTTTTTAGACAGCCTCTTCCCTTTTAAAGAAACAGCCTGTTTCTTTAAAACCAAAAATGTGTTTAGATAAGAATATCAGGTTGTCAAGTCTGATTTTCGAGATCGTTGCATTGCTTACCTTCCTTTTCCTTATAAATCTTTCAGTAATACTTTACTTGCTTTTTTATAGTATTCTTCTCTGGATTCGGTCAGCACTTTCCATTCGTCGTTGAATTCTTCGTCTTTATCAATTTTGAAATTCTCGGATCCGTATGTATCCAAACGATCCAATAAGATGGCTACATTCAATTGATTGATATCCATTGATGGCTGATAGCCGATTTCTTCGCTTTTTTCATCGGTGACTACCTCGTGAATCAATTCTATTTCCTGCAACTGATAAAGCACTTGGTTGGTCAGCCGGATGGGGATCTGATGTTCTTCCGAGATTTTTGCAGCTGTATAAGGTGGCTCGTTCTTCTTGAACCGCTTGGCTATGAGTGACATAATCAGGATGGATATAAAGTCCCGGTATCGTCTGCTGATATTCCGGGTGTCCTGGTCAAAACTAAAACTGCGGATGTTCTGCCCGGCATACGTCAATTCGGCTCCGAACAAACAGATTGTCCAGGATATTTGCAGCCAAAGCAGAAATAAAGGAAGTGCGGCAAAACTACCGTAAATGGCGTTGTACTTTGACACCCACAACTGGCTGTTGATATACAGGAACTGAAAAGCCTGATAAGCAGACCCTGCCAGAATACCTGCAATGAGCGCGTGTTTGAATTTTACTTTCGTATTCGGCATGAAGATATACAGCCCTGTGAACATCAGCCATGTCAGGACGAAAGGGATAAGCCGTATCATGAATTTCATAATAGGAGCAAGCAGGACGAAATCATCCATCTGTTTGAGAATGGTACTCATAAACAGGGAAAGCCCTCCGGACACTACGATTAGAATCGGCATCAACAGGAACATTGAGAAGTAATCCGTAATCTTGCGATACATGGACCGCGCTTTTTTCACTTCCCAAATACGGTTGAAGGTGATTTCAATATTGCTGACCAGATTGATAACCGTCCATAACAACATGACCAAACCAACTCCAATGAAAATACCTCCTTTGGTTTGTGAAAGATAGGAGTTGACGAAGGAGAGAATGGTCTCTGTGGTTTCTATGTTTCCTCCGAACCCATTGCGGAACTGATGCTCCATCAGGTTGTCGAATCCAAAACCGCGTGCCACGGCAAATAGGATGGCAAGTATCGGTACAATGGCGAGCAATGTGCTATATGTCAGTGCGGAAGCTTTATTAGTCATCCGGTCTTTGGTAAACCGGTTGATACAAAGGTAGATGGTTTTTATAATATTGTAGAGTGAGAACTTGGTCTGGGTCACTTCATCTTCCGTAATGCGCCAGATGTCATACGTAAGAAACTTCCATATATCGGTGATTTTCTTCTTCATAGTTCAACGGATAATTAAAAGAAAAAGCAGTCAGCCTATAAGCCGAGTTCTGTACCTTATATAAAATAAGGTGTCTGTCATTTATCTGAGTGGCGTGTCACCACGACACTTTAGCGGTCTACCCTCCGACATGGAGCGAGCAACTCTCATAACGCCGGTTTACATGACCTTACAACTCCTAAGACGTACAGCCCGACATGTCACCATGCGGCTGGTGGGCTCTTACCCCACCTTCTCACCCTTACCTCTCCCCGAAAGGAGCGGCGGTTATTTTCTTCTACGTTACTCTACCCTCACGGACAGCTTTCTGTTAGGAAGTAGGATGCTCTATGTTGCCCGGACTTTCCTCCTGCACGAAACATGCACGCGACAGACCGGCCAACTGCTTTAGGCTGCAAAAATACGTCATTTATTTTATTTTAGCCAAAGAAAGTACCACAAATAGAAATAATTTCTACTTTTGCTATTATTAAAATGAATTTTAATGAAGAAGAATATCCTCCTTTTCTATTGTTTTCTGGTGATTGCGGCAGTCGGCTTGAAAGCACAGGAAATACGTCCCATGCCTGCCGATTCTGCTTATGGGGTAGTGCATATCTCTGTTTGTAATTTGCGCGAAGAAGGCAAATTTACTTCCGGCATGAGTACACAGGCATTATTGGGGATGCCGGTCAAAGTGCTTCAATATACCGGTTGGTACGAGATACAAACACCGGATGATTATACCGGATGGGTACACCGGATGGTGATTACCCCCATGTCGAAGGAACGTTATGATGAGTGGAACCGGGCGGAAAAGATAGTGGTTACTTCGCACTACGGATTGGCGTATGAAAAACCGGATGAAAGTTCTCAACCTGTGTCCGACGTGGTTGCAGGCAATCGTCTGAAGTGGGAGGGAAGCAAAGGGCGTTTCTACAAAGTATCTTATCCCGACGGTCGGAAAGCGTACATCTCTAAATCTATTTCTCAACCAGAAACAAAATGGAGGGCTTCATTGAAACAAGATGTTGAAAGTATCATTGCGACTGCTTATTCGATGATGGGAGTTCCTTATCTGTGGGCAGGAACCTCTTCCAAAGGAGTAGATTGTAGCGGCTTGGTACGTACCGTGCTTTTTATGCATGATATTATTATTCCGAGAGATGCGTCTCAACAGGCTTATGTGGGGGAACATATTGAGATTGCTCCTGATTTTGCCAATGTACAACGGGGGGATTTAGTGTTTTTCGGTCGTAAAGCGACTCCGGAGCGTAAAGAAGGAATCTCTCACGTTGGTATTTATCTTGGTAATAAGCAGTTTATCCACGCTTTGGGCGATGTGCACATCAGTAGTATGAACTCTGTGGATAAGAACTATGACGAGTTCAACACGAAACGTCTGCTTTTTGCCGTTCGCTTCCTACCTTATATTAATAAGGAGAAGGGGATGAATACTACGGATAATAATCCTTATTATAAATGATTTCACCTATCATCTATTAAAGCATGCAGAATAGAAGCGATTTTTTGAAAACAGAGACTTTGGCAGCTTGGGGTTCAGGGCTAGTGGGCTTTTTCTGACTTTACTGAATGAATGTCAGAGTGTTAATGCCATCTGACATACAACGAATGTAAATTTGTCAGGTGCTGTCGTTAACCGCTGTTAAGCTCTAAATATTCTCTGTTAAAAGTGGACAAAAAAAAGTGACAAGTGGAATAAGTGAACGATATTTGTTATTATTTTAACGTCGTAAAAGTTAAAACAATGTCGAATATTAACAATTTAAAGAATTATAAATCATGAAACAGACAACAAAGAACATTCTGGGAGTAGGAGCAATCATTCTTCTTAGCTCAGGAGTTGCAGGATTGACAACTTACAAATTGTTGCAATCTAACGAAGCTGCGAAAGAGACATCTTTCAATGAGATGTTCAAGCAGAATCCCAATGTCAAATTGGCTGCTTTTGACGCTGTGAACGCTCAACCTGTTGACCTGACTCAGGCTGCGGAGAATTCGCTTCATGCTGTCGTACATATAAGGTCTACTCAAGAAGCTAAAACAAGAACAGTTCAGCAAGCGCCGGACATCTTCGATTTCTTTTTTGGTGATGGACGCGGACAGCAGCGTCAGATACAGTCTCAACCTCGTGTAGGTTTTGGTTCGGGAGTGATCATCTCGAAGGATGGATATATCGTAACGAATAATCACGTGATTGAAGGGGCGGATGAAATCAGTGTGAAACTGAATGACAACCGTGAGTTTAAAGGACGCGTGATTGGTACCGACCCCAGCACCGACCTTGCATTGGTGAAAATAGAAGGTGATGATTTCCCGACTATTCCGGTAGGAGACTCCGAAGCGTTGAGGGTAGGAGAGTGGGTATTGGCAGTAGGTAACCCGTTCAATCTGAATTCTACTGTAACTGCCGGTATCGTAAGTGCAAAAGCCCGTTCGTTGGGAGTATATAATGGTGGTATAGAATCATTCATCCAAACGGATGCTGCTATCAATCAAGGAAATAGTGGTGGTGCGCTGGTAAATGCCAAAGGTGAACTGATAGGTATCAATTCGGTGCTTTCTTCTCCGACAGGTGCTTATGCAGGATACGGTTTCGCTATCCCGACCAGCATTATGACGAAAGTAATTACCGACCTGAAACAATACGGAACAGTACAACGTGCATTGCTTGGTATTCGTGGTGGTTCTATCGGTAGCAGTTTGATGGACGACCGTCAACCGATTGATAAATCCGGTAAGACACTGGCAGATAAAGCTAAAGAACTGGGTGTTGTAGAAGGAGTATGGGTTTCTGAAATCGTAGAGAATGGTTCTGCTGCAGGAGCTGACATCAAAGTGGACGATGTAATTATCGGTGTGGATAATAAGAAAGTATCCAATATGGCCGACTTGCAAGAGGCTCTTGCGAAACATCGTCCGGGTGATAAGGTGAAAGTGAAACTGATGCGCGATAAGAAAGAAAAGACCGTTGAAGTGACGTTGAAGAACGAACAAGGTACTACCAAGATCGTGAAGGATGCAGGCATGGAAATCCTGGGAGCTGCTTTCAAAGAGTTGCCGGATGATTTGAAGAAACAATTGAATTTAGGTTACGGTTTGCAAGTGACAGGAGTGTCTTCCGGTAAGATGTCAGATGCAGGAGTTCGTAAAGGTTTCATTATCCTCAAAGCTAACGACCAGCCGATGCGCAAAGTCAGCGATTTGGAAGAGGTGATGAAAGCTGCCGTTAAGTCTCCGAATCAGGTATTGTTCCTGACCGGTGTGTTCCCATCTGGTAAACGCGGATACTTCGCTGTCGATCTTACTCAAGAGTAATATATAAAATAAGGTAAGAAGATTACAGGATAAGCTAATGAAATAGAAAAAGGATGCCGACAATCAACTTGTCGGCATCTCTTTTTGTTTTATTAGTTGAAAAATATAGTGTAAAAGTTACTTAAATTTTGTATGTTAACAAATTATTTGTCGTAAATTTGCACTCCAAATCTGTTTTAAAAGAATGAGACAACTAAAGATTACCAAAAGTATCACTAACAGAGAGAGCGCTTCTCTTGATAAGTATTTGCAGGAAATCGGTCGTGAGGACCTGATTACTGTCGAGGAAGAAGTGGAACTCGCTCAACGCATTCGTAAGGGTGACCGTGTGGCATTGGAGAAATTGACACGTGCCAATCTTCGTTTCGTCGTATCTGTGGCTAAACAGTACCAAAACCAGGGTTTGAGTTTGCCTGACTTGATTAATGAAGGCAATTTAGGACTGATTAAGGCTGCCGAGAAATTTGATGAGACACGTGGATTTAAGTTCATTAGCTACGCTGTATGGTGGATTCGCCAGTCTATTCTGCAAGCATTGGCAGAGCAGTCGCGTATTGTTCGTCTCCCGTTGAATCAGGTAGGTTCGTTGAATAAGATCAGCAAAGCCTTCTCGAAATTTGAACAGGAAAACGAGCGGCGTCCGTCTCCCGAGGAATTGGCAGACGAACTGGAAATTCCGGTTGATAAAATCTCTGATACGCTGAAGGTGTCCGGCCGTCATATTTCGGTGGATGCGCCTTTTGTGGAAGGAGAGGATAACAGCCTGTTGGATGTGTTGGTGAACGATGATTCGCCAATGGCTGACCGCTCTCTGGTTAATGAGTCTCTTGCGAGGGAAATTGATAGAGCTCTTTCTACGTTAACCGATAGAGAAAAAGAAATCATTCAGATGTTTTTCGGTATCGGACAACAAGAAATGACATTAGAAGAAATCGGCGATAAATTTGGCCTCACACGTGAGCGCGTTCGTCAGATTAAGGAAAAAGCAATTAGAAGACTTAGACAAAGTAATCGTAGTAAATTGCTCAAATCTTACTTGGGATAAGTAAGAAATATCAGTTTCTGAAAGAAAAAAGAATTTCAGTCGCATAAGTCGCACTTTTCATGTAGAAGAATGTACTTATGCGACTTTTTATATAAGTCCCATTCTATAATTTAATCTTGTGCTATGTGAGTTTTATGAAGAAATCTGTTTTAATATCATTTGTTCTGGTTGTTTTGGGAGCAGGGGTGGTGGCATACGCAAGATATGCGACATTGTCTTCTGACACGGTGCCTGTTAGAATAGAGCAACGTTTGCGTGAAAAAGCGCAGGCAGGAAAGGCTTATTGTGATAAGAACGGGTATAATACAAATTATTGCTTTCTGGTAGATTTCAGTATTCATTCTGGTAAAAGGCGTTTCTTTGTATGGGATTTCAAGGGAGATTCTGTGAAGTATGCAAGTCTTTGTGCACATGGATACGGGAAAAACAGTACGCTGTCCAAGCCTGTATTCAGTAATGTGGAAGGTAGCTATTGCTCTTCTTTAGGAAAATATAAAGTAGGGATACGGTCGTATAGCAAGTGGGGGATTAATGTTCATTATAAATTGCATGGATTGGAAGCAACGAATAACAATGCTTTCAAACGGTATATCGTGTTACATTCTTATACTCCGATGCCGGAAACGGAGGTGTATCCTTTGCATCTTCCATTAGGAATCAGTCAAGGGTGTCCTGTGATATCTGATGAGGTGATGAGGAAGGTTGACAGGCTGCTCAAGGCAGAAAAGAAACCTGTATTGTTATGGATTTATGATTAAGAAATGCTATTTATTTGAGATAAATCGAGGTAGTCTCCTCTTTTTTGTTACCTTTGCGAAGTTAAAAATTATATGATATGAAATACGTAAAAATACTATTTGCAATTGCACTTGTGTTTACCATGTGCTCCGCTTTTTCTTTGAAAAAAGACCATTCTAAACCGGTTTATGCTTTTGGAATTTCTGCTTCATTTACGGATACGGTAGTCTATTTCACGGATATTCAGATATTAGATAGTGCGAAGGTTAGCAAAGAAGGGTTTTTGGCTCATCGTGAATTATATAGTTATCAGTTGAAGAATTATCTGGAGGATAACCAGTTGCAGGAGAATAGTACATGTATGATCTACTTCTCGGAAAACAGAAAGAAGTTGGAAAAAGAAGCAACGAAGATTCTGAATAAATATAAGAAGAATAATAGAATGACAGTATCGCGGATTGATTCAGATAACTTCCGCTTTACGAAACCGGAAGAGTAATAAGCAATAACTTAATTGTTAATATAATAAGAGATGCAGGTTTGCATCTCTTATTTTTTTATCTTTGTCCCTGTTCTTAATGAGGAAGATTATGAAAAAGATTAAAATATTATCACTCTTGTTCTGTGTTGTAATGTTGGTGGCAGCTTGTCACGATGAAGAAGACACTCCTGTTCCTGTAACAGTGAAAACAGTTTTAATGTATCTTGTTGCCGATAATAGTATAAGTGGTGATATATATAGTAATATAGCGTCGGTAGAGGAGGGGTTGGCCAAGGCTGCATCTCCTGGTACATTTGTTATCTATTGGGACGGTGGGAGCCGGAAAAGCGAATTCCCTGATCCGACTTTATTTAAATATGAAGTAGATGGTAAGGGGAAAGTAGGTAAAAGAGAGATAATAAAAACCTATAGTGGTCAGAATTCTGTATCGAATGAAGTTCTAAATAAGGTTCTGAAGGATGTGGAAGTTTATT
Organism: Bacteroides caecimuris; assembly: GCF_001688725.2. Classification (NCBI taxonomy): domain Bacteria; kingdom Pseudomonadati; phylum Bacteroidota; class Bacteroidia; order Bacteroidales; family Bacteroidaceae; genus Bacteroides; species Bacteroides caecimuris. The sequence goes on along the minus strand of NZ_CP015401.2, from coordinate 2,564,838 downwards.
GTCCGGCTGAAAAGTATAGTCTGATTCTGGGTTCTCATGCAACAGGGTGGTTGCCTGTGGATCATAAAAAAAGTCGTTCTTTTGGAGACGACAGAGGAGCAAAAATTAATATTCCTGATTTATCGGTTGCTTTGAAGCAATCAGGTATTCATTTCGATTATATACTATTTGATGCTTGTTTGATGTCGCAAGTTGAGGTTGCTTATGAATTGAGAAATGCTGCTGATTATTTAATTCTTTCTCCTGCAGAGGTAATGAGTGCAGGCTTTCCTTATTTTAAGATGACGAAACATTTACTGTCTGTCGATAACACAGAACAGAATGTTATAAATGTTGCAAAGGACTTTATTGATTACTATAAAAATGAATATGATTATTCGTGGGCTACTATTGCAGTGATAAAAACGGATGAAATGCCAGCATTGACGAATATTACTTATTCGCTTATGGAACAGTATCAGGATAATTTGGTTAAGTTTGATAATAATAGAATAAATTATTTCCAAACTCATTATGGTTATGGGAGATCTCCTCTGGATCATTCAACTTATGATTTTCGAGCTTTTATACGTGAATTGACTGATGATAATATTCCTTCTGATTTTGAAGAGCAATTAGATAGGACAGTTATATATAAGGATTATGTTGATGATTATAAATTAGTTAATATAGACCCTGATATATATTCAGGTATTGGATGTTATATACCGGATGATAGATATTCAAACTGGAATGATTATTTTAGGACTCTACAATGGTATTCTGCTGCCGGATGGAATGAGACAGGTTGGTGATAAACGTTTTTATTCTAAGCGGATACCTATCAAACATGGAGAATTTAGGGAGGAGGATGGGCTAACTTCTTCAGAAACGAAGAAGTTAGCGGATGATGATTCTTATTTCAATGAGTCAACTTTAGCTTCTGAAGCTTTATCATTATCTTTGGTTTCATTTTCCGATTCATCTTTTTGAAGATAAATGGTACGTGTCGGAGAAACAAACTCAATTCCTGCCTTATTGAAAGAATCCAGAATCTCCATATTCATATTTGAAGTTACTCCTGATATATCCCCTTGCTTCTCAATGTAGTAGATATACTTGATGCCTAGTGCAGAGTCTGAATATTCAGTAAAGAGGGCAACCACATTTGATGGACTGGAAGAAACATTTTCCACTTTTTGTGGAAGAGCTTTTAAAATTTTCAAAGCTTCATTCATCTTTTCGGCAGTTGTGTCATACGTCAATCTGAGATTCAGAACGACTCGTCGCATCGGTTCGGAAGAGATGTTGGTGATAGCAGAGTCGGTAATCTTAAAATTCGGGATTGTGATGATACGTTTATCATCGTTCATAATCCTTGTGCTCCGAATACCTATATCGACCACTGTTCCTTCGATACTGTCGAAACGAATAGTATCTCCGATATTGAAAGGCTTGTCTGTCAGAAGGGTGAAGGCACCGAATATATTCTTTACCGTGTCTTGTGCTGCCAAAGCGAATGCAATACCACCAATACCCAGGGTTCCTAATAATGCACTGATATCTACTCCGACATTACTCAATGCCATCACAAGACCGATAATCCAGACAACAACTAGAATTGTCCTTTTTATAATCGGCAGCATTTTATTATTCTGACCGTTAGAGCGACGTCCCCAGTATACCTGAAGTAAACCGCTGAATAGACGGGCGAATACCCAAGTAATATCCAGTACAATCAGAATACGGTAAATGTTGTCTACTACTTTCACAAAGCTGTCCGGATACACCAACCGATGAATAGCTATCCAGATACCCAACAGAATAATTGCAAACTTAACAGGCGGTTCGAGAGAATAAAAGATAATATTATCCAGTTGATTCTTGGTCCGATCTGTTAATGGTTTGAGTACTTTTTTGCTTAATAGCGTAATCAACTTTACAATAACAATCGCGGCAACAATAATAAGTATGGAAATTATCCAATTCTGGATGGAATTTCCCCAAATTTCATTTTCTAACATATTCGAATTGATTTAAGTTGTACATTATGATAATTATTTTGACTTAGTTTCTATATTCAATTCTCTCATACATTCTAATTTAATATTAATACTGTATTAGTGGAATAAATGAACCGGTCTTTTCCGTTTTAATATAATACAAAACAAATGGAAAATTAAAAGTTCCTCTGCCTTTCTCTGTAAATAAGAAAATAAAAAGAATAATTAATATAAATTCACTCTATTGTGTGTCAGTGTTTTAACCTTTGTGATTTGGAAATGCAGGACTGTAATCTCTCAATACCTTTTGCTGTCACACCTTTCCTTGCTTTCTTTTTTTAGAAGTAAGTTCCAAGTTAGTTTCCTTTGTTTGAAACTTTAGTTTCAACAAAGAGAAACTGTAGTTTCATCGGTAAGAAACCATTGGTTTCAAGCAATTGGAACTAAAGTTTCAAACGGGTGGAACTTTAGTTTCTTACCGATGAAACTCTAGTTTCAAGCCTTGAAACTAATTGTTTAAAGGCATGAAACAAATGTAAAGAGAGAAGATTGTACAGAGAGAAGAGAGAATCGTAGGAGAAAAAGTGACAGCAAAATTACTGTCACTGTGCTGTCACATGTTGCTGTCACCTTTTTAATAGTTTGTAATCAGTGGTTTAAGTGTGAATGTGTGACAGGTGACAGCAAATTTTCACTTTTTAGTTCTCTAGTAGAGTGAAAAAGAATAAGAGAAGCAGTGGACCTTTTTTAAACCTAAACCATATAACTTAATTATTTGCTATTATAAACCGTCAGCATCCAAACTAGTTTTTCCTGTTCTTTCAGATAATCGCTCATCATCGAAACGGTTACTTCATCTCCGGCTTGAGAGGCGATAGGCAAGATTTTACGTTCTTCACCAATCAGATAACTGATACTCTGAAGGATATTGTTCAGTGCCTGTTCACCGTTGCTCACCTTATCTACTTCACTGATATTCGCTACTTTCAAATAATCGCTGAATTTATTGGCAGGAGTGCTGCCTAACATTAAGATACGTTCTGCAATTTCATCCACCTTTTCGGCAGTGTCATCATACATCTTTTCAAATTGGCTGTGGAGAACAAAGAAATCATGTCCTTTGATATTCCAGTGGAAACCGCGGAGATTGGTGTAATACACTTGGAAGTCTGCTAATAGTTGTTGCAAAGATGCTACTACGTTGTTTGCTCCCGATTCATTCAATTTGATAAATTCTAAAGTCTTCATATTCTTATTGTTTTTAATGATTTATACTTGTTTTCTTTTTTTCTGTACGGCAAAGATAAGGCGGAAAATACTTGTTGTCAAACTGAAAATTTCTATCTTTGCATAGATGAAATCTATGACTTGATATGATTTGATAGATGACGATACAACAATTAGAATATATACTAGCCGTAGACCAGTTCAGGCATTTCGCACGGGCAGCCGAATATTGCCGTGTGACGCAACCCACTTTGAGTGCCATGATTCAGAAGCTGGAAGATGAATTAGGTGTAAAGTTGTTCGATAGGACAGTGCAACCCGTTTGTCCGACACCCATCGGGCAGAAAGTGATAGACCAGGCTCGTGTGATTCTAGCGCAGGCAGCTCAAGTAAAAGAAATCATCAGTGAAGATAAGCAGTCATTATCGGGCGTGTTCCGCTTGGGAGTATTGCCAACTATCGCTCCTTATTTGCTACCCCGCTTTTTCCCTCAACTGATGGAGAAGTATCCCGAACTGGATATTCGTGTCACGGAAATGAAAACACAGGATATTCAGCAGGCTTTGCATGTCGGTGATTTGGATGCAGGGATTATTGCCAGTAAATTAGAAGACACATTCTTGACGGAAGAAACTCTCTTTTATGAACAATTCTATGCTTATGTATCACGGAAAGAACCCTCGTTCAAACATGACGTAATCCGTACTTCCGATATAACCGGCGAACATCTTTGGCTTTTGGACGAAGGGCATTGCTTTCGTGACCAACTTGTCCGTTTCTGTCAGATGGAAGCAGTGAAAGTTAATCAGATGGCTTATCGTTTGGGAAGCATGGAAACCTTTATGAGAATGGTAGAAAGCGGAAAAGGAATCACTTTTATTCCCGAACTAGCAGTGGCTCAATTGACGGAAGAACAGCGACAATTAGTACGTCCGTTTGCTATCCCCCGACCGACGCGGCAAGTGGTGCTGGCGACAAATAGAGATTTTATTCGTCACAGTTTGTTATGTGTTCTGAAAGAGGAAATAAAAGCAGCAGTCCCCAAAGAAATGCTTACTTTGCAGTCCATACAATGTTTACTATAATAAATTGGAGATTGAAATGATTCCTGTCATATATTCAAAAATATTGCAAGGGTAGTAATAATAAGATACGCATATTTTGTTTTCTTAAGTTATTTCTTTATATTTGAAGCATCAACCATTATTTAATAGTTATGAAAAAGTACATTGCAGAAATGATTGGAACGATGGTGCTCGTTCTTATGGGATGTGGAAGTGCCGTTTTTGCCGGTAGTGTGACTGGTACGGTAGGTGCTGGCGTGGGAACAGTCGGCGTAGCTTTAGCATTTGGTCTTTCAGTAGTAGCGATGGCGTATGCTATCGGAGGTATTTCAGGATGTCACATTAATCCTGCCATTACATTAGGAGTGTTCTTAACTGGGCGTATGAATGGAAAAGATGCAGGTATGTATATGATTTTCCAGGTAATCGGAGCTATTATCGGCTCGGCTATTCTTTTTGCTTTAATTTCCACCGGTGCTCATGACGGACCTACGGCTACAGGTTCCAATGGTTTTGGCGATGGAGAAATGTTGCAGGCATTCATTGCGGAAGCAGTATTTACTTTCATTTTTGTATTAGTGGTGCTCGGCTCTACCGACTCGAAGAAGGGGGCAGGCAATCTGGCAGGGCTTGCCATCGGTTTGACTCTTGTATTGGTGCATATTGTATGTATTCCTATCACGGGGACTTCTGTAAACCCGGCACGTAGTATTGCTCCGGCATTATTCCAGGGAGGAGAAGCGTTGTCGCAGTTGTGGCTGTTCATCATTGCTCCATTTGTAGGGGCTGCGTTGAGTGCGGCAGTTTGGAATTATCTGGGAGATAAGGCAGAAAAGAAATAATTCCTTTATAAGAATAACTTCTTTATATGAAGGAGAAGATAAGAGGGCGGCAGTTTCACAACTACCGCCCTCTTTTGCGTAATTAATATATTATATTAAAAAAGAGTGTGTTTTGCACGTTTACATTAGATTTATAATCTTAGGGAAATTTTACTTCATAAGTTTTCGGTCCGCCATATAAAGTGTTGACACGGATCCTTAATCCTTTTTTCCCTTCCATCCGGTCTTTAATCTTATCCAGTTTGAAAGATACATATCCTTCGCCCAAGCGTTGAGGATAATCACCTTCACTGTTATGACGGAATTCCAGATTGATATATTCGTCCTCTGCACTGTTGTCGTCAGCAGTAGGAGCAGACTCTTCTTTGTCGTTGATTACGAGATTCAGGAAATGTTTTTTATCTTCACTATGCGTTCCATAATATTGGAATTCAATCGTCAGATATGTATTATCCTTGTTGATCCACATATAAGTCGTGTTGATCTTGTCATCTCCGACTTTTTCTTCTTCGTTGTCATCTTCACCCATTGTGATGATGTCTTTAGTTAAGATTGGATTGATACCTCTCACCTGAATATTAAAGTCGTATCCATTCACAGGCTCTTCCAGCTCGTTGAATATCACAAAAGCTCGTTGTCCTTCCACCCAATCTTTATTACTCCATCCTTGCGCATTGCTGGGATACATCTTTTTCCCGTCATCCAAAGTGAAATAAAATTCCTTGCTGTCCTGGCTAATCATATTGATGGTGCTGACAACCAAAAGATCGGACGGGTTATCATTGTCATCCAAACATGACTGGAGAATCGGCATTGTAGTCATAATAGCAAAGATAAAGGCAATGAATTTGAATTTCTTCATATACTTATTTAAGTTTTAGATTATATAAAATGGTTCCTTTGTATCGTGAAAATGCAGTAGGATAGAAAATATTGCATTTGAATCTGTTAAAGAAACAAAAGTGATAAAAGAGTTGTTCTCTCTATGCAGTATTTCTATCTTTGCTGCGTTTATAAGTTAAACACGTGTATAAGAGAATGGAAGAATTAGAGTTGTCGGAACAATGCAGGCTAGGCAATAACCAAGCTCGCAAAGAACTGTATGAGCAGTATGCGGGACGTATGCTTGGCATCTGTCTTCGTTATACCGGCGACCGTGATACAGCCCAGGATCTGCTTCACGACGGTTTTTTAAAGATATTCGATTCCTTCGACAAGTTCACCTGGAGGGGTGAAGGCTCCCTGCGCGCCTGGATGGAAAGGGTGATGGTCAACACAGCTTTGCAATATCTCCGGAAAAATGATGTAATCAATCAGTCGGCACCATTAGAAGAGTTGCCTGAAGAATATGAAGAACCGGATGCTTCTGATGTAGAAGCTATTCCACAGAAAGTGTTGATGCGGTTTATAGAAGAACTACCTGCCGGATATCGTACAGTGTTTAACCTTTATACATTCGAAGATAAATCGCATAAAGAAATCGCACAGGAATTAGGTATTAATGAAAAATCTTCGGCTTCGCAACTATTTCGCGCGAAGAGTGTATTGGCAAAAAGAGTAAAAGAATGGATAATGCATAATGGATAGATAGAGATGGAAGAGAAAGAATTGTGGATGAATAAGTTGAAGGAGAAGCTCGCGGATTATTCCGAGCCGGTGCCTGCTTCCGGTTGGGAACAACTGGAGAAAGAACTTATGCCTCCTGTGGAGAAGAAAATATATCCTTATCGAAAATGGATGATGGCTGCTGCAGCTGTTATATTGTTAGCCGTTGTTTCGTCAATAAGTCTATATTTTCTGGGAACACCGGCTGCGGATGAAATACGTCATATAAAAACCCCGGTATTGGCATCTACACCCGATGCGTTGCCGGGTGTGCAACAACCGGATGTGCAGGGCACTTCCGTAGAACCCGTCTTGCGACCAGTGGCTCGTGAAGACCGTTTGGCGAAAATTGATAAGGATCTTCCAGAACAGAAAACAAATGCACGCCCATCTGCAATAGAAAATAACAACGAACCTGTAACAGGGAATGAAAATAACCCTGTGATTGAGGAAGATCAGATGTTCAAAGGTGAGACGGAACAGACGAAAAATGAAGCAAAGCAGGGAGGCAGTGAAAATATGGGGCAGGCTACACAGTCACAGGATACCGAACGGTCGGGCAACAGGCCACGCCGTCCTTCCGGAAAAGACAAACTTCATATTCCGTCAGAAAAAAGGGCATCTCAAAAAGGAACATGGTCCATGGGACTATCGGTTGGAAATTCGGGCGGAGCATCCACAGAAGTCGGTGTTGGCTCTCATGCTTATATGTCTCGTGTGAGTATGCTTTCTGTTTCCAACGGTCTGATGGAGATACCTAACGATCAGACATTGGTTTTTGAAGATGGAGTGCCTTATCTGCGTCAGACAAAGCAGGTGGTCGACATTAAGCACCATCAACCTATTTCTTTCGGATTGTCCGTTCGTAAAGGGCTGACCAAAGGATTCTCTCTCGAAACGGGATTGACTTACACATTGCTTTCTTCGGATGCGAAACTGGCGGGTGAAGATCGGCAAATAGAACAAAAACTGCATTATGTAGGTATTCCGCTGCATGCCAACTGGAATTTCCTTGATAAGAAACTTGTCACTCTCTACGTTTCCGGTGGAGGGATGGTGGAGAAATGTGTCTATGGAAAGCTCGGTTCAGAGAAAGAAACTGTGAAACCTCTGCAATTCTCGGTATCCGGTGCGGTAGGTGCACAGGTGAACGCCACGAAACGTCTGGGTATCTACGTAGAACCCGGTGTTGCTTATTATTTCGATGACGGTTCGGATATGCAGACCATACGTAAAGAGAATCCGTTTAACTTCAATATACAGGCTGGTATCCGCTTGACTTATTAATGCGAACTACCTTACTGAACATAGTGACGGTATCCGTTCAAGATAGCGTCACTATCCTGATATTAGTATCTTTTTCCTCATAAAAATCGGATAATTGAGAAAATATTAATAATATTGTCACCTGTTAATGGTCTATGGTTGCATACCTTTGTTGCAAAATTCTAAGCTATGGTGAATTTTACAGATGAAAAACATTTATTAATCGATTTAAAAGACGGTTTTTTTCAAGCATTTGAAAGATTGTATAATATGTACAGCGGTAAACTGTACAATTTCATTATGCGGCTTTCTTCCGGCAATCAATATATGGCTGAAGAAGTGGTGCAATCCACTTTTATCCGTATATGGGAAGTACGTGAGAAAGTCGATACGAACGCTTCATTTATTTCTTTTCTTTGTACGATAGCCAAAAATTTACTGATGAACATGTACCAGCGTCAGACCGTTGAATATGTTTACAATGAATATCTACTGAAAAGCAGTGTGGATCGTGATTCGCAAACAGAAGAGAATATTGATCTTCATTTCTTGAACGACTATATCGACTCATTAGCGGAAGAATTGCCGGCACAGCGAAAAAAAATATTTATCCTAAGTAAGCGTCAGAACTATACGAATAAGGAAATTGCCGAAATGATGGGAATTTCTGAAAGTACAGTTGCTACACAATTATCTTTGGCGGTGAAGTTTATGCGTGAGCAGTTGATGAAGCATTACGATAAGGTAATTGCGCTTCTGATCGCCTTTTTTGTTAATGAAATGTAATTGTAATACACGTTTTTGGATAGTAGATAGGATGAAAATGTATACTTGTAAATAAGCAGGAAAGAAGATGGATAAAATATATTATAAAGAACTGATTGAAAAGTATTTCGATGGAAATATAACGGATGCTGAAATAAAAGAGCTCTCCGATTGGATAAAGAACGACCGCCATTTACAGAACTGGTGGGAAGAAGAATTTTCCAAATCGGATGCCGGCATTAATCCGATACTGCGTGACAAACTATTTGCCCGAATCAAAGAACAGACGCAGGGAAAAGAAGAGACACAGGGGAAAGAGAAACCAAGAACTATTCGCATGAATCCTTGGAAATGGGCTGCCGCCATCGTTTTACCCATTTGTATTGCCTTCTTCACCTACTATCTTATAGATTCTTCGCAAACAGTGGGAGCGCCTTTTATAGTAAAAGCCGATAAAGGAGATAAAGCAACCATCGAATTGCCGGACGGAACGAATGTCGTTCTCAATTCCGCTTCACAATTAAGCTATCTGAATAACTTCGGAGAAAATGTGCGTCGTGTGCAACTGAATGGTGAAGCCTATTTCAAAGTAGCTCATGATGAAAAACATGCCTTTATAGTGCAGGTCGGGGATTTGGAAGTGAAGGTGCTCGGTACTTCTTTTAATGTATCTGCCTATGAAGATGCCAAAGACGTAACAGTCGTTCTTTTGGAAGGAAAAGTAGGGGTCTATGCGCAGAAAACGTCGCATATTATGAAGCCCGGCGATAAGATAGAATATAATAAAGCCACTCATAAGATAACAGCCACTCAAGTACACCCGAGTGATTATATTGAATGGACGAAAGGAAATATCTATTTCGAGAAAGAATCTTTGGAAAATATAATGAAAACCCTTTCACGCATCTATGACGTAGAGATTCGTTTCGACTCCAATAAACTACCTAATGAATATTTCACCGGAACCATTCCGGGAGGTGGCATACAGAATGCATTGAATATCCTGATGCTTACTTCACCTTTCTATTATGAAATGGACGGTTCGGTGATTGTCTTGAAAGAGAAATAAGTGGAACTTTCATAGAGTATCTTTGTTTATTCATCGAATAACGTCTATATTTGTGGTACACTAATTTGAAGATGCAATGAATACATTGGAGCGTAAATTGCCGATAGGGATACAGACATTTGAAAAGATGCGTACAGAGGGGTGTTTGTATGTGGATAAAACAGCCATTATATATCAGATAGCAGCTACTAAAGTGCCTTATTTTCTGAGTCGTCCCCGTCGTTTTGGCAAAAGTCTGCTAATTTCCACTTTTGAAGCCTACTTTCAGGGTCGTAAAGACCTTTTCGAAGGCTTGGCAATTGAAAAGTTAGAGACAAAGTGGGAGCAATATCCGGTTCTGCATCTTGACTTGAATGCGAAGAAATATGAGACGGTAGCAGATTTGGTTGCCATGCTAAACCAATATTTGGAGAAATGGGAAGCCATCTACGGTGATGAGAAGAAAGATCGTAGTCCTGAAGAACGTTTTAGTTATGTCATAGAGCAAGCCTGCCTGAAAACAGGAAAAGGAGTTGTGGTATTGGTTGACGAGTATGATAAACCCTTGCTGCAAGCCCTTTTGGACGAGAACTTGTTGGATGAATACCGCCGTATTCTGAAAGCCTTTTATGGTGTTCTGAAAAGTTCCGACCGCTATCTCCGGTTTATATTTCTAACAGGAGTCACAAAATTTGCCCAAGTAAGTGTGTTCAGTGATTTGAATCAACTGAATGATATTAGCATGAAGATTCCATACGCCAATATCTGTGGTATTACTAAAAAAGAATTAGTATCCACATTTACTCCCGAGTTGGAGCGGTTGGCAGAAGTGCAGGAGATGTCCTTTGAAGATACAGTTGATAAGATGACAGCAATGTACGATGGCTATCACTTTACATACAGCGAAGAAGGACTATTTAATCCTTTCAGTATACTCAATGTCTTTGATGGATTAATGTTTGATAATTACTGGTTTCAGACTGGTACTCCTACCTATCTTGTAGACCTGCTGAAGCAAAGTGATTATGATTTACGTTTGTTGATAGATGGCTTGGAAGTAGGAAGTTCCGGTTTTGCCGAATACCGTGCAGAGACAAAGAATCCCCTTCCGATGATTTACCAAAGCGGTTATCTGACCATTAAAAACTTTGATAAATCATTGAACCTATATACACTAGGTTTTCCGAATGATGAGGTAAAATATGGCTTTCTTAAATTCCTGATCCCTTATTATACACCCATCTCTTCTGATGAAACGGATTTTAATGCAGTTAAGTTTGTCCGTGAACTTCAGTCGGGCGACGTTCATTCCTTTATGGAACGTATGAAATCATTCTTTGCCGACATTCCCTACGAATTGAACACAAAGACCGAACGTCATTATCAGGTTATCTTTTATCTCGTCTTTAAGTTGATGGGACAATATGTAGATGCAGAAGTCCGTAGCGCAAAAGGTCGTGCCGATGCCGTGGTGAAAACGAAAGACCGTATTTATGTTTTTGAGTTTAAACTGGAAGGAACAGTAGACGAAGCTTTGAAACAAATAGATGAAAAAGGATATTTGTTACCTTACCGGACAGACGGGCGTGAGCTAGTAAAAGTGGGAGTTTCCTTTAATGCTGAAGAACGTAATATTGGTGAATACAAAGTAATATAATCGTTTATCGAGTAAAATATAGAATAGAGCCATTCCGGAGCCCACTACTTAGGAATGGCTTTTTTATTCTCTGAATTGAATAAGTTAACGAGAGTTAAAATCTGATAGGCGATTGGACGAGCGAGTATAGCAGTCTGTATACCTATCAAACAACTTAAAAGTTTTGATATATGAAGCACAAAACAACCTTTGAAAAGCTCCCTCAAGCAAATACAGGGAGAAGTAAAAACTGGAAAACACTGCAAGCTATCTGTCTGCTATTGTTTTTAAGCGTCTCTTTCACCGCTTATTCCCAAATAACAGTGAATGTGAAAGAGATCTCTTTAAGGGCCTCGTTAAAGAAAATCGAGCAAGTAAGCAATTACAAATTCTTCTATAATGAGAGCCTTCCGGAGTTAAATCAAAAAGTATCGTTAAATGTGAAAGATGCAACGATTGAACAAACCATGCAACAACTTTTGGGTAAAATGGAGTTAACCTACAAGAAAGAGCAAGAGAATGTCATTGTATTGATTCGCAAATCACAGGAAAAACAAGAAACAAAGAAAGTAACAGGAATTGTTGTTGACGAAAAAGGAGAACCTATTATTGATGCCAGTGTACAAGTAAAGGGAGAGAGTAATGGGACGATTACTAATATTGATGGATATTATTCATTGATGAATGTACCGGAGTCGGCCACGTTAATTATTTCTTATATTGGCTACAGAACAGTCAATCTTTCTGTTAAAAATCAGAATACGAGTAAAATAACACTGGTTGAAGACAGCAAAATGATTGATGAAGTTGTGGTTGTTGGCTATGGCGTCCAGAGAAAGAGAGATGTATCAACCGCTATCTCTTCTATTCGTGCATCAGATATAGCAGATGTGGCGGCAACGAGTATCGAACAGGCATTAGTAGGACGTATGGCAGGTGTACAAATTACACAGCCCAATGGAACTCCGGGTGCAGGTTTTGAAGTGAAAGTGCGTGGAGTGGGCACGGTTACTGCCGGAAGTTCTCCGTTGTATGTTATTGACGGAGTACCTTTGAGTGATGATACAGGAGATGCTACAGGTATAACAGTAAGTCCGTTGGCATCTATTGAAACCTCTGATATTGAATCTATTGAAGTCTTGAAAGACGCTTCGGCCGCTGCTATATATGGTTCAAGAGGAAGCAATGGCGTTGTTATCATTACAACGAAACAAGGAAAAGAGGGAAAGCCGGTGGTGAAATATAATGGCTATGCCGGCGCTCAAATAGTAACTGATAAAATAGACGTGCTCAATGCTTATGAATACTCCCAACTAGTGTTTGACGGGCATAACAATGCTTATTATGACCAATTGCGAGTGGCAGGAAAAGCGGATTTGTATAATCCGAACGCAACAAACCAAGAACGTTGGAATAATCTGAAAACAGGTAGCATGATTGAGAATCAAGGTTGGATGCTTCCACCGGAGATACTACCTTACGTTAGAGGTGAAGAAGGACTGGTAGATACAGATTGGCAGGATACGGTATTGCGTACAGGTTTCATAACGAAACACAATCTTTCCGTAAGTGGCGGAAATAAGAATATAAAATATATGTTGTCGGGAAACTATCAAAATGAAGAAGGGATAGTTATCAATTCCGATTTTACAAAGATGGGATTTCGTGTCAAAGTAGATGTAAATTACAATCGTTGGAAATTTGGAGGTAATATCAATCTAACCCGGAATATTTATAATTTGGTAAATACAGAAGGGCGGTATGGAGACGATGGAGTATTATCGTTAGCATTGGGTGCAGCCCCTATCTATCCTGTCCGTGATGAAAATGGAGATTTCAATTATGAGCACAACCATACGAGTTACGGACAATCTAAATTGAACAATCCGGTAGCGGTAGCTACCCTTATTGAAGATCAGATGATCTCTATACAAATGTTAGGAACTGCTTAAATAAATGTCCGATAGTGGCATTGTTTATGATACTCATAGCATTTTATGCTTGCAACGATGAAGATCAACCGCAAAATTTGAAAGCGGAAGTTACTGATTTTTCTCCTGTTATGGGCGGACGAAATACGCTACTGACTTTAAACGGAAGTAATTTTGGTACAGATATAAATAATGTCAAAGTTACGATTAACGGGAAGGAAGCATTGGTGAAAACAGTTACCAATGAGGTCATTACTGCTGAAGTGCAGAAAGGAACAAGTTCGGGGATTGTCAGAGTCATACTTGGAGAAAGACCCAATGCGCAAATATTGATTTATGATATGAATTTTACTTATGTATCTAATCAGGTTGTGTCTACCTATTTAGGTGGAGAAAGCAGTGGAGAGGCGGATGGCGATTTTTCAGTAGCTACACTTTCCAAACCTCGCTATCTGGTGTGGGGGAAAAACAATGCGTTGTATATTGTTGAGGACGGGGCTAGTTCTGTAGATGATATGGCATGCATTCGGGTAGCAAAGGATAACCGGCTTACTACATTGTTGAAAGCTTCGGAAAGCACGTTGGTGCAGCGAATGCGTGCCATTGACTTTTCGTTGAATGAGAATACGATGTATATTGCCAATGATAATAATGCAAGTGGAACTATGGGATTTGGTACGATGACGAAAAACGGAGACAAATATGAAAACTTGACATCTCTTTGGGATCAGGGAGGGATAACAGCCGTGAAAGTGCATCCGGAAACTGGTGCGGTTTTTATCGGTTATCATTCCGGTTCATGGATATATCAGTATGATGTTACAAATTTTATTCCTAAGTTTCAGCTTCCCGATGCTGCCGGTGCTGCTGCGAGTAAAGGAAACATCAATACGATTGCATTTGATAAGCCGGGAACAACTGCATATATTGTTTCACGTAAAAATCATGTGATATACAAAGCAAGTTATGATATGGCTACTGGAGAATTTAGCGATGTTAAGTTGCTGGCAGGTTCTTTTGGAGTGACAGGATATGCTGATGGTACAGGCACCTCTGCCCAATTCAACGAACCCTCTCAAGGAGACGTAGATGAGGAAGGTAATTTTTATGTGGCTGATCGGGGAAATCATTGTATCAGAGTTATTACTCCCGATGGTGAAGTTTCAACCTATGCCGGACAAAATAAGGCTGGCATGGTGGATGGAATTGCTTCGCTGGCAGAGTTTAATAATCCTGAAGGATGTCAGTTTGGCCCAGATGGTGCATTGTATATAGCCGACTACTCTAATCATGCTATTCGCAAAGTGGAGGAAGCACAAGTACAACCTTAATAATCAACCTGAATGAAAGATAAAAATAAGATGAGAAAAAATAGGATTTTATGTAGTTGTCTCTTACTATTATGTGCGCTTGTTTCATGTGCGCAGCAGTCGGATGAAAATGTAAGTAAAACACTTCAGACTATTACTGATAAGTCAGTTCTGGTCGTTTCACATCGTGCCGATTGGCGTAATGCTCCCGAAAACTCCCTACAAGCTATTAAGAATTGCATTGAAATGGGAGTAGATATGATTGAGATAGATCTGAAGAAAACCAAAGACGGACATTTGATTCTGATGCACGATAAGAAGATTGACCGTACAACCACAGGAAAAGGATTACCGCAGGATTACACACTCGAAGAATTAAGGAAGTTTCGTCTGAAGAACGGTGCAGGACATAAGACTGCTCATCTCATTCCTACCTTGGAAGAAGTAATGAATTTGTGTAAAGGTAAAATCCTTGTAAACGTAGACAAAGGCTATGACTATTTTCAGGAAGCCTATCAAATTCTGGAAAAAACGGGCACTACCAGTCAGTGCATTATCAAATCTGATTTCCCTTATGAAAAGGTGGTAAGTGAACATGGCGATGTACTTCAGAAAATGACTTTTATGCCTGTTGTCAATTTAGATAATCCGGCGGCGGAGTCAATTATTGATGGCTATATCAAGAACCTGAAACCTTTAGTTTTTGAGCTAGTGTTTAGTAAAGATTCGGAGGAGACATTGCGACTGATTAAAAAGGTGCATGATAGTGGAGCAAAAATCTTTGTGAATGTAATGTGGCCGGAACTCTGTGGTGGTCATGATGATGATAAGGCTGTTGAGGAACAGAAGTATGAGCAGAGTTGGGGGTGGATAATCCGGCAAAATATGGCCTTTATCCAAACAGACAGACCGCGCGAACTCCTTGAATATTATATTTAAAGACTAAAAAACTTCACGACTAAACACACTTTCTTCATGTTGAAACAACTAATCAATTTTTACAAGGTCTCTTCACCGAGACCTTGTAACGGAGAAGCTTTGTCTTCATCCGATGCTCGCCGTCTGAAGTTTCTGAAATGGTCTACTTTCCTTTCTGCGACTTTTGGTTACGGTATGTATTATGTGTGCCGTCTTAGCCTGAATGTCGTAAAGAAACCTATTGTAGATGAAGGCATTTTTTCGGAAACAGAGTTAGGCATCATAGGTTCCGTATTGTTTTTCACCTATGCCATCGGGAAATTCACGAACGGTTTCCTTGCCGACCGTAGTAATATCAACCGTTTTATGACTACCGGTTTATTGGTAACTGCTTTGGTTAATCTTTGTCTCGGTTTTACTAGTTCTTTTATCCTATTCGCTATCCTTTGGGGGATTAGCGGCTGGTTTCAGTCTATGGGAGCAGCCTCTTGTGTAGTAGGGCTTTCCCGTTGGTTTACGGATAAGGAACGCGGTTCATACTATGGCTTTTGGTCTGCGAGCCATAATATCGGCGAAGCGTTGACTTTTCTGATAATAGCCTCAATTGTCAGTGTGTTGGGCTGGCGGTATGGTTTCTTCGGAGCCGGTATAGTGGGATTGATAGGAGCGTTGATCGTCTGGAAGTTCTTTCATGATACTCCCGAAAGCATGGGATTTCCTTCGGTGAATGTTCCCAAACAGAAAAAGGAAATGAGTGAGACAGAAACGGCTGATTTCAATAAAGCACAGCGTCAGGTATTGCTGATGCCTGCCATTTGGATACTGGCTCTTTCGAGTGCTTTTATGTATATCAGTCGTTATGCTATCAATAGTTGGGGCGTTTTTTATTTGGAAGCTCAAAAGGGTTACTCCACTTTGGATGCCAGTTTTATCATTTCTATTTGTCCGGTCTGTGGTATAATCGGTACTATGTTTTCAGGTGTTATTTCTGATAAGTTATTTGGTGGACGTCGCAATGTTCCTGCGTTAATTTTCGGATTGATGAATGTGTTTGCTCTTTGTTTGTTTCTCTTAGTTCCGGGAGCTCATTTTGGGATAGACGTGTTGGCAATGTTTCTTTTCGGTTTAGGTATCGGAGTTTTGATCTGTTTTCTGGGTGGTTTGATGGCAGTGGATATTGCTCCCCGTAATGCTTCGGGTGCTGCATTGGGAGTAGTCGGTATTGCCAGTTATATCGGTGCCGGATTGCAGGACGTGATGAGCGGTATACTGATAGAAGGGCAAAAGACTGTTCAGAATGGAGTAGATGTTTATGACTTCACCTATATCAATTGGTTTTGGATTGGTGCTGCTTTGCTTTCGGTGTTGTTTGCTTTGCTGGTATGGAATGCAAAATCAAAAGAAGTGGATTAAAGTGAGTACATTAGGTTAGAATATAAGTCTTTGTTTTCGAGGTATTAGTCGCCATTCTGGGGAGTTAGGATTATCCATAATAAGCTGATATAACCGTATTTTTTTGCACCGCATCCTTGCTCTTGAGTTAGTGGAATTTTTTTCTAATCTTTTTGCCGAATATTCAGAAGAATACTTTTCTTTGGGAGAACCTTCGCTTAAAGTGGCTCGTGAAATAAGCAAAAAGCTGAATATCGATGCTAGTATTGGATTTTTATTCTATTTATTACTGTGATGGTTAATTGACCACCACAGTAGTAAAATATTCTTTAAATACCTCCGCGGCTTTTTCAAGTTGTTCGGGGGTATTTTCTTTTACGTCTTTCAGTTTGTATTCTTGCTCCATCGCTTCATACTTATGTACGCCTAATGTATGATAAGGCAGGATTTCCACTCGTTGCACCATCTTGTACTTTCCTAATGCTTCTCCCAGTTGGCGGATGTCTTCCTCGAAATCGCTGTATCCGGGTACTAATACATAACGCAGCCAGAAAGGTTTCTCGTTTTCTTCCAGCCATGCTGCCGTGCGGATGGTCTGTTCGTTACTTCTTCCGGTCAGTGCCTGATGGCGTGCCGGATTGAACTCTTTAATATCCAGTAATACAAGATCCGTCAGTTTGAAAAGTTCTTCTACTTCTTCGTTCCAGATGCCGCCGTTGCTGTCTATGCATACATGTATTCCCTTTTCTTTCAGTTCACGCACTAAAGGGAGTAGTGCTTTGGCCTGAAACGTAGGTTCTCCTCCGGAGAAAGTGACTCCTCCGCGTTTCCCGAAAAAAGGACGTTGGCTCATAGCCATGCGGACGATTTCTTCCGGTGGGGTAGGTGTGCCTCCTTTTCCGGCTATAGTGTCGGGATTGGCGCAATATAGGCAGCGGAAATTGCATCCTTGAAGAAAAACGACGAGCCGTAAGCCCGGCCCGTCGAATGTTCCCATACTTTCGTATGAATGTACGTTTATCGTCATATTGAGTAGATCTGATTACATACGTTCGTGGAAGCTACGGCTGATAACCTCCAATTGATGTTCGCGGCTCAACTTCACGAAGTTTACAGCATAACCGGAAACACGGATGGTGAGTTGCGGATATTTTTCCGGATGTTCCATGGCATCGTAAAGCATTTCACGGTTCAGAACGTTCACGTTCAGGTGGTGAGCGCCTTTGGTGAAGTAACCATCCATCATTGTCACCAGATTTTCTACGCGATCTTCTTCAGTAGCTCCCAATGATTTCGGAACGATAGAGAAAGTGTTGCTGATACCGTCCTGTGAGTCGCGGTAACGCAATTTCGCTACGGAACTCAAAGAGGCGATGGCACCGTTCTTGTCACGTCCGTGCATTGGGTTGGCTCCCGGAGCAAAAGCGACACCTTTGGCGCGTCCGTCGGGAGTAGCACCTGTCTTCTTGCCATACATTACGTTGGAAGTGATAGTGAGCAAAGATAAAGTAGGACGGGCATTTTTGTAAACCGGAAGTTTCTTCAATTCTTCGCTGAAGAAATAGACCAGGTCAACACCCAAGTGGTCTACTTTGTCGTTGTCATTACCGAAGCAAGGGAATTCGCCTTGAATGTCGAAGCCTTCTGTCAGGCCGATGTCGTTGCGGCGTGCAGTCACTTTGGCATATTTGATGGCCGACAGTGAATCGAGGGCGATAGAAAGTCCGGCTACACCGTAAGCAAGATTGATGCGTGGGTTGGTATCTACAAGAGCCATTTGGGCTTTTTCGTAGTAATACTTATCATGCATATAATGGATGATGTTCATCGCTTCGTTGTAAACACGGGCGATTTCTGTCAATACCTTCTTGTAGTTGCTCATTACTTCTTCGAAGTTGAGGACATCACTTGTCAGTACGGGGATATTTTTCACCATTACTGTACCGGTGTTTTCGCAACGTCCGCCGTTGATGGCAAGTAGCAGGGCTTTAGCCAGGTTGCAACGTGCACCGAAGAATTGGATTTGTTTTCCGATTTCCTGATAAGATACGCAGCACGCGATTCCGTAATCGTCAGACTGGCGTACTTCACGCATCAGGTCGTCGTTTTCATATTGGATGGAAGAAGTGTCGATAGATACTTTTGCACAGAATTCTTTGAATCCTTCCGGAAGTTCCGGGCTCCACAATACAGTCAGATTCGGTTCTGGTGAAGGACCGAGGTTGTAGAGTGTTTGCAGGAAGCGGAAAGAAGTCTTTGTTACCTTCGTGCGTCCGTCGTTGAGGCGTCCGCCTAGAGATTCGGTTACCCATGTCGGGTCGCCGGCAAAGATGTCGTTGTAAGATTGCATACGCAGGTGGCGCACCATACGTAGTTTGATGACAAACTGGTCGATCAGCTCCTGTGCGAATGATTCTGTGATAGTTCCTTTGCTCAATTCATATTCCATATAAATGTCGAGGAACGAAGAGACGTTACCCAGTGACATGGCAGCACCGTCTTGTTCTTTTACGGCAGCAAGGTAAGCCATGTATACCCATTGTACTGCTTCTTGTGCGGTGTAGGCAGGACGGCTCAAGTCGAGTCCGTAGTATTCGCCCATTACCTTCATGTCCTTCAATGCTTTGATTTGCTCTGCCACTTCTTCGCGCAGGCGAATGCGGGCTTCGGTCATCGGACCAGTAAGGTTACGCAAATCTTCTTTTTTTGCCTCAATCAGTCGGTCGATACCATAGAGAGCCATACGGCGGTAGTCGCCAATGATACGTCCGCGGGCATAGTTGTCAGGAAGTCCGGTGAGGAATCCCAGAGAACGGAACGAACGGATTTCTTCGGTATATACGTCAAATACTCCGTCATTGTGCGTCTTGCGGTAGTGAGTGAAGATATCTTTTACGCGGTCGTCCACTTCCACGCCGTTTTCATGGCAGGCTTTGCTTACCACGTTGATACCTCCGAAAGGTTTGATTGCACGTTTTAAAAGTTCGTCTGTTTGCAGACCGACGATCAGTTCGTTTTCTTTGTCGATATATCCGGCTTTATGAGAAGTAATGGTTGAGATGGTGACATTATCCAGTGAGCGTACTCCGTTATTGGCTCTTTCTTCTGCCAGTGCTTCGAGGCAGCGGTTCCATACAGCTTTAGTGCGTTCGGTAGGTCCTTCGAGGAAAGAAGCATCTCCATAATACGGAGTGATGTTGTGACTAACGAAATCTCTTACGTTGATTTCTGTGCTCCAAAGACCGTCTTTAAAGATCTTATTTAATTCCATAAATGATAAAATTAGAGGTTGTAGTTATCCTTTTCTTTAAAGCGCACAAAGTTACAACGTTTTTTCATATAATCAGCATAAATATGCTCTATTTTATGCTTCTCAACATAAAATACCTAGATATTACTATTTTTTGGAAATGATTTCGTGATTTTTTTTGTGAAAACTCTTGCAAGTTTAAAATATCTTCGTACCTTTGCACCGCTTTCAACGGAAAGCACTTCTGATAAAGGAGTTTTGGAGAGGTGGCAGAGTGGTCGATTGCGGCGGTCTTGAAAACCGTTGTACTGCGAGGTACCCGGGGTTCGAATCCCTGTCTCTCCGCAATAATCATTGAATTTCAATGATTTATAAGATTAACACCCGATTTTACACCCAAGAATGTAAAATTGGGTGTTTTTTGTTTTATTTAAGATTTAATATTTCACTGGCTCATAGTTGGGTATAATTATAAATCATTTCTTGGAAAACATATAAAATATTAGTATTTTTGAAAATAAAAACGATATGGAATATGAGGTTAAATATAAGCTGAATGGAACTGTTGGTGTTTATTATATAAACTTTTCTAATAATAATCTGCAAATGCGGGATATTAAGTATTCTATAAAAGTAGAATTGGCTAAGTATTTAAAATGTAATATAGAAATGGATAAATTGGAGATACTTTCCATAAATAAAATATCATAAGTTATGCAAAGCAACACAATCATTTGTAATAGAGACAAATTCTCGTTGTATTCTCATTTTTATAAGTCAATGGGATTTCAAGTCACATTCATAAATGGATATTTTGGAAATAAGGGTGTTTTGCGTGTGTTTACATTTCAAAACTTCTGTAAATATTATGATAATGAGATATATAACATTAGTCTTGGATTGAAGGAGAATATACTTTGGGCGATATTTGAATGTCAAAAAGACTGTTCACCTATATTTAAAATTGATATAGTAAAAAATGATGTAAATAGAATTTACGAGGCGATTAATTTGTCAAGTGGTATGGATGCTGAAACTGATAGTGTTGCTACGGCTTTACCGTTTAGTAATTATTTCTGTTTTAGAAATTCTGCCCGTATAAAGGCTGATAAGTTTGAAGATTGGGATTGGTGGACTGATGCGGTTATTTGTGAATATAAAGATGTAGTTGCAAATAAGATAAGCTATCAAATACTTCATTTAGATGAACTGGATTTGATAAAAACAGAAAATACAGACTTTACATTGTCACAATATGATTTTGTTCAACAATTTAAAAGACCTATTACTTATTTTAGAAAAAGAAAACACATAACGAATTGTTACAATAATATTGAATGGAAATCTTATTTTTGGAATTCCGCGACAGGTATTGGTGTCCTTTCTGGTGCTAATTCGTATAGGTGCATTGATATTGATGGCTGTTCTTCTACTGAATTTGTAAAACAGGTCTTATTATCTTTGGGCATTAAAGGCATATATGATTGGGTTATTAGTACTGGAAGTAATAATGGTTTTCATGTTTGGATAAAGGTGGAAGAATTGCCTTCTAATTTACTAATGAATAGCCACGCAGAGAAGCTTTTTAAAAATGCAGGTTTTATTGTTTTTGAGCCAAATGAAAAATATAAAAACGTTTTTAAACGAATAGAATTGAGATGGAAATGTCATGTAATAATGCCACCTTCTTTGTCTGGATATGGTTTCAATTATAATTTTATTGGTGGATTACCTCAAAATGATCCACAGACGATATCTTCTTCGGTCTTATTATCATCTTTGCAAGAATTTGGCTATAATACAGCATTAAATTATGAAGAAATAATCCATTGTAAAGTGACAAATATAGGACCTAGTGTCAGACGCTATGATTTATATCAGACAGTAATCCTTGTTTTGGATATTGAAACAACAGGACTGGCACAAGATTTGAACGTGTCTTTTGATAATATAGATAACTGGCCGTACGTAGTTCAAATAAGTTATCAAATCTTTTCAGGTTATGATAATGATATATTGAAGGAGTCTGATTATATATTGAAACCAGATTGCTTCACAATTCCTGCTGCTTCTGTTTCTATTCATGGAATTACTAATGATAGGGCACAGGAAGAAGGATGGGATAGACGAGATTTTTATAGATATTTCGTGGAGCAGCTAAAAGCTGTTCATTATATAGTAGTTCATAATGCGGATTTTGATATAAATGTTCTTAAATGTGAGCTCTTGCGTTATACAGAGTTGTCAAAGGATGATATAAATCTACTGTTTTATGGAATATGTATTATTTGTACGATGAAGGCTACTGTAGATGTGTGTAAAATTGAAAGTAATATGGCTGATAGAAAGTACAAATACCCTTCTTTAAAGGAATTGTACAATTACTTATTTCACAAAGATTTTGATAATATGCATAATTCCTTGTATGACGTAAGAGCTACGGCAGAATGTTTTTGGGAATTATCTCAAAGAGGAATTGTTAAATACTGTAAAAACTCTCCAATTCAATTAAATTTTGTTTCAGAAAATAAATATTGTTGTCAATGTGGCGGTTTGTTGGAATCGTCTTATTGTAGCTTCCCTAAATGGGATTGGGAGTTTACATTGCAATGTAAAAATTGTGGTTTGTTTTATGTGGCAGGCTATCGAACGGATGATGAATTGTATTTTTAGAAGTGATGTTATGTGTTATATCTACTATGTTTACACGTAGGAAATAAAAGTGCAATTCATAAACAATCAGAATTGCACTTTTATTTTCTGATTTAAACAATTATAATTTGAATCCCCTGCTTTTTCTTGGTTCTTCTGCTGATATTCGTAAACTTTGCCGTAACTTATCAAACTGCTTTTTGAACCACTCTCCAATCGGCTGTCTGTTTATGGTCAGCATAAGTTTACCGCTATCGGCTGGATTTTTCTCCACCTTGAAAATATCGTTCTTGATGTCAAACTTTCGTTTATGTTCCTCGGAATAAATCTTACCATTGCATCTGATGGCTTCTTTCTTTGTCAAAAGACAATCTATCATATCTTTGGTAAACCCAATGACAGCGCATAGTCTTTCCATTCTCAACATTTCTCTAAACATCGGAAACCACTTGAATGCCTTTTCAAGCAGAGTGTTCAGCCGTGATATTTCTCTGTCTTTAGCTTCAAGTTCTTGACTGTGTATTCCTTGAAGATTGCGTATCTGTTTGTCATGTTGCTCTTGCATTTCCTGCATTTGGATTTTGAGGTTGTCAATACCTTTATCACGTTTGGCAACCTCTTGATGCAAATCTTCGTTGGTTCGCTCCAATTCTTTCAACTTTCCACTTCCGAAAAGAGAACCTACACCGCTTGCTATGGCTGTGGCAGCATCGGTGGCTGCGCTTTTGAGCTTGTCGGTGCGTATCTCCGATTTTACCTGTTTGAGTTCCTGTTCGGCAAGTTCCACCTGTTGTTCTTTATGCCGCTTTGCAGCATCTATGCGTTGCAGTTCGGCTTTCTGTTTTTCAATGATGAAGTCATTGCGTTCCAGATGTTCTTTGCCAGTAACATTTTTTGATTGCCCACGTTCCATCATTAGAATGTCTGATGCCAAAGTCTGCATTTTTGCCATATCCTCGTCATTGAGTTTACGGCTCTTTCCTGTATCGTGGTTCATCCAGTCAAAAACAATATGGGCATGATAATTCGGCTTAAACCATTTTTCACCCACTTGAAAACTCTCTTTGTCTTCTGCGTCAGGTTTTTCACCCAGCCAATGTCCTTCGTCCTTATGCAGGAATATTTGGAGTGGCGTGATGCCCCAGCGTCTTTGGCACTCTTCGCCAAATTCACGCACATCTGCCAATGTGGTGTCCGCTCTGATGAGCAACACTCCCTCACGGATAGGTGAACATCCTGCCACCTTGATTATTTTACCATTCTTTCCTTTGCGTTCCCGTTCTTTTTCCTGCATGGCACGTCCGGTCTTTTCCTTGACCATCCGTTTGATATTGTCATAGTGCGTTTGCAGTTCGGGAGTGCCGAAGTTCGGGTTTATCCATTGTTCGTTGTCGGCAGAAAGTTCGGACACAACATAGATTTTGGACACCCCGATGTTTCGTATATACTCGTCAGTCCTTCGGTTATGCGCCTCACTCGATGCGATGTTGCAAGGCTTTATGTGTATGCTTGATTTTGTTGCCATAGCTTCTTTTTTTGTTTACATTAGATTACTTTGTCCGCTTCCGTAACGGGGTTCTTAGGGGTAACCCATAAGCGGAGATTGCAAAGAGAGGGTCACTCTTTGCTCGGGGTTCTCAGGGGTGAAACGCCCTGAGTGGGTCATTAGGGCAAAGCCCTAATCCCTTCGGGAGAGCCCACAACTACGGAAGCGGAGCGTGTAGTTATAGTGGGCTATAACCGAAAGCCGTTCTTCTTTTTCGGTGGCTGGGTGTGCGTCTCTCTTACGGACTGGACTTGCCTGTTTCTTTCAGCCTGTTTCTGTAGGTATTCGTTCAAGTCCTTGCATCCGCTGTAGGTCTGCGAAGCGTCACGGATGTATAAGTCTCTGCCGTATTCCATACGGATTTGCCGGAGTGCTTCCATCCCTGCACGGTCATTGTCAAAGAAACAATGTATGCGCTCGTAACTACCCAACGGATAGAGAGCCTTGCTCACATTCGATACAGAGTTCAATACCATATAATCTTGTCTGTCCAGTTCGGGAAATTTCGGGCAATTTTCCAATCTCAAAGTAAGAAATGAAAGATAGTCCATAAATCCCTCGAACACATAACACGTTTCCCTCGCTGTTCCCGGCTGTCTGATGTGGGAAATATCTTTTGGTGCGATACAACCTTTGAAATATCGGTTGCGGATTTCATGCCCACCCGACACGTTGGGAAAGGCGATGGCGAAATACCGTTTGCCGTTATGGGTGAAGTGCGCTTCACTGCATTCTCTTTTCGCCAGTACAATGTTTATTCCCCTTTCCTGCAAATAGGTGAGTAGGGCAGGAGAAGAAAGCGGTACAATCTCCAGTTGCTGAAAACTTGGCTCGGAAAATGATTGCTTGCCAAAAGAAAAAGAAACAGGACGGACATGTGGTGTCTGTTCCGCTATGCGTTCCAATATATAAGGTATATGGTCAGTAGCATATAAGTGTGAAGCCAGTTCGATGATGCCGCCGCCTTTGCCGAGTGCAAAATCATACCATTGGTTGCGCTCGGTATTTACCTTGAACGAGGCTTCGGTTTCTTCCCTTAACGGTGATTTATACCATAGGTTGATACCCTGTTGTTTGACGGGAGAATATCCCAAACTGTGCAGATAATCCGCTATCCTGATTTGCTTGGCTGTCTGTATATCCATAAGATAATTGTTTGAGTAGTTAATGAATTGATTTATTTTTCTTTTCGCCCGTACCATTTTAAGAAGTACGGTCTATATAACCACTTCACTAAATTGTCGTATATATAGAGTACGGCAATAAAGTGAAGCGGTTTATCCATTCCTTGCATCACTTCGCTTTATCCTTAATATATAGACCCATAGAATAAAGTGAAGCGAGTGCAGGTAACGGGTTAATAGTGGAAGTCGGGCATGAATGTGTATTTTCTGCCGTTCTCCTGCACTATCATCCGTTTGTTGCGAAGCATGGTGATGAGCGGTACCGCCTTTTGATGGTTCAGCTTTACACCTATTGACGTATAGCTTTTGATTAAGGCATCTTCCAGTTCCTTGTAACCGTATTCCTCTTTCAGCCCGAAAACGGCTTCCAATGCGATACGGTGCTGCTGCTCGGTAATATGCCTGTAAGGGTCGAACTTTTCCTCTTCCGGTCTTCCCGGTTTCTTCGCTTCGGGTTTGTAACCCTCTATGAGTTCAGGCAAGGCACTGTCATTGATACGAAAGGCAAAAGGCTCGAAATCCATTGCCCGGATGTGCATGGCTGAAACATTGCTTATATCTCCGTTGCTTTTGTCTTTTTCCACCAGCAATACGGTTTCCGCCTTATTGTTCAACTCCGTGCCGATATGCCCTCTCGCATTCTCATCCCCTTTGTTCTGGTGCAGTATCGTATGGATATGTATCTGCCTGTCGTCCGTCCACTGCATCAGTTTGGATATGATGCGTGTGGATTCGCCGGGGCTGTTGATGTCATATACCATGTCACGGATGCCGTCTATGATTACAAGACCAATGTCGGGCGTATTATAGATAGCCTGTTCGACAATCCTGATACGCTGTTCAGGTGTGTATTTTCTCAAGGCGAGAAACTCAAGGTTCTCATTATCCCTGTCATCAGGCAAGTCAGCCATCCGTAAAATGCGTTTCATGACTTTCAGGCAATGATAAGGACTTTGCTCCGTATCAACATAAAGCACTTTCCGCTTCCCGTCGGAGAGTTCCGCTACATACCGCAACACTGTGCCATTCTTCAATGCGGCGGCTACAATAGCCGAAACATTGAATGTCTTTTTACTTTTGGCTTTGCCGATGGATGCGCTGAAATTGCCCAATGTCCCAATGACAGAACCATGCACTTTGAGGATTTCGGGTGCTTTCTCATAACTTTTCGACAGGCTCAAACGTGAGGCTTGCCAAAGGATTACGGCTTCTTCTGCCGATATGTCCTTAAACTCTTTCATGTAGTCCATAGCCATTCCTCCCGTTATTTCCGTCCTCCGGTTTTCTTTCCTGCCAGTTCAAGGGCAAGTTCCGCATCCACGATAATCTTGCGCCCTATTTGCGTAATGGCTTTGTCTATCTTTCCGCTTTTCTTTATGCGGTTGGCGGTGGGCAGGCTGCACCCGAACAGTTTGGCTATGCCCAGTATTCCGTACACATATTTTCTTTTTGTGTCCGTAACGGGTCGTGGTTGCGTTTCCGTTTGACCGGAAGCGTGCTTGCTCAGGAATATGAACTCTTCGCCTGTCATCTGCCAGACGGGTTTTAATAATAACTCTTGAAGATTTGTCATCGTTCAATCTATTTAGCCGTTAAACAATCAGCCCTGCGCACTGGCTGTTATCTCTGTTCTCGAACGATGCAAAATTAGATAGGGGAGTGAGTGGAAAGGATGTGGTTGGTATAAATGGAATGTTTTATTATTTCTCTGAATATCAGATAATAAAAATACCACTCAAAAATTAATTTGAGTGGTAAAAGTGGTAATTTCGTAAAATATCAGGGTGTATCACGGATTATCGGAATATTGCGTCCATTTCTTTGGCGAACTTCTGGTTACTGTCACTTGGAAAATCCGACACCGGTTCCTTGTACTTTGACTTGTAGTAGTTCTCGTCAATATCCAACTGTTTCAGGATTGTATTCTTCCATTTATCCCTGTCTTGTTTGGGCAGTCTTTCACTCATCAGGAATATCAGGTAACACACCCGTATCTTTTCCCTTGCCTTGATTTTTAATTCCTTTTTACAGGAGGATAGGTTCATGTTGGCATAGAAGTCCTGCGTTGCAATATCTTCAAACTGTTCCCCCACACAGACTTTATGAATAAGCGAAAGTAATTCTGCATCGAAATATTCGGATTGCTCCTTTGGCGCATCCTGCTGTTTCTCTTGCTTGCTCGGTTCATCCGGCTTGTCTTTTTCTACGGGAATATATTTTGCCAATATTTCCATAAAATGGAAACTCAGTTTATAAATATCTCCGCAACAGTTCTCAATATATTGGAGAGATTCCTTTCTTGCCTGCCTTTCCAATTCATAAAGCCTGTCCAGTTCTTCTTTTTCCTTCTCATATTCAGCCTTGCAGCGTTCATGCTCCTTTTCGGCTTGCTTTTCTTCTTCTGCCGTATGTACCCTGTAGCCAATGGAATCATACCTGTTGTATGCTTCATTCAAAGGCTTGCTTAAATTTTGTGTAACTCTCAGCTGTGCTTCTATATCAGCGTCATATCTGCCAGCGAAGTTGTAACACACACGAGAAATTATCTCATCATCAAACAATGGATGTTTTTCGTAAATCAATATGTTTTTCTCTATCTCGGTTCTCAGGCTGTTGAGGACCAGAGTATATTGTTCTTTCGGTTTGTCAAGCACCAGTTCAAGGATGGCGGCTTCAAAAGATTTTGTGTCATTGTATTGCTTGTAGAAGTCCGTGATGAATTTCTGCCTTTCAAAAGAGAAAGCATGGCTGATTATAAAGTCGCTGTATATCCGGTTGAGTTCGCCATATTGGGGAATCATAATCTGTATTTTTCCTGCCATATACGCTTAGTTTACGGGTTCTTATCTTTATCAAGAAAGGAAGTCAGTTCTTCCTCCACTTCCTCTATACTTGGCAGAGCCGATTTTAAGTTTTCAGGTATAGCCTTGCTTAACTGGTAATCGCTGATGCCTATCGGCTGGTCGTAGCCTGTCAATGCGTATTGCGCTACAACTTCGTCTTTCCCCTTGCACAGCAACAACCCGATAGTCTTGTTGTCATGCTCTCCCCTCAGTTTGTCATCCACTACATTGATGTAGAAGTTCAGTTGCCCCGCATACTCCGGTTTGAATGGGGTAGCCTTTAATTCTACTACAATGTATGCGTGCAGGGGGATGGAATACAGAATCAAGTCTGCATAGAAATCGCTGTTACCAATTTGAAAATGCTTCTGTCGGGCAACGAAAGCAAAGCCATTTCCCATTTCCAGCAAGTAACGTGTGACGTGCTTAACCAGTTGTTCTTCTATGTCCCTTTCGTCCGCCTTTTCCTTAGTTCCAGCCAAGTCAAAGATGTATGGGTCTTTTAGAAGGTAATTGGCAAGGTCGCTTTGCGGTGCAGGAAGCGTGGCTGTGAAATTGTTAATCTTGTTGTTGCTGATTTGTCTGCTATACAGATTGGTTTCAATTTGTATTTTAAGAACATTGCTGCTCCAGCCCATTTCCACGGACTGTTTCATGTACCAATAGCTTACACCCAATGGAAGCGAACTGTTAAGCATAATCACATGGCTCGCCCAATTGGTTCTTGCAACAGGTGATGCCATAAATATGTTTTCTATATCCTTAATTTCCATACGGTAAATGTCGGATACGGTTCTGGCAACATTATGAATTTGTGCAAGAGGTTCTTGCGTGATTATAATTTCTTTGTTATCAATGGATTGAATTTGCGCAAGAGGCTCTTGCGTAAATTGCGAATCGTTTAAGTAGTGTACTTCATCTTCAATTTTCTTCACGCTTGGAGCTATCAACTTTGCATCCGTATCAATGAAATTCTGCAATGCTCTCAATGGATATGTTCTTGCAAACTGACACATATAGGTAAGGTTGCGTTCTGAATAGCCTTTCTTTTCAGGGAAATTTAGCCGGATAGCCTTTGCCAACTGTTTGATGGTTTTGCTTCCCCATCCGTGCAGTTGCTGATGATAGAGAATATAGTTGCCCATTTTCCAGTAATGGAACAACATTTGCGCATTGGCAGCGGTAATCAGCCGGACTTGCGCCTGTTGTATTTCCGAACCGACAGCATTTATAAATGCGTCAAAGTTCGTTTTTTCTATGTTATGTCCGTTGTTGCTCATCTTATGATATTTTCAGAATACAAATATACTTCAATGGTGGTAATCCATGAAACTAATTGATACTTTTATAGTTGATTAAACTTGTTCATGGCGTTTGCTCTGATGTCATCCGCTATATCAATGTAGGGCTTCATGGCTTTGTAATCACTGTGTCCAGTCCATTTCATAACCACCGGCGCCGGAATTCCGAGTGCCAACGCATTACAGATGAAAGTCTTTCTTCCTGCATGGGTACTTAACAATGCGTATTTGGGTGTGACTTCATCTATGCGCTCATTTCCCTTGTAGTAGGTTTCCCGTACAGGCTCGTTGATTTCCGCCAGTTCACCCAGTTCTTTCAGATAATCGTTCATCTTCTGATTGCTGATGACGGGCAATGCCATGTGGTTCTCGAAATGAACATCCTTGTATTTTTCAAGAATGGCTTTGCTGTGGTCGTTCAGTTCGATTATCAGGCTGTCCGCAGTCTTGACTGTGGTGACTTCAATGTGGTCGGGCTTAATATCACTTCTTTTCAAGTTACGGACATCCGAATATCGTAAGCTCGTGAAGCAACAGAACAGAAAGACATCCCTGACACGTTCCAAATACTGCTTGTCATGCGGTATTTGATAATCTTTCAGCTTGTTCAGTTCATCCCATGTCAGGAATATTACCTTTTTAGGGGTTGTTTTCAATTTGGGCTTGAATGCGTCGTATGCAATGTTCTGATGATGCCCTTTTTTGAAGCTCCAACGCAGGAACCATTTGAGAAACCCCATCTGTTTACCAATGGTGCTGTTTCTCATGTCCTTTCTATCACGCAAGAAATTAACATACTCGTTCAGCCCGAACTCGTTGAAGTATTCAAAGGTTACATCCTCCTTGAACTCTTTGATGTGATTTCTTACCGCTGCAAATTTCTCATAGGTGGATGCCGTCCAATTATTCTGGTTGCCACACTCTTTTACAAACTCATCGAACACTTCCCAAAAACTAATCTGTACTTCTTCCTGTTGTTCTTCACTGCTGTCTTTCATCCGCAGATTGAATGCATCCTTTAGCTGCTGGGTGGTAGGTATGGTTTCCTGCACCTCAAACTCCTTGAACACGTTTTGCATTTCGGCATAGTATTTCAGCAAGTCTGCATTGATTTCGGATGCGCTTTGTTTCAGCTTGTTGGTGCATCCGTTCTTTACCCGTTGTTTGTCGGCATCCCATTTGGCTACGTCAATCCGGTAGCCTGTTGTAAACTCGATGCGTTGGCTTGCGTATATGACACGCATACGGATAGGCACGTTCTCTACGATTGGCACACCGTTCTTCTTCCGGCTCTCCAATGCAAAAATGATGTTACGTTTGATATTCATAATTGGGTGCGTTTGAAATTCTACACCCAAATATACACCCAAAAATTGAAATAGCAAAAGGCATTTAGAAAGATTTAGATTTACTCTTCATTGTAGATAATATATGATTATCAGTGATTTGCAATTTTATGATATTTTCTGAAAGCGTAGGTTCTGGAGCCTGTCTCTCCGCTGAACTTACTGGACAGAAATGGTCAGTAAGCGAACAAAAAGCTACAAATCAATGATTTGTGGCTTTTTTTATTACCCGAAAGTCCAGCTTCCAAGACTTCAAAAGTACGGTAAAAGACAAAGTTTCGTTACTAAATCGTTACCTATTCCCCGCCGGACAAAAACGGTAACGATTTGTCCTCAAATGACCTGAAAATGACTTGATTAGTCCATAGTTGGTATCGTCACCGTTTCGCTGTTGAAGCAGATAGCGTGAAAACCATGCGCCGCCAGTGAAAGTACGTCTTTCTCGCCACCCGTGATAAAGAGCGTGTCACCTTTGGCGGGCAGTTGCTCCAGTCCGAAACAATAGTTCTCGCCGAAGCTGCCGCCATAGAGGAAGCGGGGCGTGGAGAACGGGCGGTACAGCTTGATGTGCTGTTTGCCCTTGTAGCCGTACATGGGTTCTGCCACCGATGAAATGTAGGTGTACGGCTTCCCCTCTGTCGTTTCACTATTGTATTCCCGGAGCGAGCAGACCTTGTAATGTTCCAGCAGTTCGGGCGTGATGCCGTACTGTTGCCAGTACACCAGTTCGGCAAGCGGGAACTTCTGTTCCCGGAACTGGTAGGGCTTGACAGGCTTTTCGGGCGTTTCTTCGGGTTTGTCCGGCTCTGCCCGGCGGACGGTTGCCGGGGGAATGGAAACCGGGGTGCCGGAAGCCAGCCCCAAGCCCAAATCCCGGTCGATGATTTCCAGTATTTCCACGAAGTCAGCCGCCCGGTTGCAGTCCAGCCCCTTTAACTGCCCCACGAGGAAGAAGCAGTCGCCGCTGTAACTGTCGTTGCCGAAGTCTTTCATCTTGTAGATACCGCCCCGGCGGTCGAAATAGATGTTGCAGGAAGCCTTGCTGTCCTCGTACAGCGGGTTAAGGAAGTTGCGACCTATGCGCCAGTTTCCGGGCAGGTAGTGTTTGAACACCGCCAGCCCGTTACTTGTCCTTTCTAAGATTTCCTCTTTCCTTAGCATACAACTGGTGGTTGGTTATCAGGTTGTCGATGTTCTCCTTGTTGCTCCTTATCAGGCGTTCTTCCAGCATCCGGCGTATCTCGCTGACCTTGTAGAAGTAGCGTCCCCTGATGTTGGAATAGGCGATAGTCCCCGACACCCGCAGGCGTTGCAGGGTCTTTTCGCTTATTTTCAGGAACGTGCAGACCTCGTAGCTGTCCACCCACATATCTTCCTCGCTTTGTCTTGCCGTTTCCACATGGTTGAAGATGTAGTCGGCAATGGCGGTAATCTTATTGTCCAGCTCCTTGTAGGCTTTGGACTCGAATGTTATTATTTCCATAATGGTAACTAATTGATTTGCCGCAAAGTTCGGGTGTCCTGAAAAATAAAACGCCACAGGCGAACCCACCTGTGGCGAAATAAATTTTGTTAAAGAACGGTTGCCTAATCCTGCTCCCTCATGCGCAGCAGCAACCTGTCTTTCAGGGTGGAGAGGAAGCCCGTGCGGTCTTTGGTCTTGGCTTTTAGTTCCATGTAGGTGTGGTAGAAGTCGCCGAGGTCGATGTCGAAAACATATTCAAAATAGGCTACAATCTCCTTTATATCAACCGTTCCCTTGTTCAGACAGCCGCAGGCGTCCAGTGCATAGACAAGCTCCACCAACGCCCTTTTCGTCCCCGTCCAGCGCAGCACCTTTCCCGTGAAGCCGTTCTTCACCCGCTTGCGCTGTTCCCGGCGTTCCAGCTCGTGCAGGCGGTTGGTGAGGTATATTTCCAGCAGTTCGTTGGCTAAAATCTTTGCTACCTTGAAGTCGTGACTGGTGCTGAACTGTGGGTCTGTTTCGTAATAGAAACTGTCCACAATGATTTGTATGTCAGGCTTCCCACGCATGAAATACTGCCTGTCCAAGTAGGTGGCTTTCGTGCGGTGGTACTGGTAGAACGCCAAGTTCCGCTGGAACGACTTTGAAATCCGGTCGGTTTCCGACAGCAGGTAGTCCCGCTGCACGTCCTCGCTGCCGCTGGGAAAGCGCACCTCTATCTTGTAAACGGTGTTGTAATAGATGATTTTGCTTGCTAAAAGCGGTTTCAGTTCCTTGAAGAAGTGTATTTCTTCTTCCGTGCTGGCGAACGGGTAGGAGATTATAAAGGTTTTGAGTTCGCCCAGTATCTCTTGCAGGTAGTCCACGCACAGGCGGCAGAGCGTCAGCGTGTCCGCTGCGGTGTCCTCGTATTCCTGTATCTGCCATTCCACTTTTTGAAGCAGTCCGACGAAGTATGTTTCCAACAGTATCTTATGTTCCATAACCTTGTGCTTATCTTTTATGAAGCACAAAGTTACGGGCATAAAAAATCTGTTTTATTCTTGATTTTTCACATTACGTTCTTGTAACTGTGCATTTTCTTGTTTCCTGCGCTTTTCTGCGTATTTCTCCGGGGGTATCTAAAAGATACGCCTTGCAGAAGTCGTTCAGGTTCGATGTCGATGCGAACCCGGTGGTGAACGCCACTTCGGTAAGCGTGAGGTTTGTGTTCATCAGGTAGTGTTCCACATCCTTTACCCGTTCCTTTATCACCCATTCCTTAGCCGTGTACCCGGTCATTTTCTTTACCTTTCGCCGGAACGAGCCGTATTCCATGCCGCATTTGTCCGCCAGTTGCTCGGCATCATAGACCATGTAGCCTTTCAGACGTACCATTTCGGTGAACGTCTGCCTGCCCAGTTCCGGCAACATCCGTTCGGCGTGGCGCAGCTCCTTTTCCGTCACCAGCAGGCGGTTGTCCCTTACCGGGTTTCTCCGCAGCAGGTGGAAAGCGTGGCATACCGTGTTGTACACGTTGCAGAGGTACTGCCGTCCCGGTCGCATCCAGTGGAGCGCATCGCAGTAGGCGGTCAGTTCGGGTATGTCGTCCCGCTTGCGGTGCTGTTCCGCCAGTTCGTCCAGTATGGCGTAATGTGTGGTGGATATACCCAGCAGGATGATGATTGCCTTGTAGTCCTTGTATGCTGCCAGTGTCGGTGTTTCCGGCAGGCTTTTGAGCGTGTCGCACACGTGGGCGCACAGCCGCACGTCCTTGCTGAACGGTTCAAGTTCCAAGTAGTTGTCCATTTTCCGGCCGTTGTGCAGCAGCCATGTTACCTTTTCGTCCAGTTCCTTGCAGGACGCTTCCAGCTCCACTTCGGGAGCGGGAAGCAATAATGATGTAATCCGTTGTTCCATATCTGATGTTTTATATATGAATGACATATCATTTGTTCCACCTCACGCAATCCGTCCAACCCCATTCATCGAACAGCCATGTTTCTAAGAAGAAAAGTACAAAGGGCAGCAGGAACAGAAAATATGCCTGTACTGCGCTGATATGCTTAGAGCGGCGGTAGCGGTTCAACAATGCCTGTACACGGGCTTTCCTGTATCGTGCAAGAATAAATATACAAATAAGCAAAAACATTGCACCTAAATAGCCAAGATGTAAGGACGACCATTCCGGTACACTGTTAATCAGGAGAAAGTTGCCGGGCAGAACTACTACCCACCACCAATACCAAAACAGCAGTATAAAACCTGACATCCGTCCTATTTTCTTGCCCCAAACCTCTCCCTTGAAATATAGGTAGTCAAAAAAATAGTATCTGTAATTCGTCCGGTTGGCACGTTGCTTCACTCGTTCAAAATAGTTATCTGTCTTTTTTATTCCTTTACTCATATATATTCGATGAATTATGTTCTCCAAAATGCAAAATGAAGCAGGGTAATACCCAGCACAATTCCAAAAAAGACAAGACCTGTCAGGAGAAAGACCCAATCCGAATAATGAAAGTCAATCTTCTTGTAAGGAATGGCGGTTTTCTTCACATACTTGTTCCATGCCCATATAAGAACTTTTCCCAATCTTTCCGCTGTAATATAGCTCATAATTATTTTTACTTTTCAAATTGTATTCCCTCATACGCTACTAAGCAACAAATAAAAAGTTGCTAATGGTTCAGCATAGAAACGGCTTATCCGTTATCCTGCGTTGTTAGCTGTATCTATTTTAGAAAATCTAAATCAAAATAATATTGATTGTCATTCTTCGGATTTATGTAAATCTTCGTCATTCCATAGTGTTGCAATAGCATTTCCAATGAAACTTTTTCCTTCAAGATTGCATCACTGCGAAATGTTTTTGTCTTTCCATTGTATTTGGTTGTGTACGTTACGGTGCATATTGTAGTGGACACAATTTGTTCACTATGATAAATGTCAGGGAATAAATAGCCACTGACACCATTCCAAAATTGGATTTCCCATGTATGGAATATCCGAAAGATAGGCTCTTGCATCCTTGATTTCTTGGTATTCCATTTCTGTGTAGTGACTTTACATTGGTTTAAATCAACAAATAATTGTATTCCATGCCTTTTTATTTGTTTTGTAGCCTGTTTTACTCTATATTTATAAATGGTATCACCAATAAGTCCGGAATTCAACCAAACAGCCAATAAGATAGCTCCCGATATTCCAATAGCATACCATTTTGCAGCAAAGCAAATGCCCACACCGAATACATAAATCCAAATAAAAATAAATCCAAGTATTCTCAATATTTTATTCTCATAGATTTTCATGTCATTAATTACAGCTAATGGTTAGAAAGGAGCATCGTCAGATGCTATCTTTCGTCGTTACTAACTTATTAAATCTTTATTGTATAACTTTTAGCCAATGACGATGTGTTATTATAAAATAAAGTAATACAACCAAAATGGGATAAATCATCCATGATATGAAGGAAGAAATCTTTTGACTATTAAATATCAGAGGTTTACTTCTTATAATTTCCATACCTTTTTTCCCTTTTATATAATACGAACAGAATGTCTTATATAATAAAATATAGATTATGATGAAAAACACAAAAGGGGTTTTATAATTGAAATTCTCCTCTATCAGTAGATATGTCAATACTATAACAGGAAGAAATAATATTCCACATATTATCTGTATCGTCCGCTCATGTGGATTTTCCAATATAAATTTATCCCTATTAAATATGAATATCTGATAATACATCGCATCTAAAATGAATTTTATCATAAAGAGTTATTCGTATTGTTAGTAATGGTTAGAAAGGAGCATCGTCAGATGCTATCTTTCGTCGTTATATGTATTTCTTGAATATCACTGGCTACTATCATTCCATTCATACCAACAGATGAATCTATATGAATGAACTTCAAAGTATCTTTTGATTGATAATTCTTCACCCAACTATACTCGCCAATCAGATAGGCTGGTATGTTGGCGTTCGTGAAGATATTGAGTTCAAATATAACATTTTGAATATCAAAAGAAGATAATTCCCACCATTCAACACCTTTACAAACCAAACGAATGTTTGATATAGTAAAGATTAGTGTTGCATCATCTTTTTGGTATGCAATTGATGTTATTTCTTTATCGTGATATTCCATACTGTTACATATAATTTATTTATAACCGCACCTTATGGTGTCGTTCCTACATTCCTATAACTGCACCTCACGAATTATCCAGTGTATCAAGAGGATTAGGGATTTTTGCTTTATGGGCACTTGACACATGAAGATAAATGGTTGTGGTCTTGATGTCGTTATGTCCCAGCAATTCCTGTATCGTGTGCAGGTCTGTTCCCTGTTCCAACAAGTGTGTGGCAAAGGAGTGACGCAGCATGTGTACGTGTACCCGGTGTTTGATGCCTGCACGATGTGCGGCTTCTTTCAGCACTTTCACCAATGCACTTGCCGAATATTGCTCTCCGGGTGTTTCGCCTTCAAACAACCATTTTTGTGGACGATATTCCCGGAAGTAGTGCCGTAGTTCTTCCAGCAACTTGGGCGAAAGGAGCGAATAACGGCATTTCTTCCCCTTGCCCATGATGCGAACCGACATTGTTTCGCTGTTGATGTCCTGCGGGGTCAGGTTAAGCAATTCGCTTCTTCTAAGTCCGGCAGAGTAAACCAATGAAATCATGCAGTGATGCTTGATGTTGGAAATTTGTGCAAGGATGCGCTTAATTTCATTCTTGCTCAACACTTCGGGCAGGCTCTTGTACTCTTTGGCACGGGTGATACCGCCGTAGTATTGCCGTTTGCCGCCTTTCACCTGCTCGTAATAGAACTTGATAGCATTGATGCGCATATTCTGTTGCGACACCGAGATTTTCTTCTCGTTCACAAGATAGAGTATGTACTTGTTGATGTCCGGCACTTTCAGGCGGTCGATGTTCCGTCCCTTGTGATATTCCATGAAATCGCTGAAATAGGCACGGTATGTTTTGACGGTCGAAGGGCTGTAACGCTTTTGTTCCAGCAGTTCGAGATAGCCTTTTGGCAGTGTGTATTCCCTTTTGGGTTTGGGATGCCGCACGTAAACCCGGCTGTAATCAATATAGGCGTGGGGTGAATAGCGGTCGTAGAAATCCGGCAGGCTGAAAGCGGCTGACGCTATGTATGCAGAACCGTTGCCAGCCATTTTCATGCCCGTGTCTTGGGCGAGCAGTCGGGCGACAGCCTGACTGTTCGCATATTCTACCCGTATGTAGTCTGCACCGTCCCTTGTTTCTTTGTGTAGCACGATGCTTCCTCTTTGTTTCTGAACCTTATCCATGTCGCTGAATTTTGCTTCATGCTCCAAAGATAAAACAAAAACGCCACATTTTGAACATGCGTTCAAAAATAATGGAAGTTAAAAAAACAAAACTGTATCAGGCTTTAAGCAGCGAATAGATATAGCGAAAGTTTTCTGCCAGTTCGTCCACGTTCAAACCGTTCAGAAATGCTTGTTCGTATGACAGTCCTAAAAACATTTGCCGGAACATGGTAGCCGTTTTCTTCACGTCCGTGTCGCTCCTGATTTCCCCGCTGTCTTTTGCTTTCTGCACGACTTTCGCCCACAGGTCATGGTCGTGGCTGAACATCCTTTCGATTTTCTGCCTGATGCCCGGATAGTACATACGCACTTGTGACAGGAAATGAAAGTAGTAGAAGTTGGGGCTACAATCATGCGGGTCGCCATTGTCGCCAATCAGTTCAACAATCCTTTTCATGGAAGCGGCTACCCCCGCCACGTATTGACCGATGAACTCTGCCAACGTATCGGCAGGAGTGGCAAACTTGTTTCCCGGTTCGTGCATTTTTAACACGTATTTGTCCGCCACAGCCATGAACAAATCCAGCTTGTGCGGAAAATAATAAACGATACCCGTTTTTGTCACCCCGCAGGCTTTGGCAAGCGTGATGATACTTGCTTTCTCGTAGTTCATCCTGACAAATACGCCGAACGCTTTATCTATTACTTCTTCACGGTTAGTTATTATCATACATGTTAGTTTTTAATTGGTTACGAAGATACGGATTTTGTTTTAACCATTTGTACTCCAGTGCTTTTTTTTAGTGCAAGGTGCAAGTATATATTTATATATATAGCTTGCACCTTGCACTAACCCAAAAATATTTATTATCAGATATTTGCGAGTTTCAAAAGAAAGCCGTATCTTTGAACCCGAAAGTTAGGCAGACAAACAGCGGTCAAAGTTGGACAGGCTTAACGGTTGAAAATCGTTACTGTTTCGTTACCTATTTGAAATTTTGAAAGTAAAGTAGCTGAAATATAAGCGGTTAGAGTTATAGGTTCAAAACCCGCCCTCTCCGCAAATAAGGGTGTAAGAAAGCTGCTGACGGACAGTTAGCGGCTGATTTGTTTTTAGTGGAACACATTTGGAACGGGGGGCAGTTGTAATTCTTGGGGGATTGCGTTAAAATTCTTATTTTTGGGCTCAGTCTGGAAATTGGGGGATTTGATTCAGGGCAATCACATCCTTAACAAAATAGATTCATTCCGGTGTGAAAATGAGCTAAACTGTGCAGTTCTGACTCATTCGATAGCGGAATACTGCGTAACTTACCTCTTTCTTTATAAATAAAGTATCATCAATGCTACTATAAAATTATTGCCATTCATCGATTTCACCTGATTCTTGAAATGCCGATGAATAAGGCTATAGCGGGTGAAAGCGAGGGGTGAAATCAGGTGAAACAGGACATTATTGGTTTCACCTTGTCTTTTCAAAATATCCTTTGAGCTAAAACCAATATCATTATAGCTAATGAAAATATGCTTATAGCAAATCCATTGTCAGGTATTAACAGATAAACTGTCAGATATTAATAGCCTAGTTGTCAGTTGTTAATACCTTGGCTCTCATCTGTTAATATTTGAATTGGTACATCTATATACTCACCGTATTGCATCTATATATTCAGCACGGTGGCTCTATATGTCCATCATGATGGCTCTATATGTCTAGCAATCGGTATAAATAAATTCAAAAGGTGAAAGCGATAATGGAAGACTTCACCTGTTTTTTTCCTACGCTTTCACCCGTTATCTCCTTATTCATCGATGTTTCAGTTATAAGGTGAAGCTGGTGGAACTTATGAATCAAAAGTTCATGTTATACTTATGCAAATCAGTAATTGAAAACAAAATCTCATTCATTCCAGTATAGAATTGAATTAAATTTTAAGGATGTGATTGCCCTGAATCAAATCTCCAAGAATTACAACTGATCCCCAATTCTTCAATAATCTTTTTGCAAATATAGTTTTGAATAGAAGCAGCGTTCGGGCAAATAAAACAGGCCTTAATGAAGGTAATTAGGTAAATAATTCTCTATCTTCGTATTTAATAGGTAGTAAACTTAAAAATGAAATATAAAGTATGAGACAATTTTTACTGGGACTATGTCTTCTTTGCTTATTGAATAATGCATCCGGACAGGAAAACGGACGGGAAATTCCGTTGCCGGAGAAAATGCCGCAAGAACATCCGAGAGTGTTGACCACACCGGATGAAAAGCAGGATACGTGGGAGTTGATTAAAAAAGAGAAATGGGCGAAAGACGTATTCAATAAATTAAAGGAACGAACCGAAGTATATACCAAACTGACGGATGCTCAACCCGCATGGTTGTTATTCCGTCTGGCAATGTATTGGAAATCTCATGCAACCGAGGTATATGTGAAAGGTGAGAATTACGATCATGCCGGAGGCGAGAAAGCTCCTTATCCGACTGTCCGTTATACAGGGACACGTGGAACGGCTGCTACTCATGGCCGTCCCAAACTGGCAGATGTAGTACCTTATGACGATGATGAAAACGGAAATGTGACTTTTTGCAACAATGCATTGCCGGAACGTCCTTTGGAAAGTGTACATCCGTCAAAAACAGGACGAAATATCGAAAGCCTGAACCGGGAAATTCTAGGAATAGCTTGTGATGCAGCTTTCCTCTATTGGATGACAGATGAGGAAAAATTCGCGAAACTGGCAGCCGGTGTGTTTGATACGTATATGACCGGAATTTATTACAGAAATGTTCCCATTGATCTGAATCATGGCCATCAACAGACATTGGTAGGATTGACTTCTTTTGAAGTAATTCACGAAGACGCCCTGCATATCGTCGTTCCCTTGTATGATTTTCTTTATAATTACCTGAGGACCAACTATCCGGAAAAGATGGACATCTATGCCGGTGCATTTAAGAAATGGGCGGATAACATCATAGCGAATGGAGTCCCTCATAATAACTGGGATTTATTGCAGGCACGATATATCATGAATGTGGGATTGGTGCTTGAAGATAATAAAGAGTATGCAGATGGAAAAGGACGTGAATATTATATTGATTATGTGTTGAACCGTTCCAGTATCCGCCAATGGAGTCTGACTCGTCTTGCTGATTATGGCTTTGATTCAACAACTGGTATCTGGGCAGAGTGTCCAGGATATAGTAGTGTAGTAATCAACGATTATGCTAATTTTGCCAACCAGTTTGATAACAACTTGAAATATGATTTGGTAAAGGCTATGCCTGTGCTGTCGAAAGCAGTGGCAGCCACTCCGCAATATCTTTTTCCCAACCGGATGATTTGTGGTTTCGGAGATACGCATCCAAGCTATTTGAATACGAACTTCTTTATCCGCATGATACAGAATGCGCAGGCAAACGGTAAGACGGAACAAGAGAACTACTTCACCGCTTTGCTGAAATGCTTGAATCCCGAAATTGATAATGAAAAAGGAGAGAAGAATAACGTGCGTGTATCTGTCAATTCTTTCTTTGAAGATAAACCGTTAAGTCTGAGTCCGAAAGTGAAAGCAGGGAAGATAGAGGATTATGTTTCTCCTTTGTTCTATGCTCCCAATGTGTCGTGGTTGGTGCAGC